>NZ_QKRX01000001.1 GCF_003284585.1 Nitrincola tibetensis
AACTCGAAATTGGGAGCCTAAAGGTGCCGTCTCACTAAATCCCGCAAGACTTGAAGAAATGGCACTCAACAAACAAGCAGCTTAAGCATAGTATTTTGGACAACTGGGTTGAAAACTACCGGCGTCGTGAGAGTGGTTATTTGTTGATGGTTCTCGCGGCCTACACCTGCTGCAATACTCGCAAGTTGATACGTTTACGCGCCGTTCGATGCTTCATATCAAACTAAGAGGGAAGTCTGTTTTGTCCCAGTCTTTTATGTTTTACGCTATTATTACCATAGTGGGAGGCTTGATTTTATTGCATTTTTATAAAAGTCTACAAACTCGCACGGCGATGGAGAGAGAGTCCGAGACGACAGTGTTGCATCATTGCAGCGCTAGTATCGGTGTGCCACTTTTCATCGATCATCAAGCCAGTCAAGAAGACATCCTTAAGTTGGCCGGTTTGGCAATGTATCAAGCAAAAAAAGAAGGGAGAAATATCATCCGCTACTTCGAAAATTCAGACAAACGTTCACAGTGACCTATTCTATAGCAGTGATTGGCAGTGGCATGGCAGGGCTGGCGGCCGCGTATCGGGCCGGATGCGCAGGCCACAAGGTCACCCTATTCGAAGCCCTCCATAGCCATGGCATGGATGCTCATGCTCTGACGGTGGAGGGCGGCTTAGTTGATGTCCCCCTGCGTGTGATGAGCCCTGATGCTTGGCCAAGCCTGCTCGAACTCGCCAAAGAGGTGGGGGTGGACATTTTCGAAGTACGCACTCATGCATCTTGCAGTTGGAGCAATCGTCACACCTGGTTTCGCAGCGGGGAAGTTCCAATTCTAGGCTGGCCTTTTATCGGTTCTTGGCGCTACCTGGATGTCCGTGCAATGCGCGTGTGCTTCGGTATCTGGCAGCTGGGACGCCTCACTCGAAAGCTCGAACACCTTAGCAGTGATGCGACTTTGGGTAAAATTCTTGAACAGCATAGGTTTGATCCACTGTTTTGGCGTGGGCTGGTGCTGCCGATCCTCACCACCATCTGTACCTGCGAAGAAAAATATCTGCTCAACTGGCCAGCAGTGCAGTTGCTGTCGTTACTGCATGGAATCCTCCACGGTTCTAGACTCTACCGCCTCACGGGCGGCACATCTACGCTGGTTCAAGGTCTGGCCAAAGGCTTGCCGCTGCATTCCGGTAGTCCCGTGGCACAGGTTGAGATCTGTGAGGAAGGGGTAAAGGTCTATAACAAGCGAGGTGAGGGTGGGGTGTTCGACCGAGTCATTGTGGCCACGCAGGCGAATCAGCTTGGTTTTTTAAATGATGCACAGTTTGGCGAGGAGCGGAAAATGCTGGAAGGCATCGAGTTCGACTCAGGTGAACTCTGGGTTCATCAGGATCCACGCTTCATGCCCTCGAAGAGAGAGGACTGGACTGTGCTAAATTTTCAGATGGATGAGGCACTGGCAAAGCCCATGTTTACCGTCTGGGTTAATCAGGTGGAACCCACGCTCAAGGGCCACGCGCCGATCTTCCAGACTTGGAACCCGCTGTTCGAACCAGATCCCGACACTGTGCTGTATCGGGTGCCATTGGAGCGCGCCGTCGTCCACTCTGGCACGGCTCGTGTCCACGAAGCCCTTGGGCAATGGCACTGCCAGCCTGGACGTAAAGTTTTCTTCTGTGGTTCTTGGGCATACGAAGGCGTGCCGCTGCTGGAATCCGCTGTGCGCTCGGCGAATGCCGTGGTGGAGGTTATTAGCAAGCAAAACAAAACACTATAGATGTAGCAAAGTTCGTGTAAATCATCGCCCGATTAGCGCGGCGATCAGTCCCCTAAAATAGTATGAACCACTATTTAAAAATGGAGCAGGAGTTAGGATGAAAAAAATAGAAGGTGAAACGCGGGCGGTTCACTTCCCTCCGCAGGATATGTCTGATCGCATCGCTCTTTCCACTGTGCGTTTTATGCGCTACTTTACCGATGTGTTTTTTGCTGGGCGTTATGGTCATCGTGCCGTGGTGCTGGAAACACAATCATGACAAATCAGTGGATACACACTGGCAGTAGCCTACAACGATACTTTTTCTTATTGCTGCTGATGTTGGTCAGCCTATTGTTTTTTTATCTCCTCAAACCGCTGTTCACGCCCGTGTTCTGGGCGTGTGTCATCAGTCTGCTGTTTTACCCATTTCAGACAAAATTACAGCGGCGCTGGGGTAGCAGGCCAAACCTCATTGCCTTGACCACCTTGTTGCTATGTTCTGTTGTGGCGGTGATTCCCATTTTGCTGTTACTGGCGTCTTTTGTACGGGAAGGCGCCATTCTTTATGAAAAAATCGATTCTGGTGAGATTGATCCCGAGGCCTATGTCGATCGTCTGCAGTCGGCATTGCCTCTCTTGCAGCGTCCCTTGGATTGGTTTGGCGTGGGGGCCGATTCTCTTAAAGAACATATCTCGTCTGGCGCCTTGGCCGCGAGTGGTTTTGCAGCGGAGAATGTTTTTTCTCTGGGGCAGAGCACCTTTAAGTTTTTCCTCAGTTTAGCACTGATGCTGTATCTGACCTTCTTTCTGCTGCGAGACGGTTCTCGTCTGGTGGATCTTGTTGCCCGTGCACTTCCCTTGGGCAAAGAGCGTGAACGACTGTTGTTTTCTAAGTTTGTGAAGGTGAGCCGTGCTACCGTAAAGGGGAATTTGGTGGTGGCCCTTGTGCAGGGAACACTAGGGGGGATTATCTTCTGGATACTGGGCATCTATGCTCCCGTTCTATGGGCAGTTGGCATGGCTATGCTGTCATTGATTCCAGCCGTTGGCGCTGGAGTGATCTGGCTACCATTTTCCATCTACTTGTTTGCCATTGGTGAGGTGAGCTCTGCAGTGGTGCTGGTGCTGTATGGTGTGCTGGTGATTGGCTTAGCAGACAACATTCTACGGCCAATTTTGGTGGGTCGAGATACTAAGTTACCTGACTGGTTGGTATTGCTCTCCACGCTGGGAGGCTTGATGACATTTGGTATTAACGGATTTGTTGTAGGGCCGTTGATTGCCGCGTTATTTCTTGTATTCTGGCAGATCTTCAGTCGAGACTTCAACGTGGATGGGTTACAGGATGAGCAAGAGTAGCGGCTTGGGCACAAGGCTCCGTTGACTGGGAGCATAGCGCCCAGCCTAAGCAAAACTGTGTTAAAGGGGTAAGGTGACGCTTATCTGTTGGTCTTGTTGGAAAACCTAGCCATGTAAAATCTCAACAACAAAGGCAGGGCTTTTGCTAGGAAGATCATCATTAATGTCGACTTACCTGTTAGCATGCGTAGGGCCATGCTGCGAGGAAAGGCATCATTGTCGGATGGCGGTTCAGGGTTGAACATGCGTCTCAACTTCTCTCTTTGCACCTGAAGCTGTTGGCGGAGCACCTTGCGTTGGTTGTTTGAGTTCGGGACTGATGTCATTGTTCAAACCTTTTGCGTATGAGTTCAAGATCTTCTGCCAGTTCCTCTCGGGTGTCGGAAAACGCTTGGTCGCCTTTTCTCGCCAGAGCATTGAACCTTAGGCATAGGATGGTAAAACCTGCGCAATAGACCACGGCTGCAGCAACCAGAGCAGAGATGCGATAAGGTGTATCCCAACTGGCCAGCAGTAGCAAGATCGTCAGTGAAACCAGAAGGCTGGTTAGCAGGCAAGCACCTACCAACAACAGCAATAGCATTCCCATCAACCGACGTTTTTCGACCGTCAACTCAACCCAAGCCAATTGGCTGTAGAGTGAACCTTGGGCAAGCAGTGCGCTAGCCGTTGATCCCATGCTGGTTTTTGACTGGTCTGAACTCATCTGCGTGTAAACAGGTAGCCGATCAGAAGACCAACAACAGCAGCCGTACCCACGGCTTTCCAGGGTTCGTCACAGATCTTTTCGGAGACTTCTGCACTGGTTTCATGCACTTTATCTGCCATGTCTAGGCCACGTTTGGTCATCTCTTTTTTGGCGGAAGTTAAGCGAGATAGAAGTTTTTCCTTCACGTCTGCAAATTCTTCTCCACCTAGGGTATCTGCTTCCTTGAGAAGTGATTCAAAGTCTTTAATGATGTTAGAAAACTCGTTGGACAGAGATGATGTTTTGTCTGAGGATTTCATTGTGGTGCCTTGATAGTTAATTTGTTGAACCCTCAATATGGCGACAAACGCGGCGGTTTTCTGTGCGCTAGAACACTCAGTAACTCTTTGGAGGATGAGCACGAGGGGGTTGTAAAGATGTTAATGCGTGGACTGCTGCTTGAGGCTCCTTCATCAACCTCTACATCAACGTAAGGCGTAAAGCGACACAATTAAAACCAGAGTTAACAGTCCAAAAAAAGCAGATAAGTAGCTTTGTATAGTTCTTTCTGCTTGGTTAAGTGCGATTAAGGTCGGCAGTGAAAATCCTGGCTTGGTTTCTTGTCCTTCAACACGTAAAGCGTTGCGTGAGGTCAGTCGATCTATCCGGGTTGCGCAGGCCTCTTTTATTTTTATTAACGGGTAAATAATATCTCCAGTGGGTATTTGAAAACGCAGATAGGACCCAACAAAATACAAAGCAACAAGCGTTAATCCGGGCACTAGAAGCAGGCTAGGATAGTGTCTCCACTGAGATAAAACCGAAGGTAGATCCAACTCAGGGATTAACAGACTTGGCCCCAAACCACAGATGACCACCAAACCACCCCATCCTAAATTCATGCTAAGTGGCAGTGCAGAAGGGGTCGGACTTTTTTCTTTCCACAATAGGCTTAGAAAGCGAAACATGAGTAAGGTCGTGGCCAGAGCGCTTGCCGTAATGCTGGGCAGCAACCAAATGGGTAAAGCGTCTTGGTCTAATACATGCTTAAGTGCTAGCTTTGCTTGAATACCGCTGTTAAAGACACCGATCAGCGACAAAGCAGGCACTAAAATACCGATTTCAATCATCAATAAGGACACGCCTTGATAGCGATCCTTAAGCCCGACGGATAAGAATAAGGCACCTTTGGCAATGGCATGATGAAAGGCAAAGAGTAGAAGCGTCGGTAGCAGAACGCTCCAGATATCTGGAGCGATGAATACTGCACCCAAGGCGCAGGTGATCAAGCCCATTTGACTGATGCTTGAATAAGCAAGAACGGCTTTGGGAAGCGTTTGTAATAGCCCTATGCCTCCTGCAACAAAGGCCGCCAAAAGTCCGATCAATATCATGATCAGTCCCATAGTGGGCAAAGCAATCATGCCGAAAGGCAAGATGGATAGCCATGCGAACAATCCCGCTTTGATCATGGCTCCACTCAAAACGGCGCTGGCCGGAGTGGGGGCGACAGGATGAGCTAGGGGCAACCACATGTGCAAAAATGGAAGCCCAGCTTTTACGCCAAAGCCAAGAAATAGGCAGGTTAGGGGAACCCATAGGTTCTCGGCTTGGGGTAAGTGCGTTTTCAGTTCTGCAAAAATAAGTGTGGAGTGGGCAGAGGCTGCGCTGGTTAAAAACAATCCCCCGAGAATCAGCATTTCACCCAAAACGGCCATCACTAAATAAATGCGTCCAGCAAATAGGGCATTGTCTTGTCGGGTGTGAATAACCAGCCCATAGGCTGAGAAGGTCATTAACGCAAAAAACGTATAAAAGCTAATGATGTCCTGGCTGATGAGCAAACCAAGGTTGCCTGCGAGTGTCATTAGCCATAGCAGCCAAAAGCGATTCGCATTTTGATCACTTTTTAAATAGCCTAGACCAAAGCAAGCTGAAAAAATCCACAATAAGGACGTGAAGCGAAGGAATACTTTATGGGTTAAGTCGGTTCCCCACAGACTGCCCAAAAACAATGAGGGTAGTTCTAGACTTTGACTCGGCATAAAGCTTAGCAAGAGGGCAGGCAGTGGCGCTAAAATAGCCAAGTAGGGAATCATTGCCCGGCTAGCAGGATGTAAAAATGCCAATAGTAATATCAAAGGCAGACAGGGAGTTATGAAGAGCCAAAACTGAAAAAAAGTCATGGTTGATACTCCCGAATGACAATGAGTCGAGCCCAGCTCAGTGGGCTGAGGTCTGAACCCGCAAATAAGCCGGCCGCAACACTTAATGCGGCCGTAATTAAAGCTGGAATGAGCAGTAAGGGGGCTGTGTCACGCCATTGCGTGAAGGCTTCATGTGGCCATTGACCTTGTTGCGGTAAAAACCAGATACGATACAGCACGGGCAAAAAATAGGCCGCGTTTAGCAGGCTGCTGCCAATGAGGACCCAAATAACCCAATCCATTCCCGCCGCCAATGCGCCCGTTCCGAGATACCACTTGCTGATAAACCCAGCAACGGGCGGAATGCCAATCATGCCCAGTGCGCCAAGGGTAAATGCGGCACTGGTCATGGGCATTCGTCTTCCTGTGCCATTGAGTTCGTGTATTTTGTGTATCCCTAAGGTTTCTGCATAGTTCCCTGCACAAAAGAACAGAGTCACTTTCATAAGACCTTGGTGCAGAAGATGAACCAGCCCGCCAACGGTGCCGATAGGGCCGAGCAGTGTGACGCCCAAAACAATGTAGGAAACCTGGCTGACAGTTGAGAAGGCCAGTCGCTTTTTAATATCGGTTTGTTGCAACGCGCGCCATGAGCCATACAGAATCGTAAAGCTTGCTAAGAGGCTTAAGGGTAAAACATAACCTTGCTGCCAAGCCAGTTCGATACCAAAGACATCGTAAATGACTCGAATAATACCAAACGCGCCTGCTTTTACGACAGCAACCGCATGCAGCAGTGCGCTGACTGGGGCAGGCGCAACCATGGCAGTGGGTAGCCAGCCATGGAAGGGAAACAATGCGGCTTTCACGGCCATACCACCAATCAGCAGAAGAAAAATAATGGCACTTGCGATTGGAGATGTTTCAGTAAACTCAGCCATCTGTGACGTTTGACCAAACGCCAGATCTCCAACAAAGGCATAAAATAAGGCAACCCCTACGAGCAATACGACCCCGCCACTGAGCGTGTAGGCGAGGTACGTTCGCCCTGCTTTAAGCGATTGTGGCGTTCCACGATGGACGACAAGGGGATAGGTTGAAAGGGTGAGGAGTTCGTAAAAAATCAGAAAGGTGAACAGGTTACCCGCAAGCGAAATCCCCATCGTGCTGGCCACGCAAAGGCTAAAGTAGCCAAAAAAACGGCTGCGATTAGGGGAGTTTTCCAGATAGCCAATGGCGTAAAGAGTGGTGCATAACCAGAGAATAGAAGACAGGCCAGCGAACAGCATCGCCAGTGCATCTGCGCGCAGAACTAAGGATAACCCCGGAAGTATCTCTAAGGACACCTCGGGCGTTTCTTGTTGTGCGACAAGGCGGATAAGTAAGATGATCAGTCCGATCTTGACCACCGCTGCAACAAGGTTGAGGGTTGAGCGCAACCCATGTCGCTCTTCTGGCAGCATGAAAATCACTATTGCTGCTAGGAAGGAGGTCATTAGAACCCAGAGGGGCAACAGGCCAAAAAAACTCATTGCGCCACCACTGCCGATATTGGAAGCAAATCAAGCACAAGCATCGATGCGAGCCCTAGAAGAATACTTAACACTGACAAGCTGAGTGCGGTCCATTCAAGAACGGCAGCGGGTTGTTTAAAAGAGTCTCCGCCTTCAACCTCTCGATAGGTGTAGGAGAAAACACGAAAAATATAGGCAGCAGATAAAAGACTACCCATGATGATCACCGCCACCCATACCCATTGAGACTGCAACATAGCACTTTGAATTAATAGCCATTTGCCATTAAAACCGCCACTTGGTGGAAGTCCCATAATACTGACGCCGGCTAAACCAAACGCAAAAATATTTAAGGGGCGATAACGACTCAGTCCTGCGAGTGATTTCAGATCTTTTTGCCCCGAACAGAAAAGCAAGTTTCCGGCCGCAAGAAACATACCGGCTTTTGCCAGCGCATGAGCAAGCAACATTAATACCCCACCCTGAAAGGCGAGGTGGCTAGCATGAGCATCAACAGGAGAAAGTAATGGAAAAATCAGCATGAAATAGCCAACTTGAGCGAGTGTTGAATAGGCAATGACGAGCTTAAGATGCGTTTGGTTTAATGCCATCCATCCCCCCCATAGAATTGCCGCGCTGCCTAAAATACCCATGAGCATACCTGCACTTGCGGACGCAATTTCAAGGGAGAGCTCTGTCCATAAGCGTAAGACGATGTAAAACGAGGCTTTGATGACCAATGCTGAGAGCAATGCGCTGACGGGAGTCAACGCACCGCCATGAGCAGGCGGTAGCCAGCTGTGCATAGGAAATACGGCGGTTTTCATGAGTAAACCGATACACATGAAGCCTAAGGCCACGGCTGAAGACAGTGTCAGCGAAAAGTGCTGACTTAACTCCGGCAGCGACAGGGTGCCGTAAGTTGCGTAGAGCAGAGCAACACCAAGCAAGTAACCGATGGAGCCTAAGAGCGCGGCAAATAAATAGCGCAGAGCGGCTGCGAGAGATGTGGCATCACGACTGAGGGCGACTAGGCCAACCGCCGCTAAGCTTAAGAGTTCTAAGCCCACGTATAAATTAAAAAGGTCTGAGCTGAGCCATATACTGTTAAGCGCCGCCCATAGAAACCAGAAAAATGGCCAGAATAATTTAAGCTGTGTTGCACTCAGATAAACACATGCGTAAAGCGCACAAACACTGGCGACCAACGCACTCATCAAGGAAAAAATGAGAGCGAGACCATCGACTCTCAGCTCGATGCCTAGGGGGGCAGACCAGTTACCCATCGCTTCGTTGAAAGTGCCTTGCCCATAAAATTGAAATAACAAAGACACGTTATTCAGTAGCAAAGCGGTGATGAGTATAAATGACATCACTGTGCGCCAGCGTTTCGATAGCGCCAGCGATACCAAGGCACCTAAAAGTGGAAAAACAATGAGTCCAGCGATAGGGAAGTGGGCCATTATGAGGGTCCCTGATCTTCAGGCAGAGTGGCGTGCTTTGTCAGTGCAGCCCAGCGTCGAATTAACACCAACGCCAACGCAGTTGCGGCAACGGCAACAACAATACCCGTGAGCACCAGCGCTTGCGGAATATAATCCGGCTGACCACGGCCACTTTGAGAAAGTCCAACTAAAATCAAAAATGTGCCGCTACCCAGTAAGTTAAAGGCGATTAGACGTCGTAATAAATGGCTGTGCAGTATAAATCCGAACACGCCAATACCACACAAACCAACCCCTCCGTACGCGAATATTAGATAACTACTCATGGCGTATCCTTCTTTTGAAAGGTTGAGGCGCTTTGAGACAAAAGAAACAAACTAAATAAAATCCATCCGATAGACAGTGTTAGACCAAGCTCGATCAATAAAATTAAGACACCTGCATGGGCGTCTGGGTAGGTTAAGAAGGGTTGC
The DNA here is from genome assembly GCF_003284585.1 of Nitrincola tibetensis. GTDB lineage: Bacteria > Pseudomonadota > Gammaproteobacteria > Pseudomonadales > Balneatricaceae > Nitrincola > Nitrincola tibetensis. The sequence goes on from NZ_QKRX01000001.1 coordinate 9,376, forward strand.
CCTTGTAATAGCGGCACGGCGCCAACAAGAACAAAAATAGCTAAGCCAAAGATCCAGCCTCGTTTGAGATAGTGTTCATTTTGAGCGAGCTGGGTTTTAAGGCCAACCAGATAAAACAACACGAATGCAGAGGCTAACACTGCACCTGCTTGGAAGGCACCACCAGGTTGGGTTGAGCCGGCCCACAGTAAGTACATACTGACTAAAAAGATCATGGGAAAAAACAGTTTTAAACAGGCGTGGAGTAGCTGGTTAGGTAAGAATTCGTTAGCGACTGGATGCTCATCGGACTGGCGCAGGGTCAAGGCCACTAATGCGGCTAGCACTAAGACGGCCACCTCAAGGAGTGTATCGTAACTACGGAAGTTGAGAAGTATAGCCGTAATCGGGTGTGTGACCCCTGATTCCGCCAAGTTTTCGCTGACCTTAAGGTCAAGCGCCACCACTGGGCTCAGCGGTTCGCTTACTGCCAATCCTAGAGCCAGAATCACTCCCGTTCCTGAAAGAAGCGCGAGCCAAAAACGAGGCTGTTTAAGTTGTAGCAATTGCGGTGGGGTGTTCGAGGTCGCGCGCAAATGCGCCAAGGCGTCCAATAGTAAAATGCCAGTAATGCCAGCTCCAATAGCAGCTTCGGCCAAGGCAATGTCGGGGGCATCCAAACGTATCCAAACCAGCGATAAAATAAGTCCCAGTAAGATAAAAAACATCACAGAGCGAAACAGGCTTTGGGTAAATAAGCTGAGTGTTGCTAAGCCAAGGAGGATGCAAATGAGCGTCAGGTCGATCAGTTCATTCATTTTCAGACTCCAAGTGAGGTTCAGTTTCACCGGGTTGGCACAGAGGAATACACTGCTCATCCGCTTCCCATGCCACCAAATGACCACTGAGTGCACTGGCAATCATTACAAGCCCCCAAATTAACAGTAATTTTAGGGCCAGTGCGACCGACTCAATATTTAGAATGAGCGCCAAAACAATAAGACCTAACCCGAGGTTGTCGGCTTTGGTCAAGGCATGGATACGTGTGTAAGTATCAGGAAAACGGATCAAACCGAGTGAGCCGATGCAAAACATTAAGGCACCGGAGATCAGCAAAAAACTCTGCAGTATTACGAGTAAGTTCATACTAGGAGTCCTTTTTTTCTCGAGTGAATCCCCATACGCGGCCGACAAATGCGATGGCAACAAGCATGGCAAGTAAGGCCAGAACCAAGGCCGTGTCACGTGCGGCTGGTTGGTTTTGTAGCTCGGCAAAAATAAGTAAAACCGCAACGCCAGTGGAGCCTGTCAGTTGAGCCGCCATAATGCGATCAGCCATTCTTGGTCCCCGCCAAATTCGAAAAACACCCATCAGCAATGAGAGGAGCAAAATTACCAGTGTTATAGAATAAAGACTGTTCATTTTGTAACCCTTAATGAGGTAGCGGTTCTAATGAGAAAACACGAGCTATATAGTTTTCCAAGCGAATGAGTTCAGGCTGAATGTTTTCAGGTGTATCTAAACAATGAATTTTCAAGCCATTTTGAGTGGTTCTGACACTGAGAGTTCCTGGCAATAGACTCATGGTGATCATAAACAGCCATAAGGGCAACCCTGTGAGCTGAGTCGTAAAGTCCGTCATGCAGGAGCATACGGGAAGGCGACGATCCAGTGTTCGTCTGGCAATATCAATCCCTGCAATAAGCGATGCATACATGAAGTAGCCTGCAAATCTGAGCAACCCAATAGGGTTAATTCGATAAGGCGAGGGTGGATAGACTCGTAGGCTGATCAGGCTGCAAATCAATACACTTGGCAGGCCGATCACCCAACTAGAGGGATCGCCTTCACTGAGAATCCACCAAAATAGGCCACCCATTAAACTGCGCACCATCAAGGTGGGTAGGTTAAACCATGTTGCTGAGTGATCCATCATCGCTAGATAAACTCCGTTATTTAAAAGCCGCGCAATAGTCTTGAGGCGCATTGGCGGGTGTAAACCAAAGGATATCAGCGCTTGATTGAGCGAGGGGTGACCCTGGATAGGATAAAGGTAAATAGGTTTGAGCATTTGTTGACTCACTCAATGCACTGAGCAATAGCACCTTAACAGGTATCGAGGCTGGCATCCATCTGGGTACTCCTAAGTCATGATGGGTATGAATAGCACCTGCGATGAACACATTGACCTTGTCACTGACTCGATATTGGGTCATGCGTTGAGCCATATGTTGGTCGCGAGCCAGTTGGACTTGAAGCATGTTGTCTAGGTGTTCTCGTGGAAGTTGTTCGCAATGGCTACTGAACAACAGATCCTTCATGAACTCGCTATGCGCATGATCCAAAATCCCTTCCGGTGCGCCCGTTTGGTATGCCGAACGTTGTGCATCTCTGGGTAAGTCGGCACCTATCACAGCAACGGCATGATCCAGTGCGGCGCGTACTTGTGCTTCGTAACGACTCCAACCCCAGCCTTGACTCCATCCTAAATCCTCTGGAGTTACTTCCTGTCCTCGGCCTAGCCAAGCATCAAGTTCACGTTGCATTTCAGACGTGGCCATCTCAAACGCAACACTGCCTAAGCGTGATTGAGCGGCGAGCGCTTCGATCATTTGGGTTTGAAGTTGATGATGATCAGGATTGTCGTGGAGTTCTCCCATGAGTAGCCAGCTGCCGGATGGCAGGCTATCGATCAGTTCATCAATATCTGTGAAGCGATCATCTGCGCTGTACCAAAGTTTTCCGACGAGCGGGTGAGATTGATGCTCAGGGGCTAGCCATTGTGCCCAGCTTGGAAGGCTCGTCAGCAAGAGCGAGATGCAAACTGCATGTAATAAACGATACTTCATGAGTGACGCTGCGTGCTTTTGACATCAAGATAGTCACGCTGGATAACAGTTTCCAACGCATTGACAGCAGCAACGAGTTCATCAAAGGTTTCGCGGCAGTTGCGAAGCTGTTTGATTTGATCGGCGGAGGGAACGCTGTTCGGTGACAAATTGGCGATATCGAGTAGCTCGCTGATGTAAGCCGCGCGGGTATGCGCTACCATGGACAGCAGCGGTTTGAGGTCTTCAAGGCTAAGCTCTGGAATAACGGGATTAATAATCTCGCGATTGATTTCGCGACGATACTTTTCAAGTTCGAGCAATAAACGATTATTTGTAACAGCCATGATCTTTCCTCAATTGGGTGAATACCTTTATTATGGTATCAGGGTTGTAATTGTGAAGCCTCTTTATTGATTTTTACGGAAAAAATTTGCACTGATCGGAATTATTAATGGCGATTGAAACCACTTTCAACGGTGAAACAGAACGTTTACCCTTACGAACCTTTAGCGAAAAAGCCTATCTGGACTATTCGATGTACGTGATTTTGGATCGTGCATTGCCCCATATCGGTGATGGCATGAAGCCTGTTCAGCGGCGTATTGTCTACGCCATGTCTGAATTAGGACTTAAAGCCACGGCGAAGTATAAAAAATCAGCGCGTACAGTGGGTGATGTCTTAGGTAAGTTTCATCCTCATGGCGATTCAGCCTGTTATGAAGCCATGGTGTTGATGGCACAGCCCTTTAGTTACCGCTATCCCTTGGTAGATGGTCAGGGTAACTGGGGATCGCCAGATGATCCAAAGTCCTTTGCCGCGATGCGTTACACTGAGTCGCGTTTAGCGCCTTATGCTGAAGTATTGCTGAAAGAGTTGGGATTGGGAACCGTTAATTGGCAGCCCAATTTTGATGGCACCCTTGATGAACCAGAAGTGTTGCCTGCAAGGTTACCCAATATTCTCTTGAATGGCGGGACGGGGATCGCAGTGGGCATGGCCACGGATATTCCGCCTCATAACCTACGTGAAGTGGCAAGCGCGTGTATTCATTTGTTGGACTTTCCAGATGCAAAGGTGACGGAGCTATCTCAGTTCGTTTTAGCGCCGGATATGCCAACGGAAGCAGAAATCATTACGCCAAAGTCTGAGCTGCGTAAGCTGTATGAGACAGGGCGCGGTTCTGTCAAAATGCGCGCTGTCTATACGCGCGAAGATGGCGATATCGTGATTACGGCTTTGCCTTATCAGGTATCGGGTGCCAAGGTGCTTGAGCAAATTGCGGCTCAAATGCAGCAAAAGAAGTTGCCGATGGTCAGTGATTTGCGTGACGAATCCGATCACGAAAATCCAACGCGTTTGGTCATTATTCCACGTTCAAATCGAGTCGATGCCGAGCAGTTGATGGCGCATTTGTTCGCCTCCACCGATCTTGAACGCAGTTATCGCGTCAATATGAACATGATTGGTGTTGACGGTCGCCCTCAGGTCAAAGACCTGCGCAGGATCTTGGTCGAGTGGCTAGGCTGGCGTACCGAAGTGGTCCGGCGTCGATTGCAGCATCGCTTGCAAAAAGTATTGGACCGTTTGCATATTTTGGAAGGTTTGTTAGTAGCTTACTTAAATATCGACGAAGTCATTCGGATTATTCGGGAAGAAGACAATCCTAAGCAAGAAATGGTTGCTCGTTTTGGTATTTCAGAGATACAAGCGGATGCTATTCTCGATCTGAAACTCCGTCATTTGGCGCGTTTGGAAGAGTTTAAAATTCGTTCTGAGCAAGATGAGTTGGCCGCTGAGCGCAAATACCTTGAAGACACGCTGGGCTCCTCCGAGTTAATGCGTCAGTTGATTCGTAAAGAAATTGAAGAAGCGGCGGTTGAGTTCGGTGACGAGCGCCGCTCTCCTCTGGTTGAGCGTGAAGAGTCACAAGCTTTTAGCGAAAAAGACCTGCTGTCATCCGATCCAGTGACGGTTGTTTTATCAAAGCAGGGCTGGATTCGTGCGGCGAGAGGCCATGATATCGATGCATCTGGGCTTAGCTATAAGTCTGGCGATGGCTTCAAATTGGCCTGTGCAGGGCGTATGAATCAGCCAACCCTGTTGTTGGATTCGACGGGGCGCAGCTACACGCTGGATACGCACACACTGCCTTCAGCGCGTGGTCAAGGAGAGCCTGTCACAGGCAAGTTGACATTGCCTAAAGGGGCCAGCATTGATGCGCTGCTGTGTGCGTCTGATTCTGAACGGGTGCTATTGGCTTCAGATGCAGGGTACGGCTTTGTGACACGCGTATCGGATTTGACGAGCAAAACGAAGAACGGTAAAGCGGCACTCAGTTTGCCGACAAACGCGAAAGTATTGCCGCCAGTGGTGGTGAAACAGCCGGAATCGGATCTGTTGGCTGCGGTGACGAACGAAGGGCGTATGCTGGTGTTCCCTGTATCTGAGCTGCCTGAGTTAGCGAAAGGTAAAGGTAATAAGATCCTGAATATACCCTCGGCGAAAGCCAGTTCGGGTGAGGAATTACTCGTTGCGTTAACGGTGCTTCCTGCTGAGGCAACTCTAGTGGTGAATGCTGGGCGTCAGCACCTTAAGTTAAAAGGCGAGGATTTGCAGCATTATCAAGGAGAGCGAGGACGTCGTGGAAATAAACTGCCAAGAGGTTATCAGCGTGTGGATAGTTTGATAGTGATCCAAGACGCATCTGACAAAGAGCCAGAGAGCAGTGGCGAATAGTCAGGGCACGGGTGAATGACTCCCAGCGCGACCGATACGTGGACGATTGGTCGCGGTGGGAGGGGCGTTTATACAAGCTTACTTAATAAGTGTTTGGCTTGTTTTTCAAGTAGGTCGTGATACGAGGTTCCAACGTGCAAAATCAAGACTTTGTCTTCATTTTCACGACGGATATTGGCACCATCTAACAGAGACCGCTTCAGTTCTGGAGCTTCAGTAAGCGCCGTGTGACTGATCAAATCATTGCTATGCGTATTACGTGTTAAAAAACGCGCTTCTTCAAGTAAACGATCTTGTTTGTCACGACGTCCCCTGACAAGCGCCATATGAAGGTTCATGACGGGTTGGAAGTAACGAATCCGACTTTGATTGTAGTGCTTGTATAAATGGGTAAAGAGCATTGCCGCGCACACCGCATTTACGCCGTGGGTATCATCCTCTTGCGCTTCGTCAAAGTGCAGTAATAAATCACCATTTTTACATTCCGACACTTCGGCGTTATAGATGGCTGCGACTGAGTTGGCCAGCTCTTGATAGGCTCCTATGAGCTGAGCTCGTTCCTCTTCATCAACGTATTCAGCATGAGCACTGGTGGTGTCGATTAGCATCAAATAGGCCGCTTCTTTGGCATCTAACACTAACTCTAGGTCCTGCTCAAAGGCATAGATATTAGGTGTGCTATCTTCTCGACTTGCGCTAAGAGGGTTATTGGGCATTGAAAAATGTGACTCATCCTCATCATCGCGTATGGCTCTGCCAAAGCTTTCTTCTAATTCAAAGCCATCATCAGGATCAGAGCCGCGTTGGAAGTGGTCGTGGGTATGCAACATGGCGACCTTAGGATTGAATTCAGGAATAACGCGATGTTTTGGTTCGGGTTTGAGCAGTGAAACGAGTTCATGATCATTGAGTTCTTGTTTATGCGAGGCACGCATTCCCATATCCGAAGACTTACTCTCGTTATGATGTGGGTAGAGCAGAGGTGGCTCAGGCTCGTCGTCTAAGTACGTTGAGATGGCTGGAATCTCATCGTCTACAAACTTTGGTTGTTGAGCTGGAGTCTGTGCAGTTTGAGATCGACGAATGGAATCTGCGAGCGGGCGAGCACTGGCTGCATACTCGTTGACATCGGCAAAGACTCTACGCGTATCAGCGGGTGTATTGCTGGAGCGACTGTCATGAGCATGAATGGGCGATTCTTGAATCCGCTTAGTTTCTTCAGTCGGTGCCTGTACAGACATACTGCTGTGTGTTCTTTCCGGAGCTCTTTCGGGAATTCTTTCAGAGGTCTTAGGTGTTATTTCTGGTGCTCTGTCTGGTGCTTTTTCCGGTGCTCTTTCCGGAATGATATCAGCCTTACTAAACGCGGCTTGCGGGATGGCATCGGAGTTAAGATCAACAGGTTCACGTAATAATTCATCCAAATTGATCTCAGGCAGACTATCACTTTGATTTTGCTCTTTCATCGCATTGCTAAGGGCTGCATCAAAACGATTTTTGGTTTCCTTAACGCGATTAACCGCACGCTCTGGACGGCTTGAAATACTTAACCATAACGAAAATAATGTCAGTAAAAAGGTTCCTGCTGCACCTGCGAGCATGAGTTTGTGTTGACGCTCAACGATGGCGTTAATGGGTGTTACATCACTCCAGATACTGAGTTTGCCGAGTATTTCATTGGCTCCTGACAGCTCCACACTGAAAACCGTTCCTTGTGTGTCTCCGGCCATTCCTAGCCGTAAACCCGATGGATCGGTGAGCTCCATTCCTGTAACCATTGGCTGAGAGCTGAGTTCATTCAGAATGTAATTAAGGCTAACGCGATCGTCATTCAGTAAAAAGGGTTGGATTAAGACCCCGGCACTGCGCGCCAATGACTGGCTTAATTCTGATGCATTACGCTCAGACATGAGTTGGCTATCCGTTTTTAACAAAATAGCGGTGAGAACGATGCCCGCAAGCATAATAATAGCGGTGACAAACAGGGCTCTGAAGCTGCTGTTACCTTTGGGTGTTTCCTTGTCTGAGTCTACGGTGCTCATGTGATGCTTAATCCGCAATAAAAGATCAACTTGTAAGATTAAATATGATACCAGTTACCTTACTTCAGTCACACCTGTCAGAGAAGATGATTCCTTGAATGACCCCCGTTGAATAGCAGGTTATAATGGCGTATCGGCAGCGAGATAAAACGGGAAAGTAAGTCGCATGAATACTGAAGCATACATGATAGATTTGGGGCAAAAGGCACGCCATGCCTCGCGTCTGATTGCAAAAGCAGATACGCAGCAAAAAAATAAAGCTCTGCTTGCAATGGCAAAGGCGATTGACGAAGCACGTGCTGAGTTGATGAGCGCCAATGAAAAAGATTTGATAGCAGGTCGTGAAAAAGGGCTGGATGCCGCGATGCTGGATCGTTTAGCTCTGACGCCTGCTCGTATTGATGGCATGATCGAAGGTCTCAATCAGGTGGCGGCATTGCCTGATCCCATCGGGGGAATCACGGGGATGAACTACAGGCCCTCTGGTATTCAAGTCGGCAAAATGCGAGTGCCTCTCGGTGTTATTGGTATTATCTATGAATCCCGTCCTAATGTGACGGTTGAAGCGGCCAGTCTTTGCTTAAAATCAGGCAACGCGGCGATTCTTCGTGGTGGCTCTGAGTCTGTGAATTCCAACCTGGCAATTGCTCGCTGTGTTCAACAAGGACTAGAGGCCGCTGGTTTACCGCTTGAAGTGATTCAGGTTGTTGAAACGTCAGATCGAGCAGCGGTGGGCCATCTCATCACCATGCCAGACTATGTGGATGTAATTGTTCCACGCGGGGGCAAAGGCTTGATTGAGCGTATTTCAAAAGAAGCACGAGTGCCTGTCATTAAACACTTGGATGGTATTTGCCATGTGTATATCGACAAAGCCGCCGATAAAATCAAAGCGATCAATATTTCGATTAATGCTAAGACCCATCGCTATGGTACCTGCAATACCATGGAGACCCTTTTGATTCATGAATCCATTGTTTCAGACGTGCTATCTGAGCTAGCGGAGCGTTATCAAGCGGCGGGTGTTGAACTCAGAGGCTGTCCTCTCACATTGAATCGTTTGCCTGGCATTACGCCTGCAACGGAGGAAGATTGGGCAACAGAGTATTTAGCACCTGTTCTGGCAATACGTATTGTTGAATCAATGGATGAAGCGATCGCCCATATTAACCAGTATGGTTCACACCATACCGATGCAATCATTACTGAAAACTACACGGATGCTCGTGTCTTTCTAAGAGATGTCGATTCAAGTTCGGTCATGGTGAATGCATCGACCCGTTTTGCAGATGGTTTTGAGTATGGTTTAGGTGCGGAAATCGGTATTTCCACAGATAAAATACATGCTCGCGGACCTGTTGGCCTTGAAGGGCTTACATCAGAAAAGTACATCGTTTTTGGTGATGGTCAGGTACGCGTCTGAGTGAAGATTGATCAGAATCCTTTTGTGTTCATGGGTGGGACGTTCGATCCCATCCATAATGGACATCTGCGTTCAGCGCTTGAGCTTCAGCAGTGGTTAGGTTGTGAACAAGTGTGCTTAGTTCCCTCTGGACAACCCGTTCATAAACATTATGATGTCTGCCCCGCTCAACATAGGTTAGAAATGGTCAGGCTGGCGGCTCAGGATGCTTGGCGTTTGTCGGTGGATGATCGAGAGGTGAGTTCGGATACGCCATCCTATACCCTAAAAACACTGCATTCTTATCGAGAAGAGCTAGGGAGCGATCGACCGATTATTATGGTCGTCGGAATGGATGCGTATTTAACTCTACCAACTTGGCAAGGATGGGATACTTTTCTGTCGCTCTGTCATATCATAGCAGTGGCAAGGCCTGGGTATGACTACCGTCCAGATGCCATAATGGATAACTATACACGTGCGCATCAAGTAAACAATGCACAAAAATTGAAAGATGAACCCTATGGCCATGTCTTAATTCATGAATTAACGCCGCTAGGGATCTCTGCAACACAGATTCGTCACTTGATACAACTTGGCCAAACACCCCGTTTTTTGCTGCCAGATCAAGTGTGGGAATACATTAAACATAATAAGCTTTATGGCTTTAAATGAGGCAAACAGACTCGCAATGCAAACTGAGCAATTAATTAAAGAAGTGCAAACCATCCTGGAAGACATGAAAGCAAAGGATTATGTCCTCCTTGATGTTCAAGGTAAATCAAGTGTTACGGATTATATGATGATCGTGAGCGGAACTTCTAAGCGCCATGTGATCTCTATAGCCAATGATGTGATGGAAAAGATTAAAAAAGCAGGCGTTAAACCACTCGGAACGGAAGGACAAAACTCCGGCGATTGGATACTCGTTGATTTAGGAGACGTTGTGGTTCATGTAATGATGCCAGATGCACGTGCATTCTATGACTTAGAGCGTTTATGGCGCCATACGGATGATGAGCCGGTTACAGGTTAATGAAGTTACGCATTCTTGCTGTGGGCACGAAAATGCCAGACTGGGTTGAAAAGGGGTTTGCTGAGTATAGCAAACGCCTACCCTCTGATTTTCAGATTGAGCTGCATGAGATTACCCCTGGCTATCGAGGCAAGGGGGCAGATATTGCTCGTGCCATGAAAACCGAAGGGGATGCTATCCTCGCCGCCATTGGTAAAAATGAGCACGTGGTGGCGTTAGTGGTTGAGGGCAAAAGCTGGTCGACTGAAACCCTCGCTGAACAAGCACAGGGGTGGCGAATGAACGGCTGCAATGTGTGTTTGCTGATCGGAGGTCCTGATGGACTGGATGCGCGTTGTGTCGCTGCTGCGCACCAGAAATGGTCGCTATCCGCACTGACATTGCCTCATCCGCTGGTTCGCATCGTTTTAGCTGAGCAGTTGTATCGTGCTTGGACTCTCCTTCAAGGTCACCCATACCACAAATAATCGGCTGCCATGTATTCTAACGATACGTTCAATCAATCCAGCAAAGAAAATCGTACATTTACTCGAAGAGTCATTTTGGCGTTTCTGATTGTACTGATTTTATTTTCAGTATTAATTGGTCGTGTTTATTTTCTGCAGGTGGTTGAATACGAACGCTATACAGCCATTTCTGATCGTAATCGTATACAACTCCAGCCTGTTGCTCCTAGGCGTGGTTTAATCTACGACCGAAACGGTATTCTGTTAGCGGATAATCAGCCAACCTTTAGTGTGACGTTGCTTCGAGAGGAAATTTCGAACATAGATAACACGCTTGAGGCGTTGTCGGAGCTTATTGATATTACCGAGCGTGATATCGAACGCTTTAGGCAGAGATTACAGCAGCGTAGGCGTCCTTACGAAACGGTGCCCTTGCGCTTTCGTCTAACGGAAGAGGAAATTGCCCGTATATCCGTGAATTATCACCGATTGCCAGGAGTTCAGGTCGAAGCTGATTTAATACGCTACTATCCTTTCGGAGAGTCCTTAGTTCATGTGTTGGGGTATGTAGGGCGAATTAATGAGCGAGATATCGAGCGCATAGACACAGCTAAATACGCAGGTACCGATTATATCGGAAAGCTGGGCATTGAGCGTTTTTACGAGCCGATCCTCCATGGTGATGTTGGTTTTCAAAAAGTTGAAACCAATGCACGTGGACGTGTATTGAGAATCCTTGAGCATGAAGACCCTAAACCAGGGGTTGATTTAAAGCTGAGCTTAGATATTCAGCTACAGCAGTTTACCGAAAAAGTGCTGCAAGGCTGGAAAGCATCAGTGGTTGCTATAGATCCTGAAACAGGTGGCATTTTAGCACTTGTGAGCACCCCAACGTATGATCCCAATTTGTTTGTAACGGGAATTTCGAGTGCAGATTACAATGAGTTAAGGGACTCGCCGGACTTACCCTTATTTAACCGTGCAGTTAGAGGGGGATATCCACCTGGTTCGACTATCAAGCCTATAATTGCGATGGCAGCGATCGACAGCAACACAGTGAGGGCTGATTATACTATTTGGGATCCAGGTTACTATCAAGTCACTCAGGGCGGCCGTCGTTATCGAGACTGGCGTCGTGGGGGCCATGGCCGCGTGAATATGAACTTGGCGATCGCTCAGTCCGTGGATACCTGGTTTTATGATGTGGGGCATCGTATGGGTAATGAACCAATGGCGCATTACATGCGAATGTTTGGCTTTGGTGAAATCACGGCGGTGGATACACCTGAAGCGATTCGGGGGGTATTGCCAACTCGTGACTGGAAGCGAGCCACTATGAATGAACCCTGGTATCCGGGCGATTCGATTAATATGAGCATAGGGCAAGGCTACATGGTGGCAACGCCTCTGCAGCTTGCAATTGCAACGGCTGTTTTAGCAAATCGAGGACGCTGGGTGCAGCCTCGTGTTTTGATGGGTGTAATCGAGGAAACGGATAAGGGGGAAGAGCGCTTAACTTTACCTGATCTTGTTACTCAGCACCCTGTGCCAGACGATGTGGATGTTAAAAATCCAGATCTTTGGGGGCCAATTATTCAAGGGATGATTGATGTGGTGCACGGACCAACAGGAACGGCAAGGCGCGTTGGTCAAGGCATGACTTACAAAATGGCAGGTAAAACGGGTACTGCGCAGGTTATTGGGATTGCACAGGATGCGCGCTATGATGCGAGTAAAATAGATGCACGCTTCCACGATCATGCGTTATTTGTTGGCTTTGCCCCGATCGATAATCCTGAAATAGCAATTGCTGTCGTCGTTGAAAATGGCGGTGGCGGCTCTAGTGTAGCGGCACCCATTGCACGAAAAGTCATGGATGCTTGGTTGTCAGGTAATTATGAGCTTGATGATGAAGAGGACATAACACCATGAATCATCGTGACTTTCAGCGGACGATGCCAGGCGCGAAGGTGCATTTTCAGCGATCGAAAAGTTTGTGGAGTTACACTCGTTTAGATGCTTGGATGCTGCTTTTATTGCTTATACTCTGTGGTTTTGGTCTTTACGTTCTTTATAGTGCATCAGGTCAAGATATTACCTACGTCGAGCGCCAAGCTGTTCGGATGGGGGCAGGTTTTTTGCTCATGATTTTCTTGGCGCAGCTTAACCCAAAAATCTTTTTGCGAGTCGCCCCATGGCTTTATGTCGCCGGGGTGGCCTTATTAATTGGGGTGCTGTTGTTCGGAGTGCAAGCCAAAGGTGCTCAGCGTTGGATCGCCTTGCCGGGGTTTAGATTTCAACCATCAGAGTTGATGAAACTCGTGCTTCCCATGATGCTGGCAGCTTATATTGTTCGGCAGAGTTTGCCACCCACTTTGTTTAGGCTCTTCGTATGTTTAGTTTTATTAGCAGTTCCGATGCTGTTGATTATGAAACAGCCAGATCTGGGTACTAGCTTCTTAATAGCCGCATCGGGTATTTTTGTGATTTTGCTTTCGGGTGTTTATTGGCGTTATGTGCTCCTTGCTCTTGCCGCTGCGGGTGCAGCGTTACCCATTTTATGGAGCTTTATGAGGGAATATCAAAAGCAACGAGTGATGACCTTTATGAATCCAGAAAGTGACCCGCTTGGCTCGGGTTGGAACATCATTCAATCTAAAACGGCGATAGGCTCGGGTGGATTGTCAGGCAAGGGATGGATGCAGGGGACGCAGTCTCAATTGAACTTTTTACCGGAATCACACACAGACTTCATCATAGCCGTAATTGGCGAAGAACTGGGTATGCGAGGTATTGTCCTGCTCATCTTCATTTATGTGTTAATTATTTTACGGGGTTTGCTGATTGCCGTGCGAGCGCAAGACAGCTTTTCGCGTTTGTTGGCGGGCAGTATTACACTTACATTTTTCATTTACGTTTTAGTCAATATTGGGATGGTGACAGGGTTAATGCCTGTCGTGGGGGTTCCTTTGCCCATGGTTAGCTATGGCGGAACCTCAATCGTGACTTTGATGGCAGGGTTCGGCATTTTAATGTCTATATATTCTCATCCACATTTACGCAGACATTAGGAGATCAAATGTCATGTTATAGGCTGTTGCGAGCTGGAATTATTTCCTGTGTCGTATTGAGTTTTTTGGCAGGATGCTCATCTAAAAGTACTGTGCAAACACCTCAACAAAAAGCTGAGGTGAAACCGCAAACCAATGCGGGTCGCTACTCTATGCAGAATGATAAAGCACCCATTGATCCACCTGATGTGAGTAAGGTGCCGAATGCTGTTCCGCGTCATGAACCTTTAAGTCGTGGTGGGAACCGCTCACCCTATGAGGTGTTTGGGCAAACGTATCATATTTTGCCGAGTGCGAAAGGGTATAAGGAGAAAGGTGGGGCATCTTGGTATGGTTTGAAATTTCATGGACATTTGACTTCGAATGGTGAAGTCTATGACATGTATGAAATGACCGCTGCGCATAAGAGCCTTCCGTTACCCACGTATGCACGTGTCACAAATCTCGATAATGGGCGCTCTGTTATTGTTAGAATTAACGATCGCGGCCCCTTCCATGAGGGACGGATTATTGACTTGTCGTATGCCGCGGCGTACCAGTTGGATATTCTCCGCAATGGTACAGGGCGTGTTGAGGTTGAGGCGATTGTAGTTGAACCACCTTGGTCGCAAAACATTGCTGCATCTAAGCCCTCAGCATCTCAGACGCAGGAGATTCGCTCACAGGTGAGAGGTGTCTCACCTGTGGTGTCTTTAGATCGACGCTATTTGCAGATTGGTGCCTTTTCAACAGAGGTAGCAGCTAAGCGTGTACAAGCGCAAGTGAGTAATTTGTCTGCGGGCGTTCCTGTGGGGATTTATCCGGCACAAACCGCCAATGGGTCGGTGTACCGTGTTAAAATAGGGCCATTTAACATCGGAGACTCTCTTGACTCTTTGATGGCCAGGTTGCAGTCAGCGGGTTATCCTTCCGCTCACTTGGTGGATAAGCCCTGATGTACTTTAGACCGATTTTGTTTATTAACCGCTAACTGAAAGAACGGAATGTCATGTTTAAACAGTTTATAAAATCCCCAGCGAAGTGCCTAGCTCTCCTCGTTCTGCTATTGGTGTTTGTACCTGCAGCACAGTCCAGCACTTTAATCCCTGCACCGCCGCAAATAGCTGCGCGCTCTTATATTGTGATGGATGCGGATACAGGCAACGTGATTGTTGCGCATAATGAGCATGACCGCTATCCCCCTGCCAGTCTTGTTAAAATTATGACCAGTTACATTGCTGAGCAAGAAATCATTCGTGGTAACTTGGCAGAAACAGATATGGTCAGCGTGAGCGAAAAAGCTTGGAGAACAGGTGGTTCTCGCATGTTTGTGCAAGAAGGGACGCAGGTGAGTGTGATTGATTTGTTGCGAGGTATCATCATTCAGTCTGGAAACGATGCCTCTGTTGCCATTGCTGAGCATATTGCAGGCAGTGAAGAAGCTTTTTCGGATTTAATGAATCAACATGCTCGCCGCATTGGGATGACCAACACCCAATACCTTAATGCGACGGGGTTACCAGCGGAGGGGCAGTATTCGTCTGCGTACGATTTAGCCTTGCTGTCACAAGCGTTGATTAACGATTCACCACAGTATTACCCGATCTATGCTGAGAAGTATTTTGAGTATAATAAAATTCGTCAGCCTAACCGTAATCGTCTTTTATGGCGTGATGATAGTGTCGATGGTATTAAAACGGGACACACAAATGAAGCAGGTTACTGCTTAGTGAGTTCTGCGATTCGTGATGGTATGCGTTTGATTACAGTGGTCATGGGCTCTGCCAGTGAAGAAACGCGCGCTCAGGAAACGCAGCAGTTAATGTCCTTTGTTTATCGTTTTTATAATACTCATCAGCTTTACCCTGCCAATCAAGTGCTGAGTGAGCCACGGATCTGGGGAGGCTCCTTGGATCAATTAAAAGTGGGTGTTGCTGATAAGTTAGCCGTTACCTTGCCAAGAGGTAAAGAAGATGAGCTTGAGGTGATACTAGACTTACCACACAGTATTAAAGCACCCATTGAGCTTGGGCAAGAGCTGGGTCGAGTGGTTGTCAGCTTAAATGGAGAGGAACTCGCCAGTGCGCCTTTGGTTGCGTTAGAAGCGGCTGAACAAGGCGGATTGATTAAGCGTATTTGGCATATGATTTTACAGTTCTTTACTGGCCTGATCAGTTAAATAGAGAGAGATACCCGATGTCAGATTCCGTAGAGGCCCCAAAAATCGAGTTTCCTTGTCAGGACTATCCGATTAAAGTGGTGGGCAATAATGAAGATAACTTTTATGGATTTGTCGTTGAGACTGTTCAAATTCATGCACCTGACTTAGATATTACAAAGGTGACACTCCAAGACAGTCGCAATGGACGCTTTCAGTCAGTTCGCTTGAAAATTCGCGCGACAGGAGAGGCTCAATTGCAGGCACTGTTTGAGGATTTGAAGGCGTCAGGCCGCGTGCATATGGTTCTATAATGCAGAATGCGCTGATTATACGTTCGTTAGGTGTGCGGCCTTACGTATCGGTTTGGCATGCAATGCAGGCGTTTACCGATCAGCGGACAGAAACCACGCTTGATGAAATCTGGTGTTTAGAGCATGAGCCTGTTTTTACCCAAGGACAGGCTGGCAAAGCTGAGCACCTGCTTAACCCAGGCGATATTCCAGTAGTGCAAGTGGATCGTGGTGGCCAAGTGACGTACCACGGTCCTGGTCAGCTCGTGGTATACCTGTTGCTCGATTTAAGACGACACCGACTTGGCGTGCGAGATGTTGTCACGGCAATGGAGCAGTCTGTTGTCGAGGTCTTGAATCAGATGGCAGTGGATGGTTATGCCAAAAAGGATGCACCTGGTGTTTACGTTGATGAACAGAAAATTGCGTCTTTGGGGCTGCGAGTGAGGCGAGGGTGTTCGTTTCATGGTCTGGCGTTAAACGTTGACATGAATTTAGAGCCTTTTTTACGGATTAACCCTTGCGGCTACGCTGGTATGCAAATGACACAGCTGAAGCACTTTGATGCTGCAGTTAGCCTAGAAAGAGTGTCTAGTCAGTTACTCAATTGCTTAGTCAATAGGCTTGGTTACACCGAGATTGAATATTCGACAGTTTTTAATAGATGATCAGGGCAGTGAAACAAGTGCCCTGATCTGAGATGACAACTTGACAATTTTTTCAGAAAGCTTCACCCAAAAATTATTCAATATTTTTAAGAAGTTGCTCGATTAAATCGTCCATGCATACAATACCTACCAACGAATTATCATCAAGAACCAGTACGCGTTTGACTCTGTTTTGTGCCATTAATGACGCAACATGTTTTAAAGCAAGACTTTGTCCCACAGAGATAGCAGGTTTCGCGCAAATATCATAGACATTGATTAAGTCGATATCGCCATTTTCAGCAATAATGGTTTTGATAATATTTGTGTAAGTAATCAAACCATAGGCGTCATGTTCGTTGGTTTTATCCACCACCAGTGATTTTAAACCGTGTCGCTTCATCAGGCTCAAGGCTTCACGAATGGTCGCAAACGGAGAAACGATGATGACATCGCGAACCATGACATCTTTAACCAGCATAAGAGAAGCTCCTGTTAAATAGAATCTTTAAGATGATTTTCAAATTTTGACAGCTGAGATAAGTCTATGCCACCTAAATGCTCAAGTGCAAAAGTGAAGACCACCCCATGAGATTTTTTTTCTTTATCGATTAGTAGTTCTTGAATGGCTTTTAGAATTTCCAAGGATAAGCCTTTTTCCAATACCATGACTACAACCGATTGGCTTCCTTCATAGGTCATACCGAAAAAGGTTTTCTTGGTGTTGTTACCGATCCCCCGGCCACCTAGGATCGTGATGCCGCCCGCACCTAAATCACGTGCATCATCAACTACTTTTTGTTCCAGTTCTTCCGGAACGATAGCCACTAAAACAGAAAACTTCATGATTCTACCTTGTTAAATTTAGTCAACAGGTCTGCCACTATGGCGTAACACATGACAGAGACAATAGGAAAAATGGAAGCAAAGGCAATCAAACCAAAGCCATCAATTAATACGTTGCGTCCTTCAATGTGGGTTGCTAAGCCAATGCCGAGCGCCGTTACTAAGGGGACTGTAACCTCCGAGGTGGTGACTCCGCCTAAGTCAAAGGCCAGCGCTGTGATGTATTTTGGTGAAATAATCGTCAGTAATATTACCAAAGTATATCCACCGATGATGAAGTAGTGAATTGATCCCCCTGTTATTAAGCGAAAAACTCCAATTGTAATGCCGACAGCCACCCCTAATGCCACCATCAAGCGAATCGCATTGCCTTTAATACGCCCACCCGATGCCTCCTCAGCTTGTTGACCTACAGCAATAAGTGCAGGTTCGGCCATGGTTGTTGCGAACCCAATCATAAAGGCGAATAAATAGATAAAACCAAAACGATTCAGGTTGATTAGTTGCTCTGCCATGCTGTAGCCAATTGGGAAGAGCCCAATTTTGAGTCCGACAACAAAAGCGTAGAGGCCGATGATCACCAACAAAAAACCAAAGGCAATTTTGGGAGGATTGGATAGCGGACGTTTTAAAATAATATATTGAAAAAAAAGTATGGTGATAATGATCGGTAAAACATCCCTAAACATCGTCAGTAAGTCTAAAACAGCCGTTACAAGCACATGCTGTGTTGCCTGATGAGTGACCGCTTGAAAAGCCGCTTGCGTATCAGCAGAAAGGGAATAAACGACAATTCCATAGAGTTGAACGCTAATCATTGGCACCATAACGGCGAGTGCGACAAGACCAAAGCCGTCGATTAACGGGTTACGCCCTTTAATCGAAGAAGCAAGACCTATGCCTAATGCTGCAATTAAGGGAACTGTCACGATATTGGTGGTGACACCACCTGAATCGTAGGCTAAACCGACAATTTCTTCGGGAGCAAAAAACGTAACCAGCACGACTAGGATGTATCCAATGATCATATACCAGTGAATGGCGTGCCCAAAAATAATTCTGAATACACCGAGAGCGATGACACAACCAACCGAAATAGCGACTAGTATCCGTAGAGTTAACGCATCGACTCGCCCTTCACTGATTTCCATCGCTTGATTTGCAACGGCTATGAGCGCAGGTTCTGCCACCACCGCCGAAAAGCCCAAGGCAAAACCAAAGGTCAATAAAATGGGAATGGAGCCTTTACGAGCGAATTGATTCGAAAGGCTCTTGCCAACTGGAAAAATACTGAGGTCTAAGCCTTGTAAAAATAAGGCAACGCCAAACGCAACGATAAGGAGGCCGAATGCCATGTTCAGACTGTTGTCCGGAACCTGTTGTAGGATAATCAGTTGAAAAAACAGTACGACTGCGACAATCGGCAGTAAATTTTTGAGTGCATGCAGGAATGCATGTCCGAAGCTTTTCAGAAACAAGAATTGAGCCTCTTATGCTGCTGACGAATCAGTTTTATTAATTGTTTGATAAATAAGAGTTAATTTGTTCATCACTCATCTAGCAAACATCATAATTAAATGAGATGACAATTTCACCACATTTATACATAAAATCATAATTAGCCTTGTATCAATTGATCTAGCGCAATTTTGTGTGGATGGAAAGCTTGAGTGTCAGATTGGTCTGTTTTTCGTTAGAATAGGTCCGCATGAATTTAATCCAGATCAAACAGATCTGTGTATGGCTAAATAACTCGGGTGAGCCGTTTACATTATGTACATAATTATTTTGGGCGCAGGGCAAGTTGGCGGCACTGTGGCTGAAAACCTTGCGAGTGAAGCGAACGATATTACGATTGTTGACAGTGATGTTAGTCGTTTGAGGGAGTTAGCAGACCGTCTGGATATTCGAACCATAGAGGGGTCGGCTTCGAATCCAAGTGTGCTTGAAAGTGCCGGTGCAAGGGATGCGGATATGTTGATTGCTGTGACGAACAGCGATGAAGTCAACATGATTGCTTGCCAGGTGGCCCATACCTTATTTAACGTACCGACTAAAATTGCACGTATTCGTGAACATGATTATTTGTACGGCGATCATGCCTTGTTTGGCAGCAAAGCCATGCCTGTTGATGTGTTGATTAGCCCTGAAGAGCTGGTTACCTTACACATTAAGAAATTAATACAGCACCCTGGTGCGTTGCAAGTTCTTGATTTTGCGGGTGGTAAGGCTCAGCTGGTTGCAGTGAAAGCATACTATGGCGGGCCCTTAGTTGGCCGTGAAATTGCTTACCTACGAACCCACATGCCCAAAATAGATACCCGTGTGGCGGCGATATTCAGACAGGATCGAGCCATACTGCCGCAAGGGGATACCATCATCGAGGTGGATGATGAAGTCTTCTTTATCGCCGCTAAACCTGATATTCGCTCGGTGATGAGTGAGTTGCGTCGATTGGATAAGCCTTATAAACGAATCATAATCGCTGGCGGCGGCAATATAGGTTCGCGTTTGGCCTTGAGTCTAGAAACCGACTTTCAGGTCAAACTGATTGAGCGCAGTTTACCCCGTTGCCATGTGCTGTCACGCCAACTGAATCGCACAATCGTGTTGCATGGTAGTGCATCTGATCGTGAATTACTGGTAGAAGAAAATATTGATGATACTGATGTCTTCTGTGCACTGACCAATGATGATGAAGCCAATATCATGGCCTCCATGCTGGCTAAGCGCTTAGGGGCCCGTACCGTTATTACCTTAATAAACAATCCTGCGTATGTTGATTTAGTGCAAGGTGGTGTTATCGATATTGCTGTTTCACCTCAGCAAAGTACGATAGGAGCGCTGCTTACGCATATTCGTCGAGGTGATATTGTCGCCGTGCATTCCTTGCGTCGTGGTGCTGCTGAGGCATTGGAGGCCATCGCGCATGGCGATAAGGGCTCATCGAAAGTGGTAGGGCGGACGATTGAAGACATAGATTTACCGCCCGGGACCACCATCGGTGCCATTATTCGGAACGATAAAGTGCTGATTGCCCATGATGATATTGAAATCCAAAATGATGACCATGTTATTTTATTTTTGGTTGATAAACGCCGAATCTTGGAAGTTGAGCGTCTCTTCCAAGTGGGTTTGACCTTTTTCTAAATCGCAGGCCAACGTATGCACTTTCGTTTAACTTTACGTGTGTTGGGGCTACTTTTGATGCTGTTTAGCTTCACACAGCTCCCGCCCCTAGCCATTTCTTTTTACTATGATGACAGCGCCCGTTTTGCGTTTATGGCATCATTTTTTATTCTTCTGTTGGTTGGCTTTGCGATTTGGGTGCCTGTTTATCGCGTTAGAGGTGAGTTGCGCGTCAGAGATGGATTTTTAATCACGGTTTTATTTTGGTCTGTACTGGGTTTTTTTGGTGCGACTCCTCTCTATCTAGCGCCTGAGCCACAAATGTCGTTAGTGGATGCGGTGTTTGAATCAATTTCGGGGCTATCGACCACGGGTGCCACTGTCATCACAGGTTTAGATCATCTCCCGAAATCCATTTTATTTTATCGTCAGCAATTGCAGTGGTTAGGCGGTATGGGGATCATTGTGTTAGCCGTGGCCATACTTCCGATGCTTGGAATCGGTGGGATGCAGCTCTACAGAGCTGAAATTCCAGGGCCGGTGAAAGATACAAAGTTGACACCGCGTATCACAGAAACGGCTAAGGCCTTATGGTATATCTATGCTGCTTTAACTATTCTCTGCGCGCTTGCCTATTGGTTGGCCGGCATGACCCCCTTTGATGCGATCGGTCATAGCTTCTCGACTGTGGCCATCGGTGGGTTTTCAACCTACGATGATAGTATTGGCTATTTTAATAGCCCCATGATTGAGCTGATCGGCATTACATTTATGATTATATCGGCGATGAACTTTGCGTTGCATTTCTTCGCTTGGCGGCAACGTTCTTTGCTGCATTACTTGAAAGATCCTGAAGTTCGATTTTTTCTAAGTATTCTAATGATTACATTTGTGATTACACTGGCTGTACTGATTATTCATCAAACCTATGGCTCGGTCGATGCGTTAAGACGAGCCGCGTTTATGACCGTCTCGATTGCAACCACAGCAGGGTTTAGTAATGGTGATTTTGCCAACTGGCCTGTGATGTTGCCTTTCATGTTGTTTATTACGGCTTTTGTTGGCGGCTGTGTGGGGTCGACTGGAGGGGGGATGAAAGTTATCCGTATCCTTCTGATTTTGAAACAAGGCTATCGTGAGTTACAGAGGCTTGTGCATCCGAATGCAGTTTTCCCTGTGAAATTGGGCAATCGCACCATTCCTGATAATGTCCTGCAGGCGGTGTGGGGATTCTTTTCTGTGTACCTGTTGGTCTTCGTTATCATGTTAATCGCACTGATGGGCACAGGGTTAGATCAAGTCACAGCTTGGTCTGCTGTGGGGGCTACCATTACGAATTTAGGACCGGGTTTAGGGGATGTGGCAAGTAATTTTGGTGATATCAATTCGACTGCGAAGTGGATTTTATGCTTTTCCATGTTGCTGGGACGCTTAGAGGTATTTACGTTATTGGTATTGTTTACCCCCGTTTTTTGGCGTCGTTAAGTCATTGTTTTATAATGTTAGTGGCCATTAATCTCAAGAGATATGGCTACTAAACATTTTACTCCTTAATCATCTGCAAGATTTTTGAGTCTGTGCTTCCAACGACGCTTTGCGAAACGTCGCATATTGGGTATGTCGTCAGTTTCATCCATGATCGGTTGACCGAGGATTGTTTCTATTACATCTTCCATTGTGACTAAACCTAGCCACGAACCATATTCATCATAAACTAAACATATGTGTTGTCGTTCGTGCATAAACTGGGCCATTAGCTGTTCGGCATTCAGTTGATCAGAAACAACTTTTATTGGCTTCATTAGGTCGGAAACAGTCTTTTGATCAGTTATATCAAGCATGTCATAGCGGAAGACTAAGCCAAGAGGTGCCTCATTTTTGTCAAGAACTGGGTAGCGAGAAAACTTGCCGACCTTTACTCGCTCAGCAAAGTCATTGAGTGATGCATCGGGGCTAGTGGTTTCACAAACCGTTCGCGGCGTCATAATATCCCGTACTTTTATGTCGTGCAAATCAAGAATATTAGCGATAACCCGTTGTTCATCTTCATCTAATTTATTTAGCTCTCTACCAAGCACAGTCAATGCTTTTATTTCTTGACGTAAATCATTATTGTGATGTCCTCCTCCTAGCAGCTTCATGATTTGGTCGGATAACCAAATAAAGGGCTTAAGTAAGGTGATCATTAAATTAAGAGTAAATGGCAAGAATGGCGCTAATTGCGGCCAGTATCGAGCGCCAATAGTCTTAGGCAGGATTTCTGACAGTATTAGGATCAAAAGTGTCATTATAGCTGAGGCAATGCCTAAGTATCCGTCACCAAATACTAGAGTGACTTGAGCGCCAACACCTGTCGCACCTACAGTATGCGCTACAGTGTTTAAGGTAAGGATGGCAGCTAGTGGTTGATCTATTTTGTCTTTTAACACCTTAAGCTTTTCGTACAACTTAGGTTGAGTTACCTTCTGATGTGCAATGTAACTTGGGGTTATAGACAATAAGGCTGCTTCGAGGATAGAACAAATAAACGATACCGCAATTGATAAAACCGCAAAAGCAATTAAAAGGCTCATACAGGTTGTTTACAACACTCCATTCAAATAATTTAATCAATCTTAATTCTATCGCTGCTAAAAAGCGAGTTCCGAAGTGAAATATTGCAGTGCTAGGATAGCCACAAAAAAAGATAGAGATGTGTAGCGTCTTTTTTCATTTTCAAATTTTATATCCTAATCGGTTGGGGTATTTAGAGGAAGCTTTATGCAGGCCGTGCTCAACATTACAGCACCGATCTTCTTTATCATTTTTCTAGGATATGTAAGCGTACGTTATCGCCTGATTCCTAAAGAAATGCTGCCTGGTTTAAGCCGCTTCGTGTTGTATGTGGCTCTGCCTGCACTGATCTTTATCAAGGTCTCCAGTATGCCGATTGATCAGTTATTCTATCCGGCGTATTTGATCATTTATGGTGTCGGCTCAATCTGTGCATTGTTCACGGGCGTTCTGATCAGTCGTTATGTGTTTAAGGACACGTTAGGTGTGTCGGGTGTGAGGGGAATGGGGTCGGCTCTATCCAATAGCTCGTTTATTGGTTTCCCTATTCTTCTGCAGTTTTTTGACCATGCACCTACGCAAGCCTTTGCGATGACGGTGATGATCGAAAATATCCTCATTCTGCCGATTGCCTTGATCTTTGTTGAATATGCGTTTGGACGCTCAGAACAAGCGAGCATTAAGGCACAATGGCAAGGTATCCTAAAGCGTGTGAGCACCAATCCGATTATTATTTCTGTGTTTGCTGGTGTTTTCTTTTCTGTTCTGGGGCTGTCTTTGCCTGCATTTATGGACGTTGGGCTTAACTTGTTAGCATCAGGAGCGGCTGCGGCGGCATTGATTGTTATCGGTGGCTCCTTGGTGGGAGTGAGCATTAAAGGAAGCTACAGCCGTATTGGCAGTGTTAGCTTGGCTAAATTGGTCATTCATCCCTTATGGGTGCTGGTTTTAATCCAGTTTTTCCCAAGTATGCCAAATGATTTAAAAATGGCGGCTATCTTGTTTGCGGCCATGCCGATGTTTAGTATTTACCCCATTTTGGGGGGCGAGTATGGTCAACGAGAGTTCTGCGCCAGTGCCTTATTGGTCACCACACTATTCTCCTTTATCAGTGTCAGTGCTTTGATCCATATTTATAGCTAATTAATCCTTGCTTCAGTGGAGTTGAACATGAAAAAAATAATGGTGTTGAATGGCCCTAATTTAAACTTATTGGGCACTCGTGAGCCCGCTCAATATGGCTACGAAACACTGGCAGATGTTGAAGTGATGTGCCGTGAAATGGCGGCGCTTTATGGCCTAGAGGTGGATTTTCGGCAAAGCAATCACGAGGGTGATTTGATTGATGCTATTCATCAAAGCGGGAAAGAAGTCGCGGCCGGTGAGTCCCTAGGGGTGGTGTTCAATCCTGGTGCCTATACACATACGTCTATTGCGCTACATGATGCCATTAAAGGGGCTGATGTGCCTGTTATTGAAGTGCACATTTCCAACGTGCACGCGCGTGAAGCTTTTCGCCATCACTCCTTCATATCCCCTGTTGCCAGCGGTATTTTGGTTGGTTTGGGTGTGCAGGGATATGTGCTGGGCATTCAGGCATTGGCGCATAAACGAGGTCTTGCCAAGTTAGATTGAGAACAGGCTTAGTAGCAGTGCCAGCGTAAAGAACGAGCAAATCGTTGTCATTAATAATGCGCTGGCGCAAATAATGCTATGATCCTTTAATTTTACAGTGATCCATGAAAAATGCGGCTGACACAGTATTTAAGTCAAGCGGGCGTGTGCTCGCGAAAAGCGGCGAGCCGCTTAATTGCAGAAGGGCGCGTTCAACTGAATCAAAAAACCGCTACGCCTCATACCCCTTTCCGAGGGGATGAGAGCGTGACGGTCGATGGTCAAAGGGTTCTGTTGTCTGAGCAGCATTTATATGTACTCTATAACAAACCTGTCGGCATTGATTGCAATTGTCGAGCAGATGATCCTGCTAGCATTATCCATCATCTCACGTTACCACGACGCTTATTTCCTGTGGGTCGGATTGATAAGGACTCACGAGGTCTGATGTTGTTAACAAACGACGGACGCTTATGTCATAGGTTGCTTTCCCCTCAATACGAGCATCCTAAGCAATATGAGGTTCAGGCAAGACCCCATTTTCAAAACTCTGCACTTAATCCTGAATTTAAAAAAAAGATGGAGCAGGGGGTTGTGCTAGATGGGCAGCTCACTCAGCCCTGTCAGGTAACTTTGCTCTCTCATGATCGTTTTAAAATTTGCTTAACTCAGGGTCTAAATAGACAAATTCGGCGAATGTGCCGAGCGCTTGGCTATCATGTGGTGGATTTGCAACGAACACACATTCTGCAGTTGAGCCTAGACGAGCTTGCTGAAGGGGAATGGCGTCATTTAACTCGCAGCGAAATTGACGCCATCAAGGCACAGATTTTTCAATAAAACTGTGTTTTCCAATCTTCACAAGGCATGGATGATCACATCCTAGATGATAGAGTTTTTTCTATAACTTTAGTCGATATGGGCTGTTCATTTGTGTCGTATTTGGTAAACTTCAGGGCGTTTTGAAATATATCGGGAGAGACTGCAGGCTTAGCTGTAGCAGCGCCGAAGGAGCAACCACCCCGGAAACTCTCAGGCAAATGGACCGATTATTGAATAAAACTCCGAAGAGCTGTCGGTGAATCGTCGCCCGGCACACCGAAGGAGCAAGCCTAGCATTATGCTGGGTGAATCTCTCAGGTCCCGAAACGGAGGGGGTATTCCATTTTAACATGGGATTTAACCTTTGACGTCTTTGGGAAAAAAACATGAAACGTATTGCCGTCATCGGTGGTGGAATCACGGGTGTTACTTCCGCCTATGCGCTGTCTAAACGTGGCTTCGATGTCACTTTGTTTGAAAAAAGCCGTTATTGTGCAATGGAGACGTCCTTTGCAAATGGGGGGCAACTGTCGGCCTCTAATGCTGAGGTTTGGACACATTGGTCAACCATCTTCAAAGGCCTGAAATGGATTTTAAAATCGGATGCTCCCTTATTAGTGAATCCTAAGCCTTCTTGGCACAAACTGTCCTGGTTTGCTGAATTTATCGCCTCTATTCCTCAGTATGAGCGCAATACCATTGAGACCACGCGTTTAGCCATCGCTGCGCGTCAGCATCTTTTCAGCTGGGCTGAAGAAGAAGGGATAGATTTTGATTTAAAAAAACGTGGAATTCTTCATATTTACCGTGACAAGTCAGGTTTTGACCATGCACAAACCGTCAGTGCCTTATTAGCTAAAGGTGGACTTGAGCGTTATTCCGTCACTCCTGACGAAATGCGTTCAATAGAACCTACCTTAGCAGGTCAATATTACGGTGGTTTCTATACAGAAAGTGATGCGACGGGTGATATTCATAAATACACCCTTGGCTTAGCCTCTGCTTGTGAAAAACGGGGTGTCAAAATTTTATATGGGCAAACCGTTAAGTCGGTTCGCGCCGATAAATTTTTCGCTCAGGTGACATCTGAATCGGAAGGGGCTGTTTCGACGTCTGATTTTGATGCGATTGTCATTTCGGCAGGAACCGCCAGTCGTGGCCTTGCGGCATCGCTCGGCGATCGAGTGAATATATACCCAGTAAAAGGTTACTCAATTACGGTCAATTTGACAGATGAGGTTAGTCAGCAGTCTGCACCGACTGTGAGCCTGTTAGACGATGAAACAAAGCTAGTGAGCAGTCGTTTGGGGGATGATCGTTTCCGTGTGGCGGGAACGGCCGAGTTCAATGGATTGAACAAAGACATCCGTGCCGATCGTATTCGCCCATTAATCGATTGGGTTGAAAGCTGCTTTCCAGGGGTATCCACACGCAGCGTCGTGCCTTGGGCCGGCTTGCGTCCGATGATGCCGAATATGATGCCAAAAGTTGGTAAAGGCAATTTACCGACTGTCTTTTATAATACGGGTCACGGTCATTTGGGTTGGACACTATCGGCAATGACGGCTGACATCTTAGCTGAGTCCATTCCTCTGGATTGAGACGTCTTGCCAACATAGGTTTAGATGCGTAAATAACCGCATATCTCTGAAAAAGACAGAGGTGTGCGGTTTTTTTATGGTTGAACAGGGCTTAATGAGTATTTTTCAGTTTGTCGAATAAGGTATCATGTTCTGTCGATAACGGCTGGCGCTTATAAAAGCGTAATCAAGGCACAATTCAAATATCAAGTGCGTCGATCCGATGTCTGGTTTTAAGAGTAGCGACATGAATGAATCTGTTCACCTGAAGGAGTGGTTATGGATATGACCTCTTCAGCACAGGCAAGTGTGCGTATAAAAGGAAGCATGACCAGTGTAGCCTGTATTCAGTTAACTGGGATGGATGAACAACAGCTATACCTGTTGCAAGATAAGTTAGATGATTTTATTGACAATGCACCGGCACTTATTCGCGGTATGCCCGTGATTCTAGAAATGTCGAACTGCCACTTAGATGGCCGAGTGTTTGCAGGCATTGTTAGTCTCGTTCGACGCGTGGGTGCAAACCCCTTTGCTGTTCGAGGTTGCCCAGAGTATCAAGATCTGTATGAAGCACAGGGTGTTAGCTATTTAGGCGATCAACTCGACACACAACGTCGTGTTGCACCTTTAAAACCTGAGCCGAGTGTTAGCCAAGAACCTGTGATCATTGAAACACAGATCGCAAATGAAGCCCTTATTATTACCACCCCCGTGCGCTCAGGCCAACAAATTTACGCAAGACAGCGCGATCTTATTATTATTTCGAACGTGAGTAACGGTGCAGAAGTAATGTCAGATGGCAGTATTCATGTCTATGGTGCGTTGCGTGGGCGGGCAATGGCTGGCGTGACCGGAAATGAAAATGCTCGGATCTTTTGCTCATCGATGGATGCTGAGTTGCTATTGATTGACGGTGATTACCTAATACGTGACTCCATACCTGAGCATGTATTGCATAAGCCGTGTCAGACGTTTAAGCGCGATCAAAAAATGATTATTGATTTACTTTAACTGGCCTTGTTGATTTGTTTGGGCTTTTTCGGGAGGAATACATGAGTAAAGGTAAAGTATTTGTCGTCACCTCAGGTAAGGGTGGTGTGGGTAAAACCACAACAAGTGCCTCAGTTGCGGCAGGTCTGGCATTGGCTGGTAAGAAAACCGTTGTAATTGATTTTGACGTAGGTTTGCGGAACCTGGATTTGATTTTGGGCTGTGAACGTAAAGTGGTGTTTGACTTTATTCAAGCATTAAAAAAAGAGTGCAAGCTAAATCAAGCGATTATTCATGTTAAACAAATTAGCGATAATTTGTATATGATCCCGGCTTCTCAAACACGTGATAAAGATCATTTGACGCATGAAGGCGTTAAGGAAATTATCAGCCAGTTGGCCGAAGAGTTTGATTACGTGATCTGTGATTCACCTGCAGGAATTGAGAAGGGCGCTAAAATGGCCATGTATTTCGCTGATGAAGCGATTGTCGTGACCAATCCTGAGATATCTTCAGTGCGCGACTCTGATCGAATTCTTGGCTTCCTAGACAGCTCTACACGTTTAGCTGAAGAAGAAGGTAAGCGAATCCCTCAGCATTTATTGATCACGCGTTATTCGCCTGATCGGGTGGAGAGCGGAGAAATGCTGAGCATACAAGATATAGATGATATTTTGAGCATTCCTCTGGTGGGCGTTATTCCTGAATCAAGAGTTGTATTGGATTCATCGAACCAAGGTAAACCCGTTGTTTTGAACTCTCAAGATCCCGCCGGACAAGCCTACGAAGATGTGATAAAGCGCTTGCTGGGTGACGATGTGCCTATGAGATTTACGGAAATTGAGAAAAAAAGCTTCCTTGGACGCTTATTCGGAGGTAGATAAAGATGTCAGGTATTTTTACCTTCTGGCGAGCTAACAAAAAAACGTCGGCCAGTATCGCAAAGGATCGGCTTCAAGTGTTGGTTGCTCATGAACGTTCAGCCAATCAGCAGCCAGAGTGGATGCCGAAAATGCAGCGCGAAATCCTCGATGTTATTCGTAAATACGTTCCCATCGCCAGTGATGATTTGAAAATGGAAGTACGCAACGAAGGCGAGAACGTATCGGTTATTGAAATCAATGTTGACTACCCCATCGGCAAATAAACGGTCCATGCCAAAGTTAGGGTGCGACGTTCAGTCCAATGCATAACCGGTAGCTTTAAATTAGCTATCGGTTAAGTTGAGAGAGTGAGAGGTTCAAGAAATTAACGGGAGCTGTCAGTATTTGCCCTGGTGATTTCTAACATGCACACATCAATCGGACTTGGTTTAGCAAAATAGTAGCCTTGATAAGTTCGACAGCCATACTGCTCGAGTTGCTTTTGCTGTTCTAGTGTTTCGACACCCTCTGCAATAATATCCAGCGATAAGGCTTGCCCCATTGCAATGATGGTTTTGACGATCACAGAGTCTTCATTGTCAGTGGTGATATCCTGCACAAAGGATTGGTCAATTTTAAGTTGATTTAGTGGGAGCCGTTTAAGATATTGTAAGGAAGAGTAGCCTGTTCCAAAATCATCCATTGAGAAGCTGACGCCGATCTCTCGTAATTCAAGCATTTTTAAAATGGTCTGTTCTATCTGCTCAAGGATAATCGATTCAGTAATTTCGAGCTTCAAGCGTTTGGGATTAACCTGATACTGATAAAGCGCTTCCTTAACATCAGCAACAAAGCTGTCCTCTCGGAATTGGCGAGCGCTGACATTGACTGAAAGCGTCAGAGAATCTGTTGATGGAGAGTTGGCCCATTTTGCCAGCTGCTGACACGCTGTTTTGAGAATCCACTGCCCCATAGGGATAATCAACCCAGTTTGCTCGGCCAGCGGTATGAAATTAAAAGGTGGAATTAATCCTTTCTCAGGGTGTAGCCAGCGTATTAACGCTTCAGCGCCGATTACCCTTCCGGCATGATTGTATTGAAGTTGGTAATTAAGACGTAATTGTTCTTTCTCCGTCGCTAGTCTTAGCTCATTTTCTAAAAGCGTGCGTTCTTCAAGTGCTTTTTGTAAGGCGGGATCGTAAAAACAAACAGTGTTTCGTCCAGCTTCCTTCGCTTGATAGGAAGCAATCTCGGCATGGTTAAGCAGTGCTTCTGCTTTAAGTTCAGAGCCTGAAAATAATGTTACACCAATGCTTGCGCTGGAAAAGTGCGTGTACTCTCCCAGCGTATAATCGACTGTTAAATGAGCGCAGAGTTTTTCGGACAGTGCTTCGATTTCAAGAGCAGCATTTGCCAGGTTGTTCGAGCGCAGTTCAAGTAACAGTGCAAACTCATCTCCACCGACGCGGGCCAAAGTATCTGCTTCAGGGATAAGTGACGCTAATTGAACAGCCGTTTCTTGCAGAATTTGATCGCCTGCCTGATGTCCTTTTAAATCATTAATGGTTTTAAAACGATCCATATCAATCCATAAGAGGGCATAGTGTGCAGGATGATGGGCAAGGGTGCTTATCAAATGTTCTAAGCGGTCAATGAGGAGACGTCTGTTAGGCAGTCCAGTTAGGGCATCGGAGTAAATTAAGCGATGGTTTTCCTCTTCGGCCCGTATGCGTCTTACCATATCGTCACGGAAGTTGAGCAGTAAATCCGCAATTCGCTTGAATTCACCGGAAGTACTATTGGCCAGGGCTTCAATTTTTACAAGCTTAATCGAGGGGGATTGATTGTAGGCCAGTTGACTTAATGCATCTGCAATTACGCGAATGCGATTTGAAGTTCTGTGGCTAACAAAGATCATTAAGACCATGAGTAATGAGGCGGTGATTATCGCTAAAACAAGATAATAGAAAAACTCTTTCTCATAAATACGCTGCTCTGTTAAATGGCTTCTCTTGGATTGTTCAGTCAATAATACACTGAGCCGATTGCTGAACAATGAAAATTGGGCATAGCTATCTTGGGCAGACGAAAAGAAACGTGAAGCGATATTTGGATCAATTGCAATGATCTCGGTCGACATAATCATTAAACGGCGGTAGTTTTTAAACTCTTCTTGTAGAGATATAGCAGAGCCATGATTAACTATTTTGACTAACTCGGAGTCAGCTAAGCTATCCACAATCTGATTTTGCAGAGCAAGTTCATCGACAATTTCTCGATGAGCGTAGTAGAGTTCAATTTCACTGAGCTGCTGTTCATCTGCTTGTTTTAACAGCTCAATGACTCGGAAGTTCAA
Organism: Nitrincola tibetensis; assembly: GCF_003284585.1. GTDB lineage: Bacteria > Pseudomonadota > Gammaproteobacteria > Pseudomonadales > Balneatricaceae > Nitrincola > Nitrincola tibetensis. Next base: position 40,754 of record NZ_QKRX01000001.1, read on the forward strand.
TTGTGCAACGGTTTGATTAAAATTAGCCGCAAGTGCTAATGTGTCAATGTTGGCTTCTAATACGCGGCTGTTTTTTACAAAGTGATTTTTCAGCTGTGATAACGCGATATAGTTAAAGATGAAGGCGGCTATCAGAGTGAGCGTTGCCGGTAAAATCAACATCATGAACAGTGTTTTCCCAGCTTTCATCTCCCGCTACTCCATTGTGCTTATCAGCGATGACCAATCATCTAATTCAATGGTGCCGAGATATTCGAATCCGAGTTTTTGAGGGGCTGGCTTGAATATAATAAGGGCGCCTTCTGTTGGAAAATAATCCATAACCTCAACGAGATTGGGGCCATGAGCCACTAATAGGTGGTTTTCACCTGCTTGCGGTGGTGTGGCTAAAAGCTCGCGAGTGCGTGCAATGATAGGTTGTTTTTCTTCAGTGGTCAGTGCCGCTACATAAACTAAATAGTCATCAATGGTGTAGGTATGATTTGGCAAGACAAGTTCGATGGTGTCTATTGCTCTACACAGAGGGCTTGAATATATCTGAGTAATGTTCGGAATCAAAAGTGGTAGCTGGGCTCCGAGTTGTTGCATTTGAGTGCGTCCCTCGTCACTCAGTGGTCGTTGGGTTGAGCAGTCAGTTAAATCGACTGGAACTTGATCCGGCTTTGAGGAGTCAGATGGACCATGGCGCAAGAAAAAGATGAATCCCCCTTGGTTGAGTTGCTTGAGTGTTTCAGTTGCAGGGAGGGTCGGTGTAAACCTAGTAGGGCTCGTTTGTGCTAGCAGCAGTTGAGGCCATAATGCCGAGACCCAGAAGACAAGCATGAGATATGTTTTAAACATATAATATCCTTATGAAATGTACTGAATAGACTATAGGAGTCATTCAGTTACTTCAATATCAACGTTATAAAAAATCGTATTAAAGACTAACGTCTCAGGATATTTGTTCATACGGATGAAGAGGTTAGATATCCACTTGCTTCACCAGTTTGGGGCTGGGCTTACCAATATAATAGCCTTGGCCGTAATCTATGCCCATAGCACGTATGGCTTCCATTATGTTTTCGTCCTCGACAAACTCCGCGACTGTCTTAATATTTAGCCCCTGTGCTAGGGTAACAATACTCTTAACGAAAGCAAGATCCGTGGTGTCGGTCAGCATATTGCGGACAAAATCCCCCTCGATCTTAATGACATCAATCGGGAAGTGTTTGATGTAATGGAAGGAAGAGAATCCTGAGCCAAAATCATCGATTGCAAAATTAAAGCCTTCAAGTTTTAAGTCCTGCACAAATTTTTCAAGTAAAGCCATATTGCTGACGGTTTCGCGTTCTGTCAGTTCAAATACGATTCGACTTGGATGAATCGAGTGTTCCAAGGCTAACTGTCGGACTCTTGAAATAAACTCTCCAATGATCAATGACTTGGGTGAAAGGTTGATAAACAGCATGCCATCGTAGGTCTGTTCATTCATTTGCTCAAAGGCTTTTTCAATTAATAAATAGTCCATTTTATGGACAACACCTATCGACTCAGCGATATCAATAAACTCAACGGCAGAGATAATACGATCCCCTAGGTCGATACGCATCAATAGCTCATGGATTTTGACCTGCTTGGATTGTACGTCGAGAATGGGTTGAAAATAGGGCACGATTCTCTTTTCTTCCAAGGCATTTAGCACCATCAGATTCTTTTCACCAACGGCCTTAAACACCTCAGCCATTTCATCTTCATTTGGAATGGCGATTTGATTCTTACCCTCACGTTTTGCCTTGTACATCATGTTGTCTGCAACAACAAATAAGTCTCGGGGGTCGGCTGCATGTCTAGGGTAAATGGCGATACCGATCGAGGTAGTTCCTCGTACTTTTGAACCATCAGGTGCGGTTAATACCAGTGTTTCGAGTGAACTGGCGATGCGCTGAGCAACACTGTGAGCTTGTTCTTCACTGGTTTCAGGTAAAATAATGGTAAACTCATCACCACCATAGCGTGAGACAAAATCACCAGGGCGGACCGCTGCGTCAAGTACACGTGCGAAAGAGTGCAGAAATTGATCGCCAAAACTATGGCCGTAGCGATCATTCACATGTTTGAAGTTATCAAGATCCAGCATTAAAAGGCTGAACTCTTGATTGTGACGTGTGGATCGACCGACTTCATAGCCTAAAAGCTCGTGAAACATGCGCTGATTGTGTAAGTCGGTTAGAGGATCTCGTGTCGCATAGTATTCGAGATCTTTCGTGTATTTATAGATGGCCTTTACAGAGCCAACCAGGTTAAGCAAGGTTGTCAGAATACTATCAATTACGATGTGTCGGATCGGGTCTCGCGCCATTTCAGACTGCACCCCGATGCCCACTACGCCACCGATTTTGGGTGTTTCGAGCAGTAAGGATTTGGTTTGCAATTCAATTTCATGAATGCCCAGTGTGAGTTTGTCAGAATCCTTTGCTGAAGAGGGGCGTGCAATGTGGTGAACAATCTTTAGGATCGGGCAGTCTTTCTGATAATGGTGACTGGATGCCAGTTGCTTTGATACAACGGCTTCAAAATCAGACTGTGTTTTCTGGCAGACATCATGGTGCCAGAAAACCTCAAGCTCGTAGCCTTCCTCTTCGATTTGAAAGATGGTCACGAGTGTGTGAGCGGTAATAATACTGTTAATATCAATTAAAAGATCTTTGATGAAGTCTCGCCAGTCTTTGACGACTTCTGACGTGATAATGAATTTGCTGAGTAAACGAATTTCAAATTCGAGAATATCTTTATCGACAGCCACGTCTTTAAGGCGCTCGGTCAAAATACGTATGTGCGAGAAGGTGTTGTTAAATTCTTCGAAATAGAAGTCAACATCGCTAATATCCAAGTGTTTAAAATCAGTGACGGTATTGACTGATTCTAAACGGGTGCGCAAATGATCCATGGACAAGTTGATGCGTCTGGCCACCTTATTTGCAATTATCAACGAAACGATCAGGGTTAAAATACCACAGATAATGAACAGTAGAAGATGTCCGCGGCGAATCTCATCGCTGATTAAGCGCTTGTCTTCTACTATTTCGATCACGCCTAATGCATCACCGATTGCGGCATTGGTGTGGCATCCAAGACACGCTTGTTCTGCATTTAGAGGGAAGAGTCTGCGAGTGTGATTGGCGCTGTCGATGATTTTAGCATCACTGCCAGCAAAGAGTTGTTCTACGTGCGTATCCGCATCTCGTTGATTAATAACGCCATACAATTCAGAGACCTTGTCACTTCGGTAAATTTCAAATTCGAAAGGGCTATTTTGATAGGCGGCTTTAGTGGTGCTAATAAAGTGCTCAAGCTCTTCTCGAGTCCATCCTTGACTCATGATTTCAAACATCAAGCTGAAGGTATGATCTGCGATTGACTTAGATGTTTGTTGTGCTTGGCGAGTGAAAATATTCTCGTAAAGAATGGATGCGGCTAAAGTAACACCTAGAAACACGAAAAGGGTTACCGTCATAATGGCAGCTACAACGAATCCACGTAATGTTTTAAACAAGGTAAAAAAATTCTTCAACCCTAGCGCACTCTTATTGTTAGATAATAAAGACAAGACAAAATAGGGATAAAAAACGAAACTGTCAATCTAGTGGTAAGTCTTAGGTCCTAAAATGAAATTAATCTGATGCAGATCAAGTTTTAAAGCGAACAATAAATTGCGTCGATTGGATGTTTTTTAAGGCTGATTTTATCGAAGAATTGAAATGTATCTGAGGATTGAAATACCCAGGTAAGCCAACATTACGTGGTACCAGTGGCCGGACTCGAACCGGCACGCTTTTAAGGGCAATGGATTTTGAATCCATCGTGTCTACCAATTCCACCACACTGGCGTAATTCGTAACTTACTAAGCATTTCGTGGTGCGCATTATAGAGACTTTCACAAGAAGGTCAATCATGACTGAAAAAAAAATTTTAATCAGTTAAAATACGGCACCTTTTAAGTAATGAAGAAGCCCTATGCGTGTTCGTGATTTTTATTTTGAGTTGCCAGATGAATTGATTGCTCGATTTCCTTTGCAGGAGCGTTCACAAAGTCGGCTGTTATGTCTTGATGCCCAAGCGGGTCGTCTTCAGCATCGTATTTTCAGTGACATTCTTGAACTGTTAACACCGGGTGATTTATTGGTTTTTAATGACACTCGCGTGATACCGGCGCGCCTCCATGGTCAAAAAGCCAGTGGTGGCAAAGTTGAAGTTTTAATAGAACGAGTGTTAACACCTACAACTGCGTTGGCACATGTGCGCTCAAGCCGTTCTCCAAAGCCTGGCAGTCGATTGCAGCTAGAAGGTGGAGTGGACGCTGAAGTTACCGGGCGCAAAGATAATTTATTTGAACTTAGTTTTCATATTGAGGGTCATTTGCTGGAGGTGTTAGAAGCCGTTGGTCATATACCCTTGCCTCCGTACATGCAGCGTGAGGATCAGGCGTCGGATCGTGAACGTTATCAAACGGTATACAATCGTAAGCCTGGAGCCGTTGCGGCACCAACCGCTGGATTGCATTTTGACCAAGCTTTATTAGATGCACTTAAGCATAAAGGGGTTGATATTGCCTTTGTGACCCTCCATGTAGGAGCAGGGACCTTTCAACCGGTAAAAGTGGATCGTATTGAAGATCATGTGATGCATGCCGAATACATTGAGGTGCCAGACGTTGTTGTCGATGCAGTGAAAGCGGCACGTGCGCGTGGAAAACGTGTCATTGCAGTAGGGACAACGAGTGTTCGCTCGCTAGAAAGTGCGAGCCAATCGGGTGAAATCGCGCCGTTTTATGGAGACAGTCAGATTTTTATTTACCCAGGCTATGAGTTCAAAAGTGTGGATGCGTTAATCACCAACTTTCATTTGCCTGAGTCCACGTTGTTGATGTTGGTGTCTGCTTTTTCAGGGTATGACAATATAATGCGGGCTTATCAAGACGCCATTGAACAACGTTACCGTTTTTTTAGTTATGGAGATGCCATGTTTTTAACGCGTCTTACCCAGTCAGAGGAATTAGTGTGAGCAGACAGTGTTTTATGCAGTTTGAACAACTGGCAACCGATGGAAAAGCGCGTCGAGCACGCTTAACCTTTCCGCGCGGCACCGTTGAAACACCTGCTTTTATGCCCGTGGGTACGTATGGAACGGTTAAAGGCATGTTACCAAGGGATATTAAAGCCCTTGGCGCTCAAATTATATTGGGAAATACCTTTCACCTCATGCTGAGGCCAGGTACGGATATCATAAATCTTCACGGTGATTTGCATAATTTTATGCAGTGGCAGGGCCCGATTTTAACGGATTCGGGTGGCTTTCAAGTGTTCAGTCTTGGCAAAATGCGTAAAATCACGGAAGAGGGCGTTTCTTTTCAGTCCCCGGTCGATGGCAGTAAGGTTTTTTTAAGTCCAGAGCGCTCGATGGAAGTGCAAAAGGCATTAGGTTCTGACATTGTCATGATCTTTGATGAGTGTACGCCCTATCCTGCAACTGAAGAAGAAGCGGCTAAGTCTATGCGTATGTCTTTACGTTGGGCGCGTCGTTCAAAGGATGCTCATGGTGACAGTCCTTCGGCCTTGTTTGGCATTGTCCAAGGCGGGATGTATCCAGAACTGCGTGATGAGTCTATGGCAGGTTTGGCCGAGATAGATTTTGATGGTTATGCGATAGGCGGGCTTTCGGTGGGAGAGCCTAAAGACGAAATGATCAAAGTACTTGATCATTTGGCCTATAAAATGCCCGAAAACAAACCTCGTTATTTAATGGGGGTTGGCAAGCCTGAAGATATCGTTGAAGCCGTTCGTCGCGGGGTTGATATGTTTGATTGCGTCATTCCCACCCGCAATGCGCGTAATGGCTTCTTGTTTACTTCGACAGGGGTTGTCAAAATTCGAAACGCTGTGAATAAAACGGATACGCGGCCTTTAGATGAAAATTGTGATTGTTACACCTGTCGTAACTTCAGCCGAGCGTATCTCCATCATTTGGATAAATGTGGTGAGATGCTGGGAGCACAACTGAATACCTTGCATAATTTGTATTACTATCAAACGCTGATGGCAGGTTTGCGCAAAGCGATTGAACAGGGTAAATTGTGCGACTTTGTTGATGATTTTTATCGGGCAAGGGGGCTTGAAACACCGCCCTTGGCTGACCAGTAACCTGTTTCTTAAACAACACTCAGGAGAAAGCCTTAATGAGCTTCTTGATTTCCCCTGCATATGCAGAAGGTGCGGCGGGTATGGACCCAGGCATGTTTAACATGCTGTTTTTAGTTGGTTTTGCCTTGATATTTTACTTCTTTTTATGGCGCCCGCAGTCTAAGCGTGCAAAAGAACATAAAGCATTGATTAATGGATTGGCCAAAGGTGATGAAGTCATCACCGCTGGTGGCATCATTGGTAAAGTAACACGCTTAACTGATGCGTATGTTGTGTTAGAAGTAAGTAACGGTGTAGAGCTGAAGTTCCAGAAAGCACATGTCGCTGCGGAGCTGCCAAAAGGTACGATCAAGGATATCTAAGGCTAGACACACCTAAGCGCCACGGTATGTGGCGCTTTTTGTATGACTGAGGACAGAGCAACATGCTCAATCGTTATCCCTTGTGGAAAAATTTACTGATTTTGTTGGTGCTGGTGGTTGCGGGTATTTATGCTGCACCTAACCTGTTTCCTGAGGACTATGCTGTTCAGATCTCAGGCGCGAGAGCGGTACACCAAGTTGATGAAAATGTCATGTCAAACGCTGCGCGTGCGCTTGAAAGTGATGGAATTGCGTTTAAGTCGAGTGAATTAGAAAACGGCGCAGGAATGCTAAGGTTTTCCGATGGTGATGCTCAGTTGCGCGCAAGAGCAACCTTGGCAAGAGCCTTAGGTGAAAACTTTGTTGTTGCGATGAATTTAGCCCCCACCACGCCCGATTGGTTGACTGCAATTGGCGCAGGCCCGATGAAATTGGGTTTAGATCTTCGTGGTGGTGTGCATTTTTTGATGGAAGTGGATACGGTTCAAGCGGTATCACAGCGCTTGGAAGTATACGCAAGTGATATACGTACGACGCTACGTGAGCAGCGCATACGTTATCGTTCAGTTGACTTAGACGAAAGCTCAGGTCAGTTGGCGGCTCGCTTTGCAGACCAAGAGTCACGTGATCAGGCATTGTCTCGTTTGCGTCGTGATTATTTGGAATTTACGTTCGAGTCTGCCCAGGTCGATGATGCTTTTTTCTTATACGTGACCTTAAATGAGCAAACGGTTCGTGAAATAGAAGACTATGCGATCCAACAAAACTTGACGACTCTGCGTAATCGTGTAAATGAGTTAGGGGTGGCTGAGCCTTTAGTGCAGAGGCAAGGGCGTAACCGTATTGTTGTACAGTTACCTGGCGTGCAGGATGCAGCGGCAGCTAAGCGTGTTATCGGTCAAACGGCCAATCTTGAATTTCGTTTAGAGGCAACGTCTGATGCAAGTCGTGCCGCCACTGAGGTTTTTGAGTTCCGCAACGATCCTAATCGTCGAGGAACGCTAGAGCGAGATATTATCATCACAGGTTCCAGCGTAGCCAATGCGAATGCGACCTTTGACGAGAATGGTCAACCGCAAGTGTCCATCACGTTAGATGCGCGTGGCGGGCAAATGATGAGTCGAGTTACGCGTAATGCGATTCAGCGTAGAATGGCGGTGGTCTTTGTTGAGCATAAAACGCGCACGGTGATTGAGCGTGTTGACGGTGAGCCAGTCGAACGCCGCATTCCGTACACTGAAAAACATCTAATTTCATTAGCAACCATTCAAAGTGTGCTTGGCAACTCTTTCAGAATCACTGGGTTGGATTCGCCGAGAGAGTCCTCTGAGTTAGCCTTGTTGCTTAGAGCAGGTGCACTAGCAGCCCCAATTTACTTTGTTGAAGAGCGAACAATTGGGCCAAGCCTAGGTGCGGCAAACATCGAAATGGGGGTGACCTCTGTTAAAATCGGTTTTGCTCTGGTCTTAGTCTTCATGGTTCTTTTTTACAGAGCTTTTGGTCTTATAGCAAATATTGCTTTGACCTTAAACCTTGTCCTAATGATAGCGGTTATGTCCTTGATGTCAGCAACTCTGACTCTACCGGGTATTGCCGGTATCGTTCTAACCGTTGGTATGGCGGTGGATGCGAATGTGTTGATCTTTGAAAGGATCAAGGAAGAGCTGCGAACAGGAACACCCGTGCAGTCCGCCATACATTCAGGATTTAGTCAGGCATTTAGCACCATACTGGATGCTAACGTCACAACGTTTATTGCCGCGATTATTTTGTTTGCCATGGGTACTGGGCCAGTGAAAGGCTTTGCTGTGACCTTGTCGGTAGGTATTGTCACCTCAATGTTTGCTGCGCTTGTGATTACACGTGCCTTGGTTAATTTGGCCTATGGTGGTCGTAAAGTCCAGAAGTTGTGGTTATGAGGTTAAAAGATGATTCAATTTAAACGTGATTTTAACTTCATGGGGGCGCGCAAAGTTGCGGCTGCCTTCTCCATACTTTTAATTCTTATTTCGATTGGCTCTTTAGCGATCAATGGCTTGAAGTTTGGTCTTGATTTTACGGGGGGAAGTCTCGTTGAGGTAACCTACGAAAATCCTGTTGAGTTAGAGGATATTCGAGCGAGTCTTCGAGCAGAAGGTTATGCCGACGCTGTCGTGCAAACCTTTGGTGCTGCGAATGACATTCTGATTCGCTTGGGTGAAGCGCATGATCCTCAGCTGGGTAACACAATTCTCAGTATTCTTCAGGCGAGTACGGACGAAACAGTGACGCTGCGTCGAAATGAGTTTGTCGGTTCACAAGTGGGAGAAGAACTGAGAGAACAGGGAGGATTGGGCTTATTGGTGGCACTTGCCATGGTTATGCTCTATTTGGCCTTTCGTTTTCAGTTTAAATTCTCAGTGGGCGCGGTCTTGGCGTTAGCGCACGATGTTATTTTGGTTTTAGGGTTCTTCTCTCTATTCCAAATAGACTTCGATTTGACGGTTTTGGCGGCTGCATTAGCTGTTATCGGTTATTCACTTAACGATACCATTGTTGTTTATGATCGAATTCGTGAAAACTTCCGTGTTTTACGCGTAGAAGAGCCGACTGAAGTCTTGAATACCTCACTCAATCAAACGCTAAGTCGAACCATTGTCACGTCTTTAACGACGATGTTGGTTTTGGTTGTATTGGCGATGTTTGGTGGTGAAATGATCTATGGTTTCTCCATTGCATTGTTGGTAGGTGTGGTTGTCGGAACCTACTCGTCTATCTACGTTGCTGGTAATATCTTGTTGATGCTGAAGGTTTCTCGTGAAGACTTGATCCCGCCACCACCGAAAGAAGACGTGGAGGTTGAAGAAGTTCCTTGATCAAATAAAAAAGCCGGCAGTTGCCGGCTTTTTTTATGTTTTACTGGAGGATTGAAGGCGTTAGGGTTAAGGTAGTACCTGAGGCTGATGAGAGTCCTCAAGAAATAAAATTAAAATGGAATACATATGAGTAAAAAATGGGTTGATAAAGATCCCGCAGCCGAACTAGAGGCTCAAAAGTACGAGCGCCCTGTGCCAAGTCGTGAATTAATTACGGAATTTCTTAAGAAATGGGGTGCGCCAATTTCTCATGCGAATGTGTGTGATGAGTTGGGATTGTTCGATGAAACGGATCGAGAAGCCATCCGTCGACGTTTAATTGCCATGTGCCGTGATGGGCAATTAATCTCAAACCGCCGTAATGAATACGGTTTAATCGAAAAAATGAATTTAATTGCTGGACGAGTGATAGGTCACAGAGACGGTTATGGCTTTTTACGTCCAGATGAAGGTGGGGATGATCTCTTCCTGAGCGCCCGCAATATGAAAGAAGTGTTCGATGGTGATCGAGCATTAGTGCAAAATGTCGGTTATGATCCCAAGGGGCGTAGAGAGGCCAAGGTTGTTGAGGTCTTAGAGCGTGGGACTCGTAAGCTTGTTGGTCGGTTTGACGGTCAAAATGGGTTTGGTACGCTAATTCCTGAAAGTCAAAAAATCACACAGTCGGTTGTCATTGTTCCAGATGAAAGCTTGGCGCTAGAGTATCAAACTGGCCAGTTGGTTGTTGCTGAAATTATTCAATACCCGACGCGCCGTCAGCCAGCGCGTGCAAAAGTTGTAGAAGTGCTTGGCGAGCAAATGGCTGAAGGCATGGAGATTAAAGTTGCCATCCACAACTATGATATTCCTCATGAATGGCCTGCAGATGTTCAGGAAGCGGCGAGTAATCTAAGTCCTGAGGTTGCCGAGTCCGACAAGACAAACCGTTTTGATTTGCGAGATTTGCCTTTTGTCACGATTGATGGTGAAGACGCGAAAGACTTTGACGATGCCGTGTATGCTCAGAAAAAGCGTCTAGGCGGCTGGCGTTTATGGGTGGCGATTGCGGATGTGTCCTATTATGTCCGTCCCGACAGCTCGCTGGATCAAGAAGGTATTAAGCGTGGAAATTCTGTTTATTTCCCAGGCTATGTTGTGCCAATGCTGCCTGAGCTTTTATCGAATGGTTTGTGCTCGTTGAATCCACATGTCGATCGCTTGGCGATGGTGTGTGAGATGACCTTGAATCGATCAGGTAAGCTCACGGACTATCGCTTTTATGAAGCGGTGATTAACTCTAAAGCGCGCCTTACTTACACCAAAATGGCCTCGATACTGGGTGATATTCAGGATGGCCAGCAAGATGAGCTGAAAGAGCAGTACCGAGAGGTTGTGCCTCATTTAGAGCAGTTGTTTAGTTTGTATAAAGCGTTACGTAAGGCGCGTGATGAGCGTGGAGCCATTGATTTTGATACCGTTGAAACTCGTATTCAGTTCGGGCCTGACCGTAAAATAGAAGAGATTATTCCGGTTCATCGAAATGAAGCGCATAAAATCATTGAAGAATGCATGTTGTCCGCCAATGTGGCAACTGCACGCTTTCTTGAGAAAAACAAGAAGCCAGCACTCTACCGTATACATGAGGGTCCTAAGGATCAGCGTCTGCAGAATTTGCGCGCCTTTTTGAGTGAGTTAGGCTTGAATTTACCGGGTGGTGCCCAACCTGAGCCGAAGGATTACTTACGGTTAGCGACGGCCATTGAAGGTCGCCCAGATCAGCATGTCATTCAAACCATGATGTTGCGGTCAATGCAACAAGCCGTATATAGCCCAGAGAATAAAGGCCACTTTGGCTTAGCCTATCCAGCTTACTCACATTTCACTTCACCGATTCGCCGTTTCCCTGATTTGTTGGTGCATCGAACCATTCGTGCCGCGATCCATTCGGGCAAGCGAATTAAAGAGGTAGAACGTCCCTCAGGGTTTGTGCCGAATCCTGCGTTTGTTAAAACCTACAGCATTGAGCAAATGCTGGCGTTGGGTGAGCACTGCTCAATGACAGAGCGTCGCGCAGATGAAGCAACTCGTGATGTTGTTTCTTGGTTGAAGTGTGAGTACATGCTGGATCAAGTTGGAAATCACTATAGAGGTGTCGTGGCTGCGGTGACCGGATTTGGTTTGTTTGTAGAATTAACAGATCTTTATATCGAAGGTTTGGTTCATATTACAGCCTTGCCGAGCGATTACTATCATTTTGATGCGGCAAAGCAACGCCTTGTTGGTGATAGAACGCGTCGAATCTTTAAGTTAGGAGATCATTTATCTGTCAGGGTCGTGCGTGTTGACTTAGATGAGCGTAAAATTGACTTCGAACTTGAAGAAACCTTGAACCAAAAAGCGCCGCCAAAACCAAGCAAGCGCGAGCTGCTAAAAAAGGGAAAGGTTGAAGAGGCTTCAGCTAAAGATGGCAAGCGTGCCCCTTCGGGTCGTTCAAGGCCTTCGGAAAGGTCTTCAAGAAAACCTAGAGCGGCTAAAAAAGCCTAGTTAAAGACTGAATTAATGAACGAAATAATCCTACTTACAATCTCCGGTAAAGATAAGCCGGGCGTTACGTCTGGTATTACACAAATATTGGCTAACTTTGATGTTAATATTTTGGATATAGGGCAGGCGGTTATCCATGACACCCTTTCATTGGGGATTCTGGTTCAGGTACCTGTCCAGGCAGAGTCATCACCACTGTTACGGGATGTGCTGTTTAAAGCGCATGAGTTAGATATGAATGTGCGTTTCCAGCCTGTATCTGATGAAGCCTATGAAAACTGGGTTGATGGGCAAGGTAAATCACGCCACATCATCACTCTATTGGGGCGACGGATCCGTGCCAATCATATTGCTAGCGTAACTGAGATTGCGGCACGTCACGGGCTTAATATTGATAATATTAGTCGCCTATCGGGCCGTATTTCGTTAAAGCCTGAGCTGGTTGATCAAAAAAACAATGCTTGTGTTGAGTTTTCGGTACGTGGCATTCCTGCCAATGCGTCAGCACTGCGCGAAGAGTTTTTAAAAACAGCTTCAGAGTACGATGTCGATATTGCGTTTCAGAAAGATGACATCTATCGCCGGAATCGACGCCTAGTCGTGTTTGATATGGATTCAACTCTGATTGAAGCTGAAGTGATTGATGAGCTTGCACGCTACGCAGGTGTCGGTGAGCAGGTCGCGGCTATCACTGAGGCTGCGATGCGCGGTGAGTTGGATTTTAATGAAAGCTTTAGAAAGCGTGTCGCCTTGCTTAAAGGGCTTGATGCTGGTGTGCTAGAAGAGATTGCGCAGAGTTTGCGGCTAACCGAAGGTGCAGAGACCCTTGTGTCTCAACTTAAAGCTCTGGGCTTTAAAACAGCGATCCTTTCCGGTGGGTTTACCTACTTTGCAGAGGGTTTGCAAAGACGTTTAGGTTTCGATTACGTTTACGCAAATCAGCTTGATATCCAAGAAGGTAAGGTTACGGGTGAAGTGAAAGGGCAAATCGTTAATGGTGAGCGTAAAGCTCAGTTGTTACGAGAAATTGCTGAAAAAGAAGGTGTTCGGCTTGAGCAAACCATCGCAGTAGGAGATGGTGCAAACGATTTACCGATGCTATCAATTGCTGGGTTGGGCATTGCGTTTCGTGCCAAGCCTGTCGTAAGGCAGAGTGCAAAACAGTCCATCTCAACTCTGGGACTGGATGGAATTCTTTATCTGATTGGATTTCGTGACAGAGATGAGCTCTAATTAACCTCTGATTTTCTCCATTAGAGACTCCATCCTTTTGTGTTCAAATGGATGGAGTTCAGTCTTCAAAAAATACATAGTCCATTTTAGGACGAGGGGGTTGTAAGTAATATCCCTGTACGTAATGTATCCCTAGTTTAAACAGATTGCTCATTATTTGAGTGCTTTCGACCATTGGCATGATGAGTGTTAAGTCACGCTCTTTGAGTGGGTCGAGTAACTCATGCTGCTGATTAAGGCTCATTGACTGGTTTAGTATGTCTTTCATGAAGTTGGGGTCTAGTTTTATGAAATCAAGTTTGGCGAGAGTAAGCAAATGCTGAGACTCGGATGAGCTGCCATAGTGCTTTAAGCAAATTTTGCACTGGAGTGATTTAAGGGCTTTCGCAAAGGCTTTAAAGTATTCAGGACTGGATAAAGCATCGGATTCATTGATCTGAAACACCAAGTGGTCGGCTGGCAGGCGAAGGCTGCGCAATTGTTCCGACAGTCTTATTAATGTCGATTTATTGCGTAAAGTGATACCGGCGATGTTGATGAATAAGCGACTGCGGCGTTTATCAATAATGGCATCTCGCAGTAGATGCGTCGCTTTATCTATGACCCACTGGTCCATTCGACTCAAGAGTTTGTCATTGTGCAAGGGGTCTAAAAAAGTGCTGGGTTGCATTTCTTTACCCTTGTCGTCAACTAAGCGTAACAAAAGTTCATAAGACGGTATTCGATCATCACAGTTTAGGGGGACGATCGGTTGAAACAGGAAGGTGAAGCGGTTGTGTTTAATTGCATCAACCATGACTTCAGTGGCTGAGTAGTGGCTATTTCGTCGCACAAGACTCGAATGGCTTCGGTATAGATTTGTACCGTTTCCTGATGCATCTCTTTTCTGGATGTCTTTAGCGGCCATACGTGCGCGGCTAAGTGCTTCACTGCTGCGAACAGTGTTTTCATTCAAAATGGCAATTCCAATCGAGCATTGCGTTGAAAGTGTCTCATTGCCGAGTGTAATGCTGAGCTTACTAATCGACGATGCGAGGTCTTTTGCGATGCTTTGTGCTGTTTCAAGATTGGAGCTTGGCAGAATGATGCCATAGGCCTCATCCTCAAGATGTGACATGGGGTGAAGCTCTGGATCGAGAAAGGTTTGAAGAAAATCGCCAATTTGTTGGCTCAATAAATCCGTTCCTTCGCTGCCATGTTCACCAAATACTGTTTTATAGGCATCTAGAGTCAAATAGAGGAGGTGACTGTCATGTCCACCTTGGCTGGCTTTGCTAATGCAGTTATCCAGTTCAGCCATTAAAAAGTTACGATTTCTGAGCCCACTGATTGGGTCGGCCGAATGAACAAAGCTAGGACTCTGGGCAGCTTCATCTTTGAACTCAAGGCGAAGGATACTTTTGAATTCGTCATAGGATTGCGAGATTTTGACGCTGGCTGCAATTTTTGTATTTGTTGAGGTCAAAATGTGAAGCATAACGTCGATTTCAGCGCAGTCTTCAGTCTTGACTGTATTTAAGGCCTCTTTAAACAGCTCTTTTGAGGGAGGTGTAATAAGAGTGTCGATGCTTATTTCATCAAGCGGCGTTTCTAAATCTAAGCCAAAGAGGTAAAAAAAGCTTTCATTGGCGTAGGTAATGTCATTCTGAGTCAAGTAACAGACAGCAGATCTTAGGTCGTCGGTTAAGAGTTGTATTTGGCTTTCGTATTTCTCTAGCTGGTATTCTAAGAGTCGACAGCGCCGCCGTTGATTGAGCTGCTCAATCTCCTGGGTGATATACATCAAGGTTAATATGGGTTGTGATTGAGTAAAGATCGGCTTGATGCCTTTTTTAAGCAGTTCTGAGTGATCTTCTTCGCTCAGGTAGGGATCTGCAAGCAATAAAAAAGGAATGTCTTTACTGAGCTCTTGCAGCTTTTCAGCAGCGAGTTCAGCTTTTAAATGAGATGTTTGCTCGTGGCTGTATAGAATAATGTCCCAGCTTCGTTCGGAGAGACTACTGGAAAAGGCATCGATATCGTTAATGAGTTTGTATCTCGGGCTGGTGTTTCCCGAAAGCATCAAGGTTTGTAAGCTAGCTGCCGATTCGCGACTAAAGCCGATAAATAATGCTGAAAGTGAGTGATCGGCGCTTTGTGGCAGATCTTCAGAAAAGGCGTTTAACTCATCCATTGAATTTACGTTTACCATAGCTTAATGCGTGGTTAGGGTCATTGAGTTTATAGTAACGATTAAATTCAGAAATGTCAGTAACAAAAAACGAATGTTTGGATAAATGAAGGATTTAAAGTAGATGGCAGGGGTAGGAGGATTCGAACCTCCGCATGACGGGATCAAAACCCGTTGCCTTACCGCTTGGCGATACCCCTGTAAAATCAGGTCTTTTGTATGGTGGCAATAGCGGGACTCGAACCTGCGACCCACGCATTATGAATGCGTTGCTCTAACCAACTGAGCTATATTGCCAACATGAATATGGCAGGGGTAGGAGGATTCGAACCTCCGCATGACGGGATCAAAACCCGTTGCCTTACCGCTTGGCGATACCCCTAAAAACCTTTTTTCCTCAAAGTGGTGGCAATAGCGGGATTCGAACCTGCGACCCACGCATTATGAATGCGTTGCTCTAACCAACTGAGCTATATTGCCACTGTGCTTTGAAGGCGGCAAATTATTCGCTTTTTACGCTTAGTTGTCAATAGTCTATGTGTAAAAAACTTTAAAATGCCTTTTGGATGAAGATGAAGGGAATCAATCTGGCCCTTACTCCATCCATTATTACGGGCGTGATTCTATACGTTAAAGCGGAAATGAACAACATCTCCATCTTTGACAACGTAGTCTTTGCCTTCAAGACGCCATTTTCCGGCTTCTTTCGCCCCCTGTTCGCCCTTGAATTGCACGAAATCCTGGTAGGCAATTACTTCTGCACGAATAAAGCCTTTTTCAAAGTCTGTATGAATAACGGCTGCGGCTTTAGGGGCCGTGTCTCCAATTTTAATCGTCCAGGCTCTTACTTCTTTAACGCCTGCTGTAAAGTAGGTTTGTAAGCCTAAAAGCTCGTAGCCTGAGCGTATGACACGATCTAGGCCTGGTTCGTCCATGCCCATCTCTTGTAAGAACTCTAGTTTTTCTTCATCGTCTAGTTCTGCAATCTCGGATTCAAGTTTGTTGCAGATGGCAACAATGCTTGCGCCTTCTGAGGCTGCCAGTGTTCTGACAGTGTCGAGATGTGGATTGTTTTCAAATCCATCCTCTGCCACGTTAGCGATATACATCGTGGGTTTTGTTGTTAATAAATGAAAGCTTTTAATTAAGCGCAGCTCATCTTCATTAAGCTCAAGTGAGCGAGCAGGTAAGCCCTCGCTGAGATGAGGGAGTAGTTTTTCAAGCAGTGCTTTCGCGGCTACGGCTTCTTTGTCACCACCTTTTGCATTGCGCGTCACGCGTTGCAGTTGTTTTTCGACCGAGTCGAGATCAGCAAGGGCAAGCTCAAGGTTGATGGTTTCAATGTCGTTTAAAGGGTCGATCTGGTTGGCAACGTGGATAACATTGTCGTCTTCAAAGCATCTGACAACGTGAGCAATTGCATCCGTTTCACGAATGTTGGCTAGAAACTTGTTTCCAAGTCCTTCACCTTTGGATGCTCCTGCAACTAAGCCTGCTATGTCGACAAACTCCATAGTGGTGGGGACGACGCGCTCAGGCTTAACGATTGCTGCAAGCTCATTGAGGCGAGAGTCAGGCATAGGCACAACGCCTGCGTTTGGCTCAATGGTGCAGAAGGGGAAGTTCTGAGCTTCGATGCCAGCTTTTGTTAGTGCGTTGAAAAGAGTCGACTTGCCGACGTTGGGCAGTCCGACGATACCACATTTAAAACCCATGATCAGATCCTGTATTTTTAATCAGCCCTTAAAGCTGTGCAGTTGATTCATTGCTCGTTGCCACTCACCGGATACGGCTAGCGGTAAGAAGCGCAGTGCTTCATCAATAGCGGCTTGAGTTTGCAGTTGTTCGGCTTTTGGTGCTTTGGTTAATACGTAGCCAGAGACTTGGCTAGCATGGCCTGGGTGGCCGATCCCTATGCGCAAGCGATAAAAGTCTTTCGTATTGCCTAAGCGTGAGATGATGTCTCGAAGCCCATTATGGCCGCCATGTCCGCCGCTAAACTTAAGTCGAGCAGTGCCGGGTTGTAGGTCGAGTTCATCATGAGCCACTAAAATTTGATTGGCTTGAATTTTATAGAAATTTGCGAGCGCTGCAACGGATTGACCGCTCAGATTCATAAAAGTCGATGGAATGAGTAAATGAACGCTGAGGTTGTTTAGATTGACTTTCGTTGTAAATCCGTGAAAGCGTGGTTCGGGCTTGAGAGGAGAGTTGAGGTGGGCAGCAAGCTGCTCCACCAAGTCGGCGCCGGCATTGTGACGAGTATGCGCGTATTGAGTGCCTGGGTTTCCTAAGCCTACAATTAGTGCTATTTGGTCATTCATGCCGGAACCTGGTGTCAAGAATCTTACTTCTTGGCGCCACGTGGAGCGTAGCAGTAACCGATACCTTGGTCGTGATCTTCGCCGCGACGCAATGCAACGACTTCAACGCCTTCTGGTAAAACGATATCTGACAAGTGAGCGATTTGTCCCATTTCAATGTTGGACAGATCAACGTCTAGAACTTCTGGCAGATCTTTAGGCAAGCAAAGGATTTCAGCGGTAGAGGCTTCAGCAGCGAACTTAGCAGCGGCTTTAGAGGCAGCTGATTTTTCGAAGTTGATGAAGTTCAATGGAACCTGAATTTTGATTTTTTGCTCATCCGCAATGCGCTGGAAGTCAACGTGCAGTACAACAGGCTTAGATGGGTGGCGCTGCAGATCTTTGATGATAACTGCTGTGTCGTTGCCGTCTAAACGTACGGTTAGAATTGAAGAATAAAAACCATCTTCTAAAAGCATACGGTATAGATCTTTACCGATAACTGAAACTGCAACCGGTGTTTCAGTTCCGTAGATGATACCTGGAACCATGCCTTGGTGACGCAGGCGGCGGCTCGCACCTTTCCCCTGATCTGCACGGCTAACTGCATTAACAATAAACTTTGACATTATAAATTACCTTTTGGTGTTAAAAACTGCAAAGACTCGCGACCAAATATTTGCAGTGTTAGGTTGTCCCCTAGGGGAGTAAAGCATTAGCAATGCTAGTGCTTTCAGGCTGAATTGCCTGTATCCGTACAGTGTTATCTAAACATTGCACTGATGGATTCTTCGTTGCAGACACGTCTAACGGCTTCTGCCAGCATAGGTGCTAGCGTAAGTTGACGAATCTTGCTGCATTTTTTAGCTTCAGCTGACAGTGGAATAGTATCGGTAACCACTAACTCATCTAGTTCAGAGTTCATAATATTGCTGATTGCTGGGCCGGATAAGACGGCGTGTGTAACATACGAAACAACGCGTGATGCGCCTTTTTCTTTCAGCGCTTTCGCCGCTTTGCACAGTGTGCCTGCTGTGTCGCACATGTCGTCAACGAGGATGCATGTGCGTCCAGCAACGTCCCCAATGATATTCATTACTTGGGATTCGTTAGCACGTTCGCGGCGTTTATCAATAATTGCCAGATCACAATCCAGTTGCTTTGCCACTGCGCGTGCGCGAATAACACCGCCAACATCAGGAGACACAACCATTAGATCGGAATACTGTTGATCTACGATATCATCAAGTAAGACAGGGGAGCCGTAAACGTTGTCAACTGGAATGTCGAAAAAACCTTGGATTTGGTCAGCATGAAGATCGACGGTTAATACGCGATCAACACCAGCGCTCGTCATCATGCTTGCAACCACTTTCGCGCTGATAGGTACGCGAGTTGAGCGTGGGCGGCGATCTTGGCGGGCATAACCAAAGTATGGAACAACGGCTGTGATTCTCATGGCGGATGCGCGACGCATTGCATCTGCAAACACAATCAGTTCCATTAAGTTATCATTGGTTGGCGCACAAGTGGATTGAATAATGAACACATCCTTTCCGCGCACATTTTCTTGAATCTCAACACTGACTTCGCCATCACTAAAACGACCAACATCCGCTTTTCCTAATGGAATATCCAGGCGTTCTACCACCTTTTTTGCCAGGTCTGGATTGGCATTTCCGGTGAAGATCATCATGCTTGACATGGGATTTACCTTCTTGATCGTTTCTGGGTAATTGACAGATGTTGAAAGGGATTCGTTCATAGTTTTTGGCTGGGGTAGGAGGACTCGAACCTCCGAATGCTGGAATCAGAATCCAGTGCCTTACCAACTTGGCGATACCCCAGTCGTCTCCTCTGCAGATAACTGCATATTTAGGAAGGGCAGTATTCTCTTTAAAATAGAGTAAAAAATCAAGTGTAAACGACAAAAAACCACTAATTTAGCGGGATTCAGGCGGTTTAGATCAGCACTAGATGCGCCACTGACTCACAACAAGAGTGATGGTCAGTCCCTCCCTTTCCATACGAATGCGTCTAGGAAGCAATAGGTTAGGGTTGACTTGTTCGAAGCGGCTGGCATCAATTGTCCAGCCTGATTGTGCGAAAGAAAAACCACGTTCACTTTGATGGATTTCAAAAACCACATTAGGGTCGGGAATGCCCTTTACCCAATAAATGCCATGGCTCACTGGTAAACTCCAGCCTAACATAGCATTCATGAGTGCTTCAGGTGAGCGAGCTGTGTAAAGTGTTTCTTCCCCAGCCACCTGCATTTCAACAAAACCAGGTCTTCCCTCTAGACGAGCGATGGATTGGTTAAATGGCCCAGCGCTGACGTTAATTTCATAATCACGCTGTTTTTGTTGCCAGTGAATCGAAACAGAATCAGATCGATCCTCCATGCGCAAGCTCATACGGCCTTCAAGTATCCAGTCGCTTAAATCGTAAGCAGGCTGCTGTGCCTGCATGCTTTCAGGTAGGAGAGGAGGCTTGCTGCTACAACCTCCAAGTAGAAATAAAAACAAGGTTAAAATTAAAAGATGGCGCACAGTTTACTGGACCCTAATTTTTTCAGCGGCATTCAGCAGATGTCGGTCATCTGGATTGTCGCGTAAGTGATTCAATAAGAGCTCTTCTGCTGCATCCTGCTGACCTAGCTCGGATAAAACTCGAATTAAATGAGCGGCCACTTCTGTATCAGGATACAGCAGATAAGCTCGTTGTAAGTAAGAGAGCGACTCTTGTAATCGGCCTAATTTAAACAAAACCCATCCCATTGAATCTAAAATAGCGGGATCGTCAGGTTTCTGTTCCAGCGCAGCTTGAATGAGTTGGTATGCTCTGTCGTAATCGTTTGTGTGTAATAACAGGCTGTATCCAAGTGCGTTCTGAATCATCGCACTACTCGGATCCAGTGATAGTGCTTTTTCTAAGTCAGCTAACATAAGGCTTGACTGCTGGTCATCATACAGTAAGGCACGGGTATAGAGTAACCGAGTATCGCTTGGGTGAATGCGAATAGCTTCCGATAGATGTTTTACGGCTTCTTGGTAAAAATCATATTGGGTGAGCCAGTTTGAAAGAAGAATGGTGAGATCTGTCGAGTATTCTGGCTGAGTATCTTGCGCTAGCGCGATGGTATTAACCACGTCGTTTAGGTATTCACTTGTATTGTATAGCTCAAGCAGACGTGCGCGTGACTGTAGAAAAGTTGAACCTCCCCCCACAGCTTGGTAATGCGACATAGCTAGCTCTCGCTGGCCTTGTAGTTGAGCAATATGGCCTAGATAAAATTGTACCTCTTGCATGTCAGGGTACAGTTCCACTAACCGATTTAAAAGGCTTTGGCTTAGATCGAGTCGTTGATGGTCTAGTAGCAACAATGCAAAATAGATATGGAGTTCGGGATCATCAGTATGATCATCCAGCAGGTCATTAATTAATTTTTCTGCTTGGTTTGCTCGGTTGCTCAGTAAAAGTAGTTGTGCATATTGAATTCGAATTTGTTGTTGGTGTGGGTGGCGAGAGTGAGTCTCTTGTACGAGTTGCAGGGCTTCATTAAGCCGCTCTTGTTGACGAAGAAGCTCTGCTTTTTGCAAAATCAATGGTGGATAATAGGGCGTGTGAGCTAAGCCTTGATCAAACGTTCGCATGGCCATGTCAGCATTGTTTTCGCGCAGATACAAAAGACCAAGTGCAAGATGAATGTCGGAACGTGTTGGTTGTTCCTGTAGCGTAGCCGTAAGTAATCGAATGTATTCACGCGCAACTTCGGCACTCAGGGATTCACTCTGAGAGCTGACCAGCATTAAGATGTCTGATTGTGGATCATTGATGACTTCGCGCAGTAAAGGCAAGGCCTCACTGAAACGTCTTTCATGCAATAGAATGCTGGCCACTAAATGTTTAGGTTCGGCTGCACTGGGGTCTGCAGCTGACCACAGGCGAGCAGCTGTAATAACGGCTTCGCTATTACGTAAAAACTGAGCAATACGTGTGGCGCGTTCAGCCACAGCGGCATCTTGGGTTAGATGCGCTTGACGTAGGTAGCGCTCAAGGGCTTCATCATAGTATCCAAAGCGTCCCCCCATTTCGGCAACCAGTAAGTCGTAAAGCGTTTCGCGATTGAGTTGTCCGGGTAGGTAGACGACGGGTTCGAGAGGAATATCGTTAATTAATTCAGCCATTGACTGATCATGAGTGTCAACTCGGCTTGCGCAACCGGTCAGCATCAATGCGCTAAATAATGCTGCCAAAAACATTTTCATCTACACACAGTCCTCTGTATTCACGGATTTTAACACTATAGAGTAACTCAGTAAGGCTTGTCGATTGATACATCGACCATTTTATTACGCAGATGTCTAAGGCTTGGTTTGCTCACAGGTGGTATGCGTCGTTCAATTGACTTAATCCTTGCAAGGGAAAGGTGTATGATTGGCGACTTAATTTTAGGTTGTTAGGTAGTGTATCTTTCCTTATGGCATTGCTGGCGTTAGGTATTAATCATAAAACAGCACCTGTGGAGGTGCGTGAGCGTGTTGCTTTTGCTCCAGAAAAACTGGCGCAAGCGCTGCATGATGCGCAGCTTAAAGCAGGCTTGCAAGAGATTGCAATCTTATCAACCTGCAATCGGACTGAGTTGTATTGTTGCACGCATCAAACGTCTCACGAAGAGCTGATCCATTGGTTAGCGTATTATCATGCGCTCAGCCCAGACTCATTGCGTCAATGTATGTACCTGCATCAAAATGATGCAGCCGCACGACACATGATGAGAGTGGCCAGTGGTTTGGATTCGCTGGTACTAGGTGAACCTCAGATCTTGGGGCAGCTTAAGTCCGCTTATAGTATTGCTCAAGAAGAAGGTTTGGTCGGAGCAGAATTGGGGCGTTTGTTTAGGCATACTTTTACGATTGCTAAAAAAGTAAGAACCCAAACGGCGATTGGGCAAAATCCCGTATCCGTGGCGTATGCTGCAGTTAGCATGGCTCAACATATTTTTGCTGATTTAAGTGAAAGTAAAGCGCTGTTAATTGGAGCTGGCGAAACCATTGAGCTGGTCGCACGGCATTTGCATCGTGCAGGTGTGCGTAGCATTACGGTCGCAAATCGTACACTGCCGCGTGCATTAGATTTGGCCAGTCTTTTTGATGGAAAAGCCATTGCATTAGGTGATATTCCTGATGCTTTGTCTCATGCCGATATTGTCATTTCTTCAACGGCAAGTCAGTTGCCTATTTTGGGTAAGGGTGCCGTTGAAGCCGCCTTGAAAAAACGTAAACACCGCCCAATTTTTATGGTAGACATTGCGGTGCCAAGGGACATAGAAGCCCAGGTTGGTGACCTTGAGGATGTCTATCTTTATACGGTAGATGATCTTAAAGAAGTCATTGAAGAAAATCAGCGTGGACGAGAGTCGGCCGCGCGTGAGGCGCAAACTCTCATCGACCAAGGCACTGATGAGTTTATGCGACAACTTCGTGAATTGGATGCTGTGGATACGCTCACCGCTTTGCGAGAGCACGGACATGCGATTTGTGAAGATGCGTTGCAAAAAGCATTAAAGCAACTTCATGCCGGAAAGCCCGCAGAAGAAGTGTTGCAGGTGATGGCGCGTGGGTTAACCAATAAGCTATTGCATCAGCCAACCGTTAGGTTACGTCACGCCTCAGCTGAAGGGCGAGATGATTTACAGAGGTTGGTGACCGATCTTTTTCAGCTCTCCGAGCGTTCGACAGTCGACGATCGATAACAGGACTTAGATTAAATGAAAATTTCGATACAAAATCGGCTAGACAATCTTGCCGATCGTTTTGAAGAGCTTTCTGCATTGTTAAGTGAAGCAAGCGTGATTACTGACCAAAATAAGTTTCGCAGTTATTCGGTAGAGTATTCAGAACTTGAACCTGTGGTCGTTAAGTTTAAACAGTGGCAGGGTGCTCAGAGCGATCTTGAAGAAGCCAAAGTGATGGCCAGTGATGCTGATCCAGAGCTTAGGGAAATGGCTCAAGAGGAAATAGAGTCTGCGCAGGAGCGAATTCAGCAGTATGAAAGTGAACTACAACTCTTACTTTTGCCAAAAGATCCCAATGATAATCGCAATGTGTTTTTAGAAGTGCGTGCGGGTACGGGAGGCGATGAAGCTGCCATTTTTGCAGGTGATTTGTTTCGTATGTATTCGCGCTATGCTGAGGTTAAGGGTTGGCGCGTTGAGGTCATTAGTGCGAGCGAAGGCGAGCATGGTGGTTTCAAAGAAATTATTAGTCGTATTGTTGGACAAGATGTATATGCACATTTGAAATTTGAGTCTGGTGCACATCGTGTGCAGCGTGTGCCTGAAACAGAATCCCAAGGGCGAATTCATACATCAGCCTGTACGGTTGCGGTGATGCCAGAAATGGATGAGGCCGCTGCTATCGAAATTAACAAAGCCGATTTACGTATTGATACCTACCGTGCCTCTGGGGCGGGTGGGCAGCATATCAATAAAACGGACTCGGCGATTCGTATCACACACCTTCCCACGGGGCTGGTGGTTGAGTGTCAAGAAGAGCGGTCACAGCACAAAAATAGGGCTAAGGCGCTTGGTTTGCTAGCATCAAGACTGCAACAAGCTGAATTGGATCGCCAGCATGCCGAGCAGGCGAGCACCCGAAAAAGCTTAGTGGGCAGTGGCGATCGTTCAGAGCGTATACGGACGTATAATTTTCCACAGGGGCGCGTGACCGATCATCGTATTAACCTGACGTTGTATAAGCTCAATGAGATTGTTGCGGGTGAGTTAGAGGCCGTGATTGCTCCCTTAAGGCAAGAGTATCAAACGGAGCAGTTAGGTAACCTTAGCGATGAGGGTTAAGGATGCTTTGGCTTGCGCGCAGAGTTTAACGGATTCTGATTCGCCGCGAGCTGACATTGAAACCCTGTTAATGTGGGTGCTGAATAAGCCACGAAGCTATTTGTACACCTGGCCAGATGCAGATCTTAGTTCAGCGCAAGCTGAACAGTTTGGCGAGTTGATTGAAAAACGACGTCAAGGTGAGCCTGTGGCACACTTGGTTGGTTTTCGTGATTTTTGGACGCTTCGATTGGCCGTGTCCAATGCAACCTTGATTCCTCGCCCTGAGACAGAAATGCTGGTGGAGTGGGCTCTAGAGCATTTGCCATCCACGGCTCAAAGCGTTGCAGATCTCGGGACAGGAACGGGTGCTATTGCCCTTGCATTGGCCAGCGAACGACCTAACTGGCAGATCATTGCAAGCGATCGAATACCGGATGCGATTGAGTTAGCACGACGCAATGCGTTAATGCTTAACTTGCCTCAGGTGGATTTTCGGTTAGGGAGTTGGCTGGAACCTCTACAAGAGACGTTTCATTTGATCTTGAGCAACCCCCCCTATATCGATCCGCAGGACCCGCATCTAGACAAAGGGGATGTGCGTTTTGAGCCAAGGTCCGCTTTAGTTGCTGACGAGAAGGGATTGGCCGATATTCGGTGGATCATTACTCAGGCACCTCCATATTTAGTGTCTGGCGGTTGGTTGGTGTTTGAGCATGGCTTTGATCAAGCGGCAGAGGTTCGAGCGATCTTTGAAGCGCAAGGATATCAAGATGTGTTTACGCGGCAAGATTTAAGTGGGCACGATCGTATTACCGGTGCTCGTACTCCTCATTAATCAAAGGTGAAAAGTATATGGCCAGATCAAGGGTTGAGTTAGATGATGCGGGATTGTTGCGTTACAGTCGTCAAATCATGTTGCCTGAGATTGACGTTGCGGGGCAAGAAACGCTTCTCAATAGCCGTGTACTTGTCCTAGGCTTAGGTGGTCTAGGGAGCCCAGTTGCGCTGTATTTGGCTGCTGCAGGTGTAGGTGAGTTGTGGTTAGCGGATGATGACGAGGTTGATGTCTCAAATTTGCAGCGTCAGGTTGTGCATGCTGAGCGCAGCGTGGGCCTTTCCAAAGTGGCCTCCGCCATCAACACACTAAAAGGTTTGAATAGTCAGACAGTATTCAAAGCCATCGAACAGCGGCTCGAAGGGACTGCGCTCCATGATTGTGTGAGCCAGGTAGACCTGGTTGTTGATTGTACAGATAACTTCAAAACACGATTTAGTTTGAATCGAATTTCAGTCGCGACAAAAACCCCTCTGGTATCCGGTGCAGCAATACGCTTTGATGGTCAAGTCAGTGTGTACGACCCGCGCGATGCAGCATCACCCTGCTATCAATGCTTGTATGATGAGACAGACGATGAGCGTTTGACCTGTGCTGAGTCGGGTGTGATCTCACCATTGGTGGGTATTATCGGTTCTGTGCAAGCGCTTGAGGCCGTTAAACTCCTCACAAGCGTAGGGCGTTCACTGCAAGGGCGTTTGTTGTTGTTGGATGGTCGTCGCATGGAGTGGCGAGAAATGAAACTGTCGAAAGATCCCGCCTGCCCTGTGTGCAGCTTACACCAAGCGACTCACACCGATTAACTCACACCACGCCTAGAAGTCTAACTAAATAAATGGCTACGCTAAGGGTAAGGACTGATCCTAGTGTTGTGGTTAAAATAATATTGGCTGAAAGCTCCGCGTTTGACCCCATCGTTTTTGCCATAACAAAGCTTGCTGCTGCTGTCGGGCAGGCAAAAAGCACCATCATTATCGTCAAGTCTTGGCCTCTAAAGCCCATTAACCATGCGCCGCTTGTCAATACCAATGGCAACAAAATGAGTTTAATGCTCGTTGCCCAAAAGGCTTGATAGGAGGTGTCTTTCAAGCTTTTTAGATTTAAGGTGCCACCGATTGCCAGCAAGGCTAAAGGCAAGGTTAGGTTTGCAAAGTAACGGCCAGTTGTCGAAACGACCTCTGGTAAGGGCACCGAAAAGTAGGATAGGGGTAAGGATAAAATTACAGCAAGAATTAAGGGGTTTTTTAAAATTTCGGTGAACATTGATGTCAGTTTAACGGACTGCTTACTCCGTAGGGGCACTGTTAAGCAGATGATTGCTAAGATGTTGTATAAGGGAATCACCAATGCGAGCAGTAAGGAGGCCTGAGCAAGGCCACTATTGCCAAATAAGTTGAAACTAACCGCCAAACCAATAATGCCAAAGTTACTGCGAAATGCGCCTTGAATAAACGCACCGATATCGGTTGGTTTCTCTATCCAGTGATGTGCAGCAAACCATATGATTACGTATGTCGCTAGCGTGCCGACAAGTACATATCCGAGTTGGCCTGGATTAAATACGGCATGAAAATCTGTTTGAGCCACCGACATGAAGACTAATGCTGGCAGAGTGATCGTGAAGACCAGTTTTGAGCTGATGTTAATGAACTCTACATTGATTAACCCTATGCGTCTTAATAAATATCCCAAGAACACAATAAAAAATATGGGGGCCACAATGTTAGCCGTAAAGCCAAGGGTTGAGAGATAAAGCTCCAATGTCTGGATTCCTGTGATTTAAACCTACGCTAAGGGCGTCTTGTATAGGAGCAGACTGCCCGCCTTTTCATTCTGATCTATTATGACATATTCTTAATCTTGTATTTTTCGATTTTGCAGCGATAGCTGATACTAAGAGGTTGTTGGACTTCACCAAAATCAGTTTTTCGCAGTAGATACATGTTAAGTTTGACAGCCCCCCTAGTCTAGCATGGATGAAATACTGAAAAAGCCACATCAAGGTTGACCTTCCAACGTATTAATTGTTTTAATGTCTCCTTTACAACAAGGAAGTAGTCGTTGTCTCATGGATGGACACCCCTCTGTGCTGGGCTGAATCGCCGTCAGCTATACCCATGAGCATCAGTCCTGCTAAAGAGTAGGTTATATTGATGTTCTCACAAAAATCCCGCTTTCATGCAATCGACGCACCTTCAGGCGAAAATGTTTTTATATGGCTCCGTATCGAACATGAAGGCCAAGAAGCTCTGTCAATTCAGTTTTTGTTTGCTCAGTGCTTGTTTGTCTTGTTTGTCTTGTTTGTAAGTAGAAACCTCCTTCTGCTAAAAAAGTGCTTTAAAAAAAAGAGATTCTATATCAGCGAGGTCAAGTCATGACTCTCTTTCTTAGCCGTTGCTACGCTTCCCGAGGGGCTGAGCAGGTAGAGCTGATTGCGGCTGCGCTTTGCGCAGATCGACAGGATTATGAACTGCTGGTGATAGAGGCGCTGAGTGAGAAGGGGTATCAGTTTTATTGGTCAGGCACTGTGTTGCCTGCAACCTCATGGGTGAAGCAATACCCAGCAGAGGCCGCCTCAGCTGTGGCTTTGGCGCGCTCGCTGAATGAGGCGCGACAGCGGGTTGCGCTTGGAGCGATGACTCGTCAGCCTGGTTCAAGCGATGTGACGGAAGACGATAACTGGCTGCAGATAGAAACGCTTGGTCCTTTTACACCTCTTGACGCGCAGTTTTCTGTGTATCCGAAGAAAACAGTCCCCGATACGCTACATGAAACTCTGTTCGGTCAGCCTGACCCGACCGAAGCCGAGCGCGCTGAATTCGGAGACCATACTCCACCGTTGGCCACCTATGCAGTTTAAGATGCGGCCAAAATGTCCTATTTGCTGACTAGTTTTCTGGAGGATTCAGGTCTTCGGTATCAGTCGCTTTTTCAGGGCAAAGCGCAAGAAGAGCTTGCCGAGCATGCGCCTTATTTGGTGGAACTCACGGAAGACAATCACTTTACCTGCCGCTTGTTCACTGGTCCTGACGGAATTGGCGGACTGTGGGAAAAAGAGTTGGGGATTTTTTTGCGTTGTAGGGCTAGGTTTGACGCGCTACGCAAGCACCTGCGCAAATTCATCCGCTTGCAAAATGTAGATGGGCGTTGGTTTTACTTCAGGTTTTGGGAGCAGCGCTATGCGCATTGTTTTTTCAGTACCGCCTGTGCTGAAACACACTGGATGATGATGGTCACTCAGGAACACAGGCTCACGGTCATCTGCCCTAAAGGCTCAGCAATTATAGTTGCTCACGCGCATAGATCTATAGAACACACGAATATCATCGCATCAAAACCGACCCAAGAATGGGTGGCCGGATTAGCTGAAGCGGAAAGCAATAGGGCTTTTCAAAATAAGTTGATCGATAAATTCATTTTTTCTATCTCGAAGTACGGTCATATTGAGTATGAGAAAGCTCAAGAAATCCTAAAAATCTTACTTGCGCAAGCACAAGGTTATGGGTTTGAAAGTGAGTATGCCCTTAGCACCTATGTGAGCGTTGCTCTAGAGTTGTCGCAATTCCCTGCAGAAAACGAATGTTACCGAAAACTCCTTGAATCAGCTAAACATCCGGATACCAAAGCCGAGTTAATGCTCAAATTAATTGTCTATGCAAAAGGTAATGCTGATGACTGAATTTTCCCGCGACCGTATTCCAGGTCAGGTGTGTACGCCGTGCCAACAATTCAACTTGTTTCGTTTCTCTATTGCCGACGGAATTGATTGTGACAGTGTGATCTCCTGTAGTGTTGGGGGTAAAAGCACACCCAGTCTGCCGGAGAACTACACTTTGCGCTTTCCCAATAGCCTAGCTGAAACGAGCGGTCCTTTAGTTGTAACGGTTGATGGTAAAACACATCGAATCTTTGAAGATGTCGGAGCTTTTGGTCGTCTAAAAGCACCGGAAGATGTCCGCTTTCATATGATACTTGAGCCAGCGCCCGCCGCTCCGGCGCTCATTCGTCCAGAGGTGCAGGCGCTAGCAGACCGTTTTTCTAATCAGACAAAACGCACCCGACAGGCGGATCAAATTTTGAACACATATGAGCAGGAGATATCGTGTCGTGCAGATGGTCGCTATGACGAAAATGGCATGCCAATAGCAGGGGGTGATCCATATATCATTACACTTGAAATACCCATGGGTGGTTTGGGGGATGGTGAACATGACGTTTCTGAGTTAACAGAGGAAGAAGCTGCTTGGCTACGCCACGCTATTTATCAAACCCTCAGCGATGAAGCCATCGGGGTGATGACACGTGAAACAGGCGCAGCGGCCATCGGCTATCAGCAGATGTTACGTGAAGGCAATAATCGTCGTTTTTTGCGGGAAATGGCGGGTAGTAAATTGACGATAAAACGCTTGAAAAATGGCACCCGAGTACTGGCCTTTGAAGGGGACTGGCATAAAGCGATGTTGTGGCACAGGCCTCATCTACAATATGGAGCCGCGGGCATGAGTCGACTGCAGGTGACGTCTATGACAGTCGCATTACAGGGTGTTGGCCCTAATGTATCTCAAGCGGTTAGAGGCTTAGCTTCACGAGGCGGTGCATTAGGTATTTTGTTTGTATGTACTATGGATGTTGCTGAATGGCTTAGCTCGGATAAAGAAGGGAAAGAGCTAGATGAGTTACTTGTCTCGTTAGGTTTTTCGCTGGGTGCAGTAGTGGTTGCAACGGTTGTGGGGATGGCGTTGACGTCACTATTAGTGACACTCGCAGCAGCAGGTAGTATTGCACTTGCCCCCGTAGCTATAGCAGTAGCAGGTTTTCTTATTGTTGCAGCTGTAGGTGTAGGAATTGGGTACTCAATTAACACATACAGTGTTAAGGATAAGGCGCTTAAAACTTTTCGTGAATGGAGTGCAAGCCCAACCATTAACCAACCTGACTTTCAGAATTCTGACCTGTATAAAGGTTCGCAGGTGGCGCCATGAAGAGAGAACATGAATTGCATCAACTTTCGGAAGGTTCGAATATTGCTAGGCCTCGATGGGTAAAAAACGCACATTCTGAAATCGGTGGGCTCAAGGAAGTAGTGAAACTTTTTTTAGTTTTATTTCTAGTTGTGCAGTCAATCGTTCTTTTTATAAGCTTCTTTATTGGGCTGACACATCCATTAACTATATTCAACAGTGTCGTAGCAATCATGGGTCCATGTGTTGTTCTAGGAACTGCATTATTGCAAACTAAAAAATCAGAACCTGATGACTTGTATATAAGTAACCTAGTAACTTGGTCATTTAGGTTAATAATTGCTTTTGGCGCTAATATCGCACTCATTGTATCAATCGATTTTGGTGTGTTTCCTGTTATATTCAACGCATTTCTAATCGCTTGTATCGTCATTGAGCTATTAGCTTACCTGACCTA
The DNA here is from genome assembly GCF_003284585.1 of Nitrincola tibetensis. Classification (GTDB taxonomy): domain Bacteria; phylum Pseudomonadota; class Gammaproteobacteria; order Pseudomonadales; family Balneatricaceae; genus Nitrincola; species Nitrincola tibetensis. The sequence continues at coordinate 71,477 of NZ_QKRX01000001.1, forward strand.
TTGTTCATATTCTGATGACATGATTCGAGAGATCATCGAAGAAAGAAAAATGCTTTCACCTGTGAATGAAAATAATGAATTTTGGTTTTTAAGCAGAGGTGGTGATGTAGGTTCAGAACGATTATTGATCAAAGGGAAATGGCACTTGCGTTTACTTTATGCAGTGGCTTACATGACACCATTTGTTTTTATCAGCGGAGGTAAAATAAACAGTGCTTTCATTTTGACCTTCATCACGATAGCTGCTTATTTTATTTTTCATGGCCTATTTACCGGCTATTACGTCACTCGCCGTGGTTTGCAGATGCGGTTGGAAGGAAAGCTCTGAGGTGAGGTTGCAAAACGGAGTAGCGATCGGCTATCAGCAGATGTTACGCGAAGCTAGTAATCGTCGCTTTTTACAGTAAATGGCGGGCCGAAAACTTACCCTTAAGTCAATCAAAAAAATGAATTCTGGTTTTTTAATCGAGGCGGGGATGTCGGATCAGATCGCTTTGACTGTAAAACGCCTAAAAAAGGTACTATCCCAGAAGACTGTACGTGCTTGGGACGTGTGTTGGAGAGCAAGTTTCATGCGCTTGTATCATCATTTCAACTATAGAGGGTATAAAAGTCATCGCCTATGTGTGGTATAGAGCCTTGGGTGATGAGCTAATCATCTTAGATGCTTTCAAAGTAAGATTCAGTATCGTTTTTCATATTTTAAGCAGACCACCGTGAGCTTCGTCCGAAGCTGAACTATATTGTCAGGTATCCTGGAGTCTTCTGTTATTGCAGCAAACGCTGGGTCAAGGGATGCTAATAGATAAATTAGCCGTCAGTTTTACAGAAAATAAAAAGGTAATGTTATGGCGAAGCAGGATATTTATGTGGTCTCGGCTGTCAGAACGGCAATCGGTGCGTTTGGTGGTGGCTTAAAAGACCAAGCATCTGTTGATCTAGCGGGAAAAGTGGTTGCGGAAGCGGTTGCCCGTGCAGGAATTGAACCGGAGCACATAGGCCACAGTGTCTTTGGCAATGTTGTGCCAACCGAGCGCCGTGATTTGTATATGGCACGCGTGGCGGCGCTGCTGGGCGGTTTGCCGGCAACAACCCCCGCACTCACCGTCAACCGTTTGTGTGGCAGTGGATTGCAAGCGATTATTTCAGCGGCACAGCAGCTTGAGTTAGGTGTTTGCCAGGCGGCCGTTGCAGGTGGTGCCGAGTCCATGAGTCGAACAAACTATTGGATGCCTGCCGCTCGTTGGGGACAGCGTATGGGCGATGGTGCGGTGCTGGACTCCATGGTCGGAGCGCTCACCTGTCCTATTGAAAATGTACACATGGGAATAACGGCTGAAAACATCGCTGAGAAATGGAATATCAGTCGCGAAGATCAAGATTTGTTGGCCATGCAAAGTCATCAGCGTGCACAAGCAGCGGTTGAAGCGGGGCATTTTAAAGAGCAGATTCTGCCAATCCTGATTAAGGGGCGCAAAGGCGATGTTGTCTTTGATCAGGATGAGCATATTCGGATGAATTGCACGCTAGAGGATATGGCGAAACTAAAGCCTGTCTTTAAAAAAGACGGCAGCGTGACGGCCGGTAATGCATCGGGTTTGAATGATGCCGCTGCCGCTGTGGTGTTAGCAACCTCCGACGAGGTCGAGCGTTCAGGATTGAAGCCAATGGCTCGACTCGTTTCCTATGCCTTTGCTGGCGTTGAGCCTAAGTATATGGGCATAGGCCCTGTTCCAGCGGTTAAAAAATTGCTGGATAATGCAGAGCTTGAAGTGGGTGATATTGATCTTTGGGAGATAAATGAAGCCTTTGCTGCTCAAGCTTTGGCTGTTGTCAGGGACTTAAATCTCCCGAACGAGCGTGTAAATCCAAACGGAAGTGGAATTTCGTTAGGGCATCCGATAGGTGCAACAGGTGCTGTGATTACGGTTAAGGCCCTGTATGAACTGCAGCGGATCAAAGGACGTTATGCCGTTGTGACCATGTGTATTGGCGGTGGGCAAGGAATTGCTGCTTTATTTGAGCGAGTTGAATAGGCTCGTTTTTCCAATCTGAACAACAAGAACAATCAGATGATCAAACATAAATTATGCACGTTCGTTATGGTCAGCATCCTATTAGGGCTGCTGCCTTTTTCTTCTCAAGCAGGATTACCTGATCGTCTCGAACAGCCTGCACGGCAATCTGATGCTGCCAAGAGTGTTATGTTGCTTGATGTTGCGCGGTCTGGAGAGAATCTAGTTGCCGTTGGTGATTTAGGCATCATTTTAATCTCTTTTAATGAAGGCCGCGACTGGCAACAGGTGAACAGCCCTGTCAGCACGTTATTAACGGCGGTGTTTTTCCAAGATGACCAGGGCTGGATTACTGGGCACGATGGCGTGTTATTGGCCTCTAAAGATGCGGGTTTAACCTGGGAGAAGGTCTTAGATGGACATTTAATTAATGCCCTCTTGCTTGAAGATGCCCAGAGTAAGCTCCAGTCATTGCAAGCCGACGCCTATACAGACGCCATGGACATTGAAGACGCCGAATTCGATCTCGAAGATGCCGAAGTGGCAATGGAAGAAGGCCCTGTGAATCCTCTGCTTGATGTTCTATTCACCTCGGCACAAACAGGGGTTGTGATCGGCGCCTATGGCTTGGCGTTATCCAGCGACGATGGCGGCCAGACCTGGACCTCCTTTGCAGATCGTTTACCCAATCCAGACCGACTGCATTTAAATGCTCTGCTGCAAGTGGATGATCAGTTGTACATTGCAGGTGAGGCGGGTTTACTGTTGAAGTCCTATGATCAGGGACAATCATGGCAGAGTTTACCGTCTCCCTATGAGGGATCGTTTTTTGCGTTGGTTCAGCATCAAGATGAATTGTTCGCTTTAGGGTTGAGAGGGAATCTATTTAGTAGTCATGACGCAGGTTATCAATGGAGCCCTGTTCATGTCGAGCCGACAGTGAGTTTTCTAGGTGCCGACAGTCATGAAGGCGTTTTGGCGATTACCGGGCTCGGAGGAACGCTATTATTGGGGCAGGATTCACATGAATTGGTGGTGCAACCTTTAAATACTCGTCGACACTTCAACTCGGTGATTGCAACTGAACAGGGTTGGATTCTAGTGGGTGAGCAGGGGGTGTTTTTGTCCAATCGCGCTAAGGAGTTAGCACAATGAGTCGTTTTACAGACTTACTCTTGTTGCCTATTAAAGGGTCGGAGCAACTGGCTGAACGTGTTTTATTCCATCATCGTTTAAAAGTCCTGTTTGTGTTTGCATTGATCACTCTGGTATTAACTTGGCAGGCGGTTCAGATCCGACCTGACGCCAGTTTTGTGAAAATGATACCTGCAAGCCATCCCTATGTTGAAAACTACTTAACCTATCAAGACGATTTATCTGGCTTGGGCAATAGCGTGCGAGTGGCGGTTGCGAATCAACAGGGTGATATTTTTGATGCGGAGTTTCAGGCCGTATTGCAACGTGTCACGGACGAGCTCTTTTTCATTCCGGGTGTAGACCGAGCGGCGCTTCAGTCCATTTGGACGCCGAATGTGCGTTGGACAGAAGTGACAGAGGAAGGGTTTGTCGGTGGTCCGGTTATCCCTCCTGATTACGATGGTTCTCTCGAAAGCCTGCAGGAGTTACGGCTAAATGTTTTGCGCTCAGGGCAAGTTGGACGCTTGGTTGCCAATGACTTCCGTTCAGCAATTGTTGAGGTGCCACTCTTTGATTTTGACCCTGAAAGCGGTGATCGTCTTGATTATCGGGCGCTGTCTGAGCGCTTGGAAACGCTTGTTAGGGATCAATATCAAACGGAGCAAGTGACAATACATATTACGGGCTTTGCCAAAATAGTCGGTGATTTAATTGAGGGTGCTTATCAGGTCGCTGTGTTTTTTGCCTTGGCGATATTGATTACGCTGGTGTTACTCTATCTCTATTCTAGAAGCATTAACGGCACACTCATTCCGCTGATTTGTTCGTTAATTGCCGTCATCTGGCAGCTAGGCCTACTGAATGCTTTGGGGTACGGTATTGATCCTTACTCCATGCTTGTTCCTTTCCTAGTGTTTGCCATTGCGGTCAGCCATGGTGTGCAGATTGTAAACTCCATACGTTTGGAAAGTCTCAAAAACCCAGACAAATGGCACGCAGCACGTAGTGCCTTCCGAATCCTGTATATCCCAGGTTTAACGGCACTGGTTTCGGACGGTATTGGCTTCTTTACCTTGATGGTCATTGATATTCAGGTGATACAAGAGTTAGCGGTTGCCGCATCCTTGGGGGTTGCCGTCATTATTTTGACGAACCTACTGCTGTTGCCCTTGTTGATGTCTTATGTGGGTGTTGGTAATCGTGCGATTGAGTATGCTCAACAGCAATCCGATAAGGGAGCTGAACGTTGGAGGGTGCTGACGTGGTTTACCACGAAAAAAGGAGCGGTTACGGCGCTGAGTGTCGCGTTAGTGATGACGGTAGTGGGTTTTTATGCGGCTCGTGATCTGCAAATTGGTGATTTGGATAAAGGTGCGCCAGAGTTGCGTGAGGATTCACGTTATAACCTTGATAATGCCTTCATTACTGATAACTACTCGACCTCAAGTGATGTCTTTGTTGTCATGGCTGTTACGGCAGCTGAGCAATGCAGTGCCTTTGAAACCTTATCTTCCGTTGAGCGTTTCCAGCATCATATGCAATCCGTACCGGGTGTGCAGTCCAGTATCTCTCTTGCTGATTTGTCAAAGCGTATTACTTCTGGTTTGAATGAAGGGAACCCGAAGTGGCGCTCCGTCAGTCGTAATCAATTCGTCATCAATGCCTCGTTGGCCTATGTCCCCGGTGGCCTGATGAATGCTGATTGCTCGTTGCTGCCAGTGATTATTTTCTTGGATGATCATAAAGCCCATACCTTGCAGGAGGTGAGTGCTGCCGCACAGGCATTTGCAGATTCTTATAACGATGAGTCACTTCAATATGTTTTGGCGGCCGGAAATGCTGGCTTTGAAACAGCCACGAATCAGGTGATTGCACGAGCTCAGTACGAGATGCTGGCTTGGGTGTATGGCGTTGTCAGCCTTTTGTGTTTGCTGACGTTTCGTTCCGTTAAAACCGTATTGTGCATTATTCTGCCTTTGGCACTTACCTCTCTGCTATGTCAGGCCTTAATGGCACAGCTTGGAATTGGTGTTAAGGTGGCGACTTTGCCGGTTATTGCCTTGGGTGTCGGCATCGGGGTCGATTACGGCATCTATATTTACTCACGCCTTAGCAGTTATTTGGCAAGTGGCATGAATTTAACGGATGCCTACTTCGAAACCCTGAAAACAACTGGGAAGCCTGTTGCCTTTACTGGATTAACACTGGCAATTGGTGTGGTTCTTTGGGTGTTTTCACCGATTAAATTCCAAGCAGATATGGGGATTCTTCTCACCTTTATGTTCTTATGGAATATGCTGGGTGCGCTTATCTTGCTACCTGCCTTAACGGCGTTGCTAAAGCCTCATCCTGCATTGACCTCTGGACCGGAAGTGTACGACTCTCAACGATAAATACACGTGCAATTGCCAAGGACGGCACCTGTCCAAAGGGGATCTAGGCCTGTTACACTTCGATTTTTAGATGAATACATATCAAGGAGTGGAACATGAAACAGTGGCTAGTCAGTACGTTTGCGGTTTGCATGCTTTTGGTTTTTGGATCGGCATCTGCGCAAATGACCACCTTAGATCCTCAGTCCATCGATGCTTATCTCAACAGTTTGCCGAAGGTTGAAGCTCTAGGACGCAAACTGGAAAATGAGGGGAAGGGCGATGCCTGGCTTAAAGAGGTTACCCCTGAAATAGGTCAAAACTTCAATCCGCATCAACAGGGTGTCACCTTACTTAGTCAAGAAGAACCCGATGCGTATCAAGAGTTGACACAGATTATTCGTCAACATAACTTTACCAGTGCTGAGCGTTGGGCAGAAGTCGGTGACCGAATCATTCTTGCCTATGGGGCATTGAAAGCGGAATCTGAAAGCCCTGAAATGTTTGCCATGGCCGCTGAGTTTGACAGCGTGAATCCGCAGATGCTGCAGATGTTGCCTCCTGAGATACGTCAGCAGGTGGAGCAAGCGATGCAAATTGTACGTGCGTTTGCACAGGTGTCTGATTCCGATAAACAACAGGTTCGCCCTTTTTTGTCACGGATAGATACCGTCCTTTCACAATACTAATTCTAATATTATGGCCTTTATTCAGCACTTGAATTAAACCTAAGCTAGGTTTAGAGCAAATTTGTCACTAAATCTGGCAGCTTTTGTTATTGGTACTTTTGGATAATTCGTCCATGCTTAATGCCAAGTACAGTTGTACACAATAACGATAAAAGTGAGGTTGCAAATCATGGCTGAATACAAGGCTCCTTTGCGCGATATGCAGTTCGTGTTAAATGAAGTGCTACATATGGACGCGCATTATCAACAATTACCCGGTTGCGAAGAGGCAACACCAGATATGGTGTCAGCAATCTTAGAAGAAGGTGCAAAGTTCGCTGAGCGCGTTTTGTCGCCTTTAAACCAAGTGGGTGATCAAGAAGGGTGTCAATATCAGGATGGTGAAGTTAAAACACCGACTGGCTTCAAAGAAGCCTACGCCGCTTTTGTTGAAGGTGGTTGGCCATCACTAGCGCATGACCCTGAATGGGGTGGTCAGGGTCTGCCGGAATCCTTAGGTATTGTCATTAACGAGATGGTCGGTACCGCTAACTGGGCTTGGAGTATGTATCCAGGGCTGAGCCACGGTGCAATGAATACACTGGATGCCCATGGTACAGAAGAACAGAAGCAAACCTATTTAACCAAACTTGTTTCAGGCGAGTGGACGGGGACCATGTGTCTGACCGAGCCACACTGCGGAACAGATTTGGGCATGTTAAGAACCAAGGCTGAACCCCAAGCCGACGGTAGCTATAAAATTACCGGCACTAAGATTTTCATTTCGGCGGGTGAGCACGATTTAACCGATAACATCGTTCACATTGTATTGGCACGTCTACCTGATGCTCCAGCGGGCACCAAAGGCATTTCATTGTTTATCGTGCCTAAGTTCTTGCCAAATGCGGCGGGAGGCGTGGGTGAGCGCAATGCACTGAAGTGCGGCTCTATTGAACATAAAATGGGTATTCATGGAAACTCAACCTGCGTTATGAACTTTGATGGCGCGACGGGCTTCCTGATAGGCCCTGCCAATAAAGGGTTGAACTGTATGTTTACCTTTATGAACACGGCACGAATTGGCACCGCGCTTCAGGGTCTAGCTCATGCAGAGTGGGGCTTCCAAAACTCATTGGTGTACGCAAAAGACCGTTTGCAAATGCGCGCATTGAGCGGCGTGAAAAATCCAGATGGAGCAGCCGATCCCATTATCGTGCACCCGGCTGTACGCAACATGCTGCTCACGCAAAAAGCCTTTGCCGAGGGTGGACGTGCCCTTATTTACTTTGCGGCACAACAGGTGGATCGTTCTGCGTTGTCCGAGTCTGCAGAGGAGAAGCAAGAAGCCGAAGATTTATTGTCCTTGTTAACGCCGATTGCGAAAGCCTTTTTGACAGAAGTGGGCTTTGAATCCGCTAATCATGGTTTGCAGGTTTTTGGTGGCCATGGTTATATTGCTGAGTGGGGCATGGAGCAAAACGTCCGCGATTGTCGCATTTCAATGCTGTATGAGGGGACCTCACAAATTCAAGCATTGGACTTGCTGGGTCGTAAAATTCTGATGAGTCAGGGTGAGTTGCTCAAGCGTTTTACCAAAATGATTCACAAGTTCTGTCAGGCACACGAGGGCAGTGCGGCGATGGAGCCGTATACTAAAACCCTGGCTGGCTTGAACAAAGAGTGGGGTGAGTTGACCCTGAAAGTGGGCATGAAAGCCATGCAGAACCGTGAGGAAGTCGGTGCTGCTGCGATGGATTACCTCATGTATTCAGGTTACATCACGCTGGCATGGTTGTGGGCGCGTCAGGCTGAAGTGGCTCATAATGCATTGGCTGCAGGGACATCTGAAGAAGCCTTCTATAAAGCCAAATTGGCAACGGCTCGCTTCTATTATGATCGTTTACTGCCAAGAACAAAAATGCATGCAGATGTCATGTTGTCGGGTGCAGATAATTTGTTGGCATTAGATTCTGAACACTTTATTTTTTAAGTCGAGCATGTTGCGATGAAAAAACTGTTCAGAACAAAAGCAGGCCAAAAAGTGTTATCGGCCGCATTAAGTCTTAATGCGAAACGGTACACATCTAAAAAACAATCGAATGAAGGTGGAAGCATGGCGGATTTAAATGCAATTTTTACAGCAATGGGCGATCGTTTTAATGCACAAGCCGCAGGCTCTTTAGAGGCCGTGTTTCAATATCAAATTGAAGATGGTGAACCTTGGTTTGTAGCGATATCAGAAGGTGTATGCCAGATTAATCAAGGTGAGCATGATGATCCCAGTGTTACCTTGACCATGGCGTCGGATACCCTAGAAGAAGTAATGAGTGGTGAAACAGATGGAATGCAAGCCTTCATGACTGGGCGTATCAAAGCGGATGGCGATATCATGCTGGCCACACGCTTGACCTCTATTTTTCCGGTTGCGTAAATGCAGAAATGGCGTTGGTTTGTCCCTAAGAAGACGAATCAACGCCTTCGTCTGTTAAATAGATGTTGTTTCAAGATAACAATAAAAGTCAGGATCTTCTTATGGACATACAGCGTGGGACGACCATTCCAAGCGATTTAAATCCTTCGGGCTATACCAACATTAACGAAGTGTTTGAGCACACCTGTAAAAAATACGCACAGAAGCCAGCCTTCACCAGTTTTGGCAAAACCTTGTCTTATCAAGAATTGAAGCATTATGCTGATGCATTTGCCGTATATCTCCAAAAAGAAACAGACTTAAAACCCGGTGACCGCATCGCCATACAGTTGCCTAACTTGATTCAATACCCAGTTGTTTTATTTGGTGCAATTAAAGCAGGTTTGGTGATTGTTAACACGAATCCGCTGTACACCCCTCGTGAAATGGAGCATCAGTTCAACGACTCGGGCGCTAAAGCCCTAGTTATTTTCAAAAACATGGCCAGTAATGCAGAAAAAATTCTGCATAATACTCAAATAAAACATGTTTTTGTTACTCAGATTGGTGATTTGCATGGGTTCTTTAAGCGCCATTTATTGAACAACGTTGTTAAGTATGTCAAAAAAGCCGAGCCTCCTTTCAATATACCTAACGCCCTTGAGTTACGTGATGTCTTGTCGCGCTATGCAGGTCAACAGCCCACATCCGTTGAGGTGAAAACAGCTGATATTGCCGTTTTGCAATACACGGGTGGAACGACTGGATTGTCAAAAGGTGCTGTGTTAAGTCATGGAAACCTAGTGTCGAACATGGTTCAGGGACATCATCTTATTAATCAAGCGCCATCGGGTTGGGCGGATACGGCAATTGCACCTTTGCCTCTCTACCACATTTATGCCTTTACACTGTCTCTGATCATTATGGACTGCGGTGGTCACAGCGTGCTCATTGCCAACCCACGTGACTTGGATGGGTTCATTAAAGAGATGAAAAAGTGGAAAACCTCGGCTTTCATGGGGTTAAACACTTTGTTTATAGGGCTTTGCAACAAACCTGAATTTAAAGATGTCGACTTTAGCCAGTTTAAAATTACGATTTCCGGAGGCTGTGCATTAACCTTAAAAGCCGCTGAAATGTGGAAAAGTATTACAGGCAGTCAAATCATGGAAGGGTATGGTTTAACAGAAACCTCACCAGCTGTGTCGATTAACTCACCGCGTGATATTCGTTTAGGCACGATAGGTCAGCCGTTAAAACATACAGAGGTGATAATTGTAAATCCGGATGGAGAACATCTTTCTGATGGCGAGGTGGGCGAGCTATGTGTTAAAGGGCCTCAAGTAATGGTAGGCTATTGGCAGCGCGAACGTGAAACGGAAGCCAGCTTTACTGATGATGGCTACTTCATGACAGGAGACATAGCTGTACGTGATTCTGAAGGGTTTTTACGCATTGTTGATCGTGCCAAAGATATGATTCTTGTATCGGGTTTTAACGTGTACCCAAATGAAATTGAGGACGTTTTTTCGTTGCATCCCGATATTTTAGAGTGCGCGGCAGTATCCATGCCAGACGAGCACAGCGGTGAGTCTGTCAGGCTTTTTGCGGTGGCAAAAGATCCCGAGATTAAACCTAGCGTGAAAGAATTAAAAGAATGGTCTAAGGATCAATTGACGCGTTATAAAATCCCTAAAGACATCGTGTATGTCAGTGAGCTACCGAAGACGAACGTTGGCAAAGTGTTGCGTCGGCAACTAAAAGAGCAATTTAAATCAGATCAAGCGGCCTAGAGCCATGCCAGGAGAGTAAACAATGCCATTGTCCAAGCCCGTTAAAAGACGCTTAAGTCACCGTCGCACGATTGTTTGTGAAGGCTACGAACGGGACGATGGATTGTGGGATATTGAAGGACGAATGGTCGATGTAAAAAGTGACAATGTCGAGAATCAAGAACGTGGTGGCTACGTTGCAGCGGGTGAAGCCTTTCATGACATTCGTATGCGCTTGACCATTGATCAGAGCTTCCTGATTCATCAGGTTGAGGCCAGTATGGACGCAACGCCTTTTCAGATGTGTCCTGGCATCGTCAGCCATTATAAGCGTTTAGAAGGGACTCGGATTGGACGTGGTTGGCATAAGCAAGTGCAAGCACTGACAGGTGGTGTTGAAGGCTGTACTCATCTGAATGAGTTGTTAAAGCCTTTGACAACAACCGCCGTGCAAACGCTTTGGCCAAAGGCGTCTGAGTCACAAGCGAAGACAGGTGCCAAAGGGATGCTCAATACCTGCCATACCTGGGCTGAGTTTTCCCCGGCGATTGCCAAGTATCAACCCCATTTATTCGTCCCCCATCAACAATTGACAGAAACACAGGATCAATAATCAGATGATGTCACAAAACCCTATTTTAAAAGAACAAAAAGGGAAGGTGTTGTTGCTGACGTTTAACCGACCTGAAAAGAAAAATGCACTGACGCAAGAAATGTACGAACAAATGACGCAGGCCCTGAATGATGCTGCTGACGCGCAAGATGTGCATGTTGTCGTGATGACTGGGCAGGGTTCTGACTTCAGTGCGGGCAATGATATTGCGGGATTTGTAGCAGCCGTACAAGACCCTGAGCGAATCTCTATTCCTTTGCATTTTTTACAAGCTTTATCTGCTTTTCCGAAACCTTTGGTGGCAGCTGTTAGTGGTGTTGCCATTGGTATTGGCACCTCAATGCTGCTCCATTGTGATTTGGTGTATGCCGATGACACTGCACGTTTTCAGTTGCCTTTTACTCGCATGGGGCTAGTACCTGAAGGCGGAACAAGCTTGCTGATGCCCATGCATCTAGGGCATCGCCAAGCATTTGAACTGCTTGTCTTGGGTGAGGCCTTTTCTGCTGAAAAAGCCGCTCAGGTGGGTTTAATTAATCAAGTGGTTCCCTCTACCTCTTTGTTAAGCCTAGCCTTGGAAAAAGCACAGACATTGAGTGAGATGGGGCCAGAGGCTGTTCGTCAGAGCAAAGCGATGATGAAGGAATATGTCTCAGCTGAGTTAGCTCAAGTGTTGACAACTGAAGTTAGGGCGTTCGCCGCTCGCTTGTCGTCTAGTGAAGCCCAAGCCGCATTTGCGACGTTTATGTCAAAGAAAACAGCCGTCGCTTGATTGTTCAAACCTTTACACTATTCTTCTTTCATCTCTATTTTGACGCAAGCTCGGGCCAGTGTAAGGTGGCCTGAGCGTAAGCGTCATACTTCTGCTAATCTATTTTAAGCGCATTTTTTGAGCCTGATTACAGGTGATTGTTATACGGGTAGCCTGCTGCTGATGTATTTTGTCATGGATATGGGTGATTTTTGTTATTGAGGAAATCTGTATCTCGACTAGTATTGTTAGCCATATAGAACAACAAGAATAGGAGTTGTGATGAAACTACTCGTCGCCGTAAAACGCGTTATCGACTATAACGTGAAAGTCCGTGTAAAGGCCGATCGCTCAGATGTGGATCTGGCCAATGTCAAAATGGCCCTCAACCCCTTCTGTGAAATCGCGGTGGAAGAAGCCGTGCGCTTAAAAGAACAGGGCGTTGCTTCGGAAGTGGTGGTGGTCTCTATTGGTGGCAAAGCCTGTCAGGAACAGCTGCGTACGGCCTTGGCGCTGGGCGCGGATCGTGCCATTCAAGTTGAAGCCCCAGACAGCCCCGATGCGCTATCGGTGGCGCGTATCCTTGCCAAGATTGCGGAAACTGAACAGCCAGGTCTGATTCTACTAGGCAAGCAAGCCATCGATTCTGACAACAACCAAACCGGTCAAATGCTGGCGGCCTTGCTGAACCGCCCACAGGCCACCTTTGCCTCCGAAGTTAAGGTTGAAGGTGAGCATCTGCTGGTGACACGAGAAGTGGACGGTGGTTTGCAAACACTAAAGCTCACACTGCCGGCTGTCGTAACCACTGACTTGCGTTTGAATGAGCCACGCTACGCATCCTTGCCGAATATTATGAAAGCCAAGAAAAAGCCTTTAGAGGTTAAAACCGCTGAAGACTTAGGCGTAACGGTCGGCAGCAAGATTCGCTTATTGGGCGTTGAGCCACCGGCGGAACGCAGTGCCGGGATTAAAGTCGGGTCTGTCGCAGAATTAGTTGAAAAACTTCGGAATGAAGCCAAGGTGATCGCATGAGTATTTTAGTCCTTGCAGAGCATGATAATCAGTCATTAAAGCCCGTCACTCTGAGTGTAATTGCCGCCGCAAAGGCCATAGGTGCAGACGTAACGCTGCTGGTGGCTGGCCATCAGTGTGGTGAGGTTGCTGAGCAAGCTGCTCAGGTTGTTGGGGTGCAAAAAGTACTGCTGGCCGATGCGCCTGCGTATGCCCATCAGTTGGCGGAAAATGTGAGCCAGTTACTCCTGGAGCAGGCACAAGGTTGCAGCCATGTCTTGGCAGCGGCAACCACTACGGGTAAAAACGTCCTGCCACGCGTTGCCGCCTTGCTCGGCGTGAATCAAGTGTCCGATGTACTGGCAATCGAGGCCCCTAATCGCTTCAAGCGTGCGATTTATGCGGGTAATGCGATTGCTCAGGTTGAGTCTGATGAGTCTGTGCAAGTGTTGACCATTCGTGGCACCGCCTTTGATCCGGTCGCCGCAACGGGCAACAGTGCCACGATTGAGCGCGTAGACTCAGTGTTTGAAAGCGCAGATGTCAGCTTTAGTCATGAAGCCTTGGCAAAATCCGATCGCCCCGAACTGACGGCGGCCAGTATTGTTGTGTCGGGCGGACGTGGCTTGGGCAATGGCGAGAATTTCGACATGCTGTACAAGGTGGCTGATAAATTGGGTGCGGCTGTGGGTGCTTCGCGGGCAGCCGTGGATGCGGGTTATGTTCCCAACGATATGCAGGTGGGGCAGACGGGTAAGTTGGTCGCGCCGGAGCTGTACATTGCGGTGGGTATTTCAGGTGCGATTCAGCACTTAGCCGGGATGAAGGATTCAAAAGTGATCGTAGCGATCAACAAAGATGAAGAAGCCCCGATATTCCAAGTGGCCGATTATGGACTGGTGGCGGATCTGTTTGAGGCCGTTCCCGAGTTAGAAGCAAGTCTTTAAACAGATCTCAAAGACAGGAGAGTGCGAATGATTTTTCAAGGTAAAGCAATACGCGCAAGTGAGATTGAAGGTGGCTTTGTTGAGGTCACATTTGACTTGCAAGGTGACAGTGTTAATAAACTCAACCAAATGACCCTAGCTGAGCTACGTGACGTCGTCACCCAGCTATCACAGATGACTGACGTGAAAGGGGCGTTGTTCAGCAGTGCAAAAGACTGCTTTATTGTCGGGGCCGATATTACTGAATTCAGCCAAATGTTTGATCAAAGTGAAGAGGCCATTGTCGAGCATTTACTGTCTCTACATGAAATCTTCAACACCATTGAAGATTTGCCATTTCCAACAGTGACGGCAATCAATGGCGTTGCGTTTGGTGGCGGTTTTGAACTGTGTTTGTCCACGGATTTCCGTGTAATGGGTCAGGCTGCGAAAGTCGGCCTGCCAGAAGTTAAACTCGGTATTTATCCAGGTTGGGGTGGAACTGTGCGCCTTCCGCGCTTGATTGGTGTCGATAACGCCAATGAGTGGATTTGTGGTGGATCTGATAAGCGCGCCGATGCGGCTTTGAAAGACGGTGCCGTTGATGCCGTCGTTGCTCAAGACGCTGTGCGTGAGGCAGCATTGGATCTTTTGGCTAAAGCAGCTGAAGGTGTGTTTGATTATCAAGCGCGCCGTACTGAAAAAACCACCGCGATCAAGCTCAATGCAATTGAGCAAATGATGGCGTTTGAGTCTGCTAAGGGCTTTATTGGTGGCAAAGCAGGTCCGCATTATCCCGCTCCTTTAGCGGCATTAGGCGCGATTCAGAAAAGTGCCAATATGACCCGCGATAAGGCCATTCAAGTCGAAGCGAAAGGCTTTGCGAAACTGGCAACCAATAGTGTCACACGTGCATTGGTCGGTTTGTTCTTAAAAGATCAGTACATCAAAAAGGTCAGTAAGCAATACGAAAAAGATGCCGCACCTGTAACAAAAACCGCGGTGCTGGGTGCAGGAATTATGGGCGGGGGCGTTGCTTACCAGTCTGCCTCTAAGGGTGTTCCGATCCTGATGAAGGATATTAATGACAAGGCCTTGCAGCTTGGACTGGATGAAGCGACGAAGCTTCTGAATGGACAGATTAAGCGTGGCAAAATGGATGCCCAGCAAATGGCGAAGGTGTTGACTCAAATTACACCCACGCTGAGCTATGGTGACTTTGACCGTGTAGACCTTGTTGTTGAGGCAGTGGTCGAAAATGCCAAGGTTAAAGCCAGTGTTTTAGCTGATGTTGAAAAAGCAGTATCACCCGACACCATTCTGACGTCTAATACTTCAACCATCTCAATCACTGAATTGGCCAAATCCTTAGAGCGTCCTGAAAACTTCTGTGGTATGCACTTTTTTAACCCCGTGCACAGAATGCCGTTGGTCGAAGTCATTCGTGGCGAGAAATCGTCTGAAGTGGCTATTGCGCGGACAGTGGCCTATGCCAAGGCCATGGGTAAGACGCCGATTGTCGTCAATGACTGCCCAGGCTTTTTAGTGAATCGTGTCCTGTTCCCGTATTTTGCAGGCTTTAGCTTGCTGCTTCGTGATGGCGCTGATTTTGTTCAGGTCGATAAGGTCATGGAGCGTTTCGGCTGGCCAATGGGACCTGCCTATTTACTTGATGTTGTAGGCATCGACACAGGGCATCATGCCGACAGTGTGATGGCTCAAGGCTTCCCAGACCGTATGGGGCATGAGGGTGAGAATGCAATTGATCGCCTGTACCAACTGCAACGTTTTGGTCAAAAGAACAACAAAGGTTTTTACCGTTACGAGCTAGACCGTCGTGGTAAGCAAGTGAAAGTGCTGGATGATGAAGTGCCTGCATTATTGGAGGGTGTGGTTGGAGCCTCACGCGAATTTAGTGAAGACGAGATCATTGCCCGCATGATGATCCCCTTGTGCATCGAGACGGTTCGTTGCTTGGAAGATGGGATCGTCGCGACCCCAGCAGAAGCCGATATGGGCTTAATATATGGAATAGGTTTCCCTCCATTCCGTGGTGGTGCTTTGCATTACTTGGATGAAATGGGTTTGCAGGCCTTCGTAGACATGGCCGCTCCCTATGCAGATCTTGGCGCGTTGTATCAACCGACCGAGAAAATGAAGCAGATGGCCGCTAACGGCGAAACCTATTTTGGCAAGTAATGGAGGAAGGATCATGAATTTAAAACCCAATGATGCAGTAATTGTGGATGCGGTTCGTACGCCAATGGGGCGCTCCAGAGGCGGCTCCTTCCGTAATGTGCGTGCAGAGTCTTTATCTGCAGCCGTTATGCAGGGTATTTTGGCACGAAACCCAGGTCTGAACCCTGCGGATATTGATGACATTATCTGGGGTTGTGTTAACCAAACCCTAGAGCAAGGTTTTAACATCGGCCGTAATGCGGCGGTGATTGCGGGTATTCCCCACACGGTTGCCGCTCAAACCGTTAACCGTCTATGCGGCTCGTCCATGGCGGCCATGCACACGGCTGCGGCTTCTATCATGGCTGGTGTCGGTGATGTCTATTTAGTGGGTGGTGTTGAGCACATGGGGCATGTCGACATGACCCACGGTGTCGATATCAACCCAGAGGCGTCAAAGCATGTGGCAAAAGCGGCAATGCTGATGGGCGTGACGGCTGAAATGCTCGGTAAAATGAACGGCATTTCTCGCCAGATGCAAGACGAGATGGGCGCTCGCTCGCACCGTTTAGCCTATGAAGCACGTTTGCAGGGGCGTTTCGATAAAGAAATTATCCCCGTTGAAGGGCACGACGAAAAAGGTTTTAAGTCCTTGCTGACTTACGACGAAGTTATTCGTCCAGAAACTACAGTCGAAACACTGGGTCAACTGAAGCCAGTCTTTGTACCCAAGGTCGGCACAGTGACTGCAGGTACCTCTTCTGCTTACTCAGATGGTGCGTCTGCTATGTTAATGATGTCAGCAGCGAAAGCCGAGGCACTGGGTTTGACCCCAAGAGCGCGGATTGTCAGCCTTGCGGTTGCTGGCTGTGACCCTTCAATCATGGGCTTTGGTCCAGTACCAGCAACTCAAAAAGCCTTGAAAACGGCTGGCTTAACAATTGATGATATTGATTATGTCGAGCTGAACGAGGCATTTGCCGCACAAGGTTTGGCTGTACTCAAAAATCTTAAGCTGTTGGATAAGATGGATGATAAAGTGAACCTGAATGGCGGTGCGATTGCCTTAGGCCATCCGCTAGGATGTTCAGGTACGCGCATCAGTACAACGTTATTGAATGTACTGGAAGCAAAACAAGGTCAGTTTGGATTAGCAACCATGTGTATCGGCATGGGGCAGGGCATCTCAACGATCATTGAGCGTATTTAACTATTCGTTTTGAATAGGGTTAAGTAAAGAGAGAGGCGTAGCCTCTCTTTTTTTGTCTAGTGAAGCTGGCAAAGTTCAGCTACATACACCTGACCACAAGCAGAGGTGGAGACATGAACACAAAGCAATTAATAGATGAAGCAGTGTCACTTCCGGTTGAAGAAAGTGCCTTGGTTGTGGGTTCACTGTTGCGTAATCTAAATCATCCAGAATCTGAGATAGACAAACAATGGTCAATGGAAGCGAAACGGCGTCTTTCTGAACTCAGATCTGGTCATGTTGCAGTAATTCTAGGAAATGAAGTATTTAACAAAGTTTGGAGCAAGTTTAAGAAATGAACTTTTCATTATCTGTTAGTCTTGTGCGTGACAGGCTTACAGCAAACTGCTCAAGGGCACTTCCTTCGGTCGTCTGCTGAGACTTTACCATTAGCTCCTTAAGGGGGGCTTGGAGCAATAGAGAAGGTAAATAGACTCGGACAGCAAGAAGCACCCTCATTTACAGTTCATAATCACTTCCATAGTGGTTTGTTGACTTCCTGCTCTACGTCGGCGGCGGTTAGTCCTATGTCTTCCAGTTGCGCTTTATCTAGCTGTCTGAGTTTACGTCTGGTACGTGAGTTACGGATGATTTTTTTGAAGATCGCTTTCCATGGTTTTTCGTTTAGATTTTCTAATGTTGATTTGCAGCTGTTGTGTGTATCCAAGTGGTTGCTTTTGATGATGCTCATTTCGTCTGATGTGCATGCTTTCATGGTGTTTCTCCTTTTGTTAGTCTGCTTGATTACGGGGTAAAATCCTTTAATGGCTATAGTGTATTTGGAGGACTCAGTGCTTTTATCGTTAAGGGATCTAGACCTGACCGCCTTTAGTGATCGTCTTCTTTAGATACATGATCAGCTATTCAATGCTGTGCGACAAACGAGAAATAATGGTTTATAGTTAAGAAAATCTTATTTATAAAGAGGCCGTCTATGTCTTCTAGTCGTGCTTTACCACCGCTTAAATCCTTACAAGCATTTCGTTATGCGGCCCAAACGTTGAGCTTTAAGAGGGCGGCGGAGTCTCTTTTTGTCACGCAGGCGGCGGTGAGTCAGCAGATTAAAACCTTAGAGCAGGCGTTGGGGGTGGCGTTGTTTGAACGGCACACCCGCCAAGTGGTACTGACGGCAGAAGGGCAGTATTTATTTGAGTATGTTGAGAAGGCGTTTGGCTTATTGGAAGAGGGGGTCAAAGGGATTATGGAGGACCCGAATCCCAATACCTTGGTAATCAGTACGGTACCGTCGTTTTCCAACCGTTGGCTGGTGTCGCGTTTGGGTGGTTTTCAAGCTCAGGAGCCGGAGATTAATCTTCGGTTGAGCCCAAGCATTGATTTATCAACTTTTGCAGACAGTGATTTGGACTTATGTATTCGCTTAGGCCGAGGCGAGTATGCGGGGCTGACTTCACAGTTGTTATTCAGAGAGTATTTGGTATTGGTGTGTCATCCATCAATGATTCATATGGGCGAGCCAATTAGGGCGCAGTTACTCAATATTCCAATCATTACCGATACAGGGCCGGATGTTCAACATGTGTGGCCTGTGTTGCAGCGATTTTTAGACCTTTACGATATGCCGATGAAGTCGCATTTGCATGTGGAGGATTCGACCTCTTTGATGGAGGCGTTGTTGTCCCGCCAAGGGTTGGCGATGATGCGTTATAGTTTGGTGTATGAACAGATTGAAAAAGGGCAGCTTATTTGCCCGCTGCCCATTTATATGAAGTCCCAGTATGACTTTTACCTTGTCGCACCTGCCCCTCATTTTAAGTATCAAAAGGTGATGGCGTTCAAACGCTGGATTGAAGATGAAGTGAAGGTCATTGATGTATCCTGGAAGACATATTTAAAGATGCATCCCGATATGCAAGAGGTTAGGCAAGCGGACGCAGACTGCGTTCGCACCGTTGTTAAAGGGTGTTAATTTTAACAATTTATTGCCACAGCCGGAGCGCTTGCAGTCGCGTGCGAAAGGGGAGGCTCCGTCTCGGGTGCGGCTCCCAACCCTCTGGGCACTATTCAGGATGGTGATCATCCCGAATCCTTAAAAAACTGGTAAAACGGGGTAGACCCTTATTGGTGTAGCCGTGGTATTTATAGGTTATTGTACTGCCGATAGGCGGGGGATTAGCGCGTTCAGCATCAGTGAGTCCGCTGCCGACAGAGAATTCAATGCCTTGTTGATTACGCACTCGCAGAGCGCCCAGCATGCCAGTGTATTTGCCTCGTCCAGGTAAATGCGCAATCACCTCGGCTTCGGCATCAAAATACGGTTTTAGCTTCAATAACGCATCGTTTCTGCCGGGGCGATGGTGTGCACTGGCTAAATGCAGCATCAAGCCTTCCGCGCCGTTTTCAACAACAATCTGCAGATGTTCATTTAACGCTTGATTGGAATCAAAACGCAGCTGTTTTACGGCTTTAATATGCTCTGCATTTATCTGTTCTATTAAGTCAGTATAGTTTTTGTAACGCTGCTCAAAGGGAAGCTGGGCATCAGGCATGTCAAAAACCATATAACTAACTTGGCGCCATCGGCCATCGTTTACTGTTTGGGTGCGGATGATGCCACTTAGGGCTTCGAAATCCTGACGTTGTGTCCATAACTCACCATCCAGCCAAACCGAGGGTAAAGGCGCGGTGAACCAATTAGGCGCTGGTATTGGGTTGCCTTGTCGGGTCAGTAGTTGTTCACCTGTCCAGATAGCCCTTACACCATCATATTTTTCACTGACTAAATAGTCACTGATAGTGATGGCACTCTTCTGGTTATATACCTTTGCCAGTTGCACTTGTGCTGAGGATTTCACGGAGAATAGGGCACAAGCGCCAACACACAGAACAATAAAATAAACGAGAGGGAGTTTTGAGAATTTTGACATCATAGCATCCTTGCTTGTCAGTAAGTTACAGCGCTCCTGCGCTAGCGGTACGAATAGATTATAGCATTGGGAGTCATTTGATGTAGTGTATAAGTTATCGAATGCAAATTGTTTGAATAGGTGATTGAGTTCATCGATTTAAACAGTTAAAAGATTATAAAAGAGGGCGGGCTGTTGATGCTGAGGGTTTTGATTTCAGAATAAAAGTCGGCGGGGGGCTTTATCTACTTTGGCTTGCTTTTCAGTTATGGACTGCAGACCCATCTGACGCAGGGAACGAAGCGTTGGGTGGAAAAAGCCTATTTCAGTTGGCGAGGCAAGAGTTTCTCCTGGCGGCTGGCAACCCTAAGGCTATTTTGATTTTCACTGCCTTCTTGCCTCAGTTTGTTGACCCTACAGGCTCTATTGGATTCCAGTTCTTGATTTTAGGTGTGCTGTTTTTGATGCTTGAGTGGGTAGCAATAGCTGGGTATGCATTTTTTGGCAAAGCATTGCGTCATTGGTTATCTCGCCCCTCTATGCGTCGCTTGTTCAATAGAGTTTGTGCCGGACTGCTTGGTAGTGCTGGGATTGGACTTATACTGGCTCGTCGAGAATGAACTGCCGAAGCAATTAAATTCACTTCCCTGTAAGCGGGCTGAGGCCTCTGCTTCCACTGCTATGCCGCTTCGCCCCCTAAATATGGGCGTTTAAACATCAAAATCTTAAAGTGCGTAGCCTAACAAATGAAAAATATAAGAGCTAAATCTGTATGCGTATTTCGCAACCAAGGAAAGGTATTACTTGCCGAAAGCTTTGACCCTGCCAAGAACGAGAAATACCTATCACCTATCGGGGGTGGCATTGATTTTGGTGAAAAATCCAGGGACGCGGCTATCCGAGAAGTCAAAGAGGAGCTAGGTGAGGAAGTCGATCAATTAAAACTGCTTGGCGTTATTGAAAACCTTTTTATGTTTAATGGTCAGGAAGGTCATGAAATCGTTTTTATATACGAGGCAAGATTTAAGGACAGCGATATTTATCAAAAACATGTATTGCCCGGGATTGAGACAAGTGGCCACAGGTTTGAAGCTCGCTGGTATGACTTAAAGCACATCAAGAGTCGTGAGACACCGGTTTATCCACAAGGCATCATTGAAATGCTGTAATGAAACCTGGGCGCTGGCCAGCAAGATAGCAGCTAAATCCGGTAAAACCCTGCGCATCGGAAAAGAGGCCTTCTATAGGCAACTGGAGATGAGTGAACCTGAGGCCTATGTGCTGACCAGCGAGGTCATGGCAAAAAATCTGCAGATTGACGATGCGCGAGAAGGGATTTGGAGTCTGTTTGGCGACAGTCATAACTGCTGGTGGCGAATTGTATTCCACCCCGGGTTATGATTCGATCTCTGAATACAGATTTTTTTGAGGATACCGAAACATGTCTGAGCAGCTTCTCTTACTGGGTGAGGGCAAGGTACTGCCCGAGTGGATCGATTATAACCAGCATATGAATGTGGCGTATTATGTGCTGGCATTTGATCACGCCACTGATGCGCTGCTGGCTCATTTGGGGATGGATGCAGAGTATCCGGCACGAGAGGGTGGATCATCCTTTGCGCTCGAGATGCATGTCACCTATGACCGTGAGTTGCAGTGCGACGAGCCCTATCTGATCTATACGCAACTGCTGGATGCTGACAGCAAGCGCCTGCACTTTTTCCATCAGATGATCCACGCCACTGAAGGCTGGCTGGCCGCCACGAATGAGGTGATCACGATGCATGTCGGCATGGCAGAGCGTCGAGCAGCGGCTTTCCCGTCAGGGGTTCAAGAGCAGATTGATCAGCTGTTTGCAGCACATCAGAATCTGCCACGCCCAGACAACGCGGGCAGGGTGATTGGCATCCGGCGCAAATCTGAATGACTCTGCTTATATAAAAAACATGGAGAGACAATGAAAACGATCGGTTTATTGGGCGGCATGAGCTGGGAATCCACCGTTAGTTACTATCAGGCAATCAATCAGGGCGTCAAACAGGCGCTGGGTGGCCTGCACTCAGCCAAGGTGGTGCTTCACAGCGTCGATTTTGCAGAGATCGAAGCCCTGCAGCATCGTGGCGAATGGGATGAAACCGGACGAATTCTGAGCGAAGCAGCGCGCTCGGTTGAAGCGGGTGGTGCTGACTTTCTGCTGATCTGTACCAACACGATGCACAAGGTTGCCGATCAGATCCAGGCGGCTATCGATATCCCGATACTGCATATTGCCGATGCTACCGCCGAAGTGCTCAGGCAGGATGGGATTCAGCGAGTTGGGCTATTGGGCACACGCTTCACGATGGAGCAGCCCTTTTACCGCTCCCGACTGGAAGATCATTTCGGTATCGAGGTGCTGGTACCGGATGAGTCTGAACGTGATGATGTGCATCGCATCATCTACTCCGAACTGTGTCTGGGCAAGATCGAGTCCAGCTCACGCACACGTTATCTCGAGATTATCGCCTCACTTGAGCAGCGCGGTGCGCAGGCCGTCATCCTCGGCTGTACCGAGATTGCATTGCTGGTCAGCCCATCGGATACAACCCCCCCCTGTATGACACCACCGCGATTCATGCGGCCCGGGCAGTCAGAGAGGCGCTGTCTTAAGTTTCAGCGCCCATTTGCATCATGCACAAATGAATACTATAGTTTCCTTTAAGCGCTATAAGGAACACTATGGTATTCATTCTATGAAAAATCTGTCATCCCCGGCTGAAATTGCATTGCAGCAGTTAGGCGAACATCTTCAGATTGCGCGCAAGAGCCGGCGCTGGACGCAAGCAGAGGTTCAGGCTCGTACAGGATTATCACGCGTCACCATCCGCAGAATTGAACAGGGCTATCCTGGCGTGACGATGGGCAACCTGGCAACCCTGCTGGCACTCTACGGACGGGTGGAAGCGCTTGCTCATATCATCGAGCCGGAAAAGGACCTGCTCGCATTGAACTTTGATCTGCCACGCAGAATCCGGCAGAGCCGAAAAGAGTATGACAATGACTTCTGAGCATGACGAAATATTCAGCGCGTATGTATTCGTCGAGCTGCCCGATGAGGAGGAGTCAGTACTGGCAGGGCGGTTGATACTTGAGTCGCGACGCAGCGTCTTCTTTTACGGTAAGTCATACCTGAACCGGCCGGATGCGTTTGCATTTGACCCTATCAACCTGCCGCTGGTTAATACGCCACAGATATTTGCCGGGCAGAATCATATACCTGCCGTTCTGTTAGATGCAGGCCCAGATAACTGGGGCAAGCGTTTGATGTATACGCTGCACAAGCGCACGCCGCGCAACGCCGTTGAGGAACTGCTGGCAACACGCGGAGCCGGTGTGGGTGCATTGAGTTTTTCGCTCTCTCGTACCCGACCCAAATCCACCCCTGAGTTCGAGTCTTTAAAGCATTTGCTGGCTTTGGATAAAGGCATCAGTGATCTGTTGGAAAGCAACCTTCTGACGCCAGAAGTCGTCCGGCTTTTTGAACCGGGCTCATCCATGGGCGGGGCAAGGCCAAAGTCTGTTGTGCAGGATGAGACGGGAGCTTTATGGATTGCGAAGTTCAACAGACCAGAAGATCTGTTTGATCAGGCAGCCGCCGAGCAGATGTGTTATCTGATGATGAGAGACTGCGGTATCTATGCCTGCCAAACACGACTGATCAGAGCGGGTGGAAGGCATGTGCTGCTGGTCCGGCGATTTGATCAAACCGCGGCAGGACGACGTATACACTTTATCAGTGCACATGCGCTGATGTACCAGCCTCGAGTGCGGGTGGATGAAGTACCTGTTCAGTACGCATACCCGCGCCTGGCCAGCCTGATTGATCAGATTGGAGATAGGGCAGAACAGGATAAAACCGAACTGTTCCGCAGAATGGTTTTTAATATCCTGGTGGGCAACTCGGATGATCATCTGCGCAATCATGGGCTGCTGAAAAACATATCAGATCACCATTACCGCCTGACACCGGCCTACGATGTTGTTCCTCAGCCTGGCCAGTTTCAGCTTCAAGCGATAGGGGTGGGGCAGAAGGGGCGCGAAAGCTCACTTGAAAATGCGCTGTCTGCCTCCCAGCACTTTGGGCTTTCGACAACCCAGGCAGAAAGCATTATCAAAGATATCGCCAAAGTGACACGCCAGTGGCGAGACTATGCCGAGCAGGCAGAGTTGTCGGAAGCTGACTGTCGGGTATTGAGGGAGGTGTTGGAGGTGGATCGTGCTGTCAGATGAGAGCAGGCATGAATTCACTTATTCCAAGCCTATTCGCGCATTGCACCCACAAGAAAGATAGGGTAATTTCGTTCAGACAGTCAGACAACTGAGAGGTACCGACTTGCTGTGATGGAGCACCGGCCGGGCGGTAGCGTGTCTGATGGAGACCCGTACCTGCAGAGAACGTCCAAATGATTAGACCTTAGGCAGCGAATCACGCTGGGGTATTTGAAATAAAAAAGGCAGATGAGCCCTGATGGGGCTGTAGCATGCTGTAATTTTCTCGATTTTTTTGCTTGCACAATAAGGGTGACCATAGGTGTTAGCGCACACGGGGTCAGACAACGGCGTGGGATATAGAAGACCGATAGCCCGATGGAACGCCATATCTACTGCCAACGATTGAGTACCGTGGAACCTGTGTTTGGTAATCTGGAGAGCAATAAGGGACTGAATCGGTTTTTCTTAAGCGGCAGAACGAAAGTCAACGCATAGTGGTTGATCTATTGTCTGCTGAATAACATTGAGATGATCGCGACACAGGGGCAGCTCAGCAGTGTCACAGAGTGGCAACTGTTGCTGATATAAGGTGTGTTGAGCGCATTAAGTACTTAATACAGGCTGTTTGAATGGATGACTGAGATCATCGGTTCGAGCGGGGAATAGTTACCAGAAAGAAGGACGGGCCGTCGATGCTGGGAATTTTGATTTCAAAATGTCTAATCCACAGGCTCGTTAGGCTCACAAATTTATACAAGGAGAAATAGATGGCTAATCAATTTAATATAGGTGATATCGTCCAACTTAAGTCTGGTGGACCGAAGATGACTGTAACCCAGGTTCGGGATAAATATGTGTCAACTGCATGGTTTGCTGGTAGCAAAAAAGAAGATGGCATATTTCCAATGGAAGCAATTGTAATTTTTGAAGAGAAAGGGAAGTAAGAACATGCCAGCAACTGCTAAGAATGTCGCTCAATGGATGCTTGATGAGATCAACAATGGGAACTATCTCTATCAAGAACAAGCTGCTTATAGCATTTCAGAAATGTTCGGAGATGACTTCGTTTACTACAATGATAACGGTAACTTGGCTATTGAAAAAAATGTTCTTAATGTATTCAGGAAGTTGACAGATGATTCAGTCGTATGGTCTAGAAGCGAGAAAATGTGGAGACTCAGAGAGGATCATGATGAGCCAGGTCGCATGCAGTATTAAACCGGTGGCAATTCAGATCTGACCATGTCATCTGAAAGCCGCATGGTGGCTAGCCGCTAATCAACAGGAATTGCCGCCGGGTTAATAACATCAATTCAGGGTAGCTAAATACTTTCTACCAACGGTTTTTAAGTACTTCCAGTTTAATTGACGATCAGAAGCTCCCGAAGGTTGGCTCGAATAATTGAAGCAAATTCAGCCGGCTGCTTTTTATGCAGGCGGCCAAGCCTGTCTATTGTATAAGCCACATCAGATGGTACTGATGGTCTACCAACGGTTTTTGTAAAGGGACCGTCGGTTTCAGTTAGGATTCTTTCCAGAGGTATATCCATCACCATGGATAGGTGTCGCTCGTTAGCCAACATCGTCGAGTTAACTGAAAAGTAGCACCCCAGCTTAATTGCTCGTTGCACTTCTTTTTTTGTTCCGGTGAACCAATGCAGGACAACTTTTCCTTTTCCCGGTGGCATCAACTCTTCCACAAAGTCCAGGACCAATTTAGACGCTCTGATGCTATGGACTGAAAGGATCTTATCTCCTGCTTCCGAACATCTCTGTAATACATGGCGAAAGACTCTCTTTTGGGCATCAATCGATTTGTAAAAACGAGGCCCTGCGTCAAGCCCAACTTCTCCAACATATCGTGTTTCAGAAAGATAATTATCCCAAATAGCGATTTCAGCTTCGTGCTCAGCTACTAATTGAGGGTGCAATCCCAACGCTGCGCGGACGTACTTCGTCTTCTGTGCTAACTCATGATTGCGAGGCCAGGCTCGTGGTGTCGTTGTTACAGCAAGCGTAAATATTCCTGCTGACTCTGCTTGTTGAACAGCTTGTTCATGATCCGGATAAAGGTCGAGGTGGCAATGGAAATCCACTAACCCTGAATTATCTGTGTTATTTTCCACCATTATTTCGGCCTAGTTTGTACACCAGATATCAACTGAGCGACCTCTAAAAGCCCACGACGATAAACATCAGCAAGTTGATCTAAATGTGCTGCTTCATCAGCAAGCGAACCTGGCTTATGAATCAATAAATTCGCAAGCTGTGGCTGTTTTTTTAGTCTCTCAATCGCGTACTGAAACGATCTGACCTGAACTCCGTCTGCTTTACGGGTATCTAGCACTTGCGCGCCCAAATCAGGAACAGTGTATTGAGTAACATCACTTTTAGAACCAAATGCAGCCTCCAATGCGGCTCTTCGAATTATACAAGGTAGGCAATAACCACAATGTTCAATTCCCAGCCCCTGCCAACGTCCTTTTGTAGGTGCTGAACACGATAGTGACTCAGTAGCTAAGTGCCTCAGTAAATTCGTATTTAGACATTTTGATGCCATTTCTCCCTTTGTTTTATCCCAATACGGATTTCGCACCTCACCATCTACATTTAGCACTTTAAGCAGATCATTCCAACGAGCCATGTAGTAGGGATGAGTAGTTCGAGTGCTGTTAGAACCAAGTCTGAGCGGATCCAAGGGTACATTCAACGCAATCAGCCCGTTCTCCGGGACGCGAAGTGTAAACCGATGCCCAAAACCTGTTCCCGCAAAAACTCCCAAAGCGAAGAAAAGGAAGGATCTTCCCCGTGTACTATCCTCTGAACCCACGCCTTTTATCAAATCCTGTTTGAAGGTCATTCCCACACGTAAACGTTCAAAACAAATTTTCTTATAACGATTTTTCAATCCTGACATCAACTTATTCTGAGCATCACTTGCAGCGCCATCACCGGAATGGCTAACCAAAAGAGGTGTACTACCATTTTCCAGTAAATCGATCGCTCCAATCAGGCTATCAAGCCCTCCGGAAAACAGACTCAGCGCGTCAAAGGGAGGAGGAATAAGGTCGTATTCTTCTTGCTTAACAATTGACTGGAACCGCGATGGACGTTTTCTAAAACCAAACTCCCATCGATCTCCCGTCAAAAAATCCAACATATTCTTTAGTACTGATGTAGCAGAACCCCATCTATCTGGATCACTAACTGGCACCACAAGGCGAATCTCACGAGTCCAGGAGTCTTGTGATTGTTGAACTCGGGAAATTCGAGTATCGGCAGCATGTACATGCGCAGCTAAGACTAGCAAATCCAAGCCTATTTCAGTGGGGTAAACGCCAAGCTTCTTTAGACTTGATAATGCACCACCAATTCCATGATCTAGTGACTCTTCTCCAGCAATAAATTGCAAAAATGTTCTTTGCTCATCCGCTCCCGTGGGAATATCTAACTGATCATCAGCTCCGAACCGGCCTGCTAATAGTTGTCGTTTCATTGTTCTGCCTCCGCATCACCCAGAGACTGCAAAATTGAAAAAGCAGATTCGTATACCGAGTCAACAAAAGCCAACACTTGATCCTGAGTCATATTCGGTGTGCTCTCACGTGCTCTGGTAAGCGCATCATCTACTGCGCCGCGAATGAAGTCTCGTAACTGTTTTTCAACTTGATGTGCTACTTGTGCATTCGAAGGCATAGTGACTACTTTAGTGCCAATGTCATTGCAGATTCTTGCTTCGATCGCATGTGTGGCATACAGCTCAAAAACCGTATCCATTTGCTCGGGAGTGAAAGTATCTAGACCTGCCAACCCTTCACCAGCCAGATCAATAATTGTCTCGATATAGGCCTCACGTGCAATCCCTTCATCGACAGTGCTCGCCCCAGGACAAATATGATCGGCTAAAGCAACAAAAACCTCCGATATCGGACGCCCTGCCATAGACTCTAGATTGAACTCCCGCAGAGCCTCCCGCATCCCCCTGGTATTGGCATCTGAAAGGAATCCCAGTAGTCGTGCACCTGCTCCTCGCGAAGCCCCCATGCGTTGTGCCGCTTGACGGGCGCCTCCTGAAGAGGTTGAAACATACCTAGAAACCGCACGACCGAGGCTAGCTCGATCATTTCCACCAGACCCGGCAAACCTCGTAAAGTTGTTGCGAGCCCCAGAAAAGCGTTGAGAATCCGCGGATTTCGGAATAGGTGGTTTCGCTGGAGGGGCTGGTGGATCGTCTGAGTTAGGAGGAGGTCCTTCATCTTGGCCCGTGTCAGGCTCAGATCCTGAACCACTCCCCAGCCAAGAGGGGATTAAAGGCGTTCCACCACCCGGGCCACCATATGCAGTTGAAGTTCCCATCAATGACCTCCTTTCGGTTGATTGAGTGTTTGCTGAGCGGCAGCTTGCAAGAATGTATTGTTTGTAACTTTACTCCATTTTCCTAACAGAGTGGTTAACCGTGCTTTTTGCTCCGGATCTTTAACAACGCCTTGCCATCCACCAACTACCCACGGCCCGCATTTATCTTTGGGTAACGATTCCAGAAAGTCCAACAGAGGCCCCTGTAATCCTGGCCGGGCTTTCACAAGTACAATAAGACCATCAATGCCCGCAGGTTTGTCACTGAAGTGCCCGGCACTCACAATCTTGCTGCGTACAGCCTCAAATACTTTCTCCGCCTCGGGCTGAGCAAGTTGTTTTAGCTCCGACTCAAACCCCTGAACGACCATCTTGCCCCCAAAGAGCTTATCGACCACAGAAGCCAAATGTCCCAAAACCGACACTGGTCCGAAGTAATCCTTCTTATCCTTGGTCACAAACAGGTATGGTCGTAAGTCGACTTCAGCCAGAGACGGTGTTAAAAGAGCCCAGTCACTTACCACCTCACTGGATTTCCACTCATCAAGCACTGCCGTTTCAGAGCGAACTAATCTTTTTTGAAGTGATTCGGGCCCCTTTGCATCAGCGTTGAGCTTCTCCTCTGAAACCACGGATTTTAAACTTGCTTCTAATACTCCAAGATCTTCACATTTGCCTTCTGGATGGATTGCAGCAATATAGGCAATTTGCTCGAACAGATTCGGTATAAATCGTTCTGCAAGCATTAGTTTTGCTAGAACGGGAAGCTTGATATCCTCTCCAAACCCCCTGGCGATTGCAGTTCGCTCCCGTAAAAGCAGCGTATTGAGAAAGCGTTTTATTTGTCGTGGATTTCCCTTGGTCCCACTGGCCAGGATAGGACCAATTTGATCGCTCAGGACAAAAGCGTTGTTTGCTTTCTCAGCGCTGCCACCCAATGCACTTCGGAAGGTTGCTGCATCCAGACCACCACTCACCCAAGGTCGTTTTAGTTGCATCCTGGCAGCGTCTGTAAGTTTTATATAATCGGGATCAGTCTCTCCAAGGTCGACTCCTGTCAAGAGCAATGTAACGTAGATTCGAGTTTCTGTTTCCCCCAGAGCCGGGATACGGAACGGTACCTGAATGAGCTTTTCCAAGTAATTACGTGCATAATCCCTCGGGCCTGTGCTGTCCGGCAGATCAGGAAAATGCTTACGCACTGCGTATTCGATCATGGCCTCGTCAGCTGCAACAACGAACGCAGTCCGTGCGGTGAACACAAAAAGCCGGATAGCCTCAAGGGTCTCAATGGCTGTGTCTGGCAGACAGCGATCAAGGTCATCAACGAGCACAATAAGCTGCTTAACTCCCGCTTCATTGAGCAAGTCATCAAAAGCTTTTCGGAACGCTTCTACCTCTTCAGGAATATTCTTTGCCTCACTGGGCTTCAATATACCCTTCAATCCTTCGATGGCAGTTGATAGGTTCTCTTTTGTAGCAAACTTGCCGGGGTTTCCTACCATGGATTCGAGCGAGCCTACTAAAGACTGGACTTGATCAATCGGTGGAATACCGGTAAATCCAGTGACTGCTAGACCGCCAGCTCGCTTTGCAAGCTTTAACCAATCAATACGGTGGAATACATCCTTAACCGCTCTTGTGGCCTTTGTTAACGCAGGCCGCTTCTCAATTAGCCCTGACACAATGCCTTCGATTAATGCGATCTTGGCATCTTCAAAGCCTTGGAACCTCCAGCCATTAAATTTGATGCACAACACTCCATCGTCATCATCCAGGCCTGACTCGATCATCTCTAACACACTGGATTTACCAGCACCCCAATCGCCGTGGACGCCTATAGTTACAGGGTGGTTAGGTTGCGCACGGAGTAATTCGATAATCGTACTAGCAATTGCTTCGTTGTTAAGAAGATCTACCTTTGTTTCGTTGTCAGTCAGAATCATTTCTGGATCTACCCCATATTACATTATTTAAATCGCTATGATTCCATCACCTGATTTAAATATTAGGAAAATGACCTGTTCCTGACATCCTAGGATGTTGGTATCTATATCTGTGGCATTGAGTTTGATCACGTTTAATGTTCCAAATTTATTTAAGTGTTCACTCTATAATAAAGATTATCCTATTCCACTGTATCAGTATATTTTATTTGACCTTTATGACTTAGAAGCCGAGATGAAGCATACATTCTTTTTATACCAAACCTTATAAAATATGAATAAACTTCGTCATGTATCGAGACATAATATTCAAATTCAGAAATGCATCCGTTTTCAACCCTAAACTGAGATCTATAAAAGTCATTGAAACCGATATAGTCACTATTTGTTTCTGCAACGGTGCGAAAAATATAGTAACATTCTTTATAAGACAGCTTGCTTAATACTCGGCAAGCCATCTGCTCGGCAAGAAATCCCGCAACAAAAGTCTTTGCCATATAATCTGAAACATCAGGGGCGTTATCCGGCTCGGTTGACCCTTCCCACTCACCGTCAGTATTCTTCCAAACTCTTGCAGTGATATTTTTCGTAGGCACTAGGTAATGAAGTAGAACCATATGCCCTATTTCATGCATGGCGCATAATTCTTGTTTGAAGTCACCACTACTACCTGCCCTAGAAAAGGCTAGATTTCCAGTTTTAGCTGCCTTCCTACTTCGTGATTTTTGAATTGAGCGCCATCGACGTCTCCATCTTATCTTGAACAGCCTTATGTCTCTACGCAAACCGAGCTTCATATTTACCTATCCCTGCCCAGACTATAATCTCTTATGAAGTTTTCACATATCGTACTAGATCATAGTATATATTGGCATGCTATGCGCAATAAAGGTATTACAAACTTGCAGTGATGTCTCCTTCGGGTCGGTAAACCTTATTACCAGGGCAATGAGAACATGTGTATTTCATCACTCAGCTGGCAGTGTCAGTGAAAACACAGTGGCTGGTGGTTCCGTTTCGCGGTGGTAATTCAGCTTTCCGTTATGTAATTGCATGATTTCATGAACAAAACTCAGCCCCAGCCCACTGCCTTTGCTGCCATCTGTCCGGGGCAGACAGAAAAAGCGCTGGGTCAGTTTTTCTTCGGCAAAAGGCGGCACCCCGGGCCCGGAATCTTTTACGCTGATGTAAACAGAACCATCGTGTTGTATGGCACCGATCAGTACAGCTGACTCAGGCGGTGAGAACTCTGTGGCGTTCCGGATCAGGTTGCTCAGTGCATCCTGCAGCAGGGTACTGTCGCCGGTGATGGACAGGGAAGGGTCACAGCTGTATTCAAGGCTGACTCTGTGCCGGCTGGCATAGTCTTCAAGGCTCCGGCAGACTGCTGCGATCAGCTCTTTCAGTACGATTTTGTCGTGTCGTTCCAGGCTGCTCTGATATTCAATGGCGGCCAGTTTCAGCAAGCGCTCGATCAGCTCCTGCATCCTTGAACCTTGCTCAATAATATTATTGAGAAACTGATTGCGCTGTGCATCGGACATCGGTTCCTGTAACAGCTCTGCTGCACCACGGATACCGGCGATCGGGGCTTTCAGTTCGTGCGTCAGGCTCTGCACATAATCTGCTACATAGGATTTGCCATCCAGTGCGGCTTTCATGCTTTCAAGCGCTTTACCCACACGCCCAACTTCATTATGACCAAGCGCAGGCAGAGCGGGGCGTTCGCCTCTGGAAACCCCTCTGGCATACTGTTCAAGGCGGAGCAGGGGCCGTGTAATCCAGAGGGTGATCACAAGACCGATCAACAGAGTTGCCAGTGCAGCGACCAGTGAAATCCAGAGCAGGTTGGTGCTCAGGTGGCTGATAAAGCGGTTAATGTTGCGGGTGGGCTTTCCGGTGGACACCACACCGATAATATCACCGCGATACAGCAGCGGGCTTGCGACATAGAGCCGTTCGGTATCACTATGGCCGGTTATATCGTCGCTGCTGCGGGCACCATAATGACCGCGCAGAGTCAGATAGACATCGCGCCACTGGGAATAATCTCGGCCGGTATCGGTGTAATGGGAATCAAAAATCACGGTGCCTCTGGCATCGGTAATATACATTCTCAGATCAACTTCGGTTTTAAGCAGATCATAAATCTGTGCGTTTAGCGGCCTGCCGGCCAGCCCTGCAAAGAGCCGTTCAGCCAGATGTGTGTCGATCACGGTGCCACCGCTTTCGCTGAAGCTGACGCCTTCGTTTGCGATCAGAGTGGCCATCATTTCTGATATATCGACCAGAATCTCCTCCTGAGCTTCTTTATAACGGGGCTCCAGCTCATCGAGTACCCAGTAAACCACACTGCCAAGCCCTGTCAGCACTGAAAACAGAAACACCAGAATCAGGCGTAATCTCAGGCTCATGCGTCCGCCTCAAAGCTGTAGCCAAGACCACGGCGGGTTCTGAGCGGGTCGCAGTTTTCGTTGATGTCGCGGATTTTGCGCCTGAGGGTTTTGATGTGTGTATCGACAGTGCGGTCGAAGCTGCGTTCAGGCTCTTCCCACACCTGTTGCATCAACTGTTCACGGGAATAAATTCTGCCGGGATGGCTCATCAGTAACAGTAGCAGGCGGTATTCATAGCGGCTCAGATCCAGCAATACACCATTCAGCGTGATTCTGGCGCCATCTGCATCGTGACTGAAGCCGGCAGGGGTGATATTTGCAGCTTCCGGAGACTGGCGCAGGCGGGCACGGATACGGGCCGTGAGCACCCGGGGGCTGAAGGGTTTGGTGATGTAATCATCAGCGCCCAGTTCAAGACCTAGCACCTGGTCGATCTCTTCATGGCGGGAGGTCAGAAACACCACCGGCACAGAGGATGTCTGCCTGATGACCCGGCAGACATCAAATCCGCTCATATCGGGAAGGCCAATATCCAGCAGAACCAGCGCTATATTACCCTCGCTGAGTGCATCCAGAGCCTGCTGCCCGGTGGTGACCCAGATGTTATCCATCCGTTCGGTTTCCAGAGCATAGCGTATGGTGTCAGCAATAGATGGTTCATCCTCAACAATCAGTACCGCCATGGTGTTCCCTCTGTTAAAACGCTGGCCCATAAGTGGTGCATATGCTCACATTATCTCTGGCAGATCAGTTACTGTAAAGCCGCTTACATTACCCTTACTGCCACCTGTGCCTGAGTGTAATCTGGCGTTCTTATTTCACAGAAAAACAGGACTTCACACTCACTTCATATTTTCCTCAAGCAGAAAGCAGATACTTGCCACATCTTAATGAGGAGAAGAAAAATGCATACATTTTCACACAAGGGAATTCGCCCACTGATTCTGGCCTGTCTGATGATGGGGTGTGCACAGAATGCGGTTGCTGATGCTGTTACCCACGGTACCTTGGTATCCCGTGATGAGCAGGGGCAAAAGCAGGATATGCCGCTGGTCAGTACCCGTGTGGCCATGGATATTACAGGCTCTGTGCTGCGCGCTCAGGTAACCCAGGTATTCCATAACCCCACAAATAACTGGACAGAGGCACTGTATCTGTTCCCTCTGCCAGGTGAGGCAGCCGTTGATCACCTGAAAATGCAGATAGGAGACCGCATCATCGAGGGTGTTATTCAGGAAAAAGAGCAGGCCCGGGCAATCTATGAGCAGGCAAAATCTCAGGGACAGAACGCCGCGCTCACCGAGCAGGACCGCCCCAACCTGTTTCACACATCCGTTGCCAATATTCCGCCGGGTGGCGAGGTCACCATCAGTATTGAGTACCAGCAGACACTGGTCTGGAAAGATGGCCGGTTCAGCGCCGGTTTCCCGCTGGCGATCACCCCACGTTATAACCCGCTTCAGCCCGGAGAAGTGCGCCGTGTGGTTGAGGGACAGGTAACCCTGAACAGCGGCTGGCAGGTACTGCCGGGTGAGCGTAAAACAGTGATGGCCACAATCGGTGATGACGAAAACGCAGTCAGCAATACTCCGGGGCCTGTTGAGATCAGCCTTAATCTGCAACCTGGATTTAGACTCAGTTCTCTGGACAGCCCTTCACATCAGATCAGTCAGGAACAGACAGAAGATGGCCGCTACATCATTAACCTGCTGGCGGATGAACCGGATGAGTACCGTGATTTTGTTTTGAACTGGACACCGGTGGAAAGCGACGAACCTTCGGCTGCGTTTTTCTCTGAGCAGCATGGGGATGAACACTATGGTCTGCTGATGCTGATGCCGCCTCAGGATCTGCACACATCACGCTTCAGCCGGGAAGTGGTCTTTGTGATTGATACATCAGGTTCCATGGCGGGTACCTCAATTGAAGCCGCGCGCAGAGCGCTGCAGGCCGGTATAGATGGGCTGGCATCTGATGACACGTTTAACGTGATTCAGTTTAACTCTTCAACCGATACGCTTTTTAACCAGCCGGTTATAGCCGATATCCAGCGCCGTCAACAGGCCGCCAGCTATATCAACTCACTGCAGGCAGGCGGTGGTACCGAAATGGCACCTGCGCTGACTGCTGCACTGACAGGCATTCGCAGCAATGATGACACCCCCAGATTGCGCCAGGTCGTGTTTATCACCGATGGTAGTGTGTCCAACGAACAGCAACTGTTTGATCTGATCCGCAGCCGTCTCAATAACACCCGCCTGTTCACCGTGGGTATCGGCAGCGCACCAAACAGTTACTTTATGGAAGAGGCCGCAGTAGCCGGGCGGGGCACCTTTACGTATATTGCGTCTCCGTCTGAATCTGAAAGCGCCATGCAAACGCTGTTCAACAAGCTGGAAAAACCGGCAATGACCGATATCCGGATCGAAGGCGAGGGTATTAAAGACCTGATGCCATCGGTCATTCCTGACCTTTACTCCGGTGAGCCGCTGGCTGTTTCGATGAAACTGACAAACGGCACAGGCGAAGTCCGTATCAGTGGCCGTACCGGTGATGCCGCATGGCAGGAAACACTGACACTGGCACCGGCGGATAATACCCGGGGTATCATGACAGACTGGGCCCAGCGTGCGGTGCAGGACTGGCGCCGTGGGTATCTCAGAGGTGTCAGTGAAGAACAGATCCGTTCTGAAATCATTGCGCTGGGTCTTAAGTATCACCTGGTTACGCCATACACCAGCCTGGTTGCCGTTGATAAAACACCTGTCCGTCCTGAACAGGAAGAGAGCGGAACTCTGGTGGTGCCTGTAGCCAAACCTCACGGCCTTGATCTGGGAATGGCCCAGGGCGCTACCGGGTATCAGCTGACCCTCGCCGGAGGACTTGCCGCACTGCTGGCAGCACTTTCCCTCATGATTGTGGAGCGTCGCAGAAAGTCCGGTTCAAGGTGGTGTGCATGACCCTCAGCATCCGTAACCTCACACTGGCAGCCCTTGTGGCTGCTGGTCTGATCCTCACCTCAACAGCACTGTGGATTCCTGCAAAAGCACGGCTGGCGCAATGGCTGCTGGCCGATGCCTGGGCCGAAAGTCTGGACAGCGGCACAGCCGTAAAACCCTGGCCCTGGGCCGACCACTGGCCGGTTGCGCGTCTGAGCGTGCCTGATATGGGTATTGATCAGATTGTACTGGCCGGAGACGGCGGCAGCTCGCTGGCTTTTGGCCCAGGTGAAAATATGCAGGCACATGCGATGACCCATGCCGCACGGATTATCAGCGGACACAGAGATACCCACTTCAGCTTCTTGAGGAATATACAACCAGGCCAGACTCTGATTCTCAGCGACCATAACGGAACTGTGACCTACCAGGTTGATCAGATTCAGGTGGTGGATTCGGCCGTTACCCGGCTGATGCCCACTGCCTTTCCAGGTGGACTGATACTGGTGACCTGTTATCCCTTTGATGCGCTCACTGCAGGGGGAACCCAGCGGCTGGTTGTGATGGCCTCTGCTGTTGCGCCTGAGAAGCCCCCTGCATTCTGAGTAAAAGCATAATGTTCATCATATTTATCAGTGCTCAGTATCTTCTGTACGAAACTGGCTACTGTCATGAACAGACGAATCCTGGACAGATTATTACTGTTAGGTTCGTCTCACCCTCACATTTACTGGATATTATCTCGCCAGTAATTCATTGCGCACAATTTGTGCCCCTGCCGCCAAGGCACTGAGCTTGCCTGTTGCAACCTGGCGGGATAAAGGTGCCATGCCACAGTTAGTGCAAGGGTACAGCTTGTCGGCGTCAACAAACTGCAGGGCCTTTCTCAGCGTTTCTGCAACTTCCTCGGGTGTCTCGATGGTGTCGGTTGCCACATCGATGGCGCCGACCATCACTTTTTTACCTCGGATAAGTTCAAGTAGCTCAATGGGCACACGCGAGTTGTGACACTCAAGCGAGATGATATCGATATTGGATTTTTGCAGTTTCGGGAAGATTTCTTCGTATTGCCGCCACTCCGAACCTAAGGTTTTTTTCCAATCGGTATTGGCTTTAATGCCATAGCCATAGCAGATATGGACAGCCGTTTCGCATTTCAGCCCTTCGATGGCTCTTTCTAAACAGGCAATGCCCCAGTCATTTACATCATCAAAAAACACGTTAAAGGCGGGCTCATCAAATTGAATGATATCAACACCCGCTGCCTCTAAATCTTTCGCTTCTTGGTTTAGTATTTTGGCAAATTCCCACGCGAGTTTCTCGCGGCTTTTATAGTGGTCATCATACAGCGTGTCGATCATCGTCATGGGGCCTGGCAACGCCCATTTGATGGGTTGCGTGGTTTGCTGACGTAAAAACTTGGCATCTTCAACAAAAACGGGCTTTTGTCGGGAAACCGGGCCAACGACGGTGGGCACACTGGCATCATAGCGGTTACGAATTCTGACCGTTTTACGATTCTCGAAATCAACGCCGCTCAGGTGTTCAATAAAGGTTGTCACAAAGTGTTGGCGTGTTTGCTCACCGTCACTGACAATATCAACACCTGCTTGCAGTTGCTCTTGCAATGACAGACGTAAGGCATCCTGTTTGCCGTCAATGAGTTCCTCACCCTGTAACTTCCAAGGTGACCAAAGTGTTTCAGGTTGTGCCAGCCAGGAGGGTTTCGGTAAGCTGCCAGCTGTTGATGTCGGTAATAGTGTTTTCATCATAAATACTTTTATCTGAGTGATTAATTAAGCGTAGTTAGCCGACCATTGATCTAGGATGGCTCGATAGGGTTTGATAAAGTGCTCTTCAGCAAACCTCCCTTGAGCGATGGCTAAGGTGCTGCGCTCTTCTCGGTCATACACAATTTGCGTGATTGAATGATCCGAGTTCTTCAAATTTGGTTGATAGCATTTTCCTGCAACAGCGTTGGCATTATAAATTTCGGGTCGGTAAATCTTCTGAAAGGTTTCCATGGTGCTGATGGTGCTAATCAGCTCAAGGTTGGTGTAATCGTTCAGCAGATCTCCAACGAAATAGAAGGCCAATGGCGCAACACTGTTGGGTGGCATAAAATAACGAACGTTTAACCCCATCTTTTTGAAATACAGCTCGGTCAACGAGGATTCGTTTGGTTGATATTCCACACCCAATACCGGATGCTGGTTTTCTGTACGGTGATAGGTCTTGTTATCCGAAACGCTTAAACAGATAACGGGTGGCTTTTTGAATTGTTGTTTATACGCCTCTGAACCAACGAAAGTTTGGAAAAGCTTGCCATGCAGATCGCCAAAATTGTCCGGAATGCTGAACTGTTCTTGCTGCTTATTATGATCAAGTAGCAAGACACTAAAATCATAATCTCGTACATAGGAGGAGAAGTTGTTGCCAACTATGCCCTCAATACGTTCGTTGGTGGCATGATCAATAATGTTGGTTTTTAATACTTCAATCGAGGGGAAACGGTCACCTTTGCCCTGAATTTCGATGTCCACGGAAATGATTTCCAGCTCGACAGAGTAACGATCTCCTTTTGGATTGTCCCAGTGCGCTAACGCATTAAAACGATTGTCAATCATCTTTAAAGCATTGCGCAAATTCTGCTGGCGGCACTCACCTCTTGCTAAATTAGCAAAGTTGGTGGTGATACGTGTACTGTCTGACGGCTGATAATTCTCGTCAAAACGAATACGCTTAATACTAAAAGTGAAATCTGTATTCATCGTCGTCGGGTATCCCATGTACGCATTTTCTGAGATCAAACCTGAATGTGCTGTTTGCCTTGAATACAAGTACGCGTCACTTTTCAGGTTTTCCTATCCGGAGTTCTCAACCAGGTGGCCTAAAAAATAGGCCCCTAAACAGTATCGAAACACCTTGGCCTTGAAGCCATGTGTACTTTATACGCACAACGTATCATGAATAAAAATGATATTATTTCATTAATTAATGATATTAATTCATCATTTGTGCATTTTGAACGTTTAGCAGGAGGAGGGGTGATACTGATGTCAGCCGTATGAAAGCCTTGTGGAAGTCATGCTAGCAGGCAGCAAAAGGGATCGGCAGAGACAACTGATTAGATGAGGTGTCGCTTTTACGTAGGGTGCTGTCAGAGGGGTGAGGCAGTAACGCCTCACCCTGCTTGATATGACAAGTGTCAGCTTAGCGGAGGTTCATCACGCAAGATCAAAGCGATCCGCATTCATGACTTTATTCCAGGCTTTCACAAAGTCTTTAACGAACTTTTCTTTGGCATCATTTTGAGCATAGGCCTCAGTTAATGCGCGTAATTGTGAGTTGGAGCCAAAGACTAAATCGACTCGTGTTGCTGTCCATTTAACCGTGCCTGTTTGTCTGTCTAAGCCTTCGAAGAGGTCCTTATCAGAAGAGGTTGGACGCCATACGGTTTCCATATCAACCAGATTCAGGAAGAAGTCGTTTGTGAGTTGACCGGGGGTTTTGGTCAATACACCGTCTGTTCTTCCTGCATAGTTGGCTCCGAGTACGCGTAATCCACCGATGAGGACGGTCATCTCTGGTGCACTTAACCCGAGAAGTTGAGCCTTGTCGATTAACATTTCTTCGTCAGAGACCACAAACTTGGCTTTCGCATAGTTACGGAAACCATCGGCTTCAGGCTCAAGAGGAGCAAAGGATTCAACATCGGTTTGCTCCGCTGTGGCATCCGTACGCCCAGGTACAAACGGAACACCAATATTATGTCCTGCATTACGAGCGGCTTGTTCGATAGCTGCTGCACCGCCCAAAACAATTAAGTCTGCTAGAGAAACCTGCTTGTTTGTTGTTTGCGCAGCGTTAAAGTCTGCCTGAATGCCTTCTAAAGTAGCGAGCACCTTTGCCAGTTGCTCAGGTTGATTGGATTGCCAATCTTTTTGCGGTGCTAAACGAATGCGGGCGCCGTTTGCTCCACCACGCTTATCGGAATCGCGATAAGTAGAGGCTGACGACCAAGCCGTATAGACCAGTTCAGACACACTTAAACCGGATGTCAAAATCTTGGCTTTGAGGGTCGCGATGTCCTCAGCATTGATTATTTCATAATCGGCAGTAGGAACAGGGTCTTGCCAGATTAAGTCTTCGGCGGGTACTTCAGGGCCTAAATAACGCACTTTAGGACCCATATCACGATGCGTTAACTTGAACCAAGCACGTGCAAAGGCATCCGCAAACTCATCTGGGTTTTTATGAAAATGCTCTGAAATCTTACGGTATTCAGGATCTTCGCGCATGGCCATGTCTGCTGTTGTCATCATGATGCCAACAGGAATTGAGGCATCCTCTGCATCAGGGGCATGGTCTTTTTCAGCAAGATTAATAGGAGCCCATTGTTGAGCGCCTGCAGGGCTCTTAACCAGTTTCCACTCATAACCAAACAGAACATCGAAGTAGCCCATGTCCCATTGGGTTGGGTTGGGTGTCCATGCACCTTCTAAACCACTGGTAATGCTGTCACGGCCTTTCCCGCTTCCAAAGCTGCTTTTCCAGCCCAGTCCCATTTCTTCGATATCAGCGGCTTCTGGTTCTGGACCAACATGCGATGCATCACCGGCGCCATGAGTCTTACCAAAGGTATGTCCACCCGCCGTCAGCGCAACGGTTTCATAGTCATTCATTGCCATGCGAGCAAAGGTTTCACGTATGTCTTTTGCCGATGCCAATGGGTCTGGATTGCCATCCGGGCCTTCGGGGTTAACATAGATTAAGCCCATTTGCACAGCCGCCAAGGGGCTTTCCAATTCGCGATTGCCGCTGTAGCGTTTGTTGCCTAACCACGTGTCTTCAGCGCCCCAGTAAATATCCTCTTCTGGAGCCCAAATGTCTTTACGACCACCACCAAAACCAAAGGTTTTGAAACCCATGGACTCTAAAGCGACATTGCCGGCTAAAATAAACAAGTCTGCCCAAGACAGTTTGTTGCCATACTTTTGTTTAACAGGCCACAATAAACGACGGGCTTTGTCCAAGTTGGCATTATCAGGCCAGCTGTTAAGGGGAGCAAAGCGTTGATTGCCGGTTGAAGCTCCCCCACGTCCATCTGAAGTTCGGTAGGTACCAGCCGCATGCCAAGCCATACGTATCATGAAAGGACCGTAGTGACCGTAGTCTGCTGGCCACCAGTCTTTTGAATCGGTCATCACATCCGCTAAGTCTTTTTTCACTTCAGCTAGATTAAGTGACTTGAAGGCCTCGGCGTAATTAAAATCATCACCCATTGGGTCAGCTTTAGCGCTGTGTTGATGCAAAATGCTTAAGTTGAGTTGATTAGGCCACCAGTCGTTATTGCCTGTGCCTTTGCTGCCCATCGTTGTGCGGCTACCGTGCATGACGGGGCATTTGCCTGCGGTATCCATAGTATTGCTGCTCATCTGTTTCTCCACTCATTCATTCACACGCGGGCTCTATTTCAATAGAAAGCCCACGAAGGGTTGGTGTAGATTCGTGTAATGACAGTGATGATGTTTGAATGTTTATTTAAGGAAAACATCATTCACTGTTCGCTGTTAACCTTAGTCCAAATGTGGTGAATTCTCTATCGATTCCCGATTGTATTTCCTTAAGGCGCTAATAGATTCAGTTAATTAGATGATTGATATCAATTGCTTTTTGCTAGAATGTTCTTAGGTTGTATGTTAGTTTTTTGTACCTTTTTCAGTGGGGTAAAACGGAGATAAAAATGTTGAAATCCATGCGCTGGCTGGGCTTGTTTTTTTTCGTGCTCAGTCATGAAGCATTTGCAGAGCCATGTCCTCCTAGTGCTACAACCCAATCCGCTCAGGTTCGCTATGTGATTGATGCTGATACAGTTGTTCTTGAAAGTGGTGAGCGTGTACGCCTATTAGGGATAGATGCACCAGAATTAGGGCGCAATGGACAGCCTGACGAGCCCTATGCCCGAGAAGGAAAAAAATGGTTAGAAGGAGTGCTGCGTGATCATGATCATCGCGTACTTCTGCAATATGGCCAAGAATCGAAAGACCGTTATGGGCGCTCGTTGGCTTACCTCTTTTTGCCAGATGGCACGAATCTACAGAGACGTTTGCTATCCGACGGGTGGGTGATGCAAGTCCATGTAGCACCTAATCTTGAGTTTGCCGAGTGTTTAGCGCCATTTGAGAGACAGGCAGAACAGCAGGCAAAGCGAATATGGAGTCAGAGAGAGTATTCTCCGGGTCTTTTGAGCAGCGCGATTCCAGATTCGGCAAGAGGGGCTGCAATGGTCCGTGGTAAAGTAACGCGTGTTGGGCAGTCTGCTGAGTTTATCTGGATTAATTTAGAAGGAGGGGTGGCTTTGCAGATTAGACGCTCAGATTTGCCACGATTTGATAGTCTGTCGTTAGATCAAATTGAAGGAAAAACCTTGCGTGTTCGAGGTTGGTTGATTCGAGAGAATGCGCGTCACCATGCAATACGAATTCGTGTTGAACATCCGTTGGCAATCCAACTTCTTTAGCCAAGATATTGAATTAGGATCAGCCGTGTTGAACGACTGATCCTGTATCTTTGCCTAACGGCAGCTGCGTAGGTGGCACAGAGGTCTAAGGACCATAAGAGCGTATACAGTCACCCCTAAACTACCTCCGATTAGGGCAAGCCAGTCGAAACTTGTCGCGACGTAGCCAAATTGGGAGTTAAAAATTCCAGGCATGAAAATAAAGGCCAAAATTCCAATGATTGGGCCGAAAATCCATGCAAAACGCCCATGAGTGGAAAAGCAGCGATATCCCTTTATACGACCTGCAATCTGTGCAGCAACAAGTACAGCAAGGGCGATAAGAATAAGCCATAGGTAAGGTTTAATCGCAAACCAAACAACGGTTAAAATACCAGCTAATGTCATTTTAATGCTCCTTAAACCTTACCAACCAGCATTGCGTTATATGCAGGCT
This sequence comes from Nitrincola tibetensis, assembly GCF_003284585.1. GTDB lineage: Bacteria > Pseudomonadota > Gammaproteobacteria > Pseudomonadales > Balneatricaceae > Nitrincola > Nitrincola tibetensis. The sequence goes on from NZ_QKRX01000001.1 coordinate 114,293, forward strand.
GCAGCATTCTGTCTTTCATAATCCAGACAGCCCAAGACTCTTCTTTCGGATCAATAAAGGAGAAAGATGGCAAAAGTTCGCCGCCCCAGCCAAATTCAACCAGCATGGCTTTGCCAACTGCAGTGATCATTGGGCAAGAGGTGTATCCGTTATGCTTGGCTAACAAGGGTTGTCCTTTAATATGAGCAATGATGTTCGGTTCCAAAACAGAGGCCTGCATTTTGACGCTGGCGGCTGTTTTGTTGAAGGGCATGCCCATGACATCGCCAATGCCAAATACATTGCTGTAGCGAGTGTGCTGCAGTGTCTCTCGGTCAACTTCCATCCAGTTTCCAGCAAATGGACCCTCTTTAAAGATTAATTCACTCTCACGCACCGATTGTGGCGCGGCCATGTGCGGAACAACATGAAGAAAGTCATAGTCTTCTTTAACTTCGCTACCATCTTGCAGGGTAAAGGTCGCTTCTTTGCGATCTGCATCGATAGCCGTCAAACGATGAAAGTCATGTCGAGTTAACCCTTGTTCAGTCCAACGTTGTTTTACAAAGTCATTGTAGTAATCAACACTGAACACTCGATCAGAGGGTGTGAAAAAGTGCATATCGAAGCGATCACGAACTCCAGCATCTTCAAGGCGTGATAGCGTAGTGAAGGTCATTTTAAGGGGAGCGCCTGCACATTTGATGGGGGTGGGAGATAGAGTAAAGACGCCCTTTCCGCTGCCTTTGGCAATAAAGCGTTCGATTTCTTCGTTGGTTTTTGCCGCTGCTTCAATCCCAGCGTAAACACTACCAATGCCTTTTCCTTGGCCAATTAAATTAACGTCCATCCCTTCGATACGTTCATATTGAAGTTCGACACCTGTTGCAACAATCAAGTAATCGTAGGTCAGCGTTTGTCCATCATTGAGAGTGACTTGATTATTGTCGGGATCATACTCTGTTACCATTGCCCGTAGCCAATTGACTCCAGAAGGTATCCATTCAGCTGTTTTACTTAGGGTCTTGGATTTGTCCCAGACACCAGAAGCAACCAGAGTCCAACCCGGTTGGTAATGATGTTCTTGGCGAGCATCTATTAAGGTGATCTTTGCACCTTGTAAACTACGAGATAGACGGTTAGCCATGGCTAAACCGCCTGCCCCTGCACCGCTAATAACCACGTGAGCAGACGTTTGAATGGCATTTGCGCTTGCATTCCCTGCAAGGCTCAGGAGAGGGGCTGCAACAGTTGCGCCTAGACCAAGCTTGAGAAGATCTCGACGACGTTCATTAGCTGGTGGTGTTTTTTTATTGGACATACAGAAAGCTCCGAAGTCGTTCTTGAGGGAATGCATGTTGTTTAAATCAAAATGGGTGTTGCATTAGGTAATTCTATTACTTATATATCTAATGTAAATATAACTAATGTATAATCATATATATTATTTTGGAATATGTGATGATTTTTATCCCGCCGTTCAGAATTTGTTTTCCGCTAGCCTAAGCTAAGGATAAGCCGCTATACTCTTGCTTATATTCTGTAGTCGTTAAGGCACACGCAGCGTGAATCCGCGAAAAATATCATATTCCGACAAGCGCGTTCTGCTGATCGAGAGCAGTGGCAATATGCGCTCGACTATTTCACAAATGTTGCGGCAATTAGGTGTTGTCAACATTCAGGCAATGACCATTAATGAGCAAATTCTGGACACTGTCCGTGATGAAGCGTTCGATATTGTCTTATTGGGTCACAATGCGAGTGACAAAACGACCGGTATTCAGCTGTTAGAAGAGGCTCGGTTTAGAGGGTACATGCGTCCAACCTGCGGTTGGATTTTCATGACCAGTGACTCATCGCAAGCCGTTGTTCTCCACGCAATTGAAAGTAATCCAGATTATCTGATCACCAAGCCGTTTACGGTTGATGAGCTTAAATACCGTATTGATGCCTTAATTGCGCGCAAACAAGTCTTACGATCCATCGATGTTGCGATAGAGGCGGGTGATCATCAAGCGGCACTTGTGCATTGTGATGATGTTCCTGTCTATGAGCCCTGCTATGAAATTGCACAGCGGATTAAAGCCTCACTATTGATTGATTTGGGGCGTGCGGATGAAGCGCTGGATATTTTACAACAGCATTTCTGGGATATGTCGGATAAAGATACTGGCTTATGCATGGCAAAAGCGTTTATCAATCTTAATCGTTTAGATGAGGCGCTGAGTTTGCTGAATGACCTTGTTGAAGCGCATCCACTTTTAGTGCCAGCCTACGATCTACTGGCAAACGTACATGAGCGAAAAGGAGATCTAGTTTTAGCAAGAGAGACGTTAGAGGTGGCTACGTCAAGATCTCCTTTGGGCATTCCCCGGCAAATGGAGTTGGGACGGGTTGCAACCTATACACATGAGTTAAAGGTAGCGGATACAGCCTATCGGCGCTCGATTTCGTTAGGGCGTAAAAGCTGTTATCGATCTCCGGACCCTTATCTCTACCTTGCCAATATTCGTCGTTTAGAAATGCAGTCAGCTGAGCCCAAAGACAAGATTGAGCTCGAAAATAAAATGATGACTTTGCTGAATCTTGCCGAATATTCCTTTCCAAAAGATTTAGCTTTTAAAGCTAGAGCTGCTTTATTGAAAGCGAAATGGTGTGAAGATAATCAAAACAATGAACAGGCTGCAGAGTTTCTTCAGCAAGCAGAGCGGATTAATAGAACCTTAGTCAGCCCTTTGAATTTACAAAGAGAAATGCTCATTGTCAGTGGTGATGCAGTCCCGATTTTAGAAGAAAAAGTCGATCAAACCGCGCTGCCTGATAAGGTAAACTTCGATCCAGTGATGAGTGATAAGGTCAATCGACTGGCAAGTAAGCATTATATGGCTGGCAAATACGGTCAGGCACTGCGTTACTTGAATTTAGCAATCGACTACAACCCAACCAACGCAACAGTCATGCTGAATCTAGCTCAATTGTACCTAGAGGTTGCTCGTGATAATGAGGTTAACCGTGAATCACGATTGAAAATGGTAAAGCGCTTTTTAAAGCTTACTCAGAAGTCAGCGTTGACGGAAGAAGAGAAAGTAAGGCAGCGTCAGTTGATTTACTACTTTACTAAACCGCTCACGAATCTTCCCAAAGGCTCGTTGCACGCATTGTTAAAGTAGAGAAGAGCGATATGGTCTCCCCACAGGGACTCGAACCCCGATCTGGCCCTTAGGAGGGGCCCGTTCTATCCGGTTGAACTATAGGGAGATTTCTGAGTATTCTATCGAATTTGGTTAAGTAAAACTAGAGTAAAGACTGGAAGTTATGTCTTAAGTTAAGCTTTACCAATGCGCCGTTGAGCAGAGTAGTGGCCTTTGCTGCCTTGTTGGTCGTACAGAGCATTCGCCGTATGCTGGCCCTGTAATAAATTTAGCAGTTGGTCTACATTGGCTTTGTTGCGTGACACAACTTGCTCGTTGCGCTCGTTAGCAAATCGGATTTGACTAAGAAGGTGTGTCAAATGCGTCCAGTTTTCAATTAACGGGCCGCGTTCTGATAAGGATAGGGTGTTCGAAAACTGTTTGAATCCATCTTCAGATGGAGTGAAGCCTAATAACGTCAGTGATTGATTGCGCTCTAAAATGCTGCTTTCGATCTCGCGCAACACTTGGTGTTTACGCTGAGTCATGTCATTGAGTGCGTCCAGGTCCCTTGAAACGATAATCGAAAGCTCGTCCTCCAATAACTGGTGGAGTTTTTCAAAGAGCTCAATCCCTTCGCTGACCTGTTGGATGAAACGCTGTGAAGATGCGTCTGCCATACAGGTCAAGCAAAGAGTTTGTCAAACTGCAGAAGTTTGTCTGCAAGTTTTTCGTTGTTAATGGAGTAGCTGCCATCAGCAATGGCGGCTTTGATTTCAGCGACCCGTGCTGCATTAACGTCAGGAGCTCCTTCCGCTGCTTTGCCTGCAGACTGTATCGCCTGTGCCGCATCGCTTAAGCGAACGGTATCCTTTGGCGGTGCCTGTGTGCCTCCTGCAGACGATTTGGATTGAGTCGATGGTGAGTTCGCGTCACCGGGTTTATTTCGACTCGCAGATGTCTGGTTAGAGGATAGGCTGTTGAATTCGATAGCCATCCTAAATTACCTCGTAAACTGTGTATAGCAAGGGTATCGACTCGTTTCTGAAATTCTTTAGTAAAAAAATAGGTTTTTTTATCGAAAAAAGCAATTCAACTGGTTTTGCCATCCTATTATAGTGTGATTACTGAACCCTCACCACTCCAGGCGCGATAATTATCGCTCTGACCTCGTTGCCAGATTGGCTATTTTGTACACGAATTTGTTGCTGCTGTCGTCCATCTTCTAGTGCTATGCCTGGCATCCGAATCGTAAGTGCACCTCTTTGTGCTTCAATCATCACTCGATCACCTCTTGAAACCAGCATAGCGACCTCGAGCATCCGGGCGTTGATGACCTGATCGCTACCAATTTGACGTCTGACTTGCTTCCCGATGACATCTTGCTCCCGTGTAAAATAATCCTGGCCGAGGCGTGAAATATCTTGTTCAACCAGTTTAATATCTGCTGCGCTAATCCGGGTATTGCGTACTAAAGGTTTTGCACTCACAACGACGGTCATCAATTGTCGTACTTGTGCTGTAACGAACAAGCTCCAAAAAGGCTGGTGGCAAGTTGCTTTAGCCGTTACTCTTTGGCCACTGTTAAAGGGAATTTGGATTTCCAGTGGATGCTCGCATGCAGCGAGAGTAAGGTTTTGATTGACGGGATTTATGCTGACGTCTAACCTGCTTTCAGGGAGACGTGTGCTAAACTCATGAATGATAGCCTCTTCAACCTGTTGTTGAATAGATTCAGGCAATTCGATCGCGAGGCTAGACGTTGATTTTAAAAAAATAAGCAAAAATATTAAAACTAATGGTAAATTATGTGAATTCACGTGTATGTTCAGCCTTAACAGGTGGATGTCACTTATGTATGAACGGTCTTGGGGTTTGATGAATCATGTCATCTATATTAGATAGTGTAAACCTACGTACGCAGATGGTTGGCCAAAACCGGCTTGAATTGTTGCTTTTTGGCCTCGAGACCAGTCAGCGTTATGGCATTAACGTGTTTAAAGTGCGTGAAGTCTTGCAGTGTCCTGAGTTGACAGAGGTTCCTAGAAAGACAAGTGTAATCAAGGGGATGGCTCATATTCGAGGAGAGACAATTCCTGTTCTGGACTTATCTGAGGCGATAGGCCGGAGCCCGGTGCCCGCTGAAGATGAGCGCCGTTGTTTTTTAATTGTGGCTGAGTATAACAAGCGCACTTTAGCCTTTCTTGTCCGAAAAGTGGATCGAATCCTGAACACCAATTGGGATCAGATCATGGCACCGCCTGCAGAAATAGGTTCAGACAATTACTTGACGGCCGTGTTTGAGTTCGAGAAAAAGCTAATCGAGATTATCGATGTCGAGCAAATCCTGGCCGATATTTACCCTGCATCAACGGATGTCAGTGATGACATTGCCACCGAAAAAGTTAAAAAAGCCGCGCATGAGTTGCACGTTTTGATTTGCGATGATTCTCAAGTCGCTCGTAATCAAATGCAGCGCAGCCTCGAAAATCTTGGTGTGAAGGTAACATCCGCTAAAAATGGTCGCGAGGCTTGGTTGATGTTAAAGGATATGGCCGCTAGAGGTGTTGATGTTGAACAATATTACCTGATGTTGATTTCGGATATCGAGATGCCAGAGATGGATGGTTATACCTTAACATCAATGATTCGTAACGATACACGGATGCAACGTATGCACATTATTTTGCATACATCTTTGAGTGGTGGTTTTAACGTATCTATGGTTAAAAAAGTTGGAGCCGATGGTTTCTTAGCTAAGTTTAATCCTGACGAACTTGCCTCTGTTGTGGTTAAACGTATTGAAGCGGTCAGCAAACGCTGATTTAGCAAGGGGGCTGCGTGAGAACAGGATTCACGATCACATCTGACGAGTTCAAAAACTTTAGTCAGTTTCTTGAGAAAAGCTGTGGCATTTTATTAGCCGAGCACAAACAATATCTTGTGCAAAGCCGCTTGAGCAAAATTATGCAAAAGGAGGGCTTTACAACATTAAGTGAGTTAGTGAGTCGGCTTAATTCCATGGGCGGAAATCTCCTCAAAGAGCAGGTCATCGACGCGATGACGACCAATGAAACCTTGTGGTTTAGAGACATTCATCCGTATGAAATACTCAAAGACAAGCTCTTAGCTGAAATCGCCAGCGGTCAGCCAATGCAAAAGCTGCGGATTTGGTCTGCGGCTTGTTCGAGTGGTCAAGAGCCTTACTCAATCAGTATGGTTATTGAAGAGTTTAGGCAGTCACGCTCGGGTGCTTTTTCGGCAGGCCAAGAAATTGTCGCCACAGATATCTCTTCAGTGATTTTAGATCAGGCGAAGCGTGGCGAGTATGAGATGTTGGCGCTTGGGCGAGGTCTGTCGCAGGATCGTTTGAATCGTTTTTTTAGGAAAAATCCTGAAGGGAGCTGGACGATTAAGCCTGAAATTAAGGCGCGTGTTAAGTTTCAGAGTCTCAATCTATTGGGTCAGTATTCTTCGTTAGGCCAATTTGACATTATTTTCTGTCGAAACGTACTGATCTATTTTTCATCGGATGTTAAAACTGAAATTTTGAGAAAAATGCATAAGCAGCTCAAGCCTGGAGGATATCTTATTTTAGGTGCCTCTGAGTCCTTATCAGGATTACCCGATTTGTATCGCATGATTCATTGCCGCCCTGGCATCATTTACCAGAGCATTTAACTTGCCGCTTAAGTGGCAGACTCTTGCCGCTTTTCCCTTCCTAATAATGATGGATAGACTTCTATCATTATTAGTGTTCAATAAAATCAATGCATTATGCTTAATGGCACGCCAATTGCTTTAGTTGTTGTAAAGCGCATCTTCGTCATCGCTTCTCAAGATTTAAACGGGTAAGGTCAAGGCTATGTCAATTAATTTCAAATCAGCTCTCGGCATACATGCAGACGCTCTGACGTTTAGAGCGCATCGTGCTGAGGTGTTAGCAAATAACATTGCGAACTCTGACACCCCTAACTTTAAAGCGCGTGATGTCGATTTTAAGCAAGTGCTTGAAAGCAAGATGACGCACAGTCCGTTGCATTTGCAAAAAACACAAGGTGGGCATCTGGATGGGTTGGTGAATCCTGATTTTGCCGCAGACCTGATGTACCGTATTCCCTTTCAACCTGCGGTTGATGGCAACACGGTAGAAGTGCAGGAAGAAATTAGTCGATTTACCGATAACTCTTTGCGTTATCAAGCGAGCTTTGAGTTTTTGAATAGTCGGTTCAGTGGGCTTAAAAAAGCCATAAAGGGTGAATAAGTATGTCTTTGTCGAATGTATTTGGGATTGCTGGTTCTGCCATGAGTGCTCAAACCATACGCTTGAACACTACAGCCAGTAACATGGCAAATGCTGAGAGTGTCAGTTCTAGCGAAGGTGAAACCTACAGAGCCCGCAAACCTGTATTTGCATTGAAGGCGCCTGAAATCAGTCAGTTGGGTGAAACACCCACAGGGCTAGTGCCAGGTCAAGGTGTACAGGTGTTGGATGTCATCGAAAGTCAAACACCACTTCGCATGGCGTATGAGCCAAACCATCCTTTATCAAATGAGCAAGGTTATGTTTTTTATCCAAACGTTAATGTCATTGAAGAAATGGCGGATATGATTTCCGCATCACGTTCATTTCAGATCAATGCAGATGTGCTGAATACGACTAAGCAGATGCTGCAGAAGACCATGACCTTAGGTCAAGGCTAAGTCTCAGAGGGTTAAGAGATGAGCACTATTAACACGAACAACAATATATTTGACCAGATAAATCGTGACAATCAATCGTCACAGGTCAAAAAATCTGACGGCACTGATGACAATCAAATGTTTATGAAACTCTTGATTGCACAGTTGCAGAATCAGGATCCAACCAATCCATCTGACACCTCTGATTTTATGCAGCAGATCTCCAGCATGACCATGGTTGAGTCTATGACGGGCATGGCTAAGACGTTTGAAACTATGAGTAATAGTTTGCTCAGTAGTCAAAGTGCACTCCAAGCATCATCCATGGTAGGGCAAAGGGTGTTTGTGAACACAGATATTGCTCTGTTAAATCAGGCAGGGGGTGCGCTGCCGGGTACGGTCAATTTAGAGACTCCCACAACTAGCTTGCGTGTCTCTGTTTATGATCAGGGAGGCAACTTGGTTGATCAAGTTAATATGGGCTCAGCATCCTCTGGTGAGCGAAGCTTTGTTTGGAATGCGAATGAAGAAGTTCCCGCCGGAAGCTATCAAGTGATTGCGGAAGCCTTTGATGGTGATAAGTATGTACAAGTTGATACTTGGATGCCGTTTACAGTGAACAGTGTGTCCTTAGGTCAAAATGGGATCGGAATGAAGGTGAATACCGCCATTGGCGCGATTAACTTTAGTGACGTCAAACAGTTAGGTTAAAGTGAGGTAAAAGTCATGTCATTCAATACAGCCGTTACAGGTCTTAAGGCCGCCTCCACAATGTTGGACGTTACGGGTAACAACATCGCAAACGTTGCAACCACGGGCTTTAAATCATCCCGTACCCAGTTTGCAGATTTATATGCTACATCTGTAGTGGGCGCTGGTTCGAGCAATACACCCGGATCAGGTGTTACAGTTGCCGGCATAGGTCAGGACTTTAGTGCAGGAACGATTGAGTTCACCAATAACAATCTTGATTTGGCTATCAACGGCTCTGGCTTTTTTCAGTTAGATGATGGTCGTGGGTCTGTTACCTATACTCGTGCAGGCTCGTTTGAGTTAGATCGTAATGGTTTAATTGTATCTCCTAGCGGAAAGTTCTTACAAGGTTACGGTTTAGATCAGCAAGGTAATCAGTTACCTATTGGTAATCTAGCAGTTAAAGATAAAGAAAGTCTGCCTAAAGCCACTAACAATATTAATCTTGCAGTTAATATCGATGCGCGTGCTGATGCAACGACCCTGACTCCCACATACAATAAAGATGATCCAAGTTCATTTACCTACTCGACTACTGTTAGAACCTACGATAGTTTGGGTAACCCACAAACGCTCAAATATAATTTTGCAGAGCAGCGGCCAGTTCGAGAGTTGTTTGTATTTGATGTGAAATTAACTGACGATGCGAATCCACCAGTACCATTACCAAATCAGTATCCGAGAATTGCAGGTGTGCAGTTGGTTGCAGATGATTTTGATGCCAATGGGCGATTGATTGACAACTCGGGTGCAGTACCACCTGCCGTTGCGACTAACGGTTTCAATGAATTATCTTTAGCTGATAATCGAATTGATTTGTCGACTGTTCGCTATGATGTTGCAAGTGGACGGCTTAACTTTGAGTTTAAATCTTGGGCATCTGATACAGGTGATGTTTTAGTTCAAAATGAAGATCAAATTAGTTCAACAAAGTTTAATACGCTCGTGGCGGATCGTTTCCGTGAGGCGAATGAGACACGGACTTATGATATAAATCTAAGGACTGTGGCTGGTACACCATTTGTTCCTGCTGATCCGGGTGATCCGGCGGCAGTACCACCTATACCTCCTACTCCAGCCATCCCTGCTACACCTGATCAGTTTAGTAAGAGTGAGGCTATAGGTACAACAGGTAACATTTTATTAGCTGGTGTTACTATTCCGATTGCGGCCGCAAATACAGCTGAACAAATTGCGCAAGCTATCAAAAACCGTGAAGCACAAATATTAGACCGCAATCCTGAGATTGAGTCTGTTGAGATTAATACGCTTGGAGCTGTGCCAACGGTTACACTGAAGTTTAAAGCAGATGTTGGTAATCTTGATAATTCTTCCCCAGTTTACAAGCCACGTTTAACCCTGACAGATCCTCCTGCTGGTGCTGGTTTGCAATTTGGTGATAGCCTTATCACTACAGCGGTAACGGATAGTCAAATTGAAACCAGTAATATTGTCGAGGGTGATAATGATTATAACGGTTACTACCGTATGTATGCTTACCTCAATAATGTTCAGTTATTGGATATAGGTAAGCCGCAGGTTCCTGGTGCTGGTGTTGATACCGAGCCGGGTCAAATTTTGATTAAATTCAATCCGTCTAATGGTTTGCTTACCGAAGTGAATGGTGAGCAATTTCCAGCGGGTGGGCGTGCACCTACTATTCAGATCAAAGGAGCCGATCCTGCCTCTGAAACGACTGTCATCGATATGCGTTTGGATAACACGACTCAGTTCGCTTCGGCATCTATAGTAAAGTCACAGCAGCAAAACGGTTACACTAAGGGTGACTTGATTGGAGTGACATTTGCACCAACGGGTGAAATGATCGCCTCTTTTAGTAATGGTCAAGAGCAGCGCTTAGGTATTGTTGCTTTCGCGACCTTTGAAAACCAAGACGGTCTTCAGCCAGCGGGTAATACTGAGTGGATTGCGTCGTTGCAATCAGGTAATGCTATTTTGAACGCACCAGGAACGGGTTTGAACGGTACTCTGCGTTCGGCAGCACTAGAGCAATCCAACGTGGATTTGTCGACTGAACTCGTGAATTTGATTCAGGCGCAGCGTAACTTCCAAGCGAGTTCTAAAACGCTAGAAACAGCGAATAATATTACTCAGAATATTTTGAACATCTAACCTGTCTGAATCTCAGAAAAAAGCCTCTGCATTTAAGAATAGAGGCTTTTTTTTGCGCTAAATTTGGCTTGAATGTCTTCACTGGCACGTCCTTTGCTTAACCCTACTTAGAGAATACAAAAGCGGCAAGACTTAACCGCTTGTCAGCTGAATAGGAGTAAACGATGGATAAGGTGCTGTTTTTGGCCATGACGGGTGCGCGAGAAAACATGAATGCGCAACAGATTCGGTCTAATAACCTTGCAAACGTTACCACCACTGGGTTTAAGCAAGATTTTGAGCAAGCCCGATCAATGCGTGTGTTTGGCGATGGCCATACCTCACGTGTCTATGCTATGGCCGAAACACCTGGTACCAATCGTGAATCAGGTACCTTACAGCAAACAGGGCGTGTGCTAGATGTTGCCATAGTGGGTGAAGGCTGGCTAGCGGTTGAAGGGCCGGATGGCAATGAAGCTTATACACGTGCTGGCGCTCTGCAGATTAATGCGGCGAATCAGTTAGTCACAGGCAATGGTTTGCCGATTATCGGGAATGGCGGCATTCCAATCGTCATTCCAGATTATCAAAGCATCGACATTGTGAATGATGGTTCAATTACCATTCGACCTCTTGGTGATAATGCGGCGGAGTTGGCGCTTGTCGATGTGATTAAAATGGTTCGCTTAGATCCGGCCAATTCATTTAAAGGCCCAGATGGCTTGATGAGAACAGATGATCGTGTACCTATAGCACCGGCTTTGGATCTACAAATGCGTTCTGGCTACCTCGAAACCAGCAATGTGAATGCCATCGAAGAAATGACGTCCATCATCAGTTTGTCTCGACAGTACGAAATTCAAATTAAAATGATGAAAACTGCAGAAGAAAACTCAAGCGCTTCGGCTCGCTTGCTGCAAATGAGCTAATCTTAGGAGTATACAGTTATGCACGGCGCGCTTCATGTTGCTAAAACCGGTTTGAGTGCACAAGACACCAACCTTCGCGTGATTTCCAATAACCTCGCCAATGTCGGTACGGTCGGCTTTAAAAAAGATCGTGCTGTGTTTGAGGATTTGCTCTATCAAGTGCGCCGTCAGCCAGGCGCGCAGAATGCCAACGATGCTCAGCTTCCTTCTGGGTTGCAGCTAGGCCACGGTGTGCGCACGGTTAGTACACAAAAAATGTTCGAAACGGGTGACTTGCAGATTACGGATCGTTCATTTGATTTGGCCATCAACGGACGCGGTTTCTTCCAAGTTGTCCAGCCCAATGGTGAGATTGCCTATACTCGTAATGGCCAGTTCCATTTAAATGCCGACAATCAACTGGTCACGGCCGAAGGCTATGCGCTTCAACCTGCGATTGAGATCCCTGCTGGAACAGTAAATTTTAGTGTTGGGGTGAATGGTATGGTCACTACTGTTGTAAATGGCGAGTCTGTGGAGCAAGGCCCGATTGAACTTGCAGACTTCGTTAATCCAGAAGGGCTATTAGCCGTGGGGCAGAACCTGTTTCAGGAAACGGCGGCCAGTGGGCCTGCCAATGTTCTCGAAGCAGGAGTGGGTGGCGTGGGATTTATTAAACAAGGTATGCTTGAAGGTTCAAACGTCAATGCGGTTGAAGAGTTGGTCAATATGATTACCACTCAGCGTGCCTATGAAATTAACTCAAAAGTAATTTCGACCGCGGATCAGATGCTGTCGTTTGCGACTCAGCAGCTTTAAGGTTGAGTGACTTGAGGAGGGGGATAATGAAACACTTAACTCGACTGGGCTTGGTAGTGTCTGCAGCATGGATGGTGTCTGGCTGCGTAACAAAAGCACCTAAGCCAGATAATCCTTATTATGCGCCCATTCCAATGGCATCACTGGAAACACCTAAGCCAATAAATGGTGCAATTTATAATCCTTCAACAAGCATGAACCTCTACGGCGATGGTCGAGCACATCGAGTCGGCGATATTTTAACCATCGATTTAACCGAGCGGACTCAGTCATCTAAGAGCTCTAGTACATCTCTGGACAAAAGCTCTGATGTGAACGTGGCGGCTCCTACTATAATGGGCGAGCCTTTATCCATTTTTGGTCGTCCTTTGTCAGCGGGCATCAGTGGCGGAAGTACTTTTGATGGTGATTCCTCCTCAGATATGAGCAATCGCCTTAGTGGCAATATTACTGTATCCGTGCAAGAGATCTACCCAAATGGCGTGATGCTCGTTCGTGGTGAAAAATGGTTAACCCTGAATCAAGGTGATGAGTACATTCGAGTCAGTGGTTTGGTCAGGCCGCAAGATATAAAGCCAGATAATACGATCGAGTCGACTCGTTTAGCCGATGCGCGTATTACCTACAGTGGGACCGGAGCGACAGCCGATGTTAACGTAATGGGCTGGCTTTCACGCTTTTTTATTAGTGCATTAATGCCTTTCTAAGGAGACGACGATGCGATTCATAATGATACTTTGTTTGGTGTTAAGCCTAAGTATCCAAACAGCGATGGCAAATACTGCTCGTTTAAAAGACTTGGTGTCTGTGTCAGGGGTGCGAAATAACCAATTAGTAGGTTATGGTCTTGTCGTGGGGTTAGATGGTACTGGGGATAAAACGAACTTTACCTCACAGACCTTTCGTAACATGCTCAATAATTTCGGCGTCGCAATCCCGCCTAATATTAACCCTAACTCAAAAAATATTGCCGCAGTAGCAATCCATGCGGATTTACCCCCTTTTGCAAAACCGGGTCAAACGATTGATATTACCGTTTCTACAATTGGTGATGCTAAGAGTTTGAGGGGCGGATCTTTATTGATGGCTCCTCTTAAGGGCGCTGATGGGCAAGTCTATGCAATTGCTCAGGGAAACTTAATTGTTGCTGGATTTGGTGCAGAAGGCCGTGATGGTTCGCGTTTGTCGGTGAATGTTCCAAGCGTTGGGCGTATCCCGAACGGTGCATCAGTGGAGCGCGAAGTTGCCAGCGGCTTTGGTCAGGGAGACAGTTTAACCTTAAATTTGCACAGTCCAGATTTTACAACTGCACGTCGCGTCGCTGAACAGATTAATGGCTTACTAGGGCCTGAGGTTGCAGCTGCATTGGATTCAGCATCTATACGTGTTCGTGCTCCGCGAGATGCCTCCCAGCGTGTGACTTTCTTGTCCGTACTTGAAAATTTACCCATTGAAACAGCGCAAGAAACCGCTAAAGTGATCATTAACTCGCGAACAGGTACAATTGTCATAGGTCAGCATGTTCGCGTGTCGCCGGTGGCCATAACGCATGGCGGTTTAACTGTCACCATCACGGAAGAGTTTGATGTAGATCAGCCAGATCCCTTGGCACGTGGGCGTACTGTTGTTACCCCCCGTACTGGCATAGAGATTGATGAAGGTTCTGGCCGTATGTTTGAGTTTGCGCCTGGTGCGTCTTTACAGGATATCGTGGAAGCGGTTAATAATGTTGGCGCAGCCCCCGGTGACTTAATGGCAATTCTTGAAGCCCTGAAACAAGCGGGTGCTTTAAGAGCAGAATTAGTGGTTATTTAAAATGGATAGCAGCAAGCCTGTTCAAGCGCAATCGCCTCAGTTCTACACAGAGCTGAATCAGCTGAATGATTTACGTCGTAAAGCCAGCGGCGATAAAGAGGCGGCGCTTAAAGAGGTGGCACAACAGTTCGAGCAAATCTTTTTAAGCATGATGCTAAAAAGTATGCGTGATGCGAATGCAAGTTTTGCTGAAGACAATCCCTTTAATGGTAATAACACACGTTTCTATCAGGATATGTATGACCAGCAAATGACACTGGATTTGTCTCAAAACAGTCGATTAGGACTGGCCGAGATTATGGTACGTCAGTTGAGCCAAGTCGGTGATTTGCGCAATCAGAAAGACGATGATGACAAATCACCCGCTCAGATAAAGACAGATACTGAGCGCATGTTAAACACTGCCGTTGATGCGACGGCTCGTTTAGCCGCATCTGCTGTCTTAGGTAAGGCCCATACTCATGCGAGTGGTGGGGGTACGGTATCTTCTGAAACGGCGAAAGCCATCAAGGATGCTGAGCCGACAATATCGAGTCAAGCGTCTAAAACAAGCGATCTGGCAGAAAATCTCCCTCAGCGTTTTAACTCACCGGATGAATTTGTTTCAGCACTCTTACCCTTAGCTGAAAATGTCGCGAAGGATTTGGGCGTTGACCCTAAAGTGTTGTTAGCGCAAGCGGCGTTAGAAACAGGTTGGGGACGGTTCGTGATTGAAGGCAGTCATAATCTATTCAATATCAAAGCGGATCGCCGTTGGGATGGGGATAGGGTGTCAGTCTCGACCCTAGAGTATCGCCAAGGCCAGGCACAACGTGAAATGGCGTCGTTTAGATCCTATGCTAACTATGAAGAAAGCTTCAGGGATTATGTGGATTTTTTAAAAACCAATCCCCGTTATCAACAGGCGTTGCAAAATACCTCTAATCCTTCAGCCTATCTAAGAGAGTTGCAGGCGGCGGGTTATGCGACAGACCCAGCTTACGCGAAGAAAATTGAACAGATATATTCAGGCAGTGTGATGGCAAGAGCCAATATTGATACTCAAGAAGGTTGACCTTTGGCCGATATACACACAAGGGTATGGACGGAAGCGTTACCTCGCGCGTTTGAGCTGAAATTCCATCAGGAGTAGAAAATGTCATCTAATTTGTTAAATCTGGGCTTGCAGAGTATCAGAGCCAATCAATCCGCATTGTCGGTCATTGGTCAGAACATTGCTAACGTTAATACTCCTGGCTATAACCGTCAAGTGACCAACCAGTCCACTCGTGATAATCAGATGGGTGTTCAGGTTACTGATATACAACGGATTACGGATCAATTTTTAACCCGTCAATTGTGGTCTGATACGTCGTCTGCCTCCTATGCACAAACCTTTACGCTTATGGCCGATGAAATCGATAACCGTTTGGCGAGCAGCACTAGCAGTGTATCAACGGCGTTGGATAACTATTTCAAAGCCATGCAAAACGTGGTGGACGATCCTATTTCCTTACCCAATCGTGAAGTGTTTTTAGCCGAAGCGCGCGGTTTAACACAGCGCTTCAGTGAATTAAGCGACTCTTTACTTCGCCAGAATCAGACCATCAATGATCAAATGGTGGTGTACTCGCAAGAAGTATCTTCTATCGCCGCAAATATTGCGGATATGAACGAAAAAATTCGTTTGGCGAGTGCTGCGAATCGTCCGGCAAATGAGTTAAAGGATCAGCGCGATGAAATGGTTATCAAACTGTCCGAATATATGGATGTGTCCGTTGTCGACCAAGGACGAGATGAATACAGTATTTTTATTGGCAGTGGCTTACCTTTAGTCATCGGTAACAGCGCAAATGTATTAACGGCCACTCGAGGTGATCCGAACTCTGATCAGTATCAACTAAGCTTATCAATAGCGGGTCGTCCATCTGATTTATCCAATCAAATCAGCCGAGGCAAACTAGGTGGATTAATTGAGTATCGTGAAAAAATACTGGAACCCGCTCAGCAAGAATTAGGGCGGATTGCAATCTTGGTTGCAGGTTCTATGAATGATCAGCACAAGATGGGTATGGATCTAGACGGTAATCTCGGTGGAAATCTGTTTAAAAATATTAATGACGCCTCATTAACTCAACAGCGAATTACTGCGAAACGAACGAATGACAGCGACCTCTCTGCAGGAAGTGTAATTATTACGGATGCAACGAAGTTGAAGGCGAGTGATTACACCTTAGTGGTTGGATTGGATGCAGTGGCCACGATCAAACGTGAGTCAGATGGGCGCGTATTTTCACTCAGTGATATGACCAGCGTGGCTTCACCTTCAGATGTGACAGAGGGCAGCTATTATATTGACGCGAACTCTGAAACCTTGGTTGTGGCGTTGGATGGATTTAGAGCCAACTTAACCACCACAACACCGATGAGGCCGGGTGATACATTCTTGATTCAACCCGTGGCAACGGGCGCCAGTGATATTCGTACTGAATTAACAAGCGGCCGTCAATTGGCTTTGGCATCGCCGATTCGTGTAGAGGCACCTCAGGACAATACGGGAACAGGCGTTGCGACCGTTGAAATCACAGATATAAATGCGACTAGCTTCTCGGTAAAGAAAAGTTTACAACCTCCCGTTGAAGTGCGTTTTTCGAACACAGAGCCCTTGACGTTCAGTGTCTTTGACATGTCTGATCCAAACAATCCACAAGCATTGGATTTAGGTGACGGGCCGCTGGTGGGACAAGCGTTTACTCCAGGAGTGGTGATTGAACTGGATGGCTATAATGTGCGTATTAACAATCAGCCTAAATCTGGTGATCGTTTTTCGTTTGACTACAACACTGATGGAGTGTCGGACAACCGCAACGCATTGTTGATGTCAGGCTTGCAGCAAAAAGGAATGATCAATACGCAATCCTTTCAAGATATATACGGAAGTATGGTCTCCAAAGTGGGCACTGAAACCTCAGTTGCCCAGATTAATTTCCGTTCGAGCCGCTCAGTGCTGGAATCCACCATGAATGCTCGTGCGAGTGTATCAGGTGTGAATCTAGATGAAGAGGCGGCTAAATTGATACAGTATCAGCAAGCTTATCAAGCCTCTGCACAGTTAATTCGTGCCTCGCAGACTTTGTTTGACTCACTGCTGAGCGTTGTGTAATAGGAGCCTATAATGCGTATTGCCACTCAACAACAGTTCTCCAATGCTATTAACAATATGCAGCGCAACCAGCAAACTTTGTCGAAGACTCAGGAGCAAATTTCTGCGGCTAAGCGTGTGCTTAAGCCATCAGATGATCCTGTGGCTGCTGCACAGATTGTTAAGCTAGAGCGTGAATTGGCTCAGTATGATAAATTTAAAACCAATATTGATGTGACGCGAAGACGGCTTGAACTTGAAGAGACGATTCTGACTGATATTAATTTTGCGTTAGATCGCATGCGAGAACTCACCATTCAAGCGGGTAATGCAGGCTTAAGTGACAGTGATCGAACCACTGTTGCTAAAGAACTGAGGGAAATGGCTAGCTATTCTGCGAGCTTAATGAATACCAAAGACTCGCAAGGTGAGTATCTCTTTTCAGGCAGCAAAGGTCTGACTAAACCCTATGAACTGCAACCCGATGGTCGTTATCAGTTCAATGGTGATGGCGGTCAACGGATGATACAAGTCTCTAGTGATTTGTTGGTACCGTCGAATGACTCTGGCGAGTTGTTATTCGAAGCCGTCGGTCGTCGTTTGGTGGTAAAACCTGAAGGAGAGGCCAGAGATATGGTAGCCTCTGTGGGTTTTGACAATGCAGCAGACGAAGATCGTTTTAGAAGCTTTAGCGCAGGCCTTCGTGATTTACAATTGTCGCTGGAACTGACGGCAGATGCGCCTGCGAATGAATATGCCTATCGCCTTCGCGACAGTGGAGGAAATTTGGTTGCTGAAGTGGAGAATCTGTCTGATACCGATTTTCCGGTTGAAATAGCGATTGAGGGCTTAAAGATTGAGTTACAACAGCCTACACCCGCATTAAACCTAGCGACCAATCCTCAGGCCGATGTCGTGTTGAACGTCCGCAGTGAGCAAAAAAGCTTGATTGATGTCGCATTGGATTTTGCTGAAATTCTGGAACGCCCTAGAACTCCTGAAAATGCTAAAGAGCTCGCAGAAATGACGGCGAAAACCTTAGATGATTTCGTCACAGCCGCTGAGCGTAATCTTGAAGCGCGGACGGCATTGGGCGCACGCCAAAATGCATTGGATCGTGTAGAATCCTCGAATGAAGAGTTTACACTTTTCACAAAAACTGCTCTATCAAGTATCCAAGATCTTGATTATGCTACTGCGATCACTGAATTTAAAATGGCAGAAGTGACGTTGCAAGCCTCCCAAGCCACCTTTGCTCGCGTACAGAATCTGAGCTTGTTTGACTACTTGCGCTAACGTTGGATGAGATGGACATATGAATCTGATTGAAGAGTCCCGTGTTATAGAGATGGCATGGGAAGATAGAACCCCCTTTGAAGCAATTCAGCTAAACTTTGGTTTAGCTGAAGACGATGTTATAAAGTTGATGCGTAAAAACCTAAAACGTAACAGCTTTGAACTTTGGCGAACACGAGTCAGTGGCCGAAAAACAAAGCATCTTAAACTGAGAAGTTCTGCAGTGGAACGCGGATATTGCCAAGCTCAGTACAAGCAACGAACAGCAAAGTCTCGTTAGAACTCTTTGAAAAGGCTGATTTGACAAATGCGGCATCGCGTCATATCTTTCGATAGACATTTGAACTGATAACAAAATAGCGTAGGTGTTGAATCTAATACATGAAATTTGATGGGTGAGTCAAAATTCATTCAGCCGAGGGTCTCCAGCATTGATCAGGTCACTAAGAAACCGTCTTTCATTGCTGGTTGGCCTCATAACACTACCGGGCTATTTTGCAATTACGGCCGATATGCTAGAGAGCCGACAACAAGCGCTTCACTCGCTTAAGCAGCAAGTTGAGATAACGGCTAAAGACGTTGCAGGACTGCAATCCAAGATACTCTCCGATACCGAAACCTACCTGACATATCTCGTAAAACTACCTGAATTGCAAAACCCAGTTGGGTCGGCTTGCAGTGAATTTTTATCAAAGATTGTTAAGCTCAATCCGCTGTATGTGAATATCGGAGTGCCGCTAGCCAACGGTGATCTGTTGTGTAACGCTCATCCTTTGAATCGCTCGGTCAATGTATTTGATCGCCCCTATTTCCAAGAGGCACTGACCCAGCGGACTTTTTCAATTGGGACCTACCAGCTTGATCGCGCAGCGAATACCACAAGCATTAATTTCGGCTATCCAGTTATCGATACGGCCACCGATGCAGTGAGAGGCGTTGCAGTAGCTGTTGTTTCGCTGGCTTGGTGGACGCAGTATCTTGAGTCCAGCAATTTGCCAGAGTTGAGTACGGCGTTTATCACCGACAGTTTAGACACGCTGGTTGCCAATTACCCTGCCGATCCAGATGCATTGGGTCGATTGATGGCCCAGTCCAATAGTTACAATCAGGCCGAGGTGTTGTTAGGGGATGATGGTATCCGGCGGATGCAATACAGGCTTCCACTGTTACATAATAATGATAAAGAGTCATTTTCTTTGACCATTGGTGTTCCGACAGATGCTGTGCTAAATCGAATCAATCAGCGTTTCTACATGTCATTGTTGTCGTTCTCATTGGTGATGCTAGGGCTTTTCTGGGTCGCCTCTCATGTCCTAAAACGTGGGGTTTTAAAACCCATTGAGGCATTGACTGCTGCGAGTCGTAAACTACAGCGTGGTATTTTCGAACCCGACAGGGTGAATGAAGGCGTCATTGAGCTGGTTCAGTTGAAGCGGCAGTTCGAGCAGATGGCTGAAACACGTCTTGAAGCTGAACGTCAAATTTGGATTCAGGCCAATAACGACTCTCTCACCGAATTGCCCAACCGCTATTTGCTTAACTATCAGCTTTCTGAAGCCATCCATCATGCAAAGCAAGGGGGTGTACACCTGGATTTGTTGCTGCTTGATCTCGATAACTTCAAGGATATTAATGATACGCTTGGTCATGAAACCGGCGACAAAGTGCTGTGTGAGGTGGCCGGAAGGCTGAAAGGGGTCGTCAAGGCACCTGATCTTCTGGCCAGGCTAGGAGACGATGAATTTACTGTCGTACTGACACGTCATGACTATGCTGTGTCATTAGACGATTTTTGTCACCAGATATTGAAGCTGCTGGCAGAGCCGATTCACGTCCATGAGCACCGCCTTTTTGTAACCACAAGTATTGGAATTGCCTCTTACCCTGCAGACGCAGGTTGTGTTGAAGAACTCCTTAAGTCGGCTGATCAGGCAATGTTTACCGCCAAGCGAGATGGACGCAATCGGCATAGATACTTCGATCCGGCGATGCGAGAAGCCATATTGCATAAGCGTGAATTGATTGCCGATCTACGTGACGCAATTGAAACCGAGCTGGTCGTCTATTATCAGCCCATCTTTGACTGTCAATTGCAGCGGATCACTAAAGCTGAAGCCTTGGTTCGGTGGCTCCACCCTGAAAAAGGCTTGATTAGTCCAGCAGAATTTATTCCTCTTGCCGAAGAATGCGGATTGATTATAGCGATTGGCCAACGTGTGTTCGATCAAGTGTGTCAGGATCTACCTGCCTTAAAAAGCGCATACGACGATGGCTTTCAAGTCAGTATTAATGTCTCCCCGATACAGTTTGCACATGAGGAAACACAGCTGACGCAGTGGGTTCATCTACTCAATGCCCATAATCTGTCCTGCAATGACATCATTGTTGAGATTACTGAAGGTGTGATGCTGGATCCGAACTGTGAAACCATCAAAAAATTGATGGTGTTTAGGGATCATGGTATGCACGTGGCACTGGATGATTTTGGAACTGGTTATTCGTCACTTGCTTATATTTATCAATATGATATTGACTACTTCAAAATTGATCAGTGCTTCATCTCGACCCTCAAAGTCGGCTCAGATACATTGGCGCTTTGCGAAGCGATGGTCCTGATGGCACACAAGTTGGGTATTCAAGTCGTTGCGGAAGGAGTCGAAACAACCGAGCAGGCCGAGCTCATTTCAGCGATAGGCTGTGATTTCATTCAAGGCTATTTGATATCCAAACCACAGCCTTTGTCAGTGCTTGTTTCAGATCGAAAGGGGGTTGTTTTCTCTTCTTGAAATAGGCCCCCAAAACTAGCAGATTTTTAAAATCTGGATGAGCTCTTTTGATCGGCTTGTCGGTATTAAATCGGCTAAGGTGTATTGATCTAACACTGAAAAGAAAGACTCAAGCGCCTTAGCAAAAATTAACTTTAATTCACAGGTTGGGCTGATTAAGCAGCCCTTATTCAGACTTGACTCAGGATTAAAGCATTCAACTAAAGCAAGGTCTTGCTCTGTATCTCGGACTAAGTGGCCTAAATTGATGTCCTCAGGCTTACCACTTAAACGTAAGCCACCATTTTTTCCTCGAATCGCTTCTAAGTAACCTTTATTACTCAGTTCTTGAACGACTTTCATTAAATGGCTTTTCGATATGCCATAGGCATCTGCAATCTCTTTAATGGTGGTCAACTCATTTTTTTTTAAGGCAACAAAGATCAGGACTCTTAATGAGTAGTCAGTGTAGCGAGTAATATGCATGCTTATCTCACATTATCCAGGACGACCATCGGCTCTAGGACGGCTTAAAATATTCCAATAGAGTACAAAGAATAATCCAAATGCCAAAACCCAAGAAAATGCAGCAAACAACATCCCCCCAGAGTAATGAACACTGCCAGAGGCTACACCCAAACGTAAGATAGTTGAAAGAAAAATTAACAGGTATATCCATAAACCGAAGCGGACCAATTTTAAAGGTCGGCCGGTATGACCCATTGCAACTCGTGTCATGACGCCAAGTAGTAAAGTCCCCATTGCTCCGACACCAAGTGTATGGATCCAAAGGCTTGAAGGTAGAGTGTTTTGATGCAATAAACCCCACCGAACGCACAGCCCCAAAGCGATCCAAAAATACCCCAAATGGAGAATCCACAATAATGGCTCTTTCCTCACCCGCCAGCCTTTCCATAATAATAGACGTGTTGTGTTGGCAATGGCCGCGATGAGAATAACCCAGTGCGAAACCTCATTGGGTACTGCCAACATATCAAGTGGAATGAGAAGTGCAATCGACCCCAAGGCAATGCGATCAATCCACACTGAGCGAATGACCTGATCTGGATCTTGTCCGTGACTTCTTAACCAGTTGGCTGAAAATGCGGGTGTGATACGTCCTGAAATCAGCGCCATCAGCAAAACAATAAGATTGAAGCCTAGATGTTCACCCTTATGAAGCAATAGGCTGCTTTCTCTGATAACACCCAAATGCATCAGTAAGTTGCCTGTAAATAATAAGGCCAGTATGAGAACCAAGACTAAATTTTTGCGATTGTTATAACGAAGTAAAATAACGGCTAGATAGGTTGCCAATACGGGTAAAAAAGCCAAGTCAATAATGGCGACCCATACGCTTGGTACACTAAACGAAAACCATATTGCGATTCGGCCACTTACCCAAAGTAAGATCATTCCCAGAAGTCCCCATCCTCTTAGAGGAGGGGCACCTGTCCAATTCGTCACGGCCGTTAATAGAAAACCAGCAATTGCAGCGGTCACCGTTCCATAGATCATTTCATGGCTGTGCCAATAAAAAGGTAGCCACTTTGATTCAATGGGCCATCCAGCAAATAAAAATCCCATCCATCCCATCACCGAAAGACACGCATAAAAAGCTGTGAGCAGGAAAAAAGGGCGAAATGCATAGCCCAATAAAGGAGAGAGGTTTGATTGCAAGATAGTCATGGCTTGATGTCTATAAGATTCATATTGAATGAATCTTATAGAGGGTTGTGGGTTTTATCAAGCCGCCTTATGGTGAACAAGGTTTAAACGAGGTGACTCGCTGCACTGAGCATTGTGATGTACAGCAAGATGTCTTAATCAAAGATGTGCAGTTGATCTTCTAGCAAAGATACAAAAATAGGCATACCAATGCGCAGGTCTTGCCGTTCGACAAAATGACGTGGAATAAAAAAGCGCAGGGGGAGCTCTGGTGCATGTGTTGGGCGCACGCTGATGCTGACATGCGGGCCTAGTATAACGAGCTCTTCAATCCGCCCCTCAATCGGGTTTTCTTTGTCGCCATTAGACGGTCTATCGGGACGGTGTAAAATCAAACTATGAGGTGTTGCCATCCATTCAATTGTTTGGCCCACTTTGTAGACTGTTTGAGTGGCAATGCAAAGCGTTTTCCCACACCAGTCTACGGTTATTTTGGGCTTTGTAACGTCCTTAACGATACCCTTAAATAGATTATGCATGCCAAGAAGGCGCGCCACTGTCGGACTCGTTGGATGGCTCATCAGCTCATTGGGTGTGGCAACTTGCAAAATTTGGCCGTGATGGAGCACACAGATGCGATCCGCTAACTGCAGGGCTTCCTCAAGATCATGTGTCACTAGCAATGTGGGCGCTTCAATTTGATGGCGTAGCAGCGCCAGCTCACGTCGTAATTTATGGCGTGTTGCTTGATCCACAGCGGAAAAAGGTTCGTCAAGCAATAGGAGACGTGGCTCAGCTACCAAGGCGCGTGCCAATGCGACTCGCTGGCGTTGACCACCTGATAGTTCATGAGGTTTACGCAACTCAAGACCGGATAAATGCACACGTGCTAACCAGTCCAGTGCTTTTTGGTTTGCGTCCCGCTTTGAGAGTTTAAATAACGGAAGCATCACGTTTTGCAATGCAGTTAAATGGGGAAAGAGCGCATAGTTCTGAAAGACAATGCCGAGCGAACGTTGCTCTGGTTTGAGTTGAATTTTCTTAGCGCTATCAAACCACTCTATATTTCCGCTTTGGATATGACCTGTTACCTCAGTGTGCAAACCCGCTAGGCTTCTTAGCAGTGTTGTTTTGCCGCTTCCGGATGGGCCAAGCAGCGCAACAAGTTCTTTAGGTTGAATGTGGAGCTTGGCCTTTAAGGGAATCTTACCGCAGGATTCGAGGTTGAAGTCCAGATGCAGTCCGAGCGTCATACCTTTCTCCGTTGACGAAACTGCCCAAGGCCTTGGAGCAGCAGTAAACTTACAAAGGCGAGAGCGAGTAGCACGAGTGCCATCTGACCAGCTGCATCGAGATTAAACGCTTGCACTTGATCATATATGGCAATGGATAGGGTTCGTGTTTCTCCTGATAAATTGCCTCCAACCATTAACACGACACCAAACTCTCCCAAAGTATGAGCAAAGGTTAATACAAATGCTCCCGCTACGCCCGGCCAAATGAGTGGTAGTTCAATTTTGAAAAATGCCTGCCAAGGATTAAGACCACAGGTTCGGGCGGCGTCACGAAGATCTCGGTCAATACCACTGAATGCATGCTGTATAGGCTGTACAGAAAAGGGGAGGTTGGCGATGATTGATGCGATGAGTAAGCCTTCAAAGCTAAAGTTAAGTGACTTATTAAAAAGAGTTTCCCAAAGACTGCCCAGGGGGGCTTGACCGGAAAAAGCCACTAGGAAGTAGTAGCCGAGCACCGTGGGGGGTAAGACCAAAGGCAGGAAAATTAGACTTTGCAGTACAGGCACCCAAGGCCGATGGCTCCATGCAATAAAACGTCCAAGTGTGATGCCGATGGGCAGAAGCAATAGGCTTGTAAAAATCGCCAATCTGAAGGAAATTTCAAGCGCTTGGAGTTCCATTAAGGTGCTCCAAAACCATGATCAATCAGTATTTTTTTAGCTGTCTCTGTCTGCATAAAATGATAAAACCTTTGAGCCGTTGGGCCAGCATTTTTCATTAATACCATCTTTTGCTCAAGCGGGATGTGTTCTGACTCAGGGATTAACCAAGCGAGGCCAGGCAAATCTTGTCGGCTGGCCAACAAAGGCCAAGCAACGACCCCACTTCGAGCGGCTCCAGACAAAACAAACTGAACGGATTGTGCTGCATTTTCACCTAAGACAAGCCTAGGTTTTAGCTGTTCTTCAAGTGACCAACGCTGTAGCCAATCGATTGCAGCCATGCCATAGGGCGCATGTTGTGGGTTGGCAATTGAGAGTTTATGGCTAGAGCGGGCCTGTTGATGCCATAAGGTGATGGCCTCTGATGCTGAGTCAGCCACTAGGGATTCTTGCGTGTAAAACGCTAATCTACCAAATGCATAGCGAGTACCTGCATCAAGGGTGTGGCCTTCATTATAAAGCAATTGGACAAAATCAGAATTGGCCGAGAAAAATAATTCGAAGGGCGCCCCTTGGCGTAATTGGCTGGTAAATACGCCGGAAGAGCCGAAGGTAATGCTGATGTTGCTATCGGGGTGAGTTTCTTTAAAGACTTTTTCAATATTCGGAAGCGCTAACTGTAAATCGGCTGCCGCTGCGATACGAACAGGGGGGGCTGCATGTAGATGCAAAGAAAATAACAGTAATATCATAAGAATTAAGGGCATTAAGGCTCCGAATAGTACAATCTATCTTAATTGAAAAAGTATACTCAATTGTAAGCGACAAAACCCCTTAACAAATACGAAGTTTTTGTTTAATAAAAGGAACCAAAATGCAGAGAAAAACACTCTTAGTCGTTGGCCTTGGTGATTTAGGCGGGCGTATTGCTTCTCTAGCCGTTGAGCAGGGCTTAGATGTACAAGGGATGCGCCGTGGTGCTGAGGCGCCTGTAGGGGTTCAGTTGATTCAACAGGATGCGGCGAGCCCATGGCCGGATTTACCAAGCCCGCCAGAAGATGTGGTACTGTGCCTTTCGCCTTCAGATTCGAGTGTTGCGGCGTATCAACAGGCGTATATGGAAGTCGCAAAACAGGCTGTCAACGCACTTAAAAAAATAGCCCCGCAAGCGCATGTCTGGTTAATTTCATCGACGGGAGTGTACGGTCAGTCGGGTGGAGAATGGGTTGATGAGATGTCTGAGCGTAATCCCACACGAGAAACCGCGCGTGCTTTGTTAGAGGCCGAAAACTACTGGCTTGCTCAATCTCAGCCTGTCACGTTGTTACGCCCTTCTGGCCTATATGGTCCTGGGCGATATTTCCTATTAAATCAAGCGCGTCAAGGTTTTCTACCTTCAGCAGAGCCTCCTATTTATACAAATCGAATTCATATCGAGGATGCGGCGCGTGCGGTGATGCATCTGATTAATTGTCGCCATCGCGGAGACTTGATCGCCACGTCGTATAATCTGACTGATACCTGTCCTGCTAGCTTGCATGAAGTATTGAGTTGGTTACAGGAGGTCTTGGGTGTGGAGGCCAAAGTGCCAACACCTGTTCAGCGTGAGAGTAAGCGCATTCGCCATCAGAGGCTTAAAGAGACGGGGTTTGTTTGGCGTTACCTTGATTATCGAGCGGGGTATTCGATGATGCTAAGTGATATTGATCAATAAGCTTTTTTTGGGTTTTGAGTAGTGGGTAGTTCCTTAGTTAAACAGTGGTTTTCGAAAAAAAAACTGATCGTATGATTTGTTTTACATGGCCAAAAGCTTTGGCTATCATAATCAGCATTCATTATATGAATACCCTGTTAGGGCAATACTCTCACATTCCACGGATAAGGAATCGCTAATGGCAATCTCTCTCTTACCTGTACAAACTTCATTTGATCAACGCGCATTGCGTAATCGTTTGTCGACAAATTTAAACGAACAAAAACTGTTTAAGATTATTGATGAAGACCCTGACCTTATAGGTGCGGGTGTCATTTTTATCGATAGTCGTGGAATCGTAGTTACATTACGGGATTTTGAACCGATTTGCTCCATAAAGCCTGTTAATGTAATCCTTCGTGAACCGCCCAGAAGTTACACTGCTGACGCTTATATTGCTGAAGTAAGAGACAACAATCGAGAAAACCGCTTGATTTATGAAGCCACTGGTACGGCAGTTGCCTGTGGTGGTGCTGTGCTTGGGTGGGTGGTTATAGTTAGTTCAGGTTCGGCAGTTCCCTTTACTGGAGGATCGTCAGGCATTATAACTGCGGTTGCATATGGTGCAACAGTTGCTGGTATGGCTCAATGTATGAATGGCGTACTGCGAACTCGTAATGAGGTTATAGACCCACAGGTAAATGATAACCTTGATAGTGAGGAGTGGTATCAAAATACCATGATGGCACTAGATGTTATATCGTTAGCGGGCGCTACTGCTGCAGGCCTTATAACTATTAAAGGAATAAAGTTGCTTAAAGCCAACGGTATTCCGATTAGAAAATCCTTAGAGGGGCTCAGCCGTCAAGAGCGGAGACGACTTTCACGCGAAATTGCTCGGTCTAATGTTCCGGGTATTTCAAATAGAACGTTAAGAGTGATGGAACGTGCTGGTCAAATTGAACGTCGATACTCCAATGCGGCTATCCGGAAGACAACGCTTCTTCAGATAAAGGATGCATTGGCTGCAGGCTTGAGTTTTACAGGCAGTGCGATTGGAGGAAATATTAAATTGCTTGCCATAGCTGTTGTCAGGGAGGAGTAATGTTTAAACGTGAACTGAAGCGCCCTTTGAAACCTATGCCAGAGTATCAAATATTTGCTCCTGGTTTTTTGCATGCTTTGTTAGCAGCTACGTCAATGATTTTATGTTTAGCGTGTGTGGGAGTGTTAGTTTCATATTTAATAGAAGCGTATTATGAAGCTCGAACGACAGGTCTAATTCATCTAGTTCTTATTGGTATGCTGGCTATAAGTTTTACGCATCTAAACTTCATGGTGTCTAGAGGGTCTGTATTTTGTAATGCTCTTTTAGTGAAGTTCAATCGCGTATGCATATTTGTTCTGATCATTGGAAATATTGTTACGTTGATAGCTGGAGATTATTTTACTGCTGTTATAGCTGCTGTAGGGCTTGCGTTAGGACTTTTGGCACATCAAATTTATGTATCTGAAAAGTATCTTAAGTTTGTTGAGTATTACGAGATAATCTGGGCACATCATCGCTGGAACAGACGGCGTATAAAGTGATAAAAGTGAAACCCTGCAAACAAGTTTACTAGGACAAAACAGCGTCAGTCAGAAGATTAACTCATATATGTTGAGTTAATCTGCAGTTATCAATTATCAGTTATCAGTTATCAGTTATCAGTTATCAGTCAGTTGAATCCAATTAAATCTCGTCAGCACTCACGACTCAACAGGTGCTGTGGGTGTGGGTGATTTACGTTTAAACCAGCCACCACGCTTCGCACTTTCTTCCTGAGGTCCGTACCAGTCTTCATTGCGCGTTGCATACATAGTGGCCGCAATAGCAATGAAGGTTAATATAGATCCTGCCAATAGTGCGTAGTCTGCACTTCTCAGAATTAAATACAGCACACCATAGAGCAAGGTTAGCATCAGAGCCAATACCAAGGTACGTTTTCCTAAATGCAGAGCCACCGCGCCAAAGGTGACGATTAGCAGCACGGTTGCTGTCGATGCGAGCAAGTAGGCAGCACTAAATCCAATTTGCTCTGCAAAAGCGAGTAAGAGTAAAAAGAAGGTTGATTGTGAAAGGCCCACTAGAATGAATTGAACAGGGTGAGTGGGGCGCGCACCCTGGCTTTTGATCAGGAATATCGTCAGAAAGGTCAAGCCGATGAATAGCATGCCATATCGTGCGGCTCGATAGGATTTTTGGTACAAATCATTGGGCTGGTAGAGATTCACACCGAAGCTGGTCTGTCTTCGAGCAATAGAGTCATAGGACTCTCGACTTATTTGTGGCAGAGCGCGTGCTAGATGCGGAATTGACCAGTCGGCGATAAAGCCTTCATCTGAGATTTCCCGTGTATTGGGTAAAAAAGCACCGGTGAAACTCGGATGCGGCCAATCACTGACCATTCGAATACGGCTATTCCGACCCACAGGGGCGATCATTAGAGACTCTGCGCCGTTAAATTCAAACACCATTTGATAGGTGTTATGTTGACGTGGATCACCTGTGTACGCCATGACTCCACCATCTTCTCCATGTCGGTGTTGCATGGGTTCAAGTTCAAAGGATACATCTGCTGCATTTAAGGCCGCTTCGCCACGAAGGCTTCGGTTTGAGGTCACTGATAGTCGCAGCTCGGTTTGCTCCCACATTGGCGTTTCTTCACCTCGAAGAAAGGTAGAAACAGCATCAAGAGGGAAGTCAAAGGTAAGATCGGCACGTGAACTGTACACCGGAACAGTGAAAATGCCTCGCTGACGTGCTTCAGTTTCACTGGTCAGTTCAACATCGAAACGATTAGGGTAAATGAAAATGGGTGCGCGCTGGAGTTGGCGCATTTCTTCGACGATACGAAAAATAGGTTTGCCGTCGGAGTCAATTCGCTGCATCCCTGTCTCGGGATCAATCAGTTCGCGTCGTTCCTGTACTAGAGCAGATTCTTCGACAGGGATAACTAAAACAGGACCGCTGAGTACTTCAGGTCCACCCCATTCTAAACCAACCGAGGCACGCGTCGTTCGGTTGTAATGTGAGCGATCATCGACAATTTGTCCTACAAAAAACAGTGGGATAGACATTAATATGATAAGAACGCCAACAACACAAAATCGCCATCCAAATGACTTATACATAGCATCATTCCTTTAACGCACCCTATTCATTTGGCAATTGCAAACATAAAAATGGTCCGTCATTTTTTAGAAAAAAATTTTATTGAGCCTGCTCTACATCTTTACATCAGTGAGTAAAGCCCAACCTCTTAAAATGTTAACGCGTTCCAAAATCGCTTTCAATCGACGCTCATTATTCAGTGAGCGTCTACTTTGGACAACTGACGTCGATAAAAGGGCAAAAAACGTGCAGTTGCTGGTTTGCTGCTTTTATTTGGCGCAATTTTTTCTATTTTTTATTCGAAGAGGCTCATTTTTTTAAATTAATATTTTGATTTTAAATAGTTTTATTTGTTGGCATTTATTTTGCTAAATCTTGTATACAAGACAGGATACTAGCGAGATATATCATGAATACTCTGGAAACCCTTGGTTGGACGATCAGTGATTGGCTGAGTGCGCATCAGCAGAATGATGGCAATAGGCACTTGGAAAAACTGGTTGATGCCGTTAATCATGCAAACGACTGCGCATGGATCAGCCGTCTTTCTGCCAGCGATCTAAAACAGCAATTAGAGCATCTCAACGCGCGTCGGGAGCACGGCGAGTCATTGCCCTTGTTCGGGGTGCCTTTTGCGGTAAAGGACAATATTGATGTCGCTGGGTGGATGACAACAGCTGCCTGTCCTGCGTTTGCTTACACCGCAGCGGAGGATGCCACCGTTGTTGCGCGGCTGAAAAAAGCTGGGGCTATCCTGATCGGTAAAACCAACCTTGACCAGTTTGCGACAGGGCTGGTGGGGACACGTTCACCTTATGGTGCGGTATCGAATAGCTTTAAAGCTGATTATGTATCAGGTGGGTCGAGCTCTGGTTCAGCCTCTGTGACAGCACGTGGACTGGTTGCCTTTGCCCTAGGAACGGATACAGCTGGTTCAGGCCGAGTGCCAGCCGGTTTTAATAATTTAGTCGGATTGAAGCCAACCAGAGGGTGGTTTTCGATCAAGGGCGTCGTGCCTGCCTGCCGCTCAATCGACTGTGTTTCTGTGTTTGCCTTGACGGTTGTTGATGCCTTACAGGTGGCGCAGGTTCTTGGAGAACCGCAAGATCTGGTTGATGCTTATTCACGGAAAAATCCAAATGCCGCGCCGACAGGAATGCCAGAGCGGCCCAGATTCGCCATACCTTCTAAGTTGGAGTTCTTTGGTGATGAACTGATGCAGGCTGCTTTTGCGCAGGCTCGCAGTGAGCTGGAAAAAATGGTGGATCTGGTCGAGATTGATTTCACGCCATTCACTCAGTTAGCTGAGCTTTTGTATCAGGGCCCATGGGTGGCAGAGCGAACCCATGCGATCGGCTCATTACTGATTGAACACCCCGAGGAGATGGATTCAACAGTACGCACAATTGTGGCTAAGGGGACAGATTACACGGCCTTACAGTATTTCGATGCCGAGTACCAACGCCAAGCGCTAGCACGTCATATACAGCAACAGCTTTCTGAAGTGGATGCGCTAGTGGTGCCGACCTCTCCGACGATTCGCACCTTGGCCGAGATGCAAGAAGAGCCTATCCTCTACAACTCTCAGTTTGGTACTTACACGAATTTTACCAACTTAGCAGATCTTTCAGCACTGGCTTTACCGGCACCCTTCCGAGCAGATGAGTTGCCAGCTGGCATTACGTTAATTGCCAATGCTTGGCATGACTTTGCACTGGCCGACTTCGGTCAACGCTGGCAAGCCCATTTGGCATTGCCGATGGGGGCGACGGGGAAGGCTTTTCAAACCATGACTCCGGCCTTCAAGCCTGTTGCACCTGGCGCGGTTCGAGTCGCGGTGGTGGGGGCGCATTTAACGGGAATGCCACTCAACTTCCAACTTACTACTCGACATGCGAGCTTTGTTGAAACGACTCAGACAGCACCTGAGTATCGTCTCTATGCACTTGCCAATACGACACCTCCTAAGCCAGGGCTTGCGCGGGTCACTGAAAATGGAGCGTCGATTCAGGTTGAGCTTTGGGATGTACCCTTGGCGAATTTTGGTGCTTTTGTGGCGGAAATTCCGGAACCACTGGGTATCGGTAACCTGTTGCTAGAGGATGGTCGCAGTGTCAAAGGCTTTATTTGTGAGCCTCTGGCACTGGGTAATGCAAAAGACATTACCCACTTTGGCGGTTGGCGCGCCTATCTATCATGAAACACAACACTTTGCAGAGCCCGTCAAGGCAAAAGCCAAGGCGTGAAAATCTGGCTGATCGTATCTACGAGCAATTGAAGGCGTTGATTTTCAACTTTCAGTTGTTACCCGGAGATTACTTCAGTGAGACAGAAATTGCTGAGCGCTTTGCTGCCAGTCGCACTCCGGTGCGCGAAGCGCTTCATCGACTGCATCGGGAGCAGTATGTCGATGTCCATTTTCGCAGTGGCTGGCAGGTAAGACCCTTTGATTTTAAAGTGTTTGAGGACCTGTATGATCTCCGAATATTGCTGGAAACGTCGGCAATAGAACGACTCTGTAATTTGACAGAACTGCCTGCTTGCATTGCAGAACTGAGCGCTATTTGGTGTGTGCCAGACGTTGATCGTGTGACTGACATGACACTTAGTGATATGGATCGATCGTTTCATAGTCGTCTGGTTCAGGCGGCAGGGAATGAAGAAATGGCTCGTATCCATCGAGATATCAGTGAGCGTATTCACATTATTCGCCGCCTGGATTTCACTAAGGATTATCGGATTGATGCAACCTATCAAGAGCATGCGGCCATCCTTGACGCAATCCAGCATCGTCGTTCCGATCATGCCAAGTATTTGCTGCGTGCGCACATCATTGTCAGTAGAGATGAAGTGCGAAAAATCACCTTGCATATGCTTCAGGAGGCGAGAGAGCGTCATATGTGAGGAATAGAGATCTCGCACATCTGATTTTCTATGAAGTAACAGGATGAGTCGTCGCAATATGAGAGAGTCATGACGCCGTTGTGATATTACACTCAAGAAAGTTATGCCAGAGTCGGAGCTTTAATCAATACTTAAAATCGAGTGAAGCATGACGAAGGTTTTCTCTGGCGTTTGGCCTCTTTTACTGGGTATCGTACTGATCATGCTGGGCAATGGCATGCACTTCACGTTAATTGGACTTAGAGGGGGTATCGAAGGCTTCTCGGCGGCTGAGTTGGCGATTGTTACCTCTGGTTACTTTGTTGGGTTTTTATCAGGCGCTCGTTTTTCGCCGCTGCTGATTAGGCGAGTGGGGCATGTTCGTGTGTTTGCCGCTTTAGGAAGCTTTATGTCGGCGGGGCTAATTGCCTTTCCTTTAATAACCGAACCTTGGGCTTGGACCTTGCTAAGGATACTCATAGGTTTTTGCATGTCGGGCATTTATGTTACAGCCGAGAGTTGGTTGAACGATGCCGCCACCAATGAAAACCGAGGAAAGGTCTTATCCGCGTATATGATTGCACAAACACTTGGGATTATCGGCGCTCAAGGCTTGTTAACCCTTGGTGATGCGGCTACGTCTGTTCTCTTTATCGGTGCATCTATACTAGTTTCAATCTCCTTTGCCCCTATTTTGTTATCCGTAAACCCTGTGCCCAATGTTGAAGTTGCGCGGCCTATGAGCTTACGTGACCTGTTTGCGAGTTCTCCCTTAGGGACAGTTGGTATTTTTTTACTGGGGAGTGTCTATGCAACACAATCTGGGATGGGGGCTGTATTTGGCTCTCAAATTGGACTTTCTGCGACGCACATTGCCTTGTTTGTTGCCATGCTATTTGCGGGTGCTTTATTTCTTCAATATCCGATTGGCTGGCTTTCTGATCGCATTGATCGACGTAAAGTTATATTGGGTGCTGCGCTTTTAGGCGCTGTTTCCTGTTTTTTGGGTTGGATGAATGATGGGGGAATGGGATTCTTAATGCTGGCCGCTTTTTTAACTGGCGGCGTTACAACCCCTTTGTATTCATTATTTTTAGCCTATACGAACGACTCATTATCCGCCGAAGAGATGCCTGCTGCATCGGGAGGCTTAGTGTTTACCTTTGGGCTAGGTGCCATTATTGGCCCCTTGGTCACGGGATGGGCCATGGAAACATTTGGTCCTTATGCCTTCTGGCCAGTGTTAGGAATAACCTTTCTTTTGATTGTATTCTATGCCGCTTATCGCATTACACAGCGTGCGCACTTGCCAACAGACACGACAGAAAGCTATTTAAGTGTTATTCCAACCGCTTCTCCTATAGCGGTGGAGGCTGCTGGTGTGTGGGCGGCAGAGCATGCTGAACAGGAACGAGAAGCGGCAGAGTCGGAGTCTGCAGAGCCAGAGCAAGATACCCTTTTGCCCAGCGATTCTAGTCGTAGCTAGGTTCTTTTAAAATAATTCCTTTGCAGTTAGTACATTTTCTTAGGCATTGTTTGGCTTTGAGCTAGTAACAACAATTTGCTCTCCACGGATGGCGTTGTAAAAGCAATTGGGTCGGCCTGTATGACAGGCTGCACCTTTCTGATTCACGAGCAGTAAAAGTGCATCACCGTCACAATCAAACCTAGCGTCTATCAAATGCTGAACATGGCCAGATGTTTCTCCTTTACGCCATAGTGATTGCCGCGAACGAGACCAGTAACAGACTTGTCTGGTGGTTAAGGTTTCAATAAGCGCATCTTTATTCATCCACGCAAGCATGAGCATTTCTTTAGTGTCATGTTCTTGCGCAATGGCGGCGATGAGTCCGTCTTGATTCCATGGAATTGCGGATAGAATTTCTTCAAGTGGAAAAGAGTCAGATTGATCTGCATCTTCTAGCGTTTGCCAGATAGTCATTTTTTTGCCTAGTCGTTGAGTTGGCGTTTGCCCATTGTCACGTCAGTGGGCGCTGCGTGAATTATATCGTCTAAATGTTATAGTATAACAATTGGAATGCAAAGACTGGTCAATTTCCGCTCTGACGTCTATTTAAGCCACCTTTGCAGTAATTCTGACAGCTTTTCAGCATTATAAGGCTTGGCTAAATAATCATTCATACCGCAGGCTAGGCAAGCATTACGATCGTCTTCGCTGGCATTGGCTGTTAAAGCTGCAATCGGGGTCATAATGTCTCGCTGCCGTATGATTCGGGTTGCTGTAAAGCCATCCATAATGGGCATTTGGCAGTCCATCAAAATTAAAT
The DNA here is from genome assembly GCF_003284585.1 of Nitrincola tibetensis. Classification (GTDB taxonomy): domain Bacteria; phylum Pseudomonadota; class Gammaproteobacteria; order Pseudomonadales; family Balneatricaceae; genus Nitrincola; species Nitrincola tibetensis. The sequence goes on from NZ_QKRX01000001.1 coordinate 149,261, forward strand.
CATAGGTTTCAGACTCAAGCTGACGAATGGCTTCTTCACCATTCTCGGCTAATGCAGCCTCGATATTAAACTTTTCCAATAACTTTAACGCGAGCTTTTGGTTTACTGTATTGTCTTCAACCAATAACACTCTCCTATCCGCATAGTTTGTAAACGGGCAGCGTGCCTGAGTTGGATTGTTTGGTGCTTCGCATGGAAGATAGGGCAATTCAAAGTAGAAACAGGAGCCTTGTCCGAGAGTACTTTCTAACCAAAGGGTGCCATTCATTAACGCAATGAGCTCTTTAGAAATCATTAAGCCCAGCCCCGTTCCGCCATATTTGCGACTGGTTGAGTTATCCGCTTGGCTAAAACTTTGAAACAGCCGCTCCTGAGCTTCTTCAGAAATGCCAATTCCGCTATCTCTAACTTCAAATCGAATCCTGTGGTTATCCAGCAAGTGAACACTCAAAGTGACTTGGCCCACGTCCGTAAATTTGATCGCATTTGACACTAAGTTATTTAGAACCTGTCGGAGTCTTAGAGGATCTGCTTTAAGCCATCCATTAATTGCAGGGTCAATTGTTTGGATCAACTCAAGTTTTTTATTCTCAGCAAGGTGTTGAAAGATGCTACGCATCGTCGTTAATAAGTCGTTTAGATCAACGGGCGCCATTTCTAAACTCATTTTGCCCGCTTCAATTTTGGAGAAGTCCAAAATATCGTTTACAAGACCTAGCAGCAGTTCAGCTGAACGCATAGCAAGATGTACTTGTTCAGCCTGCTCTGTTGTTAAAGATGTTGTCTCTAAAAGGGACAGCATGCCTATCACTCCATTGATTGGTGTTCGAATTTCGTGGCTCATGTTCGCTAGAAATTGGCTCTTCGCTTTGCTGGCTTGGAGTGCTTTGAAGTGAGCATTTTTTAATTCTAAGGCGGCTGCATTAATGCCTTTTTTCATTTCTAGAAGATCGCCTTGATAATTACCCACGATACGTTGTTCAAAGTTACCGAGGACGAGCTGGCCCATGACTTGGTTCGATTCAGCGAGAGCTCGTTCAAAATTTGCAAGTAATCTATTAATATTTTGCGTCATGACGCCTAATTCATCTTCACGATAGACTCGAACTCGTTGTGAAAAGCGCCCTAAACTTACTGTTTCGTTAATAACGGAAACAATATGTTTTACGGGGGCTAATATGCGACGATTCACTATCCATAAAAGCAGAGCAACAACACAGGTCACAACAAAAAGGGTGGCTGCTATCAACAAAAATGTGGCAGATCGAACATTTTCTATACGAGATTTGATAGAGGTTTCATCCCCCAGTAACAGGCTTCTGCCGATATAAACACCTGATCGATCAAATAATGGGAAATCGTATAGTATGGCTTGATCAAGATAGATAACACGCGGCTCATTCGATAGTTTTTTTGGCAAATACGCTGCTAGGCTTCGAGCGAGTGATAGATCAAACCATTCTGAATGTGCAAGAAGATATTCATCATTAATTGATGGAAGAGAGGCTATAGTTGGAGGATAGCGGCCAGAAAATCGCTCTAAAATTGATTCTTTATTTAACAATAAAATCCAATCCAAATCATCGTTTTGCATAGATCGAACAACCGATCCAATCCCTTGTGTCACTGATATTAAACCTATAACCTCTTCGTCTGCGATCACAGGCGAAAAGCCAATGATACCAACGCCTGCATTACCCATACTAAAAGATGCGGTTGCATTTTTTTCACTTAACGTTTTAGCGACCATTGGATGAGGTGCTATTTCACCATGGAAGCTTAGATCCCAAGATCTCGCGACAATAACCTCATCCGCGTCAATCACCTGCGCACGTATCATTCGATAGTCAGTAACCTTCGCAAACTCTTCAGTTAAATTGCTTAAACTTTTAACAGACAATGCTCGATTGTTTGTTGACAGTGATTCACGTATTGAAGGGTCGCGCGATAAAGTCGCTGCAATGGATAAGACCGAGTCCTCTTTAGATCTTAAATACAAATCTAACCTTTGTTGGACATTTTCCAGTGCTTCCGTTTTTGTAATTTTTTCCATTTGAGTCGTGATGCCAAAGTACAAAATAGATGCAATAATGGCCAAGATGACTAAGGTTGATAGACTCGCCATTAGAATCAGGGAGCGAAAAATGGAAGTGTTCTTCATAGAGTCTCTGCAGCTGTTTTGTTCTTGATGAGCGTCTAATTCATCTTAGCCTAATGGAGCGTTACACAACAACTTTACACGAACCCGTTAACTGACCAATTGACAAGGCTTTAGATGGGGACAGTGTTTGAAGCACGAGTCGTCAACTGGCTATTAGAAGGTTATTAATGCGATAATCGAAACTGATTTGATCTGACGAGTAGACTCTTAATGTTGTTTGAATGGGTGGCTTGTTGGGTTTAAAACAGCCTCGACAAAGAGGTTGTAAACGTGTCCCCCGATACGAATGTGTACGAGGGCAAGGATGGTCTGCAAGCTTAGATGCTAATACTCCACACGGGTTCAAATACATGAGCGATAATGATAACTGGCAAAATAAATACCGTGATGCAGCGCGTGAGTTAGAAGGGTATGAAAAAAAGCAGCAGCTCTTATTGAGCCAAGTGCATGATTTAGCTTTTCAGCTTAGCTTAGCAACGCATGGTCAAGATCCGCAGTTGGATCGCCTGATGTCTGGTTTTACGCATGATCTTAATAATGGTGATCTGAGTCGTTTACCTAAGTACCTTGTTCAAATTGAGAAGCAAATACGTGGTTTAGATGGTCTGCGTTTACAAACATCGCAGCAGATCATGAAACAGTTGCGTTTTTGGAGTAAAGCAGTTCAGGCCAAAGATAAACACAAACAGCATTTGGCGTCATTTGAAACCCTAGAAGACCAAATGCGTGAGCATGCTGAGAATATTCATGCATTGCCCGATATGATTTCAATGCTTTTGGATGTTCAGACTCGTATACAGAATCAGCAAGATGAGGCAACAAAAGATGATCTAGCAGATCATGGCGATATGGCAAATGCACGTTTAGCGAGTAGTTTGTTAGAGCTGGTTCAACGTTTGATCGTTCCCGCAGAGTCAATACCCAGAGCCTCGGCCTTAATCCAGCGCCTTGAGCGTAGTCATTCAACGGATGAGCTAGATGAATGCCTCAAAGAAGCAACGAAACTTGCACGGTTAAGTGGCAGCGGAACGGACTCTGATATTCAAGCTTACTTGTCAGGTTTGAATGAGCAGTTGGCTTTTTTGCGTGATTTTTTTGATACACAAGAAGAAGTCGAACATCAGCAGTTGCGTCGAAATAATCTTCTGGATCAGACAGTTAGATCCGACGTTCGAATGATCCACCATAAAGTCCAAAAGAGTCAGGATATTAATGAGCTAAAGACAGCTGTAAATGTGCAGTTGGTCAGTATTATTAAGGCCATGAATCACCACAAGGCCTCCGAGCAAAAAAGAATTGAATCGTTGAAGTCTGAAAAAAAGGTGCTGCTGGAACGCTTGGATTCAATGGAGCGACAGAGCGATCAGTTACGCCAAACCGCTGAAAACGCGCATGTGAAGTCACGAACAGATCCATTAACGGGTCTACCAAATCGTTTAGCCTATGATCAACGATTCAATGAAGAGCTTGTTCGTTTTAATCGGTATGGAACAGTGTTTTCTCTATGTGTCGGCGATATAGATTACTTCAAACGTGTGAATGATACCTATGGTCATTTAGCAGGCGATAAAGTGCTCCTTTTGATGGCACGTGTCCTAAAAAAGCAACTGCGTGATGTTGATTTTATTTCTCGCTTTGGTGGCGAAGAGTTTGTCATACTTATGCCCTCAACCGATGCCAATGAAGCGATGATTGCCGCTGAAAAAGTGCGCCAAATTATAGAAACAAGCCCTTTTAATTTCCAGAGCACTCCCGTCAAAATCACAATGTCTTTAGGCATCACTCAAGTAAAAGCAGGTGATACAGTGACCAGTATCTTTGATCGTGCAGACAAAGCTATGTACAGCGCCAAACAAGCAGGACGTAACCGGACTGTTGTTAAGTAGTTTATGGTAGGGTAAGTTACAGTTTCACTTTGAAAGCTTTGCTAGCCAGTTATTAACATCGCGTCAATTTTAACTTAATTGATTGATGATGCAGGGAGCATATGTGTTTTGATAAGCACGGCAGAAGTTGACATCTGCTTATAATAATTGAGGGTGACGCATGAATGCATATCACCCAATTTTATGCTTATATATCATCTCTCATCTCTCATCTCTCATCTCTCATCCGAATACACGCAGACATTCCAATCTGCCGCTAATCCATCGTCAGCTAAACAATAGCGTTCAAAAAAATCGCTGATCTCATCGCGTTGGCAATGGGTTTCGAAGCTTTGCATGTCTTTCCAGATTTCATGGAAAACAATGGGAAAGCTACTACCTTCTGCAAATGGGCTTTGGATGTGTTTAGTGACAATGTATTGAATGCAGCCATCTTCCCTAAGGGTGTTGGGTTCGAGTGATTGAAGGATTTGGAAGAGTTCAGCTTCTTTTCCAGGTTTGGGAAGAAATTGAGCGGTGCAATAAACCTTGGATGACATAATTGGCTCTCTGATGAGTGAAATGGAGGGAGCAGGGGGCGGAAAACACCTGCGGTTACCGATTAACCTCAGCAATTTTTGCCCCGCATCATTTTTTATCATAGGGCAAGCCTTTGTTTTTGTGTAGCGATTTTTTCTTGGTCTGAGTTTTGCGCTTAATCCTTTTGGTAAGCAGATAACTGTTTGGACAATAAGGAAGAGCGTGCATGAAATAGCACGAGGCATCTATAGAAAGTCGGCTCGCTCGTTAATCATCTGCAAGATTACAAAAATGTAATCTTGGTATCACTCTAGCGCAAGGTAAGTTCTGTACGATATAACTTGAAGGTCAAATGATGCTTTACGACATTCATTTGGAAAGTATTAAAGTACTTTGGCTTAATGCCTCTATTAACGTTACAAATGATCAATATCTCGAGGAAATAGTATGCGTTCATTACTTCTGTTAGGTGGTTTGTTAATTACGAGTAGTTTTGCTTTCGCTGGAGGACATGAGCATAAAGGGCATCATGGAAGCAGTCATTCAAATGATGTCGTACCCGCGTCCGTTACGGCTTACCAAGCAGTTAACGATAAAATGCATGAGGCGATGAGCATTGATTTTACCGGAGATGCAGACGTAGATTTTGTATTGGGTATGATTCCTCATCATGAAGGCGCTGTTGAAATGGCTCAAGTCGTCCTTGAGCACGGAAGCGATCCTGAGATTAGAGCCTTAGCTGAAGCCATCATTGAGGCTCAGAAAGAGGAAATATCAATGATGCGTGCTTGGCTTACTGAGCGTGGTGTTGAGTAGCTTGGTAATTGATTCCTTGTCGTGTAAGAATCAGGTGTCAGTCAATCTTGAAAACCAATTAATACATGAAAATTTTAATCGTTGAAGATGAAATTAAAACAGGGGATTATCTACGGCAAGGCCTAAGTGAAGCAGGCTTTGTCGTAGATTTGATTCATGACGGTGTGGATGGCTTACATTGCGCGCTGACGGGTGATTACGATTTGCTGATACTGGATGTGATGTTACCTGGAATCAATGGCTGGGGCATACTGCAGGCCGTCCGGCGGGCCGAACATGAAATCCCCGTGTTATTTTTAACGGCTCGTGATTCTGTCGAGGACAGAGTGTATGGACTTGAGCTTGGCGCGGATGATTACTTGATTAAACCCTTTGCTTTTTCGGAGCTGCTTGCCCGTGTGCGTTCAGTCTCTCGTCGTGGTAAGAGCAAACAAACAGAAATTCTTCGAATAGCCGATCTTGAACTTGATTTAATCAAACGTCGTGTCACCCGAGCGGGTCAGAGAATCGACCTAACCGCTAAAGAGTTCACTCTGTTAGAGTTATTGATGCAAAAGCAGGGTGAGGTTCTTTCGCGCTCATTGATCGCGTCTCATGTTTGGGATATGAATTTTGATAGTGATACCAATGTGATTGAAGTGGCGGTTCGTCGCCTGCGATCCAAAGTGGATGATCCATTCGATCTTAAGCTGATCCGTACGATTCGTGGTATGGGGTATGTCTTGGACGTAGATCAGGAATGAAACTGAAAGGCTCTTTAACGGCTAGGATAGCATCTTTGTTTGCTGCAATGGCGGGCGGGCTTTTGATTATCGCTGGAGTCGTTTTTGACCGTGCTGTTTCATTGCATTTTGATGAACTAGATCTCCATGATCTATCTGCGAAATTTACCATCCTTGAAACTCTTCTCTCTGTAACGACATCTGATCAGGCCTTAAGTGATTTGCCAAATCAGATAGATAATGTCCTTTCCGGTTACGATTCTATTGTGATCTGTATAGAGACACCTGCTCGAGAATCCCAATACTTGATGTGTGACCCGCGCCTTCAGCAAATGAAGGATCGGTTAGTTGATGCTGGCAACAATGCATTAAAGTGGAAGGATATGTCTGGTGGGACTTTTATTGGTCAAGGAATGCCGATGTTTGTCCCCCTTTTTGACTCCACTCAGGCAGAGGTATTCATCGCGCTAGATATATCACATCATGTGCATTTTTTAAAAAGTATGCGTTTTCATTTAGGAATAGGGATTCTGGTTGCTATAGCCTGTGCGGCAATACTCGGTTGGTTTGCGGCAAAGAAAGGGCTTGAGCCAATGCGCAGAGTTGTTTCAGCTGCCAGTATGTTATCTGCAAAGAGTCTTGGTCAGCGTCTCTCTTTAGAGGATGCGCCTAGTGAAATGCAGGCGCTCGTTAAGGCGTTTAACGGTATGCTCGAACGTCTTGAGACCTCTTTCCTTCGACTTAACGAGTTTTCAGCCGATATTGCCCATGAGCTGCGCTCCCCTGTGTCAAACCTGATGACGGCAACTCAGGTTGCAGTGTCTCGTGCTCGATCGGCTGACGAGTATCGTGAAGTGCTTCATTCTAATCTTGAAGAGTTTGAGCGCTTAGCTCGAATGATCTCAGACATGCTTTTTTTAGCAAAAGCAGATAACAACATGCTACCCAAGGGATCTGAACAGGTCGCGCTCGAAACAGAGGTATTGGCACTGTTTGATTTTTATGAAGCGCTGGCCGATGAAAAAAGTCTATCCATGCAGTTAACAGGACAGGGGGCTGTCATCGGTGATCCGCTGATGCTTCGCCGAGCACTGTCAAACCTTCTGTCAAATGCGATTAGACACACTGATCCTGAAAATACGATTGAGGTGTTTATCCAAGAGAGCCGTGATAATAAGAGTATTGAGTTATCCATCAGCAACCCTGGAGACGCTATTCCGGCTGATCAGATACCCCTTGTTTTTGAGAGATTCTATCGGGTAGACCCTTCTCGTTCAAGGAAGGGGGATGGTTCGGGGCTCGGTTTGTCTATCACACGTTCGATAATCGAAGCTCATGGTGGAGAGATTTCACTCTCTTCGAATTCAAATAGGACAAGCTTCATCATTGTGTTGCCGATATACAGTTAGAACATTAAAAGATCTCAAGAGCGTGTTGAATCTAGCTGTATGCTAACGTTCGAAAATTGATTTATAAATTTTAGATTCTGGTATTTTTGCAGTCGAATAGTAATTGCTCTTGGGGTAGACTCAGACTTAAACACATGAATTAAAGGGATGTCAGTGTGCAAGTTTCCGATCAACAACGATTGTGGCTAATTGAGTTACTAGCTTGGTGGGAAGGGCGAGTTAACGCAAGCGATTTATCTAGTGTATTCCACCTTACCCGTCAATCGGCCAGTAAAAGTATAAATCAATACCTTTCACAGCACCCAGATAGCCTTGTTTACAATAGTCATTTAAAAACCTATCAGCCAACTGAATATTTCATCCCGAGCACAATTACGGGTGATGTGACTGAATACTTAGAGTGGTCAACACGACACATAACCTCCATTCTTTTTGCACCCAGTCTTCCATTCTCATCAGTTACTCTTCCGCCTCGTTATGTTTCGCCACAAATAGTACGCAAATTAGTTCAAGCGATACGTGAACAAAAAATGCTGGAAGTCGATTATGTTTCCCTTTCAAACCCCGATCGCGAGGGTAGGATCATCGCTCCGCACAGTTTTGTCAAAACAGGTCTGCGTTGGCATTTAAGAGCTTGGTGTGAAAAGAGCCAAGAGTACCGTGATTTTGTGTTAAGCCGATTTAGGGGAACGCCAGATCTAGAAGAAAAATCCCATAAAACGGGTGAAGACGATGCTGCTTGGCATACATTCATTGATGTGATGTTTGCTCCTGATCCACGATTAACACTCGCACAAAAAGAAGTAATCGAAGCCGATTATCAAATGCAAGACGGATACCTTCGCATCAACACGCGCGCCTGCTTAGCACAGTATGTGATTCAGGAAATGCAAGTACACATCAAAATGCTAGACCCGGATCCCAAAGCGCAACAATTAATCCTCGTCAACAAAAATGACATATCTCAGTGGCTTTTTTAGTGGATTGCAGGTGCTTTTGCGGATTAAGACTTGTGATGTGTAAAGGGAGTTAACTGGTTATTTAGACAGGGGTTGAGGGTTGGAAAAATACTGGCTAGATTCGGTCTGTTGATACGACGTAACGCTGTAAAAATTATTGATAATTCAATATTAAAATGGAATAGCTCGGATGGATGATTTCTCCCCTTCAGATCTCAAAGTGATCCTGCACTCAAAGCGTGCCAATATGTATTACCTAGAATATTGCCGCGTTATGCAAAAAGATGGTCGCGTGCTGTATTTAACCGAAGCAGACAAAGAAAACCTCTACTTTAATATCCCGATTGCCAATACCACGGTGCTTATGCTCGGTAATGGTACCTCGATTACCCAAGCCGCGATGCGTATGCTCTCGCAGGCAGGCGTATTGGTAGGGTTTTGTGGTGGCGGCGGAACACCTCTACACATGGCAACTGAAGTGGAGTGGTTCACACCACAAAGCGAATATCGTCCCACCGAATACCTACAAGGCTGGCTTTCTTTTTGGTTTGACGATGAGAAGCGCTTAGCGGCCGCCAAGCAATTTCAAATTGCGCGGATTGATTACTTAAAGCGTGTTTGGCGATCAGATAGAGAATTAACCTTAGAGAAATTCAACGTTCAGGATGAAGTGATTAAGCAGTCTCTGGAAACTTTCCATCAGCGCACTGATGCCGCCAGTAAACAATCCGATCTACTCCTTACAGAAGCACAACTGACCAAAGCCTTATACAAGTATGCGGCCAACAACACAGGCAAAGAAGCCTTTTCTCGCCAGCATCAACCTGACAAAAAAAACTCCGACAAAGCTAATGACTTTTTGAACCACGGTAATTACCTAGCTTATGGTTTGGCAGCGAGCTGTTTGTGGGTTCTCGGTATTCCGCACGGCTTTGCCGTAATGCACGGAAAAACTAGAAGAGGGGCTTTGGTGTTTGATGTGGCGGACTTAATTAAAGATGCCATCGTGTTGCCTTGGCGTTCGTTTGCGCCAAAGAAAAAGCGAGCGAACAAGAGTTCCGCCAGCAGATTTTGCAGTCTTTTATTGAACACAAAGCACTCGACTTTATGTTCGACACCGTGAAACGTATTGCCCTACAAGGTCAAAGCGAAGAAGAGAGTGAGGGTCACTCGTTATGATGGTCACGTTTGTCTCTCAGTGTGAGAAAAACGCACTCAAGAAAACACGCCGTGTGTTGGATGCATTCGCCAATCGGATTGGTGACAACACCTGGCAAACTCTGATCACCGAAGATGGATTGTTAACGGTGAAAAAAATGCTGCGCCAAACTGCCAGCCGTAGCACCGCCGTCAGTTGTCACTGGATCCGCTCGCGCTCTCGCAGCCAGTTTTTATGGGTGGTGGGCAATAAGCGAAAGTTTAATGCTGAGGGTGTGGTGCCTGTGAATTATACAAATAACGAGGTGATTATGGATGTTGTAACAGATAAACCCAAGCTAGGTGTGTTGTATGCCAACACTCAATTACAACCACTGAGTGAGCACTTATTTGCAGTTGGATATGTTGCTGAACAACTACATCATCAGTTATTTCCAGACAATACACAGTTTTCAATTGTGAATTTTATTGCAGGTTGCTTGCATGATATAGGGAAAATTGATCCTAAATTTCAAGAGTGGGTGACCAATCCCAAAAAGAGGGATTTCATAGCTGAAGATGGGCAACACATTGATGATGCAAAATTTAGCTTTGATAAACACCCAAGGCATAATGAAGTTTCGCTTTTACTCTATCAGTTACTCGATAGTCCAGAAGTAAAATTTATAAATACACCTAATAAAGAAACACTTAGACATGTAATTTATTGGCATCATGCTAAGCCATTTCGTAAAGAAAAAAGTAGTTTTGACACCTATAAAGACATCAGCAAAAAACTTTTAGTAAATCAAAAAGATACAGATCTATCTGCTATTGTAGGTCAAGCTCAAATACTGCTTAAACAGGTTATAGGTATTGATAAAAAATATCGATCTTTAGAAAGTTCATTATTAGAAAAGTCATTTTTGCAAGAGGAGATAACCGAGCTGGAGCATAAAATACCTGCATCCTTACATGTACCCAACTACAAAGAATATGAATTTGAAGAGACAGTATCGGCTAATAGCGCCAATGTTAAATTCAATGCAGTAAACAACATTGCACGCGCATGCTTGATCACATCGGATAGGGCAGTATCGGCATTAAGCGCAGCAGAGTTACACACTGCCATTTATGAGCGCCAGTTAGATCAAATAGTGACCGAGCTACTTGAGGTGGAAACCACACTTAGCTCTGATATTGATACTTGCCTAAGTGCCTTTTTCCCAATGAGTGAGCGCAGTAAAAAACAACACGATATCGCCAAGCAGCTTACCACAGCCGAAGATATTGCAGTGCTTGCGGGGGCGGCAGGCAGTGGTAAAACTAAAATTGCTTTAGAGTGGGCAAAATTACAGGGCGCTAAACGGATTGTTTGGGTTTGTCCACGCGTACAAGTCTGCCAAGGATTGTTTTATGAGTTGACCTCCGAGCAGTACCTACCTAATAGCACAATTGAAATAAATACGGGTGAATTTAAATTCCATAATCAATGGGATAACCCTATTGCTGATGATAAAAATTTTTCCGGCGATATTGTTATAACAACAATAGATCAAATTCTTGGCTCAGTAATAAGTCACACTAAAGCGAATACGCTTATTGACTTTTTAAATGCACATGTGGTGTTTGATGAGTTTCATGAATATGTCAACATGCCAGCGTTTAATTTGCTATTTGCAGAACTAATTTCCTCAAAAAAAATGCAACAAGCTCAAGCTAAGACCTTATTAGTGTCGGCAACACCACATTATGTCTTTGTTGAAGATTTACTCGGTATTCATCCTGATGATATTAAAGTCATGCCCTCGTTCAACCCAAGCCAGTATCAGATTGATTTTAAAATCTTTGATGATACAAATTTAAGCGAGACAAACCCGCTATTTGCTCAGCAAAGTGGTTGTACTTTTGTTATCAGTAACACGGCGCTAACGGCACAAAAAAGTTTTATTGAAAATCAGCAAAACGAGAATGCGGTATTACTACATTCAAAATTTATTAAAAGTGATAAACGTAAATGGTTTGGTGAAGTGTACGAGGCATACAAGCGCGGAGGTACTCGTAAATATGAAGTGCTACGCAGTGGGCCGATAGTACAAGCATCGCTTAATATCAGTTGTGATTATATGGTGGCCGAAATAACCAGTGCTGAAGATTGCTTACAGCGTTTAGGTCGTTTAGATCGCTTTGGTGAAAATAGTCACGTGAATACCTATACGTTAGCCGTGCCAGAGTCCATCGCCAATGGCAAAGGTAAAAGTCCGGCAGCGGGGTTTCTATCAAAAATGTATACCTTGAGTTCTGTTCGAGCTTGGTATCAGTTTTTACAGAATGAATTGGCAGACAAGATTTTTACGTTGCCAGAGATATATCAGCTTTATTTCGAATTTCATCACACTGAACGTAATCGAGAGTTTATTGCGAGTGACTTAGTGGCTGCCCTAAAAAATAGTGTGCAACAAATCCACTTAAAAGTAGTTGATCCTATTACCGCTCCACCAAAGAAAAGCAAAGATAAAAAACGCAACAAGATCAGTAAAGTATCACTGCGCGGTGATAATCGGTTTGTGCAATTGGCAGTGGTGTATTTAACAAAAAATAAGCCGGAATATATGGAGGCTTACGCTTATTCAATTCAACTCGATGATATTAGTGATATCGACAATCTTACATACTCGACTAGTGCTATTTGTGGTTACGGCCAAAGTGATAAAGACCTTTTAGCGCATATGTTCAAAAAACACCACAATATTATTGGGGGCACGAGTAAAGCGTTTACCGATAAGATCTTACTCAATGAGGCCCGAGACCCGGAATCACCAATCTACTTAAGTTATACCACAAACGATTTGCTGCAAGTGGGTGGCGAATGTGCTCGCCATCCTCATGCAATTTATTACGTCATTTGCGAGAAACAAGCCATTGGCGCTATGTCCAGTAAACAAATTAATCAAACCACAGAAGATGAGGAATAAATTATGCAAAAAGTAACAGGAGTTAAAAGTGTTGATTTTAAGATCAAAGCATTAGGTCATGGAGTAGTGAATTGGAATGGTTCTCCTCAACTTGAGATATGGAAAGATGGTGCATCAAAGCCGACAAAAGTCAGCAATCACAGCATGCCTAAACTTCGAGGCTATAGTAATATAAAAGAATTTTGGGAAGATGGTTCTCCAAAGTCATATCATCATCCGACTAGCGTTGATCTAAGCAAAGTAAATCTTTATATAAGCCAAAATTGTATTCGTCATCATTTATTTAGAGGTGAGCATTACAATCTTCAATCACCTAATCTATTAGATCAGCCATTAAGATTGCTTTGTTCAACGGTTGGGCTGTTACGTGGGTATGTAATTCCAAAAAACGAAAATAAAAGAACAAGTCCATTATTGTTAACTGATTTTGTGGATCAGTTAGGAAATGGTAATTTTGAGCAGATGGGACAGTCTGGAAGTAAAGAGAAAAAAGAAAATAAAGATGGAAAAGAATCTAGTAATTCTATTTTCTCGAAGACCACCTTTGGTGATACGGAATATATTGCCTATGGTTCAATTAGTATTGAGCAATTGCAGTTTATTCCTTTATGCGCTAATTTTGGCCGAGAATCTATGAAAATAAACAACCACCAAGAAGGGGAAGAGATGGCTGAGAAGCTCACTGACTATTTGCAGTCATTGTCTAATAATAAGAATGAAAAAGCTATTTATCACAAAAATTATGTGCGTAAAGGTTCGATATTTGATGAGGGTGAAGCAGGTGTTTTGCTAAATGATGAGGCTATTGATGTATTGGTTAATCAGATGATTGAGCTGTTGACTAATTTAAGCATTAGACAAGCTAAGGGGTTTATGTACGTTGATTCGGTGCTGGTTGATTACAATGATAGCGATAAAGCAAGAGATATGTTTCGTATTAAAAATGATGAAAGTTCAATAAGTGAGTTAAAAAATAGTTCGTACGCTGTTTATTACGAAGGTAAATAGTTATGAAGATTACTATAGAGTTTGATTCATGCTGGCAAACAAGTTTTCTTGGTGATGATGAAAAGAAAACTTTCGATTTGAATGGCAATTCCGTGTCTTATTCAAAGGGCGTCTTTAAAGGGAGCTTAAAAAAGAACTATCATGCATTTAATGGTTTTGAGCAAAAGTTTGTTGCAACATCTGGCACTAGAGGGGAAAAATATACTCCTATCTCTAGAAGTACTATATTGGGCGTGTTGTGCCGTCTAATTGGCGATCAGAGGCCATTGTGGAAGGCAAAGAAGGATCCAAACTATTATTTTTCAGATATTGAAGATAGGGTTTTAGAACCTGTGGTAGAACGAGGTCAGCAAGATAGCTGTGAGCTGGTTTATTTAACGAATAAATCGGATGATCGTTGTGCGCAAAGTAGTTATATCGGTGTTTTAGATAATGACAATCCGTGGTTTTTTTTAGAGGAGTGTCGGCTTTTGTGGTGCATCCTATACCTAAATAAAGAACAGTTAATTGAATTCATTTTGAGTGAAGAGGTTTGCAAGGGAATTGAAAATGGCGATCTATGTAAGCCTACGTGGCTCATAAAGAGATTGGATATAATTTCTGATTTAAAGTCAGAAGAAGGGGCTGTTATAAAAACTAAGGAAAGGCAGCAGAAAGATCAACGATCAATTGTGGATAAAAAGTTCAAATATCTATCTGACTATAAAAATAAAATCACCATGAAACCTCCGACTTCGGTTAAGCTAAAAGCCAAATCAGAAGAGAAAGTTGCTGGTTTGAATGAAGAGTTTTGGGAAGCAAAATCATGTTTAGATGAATTGGTTGAACGTTCTGAAAGTGATTTTGAAGTTGCATTAAACAAGGCTGTTTTTTATTTATCCAGTAAGTATCCCAATGGTAAGAAGTTGGGCGAGGAGTATTGCAAAGATGGTGTTGTTTATCCCATGAGTCTCTATGCGGCAGCTCTGTATTTGCAAGCTGAACGGCTTGTTAAAAATGGCAAGGTTCTTCCATTTATCGACACCTCAAAACCCGAAATTCAAATTCAAGGGTTTTCAAAAGCTGGCTTCAATGGTGTGCGAGATTGGTTAAATAAAATGGCTGGTGGGCGTAAAAAGTCAGTTGGAACGCCATGCTATATTAAAAAGCATTCTGGTAAATTGGAAATTGAAATTAATTTAAGTGATGAGGATAAAGGGCGAGAGTTCTCGGAGTTGACTCGAGGTCAAGAAATTCAGCGGCTTATTGAATACGCAGGGGTATCAAGTTTTTACCTTGGAAAAAAGGGGTTGGCTTATGTTTCAAGCATTCGACTTTAGGAGTAACGATGGACGCATATATTGATATACGCCTGATGCCAGATGCTGAAATGCGCGAGGCAGAATTAAGTAGTAAAGTTTTTACTAAATTTCACAAAGTACTGGTGACGTTACATAGCAATAAAATTGGTATTAACTTTCCTGAAGCAAATTTAAAACTAGGGCGATTATTTCGTTTACATGGTGAAATGAGCGCACTACATGATTTGCAGGGGTTAAACTGGTTAGGCCCTTTGGCTGGATATTGCAAGGTTACTACGGTTACTAATGTGCCAGACCAAGTGCAGTATCGCATCATTTCAGTTAAACGCAGTAATTTAAGCAAAGCAAAGTTAACGCGTTTAATTGCCAGAGGTAGCATAGATAAAGACGGTGAGAAACGTTACAAGGTAAAAATGCTTAGCCAAGGGTTTGATAATCCATACCTTGATCTGTATAGCAGTTCAACAGGGCTGGTGTACCGAAAATTCTTTGAGTTTAGTGATATTCAAGCTGACCCAGTTGATGGTGAGTTTGATAGTTATGGTCTTAGCAAAACCGCTACAGTTCCTTGGTTTTAACCCTATATTTTTGCTCTTTAAAAATATGATTTAAATACAAATAGTTGCAACGGGTGGTTTTTAACAAGGTAAAAAGATGATTTTTGTCCTAACAGCCTGTTGCAGCTTATTTTTATTTCTTTATTCTATTGGTTCACTGCCGCACAGGCAGCTTAGAAAAACCAACACCAACTTGGCCACCCGTTGTTGTAGTTCACTGCCGCACAGGCAGCTTAGAAATAAAAACCAAGAAGGTCTTTTTCTGTGTGTAAGTTCACTGCCGCACAGGCAGCTTAGAAAACTCAGTGGGCAACAGACCCTCAGCAGCAGATGTTCACTGCCGCACAGGCAGCTTAGAAATAACAATCCGCCACCGATTGAGCCGATAGAAGGTTCACTGCCGCACAGGCAGCTTAGAAATATGAGCGGCCGTCGTGTGCATCCAGGTTCAGGTTCACTGCCGCACAGGCAGCTTAGAAATGACCCCATATTACTGAGCCTGTGTCTTGCGCGTTCACTGCCGCACAGGCAGCTTAGAAATGAAGGCATTGTGCTGGGTACTGGAGTTACGTGTTCACTGCCGCACAGGCAGCTTAGAAAAAATGCTCTTTGATTCAATCCGGTGGTGTTTTGTTCACTGCCGCACAGGCAGCTTAGAAACTTTTCGTATGCTCTAAGCATTTTACCAGACGGTTCACTGCCGCACAGGCAGCTTAGAAATAAGACCAGCGTAGGGTTGCCGCCCTTTGATCGTTCACTGCCGCACAGGCAGCTTAGAAATGAAGACTGGAGAACCACTCCTGATGGTTCAAGTTCACTGCCGCACAGGCAGCTTAGAAAGACAGTGCTGGTTAACGGTGAGTTGTTTGTAGGTTCACTGCCGCACAGGCAGCTTAGAAAGTCTCCAAGCGCGCAAAAGGCAGGCTAGGTATGTTCACTGCCGCACAGGCAGCTTAGAAAGTTTGGCGACCGCCGATACTACTAACCCATGAGTTCACTGCCGCACAGGCAGCTTAGAAAAGTCTCCCAAAACCTCACCTCGGCCACAATAAGTTCACTGCCGCACAGGCAGCTTAGAAATGTTTGATGGATGTAATCGAACCCTGATCCTGGTTCACTGCCGCACAGGCAGCTTAGAAAATTCATCGACTCATCTGTCATATACGAATACAGTTCACTGCCGCACAGGCAGCTTAGAAAACCGGATTCCATTCGGGTCCAGACGTGTTCGGGTTCACTGCCGCACAGGCAGCTTAGAAAGAAAGTGGGGCGGTTGGCCTCTACATCCTCTAGTTCACTGCCGCACAGGCAGCTTAGAAATTTTACACTGAGATGCTGAAGCGGCCGATCGCGTTCACTGCCGCACAGGCAGCTTAGAAAGATTATGAGTCGTACACAAGCAGCACCGGACAGTTCACTGCCGCACAGGCAGCTTAGAAACAATGTAGCCCCCATTATGGCCCGACTCTACCGTTCACTGCCGCACAGGCAGCTTAGAAACAGAATCAGAAGGACCGTTTTTTGGTACCCAAGTTCACTGCCGCACAGGCAGCTGAGAAATTGGCAAAGGAGACGTGTTCGAAAATAGATGTGTTAAAAAATTGGAATCAGTTGATTTGCTAAATTCACTTAAGAGCATGTGATGCGTGCAAACGTAAGGCCATTGTAAAAAAGAAGTAAAGTTTCTTTAAAAAGTGCGTCACAAAACTTGCTGCATTTTGCCACAGAAAATTATTTAGAAGACACAAAGAAAAAAGGCAGATCAGTAAGTAACTGATCTGCCTTCTAAAATTTGGTAGCGGGGACAGGATTTGAACCTATGACCTTCGGGTTATGAGCCCGACGAGCTACCAGACTGCTCCACCCCGCATCAACGTGGAGCAAATATTATAGATAGAAGGGCAGTGTGTCAAGCGTATATTCGAATTTATTTCATTAATATTAATTGATAGCACGTTTTTGCCTTAAAATGGCATCTTTTTGGCACTGCAGGATAAACTGGGACAGAAGTTTTTCATCTTTAACGTCTAGGTCAACTAGTTTTCCAGCATAGCGTGTCGTACTCTTATGCACGATATCAATACGACAGTGGAGGGTAATGTCCTTACCCTCCAACAAAAAGCTAAACTTAGCCTTGTGTTGGCCGCCTTGAAGAGGTTGCGAGGTCATGAAGGCAACGCCTCTTGTCGACAAGTCTTGTAACTCAACTTTATGTTGATCAACGAACAAGACTATAGGATCTTGCTGTACGGGTACCATCCGGTAGGCACGTCGCTCATCATCCTTGTTATCAGGTAATGAAATCTGGGGCTTCATAATTTTGGCAGCTCTATTTTTTCCAGCACAAATTCTATTCGTCTGTTCATGGCTTGGTTTAATTCCGAGTCATTTGGGACAAGAGGTAAGGTATCACCATAGCCCGTGGCCGTAACTCGAATGGGCGCGAGCCCACCCTCCACTAAAAAACGCAACACCGTTGTCGCTCTTACGGCTGAAAGCTCCCAATTGGATGGGAATTGCTCTGTATTTATGGGTGTATTATCAGTATGACCTTGGATTTCCAGTTTAAATCCAGGATTCATTAACGCTATTTCTAATACTGAGTCTAGCACTGGCATCATTGAACGTCTAATGTTCGCAGATCCTGTTTCAAACATTATGGCTCCGTTGACGCGTAAATTGAGCTTGCCGTCCCTAGGTGTGCCGATTTCAACCCAGCTGCCCATATCTGAACGATTGAGTGCTGTGTTTAAATCTGTTGCGATTTCACTTAATTCAGCATTCGCTGCCTCAAGCAATGCTTGTTGAAAACGCACTTGATCGGCTAAGAATGAGTCCTCGGATGAGCGGTTAATAACGGGATGATCGATTTCTGGAATTTGGCTGGTATCGGGGGCTGAGACTTCTAACTCAATCAGACTATTAGAGGAGCCCTCACGTGATAGTGCGAGGCTGATTGAGCGAGCGGTTTCCTCAAACGATTCCATTTCAATGCTGGATATTGAGAAAAGCAAAACGAAAAAAACGAGAAGGAGCGTCATGAGGTCAGCAAAGGTTGTGATCCAGCCAGGGCCATCATTCTCCTCAAGCAATTGTTGTTTTCGGGACGATTTCATGTCTTTTTGCCGTTCTCATCACCCTGGTTCTTACCTAAACGCAGGGGTTTACGTGAATCCTCAGGTAAGTAAGATGACAGCTGTTCATATACATGTGCATAGTGATCGTTGGTTAGAATGCTGATACAGCCTTCGCGGATAATTTCTAGGTTTGTGACTTCTACAAGCGTACGAGCGCGTAATTTACCGGCTATTGGCAAAAAGATAACCGTGGATAGTAGTGAGCCATAAAAGGTTGTTAAGAGTGCGATGGCCATTGCAGGACCAATGGTTTCTGGATCTTTAAGCGCGCTTAGCATTTGAATGAGACCAATTAGGGTACCAAGCATACCGAATGAGGGCGCGTACATAGCCATTTTTTTAAACACATCTTGCACCGTGTGGTGGCGTGAGATGAGGGAGTCAATTTCATTTTGCAGGGTGTTGCGAATAACCTGCTCGGATGCAGCCTCTGCTAGCAAGTTTGCCGCTCGTCGTAAGACATGGGAATTGGTTTCAATGTCACCGAGCTTTAGCAATCCGTGGCGGTGGCTGATGCGGCTTAACTCCAACATTGTGTCAATCATTTCTTGCGCGTTGGTGCGGTCTCGTGTGAACACAATCCACGCCGCTTTGAACGCATTGAGAACATCTCGGAACTGAACGGTTAGAAATGTTGCGGCGATGGTTCCGCCCGCAACAATCATCATGCCAGGGACGTTAATGAAGACGTCTGAGCTGCCTCCGATTGCGATAGCGCCAAGTATCAGAGCAAAACCAAGAATGATACCGATGAGTGATGCAAAATCCATGGCCCTTCCTTAATGGTAAGCAAACAACAGACGATTGGTCTATTGGCAGGTTAGTGGAGTGCGTTCGGTTGTGCCAGTGTGAAAGCCTGAATAGGGGCACGGAAGCTAAGCTCTCCAGCCATCATATTGTAATATCCTTGCATGCTGCCCACTTCAGTCGATAGTACTGTGCCGCTGGTATAGCTATAACTTGAGCCGGGTGCTATGACGGGTTGTTCACCAACAACACCTTCTCCTTGTACCTCTTGGACATTTTCATTGCCATCGGTAATTAACCATTTACGGCTGAGGAGCTTAACCGCAACGCTGTTATTATTACGAATGGTAATGTGGTAAGAAAACACAAAGCGATGAGCATCTGGGTCTGATTGCTCTTCGAGATATGCGGTTCGAACATGGATATCGACGTTATTGCTAAGTTCACGAGTATTCATTCTACGGTTATTATCCTTTTATATCGGCAAGGTAATCGCTGATTTTAACGAAATCAGCTAGCGATAGGCGTTCTGGACGTAAGTTAGGATCTATTTCAATGCGCTCAAGTGCATCGCTATCAATCAGTTCTTTAAGGTTATTACGTAGCGTTTTTCGGCGCTGCCCAAATGCGGTTCTCACCACTTGTTGAAAAAGCTGATGATCTTTCGCTGGGTAAGGCAGCGTTTTGTATGGCACCAGTCGAACAATCGCTGAGTCAACTTTAGGCGCAGGGTGGAAAGCGCTGGGAGGAACTAAAAATAAATTTTCAACCTTACAGAAGTACTGAGCCATGATGCCTAGGCGGCCATAATTGTTTTCGCCAGGGCCCGCGGCTAAGCGAAGAACAACCTCTTTTTGCAACATGAAATGCATGTCTTCAATAATATGGCTGTGGCTAAGTAAATGAAAAATCAATTGGGTTGAGATGTTGTATGGCAAGTTGCCAATGATACGCAATGGGCGGTCATCTTGAATCAGTTGCTGAAAGTCAAAGCGCATAGCATCCGCTTCGTGCACCGTAAATTGATTGCCATAGTTAAAAAACTTGGTTCTCAGTATAGGGACTAAGTCTCTATCTAGCTCGATGGCGTCTAAGCGACCTGTGGCGTCTAGTATTTCTTCTGTCAGGGCGCCTAATCCAGGTCCTATTTCAACTAAATGTTGTTCAGGCTTTGGATTAATGGCACGAATGATCCGACGGATAATGGATTCATCCTGGAGAAAGTTTTGTCCAAAGCGTTTGCGGGCTTTATGACCCGCTTCATGTTTACTCATGTCGTGTTTAAATCCTGTTAGTCGTCTAACCGACGTGAAGAGGCCATTAACGCAGCATACTGCAAGGCGGTAAATAAGCTGCCAGGGTCGGCTTTTCCCGTTCCAGCAAGGTCTAGAGCTGTACCGTGATCAACTGATGTGCGAATAATGGGAAGTCCAAGTGTTATGTTGACGGCTTTACCGAAACCTTTGTACTTAAGAACGGGTAAGCCCTGGTCATGATACATGGCTAACACGGCATCCGCTTCGGCTAGATGATGATGTGTAAAAAGTGTGTCAGCGGGCAGAGGCCCAATCAATTGAATGCCTTTGGCACGAAAGGTGTCAAGGACTGGACTGATTACGCGAATTTCTTCATCCCCTAGGTGCCCAGACTCCCCTGCGTGAGGATTGAGCCCGCACACAAGAATACGGGGATTTGGAAGCCCAAAGTAGGTTTTTAAATCCGAAACCAACACATTAATAATATCGGTCAGTAACTCAGGTGTAATGGCGTCAGCGACGTCTCTTAGTGGAAGGTGAGTGGTGGCTAGCGCAACCCGTAAGTCTTCGGTGGCTAGCATCATGACCACTTTGGAGGCACCCGTTAAGGCTTCCAAAAATTCAGTATGCCCACTGAATGCAATGCCGGCATCGTTTATCACAGCTTTGTGAACGGGGGCCGTAATCATGGCGTCAAATAGACCCGTTTGGCAGCCTTCTGCTGCACGGCGTAGCGTTTGCAGAACATAATGCGCGTTAGCTGTATTGAGATAGCCTGGAGAGCAGGGGGCTGCTAGTGCGACAGGGTCGCAATATAGCACACCCGCAGGTGTCGGCTGCGGGTCTGATTCAGCATCAAACAGATGAATATCTAAAGGCAGTCCCAGTTGTTGGGCGCGAGCCTGCAACATGTCAGGATCGGCTACAACAATTAGCTGATGTTCAGATTTTTGTTGTGCGATCATGATGCAAAGGTCTGGACCTATGCCAGCGGGCTCCCCCGCTGTGATCGCCAGTCGACAGGCATTCATCTTTGCTTATCCCTGAGTTGGCTGCTTGAGTTCAACATAGGCCTCTGAGCGCAGTTCGCGCAACCAGTTGTCGAGCTCTTCATTAAATTTGCGTTGGCGAATGGTGATGCGAGCAAAGTTCTCCATCATCTCCGAACTCATGTCTTGTGTGCGGCGATCTCTAACATGCAATATGTGCCAGCCAAAACGAGACTCAAAGGGGTCAGATGTTTGACCGACGGGGGTCGTTTTCATGACTTGCTCGAACTCGGGCACCATTTGTCCATCTTGTGCCCACCCTAAGTCACCGCCTTGTGAGCCGCTTCCAGGGTCATCACTGTATCGACGTGCCAACTCTTCAAAGGGTTGTCCTTCGCGCATACGGTGACGTAAATCATGAACGAGTATGCGTGCTTGTTCAGGCGTGCGGATTTCATTGGGGGCAATCAAAATATGGCTAACTTGTGTTTGTTCGACGAGCGTGACCTCTCCGCCTCGTTGGTCATTCACACGTAAAATATGAAAGCCCCCTGAGGTGCGAATAGGGCGAGTAAATTCACCGGGTGCAATACCAGCCAAGGAAGCTGCAAGTGACTCAGGCAGTTCGCTTTGTTTGCGCCAACCCAACTCACCACCGCTTAATGCATTAGGTGCATTAGAGGTGGATACAGCTAGATCAGCAAACTCGGCGCCAGCCATGAGCTGATTGTAAACTGATTCGGCTTTTGCTTCGGCCGCTTGAATCATATCGGGAGACGCTTGTGAGGGTAGAGCAATTAAAATATTGCTAAGATGAAATTCAGCTTGGTCTTGACCATCTGCCATTTCTGAGTTGATAAAGTTGCGAATTTCTTGCTCAGAAACTTGTATTCGGCGGTTAACATTGGTTTGTTGAACCTGCGAGATTAGAATTTCGCGGCGAATTTGTTCACGAACATCTGCATAGTTTTCACCTTCGGCTTCAAGCGCTGCACTGAACTCCGTTAAGGACATGTTGTTTTGAGCAGCGATGTTCTCTAAAGCCTCATTCAGCTGTCGATCTGATACACGAATGCCTTGAATCTCAGCCAGTTGCAGCTGAATACTGTCTAAGATTAATCGTTCGGTAACCTGTTGGCGAAGTACCGATTGATCAGGAACCTGGACGCCACGAGACAGTATTTGTTCTGTAAAGAGGCGTTCACGTTGATTCAGCTCGCTTTCAAGAATGATGTCTTCATTGACAATAGCGATGATGCGATCAAGATGTTGCGCTTGAGCCTGAAAGCTAACAGTGCCTGCTAATAGGACCGTTGAAACAGCCTTGTAGAGGGTTTTCTTAGAAATTATCATGGTCTTTCTCTTTAAATCCGGTTATTTCTTCGATCAGGCCACGACCGCCATCACCGCCAAAGGAGCCAAGTCCACGTAGGACAAACTCAACGAAAACACCACGGTCATAGCTGGCCGTTGCGCCTCGAACGTTAGATGATGTCAGCCACTCTCTTCCTGTTAAACGCATTTTCCAACAGCAGGTTCCATATTCGACACCGACTAATGTATCGAGTTTCTTGCTGTTTTCAATATCATGTTGCCAACGTCCTACGACGCCCCATTTAGGGTTAATCTGATGTCTGAAAGCAATATCTGATTGACGAATAGGTTCGTTTGCATTGTTTGAGTTGACGCGGTCACGGTAACTCAAATAGAGCATGTTTTCATTATTTGGAATCCAAATTGCTCGATAATTATGCTCTTCGAATGAGTAGTTGTTTCGATCAATCTCTGAATCGTGGCTAAGACGCAGGGTTGGAGTAATATTCCATTGCGCCATAAAGGCTAGATTGGAGCTGGTCTCTTGCCCTGAAATGTCGCCAGGTCTGAGATCCATACTATCACGATCTTTTAGGTAATGAGATTGCGCAACAGCAACGCGCAGTTGTTCAACCCCCTTATCGCTGTATATAGCGGATGATACACCCAACGTCGCTTGTTGTGTGGCGGATACGCGATCATTTCCACTCCATCCATACGGATCGAAGAGATTGTAGTAGCTAAAATCGAGAGCCGAAGAGTCAAAGTAGCGGAACTGTGACGGCGAGGGTTGAGACTTGTTTTTCTCTACGTGCAACAGCATCAAGCGTGGCTCAAAGGATTGCGAATAGGATGTATTACGAAAATGAATGTCACGATCAAAGTAGAGCCCTGAATCTAGGCTGGCGATACCTGCTGTAGTGGAGGTCGGCAAGTTGAAATTCGGCGCTGATTCAAAGTTAAACGAATACTGGCTGTGCCACAGGCTTAGCTTTGGATGCACATATCCCCAAGGGCGGTAGTATTTGTAAGAAAGCGATGGTCGTAAATGCACGCGGTCTGCGGTTGTTTTCCTAAGTGCATCTTCGGGAGCGCTAAACATCGCTTGGTCAAAAAAGTCCCGACGATCGCGACGAAAACGAACATATTCAGCCGTATAATTAAAATCCAATCGCTGATTTAAGGCTTCTTGGCCAGTTAATAATACCTGTGGAACGCGCTTATAAGGTGAGGCTATGTTGTCGTTGATGGTTTGGTAGTCGTGAAAACGCCCCAACAGTTGCCAAGTATCAGCCTGATATCGGATTTCTGCTTTTTGATCTAAATGTTCTTTGCGCTCAACTTCAAGGCTTGTGCCCAAGTCAGCAAAATAGTCATCATCACTCGCCCGACTGAAATCAACGCTGGACGTAACTTCAGGTGTAATTTGCCCTTGATGCTTAACACTTAGCAGCCATCGGTTTTCGTTATTGGCTCGATTGTCGTTTGCCAAGACTGCCGCACTGAGTTCATTGTTTGACCAAGAGTTGAGATAGCGGAGCTCATTCTCCAGTAGCAATCCTCTATTCTCGATAAAACGCAGTGTTAGCGTGTCATCTAGGTTGGGTGCCAGGTTGAAGTAATAGGGAACGCTGATGTCAGTACCGTCACCTTTTGAGACTGACAAGCTAGGATATAAAAAACCTGACTGGCGTCGATCATCTATTGGAAAGCGAAACCATGGCATGTAAATCACAGGAATACCTGCGACTTGTAAGGTTGCATGGCGTGCAACGCCGTAGCCTTCTTCAGGGTACAATTCTATGCTGCCTGAATGAATCGCCCAGTCATTGTTTCCGGGCTCACAGTAGGTCATCATGCCTTTTTCGAGCGTGATTCGGTCATCTATATAATGAGTGATCTGCTCAGCAGAACCACGAAGATGCTCTTGGTGCATCACGTATTGGGATTGGCTGAAGCCAGAGACGCCTTGATCAAAGTCTACATCGGCACGTTCTGCAATCATCAACAATCCGGGCTGACGGAACTGGACTTGGCCCTGTAAAGAAGCGGTGCGCTCGGCTTGATTGAGCTCGCCATAATTACTATTGAACTCACGTCCGCCTTGACGGATGTTAACGCCGCCAGTCAAGCGGGTCAATCCAGATTGGAGATCGGCAGATGAACTGCTAGCGCCTGCGTATATGGGCAGTTCACTCAGCGGTCTATTTTCAGCGATAGCGGCCATTAACTCTTCAGGTTCAATATAGCGCCCCGAACATAAACGAGTTTCGTTATCTGTATAGGGGTACCAGTCTAAATGAGAGTAAGGTGCATCGGATGCTAAAAAATCGGGCAGTTTGGCTGCACTCGATTGGGCGCTAGTTGGGAGTTCATTTGGAGTGACTTTGTTAAGAACAGCATCAGGCGTGCTGGTAGCTTGCTCTGCCGTTGTTTGCAAAGGTGTTGGTGTTTCTGGTGTTTGCGGCGCTTGTCGAACCTGTGGCACTTGTGACGCAGTGGTTAGAGGCTTTGAGTCAGATGGAGCCTTGTCGGGCTGTACTTCAGATACAGATAAGCGCCTTTGCGTCGTTGGCTGAGAAGTTGAGCGCACCATGGACTCAGCGTTATTTGTTGTATTGGCTGCAGGCGTAACGCCTGAAGCACACTCCCACTCACCTTGAGTGTTGGCTTTACAGTCCCAACTAGCTTGGCTCGTTTGCGCCATAGCATAGGACGATAATACCGCAGCGACAGCTACGGAGAGTCGAAAAGTCGATGATTTAGTAAAGGGCATCAGGTCGCCATCCAGTTGCGGATCGGGCAGGCCATTTCGTGCCGCCCCCGAGTCTAGTACTATTAAAGACTGAATAATAAAGCATTCGTCCTATCAAGTGCTAGAGGAGCGGGCATGGGAGATCGTCAACAACGGCTGAATACTTGGGTAATCCAGACAGCCACCGAGTTAAATTTAGACATTAATCCTAATATGGGCTTAGTGCCTGTATCAGGAGATGCCAGCTTTAGACGTTATTATCGTCTATTAGGCCAGCAAAAAAACTGGATTGTGATGGATGCTCCGCCAAATTTAGAGGACAGTCGGCCTTTTGTAGAAATTGCAGAAAAATGGCATGAATTTGGCGTTAAAGTGCCTCAAGTTTTGGCAAAAAACCTTGAGTTAGGTTTTTTATTGCTCGAAGATTTTGGCGATACGTTGTTGTACAGCGGATTAGTCGAAGGGCAAGAGGGTGAGTTATATGCGAAAGCGGCTCGAACCTTGGCCTGTATCCAAGCAATGCCAGGGGACGATTTACCTGTTTACGATGCCGCAAAGCTGCAAACAGAAATGGGTTTGTTTGACGAATGGTTTTTATCTCGCTGGTTAGGCCTATCGATCACGGATGACGTGCTTGAAGGCTTAACAAAGGTCAAAGCTCGCTTGCTGGAGTCAGCACTGGCGCAGCCACAAGTGGTTGTGCATCGTGATTATCATTCCCGAAACCTGATGATTTTACCTTGCGGTAATATTGGCGTGATAGACTTTCAAGATGCAGTGCGAGGTGCAATCACCTATGATCTCGTGTCTTTATTTCGGGATAGCTATATTAGTTGGCCTGATGAGCAGGTGTATCATTGGCTAGAGGAATATAGGCAAACCTATTTACATGATAATGTTGGCCTGAGTGCTCAGGTGTGGCAACGGTATTTTGATTGGATGGGTATGCAACGTCAGTTGAAGGTTTGTGGTATTTTTGCGCGGTTATCTCTGCGTGATGGAAAAGACGGCTATTTAAATGATATTCCACTAACCTTGAGTAATTTGTATCGAAGTGCACGGCGTTATCCGGAGTTTTCGGACTTTGCAGATTGGTTAGCGCAAGTCGTTATACCTGCATTTTCATCTCACCCTCGTTTTCAAGGTCAGTCTTTAGAACATTGGTGGCGCGACTTATGAAGGCAATGATTTTGGCAGCCGGCTTGGGAAAGCGGATGCGTCCCTTCACCTTAACGACGCCTAAGCCCCTAGTGCCCTTATTAGGTAAGCCACTGATTGATTATCCCTTGCGTCAGTTAAAGGCGGCAGGTATTCGGGATATAATGGTGAACCACGCCTGGTTAGGGCAGCAGATTGTGGACTATTTAACGCAGAAGGATACTAAAGGCTTAAAGATCAATTTCTCGAAAGAAGATGAACCTCTTGAAACCGGAGGTGGGATTTTTAAAGCGCTACCTTGGTTGACACAGGGAGGTGAACCTTTCTTCTTGGTTATGAATGC
This sequence comes from Nitrincola tibetensis, assembly GCF_003284585.1. Classification (GTDB taxonomy): domain Bacteria; phylum Pseudomonadota; class Gammaproteobacteria; order Pseudomonadales; family Balneatricaceae; genus Nitrincola; species Nitrincola tibetensis. The sequence continues at coordinate 176,410 of NZ_QKRX01000001.1, forward strand.
TGATGTGTATAGTGATTTCGATTTATCAGTTTTGCTCAACGTCAGTCTAGATGAAAAAGACTTAGGGTGCCTGGTGATGATTGAAAATCCTGATTGGCATTCAGAAGGAGACTTTCGTTTAAGTGATAATGGCTACTTAAGTGATTCCGACGGGCGGTCACTGACTTTTTCAGGCATTAGCATTTTAAGCCCAACACTATTTACAGATTGTAAAGCGGAAGCGTTTGCGTTGGCACCCTTGTTGCGTCGAGCAATTTCTCAAGGGGGCCTAAAGGGTGTCTGTCATCAAGGTATTTGGTCGGATGTGGGCACCCCTGAGCGTTTAGCGGCATTAGAAGCGCAATTAACACATGAGAATCGAGAATGAGTGCTGAGCATTGGGGAAGGCAAACAGGACAGGGCTTCATTAAGCATAAAACAGGCTTAGTGATTGGGGGACTGATTGGGCTGTTTACGGGTGGTTTTTTTGGATTGTTGTTTGGTGGCGCTGTCGGTTACTTCCTAGAGCGAATGCTTAAAAAAGTGAAATCCATCGCTCCACAGCAATTATTTTTTCGGGCAACCTTTGCCGTGATGGGTAAAATTGCGAAGGCCGATGGGCGTGTCACCGAGTCTGAAATCGAGTTCGCGCGAGCTGTTATGGCTCGTATGCAGTTGAACGAGCAGGCTAAGCGAAGAGCCATTGAGTACTTTAATGAAGGCAAACAGCCCGATTTTGATATGGCCAAGGTTTTGAAACCCTTGGCTTTAATTCTGCGTGGCCGCTTGTCTGTTAAGCTCATGTTTTTGGAAATGCAATTGCAAACCGCCATGGCGGATGGTGATATGTCGGCAGCTGAGCTTAAAGTAATAGAGGAAATCTGCCATCTATTACAATTCACGTCGCTTGAAATGCAAGCGGTGGTGCAACGTATTCGTGCTGCACAGAACTTTGCTAAGCACAGTCACGAATGGCAGCAGCAGCCGGGCTTAAATGACGCACAGCTACTAGAAGATGCCTATGGCGTGCTGGGTGTACCCACGTCTGCAACCGATGCTGAGATTAAAAAAGCATGGCGTAAATTGATGAGCCAGCATCACCCCGACAAACTGGTTGCTAAAGGATTGCCGGAAGAAATGCTGGAGTTGGCAAAAGAAAAAACCCAAGAAATCCAAAGCGCGTACGATCGGATCAAAGTTGCGCGTGGGATGCGTTAAGCATTGGCGTTTCTAACGCCTTCCCGGGGGCAGCTGCTCTCGGGGAGGCTCTTGAACCGAACGCGCTGCTTCTATACGAGTATCAACTTGAGTGATGAATGTTTTAATGGCACCACGTACTTGTCGGTTAAGCCAAGGCATTTCTATCTTCCATCCCGCGTACTCGCCTTTCATGGGTTGACTGTGATAGCGCAAGAGATCCGAGCGCTTTGCCTGGTTGGCGCGAATGCGTATATCCGGTAAACGTTGCACTCGTGCAGGATAGATATCAATCACTGCCTTTTCGGTGAGGGTGCTCATGGCCTCAGTCAATGCCGACCACTGATTAGGGTGATGGGGTTGTGGATCTATCATAATTAAATGAGCCACTTCGGGTTGTTGGCGCAAATACTCAGTCGCCCAGCCTGCACTTCTGCCCAGCGCAATCACGATTAATGTTTCAATGCTTTCACGATCAATTTCGGTTTTGGCGGCACGTATTCTTTCAGTGATTTGGTTTGCGTAACGGGACTCAGCATCAGTGTCGACAATTAGGTGTTGTCGCGCAGGAAGGTCTAGTGCCAGAGTGAACCAGCCAAATTCAGCCATGTAGGTTCGAAGAGAGTGAGTCTGCTCAAGCCAGCTAGGTCCTGCCTCTGGATCGGCTAACAGCAGCAAAGCCCCCTCAGGTGTGCTTTGATTGGCCTGTTGAATTAAAACCGGAAAACGATCTTCGCTCACTTCTAAGATTCTTAATTCTGAATCTGCAGGCAGTTCAAGTAATAAGCGCTCTTCAACCGTTAGGGAAGGGACACCCAAACCTTGTTCAAGCAAGCCTTGCGCAAGGCTTGCAGCGCTGAAAAACATAAACAGGGCACATATCCCTAGACGGAAGCTGAACGAGGTTTGAATCATGGTATTCCTGTCATAGATTGCAGAATAACGGCTGTTCTGCACTGGGTTATTGGGTACAATAGCGCAAAATTCAATTCTTGACGACTCGGATGATTATGGCTGATTTCTTGATTGCTCCGTCTATTCTTTCTGCAGACTTTGCTCGCTTAGGGGAAGATGTTGAACGCGTATTGGCGGCTGGTGCTGATGTGGTTCACTTTGATGTAATGGATAACCATTATGTACCGAACCTAACGATTGGTCCGATGGTGTGTAAAGCGCTTCGTAACTATGGCATAAAAGCTCCGATTGATGTGCATTTAATGGTTAAACCCGTTGATCGTATGATTGGTGATTTTATTGAGGCGGGTGCGGATTGGATTACCTTCCACCCAGAAGCATCAGAGCATATAGACCGATCCTTGCAAATGATCCGAGACGGTGGCTGTAAGTCAGGATTGGTGTTTAACCCCGCCACGCCGCTGCACTACCTCGATTATGTGATGGATAAAGTCGATGTTGTATTACTGATGTCGGTGAACCCTGGTTTTGGTGGGCAAACGTTTATTCCTTCTACACTTGATAAGCTGAAAGAAGCTAAAGCGCGTATTGATGCCAGTGGCTTTGATATTCGCTTAGAGGTTGATGGTGGTGTTGGGTTAAAAAACATTGGCGATGTCGCCAAAGCCGGAGCTGATACCTTTGTGGCTGGGTCTGCAATTTTTAATACACCGGATTATCAAAAAACGATTAATGAAATGCGATCTATTTTGGCGTCGATCAAATGAGGAAAGAAGACTATAGGCTATCCGATCATTTTGAGGGTGGCTTGCCAAAGCTAGTGATGTTTGATTTAGATGGAACCTTGGTTGATAGCTTGCCTGATTTGGCACATGCCGTCGATCAAATGCTACCCGCATTAGGGCGGTCTCCTGCAGGAATTGAGCAGGTTGGGCGTTGGGTTGGAAAGGGCGCACATCACCTGGTTCAAGAGGCGCTTGGCTTGTCGAGTGCATCACAGGATCCAGAGTTGTTCTCAGTGGCCTATGAATTGTTTTTAGCTGCCTATAGTCAAGCAAATGGTCGTCAAGCTCGACTTTTCTCGGGAGTACAAACGTTTTTAGATTATCTGGAACAGCGGGGCGTGATATTGGCTTTGGTCACCAACAAGCCAGAAGCGTTTACTTTGCCGTTGCTTGAAGCGATGAATCTAAAATCCTATTTTCCTTTAATCGTTTCGGGCGACACCTTGCCGTTGAAAAAACCTCATCCTGACCAATTACTGCATGTGATGCGGCATTTTGAGGTCGATTTAACACAGACTTTAATGCTGGGTGATTCCAGTAATGATGTTTTAGCGGCAAGGGCGGCAGGTTGCCCAGTTGTTTGTGTTTCATATGGTTACAATCATGGTGAGTCAATTTATGAGGCAGATGCGGATGCTGTAGTAGATTCGATGGTAGGCTTAATCGAAAACGTTCAATGAAATAGGCTTTAAGCTTGATCTATATCAATTTTAGGTCGATCTAATTAAGTCGTCTCGATTGTAAAGGTGGGGTTCTTTGCTAAACTGTCCCTGAGTATAAACCCTGATAAGGGTATCCAAGGGGGCAGTATGAAAAGAAAAATTAGTGGATTGTGTATCGCAATTGGTTTAGCGATGGCATCATCAGCCGTAATTGCAGATGAGCTTAGAGCAAGAGCAAATGCAATTTTTGCTGCAGTTCCTACCGAGGCACCTGAAATTGAAGGCAATATTCTGACGCCCGAAAAAGTAGAATTGGGTAAAATGTTGTTTTTCGAACCACGCTTATCTTCCAGTCACTTAATTAGCTGTAATACCTGTCACAATGTAGGCATGGGTGGTCACGACTACTTGCCAGTGTCCATAGGTCATGGTTGGCAAAAAGGGCCACGTAACGCGCCCACTGTATTCAATGCTGTGTTCAATGCGGCCCAATTTTGGGATGGTCGCGCAGCTGACTTAGCTGAGCAAGCAAAGGGCCCTGTGCAAGCAGGTGTTGAAATGAGCAGTACGCCAGCGCGTGTTGTGGCGACCCTAAATAGTATGCCTGAGTACATTGAGCGTTTTAAAGCGTCTTTCCCGGATGAAGCAGATCCGGTCACGTTTGATAATATGGCGGTGGCCATAGAAGCGTTTGAGGCGACGTTGATTACGCCGAATGCGCGTTTCGATCAGTATCTGGCGGGAACGGATGATGCTTTGACCAGTGATGAGAAAGAAGGCTTAGCTTTGTTTATTGATAAAGGTTGTGCAGCTTGCCATGCGGGCGTTAACTTTGGTGGTCAACATTATTTCCCATTTGGGCTTGTGACACGTCCAGGTGCAGATATTCTTCCCCCAGGGGATAGAGGTCGTGTAGAGGTCACAAATACTGCATCTGATGAGTACGTGTTCCGTGCTGCACCTTTGCGTAATATTGAGTTGACTGCACCTTATTTCCACTCTGGGGCTGTTTGGGATCTAGAAGCAGCAGTCGCGGTCATGGGGACGTCTCAGCTAGGTACAGAGCTGAATGATGAGCAGGTACAGAAAATTACGGCTTTCTTGCGGACACTAACAGGCGATATTCCTGAAGTGGTGTACCCTGTTTTGCCAGTGAGCACTGCAACCACTCCAAAACCTGTGGATATGATTGATTATTAATTGATAGGTTGTAAAAAATACCGGAGCTTGCTCCGGTATTTTTTTAGTTGTGACGCGAGCAACCTGTTGAACTTAGCACTGATCGACAGGAGACAAGTCGATCGGCTAAGTCTGGCAAGCGATTAGATTAGCGCATCTAACTTTTGCTTCATTAAGCCTTGAACTTGTCCTGGATTTGCTTTTCCTTGAGATAGCTTCATGACTTGACCCATAAAGAAACCGAGCATTTTGCCACGCTTGTCGGGTTCCGCTGTGATGTACTGCTCAACCTGTGCTGTGCAGTTGGCAATCACTTGGTCGACGATGGCCTCAATTGCCGCGGTATCTGTAACCTGTTTGAGGCCTTGGGCTTCAATGATTTCATCGGCACTGCCGCCATCTTTCCACATGACTTCAAAAACCGTTTTGGCGATTTTACCTGTAAGTGTTTCATCTAAGATGCGTAGAAGAAGACCGCTGAGTTGTTCTGCGCTAACGGGGGATGCGGTAATATCAATATCGTGCTGATTCAGGTGCTTAGCGAGTTCTCCTGTAATCCAATTAGCAGATAATTTTGCATCCTGGGTGCGCTTAGCAACCGACTCAAAGTAATCGGCTTGAGGACGGTAAGCAGACAAAACCCCCGCATCATATTCAGAGAGTTGGTACTCGTCTATAAATCGTTGTTTGCGAGCATCAGGCAGCTCTGGCAGACTCTGTTGAATGGCTTCAATATAGCTATCATCAATGATGACAGGCAGTAGGTCAGGACAAGGGAAGTAGCGGTAATCGTTCGCTTCTTCCTTAGAGCGCATGCTGCGGGTTTCATTTTTGTCAGGATCGTACAGACGTGTTTCTTGGATGACGCGCCCGCCATCTTCGATCAGGTCGATTTGACGCGCGACCTCTGTTTCAATGGCGCGCTCAATAAAGCGAAATGAGTTGATGTTTTTCAATTCTGTGCGTGTGCCGAGCGTTGTAGAACCTTTTGGCCGAATTGAAACGTTGCAATCGCAACGCATTGAGCCTTCTGCCATGTTGCCATCGCAGATGCCCAGTGTTGTGATGATGGCATGAATCTTACGCGCATAAGCCGATGCTTCTTTTGCACTGCGCATATCTGGTTCAGATACGATTTCAACCAGCGGTGTCCCTGCACGATTTAAGTCAATACCGCTCATGCCATGAAAATCTTCATGCAGAGATTTGCCCGCATCTTCTTCAAGGTGAGCGTGGTGTATACGAACTCGGCGTGTATCACCCTCATCTAAAGTGATATCAATGTAGCCTGCGCCGACGATTGGCTCGGCTAGCTGAGTCGTTTGGTAGCCTTTTGGTAAGTCGGGGTAAAAGTAGTTTTTACGGTCAAAGACAGAGCGCTTTCCAATCTGAGCATTTACCGCTAGACCGAACATAACCGCCATACGCAAAGCGTTTTCGTTAAAGACGGGTAAGGTACCAGGCAGTGCTAAATCAACGGCACAGGCCTGAGTATTAGGCTCTGCACCGAAGGCTGTGCTGGCACCTGAAAAAATTTTAGTTTTAGTTGAGAGTTGAGCGTGAATCTCTAACCCAATTACGGTTTCCCATTCCATGCGTTACTTACCTCTTAAAGACCGGCAGGTGATTGTTGGTGCCAGTCAGTCGCCAGTTGGAACTGATGCGCAATATTGAGAAGCTTAGCTTCTGAAAAATACGACCCAATAATTTGCAGTCCGACCGGTAACCCTTGTGATTGGCCGCAGGGGATGGACATGCCAGGAAGGCCTGCAAGGTTTAAGGATAGGGTGTAGATGTCTTCCATATACATGGCAACCGGATCGCTATTTTTCTCGCCAAGCTTAAACGCAGGTTGCGGAGTGGTAGGTGCCATGATGACATCGACATCATTAAGTACAGTTAAAAAGTCTTGTTGAATCATGCGTCGAATTTGTTGTGCTTTACGGTAGTAAGCATCGTAAAAGCCTTCTGAGAGTGCATAAGTGCCCACCATGATTCGACGTTTAACTTCACTGCCGAAACCTTCACCGCGGCTGCGCTTGTAAAGATCTTCAAGGTCGACGGGGTCTTCACAGCGATAGCCGTAACGAACACCGTCAAAACGTGAAAGGTTTGAGGAGGCTTCAGCAGGGGCCAGAATGTAATAGGCAGGAATGCACAGCTCTGTATTCGGTAAGCTGACTTCTTTGACCTGAGCTCCCATGCGTTCAAACTCTTGAATGGCCGCTTGGACTTGTTGAGCGATGCCAGGATCAAGACCCTCTGCGAAATACTCTTTAGGCAGGCCGATTTTCAGTCCGGCGAGACTGTCGTTTAAGTGAGCGCGATAATCCGGTACAGGCTGATCGGCAGAAGTTGAATCCAAGGGGTCTAGACCCGCCATCACCTGAAGCATGAGTGCCGCATCTTCAGCAGAGCGTGTCATCGGACCTGCTTGATCAAAGGATGACGCATACGCAACCATTCCGTAACGAGATATACGGCCATAGGTTGGTTTTAAGCCAGTAATGCCGCACAAAGCAGCGGGTTGGCGAATTGAACCGCCTGTATCTGATCCTGTGCATGCCGGCACTAAGCGAGCTGCAACGGCAGCGGCTGAGCCACCGGAAGAGCCACCAGGTACACGATCTTTGTCCCAAGGGTTGCGAACCGGGCCGTAATAGCTGGATTCGTTAGAAGACCCCATGGCAAATTCATCCATATTGGTCTTGCCCAGTGTGACGGCACCCGCTTGATTTAAGCGCTCAACCAGCGTTGCATTATACGGAGAGATGAAGCTGTCTAGCATTTTTGAACCGCAGCTGGTTTTAAGTCCGGCTGTACAGAAAAGGTCCTTGTGGGCGATAGGCAGTCCAGACAGCAGGCCTACCTGGCCTTTTTTGCGTAATTCATCGGCCTGTTTGGCTTGCTCAAGTGCAGAGTCAGCCGCGAGGGTAATAAATGCATTGTATTGGCTATCGAGTGCTTTAATGCGATCTAAATAGGCTTGAGTCAGCTCGACACTGCTGAAATCACCCTGTGCTAAGCGGGTTGCCAGCTCGGTGAGTGTTAAATTAAACATGTTGCATGATTCCTGTCAGAGCAAAGATGATTATTCAATGACGCGCGGTACTAAAAATAAGCCATCTTCGATGGCGGGGGCATTCTGCTGAAGACACTCACGTTGATTGGATTCGGAGACTTCATCTTTTCGTAGGCGCTGAACAGCGTCAAGCGGGTGTGCCAATGGCAGCACGCCTGCGGTGTCAGTGGCTTGCATTTGGTCAATTAAATTCAAAATGCTGCTGATACTTTTGGCATATTCAGGAACTTCTTGCTCAGAAATATCGAGACGCGCAAGGTGGGCAATGCGTTCTATATCAGATTTGTCCAAGGACATAGGGCCATTTCTCACTGTTAACTTGAAAAAAACATCATTGTTGCATAACTTAACACATTTGTTCCTTGCTCAAAATCCCTGCCATTGTTAGAGTTACATGCTTTCAGGAATATCTGCCAAACTGGCAAATCTCAGGGTATCCACTTTCATGTTCAAAAAAATCAGAGGACTCTTCTCAAGCGATTTGTCTATCGATCTCGGCACAGCGAATACGCTGATCTATGTGCGAGACCGGGATATAGTGCTTAATGAACCCTCGGTGGTAGCGATTCGCACCATCGGTAATCAAAAATCCGTAGCCGCTGTTGGTACAGAGGCGAAAAGAATGCTTGGTCGTACACCAGGCAACATTACAGCAATCCGGCCCATGAAGGATGGAGTGATTGCTGATTTTCATGTCACCGAAAAAATGTTGCAGTATTTTATTAGTAAGGTGCATGACAATAGTTTTATGACGCCAAGTCCACGCGTTTTAGTGTGTGTGCCATGTAAGTCAACGCAAGTGGAGCGTCGCGCTATTCGTGAGTCTGCGATTGGAGCAGGCGCACGTGAAGTGTATTTGATCGAAGAGCCAATGGCAGCTGCAATTGGTGCAGGCTTACCCGTTGATGAAGCGACAGGTTCAATGGTTGTTGATATCGGTGGTGGTACAACCGAAATTGCGGTTATTTCATTGAATGGTATTGTTTATGCTGAATCGGTTCGCATCGGAGGCGATCGTTTTGACGAGTCGATTGTCACTTATGTGCGTCGTAACTACGGAAGCCTAATTGGCGATGCAACAGCCGAGCGCATTAAGCAGGAAGTTGGCACTGCTTATCCCTCGAATGAAGTCCTAGAAATAGATGTTCGGGGCCGTAATTTGGCGGAAGGCATTCCAAGAAGCTTTACGTTAAACTCGAACGAAATATTAGAAGCGTTACAAGAACCTTTATCTGCCATAGTGCAGGCTGTTAAAAGTGCGCTTGAAGGCTGCCCACCTGAATTGGCTTCAGACATTGCAGAGCATGGCATTGTCTTAACAGGGGGTGGGGCATTATTGCGAAACATAGATCGCCTTATCAGCGAGGAAACGGGCTTGCCTGTGATCCTGGCTGAGGACCCATTGACCTGTGTTGCCAGAGGCGGCGGTCGTGCCTTGGAAATGTTGGATAAACGCTCGTTCGAGATTTTGACGCACGAGTAACGGATGGTTAACGGGCGTTTGATGGTAATAGTGATTGTGAGTAATCGCTTGTGATTCAGCAGGAGGTTACTCATTAACCCTATATTTCGTGGCAAGAACCCACTTGCTCTTTTCATTTTCTTGTTGGTGCTTGCGCTAGGCATCATTGTTGCTGATTTAAACAGCTCAAAAATGAAAGAGGGGCGGGTGTATTTGTCGCTCCTGATTACGCCTCTCCAGTGGTTGGTAGACTTACCCTCTCGTGGAGCCGACCGCCTCTCTGATTTGTTTGTTGATCGGGCTACATTGATTCGAGACAACGAACATTTACGTTCAGAAGCGCTAGAACTTCATCGTAAATCTCAATTAATGGCGGCGCTGTTAGAAGAAAATCGACAGCTACGCGACTTGTTAAATGCCACCGAGCGACTTGAAGCCGATGTTATGGCGGCTGAGCTGATCGGTGTAAACCCCGATCCATTCCTTCATGAAGTTATTCTAAATCGGGGGTTTGAAGACGGTTTGTATATCGGACAACCCGTTATTGATGCCGGCGGTATCATGGGGCAGGTATTGTCTTTAGCACATTACACCAGTCGAGTCATGCTCATAACGGATGCACGTACCGCTGTTCCTGTTGAGGTGGTGCGTAATGGTTTCAGAAGTATTGCCTTGGGTAAAGGGGTGCTAGGTGAGCTTGAACTCAGTCATGTACCTGATACCGCCGATATTCAGGAAGGCGATATGCTGGTTACCTCAGGTTTGGGTGGGCGTTTCCCGCGAGGCTATCCGGTTGCAGTTGTGAGTGAAGTGATACGCGATCCTGGGCGTCCCTTTACGCTTGTTAAAGCCACACCTGCTGCGCGCTTGGATCGTAGTCGGCAATTGTTATTAGTGGATTATCGCCATTCAAGTCCTGAACATCGTATGGCACGTGAAGCACAGGCCCAGGTATCGCTTGAGCAGATCCCCTCTGAAGAGAATGTGGAGTCAGTCGATGAGTGAACAGTCTCAAGGAGGCTCGCTGATCATCTTTGCAACCTTTCTGGTGGGGTTGATACTCAGCCAAATACCTTTGCCGGGTATTATGATCTGGGCAAGACCTGAGTGGGTGGCGTTAGTTCTGATCTACTGGGTGATGGTGTTGCCACACCGAGTGGGATTGGGAAGTGCGTTTATGATGGGTGTCCTGCTTGATCTTATTCGAGGCAGTGTGATGGGGCTAAATGCCTTGTCATTGCTGATCATTACCTATTTAGTCTTGCTTTTATACAAACGTATTCGTATGTTTCCATTATGGCAGCAGTCGATGATGATCATGGTGTTAGTGGGAATTAATCAATTGTTGTTTTTCTGGATGCAGGGCATTACTGGCACATCTGCAACGGGTCTGATTTTTTTACTGCCTTCACTGATCAGCGCCATCCTTTGGCCATGGGTTTATGTCATCCTACACGGTGTACGACGCACCTTCAGAATAGAGTAATCGTTATGACGACAGCAACTGTGATCTTAGCTTCAGCTTCCCCTAGACGAACACAGTTACTTTCCCAGTTAGGTGTCCCTCATGAAGTCATGAGTGCGGATATCTGCGAAGAGCCTCAGGGTCATGAGCACCCATTGTTGTATACTCAACGCCTTGCAATGACGAAAGCAGAACAGGTGTTTAACGAAGTTTCAGGCCGCTTACCTGTTTTAGGTGCCGACACCACGGTGACCTTGAATATGGCGATATTAGGTAAGCCCGCTGATGAGGAAGAGGCGGTGCAAATGTTGCTCGCCTTGTCAGGTAAAACCCATGAGGTAATCACGTCAGTGGCACTGGTTCATCCCGATGGACGTGAAGTCTGCTCAGTTGTCACTGAGGTTGAGTTTGCAGAATTGAGTCACGACGCTTGCCAAGCCTATTGGCGAACAGGAGAGCCTGCTGATAAGGCAGGAGCTTATGGTATTCAGGGGCTTGGTGGTGTATTTGTACGCCAACTAAGAGGTAGTTACTCTGCCGTTGTTGGATTGCCCTTATTTGAAACGGCTGCTCTGCTAAAGCGTTATCAGATTCATACTTGGCAGACGGCACTCTGATGGAGGCCTTAAATGGCTGAAGAAATACTCATCAACTTTACGCCCATGGAAACACGTGTGGCGGTCATTGAAAATGGCATGCCGCAAGAAATTTATGTAGAGCGTGCCAGTCGCCGCGGTATTGTTGGCAATATCTACAAAGGCAAAGTGGTTCGTGTCTTGCCTGGAATGCAGGCGGCTTTCGTGGATATTGGGCTTGAGCGGGCGGCGTTCATCCCAGTTGATGAGGTGATTGATGCGACAAGCGGAACCCCTGGTGTTCGCCATAACATTTCGATTGCAGATGTTATAAAAGAAGGGGACACCTTGCTGGTTCAGGTGACAAAGGATCCAATTGGCACCAAAGGTGCGCGTTTAACCACGCATTTATCGATTCCTTCGCGCTATTTGGTGTTGATGCCAGGCAATCCTCATATCGGAATTTCGCAGCGTATTGATGATTCTGACGAGCGTGAGCGCTTGCGTCAAATTATGGAAGTCTTATCCAGTGTTGAAAATCCTGATTACAAAGGTGGGGATAGTGGTTTTATTCTGCGTACGGTTGCCGAAGGGGTCAGTGAAACGGAGTTGCGCTCGGATCTGAATTTTTTGCTTAGATTGTGGACGCGATTGAATGAAAAAATCGCAAAGCTGTCTGCCCCTTCCGTTGTCTATGAAGATTTACCACTGCACATGCGAGCCTTGCGTGATATGGCTCACAGTGGTGTTGAGCGTATCCGCATTGATTCGCGAGAAACCTACCAACGATCGGTTGAATTCGCGCAATCTCTTGTTCCCGAAATAGTCGAAAAGCTCGAATACTATCCCGGAGAACGCCCTCTCTTTGATATGTTCAGCGTAGAGGAAGAGATGCAGCGTGCGTTAGGGCGCCGCATTGAGTTAAAGTCAGGTGGGTATTTGATTTTCGATCAAACAGAAGCCATGACCACAGTCGATATTAATACGGGCGCATTTGTTGGCCACCGAAATCTAGAAGAAACCATCTTTAAAACGAACTTAGAGGCGGCAACTGCGATTGGTCGCCAGTTGCGGCTACGCAACTTAGGTGGAATCATTATTATTGATTTCATCGATATGACCGACGTTGACCATCAGCGCCAAGTTCAACGAACCTTAGACCGTGTGCTCGAAAAAGACCATGCCAAATGCAAAGTAACAGGGGTTTCTGAGTTGGGTTTGGTTGAAATGACTCGGAAGCGAACACGAGAAAGCTTAGAACAAGTGTTATGTGAACCCTGTCCTATGTGTCAAGGTCGGGGGACGGTTAAGACCCCTGAAACAGTTAGCTACGAAATTTTCAGAGAGATTCTCCGTCAGCATCGAGCTTACGACACAGATAGCTATTTGGTGCTTGCCGCAACGTCTGTGGTTCATTATTTAATGGATGAAGCGTCTGATCATGTTGCAGAGCTTGAGTCTTTTATCGGCAAAACGATTCGTTTTCAGGTTGAGCCTTTGTACGGTCCAGAACTGTTTGATGTTGTTTTACGATAACGCATGCGCATGAAAACCCTTGTTCGCACCTTTAGTCGTATCCTTTTGGGTCTGACGTTTACGCTGTGTTTATTGACATTGTTGGCACGTATTGCGTTAACTCTAGCGGCGAATAATGAAGCATTCGTTTTCACACACCTGTCACCTCATCTGAGTGGAGAGCTTCATAGTGGCAAGTTTGAGGTGTCTGTATGGCGTCGTCACCCCCAGCTCGCCATAACCCAATTGGACTGGGTCGCTAAAGAAGATGAAGCGGTACCGTTAAAGCGATTGCAAATAGGTTCGATTGTCGCTGAAATTGATCTTTTAAGCAGTCTTTGGTATCGAAGTCTTGTATTTAAAACACTGGTACTGAGGGACGCTTCGGTTGATCTCGATATTGCGAATAGTGCTTATGATACGAGGCAAGATGAGCAGCCTTCTGTTTCAGAAAACTCTTTATTAGCGGGCTTGATTCGCTCATCGTTAGCAATTGAAAACCTAGCGTTGAATTTAACCCTTGAGAATGAAGAGCGTCAAATTGATGTGTTGCATTTGAGTGCTGGGCCTAGCGACAAAGGCTTGGCATTGCAGGGTAGGATGCGTCTACCTCACTTGATTTCAGACGATTCTATCTTTGAATTTGGTGTGCATCTTCCAAATCTTGGCGGACTGCCAACATTGGCTAATGAGTTTCAAGTTTATCTCAATATTGAGGATCTTGAGCTCGAACGACTCACTTTTTTATTGCCCAGCATTGATGTCGATGATTTGCCTAAGACGTTTTCAACACAAGTTTGGTTGTCCATTGAGTCGGGACAGGTTATTGATGCTCAAGGTCAATTAAGAATGTCTGACTGGCAGCCTCGTTTTATGGCTCAGCCATTGCAAGTCACAACCCGCTTTCGTGGATCCGTTTCTGAGGATGAAGCCCGTATTCATCTGACATCGGCTGAGATACAGCTTCAAGATACTGCTTTAGGCGTTAAGCAACTCGATATCGGCTTAGCACTTGATGCTGATTCAAATTGGGCATTACGTCTTCTGCAGCTAGATGTTCTAGATCTGGCTGAACTGAATCGACTTATTTCCTCTGTTCGTGAGTTACCAGAGGACATGGACTCTTTGTTGAGCGATCTGTCCCCAGCGGGGCATTTACGTGAATTGCAATTGTATTTTGCCGATCTAGCGGATTGGAAGAGTTTTAGATTTAGTGCTGAGCTTGATCAGGTCTCTGTCTCGGCATGGGACGAGGCTCCAGAAGCACGAGGCGTTGTTGGGCGCTTGGATGCTTCTTGGCAAGTCGGGCGAGTCGTTCTAGAAAGCGGTGAGTTTTTTTTGAGCTTTCCGCAGTTGTTTGACCAGGGCTGGTCTTACACTCATGCTTCCGGTGAAATTGATTGGTCATGGAATGATCACGCGATCAAAATCGGTAGCAATGTATTGGCCCTTAAGAATGATCAGGTTGATGCAAGAGGGCGGTTTAGTTTGTATCGGCCTTTTGACAAGACTGAGCAAGTCGAGTTGAGCTTGATGATAGGCATGGCCAATTCGCAAGCACTTCAGGCTGAGTTCTATACGCCACCAGTGATAGGCGAAGACTTACATGCTTGGCTCATGGAGGCGATTAAAGGAGGCTCTGTTAATCGTGCTGGTTTGGTGATTCATGCAGGGCTTAGATCAGGCGCGCCATCCTTGCCTTTGAGTGTTCAGTTATTTTTTGATGTTGAAGATGCACGTTTTGCATTTTTGCCTGAGTGGCCAGTTATCGAAGATGCAAAATTCTTTTTGCACTTGCGTGACACCGAACTGCGAGTTGATATAGAGCAAGGGCGATTAATGAACACGCAAGTCAATAATGCGTGGGTTTATATGCCTCCAGATGCTCAACGCTTGTTCGTAGGTGCTCCACTTGTAGGGGATTTATCCGATATCACCCAACTACTGAAAGGGCCGTTAGGGCTGGCGAACGAAGTGGCTGATTGGCATTTTTCAGGTCAAGCGACCACTGCATTACAGTTGATGGTTCCACTGAATGATCGAGACTCTGTAAACGTAGAGTTTACAGGCTCTTTAAACTCTGTTTCAGCTGCTTCAGAGGCGCTTGATTTATCCTTAGAAGCAATTGTCGGTGAGCTTTCCTACTCGTCGAGCACAGGGTTTTACGCGCCCAAGCTAAATGGACAGCTATGGGGGCAGTCTTTTCAAGCCTCGGTTGAAACAAAAAATAATGAAACGTTGATAGATCTTCAAAGTCGCGTGGATATGCCGCAGCTCACCCATTGGATGGCAATGGATACACTCAATGATAGTGTGTCGGGTCAAACGGAATATCGAGCGTCCATTGTGTTGTGTAATGATTTGGATTGCCCAAAAGTGTCTTTAGCTTCGAATCTTGAAGGCATTGTTATCCAAGCACCCAAGGGGCTTAATAAATCAGCCGCCGATCAGCGCCCTTTGCGTGTCGAAATACAACCCGAAAACACTCAGTTCCGTGTGGATTATAATGATCAATTTTCGGCGATCTACAATTATGGGGCTTCACCTCGAGGTATGCTCCGAATTGGCAGTGGGGAGGTTAACCTACCCGAATTGCAAGGGTTAGAAATTGAAGGGCAGGTTGCTTATCTAGACGCAGACATAATAGACGAGTGGTCGACTTGGTTAGCGTCTGAATTAACCAAAGTGTCGCAGGTATCCAATCGAGAAGAGGAGAAAACTGACTTTCCAGTGACTCGGCTTTCGATTCGCGTTGCCGAAGCAATTATGGCGGGTCAGGCATTTAGTAATGTCCAAGTTGCTATGCGGCGCATATTGACAGAGCCCTCACTGCGCTTCCAGTTAAGCAGCGATCAAGCCACTGGTAATCTCACTCGGGATGATGTCAATCAGCCTTGGAATTTGTCCCTAAATGAGCTTGCTTTGACATTCAAGCCTGAGCGTAAAGCACAAGCTAGCCCAAGTGTCGTTGAGCCGCTTTTAACTGAGCGGCTACTGCAACGCATGCCTATTATCAAGGTCGATATTGAACGGCTTGAACTGAATGAAAAAAATATCGGGCATTGGCGCTTTGAGTTAGTTCCTGAGTCTGATCATTTAAAAGTACATCAGATCGATGCCAGCTTAATGCAAATGAGTTTAACAGGTCAGTTAGATTGGTTTGTTGATCCAACACAGAGCAGCCGTTTGCAAGCACGCTTGATGGGGTCAGAATTGCAAAATATGCTGAAATCTTGGAGTGATGAATCGGCCATTGAAGCAAAAAGTATTGATGCCATTGCGGATTTCACCTGGTTGGGTGGGGCTGAAGCATTCAAATTATCAGCTTTAAATGGTCGCTTTGCTTTTTCAGCAGAACAGGGCCGTATTGTTGAGTCAGGTATGGGAGCTAACTTCCTAAGAGTATTTGGCATACTCAATCTCAATACCTTATCAAGACGCTTGAAGCTTGATTTTAGTGATTTGCTGCAAAAAGGCTTGGTGTTTGATCATGTGACTGCGGCCTATTCTTTGAGGAAGGGGTTGGCTAGTACAATGGATCCTTTAAAGCTGACCGGGCCTTCAGCAACGATGACGATTAGTGGTTCGCTGAATTTTAACGATGACCAATTTGATAAGATGATTGAAGTAAACATCCCGCTAGGCAGTAATCTTACATTAGGGGCTGTGTTGCTTGGAGCACCTCAAGTGGCAGGCGCTATATTTTTGGTCGATCGCATAATGGGAGATCAGATCGAAAAAATGACTCGAATACGTTATCGTTTAACGGGCACCTTAGACGAGCCGGTTATTCAGCTTATGGGACAACCGACTGCGACATCAGGCGAATAGGATCAAGGGTTTTCCTGAGCTTCAGCTGTTTCACGAATAAATTTGAATAATTTACGATAGTGAGTTGGTGCAGCGCCGGCTGTTTGTTCCTTGAGAGTGTTCCGAATATGTTGCCTTAGCTTCTGTATGTCAGCCTCAGGAAACTCACGGATAAACTCTGTTAAGCTTTTATCTGTGTCAGTCAGTAAGCGATCACGCCAGACTTCTAAGGCATGAAACTTTTGATTGTGTTCATTGCGAGACGTATCAAATTGATTTAATGCGGCATTAATCTCATCTGCATCCGCTTTGCGCATCAGCTTGCCAATGTATTGGAAGTGACGACGTAAGGCACCATTCGCAGTAATTTTTCGCGTTTCTTCAACAGCCTTACGAAGTATATCGTCCATTGGAACTAATGCCTGTTGATCTGGACGTAGCTCAGTGATGCGTTTGCCTAATTCTTGAAGAGCTTCCATTTGGCGTTTGACTTCAGAACGGCTGATCTCTTCACTGTCAATGCCCTCTTGTAAAGATACCAGTCTGTCTGTTTTACTCATGAGGAAAATTACCTTGATGGATTAATGGTTTGTTATTCGGGCTCGTCAAAGCGATTCTGAATTAACAATTCTAGTGCATGATGCGCATCCTGTGCATCGTCTCCATCTATGTGGAGTATTAGCTCAGTGCCTTTGCTTGCCGCCAGCATCATAACCGACATAATGCTTTTGCAATCGACAACGCGACCTGCTTTTTCAACTTGGATTTGACTATTAAATTCGTTCGCTTTAGCCGATAGTTTTGCAGCCGCACGTGCATGGAGGCCAAGCTTATTTATTATCGTAACAGGTGCTTTTATCATAGAAACATTCCGATCATTCGCGCCAGAGGTACAAAGGAGCTAGCTCAACTCCCGATGGCGCACATTCACATTATCCATAAGCTGACTAAAATGGCTAGCCAATCGTTCAGCAATAAACACGGATCGATGTTGTCCTCCTGTGCAACCTATGCCGACGGTTAAATAACTGCGGTTATCCTGCTTAATTCTGGGTAGCCATCGTTCCAGAAAATATACAATATCGTTGATCATGTCGATAGCATCAGGTGACTGCTCAAGAAAATGGATGACTTGAGGGTCATTTCCCGTGTATTGACGTAGTTCAGGCACCCAGTAGGGGTTAGGCAGGGAGCGTACATCAAATGTGAAGTCTAGATCTAAGGGCAGCCCGTGTTTAAAGCCAAAAGATTCGAACTGTAAGGATAATGTTTGCTCTTTTCGATTGGCAACTCGCAGTTTAATGGTATCTCTTAGCTCATAGAGGCTAAGTCGAGTCGTATCGATACGAATATCCGCTAAGGTTGCGATAGGCTCTAGTAAATTTTGTTCCTGATAAAGCGCTTCTTGTAAACCAGAGTGTGAATTGGTTAACGGGTGTTTACGACGGGTTGCGCTGAAGCGTTTAAGTAAGGTTGTCTCGGATGCATCTAAGTAAA
Source organism: Nitrincola tibetensis (assembly GCF_003284585.1). Classification (GTDB taxonomy): domain Bacteria; phylum Pseudomonadota; class Gammaproteobacteria; order Pseudomonadales; family Balneatricaceae; genus Nitrincola; species Nitrincola tibetensis. The sequence goes on from NZ_QKRX01000001.1 coordinate 194,533, forward strand.
TGATTTCATATGCAAGATTGTCCATCCTTGCGAGCGTATCGAGAACTTTAGGTACTTGTGAGAGATTACTAATCAAGTTGCGTGCATCGATGCTGACAGAAAGTTTATCAGGTCGGTCAGAAGCGATCAGCATTTGTTGAATGAGTTCGGGTAGTAAAAGTGCCGGAAGATTGTCGATGCAATAAAAACCGATGTCTTCAAGTGCTTGAAGTGCAGTACTTTTCCCGGAGCCCGAACGCCCACTCAGAATGACTAGCTTCACCCAGCGGCCTCCCCAAGTGATTGGATGACATTCTGATATAAAGCATGTTTGTCTTCACTGCTGCGAAGTAACTCCCGAACGCTGGATTGACTGAACAATTCAGCAAGGGTTGCTAGGGTTTGCAAGTGTTCACTGGCAGCATCCTCTGGAACCAGTAAGCAGCAAACAATATCAACAGGTCGGTTATCGATGGCATCAAAGTCGACAGCTGATTTGAGAGTGATGAGAAGTGCTAAGGCCTCTGTGCAACCTGCCAAGCGACAGTGTGGGATAGCCACACCGTCGCCGATGCCAGTGCTACCGAGACGCTCTCTGTTTAAAAGACCGCTGAAGATATCTTCAGCATCTAATCCGTTTGCTTGCTCAGCTAGGGTTTGGCTGGCTAGCTCAAGAACCCTTTTTTTGCTAATGGCGTCAATATGACAAAGGGTTCTTGATTCGGTCAGTAGCTCGGAAATAGGCATGATAATTTCTAAATCGTCTTTATTTATGGGATTTCATTTTTTCTTTATGCTTAATAACTTGTCGGTCAAGTTTATCAACCATAGCATCAATCGCCGCATACATATCTTCATTTTCGGACTGCGCAAACACTTCACCGCCGGCGAGGTGTAGGTTAGCTTCCGCTTTCTGGCGCTGTTTTTCAATGCTCAATGTGACTTGAACATTCGTAATGTTATCAAAATGACGCTCAAGACGCTCAAATTTAGTGTGAACGTAGTCATTTAGGGATTCAGTCAATTCTACATGGTGGCCAGTAATATTGATCTGCATGGGTTGTCTCCTTGGTAAGGGTACGAAATGGCTCGTACCTAAGTATTATAATTAAAGCAGACGCTTACGCTCATTAGAAGGAGGAATACCTAAAGCTTCGCGATATTTTGCAACCGTCCGTCGGGCAACATTGATACCTTGCTCCATTAAGAGTTGTGCAATTTTGTTATCGCTCAAAGGTTTGGCAGTATTCTCACTTGTAACAAGTTTTTTAATCAGAGCTCGGATGGCTGTTGAAGATGCGCCTTCTCCATCAGCTGTGTTCACCTGACTTGAGAAAAAATATTTCAATTCAAATATACCTCGAGGAGTATGAATGAATTTTTGAGTCGTTACACGTGATATGGTGGATTCATGCATGGAGACGGCCTCAGCAATATCATGAAGAACCATCGGTTTCATGCCTTCCTCACCAATCTCTAAAAAGTCTTTTTGACGTTCGACTATTTCCGTCGCTACTTTCAATAAAGTCTCGTTGCGGCTCATGAGGCTCTTTAAAAACCAGCGTGCTTCTTGCAAGTGGTTTTTCAGATACGTATTGTCCGCACTGTTATCTGCACGCCGAATCAAATCGGCATATTGTGTATTAATCTGTAATTTAGGCGATGTTTCAGGACTCAACGAGACAATCCATTGCTCTTGGATTTTACGAACGACAACATCTGGGATGACATACTCAGATTGACTGGAAGCAATGCTGGCACCAGGCTTTGGATTGAGTGATTGAATGATCTCGATGACTGATGACAAGTCTTCTTCGTTTAATCGAAGCTTGCGCATCAGTGTTTTGTAGTCATGATTCCCAAGGAGTTGGAGATGCTCGCTCGCCAACTTCAGGGCTGTCTCTCTCCACGGAAGATTGTCTGGTAGTTGTTTGATCTGAATACTCAAACACTCACTTAAGTCACGTGCAGCAACACCTGGTGGGTCAAACTGTTGAACCCTATGTAAAACGGCAATCACTTCTTCAAGGTCAATATCACTGAAGATATCGGGGAATTGAGCAATAAATTGCTCCATTAATTCTTCGACACTGACCTGCAGATAACCATCTGGATCAATGGCTTCAATAATAGCCTCAGCAATCAAACGGTCAGCATCGGACATGGGTGTTAAATTTAATTGCCAATTTAAATGATCAAGCAACGTGTCTTCACGAGAGTCGTTCTCGTTGTCCGCCCATTCGCTATCCGAACTGTTTCCTGAGCTTTGATGCTGAAAAGTGTCTTCCCAACTGCTGTCAGTGGGTAGGTCCTCAGGTATTTGATCATTCCAATCGTGCTCAGCTTCGGCCTCATGCTCAACTGATTCTTCACGGTCATTTGAGGATGATTCTGTGCTGAGTTCTCGTTGGTTGTCAGAACTCAAATGGACTGGGATATCCGTATCTGTATCATCTTCACTGATTTCAAGCAGCGGGTTGCTTTCCAACGCTTGCTGTATTTCTTGTTGTAAGTCCAACGTAGACAGCTGCAATAAGCGAATAGCCTGCTGCAACTGTGGCGTCATGGTGAGGTGCTGGCCGATTTTTAAATGTAAGGCTTGCTTCATATGCCAGATAAATCACTCAGTTGAAGGATACGGATTAATGTTTAGAGCCTGAACTGTTCGCCAAGATAGGCTTGTCGAACTTGTTCATTTGCCATTATGTCAGATGGGTGTCCTTCTGCAAGGATGTGGCCTTCCGAAACAATGTAAGCTCGTTCACATATATCAAGTGTGTCTCGGACATTGTGATCCGTGATTAACACACCGATATTTTTAGATTGTAGATGCTTGATCGTTTGCTTTATATCGTTAACCGAAATCGGATCAACACCAGCAAAAGGCTCATCAAGCAAAATAAACGCAGGTTCCGTTGCTAATGCTCTTGCGATTTCAACACGTCGACGTTCTCCGCCAGATAGGGACATGCCTAAGCTGTCACGTATATGTGTAATACTAAACTCTTCTAGCAAGCTTTCAAGCATTGTAGTGCGTTGAGATGAGTTAAGATCTTTTCGCGTTTGTAAAACAGCCAAGATATTTTCTGCAACCGAGAGTTTCCTGAATACAGAAGCTTCTTGTGGTAAGTAGCCTAAGCCTAAGCGCGCGCGTCCGTGCATCGGTAAACGGGTAATATCTTTATGATCAATTAAAATAGTGCCTTGATCGGCATTTACTAAGCCGACAATCATATAAAAGCAGGTTGTTTTTCCTGCTCCGTTAGGCCCCAAGAGTCCAACAATTTCACCTTGCGAAACGCGCAGTGATACATCGCGCACGACGTGTCGGCGTTTATATGATTTTGCTAAATGCAGAGCTTCAAGCATGATCATATCAATTATTTGACCTAGGTTGAATGATCATTTCGACGCGTTGTCCACCAGGTTGCTCGCTACCAAATGCGTCCACAATCGATTGATCCATATTGTAAACAATGCGTTGGCCTGTAAAGCGGTCATTGGCCTGTTGAACTTGGGCATTGCCTGTTATGGTGATCAGTTGCGTTGGAATACGATAATCCATTTGATTGCCATATGCACGTGTTACAGGTTGGCTGGCTACGGATTGTTGTTGAAACTCCGCGGGATTGCCAGTGGAAACAACACGAGCGATGCTTCCTTGGTTGTCACGATGAAGTTCAACACGGCTGCCTTTGAGAATCATGCTGCCTTGTTTTATTTCAACATTGCCAGAATAGACAGAAACCCCCGTGGCCTCATTTAAACTGGCCTGATCAGCACTGACATGGATAGGCTGATTTCTGTCTTCAGGTAGGGCGAAGGCTAAACTGCTTAAAATCGCCATTCCCAGTAGGCCAATAAGTTTACTCACTCTTTGCATAGAATCCTCGTACCTCAGAAAGCAATTCGATCCGTTGTTCACCCAGCCAAGCTTGCATACCAATGGCCGATAACTGATTTAGTGCCTGTTCGAAGATCACAGGGTCTGAGGTTTCAGCATATTGTGACGAAGGAAATAGAGTCATTGTTTCTGTTCTTAGCTCTCTAGGTGCATCAAAAGATGAATTATCAATAACACGGACGTTCCCTGCAAGCTCAATCTTGCTTTCATCGTCAGTCATTGTGCCTTGATCGGCTTCAATGAGTGTTTCTTGATCGCGATCACCCAGTAGTATTACCTTAGGTTGTGTCACCTGTGTGATCGATTGACCTGGCAGGTGTTCGATGAGCGGTGATGAAATTTGATGAGCAATTTCACCCGCTTGGCTATAACGTTTTATGTGTCCGTCCAGAATGAAAAAATCGATTCTGTCCTCATCCTGTTCAGTGACTTGAGGTACGGTTTGGTTAATGCCTATCCATCCCCAGTATAAAACGGGGAGCAAGGTTAACAAAATCACGATCGCTAGTGTGATATGGCGAGTCCAGCGCATCAGCGAAACTCATCAATCAATGCGTTAAGCTTTCCTTGTGCGGCTAAAATCACCTCACAGAATTCGCGAGCCGCCCCTTCACCGCCTTTGCGACTCGAGCACCAGTCCGCTTCGGCACGTACAAGAGGATGTCCATTGGGGACAGTTGCACCAAATGCCACGGTAATAATGGCGGCGAGATCCGGTAGGTCGTCACCGATATAAGCCGTGGTTGCGGCACTATGATGGTGTTGTTTCCAAAGCTCTTCTAGCGCCACTAGTTTGTCTTCGCGGCCTTGCATTAAATAGTGGATGCCGAGTGCCTTTGCTCGTTGTTCGACCTGAGGTGAGCTGCGGCCTGTGATAATGGCCGTTTCAATGCCTGCTTTGTGAAGTAATTTAATGCCTAAGCCGTCCAGTGTGTGGAAAGACTTAATTTCTTGTCCGTCAGGCAAGAAATTTAATTGCCCATTGGTTAGGATGCCATCGACATCAAAAACAACGAGTTTTACAGGTCTTAAACGTTCGGTCAGTTGTGCGGAAAGAGAGTTACCCATTAGATTACTCCTGCTTTGAGTAAGTCATGCATGTTTAAAGCTCCCGTGACTTTTCCGTCTTTGTCGGTCACCAGCAGGGCGTTAATTTTCCGTTCTTGCATAATTTGTAGCGCTTCCGCAGCGAGTGACCCTGCTTGTATCGTCGTGCACCCATGTGTCATGACTTCGGAAATTGGGGTGGTTTTTAAATTGGTTTCTAAATCAAGTGTTCGGCGTAAGTCGCCATCTGTGTAAATTCCCTGTAACTGCCCATCATCATTGATGACCGCTGTCATACCTAAACGCTTACGTGTCATGACCAGCAGCGATTCATGGATGGGAGTATCGAGAGAGACCAGAGGAATTTCATCACCCGAATGCATGATGTCATCAACCTTGAGGAGTAAGCGTCGCCCTAGGCTGCCACCTGGATGAGAAAAGGCAAAGTCTTCGGCGCTAAATCCACGGGCTTCGAGCAACGCGATGGCCAATGCATCCCCTAAAACCAACTGCGCTGTAGTGCTTGATGTCGGTGCTAGGTTGAGGGGGCAAGCTTCGCGAGTGACTGGGATGTGAAGGTTAACGTCTGCAAAGCGAGATAAGGTCGAGTTGGGGTTGGCTGTGATGCTGATTAAAGGAGCATGCATGCGCTTGATCAGCGGCAAAATGGTAATGACTTCATTGGTTTCGCCTGAGTTGGACAAAGCAAGAACTACATCTTGTGGGGTAAACATGCCCAAGTCACCGTGGCTGGCCTCGGCTGGGTGCACAAAGAATGAAGGTGTGCCTGTGCTGGCAAGTGTTGCAGCAATTTTATTGCCGATATGCCCAGACTTTCCCATGCCGGTCACAATGACGCGACCTTTGCATGTCATCATGATTGAACAAGCGTCGTTTAGGCTTGAGTCTAGATGCTCAAGCAAAGCGCTTAAAGTCTCTCGTTCTATCTCAATCGTGCGCTTTGCTGTTTTCAGATAATCAATAGCCATTATTTTGCCATTAGTTTAAAAAGTGAATGCAGTAATATTGGCATAGTTTAACTCAGCTTAGATTGCTAAGCATCTGTTGGTATGGATATCTTGCATCTCTGTTACCGTGAACACGCAAAGGATAGCGATTGAGTGATTTTAAGTCGACTTAGGTAGTGTTATAGTAGATCTTTTTGTGATTTTGCATGTCAAATATACGTTCGTTTTTAAGATAGGGCACTAACGGGATGGAAGCAGTAAGTCCGGCGACAGGAAGTGCTTCAAGCATGCTTGAGGATGTCATCGTTGAAATTAAGGATTTAACCTTTTCAAGGGGAAATCGACCCATTTTTAAAGGGGTCGATATCAAAATTCCGCGAGGAAAGGTGACCGCTATTATGGGGCCTTCGGGGACGGGTAAAACCACCTTGCTGAAGCTCATTGGCGGTCAGTTGCGTCCAGACAGTGGCGACATAGTCGTCGAAGGCAGCAGTGTGCCTTCTCTAGGGCGTAAAGATTTATTTGTTATCCGCGAAAAAATGGGGATGTTGTTCCAAAGTGGCGCTCTTTTCACTGACATGAATGTCTTTGATAATATTGCTTTTCCGATTCGGGTTCACACACAACTGCCTGAAGAAATGATACGGGATATCGTATTGATGAAGCTGCAGGCGGTTGGGTTAAGAGGGGCTTACGACCTCATGCCAAGTGAGTTATCAGGCGGGATGGCGAGGCGTGTTGCTTTAGCAAGAGCGATTTCGTTAGATCCTAATATCGTTATGTACGATGAACCTTTTACAGGTCAAGATCCGATTGCGATGGGGGTGTTGGTTAATTTAATCCGCCGCCTGAACCAAGCATTAGGTCATACCAGTATTATAGTATCGCATGATATCCAAGAAACCTTATCCATTGCAGATTATATCTATCTAATTGCTGATGGAAAGGTGATTGCCCATGGGACGCCAGATCAACTTAAAACCATTGAATCGGAGCAGGTGCGTCAGTTTGTAGAAGGGTTGCCAGACGGTCCTGTCCCTTTTCACTATCAAGCCCCTGATTTCTTAGAGCAGTTGATGCATAAAGGAGTAAGTCGTTGATTGATTTTATGCAAAAGCTAGGTCATAGGACCTTGTCTAAATTGGCTGCATTTGGGCGCTCTGGACAAATCCTGTTTCAGTCAGTGGTTGCTAAGCCTGCGCCTGTAATGATGTTCCCTTTATTGATTAAACAAATCTACTTTGTAGGGGTGTTATCTCTGATCATCATCGTTGTCTCTGGACTGTTCATAGGGATGGTTCTGGGGCTTCAGGGGTATACCATACTGGCCGATTATGGCTCTGAAGAAGCCGTTGGCCAAATGGTTGCCCTCAGCCTTGTTCGTGAGTTAGCACCTGTCGTAACGGCTTTACTGTTTGCAGGGCGGGCAGGGTCAGCATTGACCGCTGAAATTGGTTTAATGAAAGCGACTGAACAATTGGCAAGCTTAGAAATGATTGGTGTTGATCCGTTAAGACGCATTATAGCGCCACGATTATATGCTGGTTTTATTTGTATGCCGTTGCTGACTATGATTTTTGCAGTTGTCGGCGTATGGGGAGCCGCACTGGTTGCTGTGGACTGGCTAGGAATATACAGCGGTTCATATTGGGTCAACATGCAGCAATCTGTCGATTTTATGAGCGATGTTGTAAATGGTTTGATCAAAGCAGTGGTGTTTGGCTTTGTGGTTACCTGGATAGCTGTATACCAAGGTTACGATTGTGTACCGACTTCTGAGGGGATTAGCCAAGCGACAACGAGAACAGTGGTTTATTCATCACTGGCTGTGCTAGGCCTCGATTTTATTTTGACTGCTTTGATGTTTGGAGATCTGTAATTATGCGTATGCGTACAATGGAAATAAGTGTGGGTTTTTTTATGCTTATTGGCTTCTTAGCGTTAGTGGTCTTGGCTCTTAATGTCAGTGGCTTAAATTTAGCATCTAAAGGGGCAGGATATAAAATTTATGCCAACTTTGAAAATATTGGTGGCCTAACAGCGAGGGCTAAGGTGTCAATGTCAGGTGTGCAGATCGGTGAAGTTACTCGCATTCGCCTGGATCCCCAGATGCTGATGGCCGAGGTTGAAATGGAGATTTACCCAGATATAGACTTCTTAAGTGCTGACAGTTCAGCGATGATTTTAACATCAGGTCTATTGGGTCAGCAGTATATTGGTATTATTCCTGGAGGGGATGTCGAAGTGCTTGCGCCTGGAGAATTCATCTACAATACCCAGTCTGCATTGGTTCTTGAAGATCTAGTAGGTAAGTTTTTGATGAATCAGGTGAGCGAGTGATTTTTATGTTTAAGCAATTGTTTTGGCGTCCTTTTCTGGCGCTGTTAGTGTTAACGGCCTCTGTGAATGCTCTTGCAATCGATCAGGATTGGGAAGAAGCAAAAGCGGTTGTCGAAGAAACAACTGAAAAAATGCTAGTGTTGATGAGTGATCAATCCCTTCTCAGCGCCAATAATAAAGATCGTTTAGAAACTGAAATCCAAAATATAGTTACGCCAGTTATCGATTTTTATGGTTTCGGTCGCGGTGTGATGGGTCGGTTTGCGCGGACGGCAACTGAGGATGAGTTGCAACGATTCGCCGGTATTTTAAAGACAACTTTGGTGAGAACCTATTCGATTGCAGTCAGCGATTTCTCTGTAGCGAGTTACCGGATTGTGCCACCAAGGGCGTCAAGCCCACGACCAGAGTTGCAGGTTGTCAACGTGGTTATGACATCCTCAGCAGGTCAAACATTTAATATTCTCTATTATATGAGAAAAGATGAAGATCGTTGGATGTTGGTCAATGTTATGGTTGAAGGCATTAACTTGCGTCTGACTTTCCAAAATCAGTTTGCAGACATGTATCAAAGAGCTCGCTCTGTGTCTGGCGTCATAGATGGTTGGGAAGAACGTGTTGCCAGTACGATTGCTCAGGTAGTGAAAGATGTCGAAGGTTGAGTTAAAAGAGTCAACCTTATACTTATCGGGTGACATCGTCTTTGCAACCGTTGTCGATATGCGCGATACCCTTATTGAATTAATGAATGCGCAGTCGCGTGATGCTAAGTTGAGTGTTGATTTTTCCGGAGTTGGCAGAGTGGACAGCTCAGCATTATCGCTTTGGTTGTGCGGTCTTCGTGCGGCAAAAAATCAAAATATTCAGCTGACACCACTTTCAGTTCCACCGGATTTGCGATCAATCTCCGAGCTGGTTGGATTTGAAATGACTGCGCATTGATTTGAGTGAGTAGGGCCAAAAAGGCTAGGTCGCCTTTTTGGCCCTTTTTCGTTATGATGTGCACCTTATTCAGTGATGCTCTACACTGTACCGGAGTTTTATATGCATGCCGATGAAGTAAAAAAAATTATTGAAAGTCAGTTAGATGGTTGTGAAGTTTATACTGCAGGTGAAGGCTGTGACTTCCAAATTACTGTAGTAGGTTCTGTTTTTTCTGGACTGTCTCCTGTTAAAAAACAACAACTGGTTTATGGTTGTTTGAATAAAGAAATCGCAAGTGGTGCAATACATGCCATCACAATCAAAACCTATACCCCAGAGCAATGGGCCGATATCGCAGGTTAAGCGATTAAACAGGATTTTAAATGGATAAGTTACTCATTGAAGGCGGCGCCTGTCTAAATGGCGAGGTTTGGATTTCAGGTGCCAAAAACTCGGCGCTGCCTATTCTTGCAGCTTCAATTCTGTCAGATGAGCCAATCAATATTACCAATCTCCCTGATTTGCATGATATCTCAACTATGCTTGAGTTGCTGCGTAAGATGGGAGCTGAAATCAGCCGAGATGAAAAGTTTAGCGTTGTTATTAATACAGGTTCGCTAAACTCGGTCGTGGCACCTTATGACCTCGTCAAAACGATGAGGGCATCTATTTTGGTGCTGGGCCCTCTGTTGGCGCGTTATGGTAAGGCCGAAGTGTCGTTGCCTGGCGGATGTGCAATTGGTAGTCGTCCTGTCGATCTTCACCTCCGTGGTCTAGAGGCCATGGGGGCAAAAATTGAAGTAGACGGCGGCTATATTCGAGCCAGTTGTGACGGGCCCTTAAAAGGGGGACGAGTCTTTTTTGATACAGTCACTGTCACCGGAACCGAAAACATCTTGATGGCCGCCACCCTAGCTGATGGTCAAACTCTAATCGAAAATGCCGCGCGTGAGCCCGAGATTGTGGACTTAGCGAATTGCTTAAATGCAATGGGTGCCGATATCACCGGCGCAGGTACTGACATGATTACGGTTAGGGGAGTTAAATCCTTAAAAGGCTGTCGCTATCCAGTTATGGCAGATCGCATCGAAACCGGAACTTTTCTAGTTGCAGCAGCTGCGACGGGTGGTCGTGTCAAAGCTTTGCATACGCGCCCTGATACGCTTGATGCAGTCTTGCAAAAGTTGGAAGAGGCGGGTGCTCATGTCACAGTGGGCGATGATTGGATTGAGTTGGACATGCAAGGGCGCCGACCTAAGGCTGTGAATATAACAACGGCCCCCTATCCAGGTTTCCCAACTGACATGCAAGCTCAGTTTGCGGCGATGAATGCTGTCGCTATCGGTGTTGGGATCATAAAGGAAACCATCTTTGAAAATCGCTTTATGCACATGCAAGAGATGATTCGATTAGGTGCAGATATCACTATTGATGGCAAGTCAGCCATTATTGAAGGTGTTAAGCGCTTAAAAGCTGCACCGGTTATGGCGACAGATCTGCGCGCATCGGCAAGCTTGGTAATAGCGGGCTTGGTTGCCGAAGGTGATACCTTAATTGATCGCATTTACCATATTGATCGTGGCTACGAATCGATTGAAGAAAAGTTCCGTGCACTGGGTGCAGGTATACGGCGTATTAAAGCTTAAGAGAGAAGGTTATGACGCAACAGCTTACGATTGCCCTGTCAAAAGGCAGGATCTTAGAAGAAACTCTGCCTTTATTGGCGGCTGCTGATATTTTTCCTGCTGAGGATATATCACGCAGTCGTAAGCTGATCTTTGATACGAACCATCCTCATATCCGCTTAATGGTGATTCGTGCGACTGACGTTCCAACCTATGTGGAATACGGTGGTGCGGATATGGGGGTGTCGGGTAAAGATGTCCTCATGGAGCATGGTGGTCAGGGTTTGTATGAGCCCTTAGATTTAGAAATCTCTCGATGTAAGTTGATGGTCGCAGGCCTCAAAAATGCGGGGCGTGTTGAGGGACGGATGCGTGTTGCGACAAAGTTTGTCAATGTTACCCGTGAATACTATGCCCGCTTAGGAACGCAGGTTGATATCATTAAATTGTATGGCGCAATGGAATTGGCACCTGTAATGGGTCTTGCGGATCGAATCGTAGACATTGTCGATACCGGAAATACACTCAGAGCCAATGGCTTAGAGGCGATGGAGCATATTGCGGATATAAGTTCGCGCCTTGTTGTTGGGCAACCTGCAATGAAAATGAAGTATGAGCTCATTCAGCCGATCATTGAGCAAATGAGAGCGGCCGTAATTGCTAAACGAGAGGGTTTATAAATGACGCAAGTGTCTATCAAACGTTTGTCCTCCTCACAAAGCGATTTTGCGCAGCAGTTAGATGCGTTGCTGGCGTGGGAATCTGTGTCTGATAAGCGTGTTAATCAAGTGGTTGAGGATGTTATTACTCAAGTGAAAGCTAGAGGTGATCAAGCTTTGGTTGACTATACCAATCAGTTTGATCGCATGCAGGCTCAGAGCATGGCTGAGCTAGAACTTTCAACTGAGCGCTTAGCAAAGGCATTACATGATTTGCCTGCTGAGCAGCGTGCGGCCTTAGAAGCGGCTGCCACACGGGTCAGTCAGTATCACGAACGTCAGAAAAGCGACTCCTGGCGTTATGTTGAAGCAGATGGGACGCATCTGGGTCAACAAGTGACGCCTATGGATCGAGTGGGTATTTATGTGCCTGGTGGTAAAGCTGCTTACCCGTCTTCTGTTTTAATGAATGCTCTGCCTGCAAAAGTGGCAGGTGTGAATGAAATTATTATGGTGGTTCCCACTCCAGATGGTGTTGTCAATGAGTTGGTTTTAGCGGCTGCAGCGTTAGCAGGCGTTGATCGTGTTTTCACCATTGGTGGAGCACAAGCCGTCGCAGCCTTAGCATATGGTACCGAAACCGTTCCGAAAGTGGATAAGATCGTTGGGCCTGGCAATATTTATGTTGCCACAGCAAAACGTGCTGTTTTTGGTGCAGTCGGCATCGATATGATAGCCGGGCCATCCGAGATTTTGGTCATTTGCGATGGGAAAACAAACCCTGATTGGATCGCGATGGACTTGTTTTCTCAAGCGGAGCATGACGAAGATGCGCAGTCCATTTTATTATGCCCCGATGAGCATTATTTGAATGAAGTTCAGTCCAGTATCGAAAAACTCCTGCCTACAATGGAGCGTCAAGCGATTATTAAAACGTCACTTGAAACGCGTGCGGCATTGATATTAGTGGCAGATTTGGCAGAGGCTGCACACATCAGTAATCGCATAGCACCGGAGCATTTAGAGCTTTCTGTCGAGGATCCAGAAGCTTTGTTGCCTTCGATTCGTCATGCGGGTGCCATTTTCATGGGGCGTTACACGGCTGAAGCTCTTGGCGATTATTGCGCCGGGCCGAATCATGTTCTTCCAACCTCAGGTACGGCGCGCTTTTCTTCGCCCTTAGGTGTGTATGATTTCCAGAAGCGTTCGTCTTTAATTATGTTTTCACCGGAAGGCGCATCTGAAATGGGCAAGGTTGCTTCTATTCTTGCACGTGGTGAAAGTCTAACGGCTCACGCCCGCTCAGCTGAGTATCGTATTCTCGATTAAGTCTATCTATGATTCAAGACTTCAGATTCCTTTAACGAATCTGAGGTCTTTCTCCGATCGTAGCGATCAACGACATTTCTCTTCCATCGCGTAAAATCTCCATTCTTGCTTTTTCACCAGGTCGTATTCTTGCTATACGGTTCATCGTCAGGCGTGCGGTCGAAGGTGGTTCTCCATTCAATGCCAGTAAAATATCACCCGGTTGCAGGCCTGCTTGATGTGCCGGCCCATTTCTAAAAATTCCCGCTATAATCAGTCCTTGGCGGTCCGTTACATCAAATGATTCGGCTAGAATCGGAGTTAGTTCTTGAACCTCTATGCCAAGCCAGCCACGGATGACTCGACCGTGCTCAATTAAGTCTTGCATGACTTTTCGAGCGACTGACGCTGGAATGGCAAAGCCTATGCCATGTGAGCCACCGGATTGGGAGAAAATAGCGGTATTAATGCCCAATAAATTACCGTCTGGATCGATTAGTGCACCCCCTGAGTTCCCGGGGTTGATGGCTGCATCGGTTTGAATGAAGTTTTCGTAAGTGTTCAGGCCGATACTGTTACGACCAATAGCACTGATGATGCCCATTGTGACGGTTTGCCCTACGCCGAACGGGTTTCCAATCGCTAATACCACATCACCGACTCTTAAATGGGCATCTGATGTGCTAAGTGTGATGCTAGGGAGGTCGGTCAGGTTAATTTTTAAAACGGCAAGGTCAGTTTCAGGGTCGCTACCTATGACAGTTGCAATGGACTCTCGTCCATCTTGTAGCGATACAATAATCGTGTCAGCACCGCTGATGACATGATTATTGGTAACCACGTACCCTTGGCGGCTGATGATAACCCCTGATCCCAAACTGGACTGGATTCGCTCTTGCTGTTGGGGTAGGCGTTCTTGATTAAAAAATTGGCGAAAAAATGGATCTGCAATCAATGGATTGTTGTTTTCACGAACGACGGTTTGCGTAAAAATATTGACTACCGCTGGTGACGCACGATCAACAGCATCTGCATAGGAAATACGCTTGATACTATGCGTTTGCTCAGGAATAAAGGTTTCACGAATCTCGACTTTATTCACTTCTTGCACATTGAAATTAGGCAGGAACTGTAAGATCAACAGGGCAGCAAGGATACCTGTTAGAATGGGCCAGCCGAGGAAACTAAACTTTTTCATCGTTCCTTATCTGCGTATGAATTTGTTACATTATACGAGTTGTTTAACTAAATTGGGACGTCTAGGCCATGAATAATCCGGTAATCGAGCGAGATGCATTGTTGAAGTACTGCCATGAACTGTTAAGAGTGGATCGCTTCAAGGATTATTGTCCTAATGGCTTACAGGTTCAGGGGGGGGCACATGTGCGCAAAATCATGACGGGAGTAACGGCATGCCAAGCGCTCATTGATGAAGCCGTAGCTTGGGGAGCCGATATGCTATTGGTTCATCATGGTTATTTTTGGAAGGGTGAATCTGAAGTCATCACCGGCATAAAGTATCAGCGCCTAAAAACCTTGCTTTCTCATGATATTAACTTGGTTGCTTACCATTTACCCTTAGATGCTCATCCTGAGTTGGGCAATAATGCTCAGCTTGCAAATAAGCTAGGGTTTGTTGTTGAGACATCCATGGAGCCAGACAATCCTTTCGCAGTAGGAAATATTGGCTCTCTCGAAGAATCACTTGAATTGAGTCTGTTTTCCCAGCATCTAGCAAAGGTGTTGCAACGTGCACCTCAAGTTATTGCTGGGGGCTCGCATCCTGTGAATAAGGTTGCTTGGTGCACCGGAGCTGCAGACAAAATGATTGAGAGTGCGTATGCGTTGGGTGCAGATACTTATATCAGTGGTGAGATATCTGAACCTGTTGTTCATTTTGCACGTGAAGCAGGTATACATTACATTGCGGCAGGGCATCATGCGACTGAGCGATACGGCATTCAAGCCCTAGGCCAGCACTTGGCTGGCCATTGGGGAATAGAGCATAAGTTTGTCGATATTGATAACCCGGTTTAGCGCTTGCTTTCATTTCCTTCGTCATGAAGGCCTGGATCGGGTTGAGGAGGAACTGTTATCTCGTCCTTCTTTTTCAAACCATAGCTGCTTGAAAGAGTACCTTCTTCATTAGGCGCCTTAGGTGCGTAATCACGTGGTGCCTCGATAGCGTTTGCCTCATCTTTAGAGCGGGTATCATCCGTTGCTTTAATTTCGTCTGGCTGCGCGTCGGGTATCAAGGCTTCAACCTGCTTTGGCTGCAAAGACGCATGAAGAGAATTACCCGCCGCTTGGTTTGGACAGAGTGTCTGTGCCCCAGAAGCCAGATGTTCATGAACTTTTCGATATTGTTCTGTCAAGTTGTTCACGAGTTCGGCTGTCGTTTCAAAATGTGATGTGACTTCCTGCTTGTATCGGTGTAGTTCAGTTTTGGTTTGCTTGATTTCGTCGGCTGTTTCTATTTTTTGCTTGCTGCTTCCTTTGGAAAAGCCGAGCATATAGCCAATCATAGCGCCAATAACTAGGGCAATAAGAGTGATTATCCAGATAGTTTCCTGTTCCACTAGAAGTTCCTCTTCGGAGAGTCGTCGTTAAATTCAGTAAAATGCATAATATCAGATTCAACACTTAAGTGTTGTGTCTAATCAAGCAATTAAGCTATTTTTTCTTGATAGTATTTTAGCTTTCGCGTGCTGATGAGGGTTGCCAAAGAATCTCATGGCCTCCTTTTTCTCTGGCTAAAAAACGTGCCGTAACAAAAAGGTAATCCGATAAACGATTTAGGTAAGCGGCACCCATCGGATTGATTGTTTCATCTTCGATACTGGCCAATTCAACCATACGGCGCTCTGATCGACGACAAACTGTACGAGCAAGATGAGCTGCCGCCGCTGCTCGATTTCCACCAGGTAGAATAAACTCTTTCAAAGGAGGGAGTTCATCATTTAATAGATCGAGCCAATGCTCTAAACGATTGACTGTTTCCAGCTGAATGACGGTGTAACTTTTGTCTGCAATCGCAAGTTCTCCTCCTAAATCAAACAGGTCGTTTTGGACTGTTTGTAGGTTGCCTCGCAGAGGATGAGAGCTTTCTAATTCGCTAATCAGTAAACCAATTAAACTGTTAAGCTCATCGACATCACCAAGGGCCTCAATTCTGGGGTGGTACTTCGGCACGCGTGAACCATTTGCCAGTCCAGTGGTGCCTTTATCACCACTGCGGGTGTAAATCCGGGTTAAGCGATCAGCCATTGTTTGCTCTCCTTGGTGTTTATTAAAGTAGCTTGCGTGCAGGGATGCATATTTGTGGATCGGGCGTTAAATTTAACGAAGGGTTTTTGTTTGGATAGGGTAGGTTGTTTAGGATATAACGCATTGCATTGAGCCTCGCACGCTTTTTATCATCGGATAAGAGTGTGATCCAAGGAGAGTCGGCGGTATCGGTGTGTCGAAACATTGCTTCTTTTGCATCGGTATAGGCGTCCCATTTATCCAACGAAGCCATATCAATTGGTGAAAGTTTCCACTGTTTAAGAGGATCTGTTTTACGTGATTGAAAACGTTGAAACTGCTCATCTCGACTGACTTCGAACCAGAGTTTAAATAATCGGATACCACTACGAACTAACATGCGTTCTAGATCGGGAGTATCCCGCATAAACTCTAAATATTCTGATGGACTACAAAATCCCATGACGCGTTCAACGCCAGCGCGGTTGTACCATGAACGGTCGAATAGAAGCATTTCGCCTGAGGTGGGCAGTTGCTTAATGTAGCGTTGAAAATACCACTGTCCCGATTCGACATTTGAAGGTTTTTCAAGCGCAATGATACGGGCGTGGCGAGGGTTTAAATGCTCCATGAAGCGTTTTATAGTGCCGCCTTTCCCAGCCGCATCGCGCCCTTCAAAAATGATCACTACACGCTGCCCCGTTTCTCGAACCCAACTCTGAACTTTTAAAAGTTCAATTTGCAGGGCTTTTTTCTCTTTTTCATACTCTTTACGCGAGAGTTTTTTAGAATAAGGATGATTCATGCTTCGCTCTTGTTTGTTGGTCGCGATTCTAATTTAGATAGTGACATGCCTTGTATCTTAGCGTAAAGCTCGGCGTTCATGGGAACATCTAAATTTAAATGTTTGGCTTCTTTACAAATATAGCCTGTCATATCGTCAATTTCTGTTTTTTTATTGGCGCGTATATCTTGCAGCATAGATGAATGGTTCTCTGCAGTTTTAAGCGCAATATCACATGTAAGCTCAAACAGGGGCGGTGAAAAAGGCCGCATACCTTTAAGCGCGGATAGCGCTTCAATTTCTTGGCAAACCTGCTGCATTTGTATTTTGAGTTCAGGCTTGTCTAGCAGTTGACCATTTTTACAGCCCCAATAGGCGGTTAAAGGGTTTATGGCGCAATTGATGGCCAGTTTTTTCCAAAGTACATGATCAATGTTGTCGCTTAGAACGATTTGAGGGCGTAAGCGTGACCAGCCATCAGGAAACTCTTCAGCATGTGGTTGCATTGAGCCAATTAAAGTCGTGCCCTCGCTTACACACTCGATGGTGTAAGGGGAGTGTCTCCAAGCGCCAGCCGTTGTTGATGCAAGCCAAATGGGGAGGTGAGGGTAGGTTTTAATCAGTTGTTGTTGATGCCCATACCCATTTTGCAATAATACAATTTGGCAGCTATGGCTGAGTCGGTGAGCTACAGATGCGACGGCAGAAAGAGTATCATAGCTTTTAGTGGTGATCAGTAAATGCTGAATAGGGGTGGTTTCAGTTGCACTTTCGACCTTAACATTGATCGAGTGAGTTTGAAATTGTGTTTTGATCTTGATTAACTGATCATAAGGCGCTTGCAGCGTGCGATTAATCAAGGTTACGTTCAGGTCAGCCTGGCGCATTCGCAGTGCCCAAAGACAGCCAATCGCGCCAGCGCCAAGAATATGCCAGTTCATTACAGTTCCCGATAATTTAACGTATCGTATAAGTTAACACAAAGGAGATAAATTATGCCTTCATTTGATGTGGTTTCCGAGCTGGATTCCCATGAAGTGACCAATGCGGTAGATCAAGCAAATCGTGAAATTCAAAGTCGTTATGACTTCAAAGGTGTAAAAGCTGATTTTGAGTTGCAAGATGATACGGTCAATATGACAGCAGAAGTTGATTTTCAATTACAGCAGATGATCGACGTTTTACGCAACAAACTAACGTCACGAAAGATTGATATACGTTGCATGGAAGTGAAAGATCCAGACTTGAGTGGGGTTAGAGCGCGTCAGCAGGTTGTGTTGCGCCAAGGGCTTGATCAAGCCTTATGTAAAAAGATCACCAAGTTGGTTAAAGATACCAAGATGAAAGTGCAAGCTCAGGTTCAAGGAGAGAAGGTTCGTATCACGGGTAAAAAGCGCGATGACTTGCAGGAGGCAATGGCGTTGCTAAGAGAATCCAATCTTGAGTTGCCAGTGCAATTCAATAACTTTCGAGATTGATCACCTTTTGAAAGTGTCACGTTGTATCTCAACATGCCCAAGCTAGGGTATGTTGAGAAACGTTACGCGGCACGATTAGATGCGTAAACCGCCATCTACTTCGAAGCAACGTCCATTTACGTAATCATTTTCAAGAATGAACGTAACAGTTGACGCGATTTCTTCAGGTTTGCCAAGGCGTTTTGCTGGAATGCCTGCCGCGATCTTTTCGAGCGCTTCAGGTTTCATGCTCATGACCATCTCAGTGCCAATGTAGCCAGGTGCAATTGATGCTGCACGGATGCCGTAGCGAGACAGTTCTTTTGCCCAAGTCACAGCCATGGCTTGAACGCCTGCTTTAGTGGCCGTGTAATTGGTTTGGCCCATGTTGCCTGAACGAGACACAGACGAAATATTCACGATGCAGCCTGGGGTGCCAAGCTCAATCATTTTGCAGGCTGCTTCACGACCGCAAAGGAATGTACCTGTTAAATTGACATCCATTACCAGATTCCACTGATCCATTGTCATTTTAGCAGCGACTTTTCCATCTTTGACTTTGATGAATAGACCGTCGCGTGTGATGCCTGCATTATTGACAAGCCCATGTAGGGTGCCAAAGTCGCTGACAACATCATCAAAAAGTTTCTCGACATCCGCCTCGACCGATACGTTGGCAATATAGCCGCGCGCTTCTGAGCCTAATTCGGCACAGAGTCCGATGGTTTCATCCAGATCTTGCTGGTTTAAATCAGCCAGTGCCAATTTAGCTCCTTTACTGGCCAGTTCAAGCGCCATTGCGCGTCCTAAACCACGTCCGCCACCGGTGATGACGATCACTTTATCTTGCAGATCCATAATAATGTACCTAGTTGGTTGAACATGTCTCTATTGTGCGACGCAAAATGCTGCAGCGCAACAAATATTCTGTTATAACACGCTCATCTTTTGGTCGAATTTGAAATAAGGGAAAATACCTATATAGGGAGCGTCTTCGTTTTAGCAAAACTTCGCGTAAACTCTTGCTTAATTTTAGGGCAGGGCGTCGTCGCATTTAGAGCTTCTGCGATCATCGCTTGATTCACTCTTGCGAATGTGATCCACTGCATTGGATACATGCAAAGAGGCTATTTATGCGTTATATATTTTTACTCTTCATCATTATTCCAATTATTGAAATTACCTTGCTGATTAACGTCGGCCAGATGATTGGAATTTTCTATACGATTGGTTTGGTCCTACTGTCAGCGTTCATTGGCGTTAATATGTTACGAATTCAAAGTCTAAGTACTTTGATGAAGGCTCAAGAGCGGATGAACCAAGGTGAGATACCCGGAAAAGAAATGGCTGAGGGGGTGGTGCTTGCCGTGGGAGGAGCCTTGCTTGTCACCCCAGGATTTGTCACAGATGTTATTGGTTTTTGTTGCCTGATTCCGTGGAGCCGTGCCGTTATCGTTCGTTTTCTTAGCCAGCGCTTTCATGTCATTGCGTCGCGCCAGAGCGTCCACACTAGTTACACTGAAACATCCTCTAGACCCTCTCACACATCCCAAGGTGCATCAGGGGATGTGATTGATGGAGAGTACACGCGTAAAGAATAATTTTTTGATGCGCCATTGAAAAAGTCAGTGGCTCCCCCCATATACCCCATCAGAGCTTAAGACTGACAGTAAAGTTAAATTTTTTTAACTTTAGCCATTGAAAAAAAGATGTCTGACCTTATTTATCAGGCATCCATTAATGGAAACTGTCAGTCATTGACATTAAACCAAATAACATCGCTTTAGATCCTAACTACCAGGAGATATACCAGATGAACATTCGTCCACTTCACGATCATGTCGTCGTACGTCGCAGCGAAGAGGAAAAGACCACTGCAGGCGGCATCGTACTGCCAGGCTCTGCAGCTGAAAAACCAAATCGCGGTGAAGTTCTTGCCGTTGGACCAGGTCGTACATTGAATAATGGAGAAATCCAAGCTTCCTCTGTCAAAGTTGGCGATACAGTATTATTCGGTCAATATGCCCGTTCAAACGTAGTGAAAATCGATGGCGAAGAACTGATGATTCTTCAAGAAAGTGAAATCTTCGCAGTTGTTGAAAAATAATAGCACTTTCTATCGCTTAACGTTTTTTATCTGACACCGAATTTATTATAGGATTCTGAATAATGGCTGCTAAAGAAGTACGTTTTGGTAATGATGCCCGTCAGCGCATGCTCGCTGGTGTGAATATTCTTGCTGATGCAGTAAAAACCACCTTAGGACCTAAGGGTCGTAACGTTGTTCTTGAAAAATCCTTTGGCTCACCAACCATCACGAAAGATGGTGTGTCTGTTGCCAAAGAAATCGAACTGAAAGATAAGTTCGAGAATATGGGCGCGCAGATGGTTAAAGAAGTCGCGTCTAAAGCCAATGATGTTGCGGGTGATGGCACAACAACCGCTACTGTTTTGGCACAAGCTATTGTGAATGAAGGGCTTAAGTCTGTCGCGGCAGGTATGAACCCAATGGACCTTAAGCGTGGTATTGATAAGGCGGCCGCTGCAGTTGTTGAAGAACTGCGTAAAATGGCGGTTCCTTGCACGGACTATAAAGCGATTGCTCAGGTCGGTACCATCTCTGCAAACTCTGACGCCGAAGTCGGTCGTATCATTGCAGAAGCGATGGAGCGAGTAGGAAAAGAAGGCGTTATCACGGTTGAAGAAGGCTCTGGTTTTGATAATGAGTTAGATGTTGTTGAAGGTATGCAGTTTGATCGTGGCTACCTGTCACCTTACTTCATCAACAACCAAGAAACTATGTCAGCTGAACTAGATGACCCGTTCATTCTGCTGGTTGATAAGAAAGTTTCCAACATTCGTGAACTTCTGCCTGTTCTTGAGCAGGTTGCTAAATCCTCACGTCCTTTATTGATCGTGTCCGAAGATGTTGAAGGCGAAGCCTTAGCGACGCTTGTCGTAAACAACATGCGTGGCATTGTTAAGGTAGCGGCTGTTAAAGCGCCAGGATTTGGTGATCGTCGTAAAGCAATGCTGCAAGATATTGCTGTTCTAACAGGCGGAGAAGTGATCTCTGAAGAAGTTGGCTTGTCTCTAGAGCAAACAGGTCTTGAGCATTTGGGGACGGCTAAGCGTGTTAGCATCACCAAAGAAAATACGACCATCGTTGATGGTGCTGGCTCACAAGCTCAGATTGAAGCACGTGTTGCACAAATTCGTGTTCAAATCGAAGAAACATCTTCAGATTATGACCGTGAAAAACTGCAAGAACGTGTTGCTAAATTAGCGGGCGGTGTTGCTGTTATCAAAGTCGGTGCTGGCACCGAAGTTGAAATGAAAGAGAAGAAAGCGCGCGTCGATGATGCTCTTCATGCAACACGTGCAGCCGTTGAAGAAGGTGTAGTACCTGGCGGTGGTGTGGCGTTGATTCGTGCACTTGATAACGTCGGCAAGCTGCAAGGCGATAACCATGATCAAACAATCGGTATCGAATTGGCTTTCCGTGCACTTGAAGCGCCGATTCGTCAAATCGTTGCAAACGCGGGTGGCGAAGGCTCTGTAGTGGTTTCTAAAATCCGTGAAGGCAGTGGTTCTTTCGGTTTTAATGCGGCAACAGATGAGTATGGTGACATGCTAGAAATGGGCATCATCGATCCTGCTAAAGTAACCCGTGCAGCGCTTCAAGCAGCAGCATCTATCGCAGGCCTGATGATCACCACTGAAGCTATGATTGCTGACCTGCCAGAAGACAAGTCTTCAATGCCTGATATGGGTGGCATGGGTGGAATGGGCGGTATGGGCGGAATGATGTAGTGCGACGAGAGTCGCGTAGGTAGCTAGCCTAACGGAACTACTCCTGTACTCGCCACTTCGTTTGGTGAGTACACCCAGTCCGTAGAGAATAGCAATATAAATACCCGGTGTCCGGGCTGCATTAAGCCCGGATATCGGACTACCTTGATAAGGTGGTACCAATTCGGTATTGGTGTAGCCAATATCTTTCCATCTGTAAAGATGAAATGGTATCCATACCAAAGGTTCAGATTATTTGAATCGGACGGTAGGGGTCATCGCGTCTTAAATGCTTAGCTGGTTCCCTCCGGCGTAAGCCATTTCTGTCATTGTCTCACCATTCGGGTAACTGAATTGGTAGCGAGACCTGTTGTTCAGCCAATAGTAGCCTAAGGATAGTGCATCGCTGGTAACGGCGTTGTGCGAAGCTTCCTGACAACGTAACCCCACATTTGTGGTGCATTCTGACTGTGAGGTCGGATGTAGATTTTGCGAGCAACACGCAAATGAGGTGCAAGGCTGAGTGGTATGGTTAACATAAGTGAACTGCTGATAAACACCGTCATCCGCAAAGAGCTAAAAGTTGCTGACAAGCTCTGACCAAAATGGTACGTGGTCGGTTATTCCTCTTACATCTGGGAATACGCTGACAAAATGACCACCGGTGGATAAGCAGAACCTAACCCATTCATGTGACAGGTATGGAACTCGGTAAGCCCGTATCTTCGCCCTGTGGCAGGTGATCCGTAAGGTGAGCTGTTGAGGGTGCGGGTAGAGGAGGTTGGAAAAAGCAAATGCTCAGCTGTAATGGCTGGGATAGGGGTTCTAACTTTGCCCTGGCCGGAAACGGTGCCCACTTCCAACTGGTCTTTAATCGCGTAACGGCTTGTAAAGCCATCAAATGAAGTAGCGACTGTTCGCAGTTCTAACTTTAATAATATCCCTCGTGGGACAGTGTTTACACTTCCCGCGAGGGAAGATGTGTGCACGTTTCTCCGAGGTACAATGGAGAGCAGCAAGATGTGTACTTCAAACGGAGTACCTGCGTTCTCCCACCTTGTCAGCGGATGGCATTCGATTGATTGGGAATCCAGTCATCGTAAGGTGAGAGGGCTACAGGTACGCATCGCGAAAGCGGCAAAGCACCAGCAGTGGCGTAAGGTTAAATGCTTGCAACGTATGCTGGTTCGTTCGTTCTCAGCCAAAGTATTGGCCGTAAAACGAGTGACTGAAAACTGGGGACGAAAAACTCCCGGTGTCGATGGCGAAACATGGGACACCCCATACGCCAAATGGAAAGCTGTGCACTGTCTGGAGCGTAATGGCTATAAGCCTAGACCGCTTCGGCGAGTGTACATACCTAAGAGCAATGGCAAAAGTCGACCTCTAGGTATACCGACGATGTTAGACAGAGCAATGCAGGCATTATACCTGCTTGCTTTGGAACCAGTGTCGGAAACAATAGCAGACCGTAACTCTTATGGCTTTCGACCACTGCGCTCTACGGCAGATGCGATTGAGCAATTGTTCGTCAATCTCAGTCGGGCTAATTCGGCCAAGTGGGTGTTGGAGGGCGATATTAAAGGGTGTTTCGACAATATCGATCATAACTGGCTGATCGAAAACGTTCCATTGGATCGTGGGATAGTCAGGAAATGGTTGAAGGCAGGGTACATGGAATCCGGCCAGTTGTTCCCAACCGAGGCGGGAACTCCACAAGGAGGTATTATCTCGCCAGTATTGGCCAATATTGCGCTTGATGGTTTGGAAAAGGTGTTAGAAGCCCTATTTGGGAAGAAAAACACCAAAGCCAGCTACAAGACAAAGGTCAATTATGTGCGGTACGCCGACGACTTTGTTATTACAGGTATCTCGAAAGAGCTACTAGTGAATGAGGTGCAACCAGTCGTAGAAGCCTTTATGGCAGAACGTGGTTTGACTCTTTCAGCAGAGAAAACGGTTATAACGCATGTGTCGGAAGGGTTTGACTTTCTGGGTCAGAATGTCAGGAGTTATAAAGGCAAGCTGTTAATTAAGCCTGCCCATAAAAACCTGAAATCATTTTTGGCTAAGATCAGGCAAATAGTGAAAGGAAATAAAACAGTTCCAACTTGGCAACTGATAGATCTACTTAATCCAGTAATTAGGGGTTGGGCAAATTATCACCGCCATATTGTGGCTAAAGAAACCTTTAACTATGTGGACTATCGTATCTGGAAAATGCTGTGGCAGTGGTGCAGACGGCGACATCTTAATCGTCGTAAACGCTGGATCAAGGATAAGTACTTTAAGCGCGTTGGAAAACGTAACTGGGTATTTTCAGATCACTATCCAAGTGGAAAGCTAGCCACTCTGCTATATGCAAATGACACGCCGATAAAGCGGCACACGAAAATCAAGGCAGAAGCGAATCCGTATCTTCCGGAGTTCGAAACCTACTTTGAACAGCGTTTGGAGTATGTGTGGAGAAATTCGGAACAAGGTAAGCGAAAAACCTATACGCTTTGGAATCGACAGCAGAAACGTTGCCCGATGTGCAAGCAATTGATTACGTTCGAGACGGGGTGGAATATCCATCACATTATCGAGCGGCACAAGGGTGGTGATCACAAGCTGGAGAACCTAGTGTTGCTGCATCCAAATTGTCATCGTAAACTTCATGCTAAATCAGGTATGATGACCGCTGGCTTTATTAGTAAATGAGGCTTTTAAAGGCTTGAGCCGTATGCGGGGAAACTCGCACGTACGGTTCTTAGGGGAGGGGTGACCAGTAATGGTTGCTTTTTACCCGACATATCGCCTTCGCTAGTCTTTTCTGACTGAAAAAAAGCTCTGCATCTGATAATCTGATACGCCTTAAGTATCTTTATCAGGTGCGGAGCTTTTTGCATTATGGCTCTAGTTAACAATGGCCAGTATTTGGCAATGGGAGTTAAGAGTTCATGAGTAAACGACAAGAACCTCAACTAAATATCGAACGGCTGAAAGATCGCTCAGAAGATGCGATTAGTATTTTGCGTGCGGATCTCCAACTGATTAAGCAGCAGCAAAAGCGTGGCTACAGTGCTTTTCTTCTACTACTGATACTGCTGTTGTTGGTGGCGGTGGGCGGACTGGGCTGGAAGCTTGAAGGGTTAAAAGACGAGCTTAGCCGACAGCAAGAAGTATGGGCATCAACACAAGCCGATCTTGAAGTGCAGTTGCAAAGGCTTGATCAAAACCTGTCAGAAAGCCAGCAAGTGGTCGATGTAACAGAGGCATCATTTGCTGATATGCTGGCCAGTGTCGAAACGGCATCGGCTGAAAATTATGGCTATTTAAATTCTGAAGTCATCAAAATATGGGATCAGATGCTACGGCTTCGTCCAGAAGATATTGGACATATGCAAGCATCCTTAATACAACAAGAAGCCGCACTAGAGGCAGTCAACCAGTCAGTTAAACAACTGCAAATGAGCAATGCGGATGTCGCTCTTTTAAGCAATAAGATCGATAGACTTGAAGAGCGTTTTACTCAAAATCCAATTGATGAGGTATTGAATCAGCTTCGTGATCAAGTCATTGAAATAACTGTTACCTTGGAGCAATTACCGAGCGTTGCTGAGGTAAGTGACATGAAGGATAGGCTTGATACATTAAATGAAGCCGCCGAGGGAAAAGAAGTGATCGATCTAGAGCCCTTATCTCGACGTCTTGATGAGATCTCGCGTAAGCTACAAGCTCAAGAAACTCAATTGGCCTCTCAAGTAACACAACTGCAAACCTATCAGCGTAGAACGGATCAGCGTTTGGCTGGGCTGAGTAATTCCTCACCTTCTGTCCCTGTTGGTTTGGAGACAAAAGTGAATCAGCACGAGATTGCTATTCAAGCCATCGATGGCTCAAGAATCCAGATAAGTCGTGATATTTTACAGCTACGAGAGCAGCTCAATCGTATACAATTACGATTAGAGCAAATGAATTAAGTGAGTGAATGCTTTTAGCAGGCACTTGGGTTTGTGCCCAATGTAAATGTATTTAAAATGATGAGTAGATAAATGATACGACAGCCAGAGCTTTTGTCTCCAGCGGGGACACTCAAAAACATGAAATATGCCTTCGCCTATGGTGCGGATGCAGTATACGCTGGCCAGCCACGTTATAGCTTGCGTGTTCGAAATAATGATTTTAATCATGACCACTTGGCTGAAGGAATTTCGATTGCTCATCAGTTAGGTAAGAAATTTTTTGTTGCTAGCAATATTTTGCCCCACAACTCCAAGCTTAAAACCTATATGGATGACATCACGCCCGTGATTGAAATGGGGCCTGATGCGCTGATTATGTCAGACCCTGGTTTGATCATGATGGTAAAAGACCGCTTTCCTGATGTACCTATTCACTTGTCTGTTCAAGCCAATACAATGAACTGGGCGAGTGTTAAGTTTTGGCACCGTATGGGTATTGAGCGAGTGATCCTTTCTCGAGAATTATCGCTCGATGAAGTTGAAGAAATACGCCAGCGCTGTCCTGAAATGGAAATAGAGGTGTTCGTTCACGGCTCTTTATGTATCGCCTATTCGGGTCGCTGCTTATTGTCAGGGTATATCAATCATCGAGATCCTAACCAAGGGACTTGCACGAATGCGTGTCGCTGGAAGTATGATGCGCATGAGGCAAAGCAAGATGATTCTGGAGATATTGTTCCGGTTCAGCAATTTGAGCCTGATCAAAAGCCGAGTGAACAAATCTTTTTGCTACAGGAACAGTCCCGCCCAGATGATTATATGCCCGCATTTGAGGATGAGCACGGAACCTATATCATGAACTCAAAGGATCTTAGGGCCATACAGCATGTGCATCGACTTGCTTCCATGGGCGTTGATTCCCTGAAGATTGAAGGTCGTACTAAATCACACTACTATGTCGCCAGAACAGCACAAGCCTATCGTCGTGCTATTGACGATGCGGTTGCTGGAAAGCCTTTCGATATGGAACTAATGGATGTATTGGAGAACCTCGCGAATCGTGGCTACACCGAAGGCTTTTATCGCCGCCACGTTCATGATCAGTATCAAAACTACGAGACAGGCAACTCTGTTGGTGTTCACCAGCAGTTCGTCGGTGAAATTATAGAGCATGATACTCATCACGGACGTTTAGTGGTGGATGTGAAAAACCGTTTTGAGCGAGGCGATACGCTAGAGTTAATGACGCCTGCAGGTAATCATCGTTTCCGCTTAGACGAGCTTTTATCCGCAAAGGGCGCTAGCATTGAAGCGGCCCCAGGTTCTGGCCATCGCGTTATGTTCCCCATGAACTTAGAGGGTGATATGACCTACGCACTTTTGATGCGAGACCTTCCCAACGCACCGGCCCGAAATTAAGAGTCCAATGGCAAAATCTTACGATTTCATAAGGGCTGTAAGGCCCTTTTCATTTCCAGTTGCACTGATTACCTGTGGTCTAGGTGTTTTGATGGCATTTTTGGATGGCGTCTGGAGCCCGTCAAGGGCAGGACTGATTCTTGTGGCCGGTGTGCTGCTTCAAGCTGGTGTTAATTTAATTAATGATTACGCCGATTTGACGACACATCCACAGCTTAGTGATAAGAAGGCCTCTAGTCTCTTGGCGACCCGCCAGATTGTTCGTAATTTTCAGTTAGGCTTGCTCGCCATCCTATTGGCGGCTGCCATAGGTTTTTATTTAGTGATTGAATCGGATCCACTCTTATTGTGGATTTGTGTGATCGGCTTTATTGGCTGTTTGGGGTATACCTTGCCACCCTTATCCTTTAAGCACCGCGGATTGGGCGTTATCTTGGTCTTTTGGTTGATGGGAGTCCTAATGGTTAAGGGCAGCTATTTAGCCTTAGGGGCGAGTTTTAATCCCCAGGTAGTCTTAATGTCTTTGCCGATCAGTTGCTTAGTGTCACTGCTACTGCTGAGTAACGAGCTGCGTGATTATGAGGTCGATTCTGCTCAACGTATCACAACGCTCGCGGTCAAAATTGGCTACGAAAAAGCGCAGTGGCTATATATAGGCCTATTGATTGCTTCGGTATTGGTCAGTTTGGCATTATGGTTGTCTGGGCTTTTACCGACACCTTACTGGTTAGTGTTGAGTCTACCTTTTCTTGTCAAACCACTCAGGTTGCTCGGTGCAGAGCCTGCCGTTCGTATTGGGCTAACACCCGCCACGGCTCGTTTTTTGTTATTATATGGTCTGTGCTTTGCAATGACGTTGGTACAACCTATTTTGATAGCCGTTTTCTATTAGCTTTATACTAATACCTGACAGGCAGTTGTTCGAATTTAGGGTATAATCACGCCCCTATGACGCGTCGATACTCTGCGCATCTGTCGAAGAACCACCTGTCAATTTAATGTAACAGCCCGATTGGAGACTCCCAATGAGCGTTATCCGTCAAGATGATTTCATTAATAGCATTGCTGATGCACTGCAATTTATATCCTACTATCACCCGATTGATTTTGTAAAAGCAGTGCATGAAGCATATCAGCGTGAGGAAAATCCTGCGGCCAAAGATGCAATGGCGCAGATTTTAATTAACTCACGTATGTGTGCTGAAGGTAAACGCCCTATCTGTCAAGATACGGGAATCGTGACGGTTTTTCTTAAAGTCGGTATGAATGTTCAGTGGGACGCCAAAATGAATGTGACCGATATGGTCAATGAAGGTGTCCGTCGAGCGTACTTGAATCCCGATAATGTTTTGCGTGCTTCAATATTGGCCGATCCAGCAGGAAAGCGTCAGAACACCAAAGATAATACTCCGGCCGTCATCCATTATGAGATTGTCGAAGGTGATGAAGTTGAAGTTCATGTGGCTGCAAAAGGCGGTGGTTCTGAAAACAAATCTAAAATGGCAATGCTGAATCCGTCAGACAGTATCGTTGATTGGATTGTGAAAACTGTTCCAACCATGGGAGCGGGTTGGTGTCCGCCAGGAATGCTCGGAATAGGCATTGGTGGAACCGCGGAGAAAGCAGCGGTGATGGCGAAAGAATCCTTGATGGATCCTATCGATATTCATGAGATTCGCGAGCGCGGTCCACAAAATCGTGTGGAAGAGTTGCGTTTAGAAATCATGGATAAGGTCAATGCTCTAGGGATTGGTGCCCAAGGTTTGGGTGGATTGACAACCGTATTGGATATTAAAATTAAAGATTACCCAACTCATGCAGCCTCTTTGCCAGTATGTATGATTCCAAACTGTGCAGCGACACGTCATGCTCATTTTACACTTGATGGTTCTGGCCCGGCTGTATTAACACCACCGAGTTTGGAAGACTGGCCAGAAGTGACCTTTGAGGTGGGCAGCAATACTCGCCGTGTTAATCTTGATGAAGTGACGCCTGAAGAAGTCGCAACTTGGCAGGTAGGCGAAACGGTTTTGTTGAACGGTAAAATGCTGACAGGACGTGATGCCGCCCATAAGAAGATGATCGAGATGCTTAACAATGGCGAAGATTTGCCCGTCGATCTGAAAGGCCGTTTCATTTACTACGTTGGACCTGTTGACCCAGTTCGCGACGAAGTGGTTGGTCCTGCTGGCCCTACAACCTCTACACGTATGGATAAATTTACGCGTCAGATCCTCGAAACAACGGGTCTGCTGGGAATGATTGGCAAGTCTGAGCGTGGGCCTGTCGCAATTGATGCGATTCGGGATAGTAAAGCGGTTTACTTGATGGCAGTGGGTGGGGCTGCTTACTTAGTATCGAAAGCAATTGTCGGTGCCAAGGTGCTTGCTTTTCCGGAGTTAGGAATGGAAGCGATTTACGAGTTTGAAGTGAAGGATATGCCTGTGACGGTTGCGGTTGACGTCAAGGGTGAGTCTGTTCATAACACGGGTCCTGCTAAGTGGAAGGACATTATCGCTCACCAAAAAGCGTAATGCTTTACGCAATCTGCTGCAGTGATTAAACACTGCAGCAGATTGACCCATGCAAGGTCTTATTAGCGACCTACGCCGTAGTAGGTAAAGCCTAGTTCTCTCAAATATTGAGGTTCCCAAATGTTGCGACCATCAATAATCAGTGGCGTTTTCATGTTGGCTTTAAGTTGATCGAAATCCGGCGATGAATACTCATTCCATTCAGTAATCAGCAATAAGGCTTCACTATTTAATGTTGCTTCAATCGCTGTTTCGCAATAAATGATCTGGCTATTGGCACCAAAGTAAGTATGAAGCTCCAGCATCGCTGCTGGGTCATGGACTTTGATGACAGCACCTTGGGCTAACAAGGCTTTAATAACACGAATAGACGGTGCATTTTCAATACTGGCGATGCCAGGTTTAAATGCAACACCCCAGACGCTGATCACTTTGTCGCGAATATCACACTGATAGTGTTGCCATAGCTTTCTAAACGGCAGTTCCTTTTGCTTTTCATTTTCGCTTAGCACCATCTCAAGTAGTGTTGATCTTTGTTTATGGCTGAGAAGGTCGGCAAGGCTTTTAATACTGTGTGTAAAGTGTTGGCCACCAAATCCGCAACCAGGTTGAAGATAATGTTTGCCAACACGAACATCAGCGCTCATGCCCTGTATGACTAAATCGATATCTACCTGAAGTTGGTCTGCCAAGTTGGCTAATTCATTGATGTAGCCCAAGCGGAGGGCGAGCATACCGTTGATTGCAAATTTGGTAAACTCTGCCTCTTGCGGACTCATGAATTGAATCTGTTCCAAACCACCACTAAATGGCCTGAAAATGGCTTTTAGCAGAGGTAAGGTGCGATCAGTATCACTACCAATGATTAAAACGTCAGGATTGTTAAATTGATACAAAGCCAAGCCTTGTTGGAGTGTATCAGGGATGTACGCGATACTTTGATGCTCGGGATCAGTTAAATAACTGCGGAGTTTTTCACTTGCACCAATACCAAAATTGCTTTGGTTTATGACTAACAGGCGCTTGTTACGAGTTACTAGTTTATCAATGATGGTTTGAGCCTGATTGAACTCAGAGGGAGCCATCGCCATCCAATGAGTTTCAAATGCACAGCCTTCTTCAAATGAGCATGCAAAAAGTTGCTTTTTGTCCCGCTGCGCTTGAATGGCCGCCATCAAGCCTGGTTCATTGCAAATACTCGTATCATTGGGAATGAGCGCGGTATTATGGGTCTCGCGCACCATGTAAATATGATTGCCTTTTTCGGCTAAGCTGACAGCACTGACCCACGCCGCTAGTTCATCTCCCCATATTGCAATTTTCATGATGCTTTATCCTGATCCTTGTATTGGCAAAACTGGTTTAGTGCATGGATTTCTGTGAGCAATGCATTGGTTGCACCATCAAAATTTCCCGTCTCTTGATTCTCTATGCTTTCCAGTAATTCATTCGCCATCACTTTTCCGAGTTCCACACCCCATTGGTCAAAAGGATTGATATTCCAGATGACAGCTTGGGTATAGACCTTATGTTCGTAAAGAGCAATCAGGGCCCCAAAATTATAGGGGTTGAGTTCGTCGAGTAAAAAGGTAGTGCTGGGTTGGTTACCTGGGTAACGCTTGTGCGCTGGAGCGGTTTCAGCTTGCTTAATAACATCATCACCCAGTGCTAGCGTGCGAGATTGGGCTAAACAATTTGCCAGTGCAAGGCGATGTTGCTTTTTCAGTTCATCGCTGTGTTCATCGTATCTTCGTGCGGGCAGTATAAAGTCACACATGACTCTTTCTGTTCCCTGATGGAGGAGTTGATAAAATGCATGTTGCGCATTTGGGCCAACCTCACCCCACAAAACGGGGCAGGTACGTCTTGTCACCGGTTCACCGGATTGGGTAACTGATTTGCCATTACTTTCCATTTCAAGCTGCTCTAGATAAGCAGGCAAATGTGCTAAACGACCATCATACGGAAGAATTGCATGCGCATGGATATCTAAAAAGTTAATGTTCCAAATTTCTGTTAACGCGAGCAGTACAGGGAGATTGCGCTCAAACGGCGTATTTCTGAAGTGCTTGTCCATGCTGTGGGCACCATCGAGAAGCTGGCGAAAGCCCTCCATGCCAATTTTGAGTGCTATGGGTAATCCAATCGCTGACCAAAGTGAATAACGTCCACCGACCCATTGTGCAAAGTGGAGCTGATTTTCACAAGGAATGCCCCACTCATTGGCTTTATCAGGCACTGCCGTCACGCCGATAAAGTGTCGCTTCATCAATAAAGCATCATCAAGACCACTGGCATTGCACAGCCACTCTCTTGCAGTTGCACCATTGGCTAGGGTATCAATTGTCGTAAACGACTTAGAGGCCAAGATGAAGAGGGTGTTAGCAGGGTTGAGATGATCAAGCACTTCAGCTAGCTGACTTCCATCCATGGAAGAGACAAAAATAAACTCCAGCTTTTGCTCTGTTGTTGCTTTAAATTCTGCCAAGGCTTTGCAGGCCATCATAGGCCCTAGGTCTGATCCTCCAACACCAATATTAACAATCGTAGTAATCGGCTCACCTGAGAAACCACGCCACTGCCCAGCATGAATTTGAGTAACAATTTCTTTCATGCGCTCAAGGCTTTCATAGACTTCATCGATAACATTACGGCCTTGATATTCGATTTGAGTCGACTTGGGGGCTCGAAGGGCCGTATGCAATGCAGGGCGCTGCTCGGATTGGTTGACTATGTCACCTTCGAATAAGCGCTCAATCTGTCTGGTTAATTCCGAAACCTCAGCGAGCTCTGTTAGTTGTTTAAAGGTTTCAGGCAAGATTCGCTGTTTTGAAAAGTCCAACAATAAATGATCATGACGGTGCTTTAATGAGTGAATGCGTGCTTCATCCTTGAGTAACTCTTTCAAATGAAGGGACTTCATTTCCTCAGCATGTTCGCTGAGTCGTTGCCAAGCGTTTTCTATCGTCATAGTCCTATTACTCCACTCTCGATTTAGAGAGACTTCAGGAAGGATTGCACCGCATCTTTGGTTTCTGGGTGTTGAAGTCCAAACGCAATATTGGCCTGTATTAATCCTGCTTTATTGCCGCAGTCATATAGGTTGCCGCGCATGGAGTAGGCCTGAAGCTTCGATTCTTTCAACAAGGATTCTAATGCATCGGTTAATTGAATTTCACCACCAGCACCGGGTGTCGTGTGCTGTAAAATTTCCATCACACGTGCAGGCAGTATGTAACGGCCTACAATAGCGAGATTAGATGGAGCTTCAGCAGCCTTGGGTTTTTCGATCATGCCGATGATATTGGTTGATTCGCCGGGTTGGATGCTCACACCTGCGCAGTCAACAATGCCATAGCGCTCAACCTGTTCTACCGGAACCGCTTCTACCATGATTTGACCAAGTCCAGACCCTTCGTAAGCGGCTACCATTGAGGTCATGTCACCCGTTGTTTGACTGTTATCAATCAACATATCTGGGAGCATCACAGCAAAATCATCGCTGCCTATAACGCTGGCCGCGCACAATACAGCATGACCTAAACCCAGTGCTTTGGGTTGACGGACACTGATGACTGAAACGTCGGCAGGTAAAATATGGCGGACGCTATTGAGCAGCTCCACTTTTTGCTTCCGTTCTAGCTCCGCTTCAAGTTCATAGTGATGATCAAAGTGATCTTCAATCGCATTTTTACCGCTGCGAGTGACTAAGACAATCTCTTTGAATCCGGCAGCAATAGCTTCTTCGACCACATGCTGGATAACGGGTTTATCCACAACCGTCAGCATTTCTTTTGGAATGGCTTTGCTGGCTGGCAGTACACGTGTTCCTAAACCTGCCACTGGAATCACAACTTTACTTAACATCTGCTTATATCCTTAATTGTTTAATGTGGTCGTTTGGATGATCCATCGTCTGTTAATTCATCGCTCCAGAGATCAGGCTCTGGAGATAGCGGAATTTGATAGCCCTCACTTGCCCATTCTCCTAGGTCAATGAGCTTGCAGCGTTCACTGCAAAAGGGACGCCAAGGATTACTGACATCATATAGGGTTGGCGTTTCGCATTGCGGGCATTTAATCTGTTTCACAGGCATCTCTAGAAATTTTTTGTATAGTCTTTGATAATGAAAGTTGCTGTAAGGTGCTATGAAGGTCTGCCAACTGTTGATGAAGTTCGGTTAATGTCTGGCGGTTATCGATTACAAAGTCGGCACGACTGAGGCGATCTGTGCGGCTCAATTGTTGTTCCATGATTTTTTGGATGGACTCAATTGTTGCCTGATCGCGTGAAGAACTGCGCTCAAGTTGGAGTGCTTCTGGAACGTCAATGACGACAACCTTGTCGACGAGTGTCCATTGATCGGTTTCAAGCAAAAGGGGAGACACTAAAACAACATAGGGCGATGAGCTAGGGGCTTGAAGATCCGTTAAAATCTGGCTGCGAATCAACGGGTGTAATAACGCTTCAAGCCAGTCTTTTTCTTGAGGGTGATCAA
The DNA here is from genome assembly GCF_003284585.1 of Nitrincola tibetensis. Lineage (GTDB taxonomy): Bacteria > Pseudomonadota > Gammaproteobacteria > Pseudomonadales > Balneatricaceae > Nitrincola > Nitrincola tibetensis. The sequence continues at coordinate 228,965 of NZ_QKRX01000001.1, forward strand.
AGATTACACTTCTTAGGTAGCGTCTGTTTAGATGTCCATCTTTGTCTACTGAGTTTTCGCCGAAATGCGCTGCAATTTGAGCAAGCGCAAACGAACCTGGCGCAACCACGAGCCGAGCAACTTTATCGGCATCAATAACTGAAACTCCGAGCGTTTCCAAATAGTCGGCTGCTGCGGTTTTTCCACTTCCAATGCCACCAGTAAGTCCTACAACCCAGTTCATGATATTCCTTTCATTTTACACACTAAGCCAATATTACCTCAATTTTTCCTGAGTATCATCACTGCATGCATATCCTAAGGGTTCAGTGGTAGAATTTTGTTCTTTTGGGTTTAATGGCCGCTCATGAGTAATACACCTGATCTATTAAAAGGCCCACTGCGTCCTGTATTAGTACAAATGACCGTACCAATGATGTTTGGTATTGTCAGTTTAATGCTCTTTAACTTGGTGGACATCTGGTTTGTAGGCTTGTTGGGCACTCAAGAAATGGCAGCTCTTGCGTTCACCTTTCCAGTTTCGTTTGCGATTGTCAGCTTGGCGATAGGTCTTGGCATAGGTATGTCCGCGACGCTAGCGCGACGAATTGGCCGTGGCGAGACCGATACGGCTGCGGCAATGGCGACCGATACACTATTAATGACCTTTATCCTGATGATGTTTGTTGGCATTTTGGGGCAGTGGGCGATTGATCCTGTTTTTGTGTTAATGGGGGCTGATGAAGCTTTGCGGCCACTGATTCATGATTACATGCAGATTTGGTTCGCGGGCTCTGTTTTCATGGTGATGAACATGGTCTGCAACAGTATCTTTCGAGCGAGAGGGGACACACGCCGCTCAGCGATGGTGATGCTGATTGCGTCTGCACTGAATTTGATATTAGATCCTATTTTGATCTTTGGCCTAGGTCCGATTCCGGGGCTTGGTATTAAAGGAGCTGCGTTAGCCAGTGTTTTGGCTTGGGCGATGACTACGGTAATTGTTATCAGTATTTTACTTCAGCGCCGCCAACTCAAGTGGAGTCCTATGGACTCGATTAGTGTCATGTTCCGACATTGGGGGGAGGTGCTCTCAATCAGTATTCCAGCCGCGTTATCCAATATAACGACACCTGTAGCAAATGGTGTGCTGACGGCCTTAGTTGCCAGTCATGGTGCGGCAGCCGTGGCAGCCTTTGGCGTGGGTAATCGTTTAGAATCTTTGTCTTTGCTGGTGTGTTTGGCACTGTCTATGACCTTACCGCCACTGATTTCTCAAAATTACGGCGCTGGCCAGATTGCTCGTGTTAAAAAAGCCTATTCGAGTGTGATTCGATTTGCATTGTGTTGGCAGTTAGGTCTGTACTTGCTCTTCATCATCATAGCCGAGCCTGTTTCGAATTGGTTTACATCAGATCCAGATGTGGCCTATTGGATCAAAATCTGGATTTTGATTGTTCCCGTTGGCTTTGGTTTTCAGGCGACAACCTTTCTTAGCGCATCGACGTTTAATGCTTTGCATCAACCCCTTAAGGCGCTTTGGATTAGCTTGATTCGCTTATTCCTGTTGTATTTGCCTTTGGGGTGGCTCGGAAACTATTTTGGTGGGCTAGAGGGGATGTTTGCAGCGCTGGTTTTAGCCAATGTGCTGACGGCTGTGCTGGCGTGGTATTGGGTGAGGCATCATTTACAGAGACTCATGCAGCCTGTGTAGACAACCCTATCTAAGACTGGCTGATAGGGTTGTCATAGGCTTAATGACTTAGGACAACAAAGGATCGCTTACGTTGAAAACGTGAATAGCCATCATGGTGAGAATGCCCGCCATGACTAAGTAATACAGCGTTGGAATAATGGTCATGCGAATGGTTTGCCCTTCGCGTCCAAGCAGTCCTACGGTTGCCGATGCGGCGACTATATTGTGTATCGCGATCATATTGCCTGCAGCAGCGCCGACGGCTTGTGCGGCGATCAGGAGTGCACTGGATACACCAATAAGGTGTGCTGTATCAAATTGGAATTGAGCCATCATCAAGTTCGAAACCGTATTTGACCCTGCGATGAAGGCACCCAATGCACCTACGCTGGCGGCGAAGAAGGGGTATACATCTCCGACACTGTGGGCCACGAACTCGGCCATGGCTCTTGGCATTGAGGGTAAGTCCGCCAAATTCACGCCCGAGTTGATGAGAATCCGGACCATTGGGATGGTGAAAATCAAAACAAATCCTGCGCCTAACAGCGTTTTTGATGATTCGCTGATCGCTGAACCTAGCTCAGGCAAGCGCATCCTGTGCAGTAAGACGGTTGCAAGGACGATGAGCACCATGATGCCTCCGGGTAAGTACAGAAATTGAATGCTTCCCGAAACGCCTGCTTCTCCCAGAATATTAGACCATCCTAAGACTAGGTTTTGAGTAAAAAAAGCTTTCACATCACTATTTACACGTGATAAAACCAGCAAGGCTGCGAGTAAAATATAGGGAAGCCAAGCCAACCATAGGTTCATTGGGCGCTTTGCCGTTAAGCTATCGAGCTTAATTTCTATATTCCCCATCCAGTTTACGGGCCAGTGTTTCGCCTCTGCAAAGTCCCAACCTTGTTTTGGAATCAAAAATCCTGCTTTCGCTGCTGGAACAACGATTAGAAGCCCAACCAATGCACCAATCATGGACGGGAACTCAGGGCCTAGGAAAATTCCAGCCGCAGCATAAGGAATCACGAATGCAAGCCCTGCAAAAATAGCAAAGGGAGCAATTGTTAGCCCTTCTTTCCAAGAGCGTTTTTCGCCAAAGAAACGGGTCAGCATGATACACATGAACAGTGGCATCAAGATACCAATGACGGCATGAATGATGGCAACTTCTGAGGTGATCAGTCGATAAAATGTGTCCCAATCTGAGCCTTGAGCAATCAGAGTTTCGGTAATGCTTGCTCTATCAAGTCCACCCGATACGCCGACAACAATCGGTGTGCCAACGGCACCAAAAGACACAGGTGTTGATTGGATCATCATTCCGATCATAACGGCAGCGAGTGCTGGAAAACCTAAAGCCACTAAAAGTGGAGCAGCAACGGCTGCGGGTGTTCCAAAACCAGAAGCGCCTTCAATAAAGCAACCAAATAACCACGCAACAATAATGACTTGCACTCTGCGATCTGGGCTGATATCGGAAAATCCGCCACGAATGGCAGTGATTGCTCCAGAGTGCTTAAGTGTATTGAGGAGTAAAATTGCTCCAAAAATAATCCAAAGAATCGATCCCGTCAGGATGAGTCCCTGAAGGGTGGAGGCGAGGACACGATTCAGGGTCATATCCCAAGCGGTGAGTGCAATCGCTGCTGTCATTAAGAATACAACAGGCATTGCGCGCTTTGCGGGCCAATGCAAGCCGACCAAAAGGATGGCCGCTACTATCAGCGGGGCAAAGGCCAAGAGAGAAAGCCATGTTTGACTCATGCTTAATTCCCGTTAATTAATGTTTATTTTGTAAATTGGTATTACCAATTTTTCCGGTTTAAGTTGGCTAGAGTAGGTGCATGTTTAGGGGGAGTCAACCAAATAACGTTGATCTACGACTTATGTATAAAAACTTTTGCAGTTAACACTAAAGTCACGCTAGAGTAATAAATCGACTGGTACTATGCTTAGGAAGAGCAAATAAGATGGTATACGCCTTTAATTATCTGACTAAGCGTGTTCTTATTGATCGAGTAATACAAAAAGACAAAAATTTACAATGGGATGTGAAATATGACAAAAAGAGTAGCTTTGGTAACTGGTGGTACAGGTGGCATTGGAACAGCAATTTGTAGAACGCTGGTTGATGCTGGTTTTCGTGTTGTTGCTGGATACAACAGCGGCGGTAATCATGACAAAGCAAAAGAGTGGCAAGAAGAGCAACGTAAAGATGGATACGAGATCGACGTTGCTTACGGAGATGTCACCAACGCTGAGTCCTGTGCTGCTTGTATTGAGACAGTAAAAGAGTTAACCGGAGGTAGTGTCGATGTCTTAGTAAACAATGCTGGTATTACGCGTGACGGTATGTTCAAGAAGATGAGCTGGGAGCAGTGGAACGAGGTACTAAGTGCAAATCTTGACAGTATGTTCCACATGACTCGCCTTGTGATCAATCCTATGCTCGAAAAAGGTTTTGGTCGTATCATCAATATATCGTCTGTGAATGCCCAGAAAGGACAGTTTGGTCAGTGTAACTACTCTGCTGCAAAAGCAGGTATTCACGGATTCACTAAGGCCCTAGCACAAGAAGTTGCGGCGAAAGGCATCACAGTGAATACAGTATCTCCTGGTTATATTATGACGCCAATGGTGGCTAAAATTGCAGAGGAGGTTCAACAAAAGATTTGTTCAACTATTCCAGTGGGTCGCTTCGGTACTCCTGAGGAAATTGCTCGAGCGATTGCATTTATTGCGGATGAGAGCTCTAGCTATATCACTGGATCTGATTTGTCGATTAACGGCGGATTGCATATGAGCTAATTCGACTTAGTCGAATGGTTAAAATGAAGCCCGGTATTACCGGGCTTCATTCATATAGCAAAACGTTTAATAACTTGCTTCAGTTAAAGAATGTTCTTGAGTCAACTCATAGAACCTTTCTTCAATCTCATTGAATTGCCATGAAAAGCTCACAAACGACCACTCAGTGATTAAGTCAGTCACGTCTGCATCGTGAGAAAGGCTAGATGCCGAATCTAATGAGTCTTGTAAGCGTTGCATTTGATAAGCCATTCGAAGCGTTTCATCCTCTTCAGGTGAGGGTTGTTGCTTCAGTATTTCTAAGCGAATACAAACGAGTCGAGCTTCTTCTTGGGCGCTCGTCAGTAAAGTGTCTAAGGCATCAGGATTTTCTAGCAAGCCTTCAACGCGTTTAATCCTCCCTGTAAAGCCTTCGACCACAGGAGCTGGGAGTGATGTGCTCTTAAGCGTATTGAGTGCTTCTAGGCATAGTTCAGGGGTTAGGGTGCTCTCAGCGTAGAGGACCTCAGTATTCTCACAAAGAGCAGCCATGTGTTTGAGCAGTTGCAAATGTTGCTGATGCTGTTTTTGGCGCTGATTGGCCACCTGTTTTGCTTTTTCATTGTCTTGACGCTGAGTCTGTTTTAAATGAGCGAAAACAGCATCGCTGATTTCACGCAACTCAAGCCATAAGCGTCGCTCTAGACTATGAAAGGTCGTGCCAACGGTTTTCCATTGTTGTTGCAAGCGTTTTACTTGTTCTGCTGCTTCACGTTTATCTTCTAAGTCAAGAAGTTCTCTTGCCTGCTCTAACAGGTTCTTTTTCGCCTCAGCACAGGATTCTTTCTGAGCATTAATTTTGGTATCAATCTGCGAAATGAGCTCATTGAATTGCTGTTGAACCAGTTTACCTGGAGATCGATCGACCGGTGTGAAGCGTTTCCATTCTTGTTTTGCTGTATGTGCGATTTGGTCTATGGCTTTCCAGTCAGGGGCGGTCCAGTCTAAATGCTGGAAATAATCGCTAAGGTATTCACAGATTGCTTTTCGTTGCGATAAATTCCAAGCACGCTCCTGACTTAAACGCTTAAAGTGTTCATCACACGGTTTGTAGGCTTCTTGGGATGCCTGATGGAAACGTTGCCAAAGCTCGCGTGAATGTTGAGCCCCTTGTTGATCTAGCTGCTTCCATTCTTTTTGAAGCTCTTTAATGCTTTCTGCCAAAACAGAAGGTTCTAGGCTAGCGTTCTCTGCCAAAGCCTCCATCTGTAGGCAAAGCTGCTCTTTCTTAGCCTGAGTAGCAAAGGATTGCCATTCTAATAGTTCATTGAGCCTTGCAATCTCTGATTTGAATGACTTTTCAATGCGAGCAGATATGACTTGATCATTCAAATAGGGAGTCAGTTCATCTATGACACTCTGAGCATTCAGCGTTTCACCTGCATTGATAAAAGCGGTTAACTGGTCTAGCTTTTTACTTGCAAGTGCGAGCGCTTCGCTGTTTTTTGTCTGTGTTTGTTCCAAGGCTTGCTTCAGTGTCGATTGCGTTTGTTCTAGTTGTTGAAGCAGCAGTGGCAGAGGCAAATTGGATGGCCATGCAATCTGCTTAATGATTTTTTGAATGCGTTTGAGTTGTTTTTCCTGCTCAATATCACTTGTTGGCAGTGCGAATAACTCGTCGTTATTAGGAGAATGCTGTTGATAGCGTGCAAGCAGATCAAGCTGTTGTTGAGCTAGCTCAAGGAGCTTAGGAATATCCTGCTTGTAGGTCAGAATTCTCAATACTTTATTCAGCTCGTTTTGCTGGGTGTTGAGTTCAGATAAGGGGTTGGCTTCCAATTGAATCTGTTGCGTCAAGCTTGAAACTAGAACATTGAGTCCATTCAAATGCGCCTCGCAAGAGGCTCTTAATTGATCAGATTGACGTTTATTCTCTTGTATGGCGGCTTCTTCCTCTTGGAGGGTCGCCAAATACGCATTTGCTTTGGATACCAAGGTCTGATAGTCATCATTTTGGGTATCTAAATTGAGATTTGACCACTCATCTGTTAAGGATTTAAGACGAGTGACGAAGTGCAGCTTATCCTGCCCATCAACAAGGTTTGAGAAGCTTTTTAACAATTCATTTTGTTTGTTCTGCTTAGCCTGCGCAGCCATTAGGGCTTCAGCATGAGCATTTAAAGCGTCTTTTGTGATTCTAAAGACGACTTTGTCGTGGCCTTTTGACTGTTTGTTCACTTCCTCAAGTTCAGGAATATTCGTCAGTGCCGATGCTGCTTGCTGGCGAGTCGATGCTAAAGGCGATTTTAGCGCGAGTGTCGCTAATGAAGACTGGTGAGCGACATATTTGAATAAGGTGTCATGGACAGCGGGCGCTTGGCTCTCAAGCAAAAGTGTGACCAATATTTCGTGCGTCTCAGGTGTTAGTTGAGATTTGGCGCCTTTAATTTGCCCCGTCATAACAAGTGCCTGACTCAAGCGTGTGAGCAGTAAAGCCATGACATCAGTATCGGTTTCGGATAACAGGAGTTTGGCAAAGACAGAGAGGCTGTCTATCTTGGAGATAGCCGATTTCCTTACCTCAGCGGAGGGGTCTTGCTGTGCAAGATTGACGAGTGTTTCAAATTCATCAGCATTTTGAGCGTTGAGCTGATTGACTGCACGTGATCTGATCGTTGCATCAGAGTGTCGCCATTTGGGCCTAAACAGATTTAAAAACATCAATTACCCCAGCCGGTATGGGGATACCGACAGTCCATAAAAAGTTAAAGCAAAGGGACGGTATTCTAACGGTGGCAGGTGCTGCATTAAAAGCCCTGAAGCCCATGCAAACAAAATTAAGTTTAATACAAGGGTCTTTTCCGAGGCGATAGTGTGTCTTCTAGGGCTCAAACCGTCAAGTCGACATGTTGTATTGTTCCGACACTGCCATCCTCTGATAAGTAAATACCCGTGGATTGGATCATACCTAAAAGGCTAGAATCGCCCGATTGTAAGAGTGAAAAAGGCGTTTTGGCATTTCCTAAGTAAATCGCACCAATTCCCGCTTCAGAAAGAGTCATTAACTGCTGTGAGTCTGAGTTTCCTGGGTGTACCCATAGTTTTAAATGCTGAAAGACCGCATCGCTTTCGTCTATCCAGCCATTATTATCATCGTCATAGGCTGCTAACTCATTAAATCCGTCACCCGTGATAGCACCAAACAGTTCGCTGCCATCGTTGATGATACCATCATTGTTTTTATCAAGCGCTAAGAATGCGCTATTCGCCCCAAGACTTGGAATTAAATTAGGGTGTCCATCCAGTGTTAAATCAAATTCAAAGCGTGTTTCAGTTAACTCAGCAGAGTTTCCGTTAAAGTTGATCACCAAGGGGTCGGTTAGATTTTGTCCCACGCGCAGCATAAAAGAATTGTGCTGGACTAATTCTCGGCTTAAATTGAGTTGCAAGCTTATATCAATGCTGCGCCCATCTGCTGTTTTTACAAGGCCAGTTGCCTTGAAATGGGTATTTTCTGCTTGATAGAAGGTTTCTTCGCGATGATACTGAAAACTAAAGGATTCTACTTGAGGTGTCGTGATTGTCGGTAAGGGTTGAGATGGCAGTTCTAGATCGAGCTTGAAAGAGCGAGCATCAAAGAGTTGCATTTTAAATTCTTTCCCCGTCAGAGATTGCATCAACTGCTGAATAAGGAGAAGACGAACACGATCATCAGACGACAGCTCTAGACGAAAGGGGGCATCCGCTGAGGTGTTGGTCGTGTTTGCTGTATTTGCCATCGGTTGACTCTGAAGGCTGGCAAGGCGCCGTTCATCGGGCTCCAGTTGGCTTTCGCTAAAACGTTTGCGAAGATCCGAATAGGTGAGTAGCTCTTTGCTAGTAAAGTTAGTGGAGCGAGTGAGACTGGTACGTTGAGTCGACTCTTCCCCTTGGGCGTTGGTTTGTCTGCGCTCAGTGGTGAGCGTTTCGGTGCGCTCATAGCGAGTTTGACTGGCATGGCCAGAGTTCATATTTATCTGGCTGGCTTCAATACGCATAAACCGCTCCTCATCCTCTTTGGGTTTGGGTGTTTATTTCAAGGGGCTGCCCTCATTCATTGATTAGGTATCGGCCAGATTGCAGAAATCTAAAGCGGCTTTTTTAAAAGAGTTGGCGTTTAGAATGTCAGTCAATTAAGAGGTTGAGTTCACCGTCAACATAGAACCATTGGTTGTTTTCAAAGCGAAAGCGTGAAGTCTCATGAAGGGTACCTGAGTCTTCGGGCGTTTCGAAGGATGCTTTGAATTCAACAATACCCTCGGAGTCTCCGATTTGACCCAGTTGTGTCGATATAATCTCAAGCTTTGTCCAAAGAGTGATTTGCGTTTGCTCGTTCAAAATTTCTTGATCTTCGGGCTGGCGTTTTTCTGGTGCGGTGGTGTGAATTAAGTAGTCAACCGCTCCAATGCTAAAGGCCGTATAACGCGAACGCATTAAGGCCTCCGCCGTTTTAGCAGGGCGATAGCCATTAATGGCGGGTGCGCAGCACATCATAAAGGGTTTTCCCGACTGGCAAGGACAGGCTTGTTCAGTATTGTTTTGATCTTGCATCATGAGGATGATCCTATGTCGGTTAACTGGTAATCTACACAGATTAACACGACGATAAATCCAGATACATCTTATGGGCATTCAAATTAAGTAGACGTTATGGCTATAACAGAACCTCTAACATTCCTCTTTCATGATTACGAAACGGGCGGTGTGGATCCTAAACGAGACAGGCCTTTGCAGTTTGCTGCTATTCGCACGGATGAGCATTTCAATATAATTGAAGAGCCTATCATGCTCTATGCAAAAATCTGTGATGACTATATTCCACACCCAAAGGCCTGCCTGATTACGGGCATTACACCTCAAAGAACCTTAGAAGAAGGCTTGTGTGAGGCAGAGTTTATTTCGCGTATTCATGCAGAAATGGCGCGCCCCGGAACCTGTGCGCTGGGGTACAATAGCATACGTTTTGACGACGAAGTCACCCGCAATACGCTGTATCGAAATTTTTTCGATCCCTATGCGCGCGAGTGGCAAAACAATTGCTCTCGCTGGGACATTATTGACAGTTTGAGGCTAGCAAGGGCTTTGCGGCCGGATGGTATTATTTGGCCAGCCTATGCCGACGGTTCACCGAGTTTGCGCTTAGAAGACCTGACTCAGGCAAATGGCATCGGCCATGATCAAGCGCATGATGCTTTATCAGACGTTTATGCAACGATCGCCATGGCTAAGTTGTTAAAAGAGAAGCAGCCGCGTTTGTTTGATTTTGTCTTCCAGAATCGCTCCAAGCAAACAGTGCAAAAGAGCCTAGATGTTGCGAATATGAAGCCATTTCTTCATGTATCTTCAAGGTACCCTGTCACTCTGGGAAACTTAGCGATTGTTGCCCCCTTGGCGTACCATCCTATTCAATCCAATGCGGTGATTACCTGGGATCTTCGTTGTGATCCGACGCCTTTATTGGATTTAGATGTTAATGAGCTGCATAGGTTACTTTACGCACCTAGAGAGACCTCAGAGGAGCGTGTGCTCGGTTTGAAGCTAGTTCACCTGAATAAGTGTCCTATTGTGGCACCGGCAGGAATGTTGAACGCAGAGGAAGCACAGCGCTATGGCATAGAGGGGGCCGTGTGTCGTCGTCATTTATCCATTTTGCGTCAAGCCACGCAGATTCAGCCTAAGCTCAAAGCGCTTTATGAGATCAATACATTTGTCCCAGAAAAAGATCCTGATCATATGCTGTATTCAGGTGGTTTTTTCAGTCCACACGATCGTCATTTAATGGATAAAATCCGCCAGTTCAGTGCAGATGAATTGATCGGTTTGCAGTTACCTTTTCAGGACCCGCGTTTAGAAGAGATGCTGCTACGATACAAAGCGCGAAACTTCCCCTACACATTGGATTCTAATGAGCAGCAGCGTTGGGAGGAACACCGAAGTCAGCGCTTGTTAGGGCCTGAAAATGAAGGGTGTTTAACCTTGACGCAAGCATTTGATGAAATGAATAGAATTGCGACAGAAACAGAGTTATCAGAGCGTGAAATGAGTATTTTAGAAGACTTGGCGGCTTACATAGAATCTGTTTATCCAATGGAGTTTTAGTGTGTTTAAAGGGGGGTCAGCAGGCTGGGTAATGCTTGTGATTGCTGTTCCATGTTTTGCTCAGCAATCGCAGCCTATTCCTTATCAGGTAACGTATCCAGAAGGTTTTTCCGTGGGGACGCATCATGGTCGGGATGTCTTCGAGGGACGTGATTGGGGGGCATTTGATCCAGAAATTATGCCGGAGTTATACAATGATGTTGAAGATGAGCAGGCTCCCAGTGTCCAAGTTATTATGTATTCAGAGCCTGAAGAAATTAATGAAATTTTAGTGGATGAGGTTGAGGCAGTTATCTCCTTAGAGGGAGAGGATCTTGTCTACCAAGAAATACAGGATGATCTTTATGAGCAAGCCTGTGCCTTGGTTCCTGAAGGGGTGGAGTGCGATCCATTACTAGGTTTTCAAGGTGATTTAACCTTTGGTGATGATGAGAGTTCTGCGACACCCTCAGCGCCTGTAATACCCACAGACAGTGAACAAGAGGAACTTGATGCTCTTAGCCGATTTCAAGCGCTGGAAGAAGGGTTTACGCCAGACTTCGATCGTTTGTTTGATTAAAGTCCGGCGTTAAAGAAAATGAGCCGTTAATCTAACTGAAAGAAGGCACGTTGCTCCCTTAGTGATTGAATATTTGAATCTGCATTGTCTGAAGCTAAGGCTTCAGGATCTGTCTCGAATTTACCAAAGCTACGCAAGAAGAATTGGCGTTGACGCAACTCCGATAGGGTTTGCTCAAGCTCTTCCTTTTGAATTTTCTGAACAGATTCAGCCACTTGCTGATGACTGCTGAATGAGCCGTCTCGGTCCAGCTCACGCCAGTAGCGTTGTGAACGAGCGCTCATGGAGGTGTCTGGTTGCAGTAAACGCGAGACCAAACTGGTTTGGTAGCGCTGAATATCCTCGAGCTCCATTGTCGCCAACTCATCTTGCATGCGATCTAAAAACTCACTGAAATGGGATTCCAGTGTAATTGGGTCCGCAACGCTGGACTGAACGATCAAGGCTAAGCCTGGGACATCTCCCATTGGCACATAATTCGAAAAGACGATATAGCCGAACTGTTTTTCGGTTCGCATTTCTGAGTAGAAGGGAGTTGAAATGATTTCGTTTAATAAGGCAACGGCGGCTCGACTGTGCGAAGAGTTGTCTTTACCTTGAAGAAACTGCGTTAGCACCGCATCATGATGGTTTAGTTTAAGGGTTGCTCTTAACTCTTCAGATGCGGGCAACTTTACAACGGGGACTTGAATGGCTGGAATCGCACGAGTCTCGGTTAATAGAGCTTCTTTAACCAAATCAGCCATTGCTAAGCTTGTTTCGGCTTTAAGGTTGCCATGCGCAAGCATACGAACGTCTAATTCAGTATATAGCTCACTGATAAAGTGCTCTAACTCTTCAAGTGAAAGGAGCTCTAGCGCTTCAAGCTTGTCATCTGTGCTCCATCTCGACATTAAAGAAGTGAACAAATGTTGCAAGGACAACTGATAAGGCGTTTCTTGCTGAAGGTTAATAAGCCGCTCTTGAAGCTGCTGTTTCACTTGCATAAAACGCCTGCTGTCCATTTCTGGATGACGCAGAAGCGGGAGTACTTTAGCCAATAATGCCATTTGCTTGTCATTGTAGCCTGAGAGCTGCAGAGATAAGCCACGCATATGAGGGTAGACAGATAAAGACAGCCCAGCCAATGAGGCGTCATAAAGCACTTCATTGAGTTGGTCATTGACCATGCGTGTGTAAAGATCAATCATCACGGCATTGTTGGCACTGGCCATGGCTTGATGCGTCATGAGGGCAACAAAAAAATCCGCACGTGGACGTTCAAACGTTTGGTCTTGTTGATGCCAAAGGCTTATGCCCGGTGAGCTGAGCAATTGCATAGGAATTTCTGGGCTGTCTTCTCGATCAACCAAGGATAGATTTTCTGGAATAAAAGGGTTGAGTGATCTAACAAACAATTGATCGTTTATTGTTGCTGAATGCCAAGATTCCAGATGAGAGTTCAAAATGTCAGACACTTTAAAAGGCGCGTTATAACGACGTTCCGATTGATCGGTTTTCAGCTCTTGGGCCATGAGCGTTAACAGCATATTGTCAGGGTTTAGAAAACTTAGAAATTCTTTGAGGGTATTCTCATCAAAGGTTTCTAATAAAAAGTTAGCTCGCAGTATTTCTTCCGTTGGGTAGCGCTGTTGCATTTGCGCCATGATCATGACGTCGTGAATGGGTTGGCGACGATCGGCAAAAAGAAACTGCAATTCCGCCATGTTGCGCTCTTCGGCATATAAGGACTCATCAATGCCCTTCTCGGCAATCGCGTTCACGAATTCAAAAAAATGGGTGACTACTTGATCGTAATCCTTCATGCCATCTTCTGTTAAAGCAATTGAAACCTGAAAGAGCCCTTCATTATCTAAATCTATGGCCGTAAAAGCGCCAAGCTCGGTGGCGAGGTTTTTTGATTTCAGATACGACAAGAGACTGCCTTCACCTTCATATCCTAACAGGCTGGCAATGTAGTAAAGCGGCTTGTCTCGCCAATGGTCGCGTAATGAGGGCACAGGAAAGCTTAATGAGAGTTGACGCATTTGACGCAGGGTTTGGATTTCAAGCTTTTTGGGTAAGCTGTTTTCTACGAATAGTGGCGCTGTATCAATATAGGCAGATGCATCAAAATCACGAATCTCAGTGAACCGCTCGGTGACAAGCTCCTTGAGTTCTGGAATCGATTGAGGGCCAATCACCACTAAGCTCATGAGGTTTGCAGAGTAATACTGGTTATAAAAATCAATCAGCTCGTCTTGAATATTGCTCCCTTCTCGATCAGAGAGAGAGTGTAAATCGCCTACCGCAAATCGGCTCCAAGCATGCTCAGGGTTCATGATCTGTTTGGTCACTTCATGTTCACGGCGGCGGTCATCACGGCGGCGTGATTGGAACTCAGACTCTACCGCGTGCCGCTCTCGATCAACATACTCAGTGCTAAAAAGAGGATCTATAAAAAAGCGAGAGAAGCGGTCGAGTGCTTCAGGAAGTGCGTTTGGATTAATATCGAAAAAATAGTTGGTGTTTTCATAGGCTGTGAAGGCATTGTGTGAACCACCATTAGAGCTAATAAATGCTTGATAGCTGTCAGCTTCTGGATAGGTCGCTGTTCCCAGAAAAAGCATATGCTCTAAAAAATGTGCAAGACCGGGCCTTTCGATGGGATTGGCATTTGAACCGACGAGAACGTCCATGGACGCAGCCGCTTTTTCGGCCTCAGGATCTGAAATCAACAGAACTTTTAGGCGGTTAGGAAGTTCAAACTGTTCATAGGCGCGAGAATCATACGAACTTTTGATGATGTCATTCGCCAATGCAGGTGTTAGAGAGAAAATGAGTAGTGTACAAACTAAAAAGGGAGCTATCCGTGATTTGTATAACATAATGTACCTGTTAGAACCGAACTGCTTTCATTGACTTAATCTGACTCGGCCAATGCAGGGAAGTTCCTGTCCAAAAATGTGCGTGTGATCGATTGAGTTCTCGGGACTAAATGGAAGGGTATGCTATCAATTCGCGGCAAGACCGCCTATATTTAGTGATTGACTATTCTAACATGTAAAAATAATTTTTTTTAAAAAATCACACGATAGGAGCGTTCATGAGTAAACTGTCATTACCTTTGTTGACCTTATTATTAGGGTTATTTTTCATACCTATGGAGGCCGAAGCTAAACGCTTTGGTGGGGGGCTTAGTGGAGGTAAATCTTACTCTACGCCACAACGTCAAGCGCCAGCTCCTGCGCAACAGCGTCAAGATCAAAATCAACAAACAGGTGCTGCGCAAACGGCTGGTCGTGCTGGTATGGGGGGGATGCTAGGGGGCTTACTTGCAGGTGGGCTTTTAGCTGCACTCTTCATGGGTGGGGCTTTTGATGGTATTCAGTTCATGGATATTTTGTTAATTGCTTTACTTGGTTTTGCCGCTTGGAAGTTGTTTGGCATGTTTAGAGGTCAGGCCCGACAGCAGCAGCCTGCTTATGCAGGGTCAGCACAGGTGCGCACTGAAGTGCCTCGTCAATTCGAGCCAGTAGTACCCGTCAGTAAGCCTGAACCACTGGTGACGAACTTGAACTCCAGCTTTACCGATGCAGAATTGAGCTTACCTGACTGGTTTGATAAAACAGCATTTTTGTCTGGCGCTACGGGACACTTTAAACACTTGCAACGAGCTTGGGATGAAAAAAACTGGGAGGAGATTTCATCCTATACTAGCCCTGAAATGTTGGCTTGGCTGCAATCTCAACCAGCCGAAAATGCTGAACAGTTCACCGAGGTGGTGTCGGTTATGGCTGAATTGGTTAACTTCATCCAAGAAGATGACCATGTTGTAGCGAGTGTTCACTTTTACGGGTGGCTACGCGAAACGCAGGATAGCGATGCGACAGAGTTTAGCGAAGTCTGGCATTTGAACCGCCAGTTAGGCGACCAGCCGAGCGATTGGTTGATAGTGGGTATCCAACAGTCTTAATGTGGCAATTGCTTTAATCGAATAACCACGGAGTCTGATGACTTCGTGGTTATTTTGTTATTAGTGATCTCTTAAAAATACAGGCTTTGCGTCAGTCGACTCTTTTTCTGAAAAATAATAGCCTTCAAGATCAAATGCTTTTAGCTGAGAAGGCTCTTCTATTTTATTTTGAATGACAAATCTTGCCATCAAACCTCTCGCTTTTTTCGCGTAAAAACTAATAATCTTATACTGTCCATTTTTGAGATCTTTAAACTCAGGTGAAATAAGTTGGCCCTTTAACTGCTTCGCTTGCACGGATTTAAAGTATTCATTGGACGCAAGGTTGAGTGTGATCGGGGCAGGGTGTGCTAAGAGTTCTTGGTTCAGGTAGTGAGTAAGGCGTTCTCCCCAAAATGCATATAGGTTTTTATAGTCACCTTTCGTGAACTTGGTGCCCATTTCAAGCCGATAGGGTTGCAGTAGATCCAACGGCCGTAACACACCATAGAGTCCTGACAGAATTCGTAGGTGTGATTGTGCATAATCAAACTCCTCCTCGCTGAAGCTAGCTGCATCTAAACCTGTGTAAACATCCCCTTTGAACGCCAGTAGCGCAGGGCGTGCATTATGGGTGTCATGCAGAGGGTGCCAACTTTCATAGCGAGCGACATTTAAACTTGCAAGCTTGTCACTGAGTGACATCAGTCTTGCGATGTCTTGAACAGAGTATGCGCGCATGTGTTCAATTAACGATTGAGCCGACTCTACGAATAAGGGTTGAGAAGACTTTTGGGTTACAAGGGGCGATTCGTAATCCAGAGTTTTAGCAGGTGATATCAAAATCAACATAAACAGTTATTACTCGCTGATGTGAGGGGTTATCCCCTGAGCAGGTTATTGAGTTCGTCGACAATTTCAGCCCAATCAGAATCGTCTGTGATGGCATCTTTCAGAAAGCTTGCTTGGGCTTCCGTCCAAAAGGTTGCTTCTTCTAGTTTAACACTCGCACTAAATAATTTGTGATTTCGAACGAAGGTCTGTATCTCGGTGTCACTGGCTGGCAATCCTAGTTGTTGGAACAAGGCTTTCATCGTATGTTTTGACGTATCCATCGTAAGCTCCAGAACGTTGTGTTTGCGTACATTGAGTGTTAAAGAAAATCAGTGGTTTGTCAAAATATCAGATTTGTTGATCACCGCAAAAGGCGTTAGCATGAATAACTAGAGCCTAGTCGGTGAAAACTTACTGAATGCGGTTCGAATGTAGTATAGTCCATCGTTCGCAAATCCAACCTGAATGAGTATCAGATGAGTAAAAAAACGGTATTGACCGGTATTACCACGACCGGTATTCCTCATATAGGGAATTATCTTGGCGCCATTTCACCCGCAATTCAAGCCAGTGAAGATCCAGCCTTCAACAGCTTTTTCTTCTTGGCGGATTACCATGCACTGATTAAGTGCCACGACCCTGAGCGGGTTGCGCAGTCCACGCGTGCAATCGCGGCAACCTGGCTGGCGTTAGGTTTAGATACCGATAAAGCCACGTTTTATCGGCAAACTGATATTCATGAGATACCCGAGTTGGCATGGATATTAACCTGCATGACGTCTAAGGGGTTGATGAACCGAGCGCACGCCTATAAAGCGTCGGTCGATGCCAACCGAGACGCAGGTAATGAAGATCTTGATGATGGCGTTACGATGGGGTTGTTTAGTTACCCTATATTAATGGCTGCCGATATTTTAATGTTCAATGCAGACATTATCCCGGTTGGAAAAGACCAAATTCAGCACATTGAGATGGCCCGGGATATCGCCGCTCGCATTAATCATCATTATGAGCCCTTGTTGAATCTACCCGAAGCCAAAGTAGATGAGCAAACGCAGCTTATACCGGGATTAGACGGACGGAAAATGTCGAAGAGTTACGACAATACTATTCCCTTGTTCTCGGACAGCGATACACTTTACAGTTTGATTAAGCAGATCAAAACCGATTCGAAAGGCCCAGGTGAGCCAAAAGATCCTGATACAAGCACCTTGTTTCAGCTGTATAACTGTTTCGCGACGCCATCCGATGCTCATGCCATGCGTGAAAAATTCATCAATGGGATTGCCTGGGGCGATGCTAAAAGAGAGTTGTTCGAATACATCGATCAGCATTTGACCGCTCCTCGTCAGCGCTACATTGAACTGATGCAAGATATGGCATTTGTGGAAAGTGAGCTGCAAAAGGGGGCGATCAAAGCTCGTGAGTTTGCCGCGCCTCTGCTGGATCGGATGCGAATTGCGGTAGGGATACGTCCATTAACCTATGTGGCGCCTGCGCGTGAAAAAATGCCTGTTAAAAAAGAGGTGTCAGAAGAGGCGCTTGAGCGGGCAGAGGCTGGGCGAAAGCGCGCGGTTTTAATGCAAGTGCAGCCTTTGATTGATGGGGTGAAGGCTGCAGAGAACCCTCGCCAAGCGGCAGTAGAGTTAATTCAGCAAAAGGAAATAGAAGTCGAGGGGCTTAAAAAGAAAGCACGCCAGAAAGCACAAAATGAGCTTGATGTCTTGCGCGATGAACTGACTCAATGGCTGGTTTAATTTAAGTATCTTATAAAAGACCCTTATGCCTTTGGCTATAACTGTGTATTCTGCAAATATCCCGTGCAAGCACGGGATATTGATGGTTTTTCGTTAGTTACGAGGCATACGCTTTTTCAACTCAACTGTAAACCGAATGGTTTCTGCCCCCATCGCGGGTAAATTCATTGTCCAGCTGAGTTTTCCAGCGTTGTCTTCTTGCATGACATGGGTGCTCTCAGTTAGCGACCAGGCTTGTTGGAATTGAGCGGACAGATCGACCTGACGACTTTCTCGTGCACTGTTGCTGGCGGTGACTTCATACTGAATAAGAAGGCTATCTTCATTATCAGTAAACATGACTTGTCTGCGTTGTATGCTAAGGTCCATGGCTTGACCAAGGGTTACACTTGCTTCCTCGCCACTGCCTAAGTTTCCAATTGAACCCGCTCCAATAAACTGCATTTCCCCTTCAGTATCGGGTCTAAACACTCGAATGTTGCCAGCTGGTGCTGGGCTGCTGGTGTCCATAATATTCGGAAGGTTGAATCTCAGTTGAATGTTGGGCTGCGCATCGTAGCGCTGGTTGTCCAAGACAGGAATGATCGGAAAGCTATGTTGGTAACTTAACACAGCAGGCAGATCCTGCGCTGAAATGAGCGGAATCAGTTTGTGTTCCTGATTTTTTAACGTGATTTCAGAAGGCCAACGATAAATATAGTATCCCTGTAAGCTACTTGGTTGCACAGGCGCTGCAGATTCATAGCTGTCCGCCATTGCCATGGCGCGCATGATGCGATGAGGCTCTGGATCACCTTGCTTCACATCGCCCGCCATTAAGCGTAAAGAGGCATTGTTAAAGTCGGTACCGGATAAGTTATGAAGACTTGCCAGTCCTTCCAGCGAAAGCGAGCGACCATTTTGTGCAAGATTGATTCTGTAGTCCATCGACCAGCCGAGACCGTGGCTCAGGTAGCTTAGGGTTAGCAAGCCCGGCACTTCTGTTCCCTGGGTTCGAAAACCCAGTACGGGTTGTGCATTCAGCTGAGTAGGAACCTCTTCAAATAAGAAACGCCAAGCGCCGTTGTGTAGGTCAATTGGTTCAACTCGACCGCTTTCTTGTCGAATCAGTGCGCGCAATCCATCTAAACTTAAGAGTGTGACGCGGCTCAGAGTCTCGTCGCCACTCATTGGGTTGCGGTAAGCTAGCGTCACAGGTTTACCAACGTGGGTTTCAAGCAGACGGTCGTAGTTGAGTTGAGCGGGTATTAAGCTTTGCTCAAGCACTTGTCCAGCACCTTGAATTCGAAGTGTTTCAGTCAAAAGTTTTGGACTGACTCCTTCTATATACACCGACTGATTTGCATCCAGTGCTGGGATTGCACGTTGGTCTTGAATGTGTGCCAAGTCTTGGTGGTAAAGAGTTAGAGTGATTTTTTCGGGATCACTGTTCAGCGATAGCTGAGCTTGAGCTAGGGTCGCAAAGGGTGCGCAGAGTAGCGATAAAACAGCTAAACGAGATAAAGTTGCGTTCATGCTTCTGTCCTGAATAATTAAACATTAGGGCGTGAGTTCAAGCGCGACACGGAATCCACGCGTTGAGTCATGAGTGTCAGCTGGGTGTCGATAACGGCTGGATGAACGTGTCACCCGATCAATATCAAACCAGGACCCTCCTCGTAATACTCGATAGTGACAGTTCGGCTGAGTGAGGGCACGTCCATCATTGGGTGCAATCGCATAGGAATCGCTATAGCAGTCCTCTACCCATTCTTCAACGTTACCGTTCATATCGTATAGTCCCCAAGGATTCGCTTGCAGTTGCCCTACAGGAGCCGTTTGTTGGGCGTCCCATTCAGACCCGCAGCCATCACACACTGACATACCCGGCAGCATTTGGTTCCCCCACCAAAAGTCGGTGCTGCTGCCTGCTCTAGCTGAGTACTCCCATTCCGCTTCACTAGGAAGGCGGTAGGTTTTTCCGGTTACTTCACTTAGCCATTGTGTATAAGCTTTCGCGTCAAGCCAGCTGACGTTAATCACTGGGCGCGTTCCACGGCCCCAGCCCTCATCATCGGGAAGAGGGCGTCCCGTGGCATTTGCAAATAGATCATACTCGGCAAAGGTCACCTCATAACGAGACAGCGCAAAGTCTTGCATGATGGACACTTCACGAACAGGGCGCTCGTTATCGTCGCCGATACTGGTCAAATCACCCATTAAAAAAATTCCTTTTCTTATGCGGATCATTTCCGGTCCCATGTCTGTATCACTCACTTGATCTTGCAAGATACCCTCTGGAAACTGTATAGAAGGTGAATCGGATGGCTGCTCAATTTCGACATCGAATGAGGGTGGTTCTTGCTCAATCGCCTCAGGTTGACTGGAATCTTCAGTGTTCGGTTGAGCAAAGGCTTGGGTAGACTGCAGCTCCTTGAGACGAGAAACCTCATCTTCAAGACGATTAAGATCCGATATATTGATAAATAGCCCTAACAGAAAACCGATCACGCCTCCTATTGTTAGTAATAGCAGTCCTTTCATCCAAGACTTGACTTCGAAGGACGAAGGCGTTTTTTTCTTGCCAATGATTAAAGGTTGGAGTGGTTCATCTGCATTGATATCTTGACCATCCTCTTCTAATGAATTTAGCATGGCTTCAGGCGTTGATTCTGAGGAGTCAGGTGTTTGAGAAACTTCATAAAGATCAAAGAGCAGGGTTAGGATTCCAGCATGGCGTTCTTCAGGCTCCGGAACTAAAGACCCCTGCAAGTATTTCCACTGCACTTCGTTGAGAACCGGTGGAGCTTTCGGTTCCCTTTGGTAGCGAGCTCGTTCATCATCTTCTAGCCTAAACAAAGGCTTTTGTGCATAAATCTCATAGGTTAAGGCTGCCAAAGCAAACACATCGCTTTGAATTTGAGAGGCTGTTGATTGAAAGCCTTCTGCTGCTTGATACTGTGAGTATAAAGGTACTTCAGGAAGAAAATCCTGATAGGGGCTGGCTAAGACTTTCCAGTTAATCAGTAGCAGTTTGACGCCCTGATTACGGTTAAGAAAAATTAAATCAGGCCCCAATGTCTGAATGGGCCTGTGCATTTTACTGTGGTAGGCATCAAGGGCTTTTCCCGTTTGTACTACAAGCCCTTGTTTTTGCGATGGTGTTAGATGTTTGAGCTGTTGATCTTTGATTAAATCGGTAAGACGCATGCCATCAACATATTCAAACGCGATGAAATAGGCATTCTGATAACTAAATAAACCATAAAGAGCGAGGGCGTGCTTATGTGTCACTTTACGCAGGAGTATTAATTCTTGACGAAGTGCCTCTATAAAGCCCTCTTGTCGAGTAAGCATCGGTGTTAGGATCAAGATGGAAACACTAGGATGTCCTGCCGCCGTCAGATCTTCTGCTTGCCATATCTCGCCATAGGGCAGGTTTGCCACCACTGAGGCGAGCTTAAACCTGTGTCGTTCAGGGCCAATAATAAGGCCAGGGCGAAAAAGGTCTTGTGTCATTTAAGGATCTCTCAAGTTTTATAGATAAATATAGTGTTGAAGTTGCCTACAAGCCTCCATTGCTATCCATAATAAATACAATAATGTTCTTAATTAGGAATGCTGCCAATCCAAGTCCAAGCGCAAAAAATAAAATTAATGTCCCAAATTTTCCTGCTTTGGATTTTTTGGCTAAATCATAAATAATAAAAAAGATAAACCCTGCAAATACCAATAATCCAATATTCAATGCTATGGCTTCTACTTCAGCGAGACGCATTTAAGATTCCTCTAGGGGTTAAAAAGTGTTTATTCTACGCATTAATCTAGAGGTTAAACAGGCCTGTTTACTAGGGCTTTAGAGCCGATGGCTCGACTAATGGCTTAGTACTTAGCATTGAACACAAGCGTTACTCGCGTTTATCATGAATAGCACTTCATTCACTTCCACATCCGTTAAAGGCGAAGGTATGCCCAATTCTAAACGCGCGCGGCTGCACTCATTAGGATTTGCAAGTGCGCTTCGTGAGACTTTCAGAGAAGGTTATTCTCGTCATGATTTTTTTCGGGACTTAGTGGCGGGAGTGACGGTCGGTATTATTGCAATTCCATTGGCGATGGCATTAGCGATTGCCAGTGGAGTCTCTCCAGAATATGGTCTATATACAGCGATTATTGCAGGATTTTTGATTGCTCTCAGTGGCGGCTCACGTTACAGCATATCAGGGCCAACAGCTGCATTCGTGGTGATTCTTTACCCCGTTACCCAAACATTTGGCTTGGCGGGCCTCTTGGTGGCAACCTTGATGGCAGGCGCGATTCTAGTGGCGTTGGCTGTTGCTCGTTTAGGGCGTTTAATTGAGTATATTCCTGAGTCGGTGACCTTGGGGTTTACATCGGGGATCGCGATAGTGATTGCCGTTTTACAGCTCAAAGACTTTTTTGGCTTGGAAGTGGACGCCTCTTCCGAGGCATTTATTGAGCGCTTAATCGATTTGATAGTCGCTTTGCCTGGATTAAATTTGGCAAATACCTGTGTCGCGGCTTTAACCTTAGGTATTTTGATTGTTTGGCCAAGATTAAAGCTTCCAATCCCAGGGCATTTGCCCGCCATTATTATTGGGGCGCTGCTGGCTGCCATTTTTATTCAATTGGGTTGGAGTGTGGACACCATTGGCAGCCGTTTTAGTTACGAATTGCCTGATGGGCAAATCGGTAGTGGTATTCCACCGTTTTTGCCCTCATTTGAATGGCCATGGATGCGTCCAGGCCCAAATGGGGAGCCGTTAGAATGGAGTTGGGCAACGATAAGAGCTTTACTCCCAGCCGCCTTTTCTATTGCGATGCTTGGTGCGATTGAGTCTCTATTGTGTGCGGTTGTTCTCGATGGTATGAGTGGGCGTCGCCATCATGCCAATGGTGAATTGCTGGGGCAAGGGATTGGTAATTTAGCGGCCCCTTTCTTCGGTGGTATTACAGCAACGGCTGCAATTGCGCGTTCGGCTACGAACTATAAAGCGGGCGCTAAGTCGCCAATTTCAAGCATGATTCATGCTTTAGTGGTGCTGGCCGGGTTGTTGGTTTTGGCCCCCATGTTGTCTTGGCTACCCATGGCCAGCATGGCCGCCTTGTTAGTGATGGTTGCGTGGAATATGAGCGAAGCCCCTAAAGTAGTGGCACTGCTTAAGCGCGCACCAAAAGGCGATGTTCTTGTCTTGTTAACCTGTTTGTCGCTAACCGTGTTGTTTGACATGGTATTGGCTATTTCAGCGGGTATCGTGATGGCATCTTTGCTGTTCATGCGGGATTTGGCCGGTATGACTCGCTTTAGTGATATCACGCAACAGCGCAAGCATGTACCCAATGGTGTTCCGGAAGGTTGGAAAGTTTTAAAAGTATCCGGTCCCTTGTTTTTCGCAGCCGCTGAGCGTGTCTTTGATGAACTTGCAGCCTATGTTCGCGATCAGCAGGGTGTTGTCTTATACATGGATGGGGTTCCACTGTTAGATGCGGGTGGTTTGCATGGTTTTGAGCGTTTTGTGGAGTTTTGTCATACCCACAACGTTCATGTGATCACGGCTGATTTGCAATTCCAGCCATTGAGGACGATGGCAAGAGCTGGCATAAAGCCTGCGCCTGGGTGTCAGTTTTCACCGACGCTGGAAGAGGCATTAGTGCTCATGAACAATACAGCCCATCCTTGATGGGCTCTTTTAGGCATTGACACTCAAATACTCAGGTTCATAATTTATGAGCCAATTTTGTACCTCATGTCCTGGCATGGGTTTAGCGAAATAATAGCCTTGAAGAAACTCGCAACCAAGTCGTAATAGAATTCTTCTCTGCTCTTCTGTTTCCACGCCTTCCGCGATTAAGCGAAGTTTTAAACTGCGTGCCATGGCAATGATGGCTGTAACGAGTTCAACGTCATCTGAGTCAGACGTGAGATCACGGACAAATTCTTTGTCGATTTTGAGGCTATCAATAGGGAAACGTTTTAAATAGCTTAATGATGAATAGCCCGTTCCAAAATCGTCTATGGCAAGGTGAACACCTAAGTTTTTGATGGACTCCAAACGGATAATGGTTGTATCACTGTTGTCGAGTAACAGACTTTCGGTAATTTCTAACACAAGATAACTAGGATCGAATTGATGTTTAGACAGCAGCGCACCTAAGCGCTTTTCATTCATTCCCAGATCAAGTTGCCGACGCGAAAGATTCACTGAAATATAGAGTTTTTGACCTTGATTATGCCAGCTTTTCGCATTCATTAGGGCTGTGTCGAGAACCCATTCACCAATTGGACCGATTAAACCAGACTCTTCAGCAACGGGAATGAACTTATCGGGTGGAATGTTACCCAGCGTTGGATGATGCCAGCGTAATAGAGCTTCGAATCCCGTGACACGCCCCGTTCGAGATCTTACCAAGGGTTGGAAGTGCAATGAGAGTTGGTTGAGTTCCAAGGCATTTCTAAGGTGTTGCTCTGTTTCCATCAACTCAGCGGCATGCTCTTGTAAACTTTTAGTAAAAAACATGAACTGGTTGCGGCCAGATTGCTTGGCGCGATACATGGCTAGGTCGGCATCGCGCAATAAGTTGTCAGATGAGTCATCATCATTTGGGTAGAGTGCAATACCGATACTGGCACCAATCACGATTTCGCGCCCACTTAACTGAAAAGGAGCTGAGAGGGTATGAATCACTTTATCGGCCACATGGGCGGCATCACTTTCAGAACTGATGTTATGCAACAGCATAACAAACTCATCGCCGCCAAATCGAGCAATGGTATCGCTTTCCCTTACACAGTTTTTTAAGCGTTTGCTGACCATGCTTAGCAATTCATCGCCTGTGCTGTGGCCAAGTGAATCGTTCACATTTTTGAACCGATCAAGATCAATAAACATGACAGCAATTGTTTGACAGTCCCGCTCAGCAGTGCGTATTGCAACATCGAGTCGATCCATCAAAAGAGTCCGGTTGGGTAATTCAGTTAGGCTATCGTAGTAGGCTTGATGCTTAAAAGCTGACTCAAGGTGGTCGCTCACTACTTCGTTAGTAATAGTTTCAGTTGCATTCAAAGGGGGCGTTGCTGGTTGACGTCGTTGTGTTAAAAAGAGAACAGAGAATATGGAGAGTAATAATCCTGAAAAACTTAAATAAAATACTTTGTTGGTCCTCATTATTTTTTGATGTTGATCAAGAATATATTGGTCAATAATATTGAGTGAATGAGTTAAGTCTAACGCGAAAAACTCTTTTTTTAATGTGTCAAGTTGATAGGTCATGGCAAAGTAGTCTGCAATTCCGAGATGACTTTGAATGAGACGCTGCGTTAAATGCTTTATATGCTCCGCTGTTAATTGCTTTTGATGAGCCGTATGCGAAAAACTCTCTAAGAGTGTGATCAGCTTGGGATCATTGTTGGAGATGAGTGAAGAGTAATCACGTGGTTTAAGTAACATCGGGGCTTGGATAGTTTGCTCCTGCTTGGAGGAAATATCCTGTGTGTAAGCGTTAAGTAATTGCTCTGTAATGTTTTTTTCAAGCGTTATTGTGTCTTGATACAGTCGGCTTATCAAAAAGTGATAGTCTGACACTTGACGATGATCAGACAGTTGAGATGGCACCCAAAGTGTAATCCCTGTTAGGAGTAGCAGGGTTAAAATGGCTAAAAATAAATTGCTTGTTTTATTTAACATGTACACGCGCTGTTATTTGAATTATTAGTGGCAAAAGAACCTTAATCTACCGTATTTTTGAATGAAAATCTGTATTAACGAGAAAAAAACTAACGTTAGTGAGCCAGTGCTTTCATCATTAGAGAGGCCTTTCATAATGGCTCAATAAAGCTGGTTTGCCTTTCGATAGCGCCCTTGGTAGTCAAAAATTCTTTGGCTGATCTTCCAAATATGATTGATTTTACGTGCGATGACAAAATCAGGTGCTGGGTATTGATGTTGATATTTAACTATATTAGATAGATCTATATAAGCTGATTGCTTTTGGTTAAGTGAGCGTCTAACAAAATGCTGATTAAAGTCTTCCAGTGCTTGAGGGTTGGATAAATACAGTGTTTCGCTTAGGGTGTCTCCATGCTCGTCGTGGTACGTGATTTTCAGTCCCCCTTTGTGTTCGGTAAAAGTGATTCCCGAACAACGCAGCACCTTTGCATCTTTTAAACTTAAAGCGCGCTTGAGAAGATCATCTGGATCTATCAAGGTTCCCTGACAAGTATGGCAAGTTCTTGCAGCAATATCATTCTCCGCATTGCAGTGCGGACATTCTTTAAATTTGAATCGAAAGTCACATTGATGCGATCCACCGTCATTCGTTTCCATTAAGCCCTGGCAGCGCCGACCAAAGTGATCAAGCACCTGGCCAGTGGTGTCTTTGTGGCCCCAGAAGGTGTTGGCAAATCCACAGCTCGGACAGAAAACCTGGACCAACTCTGAATCGCTATCGGGTTTAGGCGTGCCAACTTCCGGTTGATAGAGGTCAAATCCATTCCCAGCATAGTCCACTACTAAGCAGTTTTCCTTGCCGGGAAATAAACGTAATCCCCGCCCAACCATTTGTTGATAGAGGCTGACAGATTGAGTGGGGCGTAAAAGGGCGATCAAATCGATATGGGGAGCATCAAACCCTGTCGTTAAGACAGAAACATTCACTAAAAACGTCAATTGCTGTGCTTTAAATAATTCTATGATCTTATCCCGTTCATCGCTCGCCGTCTCGCCAGTGATGAGACCCGTGGTGGAAGAGGGTAAGTATCCCGTGATTTCTTGTGCGTGCTTGACCGTGGCGGCAAAAATCATCACACCTAAGCGGTTTTGACTGAGCGTTTGAATCTCTTCGCAGATGCTCTTGGTGACACGACGGTACCTTTTTAGCAAATGATTCGCAGCTCGTTCGTTGTATTCACCTGAGGAGGAAGGCTCTAGTGAGGAGAAGTCATACCCTGCAATCGCCGCATCAATTTTTATCGGTGGCGTGAGGTAGCCACGTTTAATCATCAACGCCAGTGGTTGCTCAAAAATACATTTATCAAAAATGGCTGAATCTGTGTCTCTAAAAAAGCCTCGATAGTCCTCTTTATATATCCAGCCTTGCCCAAGTCGGTAAGGAGTGGCCGTCAGTCCTAAGAGCTTTAGCTGCGGATTGAAGCCGCGTAGATGGTTGATTATCGTTTGATACTGACTGTCTGGGTCAAGGCTGACACGGTGGCACTCATCAATAATCACCAGCGAAAAATGATCCTTAAAATGCTCAAGGTTTCTGGCTAAGGATTGCACACTGGCAAAAACAATCTGTTGTTGATGATCTTTTGAACCTAAGCCTGCGGAAAAAATACCCGCTTGAATGCCTAAGGCTAAAAGCTTTGCATGGTTTTGTTCAACGAGCTCCTTCACATGAGTGATAACAAGAATACGATGCTTTGCCAAACGGGCGAGCTCGGCAATCACTAGACTTTTACCCGCTCCCGTGGGCAGTACTATGACAGCAGATTTTGATGATTGGCGAAAATGTTTTAAAGTCGACTCAACGGCGCGTTGTTGATAGTCTCGCAATGTTACTTTCTGAACCAACACAAAAATGCTCCTAACCTGGCCTGAAAGGGCTCAATTGAATTTATTCATAGGAATACTATGCTGCATATTATTAAAGCGGATTATCATAATACCTTACACGCAGGGTTTATAGTTGAACTGATGGACGACTATGCACAAGATGAAATGGGTGGCGGTGAGGCGCTAACGGATTTCGTTAAGGAGAACTTGGTCAAGGAAATGCAGAAGCGTAGTTATCTTCATACGTTCATAGCACTTGAGTCCTCGCACCCCATAGGCTTAATTAACTTGGTTGAAGGTTTTTCGACATTTTCTGCGAAACCCTTGTTGAATATCCATGATGTTATTGTAAAAGAAGGGTATCGTGGACAAGGTGTTTCAAGGAAGCTGTTTGAAGCTTCTGATGAGTTTGCAAGAGGGATGGGGTGTTGCAAATTAACGCTTGAAGTCTTGGAAAAAAATGAAGCTGCCCAGCGGGCGTATCGTGCGTTTGGCTATGAACCCTATCGTTTAGATGATCAGTTTGGAATTGCACAGTTCTGGCACAAAAAGCTGTAATAATTGTTTCTGTCTTTTCTGTATTTTGGTAATCTAATCACCTGAAAAGCATAAGTCTAAACAAGCTTAGAGTGTGGTTCTCTGGTTTTGCGTAATGATGCGTTTACTTAGGCTGTGTAAGTGAATTGTAACTTAGCACAGCCCATGGAAACGCGATTCTTAACAATGCTAAGAGTTTAGAAAGTCATCGCTTAGGTAAAGCTCGTTGTTGTGATTGACTGAAACTCCACGTTTAATGATGTCTTGAGCGATTTGTTGAGCTTCCTCTAATGAGTGCATTTCATAGGTGCCGCATTGGTATTCGTTCAGTTCAGGTATATCCTCCTTGGACTCGACGCTAATAACGTCTTGCATCGCAGCTAGCCAGGCATTAGCCACTTGTTGTTCGCTAGGAGAGCCAATTAAACTCATGTAAAAGCCAGTGCGGCAACCCATTGGAGAAATATCGATAATTTCGACGTTATCACTGTTAAGATGATCGCGCATAAAGCCAGCAAAAAGGTGTTCTAAAGTGTGTATGCCCCTTTCAGATAGCATTTCGCGGTTCGGAATGCAGAAGCGCAAATCAAATACCGTAATTATATCGCCAGAAGGGGTTTGCATGTTTTTTGCGACACGTACAGCAGGTGCATGCATACGAGTGTGGTCAACGCGAAAGCTATCAAGTAACGGCATTGGATGGTTCCTGTTTTGAAAAATTCAGATCTCTTTAGAAGTACCTATAGTTTAGTCTATACGAGATTTTTAGGTAACCCGATGCATTTTAATCTCTGGAAGATCACATCTCGATTTTTGCGTAATCCTTTTATTGCTGTTGTGCTGTTGATTGCTTTTAATGCATGTCAATTGCATGCGAGCGCTGACTTCGCATCGAGTGTTTTGAATCGCCATAGTGCGCCAATGCTTCTGATTGATCCTGAGAATGGTCAAATTGTGGATGCTAATCAATCTGCTTCAAACTTCTATGGCTATTCACTCGATACTATAAAAAACTACACAATTCAAGATTTGAATGTTTTGGATGATGATGCCATTCGGCAAGAAATAGCGCGTGCTGCTTCAGAGCAGCGCAATTATTTCGTTTTTTATCATCGGCTTTCCGATCAATCCATTCGAGCGGTTGAAGTCTACTCCTCGCCCGTTGACCTTGAGAGTAAAACATACTTGCTGTCGATTGTGCTGGATGTGACGGAAAAATCCATCCCTGAGCGGGTATTTACCGATCATAAGGAAACACTCGAGCGTTTAGTGCAGGAGCGGACTGAACAACTTGAAACCAGCCAAAGTGTTCAAAAAAGTATTATTTGGCTTGCTTTGTTTTTTCAATCGTTAGTCATATTGGGTTTGTATTTGAGCATACGTCGTCGACAAGATGCTGAAAATCAATTGCAAAAATTGACTATGGCGGTAGAACAGAGCCCAGACAGCATTGTGATTACCGACTTGAAGGGCAATATAGAATACGTTAACTCGGCTTTTGAAGAGAAAAGTGGCTACACCTTTCGTGAAACTGTTGGACAGAATCCGCGCTTTTTGCATTCGGGGAAAACGGATACACATATCTATAAAGATATGTGGGAAACACTTATTGATGGCCGTATTTGGCGAGGTGAGTTTGTTAATCAACGCAAAAATGGTACTGAGTATACCGAACTTGCAACCATCGCTCCGGTAAGAGATAAAGCAGGTGTTGTGATCAATTACTTAGCGATTAAGCGTGATATTACCGAGCAAAAAATGGCTGATGAGAAAATCTATCAGCTGGCTTTCTTTGATAGCCTGACAGGCTTAGCCAATCGTAGTTTACTCTTTGAGCGCTTGTCGCAAGCCTTGACGTCGACGGCTCGCTTGCAACATCAAGAGGCTTTACTGCTCATTAACATCGATCGATTTAAGATGATTAATGATGCTCATGGCATAGGCTTTGGTGATGAGCTTTTAAAAGTCGTTAGTTTACGGTTGGTTAATCTTCTTCGAGTTGGCGATACTATAGCGCGAACAGCAGGTGATGAGTTTGCTGTAATGCTTCCGGATATTAATCAACAAGCGGGTCGTGCAAGTCGACATGCACTTGTGGTCGCTGAAAAAATACATGCAGCACTGCGCGCAACTTTCGATGTGCAGGGAGAGGCGTTTACCATTACCGTGAGTATTGGCATTACCACTTTTCCTGATGACCAAGACACCCTTTCAGGGACTGTTTTTAGACGTGCAGAAACGGCTTTGCATCGTGCTAAATCCAGCGGTGGAAATCAGACGGCTTTCTTTGAAACCAGTATGGGGGAAGCCGCTTCAAGTAGTTTTAGAACTGAGCAGGAACTTCGCTCAGGTATTCAGAACAATGAGTTATGTTTGTATTTACAGCCGCAATTTAATTACAAACATCAAATTGAAGCGGCAGAGGTTTTAGTGCGTTGGCAGCATCCTTCTCGAGGATTGTTGTATCCAGGTGCTTTTATCCCAATCGCAGAAGAATCGGATTTGATTGTTGATCTAGGTAAGTGGGTATTCAAGGAATCTTGCCGTCTCATGGTGTCAGAGTATTCAAATGGGCGTGGGTTGCCCCTCTCCATTAATATTAGCCCTAAGCACTTCACGAAAAGTAACTTTGTTGAATGGATTGACCATATTGTGAACGAAACAGGTGTTGACCCTAATTGGGTCGTACTTGAAATTACAGAGAATCTCTTTATAAAAGATTTCGACACAGTTGTTGTCAACATGCAGGCTCTCGTGGAGCGAGGTTTTCGTTTCTCTATCGATGATTTTGGAACCGGGTACTCATCGCTGGTGTATCTGAAACGCTTGCCGATTCATGAGTTAAAAATTGATAAAACTTTTGTGCAAGAAGCTCCGTTTAATCGCAGCGATGCGGTGCTTGTTGAAACCCTTCTGTCGGTCGCTAAACATATGAATTTAAAAGTTGTGGCAGAAGGTGTCGAAACTCAAGCTCAAGCAGACTTTTTACAATCTAGAGCCGATATTCTCTACCAAGGGTATCTTTTCGGAAGACCAGAGCCTGCTGCTTATTGGATCGAGAAATGGCGCACTTGAGCTTAGAAGTCGACTCCTAGCCCACCTGTATCAGTGGTGGTTGTCAGCATCCAAAAAATAGAGGTTTTGGAAATTGTTAGAGATTCTTGCTTAATGTTTAGCTAATATTCATAGAGAGATACCTAGTATTCAATCAGAACTCGGTGATCAATCGAACGCACAATAAGCGTGAGTGTCTTTGAGCTTTAGCTTTTATGGCCACTTAAGTGTGATCCAAGGAGAGTTGTGGATGATATTTCAATGCCAGCTATTTGATCGGTGTAGCGAAACAATATGATAAAAACAACACCAACATTGCTTGTAGTAGAAGATTCACGCCCAGTACGCTTACTCTTAACCCAAGGTTTGGGACGTTCTGGTTACCGTGTGCTTGAAGCGGCGGATGGTCAAAAAGGCGTTGAATTGTTCATCTCGGAAAAGCCCGATTTGGTTTTGATGGATGTGAATATGCCGATCATGGATGGATTTGATGCTTGCAGAAATATTCGCCTCTTTGAAGAAGATACAGTCACCCCCATTTTAATGCTGACGGGTTCTGATGATCTTCATTCGATTCAGACGGCCTTTGAGGTGGGCGCTAATGACTTTATAACTAAACCCATTAATTTACCCTTACTTGAGCAGCGTATACGTTATGCGCTTCGCGATGCTGACAGGGAGCAAGCTCTGCGCAAAGCAAAAGGTTTGCAAGACAATGCAAGGGCGTTAGCGGGGCTGGGTTTTTGGGAATACAACCAAGCCCTCGGTCAATACACTTGGTCGGAAGATGCCAGTGAAATATTGCACTGGGTTAAGTCTTTGCCCGAAACCCTAGAAGCGATGGGGCAGATCGTTCATCCGAATGATCGTAAACGCTTGTTGGCCGTTTTTAACGATGCCTTGATCATGGGAAGTAAGTTTGATCTCGAAGTGCGCTCGATTAGCAAACAACAGGAGTATTTGTTAAAAATTGTTGGGCAACGGGACGGTGAGCAAAAGCGTTTAATCGGAGCTTTTCAAGATATAACAGCTCAGCGTCGTTTAGAACAGCAAGCGAATTTCTTAAATTTTCACGACTCTGTTACAGGCCTACCGAACCGTAAATTATTTCAGCGTGACTTGGAGGACGTGTTAACTCATCTGAATCACTCTGATGTTCACTTTGCTATCGTTGTGCTCGATGTGGCTCGCTTTCATCAGATACACGATGCTTACGGCTCGGAAGTCTCCGATCAACTACTGAGTTTAATGGCCAGCCAATTAAAAACCGCTATGCCGAGAGATTCATTTTTAGCACGATTGGACGGTGGCAGTTTCGCTTTGAAAATGCCCCTGAATTCTCAGTGGACTGAAGATGAAATTCATTCTGCAATAGAGAGTTGGCTAAAAGTATTGGATCGATCCTGGGTAGTGGCCGATAAAGAGGTCTTTCTGAACTTTATCGCGGGTGTTAGCTTAGTGCCGCGTCATGGCAATGATGCCAGCATTCTATTGCGCAAGGCGCATCGTGCTCATAGAGGCATTAAACCCTCCAGTAATATCAGCCTGGGGATTTACAAAGGTGAGCAAGAAGATAGTTTACAAAAGCGTTTGATGCTCGAAATGGCCTTGCGTAAAGCAATCGAGCAAGAAGAGTTTTACTTGGTGTATCAGCCACAAGTGAATTTGACTTCAGGAGAAGTTGTCGGTGTTGAAGCACTGATTCGTTGGCGGCGTCCTAGTTTCGGCGTGGTGCCACCGGATCAGTTCATTCCTGTTTTGGAAGAAATGGGCTTGATTCAGCAGCTAGGGGATTGGATTATTCAGCATGCTGCTAAGCAGCAAGTTGCTTGGAAAAAAAGTGGTGTATCGCTAAGAATGGCCATTAACTTGTCACCGGTTCAATTCGAACAAATGGATTTGCCCGATAAAATCACTCGTCTTATTTCTGAAACAGGAGCTAAATTTAGTGACATTGAGTTAGAAATAACGGAAAGCTTGGCCATGCACAGTCCAGAAACCACTATACGCATGTTAAAACGCTTACGAGAGGAAGGGTTTAAAATTGCTATAGACGATTTTGGTATTGGTTTTTCCTCTTTAGAGTATTTGCTGAGATTTCCGCTGGATACGCTCAAAATAGATCGAGCCTTTATTAAAGACATCACCCGTGGGCGCAGTGATTGCGCGATTGTTAGGGCTTTAACCTCGCTGTGTCAAGGCTTAGGTTTAACCACCATCGCAGAAGGTGTAGAGACTCAACGGCAGCGAGACTATTTAGATGCACTGGGGGCGACTGAGATACAGGGATATTTAATTTCTAAACCCCTAGAATCGAGTGAGCTTATGCAATTTGTAGCGGATTACAAACAAAATCAAAATTACCAATCGATTTGATTTGGCAGGGGTGAGTGTATGAAGGTTTGTTTTGAGCCGAGTACTGATGTAAATCAGTTAAAAGATTCGATTGATAGTTTATTGACTCAAGATCCATCTCTTGAATCATTTGTTCTGCTAAGCTGTGACGCAAATCACTGGCCAATTGATGAGGTAGACTCCATTCTTAAAGCCTCAAAAGCTCCGATTTTTGGCGGCGTTTTCCCTCAAATTATTTATGAACAATCGCATCATGAAAGAGGCTTTATTCTTATAGGTCTCCATCACGTACCTGTTTGGCAAATGGTTGATGGCTTAAGTCAGTCTGAGTCCAAGGGTATTGATATGCAAGTTGAAACCCTGTCTAGTGCCTGGGAAGCTCTTGCCGGAGACGTGACGCTGTTTGTAGTGGTTGATGGTTTAGCAAAATCAATCGCTAAATTAATCGAAAGCTTGTTTTTTAATTTTGGTTTGGTGCATAACTTTATTGGGGGAGGTGCTGGCTCTTTGAGCTTCGAACAAAAGCCCTGCGTTATTACACCAGACGGTATTAAAAAAGACTGCGCTTTAATTGTTCGTTTGCAGGCATTAAGTGGATTAGGTGTGTCCCATGGTTGGCAGCCGATCTCTGAGCCCATGAAAGTAACGCACTCTGAACAAAATCGTGTGATCTCTTTGGATTGGAAGCCCGCATTTCAGCAGTATCGGCAGATTGTAGAGGCACACAGTGGTTTAGTGTTTAATGATCAGAATTTTTTTGACATTGCCAAATCCTATCCTTTTGGAATCAGTAAACTGGATGCAGAGATGGTGGTTCGAGATCCACTAATGCTGAATGATGTCCAAGATATTGTTTGTGTTGGCGATGTACCCCAAGATGTATTTGTTAAAGTACTGACAGGAACAAAAGAGAGTTTGATAGCTGCGGCGCGAGATGCATCCAATAAAGCAAAAGTGAGCTATGAGCACGTATCTGAAAAGCCACCAGAGCTGACGTTATTCATTGATTGTATCTCGCGTGTACTGTTTCTTGGAAAAAGCATAGACGACGAACTTAATGTGGTTACCTCCGAAACGCCTGTAGTGGGTGCGCTAACGCTAGGCGAGATTGCGAATACTGGACAGGATTATCTAGAGTTCTATAATAAGACAGCTGTCGTGTGTTTGTTGTCTGAGCAATCAGATGCTTGAAAGTGACTTCAGAAAAGTTAAAAGGGTCATCTTGTGACAGCGGCAGAAGAAATTGAACTTCTTTTTGAGATTTCGTTATCGATTGGCTCTAGCTTAGACTTAAAGCCGATGTTAAAAGAAACGCTCACCACGATGCTTAGAGCACTCAATGCGAGTGCTGTGCTAGTGGAGCAAGCGATTAGAGTAGACGAAGAGGTGCTGGAATGGTCGAATTGTCTTTCCTACCCTAAACGCTTTTATCTAAGTCCTGAATGGGTGTCTATATATCGAACACTAGACCTTCCAAGAATGGCGAACCAATGCACTGAGTTTAAACAGCAGTGCCCTCTGCATATTCAGAGGGAGTCTCATCATATATACGTTTTTGCTTTAGAGCAGTTTGGCTTGCTTGCCTTGCAAAAAAACGGCACTGGCTTTTCCGAGGGTATGTTAATGTCCCTCGATAAACTCATGAATAAACTCGCTCTCTCTGCAAGAGCGTGTTTATACGATGCCGAGTTGCGCAGTCAAATCGAAACCGCAAAAAAAGCCAGTTTAGCCAAGAGTCACTTTCTAGCCAATATGAGCCACGAAATACGTACGCCGATGAATGGTATTCTAGGAATGCTGGATTTGGTGCTCGAAACTGACTTGCAGAAGGAGCAAAAAGAGCACCTTGGTCTTGCCAAAATGTCTGCTGTTCATTTATTAGAGATCATCAATCACATACTCGATATTTCTAAAATTGAAGCGGGTAAGTTGGATCTGCAGCCTGAGTCCGTCGATCTTGTTGAGTTGATCGGTCAATCGGTTAAATCAATGTTGGCAAGAGCCACCAGTCGAGGTGTGCATCTTAGTTATGATTTTGAGGAGTCCTTGCCAAGATTTGTGATGGTTGATGCCTCTCGGTTGCGTCAGATTTTAATTAATTTGCTAGGGAATGCCATTAAGTTTACCGAAAATGGGCACATTAAATTGGAAGTACTCCCTTTAAGCAAAAAGGAAGATGATCTGCCTTGGTATGTGTTTAAAGTCACGGATTCGGGAATTGGAATTCCGAAAGAAAAGCTAGAATCTATTTTCCATCCGTTTGAGCAGGTGGATGCTGCGACTAATCGCAGATATGAAGGATCGGGTTTGGGCTTGTCGATTTGTCGTCAATTGGTTGAGTTGATGCATGGAAACATTTACGCTGAAAGTGAATTGGGTCAAGGCTCTGTTTTTAGCTTTGAAATCCCGCTTCTGTTAGCCGATGAGCCAGAAGGCCTGCCAGATCTAGTAACAGACTTCAGTCAACATCGTATTTTGCTTGTGGATGATGAGCCAGTTAACATCCATGTTATCTCATCGATGTTAACTCTTTTGGGTGTTCCGTTTGATGTAGCAAGATCGGGTCCTGAAGCTTTATTTAGTGTTCAGCAGGCTCGACGAGAAGCCAATCCATACAGTCTAGTTTTGATGGATGCCATCATGCCAGGGTATGACGGCTATACGACGGCAGAGAAAATTCTATCTTTGCCAGACCACTCTTCAACACGAGTGCTTATTTTAACGTCATCTGCATTGGCAGGTGATGCGCTGCGTTGTCAAGCCTTAGGGATGTCGGGTTATTTAACAAAGCCTCTAACCCTAGTTGAGTTAAAAGGAGCTCTGCAAGAACAGTTGGGTTATGTCAATATTCAAGCTCAATCCAATCCTTTAGAACCTAATGATGGCCTGCAGGGACTTCAAATACTTTTAGCAGAGGATAATCTAGTTAATCAACGCCTAGCGATTAAGTTATTAGAGAAAAAAGGGGTCCTCGTTACACTCGCGACCAATGGTCGAGAAGCCTTTGAGTTGTATTTGTCGCAAACCTTTAATTTAGTGTTAATGGATGTGATGATGCCGGAAATGGATGGTTTGGAAGCAACGGGCTTAATTCGTGAACACGAAGCGAAAACCCATGCTGCGAACCCCCTCCCGATTATTGCAATGACGGCAAATGCAATGCAAGGTGATCGTGAACGCTGTTTTCTAGCGGGGATGCAGGGCTATGTCGCTAAACCGGTTAAACCAACAGAACTCTATTCAGAGATTATGAGAGTGTTAGCCTCAGTGCCAGATCTTGAGCGATGTGTTGCTTCAGTGCCGAATCGTGGCGATGACCGAATACTAGATGAATGGATTTCTAAAATTGACAATAAAGCACTTGATGAAGAGATCTCAGGTGCCACAATGACTGATGAAATATATGGGGGCTTAATGTCTGATGAAGTGCTTTACAACTGGGAACAAGCAGTTGAAATGATAGGTGGAGAGGATGAACTTCTTAAGTCAGTCCTTGAAATGTTTCTTGAAGAAACGCCTGAGTATATGAGTGCTATTGAGTCTGCCATTCTTACGCAAGATATGGAAAGCTTGATTCGCTCGGCACACACCATGAAAGGCCTGCTTTCGACCTTTTGTGCCGATCCTGCAACCGCAGCCGCTCAGGCTTTAGAAAAAGCGGCTAAAAGTGGCAGCGGCCTGAACGAGGCTGTTGCTGATTTTAAAGCCGCCGTGGGTCAGCTAGTTCCACAGTTACAGCAGCGAGTGAACAGCTAATTTCTCCGCAACTGCTGCACCTAAGAGTTTAGAGGTTCGGATTCACCAGAATTCTGCCTCTAACATGTCCGTTGATAATATCTTGGGCGCTGGATTCCAGCTCTTCAAGCCCTATGACTTTGTGCAGAGTTTGCTCAAGATTAGGTGGAAGGTTGGACGCTAAGGCTTGCCAAGCAGCCATACGTGTATGCGTTGGGCAACTGACAGAATCAACACCTTGTAAGCGCAGGTTACGCAGAATAAATGGCATGACCGTCGTGGGAAGTTTATAGCTTGCCGCCAGCCCACATGCGGCTACGGTCGCTCCGTACTGTGTCTCAGCCAGTATTCGGCTCAAAATATTGCCCCCCACTGTATCGACACCTCCTGCCCAACGTTGTTTCTCAAGAGGTCTGGCAGGCTCTGACATTTCATCTCGCGAAATAATGTTTGTTGCGCCAAGGGAGCGAAGATAGGCTTCCTCTTCAAGTCGACCTGTAACGGCTGTAACAGAGTAGTCTCGCTGCGCTAATAAAGAGATGGCAATACTACCGACACCGCCAGCAGCACCTGTTACGATGACAGGACCTTGCTCCGGTAATACCTTTCCATCCTCAAGTGCAGACACACATAGCATGGCGGTTAATCCTGCTGTTCCTAGCAGCATCGCATCACGTGCGGACATAGAAGAGGGGAGAGGAACTAGCCAGTCAGATTGAACTCTTTGTAATTGGCTGTAGCCGCCCCAGTATTTTTCGCCAACAGCCCAGCCCGTGCAAATGACCGAGTCGCCTTCTTTAAATCGATCTGAAGAGGACTCAATCACTCGCCCAACAAAATCAATACCTGGCACCATCGGCCAAGTCAATACGATTTTACCTGTGCCTGTTATGGCCAATCCATCTTTATAATTCAATCCAGAATAGTCAATGGCAACCAGCACATCCCCTTCGGGCAGATCTTGTCGGGAAAGTGTTTGAACGCTGCGGCTCAGTCCCGTTTCAGTTGTGTCTAAGACGAATGCTCGAAAGTGTTCTGATGACATAATCTGTTTACCTCTAATGGATTGAGAAGTCTCATAGTTACAATAATTCAATTACTTGTCTATGCCACTAAGGCACACATAGCTCAATTAAACCCACAAGAGAAATAAGGGATTATAGATGCGATTCCTAATTGATGTTTTATACCTAAATAGGCTATAAAGGGCTCACTCACTGGATTTGAAAAAATCGAAAGATATAGTGAGTGAGAGAATAATTCTTGTCAAATGTTTTAAATGTTTGTTTTAGTGATGGTGATTTTAAGGCATAAAGTTGAAAATATTACAGTATTTAAGCTCATTATTTTTATTGGCTCTAAGTTATTTTGCCGCTGCTCACCTCGTCAGTGATTCAGGCCTGCATTCACAGATAGTTCCCTTGTGGATACCTGCCGGAGTAGGTTTGGCTGCTGTTATCCATTTTGGCGCAAAGATGGTGCCCGGTGTTTTTTTGGGCTCACTTGCTTTCAACGCGACATTTCAAAACACATCACTGGCTGACTACGATTTAAGCTATATTACAACTGCCATAATTATTGCCTCGGGTGCAACACTGCAAACACTTCTCGGTGCTTACTTGATTAAGCGCTTTGGCGCTCATCCTATTCAGCCTAGTAGTTATCGTGGTTTATTCAAGTTTATGTTGTTGGCTGGTTTTGCAACCTGCATGATTAACGCAACCCTTGGAACCAGTGCGATATACTTCTTTGCAGAAAGCTCGGGTAACTCGGGTTTCTTATTGGATTGGCTGAGTTGGTGGATGGGGGACACTTTTGGCTCGATCGTCGTGACCCCGTTACTGCTGTGTTTATTTGGCAGTAGTCAAATAGATAACCTGCAACGGCGTGCCTTTATTTTGGCCCAGTTGGCTGTATTGGTTGTGTCCATTTTAATACTAAATAAGATCTTCTTAAATCACCTAGATCAACAAGTTCGTCGTGGATTCGAGCAAGATGTGAAAATCCTTGATGCGCAACTGCAGGCAACTATCCAGCAAAATTTTGCTGATTTGGCAATGTTGGAAGGGGTTCTTACGGCCGGTCATCTTACAGAACCTGCACTATTTCGAGAGCGGGTATTGGATATTCAAGCAAATAATGCGTCGGTGCTTGCGTACTCCTGGGATCCCATCGTTCCACAGCATCAGCGAGCTGAGTTTGAGCAACTAACGGCCAGCATGCTGAGTCGCCCTGATTATAGGGTTCGAGGTGAGTCTCTGGGAGAGGCAGACCCTCTTATCCCTGTCCAATTTGTAGAGCCTTTTGAAACAAACACGGCCGCACTGGGCTTTAACCTGTTGTCACTGGAGGATCGTCGAGAGTGGGTGCTTAAGTCACAAGAGTCGGGACGTCCTGTGGCGACGCAAATTATAAATCTGACCCAAGCACCGAACGAGCCTGGTTTACTCATTTTACATCCCGTGTATGTCTCTATAGATGAGGCGTCTCTTTTGACGAGGAATAAGCGCTTGGCGGGCTTTATGGCGGGTGTTTTTACCGTTGAGCGTATGTTCATTAGTACGCTAAATGATGCTGGAGTTCAGCATATTCATTTCAAACTCTATGAGTTAGATGAAAAAATTCCGTTTTACCAAACGGCTTCCTCCTTACAAAATCTGCATGGTCTAACAAGCCAGTTTACGTTGGAGATTGCGCAGAATCGCTGGCGAGTAGAGGCTGAAGCGGGCCCTGATTATATAGCGATGCACCCATTTAGTAATGCGAATCTAATGCAGTCCTTACTGGTGATTCTAGGCTGTATGGGAACCTTCTTGATTTTGCATATGAATGATCGAGAACGGCTGCTTATTCAACAAGTACAACGTCAAACCGAGAGCCTTGCCCACCAGGCTCGCCATGATGTGCTGACAGGTCTACCAAATCGCTACCACCTGCAAAACCGTGTTGAACAGCGTATCTCTAATGATAAAGAACAGGTGTTTAGTTTGCTCTTTATTGATTTAGACCGATTTAAAGTGGTGAATGACAGCTTAGGTCATCAAGCCGGAGACCAACTACTGCAAGCCTTGTCGTCGCATCTTCAGTCGCATTTAGTTGGCGATTGTGAGCTTTTTCGCACAGGAGGTGATGAGTTTATTTTAATTGTAGGAGGCGAGCTAAGCAGAGCTAAGTTGGAAGCTGAGCGATTTCTAGGTTTGTGTACCTTACCTCATTCAATCGATGGCCATCATTTTCAGCTAACGGCAAGTATTGGTGTCAGTGTGTTTCCTGAGCATGGCGTTGATTTAGATATGCTGATTAAGCATGCAGATACGGCGATGTATCGTGCTAAAGCTCGGGGTAAAAACTGCTACGAACTCTATAACCCCCTGCAAACAGAAGAAACACTGCATGCGTTTCAGATGGAGCAAGACCTGCGACTTGCTTTGGCACATGATCAACTGTTGTTACATTTTCAACCTCAGTTCAGTCTTACTAATCAATCTCTTTGTGGCCTTGAAGTGTTGGTTCGTTGGCAGCATCCAGAAAAAGGCATGATGCCACCGGGGCAATTTATTCCATTGGCAGAAGAAACCAATTTAATTATTCCGTTGGGCTGGCTGGTGATTGAAAAAACCTGTCAGCAGATACTGAGTTGGCAAGAGCAGAACTTAATGGTGCCACCTGTTGCGGTTAACATTTCTCCGAAGCAGTTGATGGAGACGGATTTTTTACAGCATCTTAATCAGTTGTTGGGTAAATACGGTATCGCGCACGAACAAATTGAATTAGAGATTACAGAAAGCCTGATTTTGCAAGATCCAGAAAATGTTATTCAGCGACTGAACACCCTGCAAGCAGCGGGTTATCGCCTTGCATTGGACGATTTTGGGACTGGCTATTCGTCGTTAAGCCGCCTTAAGCAGATCCCTTTAGATCGACTTAAAATTGATTATAGTTTTACGCGAGATATAGGTAAGGACCCTAAAGATGAGGCGATTATTTTAACGGTAATTGCGCTTGGGAAGAGCCTTAACATAGAGGTCTTGGCCGAAGGTGTAGAAACGCAAGAGCAGTATTTGTTCTTAAAGCACCATGGCTGCGATAGCGTTCAAGGATATTTACTTGGGCATCCTGTGGCATCTGAAGACTTAACGCTTCCAAATGAGCTTGTGGCAACAAAAGGAAGCGTTTAAGGACTAGGTAAGGCTAACTTGCGTTAAGGTATACGCCAAATAGGCAATGTACGCCACAAACGTCAGTAGCATTGCTGCGCCTTCAAAGCGGTTGATACGTCCTAAATCTGGGCCTTTGAAGCCATAGCCCGTAATTAAGAGAGAGAAGGTCAAGAGCGCCATTACGGGCCAGTCACGCGTCAGTACTTCAGGTGCAACAGCAAGCGGCTGAATCACACCCGCTAAGCCCACAACCGCTAAGGTGTTAAATAAGTTAGAGCCAATGACATTGCCCAGAGCTAAATCATGCTCACCTTTGCGAATCGCAGCGAAGGCTGCGGCTAGCTCAGGAAGGGAGGTGCCAATCGCCACTACCGTTAAGCCAATCACTAAATCACTAATGCCTAAAGAGCTGGCAATATCAACCGCCCCCCAAACCAATAGACGAGAGCTTACAATCAGCAGCAATAATCCGATTGCCAGCCACATGCAGGCCTTGCCTAATGTCATCTCTGG
Organism: Nitrincola tibetensis; assembly: GCF_003284585.1. Classification (GTDB taxonomy): domain Bacteria; phylum Pseudomonadota; class Gammaproteobacteria; order Pseudomonadales; family Balneatricaceae; genus Nitrincola; species Nitrincola tibetensis. The sequence continues at coordinate 270,557 of NZ_QKRX01000001.1, forward strand.
AATTTCATCATTAAACTCGTCGGTGTTATTTGCCTTTTGCTTGATTCCTTGCAAAATCGTCCAGCCCATCACCCCAAAAAACACAACCAGCATAATCGTTGCATCAAGTCGGGATATTTGACCATTGAGAAGTAGGACGCCCGATAAAAGTGTTACACCTATTAAGATAGGAATTTCTTTTTTTAGAACGACCGATTTCACGGCAATCGGGCTGATGAGGGCGGTTAAACCCAGTATCAAGCCAATATTGGCGATGTTAGATCCATAACCATTCCCTAGTGCAAGCCCCGGGTTTCCTTGAGCTGCAGCAATAGCTGAGATGAAAAGCTCAGGTGCCGAGGTACCAAAGCCTATGATGACCATGCCGATTAGCAGAGTAGACATGCCTGCATAACGAGCCGTAGCGGCTGCGCCGTCGACAAAACGATCGGCACTCCAAACCAATAAAACTAGACCGCCGATAACAGCGCCTAAAGCGAGTAACATGGAGAGAACCCCTAAATAGTTGGAATTGCGAGGCGCTATCTTAACGTGTTGTTGTTAGGCTTCAAAGTGGCTTGAGGGTTATGTTGGCGAGGGAGCGAAGGCGGTGACGGACTGTGGCACTGTTTAAATGAAATTTGATGGATAATTCTCTTGTGCTTTATTTTCAATCTGATAGAATTTGCGACCTCAAAACGCAGATGTCTGTGAGTGAATCTTCAGTTCACACAATAGCACATCAAATGTTTTGTTTTGCAAAAGGTCAGGTGTCCGAGTGGCCGAAGGAGCACGCCTGGAAAGTGTGTATACGGAAACGTATCGAGGGTTCGAATCCCTCCCTGACCGCCAGTTACTTATTAATCAATAAGTTACGTCAAATTTCATCGAAGATTATATGATTGCTCTCTGGTGTGCCACTTAACGGTGACACTTCGGGGAAAATTTTATGCCAACTTCGATACGACATACCTACCGAAAACCCAGCGGTATTTTTTACCTTAGAGTGGTTCTCCCTAAAGGATTTAGAGATATTTTCCCGTCCGTTGGACGAGAGATTCGTTTGTCTTTAAATACTCGTCATCATGCTGAAGCAAAGATGCGCCTATACCAATTTGTAAATAATGTCAACTTTTCTATTGATTTATTTTTAACTTCTTATTACAATAAACAGTTATGTCGATTTAGTATCTTCAAAAAAGATATATTAAATCGCTATAATATTAATTTAAATAATATAACCATATTTTCAGGAGACGAGCCATGCGACTGGCATGCCGTAACAAAGAGGGATTTTTATATGATCATGGAACAGATACGATACGTTCACCCCGATGGTAGTGTAATTTCTTTCCTTTCCAAGAATTGGGAAAACAATATCAATGGATTAAAGGCACTTCGCGAACACGAAATGGGTCTTTATCCTGTAACCCACCCCCTTCCAACTAAAAAAGACTCTTTCAAATTCAATGATGCAAGCTCCCATGATGTCATTGATACTGGCTTTACGGCATGGCATCAAGATAGTTATGTGCCCGATCTGCCTGATGACGTTTGGGATTACCTAATCACGCATCAACAACCATCAAGTAATGACGAAAAACAATCAGATAGTGAGATAGCTAACACTAATGTTCAATTAGATGAGTCGATTACAAGCCATGTAATTTAGTCAAAAAAATTATAAAGTTAATGGAAACAAACCTTAAGCCAGTTTTTCAGCAAAATCTAATAATGGAGCAATAATGAACCACTAGCCATTCAGGTTTATGCTGCACCTTGACCTAAAAAAACAGAGAACTCATGGTTTTTACCCTTGAAAACAACGGTACAATGAGACAAAAAGTAAGTTTTTAGGCTTGTATCATCCAATAATGAAGCAATAATGAAATCGTATTGAAGACGCGCTTTCGGCCATCACCGGTTCCCTGGATCGAAACGCCTAGATATTTGATGGAAAAAAGCTCAAGAAGGGCCAATCAGCTCCGTGAGGCATAGTGGATATCTAAGCTTATTTGTACAAAATAGAAAAACTGGTTATATGTACGGTATGAAAGAGATACCCCAAATATTCGAGTGTTGTTACTCGTCTTACTCATATAGGGCTATCACGTTACTCAAGGCCTAGATAACAACCAGATTAGCATAATAAGTCATCTTAGAGTGCTTTCATCAGATCTAGCGACAGTTGATGTTCGTGGGCATTGCTAATGCCGTTCAATAACGGCACATGCAACATGATCTATTGATATAATTGAGTCACATTTTGCTAATGTTATTTTATCGATCATCTAAACCATCTATAGCGCCAGCCTCTAGAATCAATAATGGGTAAGACGGCTCAGTCACGCCCAGTATGCCCTGTGTTTAATTTAACAGTGAATAAACGGTTTATTGTCGGGTTTGCTCTTCGAACTCGTAAACGAAGACATCTAGAGGCGTTGATCTTATCGCCTAGGTGTTACGTATTTCGGTTTGTCTGGTGTTTGTGTTTGTCATGCTAATGCGGGAGTAACCGTTGATTAGGTAAATTGCGAATAAGTCCCTAGACCTGAGACAATCGAAAAAAGCGGGAAGAAGCGGACTTGATCTTACTTTCCTTACCATGTTGATAAACTCATCAGGTTGATGATGAAGACGGTGATTAAGAATATGGCAGCACAACATCGCGTCGCTCGGCGGTCCCTCCCGACAGGCCCCGTGACAGAGGCGTATGAACGCAAGGTGGATGCGGGGGAGGTGCGACGAGATGACGCGCAAGTCGCTCTGGCGGCAAAACTCGATGCCCTGCACGAGTCTCTTACCTCGCTCCCACCAGTACCCGTGCGCACCGACAGACCGACAGAGAGCAGCTCTAAAAACTGCAGTCCGCTGTTACTGTTACTGACGCGATCCTTGGCATCCGCTCAGTCCTTTCTTCGAAAGAAATTCCATTTGTGGTCTTTTGGTCCACCACCGCGAGGCATGTACATTCATGGACCGGTCGGGGTCGGCAAGAGCTTTCTAATGGATCTCTTTTACGCGTCGGTTAATGTTCCTGATGATTCTTGCTGTAATAATGACAGACACAGCTTCAAACACGTAAAAATTACCAAACGCCGCGTCCACTTTCATGAATTCATGCTAGACGTCCATCATCGAATATTTGTCTACAAACAGAAGCACCCACGAGATGATGCGATACCCATCATTGCGCAGCAATTGGCACAGGAAGCCCAACTCCTCTGTTTCGATGAATTTCAAGTAACAGACGTTGCCGATGCCATGATTTTGAAACGACTTTTATTATTATTATTGGATTGGAATGTCGTGGTGGTTGCCACCTCGAATCGCTCCCCCGATGCCTTGTATGAGGGAGGCATTAACCGATCCCTCTTTTTGCCATTCATAGACATGTTAAAACATACGTTCGACATTATCTCCATGGAGGATTCCGCCAAGGATTATCGACTCGAAGCTCGAGCTGATGGTCAATCCTATTTTTGGTCAAACAAGGATGTTCACGGCGATAATAATAGTGATAACAACATGCAGGCGCAGTTGAAAGAAATATTTGGTGGCACTGCATCCGGAACTGAGGCCGAGGCCATTCACGTACCCTTCGGTCGCACCGTCCAGGTCGCCCGATTCAATGACCGGTGCGCCTGGTTTGACTTTTCCGAGTTATGCTACCAACCACTCGGCGCGGCCGATTATATTTCCCTCTGCGACCGATTTCAGGTCCTCATCATGGACCGGGTGCCGCAATTAGACGCCAATCACCTCGACGAAGCGCGACGATTCGTGACCCTCATTGACGTGTGTTATGAATCTCGCACCCGCTTGGTGCTAGCGGCAAAAGTCCCGCTCGATGAATTATTTGTCGAGTTTGAAGCGCAAGTTGAAAGCAGTGATGGAAATGAAGAGTTGTTTGTCAGTGAGAAGGGGGGAAACTCGAGTTCCTTTGCGACGACCATGATTCGCACCAAAGAGGGTGAAGAATTTGAGTGGTCGGCGACGGGTCGAAGTGGCGTGTCACTGGCACTATTATCGGCCGCCAATGATCTCGCCTTTTCCTTTCGACGAGCCGCGTCTCGGTTGGTAGAAATGGGTGGAAAGGAATGGGGACGGCAATGACGAAAGCTCTTTACCTTGCAAACCATTGAACGTATGGCACATTTTCGCTAAGGGTGGGGAGTCCATGACATTTCCCTAGTATATCGTTCAGGCGACAAACTTTAACGCACCCACCCCTTATACTCCCATTCATCAAGCCGAAGTGGGAGTGAACCATGCATCCAACGTTACAGACCTCCAAGAGCCAAGCCGTATTAATTGGTGAGCAGAAGGAAGAGTTAGTTCGTCAGTGGGCATTACGCTTATTGATTGAGGCTCAGGGTTATCACTTGATGTTCAACAACCGCAATTACTTCGATGACGATATGCTTGTCAGCATAGGTATCGCAATTGAAGACACCACGGATATGACACCGACGAAAGTGTTGCGTATTTTGCGACAAGCAGCAAAGCATCAAACGCTGGTGCCGAATCTGCCAACGGCTTATCAGGGAAACAATCTGAGCTTGCTGGGTGATTCATTGTCTTTGTCTTCAATTGAGCAAGAGATTTTGGGTTTTTTGGTCATAAAAGAGCAGGACTCACGGTTATCTAATATCATTGAGCTTTTTCATCAGCGTCGCTGGGTAGGGTCACAGCAATTAGTGACGATGTTGTCTATTGCGTTGAAGTATCCCCGAAATGTCATTAGTCAGGCGCTAAGTGCAGAGGCACCTTTGCGACAGTGTGGGCTGATTTCACCTGAAGATCATCACAATGGTATCGAGTTACTGACGGCCTAGATGATCTCTTGTACTTCGAAGAAAACGGGCCTGACGCACTGTTCAGAAGCAATACCCTAAAGTTGCCACCCTCTGACTTGATTCCGAGTGACTTTGAACATATCCAACAAACCTATGATCGTGTCTATAACTATATCCGACGTGCCGCCAGTAAAGGGCTGCAAGGCGTCAATATTCTGATTTATGGCTCACCAGGGACGGGTAAAACTGAACTGGTTAATGTGCTTTCAGACGCAATGGGCTTGTCACTTTATGAGGTTAAATCCTCGGGCTCAGATGGTCGACCTCTGACAGGTGATCGGCGTTTGGCGACCTATTAGATGGCGCAATACATGTTGGCATCCGATAAAAAGAGCGTGAAGCTGTTTGATGAGGTTGAAGATGTCTTCAATGACCGCATCAGCAACCACTTCAAGGCCTGTGTGAATCGTATTCTTGAAACGAATCAACGTCCTAGCTTTTGGTTAACCAATAGCCACTACACCATGGATCCTGCCTACATTCGACGTTTTGATTTAGTGTTTGAGATGCCTGAGCTAGGGGAAAAGGCGAGGTTGAAAATTGCGAAAAGAATCTTGAACAATATTCCAGTCAGGGAGGAATGGCTCGTGTCGCTATCAAAACAAAAGGGTGTTCATGCTGCACATTTAGCTCAAGCCGCTCGCGTGGTGAAGCACTCGGGTTATCGTAAGCCTGAGCGTATAGAGTCAGAGATTGATGGCATTCTTGCCTCGCTCTATCAAGCACTCGGTTACCGTGAGCATAAAAAATTGTCGAAAGTGAAGGTGCCTTATTACAACCCGGCATTTTCTAACACAGACTTTTCGCTGGACAAATTTACCAATGGATTGACGCGCAGCCGTTTGGGTCGTATCTGTCTTTACGGACCACCAGGAACAGGTAAGTCCGGGTATGCGACCTACCTCGCTAAATCATTGGAGATGCCACTGATTGCCAAAAAAGCATCAGATTTGCTGGACAAGTATCTAGGAGGTACTGAGAAAGCATTAGCAGAAGCCTTCGACGAAGCGAAACAGCGCTCAGGTATTCTGCTAATCGACGAAGCCGATAGCTTTTTGACACCCAGAACACAAGCTGAACAAAGTTGGGAAGTTTCGCACGTGAACGAGTTGCTGGTACAAATGGAGCAATACCAAGGCATTTTGTTGATGTCCACCAACTATATGGAACATCTAGACTCTGCAGCGCTTCGTCGTTTCGACTTTAAGATTCGATTTAATTACCTAACACCCGACCAATGCTGGATGATGTTTAATAAGCAGTTGGGCCGAGCAAAACAGCATCGATTTGCTGCGACCGACGTTGAAACGTGTCAGCCAGTTCTCATCAAGCTCCATCAGTTAACATCGGGTGACTTTGCAACAGTAGAGCGTCATCACCGTGTGATGGGAGAGGAGTTAACACCCTTGTCACTCTTATCTGGTTTGCAAAGAGAGCACGATATTAAAACATCGGGTCAAAGTCGTGCGATTGGATTTATGTAGGGGGCTTATGAATCTTGAACATTTGGTCGCAGTATATGGCTCGCTTAAGCGAGGGCACTTTAACCATGATCTTCTCTATGGAGCAGAGTTTGTGGGTGAAGATTGGCTCTTTGAATTCACACTCTACGACCTAGGGCCTTTCCCAGCGGTAAAAAGGTACCCATCTGACGGTGTATTGGTTGAAGTTTATCGAATCACCACACGCCAGTTGCATCGTCTTGATCAGTTGGAGGGTTTTGATTCAGAAGAGCCGCATAAAAGCTTTTATCTGAGAGTAGAAGTTGAATCCAGTTATGGACCAGTGTGGGTGTATGAATACAACCGTGAGGTTGAACCACAGCGTTTGATAGGAACAGGTAACTGGAATCCAACTGACTAAAATGCTTAATACATACTAACTTCAGGTGTTTAGTTAATTGAGAAAAATCCATTCATCATAAGCAATTAAGCGAGATTAGCAGTCCGCGATGGATTGATATCAATCAACCGGCAACCACTGCCGAATTGGGTTTCTAGCCTGATTACAACGCGCGTAAGTGTAATGGACTTCTAAGCTGTATCTCTTCCCACTTGAATACTATACAGTGAATTCTCTAGTAAGCTGGGTTCTGTACTGCAATACGCCGGACGCATCCAGTTTTACACATAAGGAAAAGCGAAATGCTTGAGATCATTGCAGTCGTCTTAATTGTCCTATGGCTGCTGGGCTTTGTCAGCTCACACGCTGTGGGTGGGTTTATTCATATTCTTTTAGTCATTGCCGTAGTCGTAATACTAATTCGTGTTATCCGTGGTCGACGCTTGTAATAATAAATCAATGACAAAAGGAAATGACACAATGAATGCAATTAAAATTGTAGGTATCGCGCTGATCGTGGCGGGTATTTTAGGATTGGTATACGGTAGTTTTAGTTACACGAAAGATACACACGAAGCCAAGCTTGGGCCAATTGAGCTGTCGGTTCAAGAGAAGGAGACGGTAAATGTGCCTATCTGGGCTGGCGTAGGATCAATAGCTGTTGGAAGCATTTTCTTGCTCTTTGGAAGACGGAAGCCTTAACGTTTATCTTTTTTTCATCATATCTTGGGTGGGTCTAATCTTGGAGACAGCCAAGACGGCGTTGGATAAAGAAAGATAACCAGCTTCGGTGCTCAATACAAAGCAGCTCAACCTCTTTCATATGCCTTGCATTAATCGCGGTCATGAACCCAAGCTCCAATCGATTTATCTTAATGATATCGAGAATCATTATTAAAAAAATAAAGGCTTCATGCAAGTGATTCTGTGCGCTAAGATGATGATCTGTCTTGAACAAAATGCTTGCGCAATCTCGTTCCTTTAGGGACGAGTCAAGCAAGCGATCAACATTTTTTAGAATAAAAAATGTTATCATTTAACGTATTAAGAGCACATAAACAGGCATCATGCTAACAGGCATCAAACTGCGAGCAAATCCAACACCCCACCAGAGGCTGATACTCAGCCAATGGATGGGCTGTGCTCGTAGCATCTGGAATGCCAAGGTCGAAGAAGAACACTATTATCGGACTTATGCCCGTAAATATTGCGCTATCGGCACCTATGCCCCCATCGATCAAACCACGGCTCAGTTTAAGTCAACAGAGTTGACGCCATGGCTGAATAATTGTCCCAGTCAAATACTTCGCAATAGTGCTGTAAACTGGTTCAAGACGTATAAAAAGTTCATGAGCGGTCAGTGTGGTAGACCCAAGCACAAACCGAAAACGGATAAGGGCAGTATTCACCTGACCCGCGAAGTGTTTCGATTTGACCGCTGCGAAGATGGCAATATTCGCTTGTTTATTGGGACGAAGACGAACAATATCGGCTATTCGCCGTTTAAGGCTCATGATACATTTCAGATTCCGAATTCGATGTATGTTCGCAAGGAACGGGGTCAATACACCCTATCATTCTGCTATGAAAACAATGTATCGGATGCGGATCTGCTAACGCCAGAACAACATCTAACCTTTCTGCAAGGGGTCACCCGAGAGTATCTGGAAGAATACACTCAGGGCATTGATCGCGGCGTAGCCATTCCAGTCCACGCTGGAAAGAAAATGTATGATTTCTCTCAGGGCCAGAAAAAATCCATGAGCAAATCTGAGCGCTATATCAAGCGATTACAGCGCCGATTAGCGCGGCAGCAAAAAGGCTCTAATCGCAGAGCCAAAACCAAGCATCGCATCGCGGTTCATCATGCGAAAAGAGCGAATATTCGCAATGACTTCGCGCATAAAACCAGTCGTTCATTGGTGAACAGCGAAGCTAAAGTCATTGTCTTCGAAGCCTTGAGAACGGCCGCAATGACGCGCAAGCCTAAAGCGCAACAGGACGAGCAAGGACGATATGTTTCGAATAAAGCCAAGCAAAAGCCTGGACTCAATAAGTCCATATTAAACGTGGGTTGGCATCTCATCGAAACCTATACAAAATACAAAGCCTTTCATGCTGGAAAGGTGGTATTTAAAATACCGGCTCCAAGAACCAGTCAGGAGTGTGCCCTTTGCGGCCACACTCACCCCGACAATCGCAAGTCACAATCCATATTTATTTGCGGTCACTGTGGACACACTGACAACGCGGATCACAATGCGTCAATGGTGATTAAGAAACGGGCAATTAACTTAATTTTAGACACTGGAACGGTGTTATCTGATGATGGGGTTTTAAGGCCGCAGTCAGATACTGGACGTGGAGGCATGCGTAAGACTAGCCGAGCGAAAAGCTCGACTAGCCGTGGCCTGCGAAGCGTCAAAAAAGAAAAGCTAGCGACTCAGGTCGCTGGCTTGGAAGCTCAACCGCTTTAGCGGTGAGTAGTTCACCGTACAATGCCTTACAACGATCTAAGATCATCAACCGAGTATGTTTGATTGGGAGTCGGCCATGACACGCAGCACACAGGTTTTGTATATTTCCCATGGCGGAGGGCCTTTACCTTTGCTGGGCGATGCCAGCCATCAGGCGATGATTGATAGCTTAAAAGACCTGGCTAAACGTATAAAACGGCCTAAAGCCATCTTAGTGGTGAGTGCGCATTGGGAGGCCGAAACCCCAACCTTGACATCATCAGAGCTCCCATCATTACTGTATGATTATTATGGGTTTCCTGAAGAAGCCTACCATATACAGTACCCCTGTCCTGGAGCCAATGATTTGGCTGTACAGATACAAAGTGCATTAGCCGACGCTCAGATCCATGTTGAGCTGGACAGCCGCCGTGGATTGGACCATGGTGTGTTTGTGCCTTTAAAAATCATGTACCCTGAGGCTGACATTCCTTGCTTGCAGTTGTCTTTGCTGAAAGGGCTGGATGCAAAACAGCATATTGAATTGGGTCGGGCATTAACGTCATTGGAGATTGACGATTTGTTGATCTTAGGCTCAGGATTTTCATTTCACAACATGAATGCCTTTTTTGCACAAGACACTTCCGAGGCTAAAGCAAAGAATGAAGCATTCGAAGCTTGGCTGATTGATACCTGTTCGAATCGACTGTTGGATGAGTCGGGTCGGGAGCAGCGGCTGATTGAGTGGGAAAAAGCTCCTCATGCTCGTTATTGCCATCCGAGAGAGGAGCATTTATTGCCTTTGCATGTGTGTTACGGAGTGGCTGAACGCCCTTGTGAGGAAGTCATCGAAGTTAGAATCCTAAATAAAAAAGCCAGTTTCTATCTCTTTTAAATCTACACATCAGTTAGGTGTCTTTGGTTCGTAAGCTTGTGATTAGAGCTCTTTTGACTAGGGCTTGTTAGGGCGAAAAGAATGCTCAACAGTTTCGAATAATGCGTGCCGGATTACCCGCCACCACGACGTTATCACCAAAACTCTTGGTTACCACGGCCCCAGAGGCCACAACCACATTGTCACCTAAACGGATGCCTGGATTGAGGGTTGCATGCCCTCCGATCCAGCAATTATGTCCAATATGAATCGGTTTGGCGTACTCTAACCCTTGTGCTCTTTCGGTTGGATCAATCGGGTGCGTTGCCGTGTAAATGCCAACTTGAGGGGCAATCAGGCAATTGTCCCCAATGCGCACCTCGGCCACATCTAGAATGACACAACCAAAATTGGCATAAAAGTTCTCACCGACGTGAATATTGATTCCATAGTCGCAGTTAAACGACGACTCGATGTAGAGGTTTTTCCCAGTTGAACCGAATAAAGACTTTAAGATCGCAGTGCGTTGCTTTCGATGTGCCATACTGGTTTGATTGAGTCTTTCGGTCTTCAAACGTGCTTCAAGCCGAAGTGCCACCAGTTCTGAATCAAAGGGGTTAAAGTGCAAACCTGCGAGCATTTTTTCTTTTTCGGTCATATCAGTGCTTCTCATTTTCTTTTTAACATTCGAGCGCTATGGTTGGTGGTATGAAGTTTAATCTTTGATTAGGATGTGAATTAGCGCTGAAGTATGTTGGTTGATCTTCATTGGGAGGTTAACAAATCATTTACACTTTATACGAGACCTTTATCACTTTCAGGAGACAGTGTGAAAAAATCCATTTTAATAACAGGCTGTTCAACAGGAATCGGTCATTATTGCGCGTTGAAATTAAAAGCGTCCGGCTACCAAGTCATTGCAACGGCGCGAAAAGAGGAAGATGTGCAAGCCCTTCAAGCGCAAGGGCTGGAGTCCTTTGTTCTGGATTTAGCCTCATCTGAATCTATTCACGCAGGTGTTGAACGAACATTAGCGCTCACAAATGGACGTTTGGATGCCTTGTTTAACAATGGCGCATACGGTCAGCCAGGCGCGGTAGAGGATTTAAGTCGCGATGTTTTAAGAGCCCAATTTGAAACGAATCTCTTTGGCTGGGTTGAACTAACGAATAAAATCATTCCGATTATGCGTCAGCAAAAGCAGGGACGAATTGTCATGAACTCATCGGTGTTAGGATTGGTCGCCATGAAATACCGAGGGGCTTACAATGCGTCGAAATTTGCACTGGAGGGGATTACAGATACCTATCGATTGGAGTTGAGTGGCAGTGGCATCAGAGTGTCTCTGATCGAACCGGGTCCGATTGTCAGTGATTTTCGCAAAAATGCCTTACGTGCCTTTCAAGCGCACATCAATATAGAGTCGAGTGCCCATGCGAAGGTTTATAAAAGTGTGCTGTCACGTCTTGCCTCTACAGATGAGGACTCAACCCCTTTTACGTTAACACCCGAAGCCGTCTATCAAGTATTGATCCATGCATTGGAAAGTGAGCGTCCACGCCCACGGTATTATGTGACGAAAGCCACCTACCTATTGGGTTATTTAAAACGTATTTTGCCGACACGTTGGATGGATACTGTATTGAAAGAAGCATCTAAAAAAGAAAACCGTTAGACAGCTAAACAACGTAAACGTGCATCTTAATGTTGAGATTTTCACGATGATTCTGGATGCTGGGTTAGGATGGTGTCGGTTAAGATTAATAAGCAAAATATGGATAGCGCAGGTCAGTTAGACAATCGCTATGCGTTTATTCGACTCCAAGTGACGGGTGTTCGTCCTACGAGTGATCGTATTCGAGGCATTGAACTTTTGTTGAGGGACGGTGATCAAGTCGTTTCTGAATGGTCGGTAGAGATTCCAGTGCCCAATTTGACGACCTCAGAGGCGAATCCTGCCTTTGCTAAACTTGCTAGCCAGCTACTTGTGAGGCTTGCCGGGCGCATTTTAGTTGGGCGTAATATGCGTTTTGTCTCTGCCATGCTTCGCAATGAATTAAGGCGAATTGGCAGTGAAGATCGTTTCAAAGTGATTTGTCTCTCGCGTTTAATGAATTCCTGTTCTTTAAAGAAAGAAGGGGCTATACATTCATCTCAATTGACACCCCAAGACTTAATCTCGGAATTGGAGTGGATTAAAGAGGCAGCGGGAGATGATCGCTTAAAGGATGCAATAGGTGAGCAGCTTCGTTATCAATCTTTGCCGCCAAATATTGCTTTACAAGATATTCAGCGTTTGCCTGATAGCCCAGGCGTTTATTACTTTTATGGAGACCAGCGTCGATTATTGTACGTGGGTAAAAGTATTCAAATCCGCACGCGAGTGTTGTCTCATTTTTCGGATGACCATCGAGAAAATCGAGAGATGGTTATGTCACGGCAAGTGAGTTCTGTCGAGTTTACAGAATGTGTTGGAGAGCTCAGTGCACTTTTGCTTGAGGCCCAACAAGTAAAGCAACTTCGTCCCTTATACAATCGCCGTTTGAGACGTCTGAATCAGTTGTATAGTGTATGTTGGACAGGTGAGCCCTCTCATACACCTGAAACAGTCACGCTCTCAACGAATCAGCCCTTTAAGTCAGAGCATTTGTTTGGGTTGTTTCGTAGTCAGGTTAAAGCCGAGCAAGCTTTACGCAAGCAGTCTGAAAGGCATGAGCTTTGTTTAAAAGTACTGGGTCTTGAGCGAGGAAAAGGCAGCTGTTTTGGCTATCAGTTGGGACGTTGCAAAGGGGCCTGTATTGGTAAGGAAACACTGCTTTCTCACTCACAGCGTCTTCATATCGCATTAAAAACGTTAAAAGTTCAAGCTTGGCCCTTTCCAGATAAGGTTCTTCTAACAGAGACAAATTTAAAAAATGGCCACTCTCAGTCGCATCTCATACAACAGTGGTGTTATTTGGGGGATGTCTCACAACTCAGTTCGTTAGAGCCTGTAGTATTTGATTTGGATATTTATCGACTGCTAAACCAGTATTTGAAAGGTCAAACACTCTTTTCAATATGGGAGAAAAATGGTTTTCAATACCATCTAGGTTTACTTTGATCTATATTGCATTAAGATTATGAATCTTCTGGAGTTTTTTGAGCTCCTCGCCGATGCCGTATAGATACAGTTTTTATGATAAATAGGCCAAGATGATGAACGAAGCTGAAGCGATAAAGCGTAATAATATTAAACGCCTAGGCAAGGGTGAGCATACGTTGGTTTTGGCGCATGGTTTTGGTTGTAGCCAATCAATGTGGCGTTTTTTGATACCGTACTTATCGGATCGCTATCAAATTCTCTTATTTGATTACGTTGGGTCAGGTGCTTCGGACTTTACGTTCTTTTCTAAAGCTCGCTATTCGGATTTGGAGGGGTATGCAGATGACATCGTTGAGTTTTGTGAAGCCTTATCTCTGAAGGATGTAAGCTTCATCGGTCATTCTGTTAGCGGCATTATTGGACTCTTAGCTGCACAAAAAATACCGGATCGTATCTCAAATATGGTAATGGTGTGTCCTTCTCCCTGCTTTTTAAATTTTCCACCTAACTACTTTGGTGGCTTTGAGCTTAGTGATCTTGAAGAATTAGTCAACCTTATGGATAAGAATTACATAGGTTGGGCCAATCATTTATCACCTTTAGTGATGGGGCAAGATGCTGATCCTGCTTTAGTGAATGAGCTCACGCATAGCTTTTGTTCGACAGATCCAGTTATGGCCAAAGTCTTTGCAAAGGCAACTTTTTTCTCTGATTATCGTGATCGCTTATCTGAGAATACGCATCCAACCTTGCTCTTGCAAAGCCAAAATGATTCGTTAGCATCTGTCTCGATTGGTGAGTACATGCGTTTGGCAATGCCGCAGAGTGAGTTACGAGTTATCGACGCCAAAGGGCATTGCTTGCACATGACGCATCCTGAAGAAGTTTCCAAAGAAATTGACAGTTTTTTGGCTAAACGAGTTTCATGATGAACTTGCAACGTATGTCATGTCATGACTTCCAGTGTGGGCTGATCGTCACCGATTTGGTCGAGCGGCGAATTGTTTTTAGTAATCACTATATTGAATCATTGCTTGGCGTTTCTAATATTACTGATCCGCTCACTCGTATTGATCAGCTTTTGTCTCGGGCTTCAACTATTATCATTGAAAGTTATGTAATGCCAATTTTGATTCATGAAGGTCATTGTGAAGAGGTTCAAGTCACGATTCAAAATGCAAAAGGGGATAAAGTTCCTGCACTGTTAAACGCAAGAGTTGATAGCGCCGAACCGATTCGTGTTTATTGGACCATCACTAGCGCCGTCCAGCGAGACCAGCTTTACCAAGAGTTAGTGAATTTGCGTAACCAATTGGAACAAAAAGCTGAACGTTTAGAGCAGTTGTCCCAAACAGACGAACTGACGGGATTGCTGAATAGGCGGGAGTTTGTTGTAAGGGCTAATCGATGTATTAAGGTCTCTGAGCGATCAAAACGTCAGCTTTCTTTGTTGATGTTTGATATTGACCACTTTAAAAAAGTCAACGATACCTATGGGCATGATGTTGGCGACTATGTGCTGAATTCGCTTGGACTTTTATTGAAAGCGAATTGCCGCGAGACAGACCATGTGGCCCGAATGGGTGGAGAAGAGTTTGCGATATTAATGCCAGATACCACAGTAGATGCAGCATTAATCTTTGCAAATCGATTGTTAGAGCTTGTTTGTCAGATTAAAATCGAAAATACGGTGCTAACGATGAGTGCGGGCATCGCCTCTGGATACGATAGAGAGTTTGATGTTTTGTTTAAAGCCGCAGATATTGCCTTATATCAAGCAAAGGCATCCGGGCGTAATAAGGCGGTAATCGAGTCGTAAAAAAATCGTTAACCTTGGAAAATCATGATGTCTAGGCGCTTGTGTCATTAAACAGTGTCTGTGCCAACACCACTATACCAATATATATCTGTTTTTCTTTCGCGTTTGGCCGTATACATGGCTTTATCTCCGGCAGAAATCAGTTCTTGAAAACTCTGTCCATCCTGCGGGTACAGGGCAATACCAATACTGACTCCCACGTAATGTTTATAGCCTTCAATCTCAATAGGGGCATGTAAGCTCTCAATGATCTTTTCAGCCACACACTGTACCCCAGTTAAGTCTTTAATATCCTCAAGTAAGAGGATGAATTCATCTCCACCAATTCGCATAACGGCATCCGAGCCACGGGTCGCTTGCCGAAAGCGATTGGCGACTTCTTTTAACACTACGTCACCGACTTGGTGTCCAAACTCATCATTTATTTGCTTAAATTTATTTAAATCCATAAATAACAGTGCAACTTGATATTTCTTGCGTTGAGCACGAGCGATGGCTGAACGATAGAGCTCTTGAAACATTGAGCGATTAGGTAATCCTGTAAGGCTGTCATGTTGTGCAAGAATTTGGTAGCGCTGTTGCGAATAATGAAGCTTTTCGGTTGTTGCAATGAGCTGGAAGGTTAGAAAGGCTGTGATTGCACCTAACATTAGCCCTGCAATTTTTGCTCCCTGAACAAGGTTGCTAGCGGAGTGGCCATAAGGCGTTTTAGGCACAGCGGCTATATCCCAAGAGCCGTTTAAAATACTCACTTGTGTAACAAATACTTCAGGCTCTGAGAAAAGGCTAGCTTGACCATAAAATACTTTGGATGGGTCTGCCGTTGATCGCATACTCACTCTAATATCTAAACTAGGATCGTTTAGTCCAGCTTTTTCAATGAGTTCACTAAAATCAATGGGTGTGCTCATTAATCCCCAGTAGCGTTTTTCCGAGCCCTCTTGAATATAAATAGGTACTCGGTGTATGACGGCAACGCCACCTTGTGCTAACTCAAAGGGACCCGCAAGAATCGGCTGCTGGGTTTCAATTATAGTACGCGTTGCAGCTCCTTGAATGGGGTGGTTTAAAAGATCTAACCCTAATGCGGCTTCATTATTTTGAAGTGGGAACACGTATTGAATAATGTTTTGCGGGGCGAGAGTGATATTGCGAATGAGCGGATTATCGATGAGTAGCTCATTGGATAAGTTTTCAAATAATGAGGGCTCTATACTCCCCGTGACTCGAATGTGTGCAATTAATCCCATTGTTAGGTTGGTTGCGCCATTGAGTGAGCCTTCAATCTTAGCTCTTATTTCAGCTAAACGTTCAATGTGTGTTGCTCTTTCCTGTTCAATTGCTGTGTTTTGATACAGGTTTGACATATAGAAGAATAAAACAACAACAATGACACCGACGACTATAGGTGCGAAAAATTTATAAACTCTCAGTTGTTTGATGTTCATCGAATACCCTTCGATTATGAGGGTTGTCAAACACGGATTATCATTAAGCTTAGTATAATGAATTGTGGGTGGCAGAACAGGGGGCATAAACAAATAACCCCGAACAAACGGGGTTATTAAGCATCAATACAGGTATTGACCAGGTAGATTAACTACCTGGGCGTTGTACCCAAGATTGGCACCAGCCTTTCGCTTCTACAGAGAAGCCTTGGAACAGCGTACAGCCTTGAGTGTCTGGCTGCCAGAACATGCAGTTATCGCAATAGCTGCCTTCTTTAAAGGCTGGGTGGCTAGAAGCATCAGCGGCAACTTTTTTGTAGTTTAGCGCTTTAGCATTCGGCGCATCTTCGCTTAGAGGCGGTAAGCTAGCTGCAAACGACTTAGACGTTAAAACGCCCATACCGAGTGGTAGTGCGGCAAGACCAAACATGCCTTTTTTCAGGAAACCACGGCGAGTTGAATTAGCCATTTTTAAATCCTTATTTCATTGACGGTTGAACCCATGCCCAATTCTGCGATTAGGTCGAGGGTCTTGGAGTTGTTGGATATATTAGAGCTTTGTTTTATTAAAGCTGCAATGATCCAAATCAAAACTCTTCTGTCTGACCAAGGCGAAGAATACTAGTTCCTTACGTTGGAGCCTGCTTTGGCTTACCTTGATGCAAACGCAGCATATCTTATACACACTTAATCGCTCATGAACAGACATTAGCGTTTAATTGTACTGTTTAATCTTCATTTCACATACGCTTGCCCAGCAGATTCAGTTCAATGGCCTGCAAAGCATTTCGTATCCTGAGATTTATGGGGTTCGATGTAGGAAATATCGAATGCATAACCCCAGTCCCACAGCACCAGTCATCACGGACACCATAGGAAGCGGTGTTCCATCTCCAAGTAAACCAACGGCTGCTCCTGCAAAAGCACCTAAAGTAAAGCCTGCCGCACCCGTGAGTGCGGTCGCGGAGGCGGCACTGTGAGGAAAAAATTCTATCGTACAGGACATACCATTGGACATAACAAACCCTTGCAAGCCCATAAAAGCGATGATGAGCGGGATTAATAGCGACAGTGGGTGAGGTGTAAATAGAATGCACAATAGAGCGGTAATGCCGATGACAACTTGGGTGGCTTGAGCGGTCAGTAGAATTTTTTGAGGGCCAAAAATATGGACGATCCTAGCATTAATTTGATTGCAGACTAGTATCATGAGTACGTTTAGGCCGAACAACAGGGGGTACATTGCTGTGCTAACGGAGTAATAGGTTAGGTAAACCGTTGCCGAGCCAGTGATAAATGCAAACATACCTCCGTTTCCAAATGCGACGGAGAGTAAGTACCCCATCGCTTTTTTGTGCAGGATAATCTCGCGGTAACGTTGCGCTAAGTTTAAGGGTAGGCGACTTGGGTCATGTCGACGTGTCTCAGGAAGGTGAACCCACAAAACCCAAAGCAAAATTAAACAATACACTTGAAGTACAATAAATATACTGCGCCAGCCTGTTACCATTAACAGTAAACTGCCAAGTGCTGGCGCAAGCATCGGTGCGACCATCATGATTGCTGCGATACGCGACATGGCTCTAGCACTGTCGGCACCACGATATAGATCTCGGACAATCGCGGCTGAGTTGATGACGCTGATGCCACCACCAAGTGCTTGTAGAAAACGACTTCCCCATAAAACACCGATAGAGTCACTTAAAATAATACCTATAGATCCAAGGCTGAAAATACTTAATCCGCAGACGATTGCGGTTCTTCGTCCCCAATGGTCGGAAATAGGACCACCAGCCAACTGACCAAGTGCGAATCCACCTAGGAATAAGCTAAGCGTTAACTCAATGTCATGTACTGAAACAAGAAGATCTTCAGCCATGAGTGGAAATGCCGGTAAATAGGCATCAATGGATAAGGGAGCTAGTGCAGTTAATGCAGCTAGCATCCAGACTAAGCCGGGGATGACTTTTTGATTAGTTGCCGTCATGGGGTGTCTCGGGAGAATAAAAAATGGTATTTTAGACTGATCAGTATAATTATGTAACCGCTTTTAAAGAAGATTTTTAATTCTGAGTTCGGATTTGTTGTTTACAGCTATGCTTAAATTATTTCTGTGGAACACAGGTCTTATGATTGGGAAAGATGGTTCAACAGGTTACAATCTTCTTTTAGTGCACAGTAATGATGAGGGGTGCTATGTCTGATTCTCAAGGATTGAAATGGTTATTTGGAATCGCAGGAGTGATAGTCATTCTTGCAGGGTTAAAAGCTGCTGAAGCAATCGTGATCCCAATTATGCTTGCGTTATTCGTGGCGATTATTAGCACTCCTTTTGTTCGTTTAATGACAAAAAAAGGTATTCCAGCTTATCTTTCTGTCATTATTGCACTCTCAGTTTTGATTTCTGTTGGCAGTGTGTTGGTGATGGTGGTCAGCCAGTCGATAGATACCTTCATGACACGTATGCCTGCGTATCAAGCGCGATTGCAAACTGTAGTCGTGGATTTTTTACCCTATCTGGAGCGCTGGGATATCCCGGTGGATCGTGATGTGATGATGACCCATCTGAATCCAGGGCAGATGATGGGCCTAATTGGTTCGACCTTATCAAGTATCGGTTCGTTGTTGACCAACCTGTTTTTAGTGGTGTTTATTGTTATCTTTTTGTTGCTCGAAGAAGCAACGTTTTCCGACAAGCTTAAAGCCGCTTTGCCTAATGCTGAACACTCGTTGCAAAAAACATCAGGGTTCATGCGTCAAGTGAACCAATATCTGGTGATTAAAACAACCATAAGTCTTGTGACAGGGGTTCTGGTGACATTATGGCTATGGTTGCTCGATGTTGACTTCCCAGTGCTTTGGGGACTCATTGCCATGTTAATGAATTATATTCCTAACGTAGGATCTTTGATTGCGGCGGTTCCGGCTGTTTTATTATCACTCGTTCAGCTTGGCGTAAGTGATGCTATTTTTGTCGCATCAGGATACTTAGTGATCAATATTATTATGGGGAATCTTATTGAGCCGCGCTTTATGGGAAAAGGCTTAGGGCTCTCGCCACTGGTGGTATTTTTGTCTTTGATTCTCTGGGGCTGGCTATTTGGCCCTGTGGGAATGTTTTTGTCTATTCCGCTGACCATGATTGTCAAAATAGCACTGGAACAAAATCAGAGCACTCGCTGGATCGCTATCATGTTGGGCAATGAAGCACCTGCTACCAACGAATAACTTTAAAAGGTTTTTATGTTACGAACAGCCAGAACACTCCTTTCGCTTTATACCAGCTATGGTTTGCTGGTACTAGCGAATGCGCTTTTTACGACTCTAACCAGCTTACGGGCAGACTTAGAAGGATTTACGGTACAAACCATTGGTTTGATTATGGCCGGCTACTTCTTGGGAATGTTCTTAGGGGCTCGCTATACGTCCTATGTCATTCAACGAGGCGGACATATTCGTGCCTTCGCAGCATTTGCATCGTTTATGTCTTTGTCTCCTTTACTTCATGTGTTATTTATTGATCCATGGGTTTGGGCAGTATTGCGTTTGATTGATGGCTTCTGTTTAGCGGGCTTGTTTATCATCACGGAGAGTTGGTTGAATGCGCGCTCTGATAATAAAACTCGGGGCAGTATTCTCGCGATTTACATGGTGGTTAACTATCTAGCATCCGGTCTAGGGCAGCTGTTTTTGATCTTCACCTCGCCGGATACATTTGAAGCCTTTGCTGTGGCCTCCATCTGCTTTTCGTTATCTCTGATGCCTCTGATGATGACGCGCACGGAGGCGCCTATTCCGAACCCAGTCACCGGGTTTGCCATTAGGCCTCTGCTAAGAGTTGCGCCTGCTGGTTTCTGGGGAGCGGTCTGCGCAGGCTCGGTGAATGCAGCGTTTTTTGCAATGGCGCCTATTTACGCTCAAAACTTATCCTTTAGTGTGCAAGAAATATCCTTTTTTATGATGGCCGGGGTTTTTTCTGGTTTAGTCTTGCAAATCCCGCTGGGAAAACTGTCTGACCGTATCGAGCGTCGTAAGGTGTTGGCGGGTGTTTGTCTTGGAGGGCTGATTTTTAGCCTGTTAATGGTGGTGCAAAGCTTCTTCCAATTGCCTTTTTATCTGTTGCTGCTAAATGTGTTCTGTTATGGCTCGTTGGCTTTTGTTATTTACCCGCTCTCTGCGGCGCATGTCAATGATTGGAGTGATCCCGGTCAGTTAATGCAGACGTCATCCGGTTTATTAATTGGTTATGGCAGTGGCGCGATCTTTGGGCCACTACTCAGTTCGTCTTTAATGTCTGCATTTGGCCCTGCAGCCTTATTTGCCTATATCGCGTTGAATTTATTAGTCATGATGCTGTTTGCATTGTACCAGTCTAGCGTGGCAGGCTTGCAGCGTGAGAAAATGGAGTTTGTGCCTCAGCCTTCAGTACAGTTTCCAGTTGAGGAGCTGTTCCACGCCGCACAAGATGATTCATCTCCAGTGCCTGAGGCGCTCTATGATTCTGGAGAGTCGGTGGATAAGTCTGTTGAGACGAAAGAAGGCACGCTATCGGTTGATGAAGCGGATAGAACTCAAGCGGATATAGCTATATCTGATGAAACGCAGATAGATCTTGTCGAACCAGAACCTCAGCCTGAAGAAAAAAGCTTTATTGAACAATGGGAGGAGGAGCGGCTTGCAGAGTCAGAACGGATAAACCAATCTGATGAACCTAACGTCAAACCGACAGATGAAGCATCTAGCTCGAACCAAGCATCTAATGTGGATGGTGCGCCTAACTCGGATGCAAAGAAACCTTAAGTGCTTACTATTCGTTTAGTCACTCGGGTAGTAAGGTTTCGCGACTTTGCGTAAGCCCTCGCCCAATCGTTCGGGCGAGGAGGTGTCACATTATAGATCGAAGCAAGGTTTGTTAAAGCTGAGATGCCTAGATCATTATCCTCTAGGCATCTCGTTTGTTTGAGGTTTAACGATAATCCTCAACAGGGATGCATGCGCAGAACAGGTTTCGGTCACCATAGACGTTATCAACACGGTTAACCGATGGCCAGATTTTGGCTTCTTTCAACCAATGCACTGGGAACGCACCTTTTTCACGCGTGTAAGGTCGATCCCATTCAGCGTCCATCAAATCGGCTTGTGTATGGGGGGCATTTCTAAGTGGGCTCTGTTCAGCCGCCCAAGTTCCAGCTTCAACCGCCGAAATCTCCTCC
This sequence comes from Nitrincola tibetensis, assembly GCF_003284585.1. Lineage (GTDB taxonomy): Bacteria > Pseudomonadota > Gammaproteobacteria > Pseudomonadales > Balneatricaceae > Nitrincola > Nitrincola tibetensis. Next base: position 292,132 of record NZ_QKRX01000001.1, read on the forward strand.
CGAATCGTAATCATCGCCTCAATAAAGCGATCAAGCTCAGCTTTTGGTTCTGATTCTGTGGGCTCGATCATCAAGGTGCCCGGTACCGGGAAGGACATGGTCGGCGCATGGAAGCCAAAGTCCATTAAGCGCTTCGCAACATCTTCTTCCGTTATTCCGGTCTTTTCTTTGAGCGGACGGATATCAATAATGCATTCGTGAGCAACGCGGCCTTTTACACCTGTGTAGAGCACAGGGTAGTGTGCACTCAGACGCTCAGCGATGTAGTTTGCATTGAGAATAGCGACCTCCGTTGCCTGACGCAGACCTCGTCCTCCCATCAGAGCAATATACACCCAGCTAATGGCGAGTATGCTGGCGCTGCCCCAAGGCGCGGCTGAAACAGCGGTGTTGGTGACATTGTCATCATTGTTAACAGCAATGACCGGATGGTTTGCCAAGTGCGGAACCAAATGCGCTTTGACACCGATGGGCCCCATGCCTGGGCCACCACCGCCATGAGGAATACAAAATGTTTTATGCAGGTTCATGTGTGACACATCTGCGCCGATTTCAGCGGGCTGACTGACACAGACTTGCGCGTTCAGGTTGGCACCATCCATGTAAACCTGGCCACCGCAATCATGAATGATCTGGCAGATTTCTTTGATTTCTTCCTCAAAGACACCATGTGTCGATGGGTAAGTAATCATTAGGCAAGCAAGATCGTCTTTATGCGCCAAGGCTTTTTCGCGCAGATCGTTGACATCGACGTTGCCTTTTTTATCGCAATCGACCAACAGAACCTGCATGTCGACCATCGCTGCGGTAGCAGGGTTGGTGCCGTGTGCTGAGGTAGGAATTAAGCAAATATTGCGATGACCTTGACCTTGTGAGCGCAGGTAGTTACGAATGGCCAATAACCCTGCGTATTCGCCCTGTGCGCCAGAGTTCGGCTGCATACAGATGGCATCAAAGCCCGTAATCGCACGCAGCATCTGATCTAACTCATCGATCATTTGCTGGTAGCCTTTGGCTTGTTCGATGGGCGCAAAGGGGTGCATATTGGACAGTTCAGGCCAGGTGACGGGAATCATTTCCGCCGTGGCATTCAGCTTCATGGTACAAGAGCCGAGAGCGATCATGCTGTGTGCTAATGAAATATCTTTATTTTCAAGACGTTTCAGGTAGCGTAGCATTTCGGTTTCGCTGTGATGCGTGTTAAAAACAGGATGCGTAAGAATGGCATGATCGCGTTTTAACGTTGCAGGAATAGATGTAGATCCACCGGCTAAAAGGTCTTGATCTAGCACGTCGATTTCAAGGCCATGATCCTCGCCGATAATGGCTGTCCAAAGTGTGCTGATTTCAGTCCTTGTAGTACGCTCATCGCAGGTGATGCCTAGCTTGGTTTGATCAAGCTTTCTTAGGTTAATACCCATGGCCGCGGCACGAGTAAAGGCCTCGTCACGCTGGTCACCCAAATCCAATGTCAGGGTGTCGAACCAGTGTTCATGCGTAATACGAATGCCTTTTTGAATCAGTCCTCGTGCAAAAATATCGGTGAGTCTGTGGATGCGCTCTGCAATGATTGTTAAGCCTTGCGGACCATGATACACCGCGTAGAAGGCGGCCATGTTGGCGAGTAACGCTTGAGCGGTACAGATATTCGACATGGCTTTCTCGCGTCGAATATGCTGTTCTCGGGTTTGCATAGCCATGCGTAAGGCTGGCTTGCCGCGACTGTCGACCGATACACCAATAATACGCCCGGGTACCGAACGTTTGAATTCATCACGCGTTGCGAAGTAAGCGGCTGATGGGCCACCGTAACCCATGGGGACACCAAAGCGTTGCGAAGAGCCAAAGACAACATCGGCACCCAGCTCACCCGGAGACTTGAGCAGAACCAACGCCATGATATCGGCCGCCGCACAGAAAAGTGCTTTTTGGGCGTGGGCTTTTTCAATCAGGGCGCTATGATCAATGATGTTGCCCGTTGTATTGGGGTACTGCACAACGACGCCAAAATACTCGTGTTCCTCCATCAATTGAGCAACATCGCCAATGACGACGTTAATGCCCAAGGGGGCTGCACGGGTTAAAATGACACTGATGTTTTGAGGATGAAGGTGTTCATCGACAATGAAGGTGTTGGCTTTTTTCGCCTTAGACATGCGCTTGCAAAGGGTCATAGCTTCGGCCGCTGCCGTGGCTTCATCTAATAAGGAAGCGTTGGCCAGTTCAAGCCCCGTTAAGTCCATGATCATTTGTTGGAAGGTCAGCAAACCTTCCAGACGCCCTTGCGAAATTTCCGGTTGGTAAGGGGTGTACGCCGTATACCAGCCCGGATTTTCAAGGACGTTTCGCAAAATGACATTAGGGACAATCACATCGGTGAAGCCCATGCCAATCATTGAGCGTTTAATTTGGTTTTGTCCCATGATTGACTTCAGTCGAGTGAGTGCCTCGACTTCTGTCTGAGGTTGCCTTAAGCCCTTGGGGATGCCAGTTCGGATAGTCGCTGGAACTGTTTCTTCAATTAGCGAATCGAGTGATTGAAGTCCGAGAGCCAACAGCATTTCTTGTTGTTCTTCAGGGGAGGGACCAATATGACGTTCAATAAACGCATCATGGTGTTCAAGTGTCTGCAAAGAGGAAAGCTGCTCGCTCATTATACTGTAATCCCGCAAAAAATGGCTTGACCGCTGGCTTGCCGCGATCGGATAACAAAAATTAAGCCGCACATTCTACCCGCTTTTAGTCGCAATGTGCGGAAAAAATGGTCGAATAGGGTATGCGAAATTGAGAGTGTTAGTCTTCCAGCAAATGGACGGGTAGAAAATACAATTTGCCTCATCTGTTTCTTTATATCACACTGAATGAATTGAAGCTTGATCGTGCTTTTTAATTTAATTGGTCAGCCTATGTTGAATCTTGCTGCTATACGTAACCAGTCATTACCTTACATATTGAGTTCGATTGGTATGATCACTTTGCTGTTTTACCTTGATGTCAGGGCGGCGGATGTACAGGTTTTGGTTGTAAGTGAGTCACAGCAACCACTTGTTAACGCTGTGATTGTGATAGAGCCACTAGGTCAGCCGCTGAATAATACCTTTAATGCGACGGCGCAGGTTGCTCAAATTGACCGAGCATTTGTTCCTCATGTCCAGGTGGTCCAGACTCACACCTCTGTTAGCTTTCCTAATCATGATGATGTTCGCCATCATGTCTATTCTTTTTCCGAGGCTAAGCGGTTTGAACTGCCACTCTATCAGGGGACTGAAGCAGCGCCCGTTGTCTTCGATCAGGCCGGAATCGTTACGTTAGCGTGCAATATTCATGATCAGATGTTGGGCTTTGTGTATGTTACTGATAGCCCATGGTTCGCTGTCACCAATGCATCGGGGCAAGCCATGCTAAGGGTGCCTGACGCGTCAGATTACAGGTTACGTGTTTGGCATCCGAGTTTAGGCGCCAATGAGTCGGGTGTTGAAGCGCAGTACACCGCGGATCAACTGCACGCATTGGTTGTGACACTCGAACCACCTCTACTTGATTCGCGGCGATTGATTCGTCGAACACTGCCTTCACATCCTCATTAGTGTGTTGATGAGTATTTCATCATGAGGTGGCAATTTCGACGATTCCACAGTCAACTCCTGCTCTTCTTTCTTGGATTGTTTACGTTGATTCAATTGCTGGGTTTTGTTGTCACCCGCCAGTTGAGTGAGCGGGATGCACATTCACGTGTCACTGAGTCGTTAGCAATAGCAGGGGGTGCGCTAGAGCAACAGTTGATCGATAGAAACTCACGTTTGTTAGAGGCGGGTCGTTTGCTTGCGGGTGATTTTGCATTTAAAAGTGCTTGGTCAACGCGCGATACACCGACGTTGCTATCGATGCTCAATAATCATCGTAATCGAATCGGTGCTGATTGGATGGCCTTTGTCGATTTAGATGACATTTTGGTGGCCGATACGCTTCAGCTGGACAGCATAGGGAAAAGGTTTACTCATCCAGCACTGGTTGATGAGGCTTTTGAGAGTGATGGGGGAGAGGCTTCCGGTATTCTTTTTATTCATGATCGCTTGTTGCAAGTTATTATTTTACCGCTGATGTCGCCTTTTCATGAGGCTTGGATTCTGATTGGCTTTGAATTGGATCATCGATTAGTGCATCAGTTACAGTCATTCGTCCGAGCCGATATCTCCATTGTCCGAATGGATACGACGCCCCCAGCCGTTTATGTGAGTACACTGGAACCGGATAAGCAGGTTGCGCTGCAAGACAGTTTAAAAACACACCCTTTAGACAATCAAGCACCCCAGAGAATTTCGATCCAAGGCGATCCGTATTTAAGCCTTGCCATCCAGTTGAATGCTGAGAATAACATCCCCCTTTTTACTTTGATTCAACGTGATATGGAGTCCATATTGACTCCTTATCGTCAATTACAACACATCTTGGCTTTTTTGTTTGCGGCTGGTGTTTTAGCAACGGGGCTTGGAACCGCCATGTTGGCAAAAGGCATTGCGGGACCCTTGCGTAAACTTGCTTTAAGCACAGAGCGGATTGCAGCTGGCGATTATCAGCAACACATTTCGTCAGATAGAAAAGATGAGTTAGGGCAGTTAACCCATGCCTTTAACCATATGGCAAAAGGATTAGCAGAAAGAGATAAGGTGCGCGATTTACTTGGAAAAGTTGTGTCACCCGAAATCGCCCATAGGCTTTTGAGTCGTGATGCTACATTAGGAGGGGAGGATCGAGATGTCACCATCATGTTTACCGACTGCCATGGTTTTACTGCATTCTCCGAGAGCCGTGCCCCGCAAGAGGTTCTGGAACAGCTTAATCATACCTTGACGAGGCTTACTCATTTTATTGAAAAAGAATCGGGGGTTGTCGATAAGTACATAGGCGATGCGGTGATGGCATTATTCGGTGCCCCTGTTGAGCAGCCTGATGCGGCGAGTCGAGCTGTTCGAGCCGCCATGGCAATCATAAACACTATGCAGGGCAGTGAGGATGTATTGCAGGTCGGCATTGGCATCAATACTGGAAGAGTTGTGGCGGGTAATATGGGATCAACGAATCGCCTGAATTACAGTGTTATTGGCGATAATGTTAATTTAGCATCCCGTTTGGAGTCGTTAACTCGATATTATGGGGTGTCGATACTGGTCAGTGAATATACCCGTGAACAGTCACTGGAAATTACCTATCGCGAGATTGATCGAGTCATGGTGAAAGGGAAGCGGATTGCTGTTTCAATTTTTGAGCCCTTGGTTGAAGAGGTCAGCATCGAGCTTTTGCAACAGCATCAAAGCGCATTGAAGCACTACCGAATGGGTGAGTTTGCACAAGCGTTAGACACCTTCCAAGGCCTGGCGCTTGCATGGCCATGTCAGTTGTATTCCATCTATTGTGATCGCTGTCAGCAGTACCTTGAATCTCCACCGGAACCGGACTGGCAAGGTATCACGCGCTTTGAGACGAAGTGATAGGCATAAAAAATAGCCATTTGAGCGGTAATGTCATGCGACTTAGCTTGAACTGTATCTGGCACTATCGGAATAGACACTTTATAGGTTGTATAATTAACTAACTGACTTTAAATAATTTTTGCTCAAGCTCCAATAAACCCGCCTTACGATTTAACCCACCCGCATAACCCGTGAGTTTGCCACTTTTTCCAATGACTCTATGGCAAGGGACGATAATTGAAATTGGATTCTTCCCATTGGCCAATCCGACGGCTCTGACTGCTTTTGGATTGCCTATGGCATCCGCAATCTGTTGATAGCTCCAGGTTTCACCATACGGGATCTCGCGTAATACTTGCCATACTGATTGTTGGAATACAGTGCCTTTTGCCGCTAAGGGCAGAGTAAATGACGTGCGTTGACCGGCAAAATACTCATCTAACTGTTTGATTGTATTAATAAGTATAGGATTGTCTTCAGATTTGTCTCCTAAGTGTTTAGGCATGGTGGTTTCTATTTCAAACCAAGCGCCAAGTAAACCTTGCTCGCAGGCTTGTAACGTCATGATCCCTAAGGGGCTGTGGTAATGGGTGAAGGTATTCATCTTATTGATTCCAGCAATGAAAGGTGGCGTAGCTCCCCCAAGGGGCTGCGTTAGTGGCGTTCAGTTCAGGGAAACGGAGCAAGACTTTCTTTACCACTAAGTCAGTGTCTAAAAAGCAATCCGAGTTAGATTGGCCTCTTAACCTAGCGTAGTTAGCGGTCCAAGGCCCAATACCTTTTAATGCTAACCAAGAGTCGATATCGGCTTCAGGGGTGTGGTGAATGAATTCTGCAAAACGTTTTAAGGTCTCTTTTCGGCTTTTCGGCATCTTTAAAAAGCTCAAGTCGAGCTGCGTGATTTGCTCGGGTGTTGGAAAGTAAGTGGCCGAGGCCGTATGGTTATTAAGCGTGTTGACGAGCAGGTTGAGCTGGCCAATTGCCGCTTTTACTGACACTTGTTGCCCTAAAATGGCCCGAACGCCAGCTTCCCAGCAGTTCCAAACGCCGGGAATGCGTATGCCCGAGTGAGCGACTAAGCCTGGAGCACAGTGTTCCAAATGGGTTTCGATCTGATTGATATCAGCATCGAGATCAAATAGACGGCGTAACTTTGCCACCAAGTGACGCAGTTTGGTAATGTCCTCTAACTCAAACTCAACGTCCAAATGGCCGGGTGAAGTTAAGCTGGCACGAAACCAACCTGTCGTATTCTGTAAGTTGAATGTGCGTTGATAGTAGTTATCACCCACTTGCTCAATCGCGTCTATTGCGCGTATTCGGTAGAAATCCAACAGGTGTTGCCAGTTAAAAGGACCGCGAAAGGGTAGGGTTAAGAGGTTTTTTGGCATCCGTGACGTTTTCGACTGGCGCACTTGGCTGGGTGTGAGTTTGAGTGTTTTGATAAAGGCATCATTAAAGCGTCGTGTACTATTGAACCCACACGCAAATCCAATATCAGTAATCGACATGGCGCTGGAGTGCAGCAACTGTTTAGCGAACATCAACTGATGGTATTGCGCATATTGCTTGGGGGATACTCCTAAATGGGTTTGGAAGAGTTGCCGTAGGTAGCGGTCGCTAATACCCAAGCGTTCGGAAAATTGAGTCAGGTTGCTCGATTGCAATTCACCTTGCTCGATGAGTTGGATGGCGCGTAGGAAGGTTGTCTCAACGCCTTTCCAGGCCCAAGAATGAGGGGCGCTATCTGGCCGGCAGCGTAGGCATGGCCGATAACCCGCTTGTAGAGCGAGTGCGGAATTTGAGAAATATTCTACATTCTCCTCTTTGGGTAGGGGAGCTGGGCATATCGGGCGGCAAAATATCCCCGTTGTTTTGACAGCAACATAAAATCGGCCATCAAAGCGCGGATCACGGCTCATGCGAGCTTGTTGACATTGCTCTCTATCGAGTTCCAACCAAGATGGCATTGGTATCACGCGCCTTATGCAGTTTTTATACACCAAGTGTATGCATAAATCTTAGTGATACTAGTCATTTTCGGAACTGAATGGTATTTCATACTGCCATGTTTGAGGATGGTGGGGCATCTGGAATGCTTTTTTCGGAGCCTTAACGCTTGCGCAAGCGCAAATCCAGCCCCACCCTTGCCTTATTCAGCGGATAGCATAACGCCCAGTATCACATTAACACTCCCTTCTTATGGGTGAACTGTGTAAGCAGAGCTCTACCTTAACGCCGCTTGATCCGTTCCAACAAAGCCTGGGTAGCAAAGCCGTCAGGAATCAGCCCCTGGTCCTTCTGGTAAGCGCTCAAGCCCCTGCGTGTGTTCGGCCCCTGAATTCCATCAGCCTCACCGACGTTATAACCCATGGCGTTCAACTCTTGCTGAAGTTCACGTACTTGTGCACGGGTGAGCGGTAGCTGATCACGAGGCCAGGACTGCTGAATGCCCGCGCGTCCGGCAATGGCATCGCTCAAAGTGGCCACGGCTAGGGCATAGCTTGTGGCGTTGTTGTAGCGCAGAATCGCTCGGAAATTCGGTCCGACTAAAAAGGCCGGTCCCTGAGCACCCGCTGGGACGATTACACTTGCGCTGGAGAAAGACGGTAGGGAGCCATTCAAGGCTTGCACCCCTTGAGCGGCCCACTCGGCACTGCTCCGTTGCTCGGTTTGGCTATAATCAAAACCGGAGGGTAACCTGACTTCTACACCCCAAGGCTGACCTGTCTGCCAACCCGAACGGGCCAAGTAATTGGCGGTTGATGCCATGACATCGGGAATACTGCCCCAGATATCGCGACGGCCATCGCCGTCGCCATCCTTTGCATAGGCTTCAAAGCTAGAGGGGATAAACTGGGTGTGTCCCATCGCACCCGCCCAAGAGCCAATCATATTTTCTGCAGCAATATCACCACTGTCGATAATGCGCAGTGCCGCTAGTAATTCGCCGCGGGCAAACTCACTGCGTCGACCATCGTAGGCTAAGGTTGCAAACGCACTCAGCGCCGAAAAGTTGCCGAAGTTGCTGCCGTAACTGCTTTCAATGCCCCAAATAGCAACGATAATTTCCGCGGGCACTCCATAGCGTTGCTCCATCTGCATTGCCGTTTGTCGATGCTCGGCCAACTTACTTCGACCGTTATTAATTCGAGCAGAGGATACGGCACCCTCTAAATATTCCCAAATTGGTCGAACAAATTCAGGCTGGAAACGGTCGAGTTCGATCACGCGCTCCAAATAGCGTACATTATCTAGCGCCGATAGCGCTCGTGGGCTAATGCCCTGAGATGCAGCATCACGACGGAATGCCTCAAGCCAAGCGTCAAAGTTCGCATAGCGTTTGGGTTGTTGAGCTTGTGGCTGGCGGGTTTGCTCTGTTGCCTGTGGTGCCGCTTGTGGGGTATTAGATGCCACAATCGGTGCCGTCTCTGATTGCGTCGCAGCACAGGCCGAAATCAGTGTGAAAGGCAGTAACAAACTCGCGCCTAACAGGACTGAACGGCAGGGATGTAGTATGTTTTTATAAAGTGTCATTCTAAATTCCTTTGAGAAGTCCATGCTATTCTACACTCCTAAAGGTGCTGTTTGAATGCTGATTCATGATTGTTAGTCAACTCGGAAATGGATACTTATTACAATGAAATATTACCTTGGTGCGTATGCCGCCTCGCCTAACCATAGTGGCTGGAACGCTGAATTGGAAGTGGCTTTTTATGACGAATTAAAGGCCCTACCGAATGTGAAAGGACTAGAGCATCCATTTTTGGGTAGCTTACATCCGTATGATGACAGCTGGTTATTAGCGAATATCGACCCAGCTTGGGATTATGTGTTTACCTGTATTCCCGGCATCATGAATGCGTTGGGGCAGAACCCACGGTTTGGTATTGCCTCTTTAGATGAGGAAGGTCGCTTGGCAGCGCTGGACTTTATGCAGCAGGCCTGCACCGCCATTCACAAACTGAATGCCCATTTGGGCAGGTCAGCGGTTAAGGCGATACAAATACAAACGGCGCCAGCGCGGCATAAAGCAGCGTCATCTAAAGCGGCTTTACAAGCGTCACTCCAAACCCTGATGAGCTGGGACTGGCAGGGAGCTCACTTGGTGATCGAGCATTGTGATGCTTATGTTGATAGCCATCTTCCCTCTAAAGGCTTTTTGGCATTGGCTGATGAGCTTGAGGTGTTAACGCAGTTAAACATCCATCTACCTGCAGCACAGCGTTTGGGCATGGTCATTAACTGGGGGCGCTCGGTCATTGAGACACGTCGGGTTGAGGGTGCGCTTGAGCATATTAAGGCAGCGCAAGCAGCAGGCGTATTAAGTGGTGTTATGTTTTCTGGAGTGTCGGACCAAAACAGTGAATATGGTGCTTGGTGTGACAGCCATCAACCACCACGTCTTAGTGAGCAGGTGTTGCATGGTGAGCCGGGCAGCTGGATGACTGAGCAAGTAATATGGCAGTGCTTAGCGGCGGCAGGCCACGCTGAGCAATTGCCGATTTTGGGTGCAAAAATTGGTATCCGTCCGATGTCTGCGAGTATTGAGCAGCGTATTGATTATGTTCGCAATACGCTGGCTATTTTTGATCGCTATTTTGCGGCGACACCCTGAGCGACTTGCCTTGTTTAACCAGATAAGTAGCCAACTCTCTCTAGGCGCTGAAGCCTTCAGGCGCCTTGTTGAAAAACCTATTACTCCATGGCCTCTTTCATGTCTGCAAAAATAATCGACTCCGTTAAGTTGGGGGTATTCATCTGCAACAGCTGTTGACGTATTTCTTGGGTGGCGACCACTTTGGGTCGAATCTTACGCTGATGGAGGCGTGCAACCATATCATCAAGTGTGAAAATGGCCGTTAAGTCCAAAAAGTCGACTTTACGACAATCAAAGATGATTTGTTGCGTACCAACGACCTTATCAACGGTTTCAATACGATCAAGCATGTGGCTGGTTGAGCCGAAGAACAATGGCCCTTTCACATGCACAATTCGTGTACCTGGGTTGGCTTTATCCAAATAGGGATAACGAGAGTTGCTTGTGTCAAACGTAATATCAGCCTCTTTTGCGACACGCCAAGTTAAAAGCCCCATGGCCAAAACAACACCCACGCCTACCGCCATCACTAGATCAACCAAGACGGTTAATGCAAACACCGAGGCCATAATGAGGGATTCAGGTCTGGGGGCCTGTTTGAGCAGTTTTAACAAGCGGTAATCAAGGATATCAATGCCGACTTTTATCAGAATGCCGGCCAATACGGCTAAAGGGATTTGCGCGGCCAGAGGCGCAAGACCGAGCAGTAGGGTTAATAAAAATAACGAATGGATGACGCCACTGACGCGTGTTTTCCCGCCTGAATTGATGTTAACGACGGTTCTCATCGTGGCTCCAGCCCCCGGCAGTCCCCCCACAAATGAGCAAAGAATATTGCCTATGCCTTGACCAATGAGTTCCCGGTTCGGTTGGTGACGCGTTTGGGTCACGGAATCGGCGACAATAGAGGTTAATAAACTGTCAATACTTCCTAACAGCGCCAATGTTAAGCCTAGGCTGAAAATTAAGCTCCATTGGCTCAGCGTAAACGTGGGTAGATGGAACTCGGGTAAACCCGTTGGAATTTCGCCAATGATGGGTAAATTTAAATCCAGTGCAACACTAATGAGCGTGCATAAAACCAGTGCGAGTAGTGGGGAGGGAATAAATCGACTGATCCGAATTGGCGTTAAAAAAACGATGGCGAGTGTTAATAAGCCGATACCTATAGCGTGTAGGTTCAAAAGTGAGAGGCTGACAGGGAACTTAAGAATCGCTTCAAGCGGGGAGGCAGACGCCGGAGCACCCATCAAGGGGGCGGTTTGTAAAAGAATAATGATAACTCCGATTCCGCTCATAAATCCTGAGATGACCGGGTAGGGAATGTAGCGAACAAGTCCTCCTGTTTTAAGCAGCCCCAAACCTATTTGGAGAATTCCACCCACTAACACAACGGCCAAAGCCATTTCAAAGCTGCCACCAAAGGCGGCAAGCGCGGAAGCAAACACAACGGTCATTGGGCCTGTCGGGCCGGATATTTGAACCCGCGTACCCCCTAAAAATGCCGCAACCAGCCCTAATACAATCGCACCATACAAACCTGCAGCTGCACCAGCCCCAGAGGCTACGCCAAATGCCAAGGCTAAAGGTAAGGCAACCACACCAGCAGTGAGACCTCCAAAAATATCACCCTTAAGCAATGAGATCGAATAGTCTCGCATGGTGAATCCTTTTGTTGTTGTAATTGTTTTTTAGAGACAATTCTATACGTTAGAGAAGATACCCGTGTCCTGCAAGTCCGACCTTGGCATTATCCAATGCATTGATGAATGCATTGAAGCGTTGCTTGACGTTAATTATATGGATTAAGATCAAATACGTTCTGTTAACAAGGAGTGTCGCTATGAGTCCTATACATCATTTTATCCAATGTTCAGGTCTAGAAGTTCATGTGACCACTTGGGGGAATCCTTCTTCGCCCTGCGTTGTGTTGTGGCATGGACTGACTCGCACTGGGCGTGATTTTGATGAACTTGCTCAAGCGTTGAGTGCCGATTACTTTGTTCTATGCCCTGACACACCTGGTCGAGGACTTTCCCAGTGGTGTGAGCACCCAGAACAGCAGTACACAATTCCTTTTTACGCTCAGATAGCAACAGGATTGCTTCAGTATTTTGGTGTTCGTCAGTGCAAGTGGGTTGGCACATCCATGGGCGGGTTGATTGGTATCTATTTTGCGCACCATTATCCTGCGCAGATTGAGTCCTTGTTGGTTAATGATGTAGCACCTGAAGTGCCAGCCTTGGCGGTGGAGCGAATACGCACCTATGTTTCATTGCTGCCAACCTTCACGACATTCAATGAGCTCGAGGCTTGGTTTCGTCAGGTGTATGCATCGTTTGGTCGCAATACGGACGCTTTTTGGCAACGTATGGCCATCACCTCCGCTCGTCGTAACAGCGAGGGGCGCCTAACCTTGCACTACGATCCTCGTTTAGTGATACCCTTTCAACAGCAGGGTAATCAGAATTTATGGGCGGAGTGGTGTGGGCTTGCTGCGAAGGTCTTGATTATCCGAGGTGAAACCTCCGATGTTTTATTGTCTGAGTTAGTGGATAAAATGTTGGCATCCAAGCCGCAGGCTCAACTGATTGAGCTGCCAGGGGTGGGCCACGCCCCAACACTTGCTCAATCAGAGTCGATTGTGCTCGTTAAGCGTTTTTTAGCTGAGTGTTGAGTAAAGGTTTGCGCGCGTTGTTGCCAGAGCGTATTGACGACAAAGCAGCGACCAACTTCTTCCTCCTGATCCGATAGCAAGGCAATTTTATACGGGCTGTCATTGGTGTTTGCCTCCAATAGAGTGGATAGCTTAGCGATGTCCGTATTTTCATCGGAATGCAAAGGGCTGAGCCACAGGCGCTTATTTAAATAACGTGCTTTCTGATTGGGCCAAGTTTGCAAAAGTTGCTCTCGTGTCATCCATACATTGCTGTGTTGAGCGGTCGATCTAGGTGAGAAGAGGGTACCTTTCATGACGGCAATCGATTTGTCGATCCCAAGGTTTCGTTGTATTAACGTTGCTTGTGTACAGGGGTGCTGAGATAAAGGCAGTTGTTGCGTTAGTGTTTTTTCATATTTGAAATCAAATCGATCTCGCAGCTCTGGGCCGACCCAATGGTGTAAAGGTTGAGTTTTGTGATTCCAAGGGTTCATATAAAACTTAATGGCCAGTTCTATATGAATGCTTTGATTACATAAATGATCCTGGATAATAAGGTCTAATTCTCCTAGCGTCGTTTGCTTATCCGGCTGAATTTGCAAGTTTCTTGCGAGAAGCTCAAACCGAGGGTGTTGCTCAAAGTAAAAATGCCAAAGTGTTTCAAAGTACAGACCCAAGCGAGATTGCGGGTGGTCAGATAAATATTGAAGTAAGGGAGCAGGGTTGGAGTTTAAGGTGAGTAAGCGGTGATGAAAATCTGGGCTGTCGTCTTGCCAGTGAGTCAAGCTTGGCAAGTCGGCGACGGATGGGCCATTAATGGCACAATACAGATCGCGAACTTGCTGGACTTTAATATGCTGTAAAAACGCCCAATTCATGGAGTTAGCCGAATAAGGGGCGTTTGGTTTTTTTCTTTAATATTGTCAAAATTAAAGCAAGCATAACAACAAATAATAGGGCGGTTTGAGCCGGAATGCTTAGGCCCAAAAATGTCCAGTCAATTTCAGCACACTCTCCCGAACCACTGAAAACATGTTCAAGTACAGATACCAGTGGTAAGGTATCCATAAGGTATTCCAGTCCTGGACCACAGGCTGGCACCTCATCGGCTGGCAGGCTTTGCAGCCAAACATGACGCAGTTGAACACCGAGTCCAATGATCGCAATTATCAGATTGAGCCCAGCATAGACCTTCTGGCCACCGCTGTTAGGATTGTGTAAGAAGGCGACCAAAAATACGACCGCTAGGCTGATGACGATGATGCGTGTCACAATACATAATGGGCAGGGTTCTAGCCCTAAATGATTTTGAAGGAACAGCAAGGCAAAGGCCATTGCACTGACGCACAATACAAGACCTAAAAAATTGAGTTGGCGGTAACTGAACAAAACAACCTCCTTATACGAGTCGTTAATTATTTACGACGCCATTGTCCATTTGAGTCTTGAATGAACTCGCCAGTATTTGCACGCTCTCGGAGTCGCTCACCTGCACGAGCTTCGAAAACATCCAGTGTCACAGACGACTCGCGAGCACGTTGTTTATAAAGTTCGTTACGTTGTTGGTTGATTGAGCTCACCAAATTTCGAACGTCGGCAGAGGGCGAGTTGCCAACAGCACCTATATATCCATTGAGTTGTTCTCCAACTAAACCTTGGCTTTTCGCTTGTTCTAAAGACAGCGCCCAAGCGGGGAAGGCAAGGATCAGAAGAGCCGCCATGGCGAAAAACATTTTAATCGATTTAGACATCATCATTGTCCTCAGAAAAGGTCGCTGTTTTGTTCAAGTAATGCATCGATCTCTCGATCCACTTTTACTAAAATTTCATGCTGGATTTTAACATTCAGATTGATCGTAATCGGGTCAGTAGGCGCAGAAACCTGCACGGTAGGGGTGCAGCCTACCATCATAATCAGCAAGACAAGAGTGCTTGCTGTGAGCAACCGCGTTTTCATAATCATCTTCTCCAATGTTAAATCCTCTTACAGTTAGACTAAGGGATGTATGCTTAACCTATACTAAACAGAGCTGTTTTTCACCGTCTAAATCGTCGATCCAGTGAATCGGTGATTCGGTTGCTGATTTGCAGGGCATTTAGTAGGTCTAGAATATTTTCTTCAACGCTCAGGGTGAGGTCGATAGGACGCCCTTGTTGCCAGTTTGGATTGTTGCCCTGCAGGCGTGCGACTAAGTGGGCATCACCTGAGGGTTGGTAGTTTACTTCTAAATCTAACAGGGTGTATCTCAGGTCTGTTAGAGCATCTAACGCCAAACGCAGGCCAAAATTGCTGCTGGCCGCCGCACCTACGCCATGACTGGGCGTGTAACGAATAACACCCGGTATAACACTACCTAAATTGCCGCGCGTAATAGTAATACCCAAGGGTGTGATTTGTATGGGAAGTTGCCCATCAATTGTACCTTCACCATAGAGTCCTTGTTGCGCATAAAGTTCAAGAATGGATGAAAGTTGAATGTCGCGGATGCTCACTAGAAAAATAGTATTGGGATTTAAGGGATTGACTTGTATGGCCGGTAGATAAATTTCACCCCCCAGTAAAAACAGTTTCTGTGATTCGAGACTTAACTGATGAGTGTTGGTATTACTCGTATTGCCTCTGTATTGATAGTGAATGCCTGAGGACGTTATAGGCAGTCCAATGTTGGCATACTCCAGTAACAGATTGCCTTGATCTTGAAACTGACCACTTGAGTCGAGACTTAACTGACTTTTCCAATTAACTCCCTGAGCGTAGATTTCGCCGTAGTTAACCACGCCGGAGGTTAGTTCGGTATTCGCTTGGAGTGACCAGCGGTTTGCACTAAATTTGAGACTAGCATTATGCGTTAGATTGCCTTGTGCCAAATCAAGCTTGGCTGGCAGCTCCGGTAAAAAACGTCTCAGCACTTGAGTCTGGCCTTGCAGTGAATAACGAGCCAGTGTCCAATTCAAAAAGCCAGAGCCTTGAGTGCTGTACTGGTAATTGGTATCTAATTGTAGCGGTAGATCTTGAGTTTTAACGGATGCACTGCCTGTAATCGAATCACGTGTCTTGTTGAATTTGAACGGACCTTCAATGCTTAAAGCCGGCAGTGTTCTTCCGGGCGGCGAGATACGTAAGGATGGAATGTTTGCGTGCCCTTTAAAGCCAGTGTTGGCATCACCTCCTTCAAGGGTGAGTAGTAGCGGCAGCGCTTGTAGGTCATCCAAGCCCTTGAGCCGGGGTTGTTGGCCGTTAATAATCCATCGGCTAGATCCATATCGCCAAAGATCGCTATGCAATAGATTGAATTCAAGTTCGAGATTCGATAGAAGCTGCAGATAGAGGGTGGGCGTGTAAAAATCGCCAAATGCTAATTCATTTAAGTGAATGGATGCTCCTTCAATGAGTTGAGCCTGCAGGCGTCCAGATTCGATCCTTGCAGTCGCATTCAACAAAACTTGCGCATTTTGACTCTGTAGATGAGGCGTCGATAGGTCCAAGCTAAGTCCTAAGGATGCATCGAGTTGAATGTTGCTTAAGCTATCGATGAGACTGCCTTGCCAGTAATCGGGAATTTGAATCTGAGTGCTCCCGGTCAGTTGAGCCTGTTTGAACTCAGGCAGGTCTATCGTGATTGCATGTTGATTTTGAAACCAGTTCATGGCGACATCTGCATGCAATATGTGGCCTAAGCTCAGTTGCCAATGGTCTTCTTTGTGCGCCAAATTTCCACTCATTTCGTACAGTGAATTGTCTTCGTAACTGAGTAGTAAGTAGGTTTCGAGCTGCTGGGTAACTTTAATCTCTGCATCAATCAGTGACTGGCCTTGCTGCCGTACATGAAGGTTACTGTACCAGCGTTCAGCATTAAGGCTAAGACGACCTTCAACTTCATAGTGCTGGGTGGGGCTTCGCCATTCAACGGCCAGCTTGTCTATTTCAAGCTGTTCTAGCGGTAGAAGAGGCAGTTGCTCGCTATTAATAAACTCAGATAGCCAGAGATCAAACTGAGCTTCCTGCTCAGAGACACCATGTTGCTCTATGCGCAGCGTAGCATGTTCTACCTTGAGGCTAGGCAGGCTCAACCGCTGCAAGAGGGGTTTAAGGCTAAAGGTCAGCTGGCTGTTGTTCAGGCAGGCATTAAGGGTTTGATCAATGTCTGATTTTGAGAAGCATAGCTGGTTAATATAAATCTGATCTGTCGCTAGCGGGGACATTTCAAAATGAATATTCTCAAAACCCTGCTTTTCTAGCCATAAGGGTAAGATATGACGGGTTATTTGGGGGAAAAAAAACACGCTAGAGGCGACAAGTGCCAGGATAAGGAGCAGTAAACTGAGACATAGATATATCAAAGTTTTCATTCATCTGCTCCTGCTGAATTTGGATCGTTAACGTTTGCGGACAACGTTGAGTCCATCACGGACAGTTAAAAAAACATTCTCAACATCAGGGTCGTTCGCGATCCGATGGTTGGTTTCGACTAGTATATCGTCTAATTCTGACTCGGGTTGCAAAACTTTGCCAGACCATAGGACATTATCAAGTATAATCAAGCCACCTGAGCGGGTGCGCTTTTTGACTTCTTCGTAGTATTCAAGGTAGCTGCGTTTATCGGCATCAATGAAAGTGAAGTCCAGTTCATAGTCAATGGTCTTGAGTGTATCCAGAGCTCGTCCGAAGACGACATCGATTTTATGACCGTGTTCGCTTTTTGCGAAAAATGATTTGGCCATGTCGATTGCGCGAGGATTGGTTTCGCAACAGAGTAAACGTCCATGATCAGGCATGCCTTCGGCAATAGATAAGGCAGAATAACCTGTGAACATGCCTATTTCGAGAGCCCGTGTAGGCTGTACTAATGAAGATAGGAGTTTTAGTGTGCGGCCAACCAATCGCCCAGATAACTTCTGGGGCCAGCCCATTTGAGCGTTGGTGGTGTCAATTAGCTCTTGGAGCAGTTCTGGTTCTTTTTGCGTGCTAATAAATGCGTAATCTTCTACGGCTTCATCAACGAGATAGTCGGGCATGGGTCACCAAAGGCAGCAAATGATGTCTTAAGCAGAAGATTGTATCATTAATTACGTGATAGGAGCGGCTTTGTCGTACAATGGCGGGCGAGTATATAAAAGAGGAGTGTAAAAATGGATCCAGTCTTTATTTTTTTGTTAGCCGGTGTGTTTTCTATGTCAGCTGCGCTAAGTGCGGGGGCACTGAACAAGCTACCTGAAGAGCAGAAACCTACGTTTTTGCAGTCTCAACAGGGGTTGGTTTTTGTGATGGTATTAGGAAATGTGTCTGCACTGACATTAATAGGTGCTTTGGCGTATGGTTTTTCGCGTTTAGACTGGTGGATTCCTTTAAGTAGCGTGTTTGTCTCTTTTCCAGTCGCGCACTTTTTAGTGCTGCATAAGCTTGGAGACCTGCGCAATGTGTTCATTTCTGGTGCAGCTGCATTGATTTCAATCCCTGTGCTCTATGTCATGTGGTGAGGCAAGTGTTTTTTGCAGATTGAAAAATGGACTGAAAAAAAACAAGACATGATCATAATTTTTCTTGAAAAATCAAAATGCAATTTTGATTTTGCTTTGATTTATCAAGATTAAATCTTGAATTTTTGCCGATTATTCAAAAAGGAATCTTGATTGAAAATATTTCTTTATAAATGAATTATTTTAGATTGTATATTTTTTGATCGGCAAAGTTGTTCATGTCTAAAGTTTCTAGTTTATTGAAAATACAGAGGTTTGCCGTATAAGGCGGCAAATTTTTGCCGTTTTTATAGGCTAAAAAAAAGTTGAATATAGGCGGCAGACTCGGTGATAATTAGCATTGGAAAGTTTTTATCCTGTGCTAATTAAAGTTGGCCTGTAATTTGCGTATGAATAATAAACGGCCGTTAGATACAGGCTTTGACCTTGAGAACCTATCAAAACTATGTTGACTGTTAACAACATGATTGTCGCCCTCGATATCGGGACATCTAAAGTGGTATGTCTTGTGGGTGAACTACGCCCGGATGGCACTATTGAAACAGTTGGGGTTGGCACCCACCCATCGACAGGGTTAAAACGGGGCGTCGTTGTCAATATTGAATCCACCGTCAGTGCCATCCAGCGTGCGGTTGAAGAAGCCGAGTTGATGGCTGGGTGTAAAATTCACTCCGTCACGGCCGGTATTGCAGGCAGCCATATCAATAGTCTTAACTCGCATGGCATTGTGGCTGTTCGTGATCGTGAGGTGACGGAGCAGGATCTAGAGCGAGTGATCGATGCAGCGCGCGCTGTTGCCATACCTGCCGATCAAAAAATTATTCATATTCTTCCACAAGAGTACATGATCGATAACCAAGAAGGTATTAAAGAGCCTCTGGGTATGTCCGGTGTTCGCTTAGAAGCCAAAGTTCATCTCGTAACTGGTGCAACGAACGCGATTCAGAATATTGAAAAATGCATTCGTCGGTGTGATTTAGAAGTTGATGCGATCGTCCTGCAGCAATTGGCCTCTGGTTATTCGGTGTTGACCGAAGATGAAAAAGACTTGGGTGTTTGCATGGTCGATATCGGAGCAGGTACGACCGATATTGCAGTGTTCACAGCCGGTGCTATTCGTCATACGGCGGTGATTCCAATCGCCGGTGATCAGGTGACCAACGATATAGCAATGGCCCTGCGTACCCCGACTCAGCATGCCGAAAAAATTAAAATTAAGTATGCCTGCGCGTTATCTCAGCTTGCTCAAGCAGATGAAACGATACAAGTGCCTAGCGTTGGTGATCGCCCTTCACGTAATTTATCACGTCAGTCGTTGGCAGAAGTGGTTGAGCCGCGTTATGAAGAGCTTTTTAATCTGGTTTTGACTGAACTTCGTCGCTCCGGTTATGAAGATATGGTGGCGGCAGGGATCGTGCTAACAGGTGGCACATCTCGCATGGAAGGTGCTGTTGAACTCGCAGAAGAAATTTTTCATATGCCTGTGCGTTTAGCTGTGCCTGATGGCGTTCGTGGCATGGAGAGTTTGCTGCACAATCCTGCCTATGCAACCAGTATTGGCTTATTGCATTATGCGAGGTTGTCTCAAGGCACTGTGAATGAGTCAGGTCTAACCGTACCTGAAACAGCTCGGCATCCGGTTGAAATACCACCGAAGAAAAAAATGATGCAAAAAATCAAGACATGGTTTCAAGGCAATTTTTAATGATTTACACCCACCAATAGAGTGGGAAAAAACCTGGAGGTAATGAATGTTTGAACTGTTGGATAGCGTGCCGCAGAGCGCGGTGATCAAAGTGATCGGAGTGGGCGGCGGCGGCGGCAACGC
Organism: Nitrincola tibetensis; assembly: GCF_003284585.1. Lineage (GTDB taxonomy): Bacteria > Pseudomonadota > Gammaproteobacteria > Pseudomonadales > Balneatricaceae > Nitrincola > Nitrincola tibetensis. Next base: position 312,168 of record NZ_QKRX01000001.1, read on the forward strand.
TGTTGAGCACATGCTGATCTCTGAAGTAGAAGGTGTTGAGTTTATTTGTGCAAACACAGATGCTCAAGCGCTTGCTAAATCAGCGACGCGGACGGCCTTGCACATAGGAAGTGAGTTGACCAAAGGATTAGGTGCGGGTGCAAACCCTGACGTTGGGCGTCTTGCGGCACAAGAGGATCGTGATCGCATTGCTCAGGCTTTGTCGGGCGCCGATATGGTGTTTATTACGGCGGGTATGGGTGGTGGTACGGGGACAGGTGCAGCCCCGATCGTAGCTCAAGTAGCGAAAGAAATGGGTATTCTCACTGTTGCTGTTGTCACTAAGCCTTTCCCATTTGAAGGCCGTAAGCGGATGAAGATCGCTGAAGATGGCATCCGTGAATTACAGGAAAGTGTTGACTCGCTCATTATCATTCCAAACGAAAAATTGCTGCCAGTATTGGGCCGTAATACCAGTTTGATCGAAGCGTTTAAGATTGCAAACGATGTCTTAAAAGGCGCAGTGCAGGGCATTGCCGACCTGATTATTCGTCCTGGCATGATTAACGTTGACTTCGCTGACGTGCGCACGGTGATGTCATCAATGGGCATGGCTATGATGGGTACGGGTGTGGGGCGTGGTGATGCTCGAGCCACGATAGCAACCGAAGCGGCAATCAATAGCCCTTTGCTTGAAGATGTTGATTTAAAAGGGGCAAGTGGCATTTTAGTGAACATTACGGCCGGGCTTGATCTTAGTCTAGGCGAGTTTACTGAAGTGGGCAACATCATTGAAGAATATGCCTCAGATACGGCAACAATTGTCGTAGGTACGGTTATTGACCCCGAAATGAGTGATGAAATTAAGGTCACTGTCGTGGCAACAGGCCTTTGCAAGGCTCAAGAAGTCAAGCAAGTGGTTAACAGCGGAATGCGCATGCGTGCGGTCAGAAGTGCTTCAGTTTCGACTCAGGTTGAGCTGCCAAGCGGAATGAGACCTGCTCGCCGTGAAGAACGTTTTCAAGTTAAAAGAACCGAAGAAAAAAGCGCCAGTTCAGAGCCAGCTAAGAGAACTGGCACGGACGATATGGAGTTTCTAGATATTCCTGCCTTTTTGCGTCGTCAAGCTGACTGACGTAACTTTTTAACCATCCAGGTTAGCCGCCCTAGTTTTAGGGCGGTTTTTTTATTTAAGAATAATGCTTTACTTCATTGGTAAACGGACAGGTAAATACCAGCTCAGATGCGGTTAGTTTTAACCCTTCAGTGTTTTTATTCCCTTTACCATATCTAGGATCTCCCATGACTGGGTGACCGATCATGTCAAAATGACGGCGTATTTGATGAGTTCGACCTGTCTGCAACTCGACTTTCACGTGGCTAATATCTAAAGCAGCATCATACGCAATGCATTCGTATAGAGTACATGCGGGTTTTTCGTCTAGCGGAAATGTAATTTGCCCTTTGCTATCGACTTTTCCAAGCACTTCGGCCCTGTAAATTTTGCGTATTTTATGTTCGGTAAAAAGTGATGTTAATGCGGCAGCACCTTTTGGTTGATGTGCGATGAGCATCAACCCTTGCGTTTCTCTGTCCAAACGATGGATAAGAAACACTGGGCGTTGTGTGGTAGTTTCTACATATCGAAGCAGAGATAAATGGTCGCCAAATTGCGTACCTTGTGACATGACACCGGCAGGTTTAAACCAAACGCTGTAAAAGCGGTTCTGTTCTAAGCAGCGGATGCCTTCAGGCAATGCCAAGCTGAGTAAAGAATCGTCATAGTAAATCGACAGCACATCGCCGACTTTCAGAGGCTCTTTGATTCGCCTCAAACGCAGTTGTTTTTTGCGTTTTAACCAAACAGCACCTTTACTCATTGCATCCTTGAGGCGAAGTTTGGGTAAGTTCGTGAGTCGGCTGAGGAGGTCAATGGCCAATACGCCTTGGTCTTCTTGGGTGAGCTGATGGCTTATTTTGATGGGCTGAGTCAAATCCAATACCTGTGATGTGTTAAAGGCGGTTATTTAAATTGATTGGTGGGTATTATAGAGTGTTCTTTTGTTGACTGTCAGGAAATTAGCCTATGAGTTTGGCCCGTCGCTCATTTTTTGAGTACCGACGCTTTTGGTTTTTTGGTTTGCTCCTTTTGCCGGTTTTGATGGCCTTAACCGCGTGGCAAGCCTATCACTTTGCAAAAGAAGAGGCTCAGGCAAGGGCGCAGGAGCGACTTAGCCTATATGCCAGTAGTTTTGAAGGAGCGATTGAGAAGTTTGATTATTTACCCTGGATGTTAGCCAAGCAACCGAGGGTGCAAAATCTTTTAACCGATATGGAAAATCACGAGCATATTGAACGTATTCAAGACTTTCTGGTGAATGCCAGAGAGGCTTCTGGCGCGGATACCCTTTATTTATTGAACACCGAAGGGCTCACGCTTGCCTCCAGTAATTATTTGGAAGAGGGGAGTTTTGTTGGCAATAATTACGCCTATCGTCCTTATTACTTGGATGCAGTGAACTATGGTCGAGGTGAGTTCTTTGCGATTGGAACAACGACAGGGCTGCCGGGCTATTTCTTATCGCAGAGGGTTGTCAATGCAGCAGGGCGGCTGTTAGGTGTTGCTGTGGTCAAAGTCGATCTAGAGCCTTTACAAGCTGACTGGACCTTGGCCGCTGAGCATGTATTGGTCATCGATGCTAATCAGGTTGTGGTTTTGTCGAGCAACCCAGGTTGGAAATACAGAATGCTGAATGAACTGTCAGAAGAGCAAGTTCTCTGGATTCAACAGGGTCGTCAGTTCTTTGATGTAGAGTTGCAACCTTTAGGGCGGGAGTTGGACAGCCACTATCGTGTGTCCGTTGGCGATGAGCGTGATGCCGATTATGTGATGGCAGAATACCCATTAACGCGGTTAGGCTGGACAATTATCTACATGATTCCGGTTCAATCGCTTTATAAGGTTTCCGCACTGGTGACAAGCCTTGTCTTGGTGCTCTATGTTCTCATTCTGATGGGGAGCTTATGGTTAAGAGAGCGCAGTCGACGTACACAAGCGGCTTTGGTTGCAGAAAAGGCCCTTAGAGAAGCAAATGATACCCTAGAGTTTCAGGTGCAAGAGCGTACAGCTGAGCTGAATGCTCGCAGCCTTGAATTGCAAAATGCTCAGCGCGAACTGGTTCAAGCGGGTAAGTTGGCGGCATTAGGTACCCTATCTGCTGGGGTCGCGCATGAGCTTAATCAGCCAATTACGGCCATTCGAACCTATACGGCCACGGCTAAAAAGCTTCTTGATACAGGGCGCTACGAGTCAGTTGCCCCTACGCTCGATAAAGTGTTTACACTAATTGGTCGAATGAGCCAGATCATTAAGCAAATGAAAGCGTTTGTTCGAGAATCCCCTCAACAGTTACAGCCTGTGAATTGGGTGGATCGCTTGTCGTTTGTGTTGGATATGCTAAGTGCTCGCATAGAGACTCAGGCGATTGAGTTGGTGCTCGCTTTGCCGAATGAGGCTTGGATTAGAGCAGATGCTACGCGGATCGAACAAATCTTACTGAACCTGCTCAGTAATGCCTTGGATGCAACAGCGACACTGAATCATGCGAAAATTGAAATTCAATTGTTGCGTCAAGAAGAGCACTGGGTGTTCACCCTTTCGGATAACGGTGAGCACTTCGATGAAACACAGATCGACCGGCTGTTCGATCCCTTTTACAGTACTAAAGCAGCTGGAGAGGGCATGGGTTTAGGTCTCTTCATTTGTTATGGACTGATACAGGACTTGGGTGGAAGTATTCGTGTTGAGCGTGCGGAAATCGGCGGCGCCGCCTTTGAAGTTAAATTGCCTGCAATCGATATTTTAAAATGTGAGAAGAGCTGATGACATTAGATACATTAAAGATCGCAATGGTGGATGATGATCTTGCCGTTCTGGAAGCGACTACACAATGGTTAGAGTTGTCTGGGCTCACTGTTAACGCCTGGTCAGATCCTGCTAAGGCGCTGTTAGACATAGATGATCATTATCCGGGCGTTGTTGTCAGCGATATTCGTATGCCAAGCATGGACGGGCTCAGTTTTATGGATGCATTGCATAAAAAAAGTCCGCAACTGCCTGTGATTCTGATTACAGGTCAAGGGGATATCCCGATGGCGGTGGATGCCATGCGACGTGGAGCTTGGGACTTCATTGAAAAACCCTTTGATCCAGAGCGTTTGGAAGAAGTGATACGTCGAGCGCTGATGACGCGTCAATTGCAGCTTGAGAATGCATCGCTTAAGGAGCAAACGGAAGACTCGCTTGCCAGAATTCTCATGGGCAATAGTGGATCGATTCAGCAATTGCGTCATCAAATACGTCGTTTAGCCTGCACGCAGACCCATGTGTTGATTCGGGGTGAAACAGGTGCGGGCAAAGAAGTAGTGGCGCGCTGTATCCATGAAGCAAGCACAAGGCGTGAAAAACCCTTTGTTGCCATTAATTGTGGGGCATTGGCGAAAGACTTAATTGAGTCTGAATTGTTTGGCCATCAGAAGGGCGCGTTTACAGGTGCGATTGAAAAACGTGAAGGTAAGCTGGAGTTGGCCAGTGGTGGAACGCTTTTTTTGGATGAAATTGAGTCAATGCCGATGGATGCTCAGATCAAGTTGCTTCGTGTCATTCAAGAGCAGCAGCTAGAGCGTGTTGGTAGTAATACCTTGATTCAGTTGGACTTGCGCATTGTCGCTGCGACTAAGGTCGATTTGTTGGAATTGTCGGCGAAGGGTGCCTTTAGAGAAGACTTATACTATCGCTTGGCGATTGCCGAGTTATCTATACCTCCTTTGCGAGATCGTAAAGAGGATATTATGTTGTTATTTAGACACTTTGTGCGACAGACCTGTGATGTGCATGGGATTGAGTTTCATGAGCCAGATTCGGCTTATGTGCGCAATCTGCTCCAGAATGCTTGGCGAGGTAATGTCAGGGAGTTGCGTAATGCGGCAATGCGTTTTGCGTTAGGTTTGTATCATCAAGACGAGGTATCACAAGGTGAAGAGGGAGGATTGTCCGATTTAGTGGCCGCATATGAGCGTATTTTGATTAGTCAGTCCTTGGTTCGACATCAAGGCAACATTCAAGCTGTTATGGACGAGCTAAAGTTACCGCGGCGCACCTTAAATCAAAAAATGTTACGTCATGGATTGCGCCGAGATGAGCTCTGTTCAGATGATGGTTCTGTTTCCTTGAGCGTATAAGCAAGAAATAGCCGATGGTGATTATGCGCGTAAGCCATTTATTGCCTACAACAAACCCAATCTAGTTATTTTTTTCATATAATAGCTACACTAGCCTATATCAAACAATAGATTAGGTGGTGTTGGCACACTTTCTGCTTTAGCTAAGACCGATGTGTTGTTCCCTTGTGTCTGCACATTGGGAATGCCCTCATTCTCAAAACAATAATATTCGGTTTATGCCGATGAGGAATAAAGATAATGAAACTGTCTAAGCGTACACTTCTAAAATCTGCTTTGTCCTTAGCTTTAGCAACTACCGTAGGTTTCTCTACTACTGCATCTGCGCAAACAGGCGGTGCGTCCTATATTATGGCAACGGCAACAACAGGCGGTACTTATTATCCTGTCGGTGTTGCGCTGGCAACGCTCGTTAAAGTAAAACTTGAGCCAACGATGGGTATCAGTGTCTCAGCGATCAGCTCAGCAGGGTCAGGTGAAAACCTTAAGCTAATGGATGAAAATCAAGTTCAATTCTCAATCCTCCAAGGGCTATATGGCGGTTGGGCTTGGACCGGAACAGGTGATGTACCCAAGCAGTATGAAAACATTCGTTCTGTCAGTATGTTATGGCAAAATGTTGAGCATTTCGTTATTCACAATCGCCATGTAACGACTGGTACCATTTCGGATATCGGAAATTTAGGCAATAGCGGTTTCTCAATCGGTGCTCGTAACTCGGGTACTGAAGGCTCTGGTCGTCAGATCTTGAAGGGTGTGGGTATCGATCCTGATTCGCTCAATTTGGCATACATGGGGTATGGTCCTTCAGCAGAAGGCATGCAGAATGGAACGATTCGTGCCATGAATATTCCTGCAGGAGCCCCGGCGGCCGCTGTAACGAGTGCTTTTGCCAATATGGCGCGCGATATCAAAGTGCTGGATTTTACCGATGAACAGATTGAGCAGGTTAACTCTGACTTTGAGCTTTGGACACGCTTTGTTATTCCAGCCGGAACCTACCCAGGACAAACCGAAGATATCAATACGGTTTCTCAACCGAATATTCTAGCGGCAAATGCAGATGTGCCTGAAGAGCATGTTTATCAAATCACTAAAGCCATGTACGAAAACTTGCCTTTCCTAAACAATATTCACCCGGCCACACGCGATATGGCGATTGAAAAAGCCATTAATGGCCTACCTTTACCTTTGCACAAGGGTGCAGCTCGTTACTTTACAGAGCAAGGTATCGACATTCCTGCTCGTTTGCTAGTGGACTAATACTGGCATAGCTGTTTCGGGGCTAAGGTCCCGAAGCAGTCTCTTGATGATATAAAAACAAGCGAGACGCTCATGAACACACCTTCAGACTTATCATCCATCCGTGATGAGGATGCTCCTGTTTCTAACGAACGCGAGCAGCATCCTATACTCTCCAAAGTATTTTACGGTTTAGCCATTATTATTGCGTTATGGCACATTTATACCAACACACTCGGCACTGTCTCAGAGCTTTGGAATAGCGTGATACATTTTGCAGCATTTGGTTTGTTGGCTGCACTGACGATTCCTGCAATTAGGACCACTCGACAAAGCACAGGACGAGTCGTTTTGGCTGTGGATATCCTATTGGGTTTGGCAGCTGTCTCCTGCGCTCTATATCTGATGCTATTTGAAAACAACCTATATGCGCGAGGCGTTGTTTTTAATGGATGGGATTGGTTTTTTTCAATTTTAGCTGTGGCGTTGATTCTAGAGTTTGCTCGAAGAGCAACTGGATGGTTTATTCCGACCTTGGCGTTTGTTGCACTAACCTATGTTCCCGTTTGGGGCGCTTGGGTGAGTGGTATGTTCCACTTTCCAGGGTTAACCTGGGAAACAACATTGTATAGAAGCTTTATTGCTGGCGAAGGGATGTTGGGCTCAATCGCCAATATTTCTTGGTCGTTTGTCTTTATGTTTATCCTCTTTGGCGCCTTTCTAATTAAATCTGGTGCGGGTGATTTTATTATCGATATTGCGAAAGCCGTGGCTGGACGATTCATCGGTGGGCCAGGTTTAGTTGCTGTGTTTAGCTCCGGCTTGATGGGGTCGGTATCCGGTTCATCAGTCGCGAACACCGTTTCAACCGGTGTCATTACGATCCCTTTAATGCGAAAAGCAGGTTTTCCGGCAAAATTCGCCGCAGGTGTGGAAGCCGCGGCTTCAACGGGTGGGCAGCTAATGCCGCCAATTATGGGGGCTGGTGCATTTATTATGGCATCCTATACCCAGTTGCCTTATCTCACGATTATAGCTTACGCAGCGTTGCCAGCCTTACTGTATTTTTTGTCGGTTGCGATGTTCGTTCGAGTTGAAGCTCGCCGTTCGGGTGTGCAAAAAGTTGAAGAAAATCCACCGAAGGTGATTGATGTCTTCAAGAAGGGTTGGCATTGCTTGTTGCCAATCGCTGTATTGGTTACTGCGCTGATTTACGGGTTTACACCGACCTATTCCGCAGGTATTGCGATTATATCGGTGATTGTTGCTTCTTGGTTATCCAGTAACCCCATGAATTTGAAAGATGTCATGGACTCTTTGGTTCTGGGTACGCGCAATATGGTGACCACGGCGATTTTGTTGTTGACGGTGGGCTTGATTGTGAATGTCGTTTCAACGACAGGCATCGGCAACACCTTCTCATTGTTAGTCACGGATTGGGCTGGCGGTAGTTTGTTTATAACTATCGTGCTCATTGCATTGGCTTCTTTGATTTTGGGCATGGGATTGCCAGTAACGGCAGCTTATATAGTGCTGGCAACTCTATCTGCACCAGCACTCTATGTGCTAATTGCAGAAAGCCAGTTACTGTCTTTATTAATGTCAGGCCAATTACCACAGCAGGCTCAAGCGATATTTATGCTCGCGGCACCTGATGCTATGAGTCTATTAAGTGCGCCAATGGATACAGAAACGGCTCAGTCCTTGTTGGCTGCTGTTCCACCTGACTTTAAAACGACATTGTTACAGCAGGCGCTTTCTCCCCATGCATTGGGTATGGCACTGTTGTCCGCACATATGATCATTTTCTGGTTATCGCAAGACTCAAACGTGACCCCACCTGTATGTCTGACGGCGTTTGCAGCAGCAGCAATTGCAAAGACCCCTCCTATGGCGACAGGCTTTACGGCTTGGAAAATTTCAAAAGGCTTATACATTATTCCGGTTTTATTTGCCTACACCAGCTTCATTGGTGGCAGTAACATCGAAATAATTAAAATATTCTTCTTCGCCTTGTTTGGCATCTATGCATTGGTTGCGGCGATGGAAGGCTATTTGGAGCATCCGTTGAACCTGTTTCTGCGTGCAGTATTAGCCGTTATCGGATTATCCATGCTTTGGCCGCATGGATTACTTCTGATAGATCTCGCAGGCTTGATTGCGTTTCTTGCAATGTTTGCTTGGAGTTATAAAACCAATCCACCTAAGTTGCAGGCGGCTTAATCTTCATGACGTTAATTGAGGCGCTAATACTGGTTGCTGTGGGTGGGTTAACTGGCTTTATGAATGTGATATCGGCAGGCGGATCAATGATTACCTTGCCAGTGCTCATGTTTATGGGGTTGGATAGCGCAACCGCCAATGGGACGAACCGAGTCGGCATCGTTTTGCAGAATGCAACCGCTGTAACGCGCTTCAGAAAAGCAGGGCACAAGGATGTGCGGCTCGCCTTAAAATTGTCGATTCCGGCGGTATTAGGTTCCTTGTTCGGTGCATGGCTTGCCACCAAAGTGGGGGATGCTTTATTTCAATGGATTTTGATTGTCGTGATGGTGGGATGCTCAATCCTTATGGTGATGCCGCAACCTAAAAATCTTCGCACTGAGCCACTCAAAGACAGTCATTTAACACCCATGGTGTACTTGGCGATGCTGGTCATTGGTTTTTATGGTGGATTTATTCAAGTGGCGGTTGGCATCTTGTTTATTGTTATGTTGTACCGGCTTCTTAAAATCGACCTGGTTCAAGTCAATATCCTGAAGGTCTTGATTGTGCTGGTATATATGGTGCCCGCACTTGGTGTTTTTATTCACTCAGGACATGTGGCTTGGAGCTATGGTTTAGTATTGGCTGTGGGAAGCATGTTAGGTGCTTGGATGGCCGCCAGGGTGACTTTGAGTCCTGACGGTGCCAAGTGGATTCAGCGCTTTACCTTAGCGGTTATTGTGATCATTATTGTAAAGCTGATTATCGATCTCGTTTAAGGAGGCTTGGCTCTTAAGAGCGGAGCCCTTAGACACGATTGATCGGTAACTCAAGGCTTTCTTTCACGCTTTCCATCACGATATAGCTTTTAGAGTTTTTGACTCCAGGTAGCTTCAATAGCATATCGCCGAGCAGTTCACGGTAGTGTGAAATGTCTTCTAAACGGGCTTTGACCAGGTAGTCCGCATCCCCCGACACCAGATGGCACTCAAGAATGTAGGGCAGTTCCATAACGGCTTTACTAAAGCGCTCGAACGCATCGGCTGATTGATAGGAGAGCGAAATCTCGACAAACACCAACATGTCATACCCCAATAACGTTGGGTTGACATGAGCGTGATAGCCCATAATAAATTTGTTACGTTCAAGCCTTTTTACGCGCTCCATGCAGGGGGTCGTGGATAATCCTACGCGATCGGCTAACTCGGTATACGAAATACGGCCTTCCTTTTGTAAAACATTGAGAATGTGGCGATCAATGCGATCTAACTTTTTTAGATTGTTGCTTGAGGGCTTTTCCATCTGAATTTTCCTGTTTTTATAAGTTTTTCAGAAGAATTACTGGATTAATGAGTAATTATAAATAATGTTTCTGCTAATTCTGTCTTAAAATAAGAAATAAATCTATGGCCGAAATAAAAAATGATCTAGGCAGAGGCAGTCTTTGCCAGGTTGTTTACAATAGAGGTTACCTGACCGAGAGTGGCAGGTGCACGAAGGCTTTAAATCTACATAAATCTACAGGTTAAGGAAATAAACAGATGTCTAATAAAAGCATTATTTCAACTGAAAACGCTCCAGCTGCAATCGGTCCGTATTCTCAAGCGGTTAAAGCAGGTGACACTGTCTATTTGTCGGGCCAAATCCCCTTAGACCCAGCGACTATGGAAATGGTCACTGAAAGTTTTGAAGCGCAAGCTGTGCGTGTATTCGAAAACTTAAAAGCGGTTGCTGAAGCGGCAGGTGGATCATTAAATGATTGTGTCAAGTTAACCATTTTGTTGACCGATCTAGGCAACTTTGCCGCTGTGAATGAAATCATGTCACGTTACTTCACTGCACCTTATCCTGCACGTGCGGCGTATGCGGTAAAAGCCTTACCAAAAGGTGCCGATGTTGAAGTCGAAGGCGTCATGTACTTAGGTTAATCGGCAGCATGTTCAGGAGCAGAATGAATGGCACGAAATCTTCAAGCTGAAATTAATTTGGCGGCGATTCGTCACAATTATCAGTTGGCTAAATCTCAAGCCAAAATGGCTAAAGCGGTTGCGATTATCAAAGCAGATGCCTACGGACACGGTGCTGTTCAGGTAGCTAAGAGCTTGTCTGGAATAGCGGATGCCTTTGGTGTTGCGGCGATCGAGGAAGCGCTGGAGCTTAGAGAGGCGGGTATTAAAGAGCCGATTCTATTGCTTGAGGGTTTTTTTGAAACCGAAGAGCTCAAGCTGATTATTCAGCATCGTTTATGGTCGGCCATTCATAGCCTTGAACAGATAGATCGATTAGAGGCGTTCCTCGACTCTCATCCAGCCGAGGGCTTGTGTCTTTGGTTGAAAGTCGACTCGGGAATGCATCGCTTAGGTGTAAATCCAGCCGATTTTAATCAGGCATGGTCACGTTTGAAGGCACGCAGAGAAGTTGCAGAGCTAGTGGTCATGAGCCACTTTGCCTGTGCGGATGAGCCCGAGCGTCCAGACACCTATAAGCAGATTGAGACGATGTCTCGCTGTTTAGAAGGGATTGATGCGAAGGTTAGCTTATCAAATTCAGCAGGCGTTATGCACTGGCCGCAAGCTCATCATGATTGGTTACGCCCCGGCATTATGCTTTACGGTGCAAGCCCCTTCGACGATGGGCATGCATTAGAGGCCAGCCAACAACCTGCTATGACGTTGACAACACAGGTCATTGCGATTCGTGATGTACCAGCTGGAGATGCCGTTGGGTACGGTGCCAGTTTTGTCTGTGATGTACCTATGCGCATTGGTACGTTGGCAGTGGGATACGCCGATGGCTATTCCCGACATGCCCCTGCCGGAACGCCAGTGGTGGTCAATGGGCAACGTACTCGGATTGTTGGACGTGTTTCCATGGATATGATTACGATTGACTTAACGAATCGCGCTGATGTTCAAGTGGGTGATTCCGTTGAGTTATGGGGAGAGCAGTTGAGCATTAATGAAGTGGCTAAATACTGCAGCACTATTCCTTATACTCTGCTAAGTGGTCTGACTCGTCGAGTCAAGCGCATCTACAAAGATCAATAGCTCTAAGTAGGGAGGGGTATCCCTCCCTACTTATTTTATTCAAGCAAGCGATTTAATAGCTTTTTAACCAGCTCAGGTTCAAAAGGCTTGTCTAGCATGGCGTTTACACCGCTTTGGGCAACATTACTGAGATGAGTATGGCTAGCCTCAGATGTCACCATCAGAACGGGGATGTGCGTTAGTAATGCATTGTCACGTATATACTCGGCAAGCTGCAGCCCATTGATTTCAGGCATGTTGTAGTCGGTGACGATTAAGTCAAAGGTTTCATCGTGCAATATTTCAATTGCAGCTGCACCATCCTCAGCTTGGGTAATGTTTTCAATGCCGAGGTTTTTCAACACGCGCGTGATCATTTTGCGTGCCATCTTGCTGTCGTCTACAACCAATACCTTTAGCGTTTCAGGGTCATAGCACTGAAGGTCTAATTCGCTGGTACTGAGTAAATCCAAAGTGGCATTTATTGCTGAACGGATGCCTTCACGCGTAAAAGGCTTGGGTAAAATTGCGATCACACCTGATTGTTTGAAGGTGTCTAGCTGCTCATGACGTGTCTCACTTGAAATGAGCATAAAGGGGATGTCTATCCAACTAGGGTCAGCTCTCAGTGCTTCCAATAAGTCATCGGCATTGCCATCCGAAAAATGAAGAGCGCTTATAATCAAGTCGGGCCGAATACTCGAAATAGATGCTAGCGCATCTTTTATGGATCGGACACCATCGATCGAAGTTACGCCTTCATCAGTCAGCTGTTGAGTAATTATTTTGCGTTGAACGGCTGAGGGTTCAGCCAGTAAAACATTCAGCTGCGATGCGGACAAGGTTCGCATATGAGACTCCTTTTACACAGAGTGAGTCATTGAACAATAATGGTTTATTTCACACATTACCAATCTAAATCGTCTGGTATTGCATAATCAGCGTATTCGGCCTCTTCCGCCGCGATTTGTTTTTTACGTTCTTCTTCATCTTGAACAACCGCGAGCGGATCACGTTGGATAATGCGTTGGGCGATATCCGTTGGTACCAAAATAAACTTAGCCTCTACGGCCACGAGAGTGAGCTGCTTAAGCGCTAATTGCTTTTGCAATGCACTGTCGATCCAAATGTGTTTAACCTTGCTGTCATAGATAAAGTTATAGCGTACATCTGCCTGCGAGGGTGGGCGAACTTGGTGTTGTTGAGCCAGTTGCTTGATTTCAGCAAGAGCCGCTTTACGATCTTGTTCTTTTTTACGCTGTTCGTTTAATAGACGGTCTTTTTCTATTTTTTCAAGTCTAGCAGCCTCAAGATGCTGAGCGGTTGCTTGATCGGTCGGCGGTTTTTTCTGTTTCTTTTGCTTGCGCTGGTCTAACTCAACCTGTTTTGCTTGTTTTTTTGATGCAACGCCTGCTTTCAGAAGTTGATCTTTTAAAGATCCTGCCATAGTCGAATTCCAAAACGATTCATACAGTAAACGCTTACTATAACATAGATGTAAAAGAGGGTAAGCGTCACAAGGTGACTTCATTCAGAGAAGGGAGTATGTAAGGATTGGATCAATAAACCTGTGATAAAATTTGCAAAAAGCCTTTTTCCTGCTTATACTTCGCGCCTGTTAATTGAGATTAGCAGCTACGCAATGGTAGCTCTGCCGGTCCTTTCGCAACGATAAACCGTGAACCTGGTCAGGCCCGGAAGGGAGCAGCCACAGCGGCGATCTCGTGTGCCGAAATGTGGCTGGTGGAGCTGCCTCCAACACCTTCCTTTTTTCTCGTTTCTGATTCAATTTACTGTTTTACGTCAATGCCTCTTTTATTCACATAAAAGTTAATGCATCACTTATAAGCCTTGATTTCAATAAAGTGTATCGAGCAGATCTTCCTGCACCCTAGAGGTTTAGATCATTTTAAATATGTGGTCCTTTTTACGTCCAAAAATAGCGAATAATATGAAAATAGACGGGGGCTGCAAAGCAGACTGAATCAATTCGATCAAGCATGCCGCCATGCCCTTGAATCATCGCGCCCCAATCTTTCACCCCTCGATCTCTTTTTATCGCTGACATAACAAGGCCACCAGCAAAGCCAAGGGCATTGACTATTAATGCAATGATAAGTGCTTCGCTGAAGCTAAACGGCGTTATCCAATACAAAGCGCCGCCCACCAGCGTTGCTAAAAATACACCACCTACGAGACCTTCTAGGGTTTTGGAGGGCGACAGGCTTGGTGCGACTTTGTGTTTTCCCAGAAGTTTGCCGCAAACATATTGGAAAACATCTGAGAGTTGAACCACTAAAATTAACCAAGCGATTAACAGTAAATTGCGTCCTTCGTAGCCTGATATCTCAAGTGTTAAGAGTGCAGGTACAGAGGAGATACAATAGACGGCAATCATTAAACCCCATTGAACCTTGGCTGTTCTTTCTAAAAAGTGGTGGGTGTCCCCACCAATTGAGGCCAATATCGGCAGAAGTAAGAACACATATACAGGAATGAAAATAGAAAAAAGACCATACCAATCTATGGCGATTAAAAAATATTGAACGGGGAGGGCGACGTAGAATGCGACGAGTAAGGCCCAGTAGTCTCCACGCCGTGTGGGTAATAGAGTTAAAAACTCACGCAAGGCATAAAAAGAAATGCCTAAGAAAAGCAAAATAACCGCGTATTTTCCTGCAGCAAATGCAACACCAAGAACGATCACCATTAACCACCAAGCATAGATGCGCTGATTAAGGTTATCGATGACTCCGGTCTTACCTTGTTTCCAAGCAAGAAACTGCCCGATCAGTGTGGCTAAAAGTAAAAAAGCACCTAGCCCTGCAAAAAGTAACAGCGTGGTCTGGTTCATGTTGGTGTGTCCTGTTGCAAAGCGGTAAGCGCGGTTGTGGCAAACTCTATAGTGGCTGCCTTGTTCGTTTTAGGCGCTACACAAAACCGGGGGCCAAAGTTCAATGTGCAAAGTAGAGGTAAGGGAAGCGGATAACCTTTAGGCATTGCACGGTTAAGGTTGGTGATCCAAACGGGTTGAAGGATGAGGCTCGGATGTTGCTGAGTTAAATAGAAAAGACCCGATTTGAATGGAAGTAAGTCAGCATCTGTTAGGTTGCGGGTACCTTCAGGGAAAAATATCAGCGAGTCACCTTGATTTAAGGCATCGAACAAGGGGGTTAAGGGGCTGTCGCCAGAGGTGTTGCCATCCCGAGCAATCAATACGCCATTAAACACTTGGTGGATAATAAAGCGCCTGAGTGGAGTTTTACCCCAATAGTCTGCACCCGCTACAGGGCGTGTTTGCTGTCTAATGTGTGCAGGAAGGGTTGCCCAAAGCAGTACAAAATCACCATGACTGGTGTGATTTGCATAATAAAGGGTAGGCTTGGAGTTTTGTTCAAATGAAAACTCTCCGTGCGCTCTGGCCCCTGTAATAAACTTCGCTAACCCGAGAATCAAAGAGCGTAATAAAGTGGCAAGCATGTCTTATCGACCTCGTTATTCTGGTTTGTTAGCGTCTTCAATGCCTTTGCGGATACGGTTGATCAGTGTTAATAGCAATAAAAGCAGCGTAATTAATAAAACTAGATTGATAAATCCTGCGGATAAAAAACCCAAGGCATACCCCAGCCCTAAGCAGCCGAAAACAAATGCGCGATCACTTTTCCCCATTGGGCCATCGTAGCGACGTGTTCCGCCAATCATAGGGCCGAGAACACCAGCATATTCACTGAGTAGCGCCATAAAAATGATCGCGAGTACCAGTTCAGAGTGAACGCCCAGCAATAAGGCAAAGGGTAGGTAAAGCGCTGCATCAGAGATGAGATCGGCCAGTTCATTGAGATAGGCGCCCAGATGACTCGCTTGCTTGAACTCACGTGCTAACATGCCATCAATGGCATTTAAACCCATGCGAAAGAGCATGAGCAGTGGTAGGAATGCAAAAAGCAAGGGAGTGTCGATGTTGAAAAAAAGCAGGGTGCCAAACGCGACGGAGACAAACGCAGCAAATAGGGTGACCTGATTCGCCGTCACTCCTCGCTTATGTAACAGGCTGGCAGCGGGTCTCAGAAGATCTTGGAAACGGGATTTTAACTGATAAATTGAAAATGCCATTATGCGTCCTTGTCACTTTTCCATCCATCAAATCCTACCATGGTGTTATGGCTAAAGGGTAGGAAAAGATTGTGACTCCCGGTAGCTTTTAATGGGCTTCAGATGCTGCTGAAGATCTTGCTAAAAGTCTCTGCAACAGTCGGTGGCTTGCACAGGCTTGCAGCCAATCCGTTGAAAGGTTTAGCTTGCGGCCCTGTTCTTCAAGTGCTGCTCGCCAAGGTTGGTCGTAGCCTTCGATAAACACTGCCACCGCACTAGGAGCACGTTCTCCTTCACCAAGGCAAAGCCCATAGAGGCGGCAGGCCTCGGCCGAAAGCCAGTGTGTGTCCATTTCCTGGATGAGAGCCTTTTCTGTACTGGCTTGGAAGGTTGGGGAGGGTTGTGCCTGCAACCAACATTCTATGACGTATGCCAAGAGATAGCTTTTATCCTGAAAATGATTATAGACAGTGGGTTTGGATACGCCGGAAGCCTTGACCACCATATCGACAGAGGTCCCTTTTATTCCATGCTCAAGGAACAAAGACAGTGCTGCTTGCGCTATTTGATCTTTTTTTGAGTTTTGAGCCATGGTTAGGACTTGAATTCTCTAATTAATTGATTGAAACTATACTAAACCGTTTAGTAAAAGTCCAGGTTAGCATATCACTGGACTCCTGGCCGGGTTGACCGGTCTGTAACCGAAGAGAGGTATCTATGATACGCAGTGAAAATGGCTATTTTGGCGAGTTCGGAGGACGTTATGTTCCTGAGATTTTGCTTCCAGCGTTAACTGAGCTGGAGATTATGTTTAATGAACTGCGTGATGATCCAACCTTCTGGCAAGAATATGTGGGCCTGTGTCAAGAATTCAGTGGCCGTCCAACACCGCTTACGCCTTTGCGTCGATTGTCAAAAGAGTTGGGTGGCGCGCAAATTTGGCTCAAACGTGAGGACCTGAACCACTCCGGTGCGCACAAGGTCAATAATGCCTTGGGTCAAGGCTTGCTGGTTCAGCGTATGGGGAAAAAACGAATTATTGCAGAAACTGGCGCGGGCCAGCACGGCTTGGCGACGGCGATTGTCGCTGCACGTATGGGTTTACAGGCCACCATCTATATGGGTGCGGATGACATTGAGCGTCAGTACTCCAATGTGTTTTGGATGCGTCAGCTGGGTGCCGAAGTGGTCGGCGTTGAAACGGGTGCTCGTACATTAAAGGAAGCACTTGATGAGGCATTGCGTGATTGGGCTGCAACTGTTGAAACGACCCATTATGTGCTCGGAACCGCTTGCGGTCCGGCACCTTTCCCAGAGTTAGTGACCTATTTCCAAAGCGTTATTTCGCAAGAGATGCGGGAACAGGCCTTAAAGCAGATTGGGCGATTACCAGATGAAGTCGTGGCCTGCGTTGGTGGCGGATCAAATGCATTGGGTGCATTCTCTGCTTTTCTTGATGACAAAGAGGTCGCTTTGGTCGGTGTTGAAGCCGGTGGGATAAGCTTTGAGAAGGGTGAGCATTCTATTCGTATGCTACCTAATACTGCAGAGCCTGGTATCGCTCAGGGCTACAAAACCTTATTCCTGCAAGATGAAGACGGCCAGTTGGGAGATACACACTCTATTGCAGCAGGGCTTGATTACGTAGGTGTCTCGCCCATTCTGGCGCATTTGTCGCAGACGGGTCGAGTGATTCCTGAAAGTGCGACGGATAAAGAAGTCACAGAAGCCTTTAGTCTTTTGATGAAGACCGAAGGTATTATTCCGGCTTTAGAAAGTTCACACGGCTTGGCTGGTGGATTTAAGCGTGCCAAATTGATGAGACCTGATCAACATCTAGTCATCAACCTCAGTGGCCGTGGTGACAAAGACATCTTTAATATTGCTCGAGCCTTTCCTCAACAGGAGTGGCCGGAGTTTTTAAAACGCGAAGCTGCTCGTTGTCAGAAGCAGGTTGATGCTGCGATGGAGAATAACTGATGTTTCCGAAACAGAATGATAGACTTCAAGTGATGTCTCACGCAGTGGTGGGCTTCCCGACACTCGATGAAAATGAAAAAGCCATTGCTGGCCTGATCGCTAGTGGAGTGAATCTAATTGAACTTCAGGTTCCTTTTAGTGATCCGGTGGCGGATGGGCATACGCTGGTGAATGCCTGTTACCATGCGCTAAAAAACGGAGGCTCAGTGCGTGCGACCTTGGACTTATGCGCGAAGGTCTCTAAACAGCATCCCGATGCCAGTTTTATTCTGATGAGTTATCTGAACCCATTGTATCGCTATGGGCTTGAGCAGCTATTTCGTGATGCGGCGGCGGCTGGTTTTAAAGGGATGATTATCCCTGATATGCCAGTGGAACAGTTCGAACCACACATGCCGCTCCTTGATGAGCTGGGTTTGGCTCCGATCTTGATGGTGACGCCGAATACTCCGGACGAGCGTGTTGCACGGATTGCTCAGAGTGCGCGCGGCATGGTGTACGTGGTCTCGCGCATGGGAGTGACGGGCAAACAGACGCATTGGGATGACGACTTCCGTGCCTATGTTGCGCGTATCCGTCAGTATACCAATCTGCCCTTAGCTATTGGCTTTGGTATTCGTTCAGCCGATGATTTGAAAGCTTTAACGGGCACGGCCGAAGTAGCTGCGTTCTGCTCAAAATATATCGAATGGCAGCGGGACGATGGCAGTGAAATCGCCGCTGAAAAGATGAAAACCTTGCTGACTGAAGCTGAATTGGTGTGACCAGTCTGTTTTGATCGCTCGCCACTTATCACTCACCACTTTCCGCAGAGGCGCAAGAAATTGCGTTTTGTGCGGTAAGTGGTGTGTATCTGGTTTAAACACTGGAAGAACGCTTAATGAAAACCTTAGGTGTTTATTTATTAACTGCTAGAAACGCTCTCTGTTGGTCATAATAGGGTAACCAGTACCAATGCTCTAAATTCTCCAAAACCCAGGGATTTATGATTTCATCAAGTTTATCTGCGATTTTCTTTGCTTTTTCTTCACTTGACCCTTCAAACGTTGACGGTTGGATGAGTGGCTCAACGATTGCCCGATAGTGGCCTTTTCCCTTAGGTAAAATATAGGCAGGTAAAATATCCAGCTCATGTTTGATGGCCAGTCTTGCGGCAAACCATCGATTGCCTGCATAAGCAATATTCCGTCCTAGGCTGGGTGCCGATACATAACCGTCGCGCATTTCATCGATAAAGAGCACCGCATTGCTGCCGTTGCTGAGTGCTTTGCTAATCTGGCGCATGCAGGACGGTGAGGAGGGAACTAATTCAAGAGGGATTGGCCATTGATTACGTGCTTCTAAAGCCAAATGCTCTCTAACTGGGTTATCGGGTGGCAAATAAAGATCACAGCAAGGACGTTGAAGTAAGGCGGCAACATGCCCGATAAGTTCCCAGTTTGATAAATGGCAGCTTACAATAATGACCGGCTTATCGATCGAGTCCAGAATATCTTGACCCGAAATTTCGATTTGATTCTTCTTAACAATCTTTTGTTGTACCATGAATTCGGCATAAATTCGGCCGATTCGTGAAATGAACTCGATGAGGCGCCGCTCTCGTTCTTCACTGTCTTTGATCTCGCACAAGACTTCTAAGTTGTTCCTTAACCGATCTATCCACAGTCGTTTTGCTTTAATGGATTTTTGGGCTTCCTTATAGCCCAAGTAGGCCCCAATATCTGATGTCCAAGTAATTGGTAAAATGGCCATGCATCTTGCCATGAGATATTCAGCTTTTTGAGCTGTGTTCCAGCGTTTAGGCTCCTGCATGTTTATCTCCCTGTTAACTCCATTGGCAAGCCATTCTGTGGACGAAGCGTTAAGCGACATTCAATCTTAACCTCGTGGTTAGGCTTTACCCGTGCTTGAAACGCCTGAGCCAAAGTTGCAATACACAGAATGCCCTCAGTTAAGCCAAAGCGCATGCCAAGGCAGACACGGCGACCCACACTAAAAGGTAGATAAATGAATTTGTCTGGACGCGGGTTGCCAGGTAGAAATCGCTCTGGGATAAAGTGATTGGGTGCCTCCCAAAAATCGACATGACGATGCAGTAGCCATGGAATCACTAGAATGACGGAGTTTTTTTCAATCGGTCGCCGCCTGATTTGGTCTTCGGCTCGTGCTTGCCTGCTTAACAAAGGAACGGGTGGATATAAACGCATGGTTTCTTCAAATACAGCACGTGTGTAAGGTAGGTTGGGAACATCGTCAAGTGTTGGGGTTCGCCCTGCTAAAACGCTGTCCAATTCCTCGTGAAGTTTCGCAGCTACCCGTGGGTTGTGATCCAGCAGATACCAAGTCCAGGCAAGGACGTTTGCCGTGGTTTCATGCCCAGCCATAAACATCACAATCGCTTCATTGCGAGCCGCCAGACGACTTAAAGGACAGCCTTGTACAGTGCCATCGCGTCCTTTATGTCCATCTACAAACAGTGAAATTAATGAAAATTTTTTCGAGGAGGTTTGAGCTTCCTGTCGAGCAATGATTTTGTCAATCACCTCATGAACGCGTTTGCCCGAGGTTTTGCAGCGATAACGTTTGATCGGATTTGTGAGTTTGCGTAAAAAAGGCAGGCCAAAGGTGTCGGCTAGGCCAAGTTGTTCAATATTGTGTTGATATTCAGAAAATCCTTGGACAACTTGGGCTGCTTCCTCATCGCTGGTTTCATCACCAAACACCGTCCGTCCAATAATACGTGCTGTGAGCCGTGCCATTTCATTTAGCATGTCTACTTCGGTGCCAGGAGGGAGGTTTGACCAGCGCTCGGATACTTCTTTGCAGCATTCAGTCATGATGTTGGAATAATAGGGGAGTAATTCATTTTCAAATGCTGGGCTGCAATAGGCGCGTCGCTCTTTCCAAAGATCACCATCACTCACAAATAAGCCATCACCCAGCAAAGGCTCCAGAGCACTGCGCATTTGCGGGCCTTTTTGATCATAGTTATCGTGCTGATCGAGAAATACCTGTCGAACGGTGTCAGGGCTGTTGCAGACAAAATAATGTTGGCGCAATAAACGTGCAGTAAAAATCTTCATTTGGTATGCGCTATCAGGCCACATGGATAATAAATTGTGGCGGCCAGCGAGAACCATCCAGATATAGTGCCCCCAATTACTCTGTGTACTAACTTTCACCGGCTCAGGCTCATCAATCCATTGGGCTTTTTCGGGCAAATCAGGAAGCAGGTGCATTAAGGTCATTGTGGGTACTCATTTGATTCAAAAGAACAATTTTCATGTCTTAGATCAAAGGTCTGTTAAGAAATTTAAGTAGCCTATACTGTATCATGGCTTTGTTTTTAGCTCAAAACTAACTCGGAGTTACGCTTTATTGACTTGAGTTATCTCAATTTACTGGAGTGAGTGGAGCGGTACTTGAAGAAAGTGATAAGGAGTGTTTTTTGCCAAAATTCGATAACCCCTGCCTAGGCTTTTTTCTCACAATAGGGTTATTAAGATACTCAGCGGGCGTTAGAAATAAGGCTTTGTATTGATGCGTCAAGACGTCTAGGGTTTTAGTTGGAAATAATAAAGGTAAAAATATGTATCGCTTTCGTCAGCTTGTTGGGTCTCACACCTATGGTTTTAAAAATCTTGGAGAGTTGATGGCTAAAGCAACACCTGCGCGCTCGGGTGATTACCTTGCGGGGGTAGCTGCACAATCGGCAGAAGAGCGTGCCATCGCACAAATGACGTTGGCAGATGTTCCTTTAAAGGTGTTTTTGGAGGATCTGTTGATTCCATATGAGGAGGATGAAATCACACGTCTAATTGTCGATAGCCACGATTTAGTAGCATTCCAGCCGATTTCACATTTAACGGTAGGAGGCTTTCGTGAATGGCTCTTAAGTGAGCAAGTGGGTTCAGAGCGGCTTGAGCAAGTGCGCTTAGGGATTACCCCTGAGATGGCCGCTGCTGTCAGTAAAATTATGCGCAATCAAGATTTGATACTGGTGTCTAAGAAATGCCAAGTGAGCACGGGTTTTCGAAATACCTTGGGTTTGCCTGGGCGTTTGTCCACACGCTTGCAACCCAACCATCCAACTGATGATCTAACCGGCATCGCCGCCAGTATTTTGGATGGCCTGATGTATGGCAGTGGTGATGCGGTTATCGGAATTAACCCTGCCACGGATAACGTCGCGCAAGCCTGTCGCTTGATGCGCATGATGGATGAGGTGATTCAGCACTATGAAATTCCGACCCAATCCTGTGTTTTGACACATGTGACCAATACGATAGAGGCGATTGAACAGGGCGCTCCGGTTGATTTGGTCTTTCAGTCAATAGGCGGTACTCAAGCCACTAACGATAGTTTTGGGTTTAATCTTTCAACCTTGGCTGAAGCACAGGCCGCTGCTTTGTCCTTGCAGCGAGGCAGTGTTGGCAACAATGTTATGTACTTTGAGACGGGGCAGGGCAGTGCTCTGTCAGCCAATGCCCATTTTCAATTGGATCAGCAAACCTGCGAGGCAAGAGCTTATGCCGTTGCTCGACGCTTTAGCCCGCTTTTAGTCAACACGGTGGTTGGCTTTATTGGTCCAGAGTATTTGTTTGATGGCAAGCAAATTATTCGAGCGGGGTTGGAAGATCATTTTTGTGGAAAACTGTTGGGTTTGCCTATGGGGTGCGATATTTGTTACACCAACCATGCCCACGCAGATCAAAATGATATGGATAATTTGTTAACTCTGTTGTCAGTCGCTGGCTGTACGTTTGTTATGGGAATTCCAGGGTCGGACGATATTATGCTGAATTATCAAACCACGTCTTTCCATGATGCGCTCTATATTCGCCAAGTATTGGGGTTAAAGCCAGCTCCTGAGTTTGATGCATGGCTGAAACATGCTGAAATTATTGATGCTCAAACAGGTCGCTTAAACGCGCAGATGCCAGCCGCTTTTCGTTCCTCTCTTGGTCGATTGCTAGGAAATTAATCAGATGAAGCTAACTAAGAACCTACCGCTTGAGTCTTGTGATCAAAGAGCAGATGAAACCTTGGTGTCGAATCCTTGGCGAGATTTACGTCGTTTTACCGACGCTAGAATCGGTCTGGGGCGTGCGGGTGTCAGCATTCCCACTCAAGAACTTTTAGCCTTTCAGTTGGCGCATGCAAAAGCGCAAGATGCGGTGCATACTCCATTGAATATTGGCCGTTTGATCGAGGGGTTAAGCGTTTTAAAGAATGACTGTGCTCAGCCACCTCTGTCGTTACGAAGTCGTGCAGAGACTCGAAGCATTTATTTGCAACGTCCTGATTATGGGCGTTTATTGCACTCTGACTCTGAACAGGTCTTGCTGCAGTATCGAGACACTATATCTCAATCGTATGATTTAGTGGTTGTCTTGGCCGATGGCTTGTCAGCCCTGGCTATCCAAGAAAATGCAATCCCATTTCTGCAGGTTTTGTTACCACAATTAGCCTTAGCACCCATACCTTGGAATATTGGGCCTGTATGTATTGTTGAGCAAGGGCGAGTGGCCGTTGGTGATTCTGTCGGTGAAATATTGCGCGCTAAGTGTGTGATGTTGTTGGTTGGTGAGCGTCCGGGCTTGAGCTCGCCAGACAGCATGGGTTTATATCTAACCTGGTCTCCAAAGGCTGGGTTAACCGATGCCTACCGAAATTGTATTTCCAATATTCGAGAGGCAGGCCTGAGTTATGAGGAGGCGAGTCGAAAGGCGCTGTATTTGCTCAACGAAGCGCGCCGACAAGGTTTATCCGGCGTGCAGTTAAAAGATAGAACTGAAGATTTGGTGCTGACGGGTGATGAGGTGCGGGGGAATTTCTTAGTTTCAACAAAAGGTTAGCAGGTCTCTATTTGATCTGTTTTTTTAGAGTTTTTTGTTGATATTGTTTATTAATTAAGAATATTTTTCCGTTCTTTGTATCTTGATAAATAATATATCGGTAATTAAGAGCGTTTAAGAAAGCTCGGCATTTCTATATATTTGTTTTTTATGTATTAAATGTCCTTTCTATATAAGAAAATAGTCTTATAGTCGTAAGTGTATAGCGCCTTTGTCGACTATAAAGCATCCACTATGAGGCCTATAATGGCCAACCATTCGGGGGAGCGCCCCACAACTTTTTCCTTTCCAAAAATAAACTTAAAGTGGTCTATTATGACTCAACTACGTCTTAAACAAGCGCTCATTCTTGTTATTGCTTTATGCCTAAGTGGAGGTGTTTACGCTGCTGCTGGGCCATTAAATCTTACCGCGTCTAGCGCGGGTATTTTTGCGTTGGTGATTTTTTTCTTGGCATATGCGGTTGTCATGTGCGAAGAAAAAATCCACATGCGTAAATCCAAACCAGTACTGATAGCGGCCGGTATTATTTGGGCTGTGATTGGCTGGGTTTATCTGAAAGAGGGCCTAGTTGGCGCTCCAGAAGATGCTTTTCGCCATACTTTATTAGAGTTTTCGGAGTTGATGCTCTTTTTGTTGGTGGCAATGACCTACATTAACGCCCTTGAGGAGCGAAGGGTATTCGACGCGCTGCGCTCTTGGATGGTGCGTAAAGGGTTCAGTTTTAGAACTTTATTCTGGCTAACAGGCTTTTTGTCGTTTTTTATCTCGCCGATTGCGGACAACCTAACCACGGCGTTATTGATGTGTGCTGTTGTAATGAAGGTGGCTGAAGGGCATAACCGATTCATTAACTTATGTTGCATCAATATTGTAGTTGCTGCCAATGCCGGTGGTGCGTTTAGTCCTTTTGGCGATATTACCACCTTGATGGTTTGGCAAGCAGGGCTTGTTAAATTCAGTGAGTTTTTTGCCTTGTTTTTACCATCTCTGGTGAACTTCTTAATTCCAGCGACCATCATGAGTTTGTTTGTTGAGAGTCAGAAACCAACAGCATCTGATGAGGAAGTAGAGCTTAAACGCGGCGCAAGGCGAATACTGGCTCTATTCTTACTTACCATCGCAACGGCTGTCAGCTGTCACACAGTGCTGCACCTTCCCCCAGTACTCGGAATGATGGTGGGTCTTGGTTACTTACAGTTCTTTGGTTACTTCTTGAGAATGACGCTGCCTAGCTCCTTAGCCAAAAAGCGCTTATTGGCAGAACACGCAGGCGATAAAAAGCGTCTTGAGCGTTTAGGGAGTGTGGTGCCGTTTGATGTCTTCAGTCGTGTTGCGCGGGCAGAATGGGATACGTTGTTATTTTTCTACGGCATCATTATGTGCGTTGGTGGGTTAGGCTTTATGGGCTATCTAGCGATGATGTCTGACATCCTCTACCTCCAATGGGATGCAACCTATGCCAACATTGCCTTGGGAGTGATTTCAGCTGTGATAGATAACATTCCCGTTATGTTTGCTGTCATCACAATGCAGCCAGATATGTCGCATGGGCATTGGTTACTCATTACCCTGACGGCGGGTGTCGGTGGTAGTTTACTTTCAATTGGCTCTGCTGCAGGGGTTGCTTTAATGGGGCAGGCTCGTGGTATTTATACCTTTATGGGACATTTACGCTGGATGCCAGTGATCTTGTTGGGGTATGTGGCCAGTATACTTGTGCATCTTTGGCTAAATAAAGAATTGTTCAGCGTGTTCTGATGCGCCAAGTGGAGGTCAATCGCAGCTGAAGTAAGACTTGGGTGGATGAGCATGGTAGTATATCGCCTTGATTCAGGTGACTTGCGAGAGTGTAAATCCACACAATGAGCTATCAGGTACTGGCGCGCAAATGGCGGCCAAAACAATTCAAAGAAATGGTGGGGCAAGAGCATGTTCTTAAAGCATTAATCAATGCTTTGGATAATGATCGGCTCCACCATGCGTATCTTTTTACAGGGACCCGTGGGGTTGGTAAAACGTCGATTGCTCGTTTGTTCGCGAAGGCGCTGAATTGTGAGCAGGGGGTGTCTTCTGAGCCCTGTGGGGTTTGTACATCCTGCCGGGAAATTGCAGAAGGACGTTTCGTCGATTTGATCGAAGTCGATGCTGCATCGCGTACAAAGGTCGAAGACACACGCGAGCTTCTGGAAAACGTGCAATACGCACCTAGCCATGGTCGTTTTAAGGTGTATCTCATCGACGAGGTGCACATGCTATCGAACAGCTCGTTCAATGCACTTCTGAAAACCCTAGAAGAGCCGCCTGAGCATGTGAAATTCTTATTAGCGACGACGGATCCACAAAAGCTACCGGTCACAGTGCTGTCGCGTTGTCTGCAATTTAATTTGAAAAATCTCAGTCCTCAACGCATTGTTGAACATCTGAACTATGTTTTAAATCAAGAGTCCATAAGCTTCGATGAAACGGCGCTGTGGTTACTTGCGCGCAGTGCAGAAGGTTCGATGCGTGATGCACTGAGTTTAACAGATCAGGCGATTGCATTTGGTTCGGGAGTGGTAGGCGAGGCAGATGTAAGGTCGATGTTAGGAACGATAGACCATCGTTTAGTCTATCAACTCTTAGCATTTATCGCGCAACAGGATGTGCGTCAAGTGATCAGTACATTGCAGTCATTGTCGCAGTTTACACCGGATTATTTCACGTTACTGGGTGATTTAGTCAGCCTCTTGCATCGAGTTGCCTTGGCGCAGATGTTGCCAGACGCGATTGATAACAGTTTGGGTGATCAACAGCAAGTACTTGAGTTAGCCCAGTTGATGAGTGCAGAGGATGTTCAGCTTTTTTACCAGATAGGTTTAATGGGGCGTAAAGATATGCCTTATGCACCGGATTTGAAAGAAGGGTTGGAAATGGTGTTGTTGAGAATGCTGGCATTCAGGCCTGCAAGTGCAGCTCCAAGACCTATTGCATTGACGTCTCAGAATTTAGAAGCAGCAGGCAAGGTGAAAGTGGAAGCGGCTGCTGTGAATATGCCGTCTCCTGTTCCCGCACCTTCAAGTTCAGCGCCTAGGCCGAGTGTTAATCCTCAGTCTGATGCGGTGGTGGTGAGTTCTCAGGTTACGCCTGAGCCTAGCGCATCACGACAACAAGAAGAAGTTCCTCCTTGGGAGGACGTGCCCGAGATCTCTTCATCTGAGTCTGATGTTGAGTATGCGGCTGAGTCCTTTCAAAAAAAGCCTGAACCCTTAGCTCAAGATGGGCCGACCTCGAACTCGGAGGATGCACGCTTGTTTGTCGCGAGTCAGCCATTGGAGGACTCCGTTCGAGCTGAGGGAAATCAGAGTGTGGGCGTGAAAGAGCAAGAGACTACTCCGTTAGAGGAGGATGATCTGCAGCCAATGGGGCAGTCATACACACTTGCACAATTGCGTCCTGGCGACTGGGTGCATGTGTGTACGTCAATTGGTTTGACGGGGATGACGGACAGTATTTGTCGAAATTTATCCCTGGAGCGGGTTGAAAATGATCAGCTTTGCTTTCATTATCCGCCAGAGCAGGCCGCGCTGTTAAATCCAACACAGCAGGGGCGTATTACAGATGCACTCGCGGCGTATTTTGGAGCAGCAGGGTTAGATGTGCAGTTTGTTCAGGCTGCGCAAACCTTAGAAACACCCGCACAATACCGTTTACGCAAGCGCGCTGAGCGTCAAGCATTAGCCGTTAAGTCATTACAAGACGACCCTATGGTCAAAACAATTCTACAGCAATTTTCGGCCTACCTAGATGAATCGTCGGTGGTGCCGATTGAGCCTAACGAGTGAGGAAAAGAGTATGATGAAGAATATGGGGAACCTGATGAAGCAGGCCCAAAAAATGCAAGAAGAAATGCAGCGAGCTCAAGAAGAAATCGCTAAAGCTGAAGTCAAAGGTGAGTCAGGAGCAGGCCTCGTCAGCATTGTCATGAATGGTCGTCACGATGTTAAAAGCGTGAGCATTGATGATAGTTTGATGGAAGAAGATAAAGAAATACTGGAAGACCTCATCGCAGCGGCCGTGAATGATGCTGTCAGAAAAGTTGAACAGAGCACTCAGGAGCGTATGGCTAAAGTCACAGGTGGTATGGGAATTCCACCTGGATTTAAAATGCCTTTCTAATATGTCGTTTAGTCCCTTATTACAGCAGTTGATCACGGCATTGCGATGCTTGCCTGGCGTTGGACCGAAATCTGCACAGCGTATGGCATTGCATTTATTAGAGCGTGAGCGCGAGAGTGCGCGTCATTTGGCAAATGCCTTGCATGAGGCCGTTGAAAAGATAGGTGAATGCCAAATCTGTCATACCCTATCTGAAACGCCAGTGTGCGATATTTGTGCGGATGATACGCGTGACAAGCAGGTTATGTGTGTTCTGGAGTCGCCCGTCGATTTGATTGCGATTGAGCAAACAGGTGGGTTCCGTGGCGTCTACTTTGTCTTAAAAGGCCATTTGTCTCCTATTGATGGGATAGGTCCTGATGATTTAGGCATTGGGCATTTGTTAGAGCGCGTGGTCAGTGAAGGGATTAAAGAATTAATACTGGCAACCAATCCCAATGTTGAGGGAGAGGCAACGGCGCACTTTATCGCAGCACAAATAAATGATGCTGATGTCAGGGTGAGTCGTATTGCTCACGGTGTTCCTGTGGGTGGCGAGTTAGAATTTGTGGATGGCGGGACACTTGCGCATGCGCTAGCAGGACGACGTACATTACAACGAGATATTAAATGACAATAGAACCTGTCGAACAGCCGTACCCTTTGCTTGATGCTGGTGCTGCTCAGCCTATTTGGGTCACAGATCAGCGTGCATTGGTTGAGCTTTGTGAGCAGTGGTCACAAGAACCTTTGTTGACAATAGATACAGAGTTTATTCGCTTTGATACATTTTACCCTGTACCGGGCCTGATCCAATTGGCTGATCGCCAACATTGCTATCTGATTGATCCATTAGCAATAGATGATATGAGTGCCTTGATTGCTTTGCTGGTGAATCCTTCAGTATTGAAGGTTTTTCATGCATGCAGCGAAGATTTAGAGCTCTTTCGCAATAGTTATGGTGTTGTTCCAACTCCTTTGTTTGATACGCAAATTGCAGCGGCTTTTGCGAACTGGGGGTTTAGCATGGGGCTGCAGCGTTTAGTCAAGCATGCCCTGAATATCGATTTGGGCAAAGCTCAAACAACCTCTGATTGGTTGCAACGCCCTTTGACGCCTGAACAAGTGCATTATGCCGCCTTGGATGTTGCCTACTTGGGCAATATTGCTGTTCGTTTAATGCATGAGTTAAAGCAGTTGGGGCGTTTAGACTGGGTACTTGAAGAGAGCACTTTGTTGGCGGACTCTTCTCGTGATGCGGATCCAACAGGTCAGGAGTATTACCGACGCTTTACTCAACTGAATGTTAACTCGGATGAGGCCTTGGCTGCTTGCCGTGATCTTGCCGCTTGGCGTGAGCAGGCATGTCGAGCACGCAACCTTTGTCGGCCAAAAGTTCTCCGCAATGAAGTCATTTTAGACATTATCCAGCAATGGCCATCCACATTGGAGGAGTTGAGTTCAATTAAGGACATGCGCAGAAGTGCCGTGCAAGAAGATGGCCAGGCCATATTGGCGGTTCTGAAAGAAGCAAAGGTTTCAGCTGAAGAGAATCCGCCGAAGCAAATACATTTGCCAGCTCATGTGTATCGAAGCAAAGAGCTAAAGAAGTTGCTGAGTCTTGCGCGCGAGGTGGCGAAGCGAGAAAACATTTTGCCGGAGATTTTGGCGCGGCGTAAAGATGTTGAAAAATTAATTAATTCGAAGAGTGAAGAGGGCGCTTATCAATTGCCCCGCACTTTGAGAGGTTGGCGAAAAGCGCTCGTGGGTGATTTGATGCTAAGTTATCTGCAAAGTTTTGATAATGAGAGTGATTGAAAATGTTGATTTGTTCGATCTACCGTAGTTCGCGTAAGGATGAGATGTATTTATATGTGGACAAGCGCGATGGTTTAAAGAAAGTGCCTGAGGTGCTGTTAGATAAGTTTGGTAAAGCTCAGCATGTGATGGACATGCCAATGACAGAAAAGCGTGAGCTGGCTCGAGTGAATGTTAAAGATGTTCTAAGTTCGATTCAGGAAAAGGGGTTTTTCTTGCAAATGCCACCGCCTAAAGAAGACTACTTACTGGACCTATTTCCTGGTCGGCCTGAAACAGGGGTCAGATAAGCGTGGCACAAGAGGTGTTTTGGCGTCGTAAGACGTTAGCAGAGATGAGCCCAACTGAGTGGGAGTCTTTATGCGATGGTTGTGCCTTGTGCTGCTTGCATAAGGTTGAAGACGAAGATACAGACGAAGTATTTTACACTACGGTCGTGTGCCATTTATTGAATGATGAAACCTGTCAATGCACTCGCTATGCTGAGCGCACGCAATTGGTACCGATTTGTGTGCAATTAAGACCAGAAGATGTTGAGGTTTTTCATTGGTTGCCACCAACCTGCTCGTACCGTTTGATTCATGAGGGTAAGGATTTACCTCATTGGCATCCACTATTAACGGGTTCGCCGGAAAGTGTTATTGAAGCACATGCTTCAGTTTTAAGTGTGTATGAAGTGAAAGACGATGAAATCGATGAAGACGATCTGGTTGATTATGTGATTGAAGAGGCCGTTTTTTTTCGCAGCCGATAATCGCGTCTGAGTATTTGCACTTATATTGAACATTAAAAACAAAAAAAGGAGCCAAATGGCTCCTTTTTATTTATCCCTTGGTATAAGGTATTAGAAATTAGCTGTTTTGGTTAGCTAATTGTTGCTTGATCAAGTCACCGATGGTGGTTGGACCTGCAACGTCAACTTCTTGATTACGAACAGCGCTGATAGCGGCTTTCTCTTCAGCTTGGTCTTTCGCTTTGATTGACAAGCTGATAGCGCGGTTGCGACGATCAATGTTGATGATTTTAGCTTCAACTTTGTCGCCTTCTTTCAGTGCTGTTGTCGCATCTTCTATGCGCTCAGATGAAATTTCAGACACTTTCAATTGAGCTTCAACGCCTTCGAGTAATTCGATGACAGCTGCTTTAGCATCAACGCTCTTGACAACACCATTAACAATCGCACCTTTCTCATGGCTTGCAACGAATTCAGCGAATGGATCGCTTTCTAATTGCTTAACGCCCAAAGAAATACGTTCTTTTTCTGCATCGATAGACAGGATAACGGCTTCAACTTCGTCGCCTTTCTTGAATTGACGCAGAGCTGTTTCAGCATCGGCTTCCCATGAAATGTCAGACATGTGAACCAAACCGTCAAGATCGTTGTCTAGGCCGACGAAGATACCGAAGTCAGTAATAGTCTTGATTGTTCCACGAACCTTGTCACCGGCAGCGTACTGCTCAGAGAAAGTAACCCATGGATTAGCAGTGCACTGCTTGATACCTAAGGAAATACGGCGACGCTCTTCATCAACGTCAAGGATCATCACTTCAACTTCATCACCGATCTGAACGATCTTAGATGGGTGGATGTTTTTGTTAGTCCAAGACATTTCAGACACGTGAACCAAGCCTTCTACACCGTCTTCGATAGACGCGAAGCAGCCGTAATCAGTCAGATTGGTAACACGAGCAGCGGTTTTGCTGCCAGCAGGGTAACGGTTTTTGATTGCTTCCCATGGATCTTCAGACAACTGCTTCAGACCTAAAGAGATACGACCAGAGTCTTTGTCAAACTTGATGATGCGAACAGAGATTTCATCACCTGGGTTCAGCATTTCGCTTGGGTGAGAAATGCGCTTCCAAGCCATATCTGTGATGTGCAACAGACCATCAACACCACCTAAATCGATGAACGCACCGTAGTTGGTCAGGTTCTTAACGAAACCTTTAACCACTTGGCCTTCATCCAGAGTAGCAAGTAACTCATCACGTTGTGCACTGTTTGCTTCTTGCATAACGGCGCGACGAGAAACAACGATGTTGTTACGCTTTGGATCAAGCTTGATTAGTTTGAATTCAAGCTCTTTTCCTTCAAGGTGATCAACGTCGCGAACAGGGCGCACATCAACCAATGAACCAGGTAAAAAACCTTGAATGTTATTGATGCTAACCGTAAAGCCACCTTTGACTTTGCCAGAGATGTAACCTTTAACGGTTTCTTCAGCGTCAAATTTGCTCTGTAGAACTTCCCATGCCTCTGAACGCTTAGCTTTTTCACGAGAAAGACGCGTTTCACCAAAGCCATCTTCAACAGCTTCGAGTGCGACTTTAACGGTATCGCCAATTTTGATTTCCAGTTCATTGTTGTCGTTCAGGAATTGTGAACGAGGAATGATGGCTTCAGATTTTAAACCCGCGTTAACGGTAACCCAGTCGCTGTCGATATCAACGACTTCGCCCATCACCAAAGTACCTGGAGTCATATCCAGAGAGAGTAGGGATTCTTCAAACAGATCAGCAAAGCTTTCGCTCATGAAATTGTCCTATAGTTCGCTGCAGGATCGCAGCTTCCAGCCTGTAACGCCAGTTATACAGGGTCGGTTATCGTTAATATGAACAACAGGCACCTGTGCTGGCGATGATACCTGCTTTCAAAAAAGAGAACGAATTATACAGCGACTGAAGGCTGCTGAACAGTATTTGA
The DNA here is from genome assembly GCF_003284585.1 of Nitrincola tibetensis. GTDB lineage: Bacteria > Pseudomonadota > Gammaproteobacteria > Pseudomonadales > Balneatricaceae > Nitrincola > Nitrincola tibetensis. The sequence goes on from NZ_QKRX01000001.1 coordinate 344,450, forward strand.
GCAATATATCTGCTGTTGAGCCTAATATGGGCTTAACGTAGATTGGGAAGCTCATTTTGAAATTGTGTGCGAAGCTCTTGCTGGCAAGGGGGAAGCACGGTTTCAAGATCTTCTTGCAGCTCTTCTGGTAAGAGGGTTGTGTCTGGCGCATTAAAATAGGCGCGAATCAACTGTTCTTCACGCATGTTATTGGCAGCGAGCTGCACAGCATCACCTACGCAAAACATGTAAGCCGGGAGGTACTCTAGTACTAAACGCGTACGCTGAGCGGAATCCAGCATAAGATGGTTGCTCTCAACGAAGCGCTTGTACTCCATCAAACCTGCTGCCGCCATTGTTTCTTGTCTGAATGGACTAAACCGGGCAACATCTGGCGACTGTTGGAGGTAGATTTGCAGCATACTGCCAACTCTCGAAAGCTCCTGATTGAAGCTTTCAGGCGAAAAGTGCTCACTAACCTTTAGTGATTCTTCAAGTCTAGCGATCTGAGCCTTAAGAGCATCAATTTCCTTTTGCAAAACTTGATTTTCTGTAATCATCAAGTTTCTGTCTCTAACTAACCCATGCACAACGCGCTCACCTGGAGTGAGTTGTCCTGAGCCAAAAGTCGAAGGTAGTTGGGTCGTCCCTAAAACACCGACAGACGCTTCGTCGGTGCTAGGGGCACCAGTTAAGTCAAAACCAAATTTTTCTAGATCAACTGAGTTGCGCTCATGTTGTGACATCATCGTTGTATAAATGAAGAAGCCAACTCCGCCCAAAACAAGTAATAATACAACCCCTATAATTGCTGTGTTTTTAGTTGACATACTCATTACTGCCTAGAGTTATTTACACGCCCATTGTTTTGCGCTGTATGACGTAAATTCAAATCAATAAAATCGATCGTAATCTCCGCTGACTCAACTAATGCTGATTCAGATTCTGGATTGATGATGCGACCTTGATTGTCTTTAGGTAACAAGTCGTCAAGTTCAGATAACACTTTTATAGGAGGCTCACCTTTCGCCATGCGGCGTTGATTCTCAGTCGTAATCTGCCATTGCTCGATTTCATCTCGTTGTTCTCTCACACGTGAAATGTTGAGAGGAACTTTTGTTTGGTCTCGCTGCTCTTTACTCCGCTCAACATGGCGACGCATGAATATAAAATCCGGATTTTGCTCTGATCTGACCAGATGCAAGTGGCTTAATTCGCTGATGTAAGGCGTCAAACTTGGAAAGCGACCGTATCTCACTGAATTAACTGTATCCCAAGGCAAGGCACCTTCAAGCGCACTCTCACCAATTTGGCTTTCATCGAAGAGGGTGGGGAACTCGATATCAGGAACGACGCCTTTGTTCTGAGTGCTTTCACCCGAAATTCGATAGAACTTTGCGTGCGTTAATTTGAGTTGGCCGTGATCAAGGGGGAGCAAGGTTTGAACCGTCCCTTTACCGAAAGTACGCCCACCGACGATTATGCCTCGGTTGTAATCTTGTATGGCACCTGCAAAAATTTCAGACGCAGAAGCACTTAAGCGGTTAACCATTACAGTTAAGGGGCCACTCCATGCTACTTTGGGGTCAAAGTCACCAAGAATATCCACGCGTCCACTTGCATCTCGAATTTGCACAGTAGGGCCACGTGTGATAAATAGCCCCGTTAGCTCATTGGCCTCTCTGAGAGAACCACCGCCATTGTTGCGAAGATCGATAATTAACGCATCAATATCGTCTTCTTGTTTGAGTTGCGCGATCAGTCGTTCAACATCACGAGTCGTGCTTTTGTATTCGGGATCACCTGCTTGCATCGCTGAAAAATCGATGTAGAAAGCGGGTATTTCAATGACACCTACTTTGAACATCTGATTGTTGCGTTCTATTTCAAGCACTTTTTTCTGTGCGGCCTGTTCTTCGAGGCGAACCTTGTCCCGAATTATGGTTACAACACGACGTGCAGTACGATCCATAGAGTCTGCTGGAATGATTTGTAAACGAACTGTGCTGGATTGAGGTCCGCGAATAAGTTTAACAACATCATCCAAGCGCCATCCTACAACATCCTCAATGGGGCCATCTTCGCCTTGCCCAACCCCAACGATCAGATCTGAAGGGCGCAATTGACCACTTTTGTCAGCAGGACCTGCAGGCACTAGGCGCACTATTTTGGTGTATTCATCTTCACCTTGTAACACAGCACCTATACCTTCAAGCGACAGACTCATGTTGATTTGAAAGTTTTCTTGATTTCTAGGCGACAGATACTGGCTGTGTGGATCAAATTCGTGCGCAATTGCATTTGCAAAACGTTCAAACACATCTTCATGATTGGTTTGCTCGAGTCTTGCTCTTTGACTTTCATAGCGTTTTATTAAAGTTTGTTTAGCTTCACCCAATGTTTGATCGGATAGTTTTAGACTGATCAATGCATTTTTTAAGCGGTCATACCAGAGTGTATTCATGGCTTCTGTTGAGTTAACCCAAGGGGCCTGGCTCCGATCCGTTTCAAGCTCTTGATCGTTGTTAAAATCAAAAATATGCTGATCATCAGATAATAAGGACAGTAAGAAATCGATTCTGTCTAGGTTACGTTTATGGAATAGATTATAAATGTCGAAACCTGTTTGGCTTTTGCCTTCATAGATTTCTAAACCAAGGGTATATCGAATCGGCTCGAACATGGCAATATCTTCATCATAGAAATAGATTCGAGATGGATCTAGATCTTTGAAGTAGCGATCCAAAATATTGGATGACAACTCTGGGTCGAGTTGCTTACCACTATAGTGATTTTGCTGGAGTGCTGAAATTACATCCCGTAACGCCTGCTCATGTTCAGGTTGAGGATTGAATCGGGCATGAGCAGTATTGATCAGCAACAACAGCCCAAATAAAAGGCTGAGAAGTATAGGGTGTTTCAATCTTCTGGTCATATCAAACGTATTCCTGACTTTATCGTCTTAAGCATGAGACTTGATAACCTATACGCAAGTTCCTTAAAAACAGAGCGCTAAGCATACAATTCTGCAGAATCCTATGTAGTGTTTAACAATGCTAATGTAAAATACTCTCTATGTCGTGTACTGGAGAGAAATGTGTCATATAGATTGTGCTTTAGATTCGCTTTGATTGCTACCTTGATTTGTATTTGTCTGATAACTCAGGGCTGTTCTGAAGATTTAGATAGAGAAGCCTTTCGTCAGACCTTAATTGATAAGGCGATAAATGACGAAACTCGGCAACAGGGTGATGTATTTTTGGCACAAAATCTCCAGAATGAAGGTGTTGAACAGCTAGACAGTGGTGTTCAGTTTCGCCTGTTAAAAGTGGCCGATGATCCTCAAGTGAGCCCGCCGGGGCGAAGGGACAGGGTTACTGTCCACTATGAGGGGCGTCGTATTGATGGCCATGTATTTGATAGCAGTTACGCAAGAGGGGTGCCATCCAGCTTTCCAGTTGATGCGCTGATTCCAGGTTGGTCTGAAATTCTAGTGCAAATGCGCCCAGGTGAAATTCGTGAAATTTATATTCCTGCGGATTTAGCCTATGGAGCGCGTAGCCCATCACCTGATATTCCCGCGAATTCCGCATTAATTTTTACAGTTGAGCTTCTCCATTCGGAGTCTATCTCTCATCCCGCGTCCCACTAAGGAGGTTTCATGCAACCGTCAGTGTTTATTCACGATTTAAAACTGTTTTTGGATGCATCACCGACCCCCTTTCATGCTGTCCAGCAACTCAAGCTTCGCTTTGAGAATGCGGGATTTATAGAGGTGTCTGAGTCCTCTTCTTGGGTATTAGCCCCTGGTCAAGGATATTTTACGCTTAAAAATGGCTCGTCTATTTTGGCTTGGCGTCAACCCACTGATTCCGTTGGTTTTGCTGCAGGGATGCGCATGACGGGAGCGCATACCGATTCTCCGTGTTTGCGTGTGAAGCCTCAACCGGAAATGCATCGGCATGGATACAGTCAATTGGGGGTTGAGGTCTATGGAGGGGCATTATTGAACCCTTGGTTTGATCGTGATCTATCATTAGCTGGCCGGGTGACGTTTCGCACAGAGACGGGTGAGGTAAGCAGCCAGTTAATTGATTTGAAAAAGCCAGTTGCTGTGATTCCGAGCTTAGCGATACATTTGGATCGTGAAGCCAATGCATCGCGCAGTATCAATGCCCAAACCTATCTACCACCCATCCTTGGACAAGCGCAAGAGAAGGCTGACTTTCGTGAGTTTCTAAAGACCTGTATTGAGTCCAATGCATCAGTGTCGATAGATAAGGTCTTGGATTATGAACTATCTTTCTATGATGTAAATCCTGCAAACACAGTGGGATTGGCAGATGAATTCATTACTTCAGCAAGACTGGATAATCTCTTGAGTTGTTACATTGGCATGCAGGCCTTGATTGATGCGACTCCTGGGCCTTGTCAGTTATTGATTTGCAATGATCATGAAGAGGTTGGAAGTGCCAGTGCCTGCGGTGCTCAGGGGCCTATGTTAAGTCAATGGCTCGAGCGAGTGCTGCCCAAAACGGACGAGCGTTGGTCTATTTTGGCTCGGTCATTGTTTGTGTCTGCCGATAATGCACATGGCATACATCCAAACTTTGCGGACCGACATGATGAAAATCATGGACCTAAATTGAATGCAGGTCCTGTTATAAAAATCAACTCAAATCAACGCTATGCGACCAACAGTGAGACCAGTGCAATTTTCCGCAATTTAGCAGAATCCATTAATGTGCCCGTGCAATGCTTTGTTGTACGCAGTGATATGGCTTGTGGCAGTACCATAGGGCCGATTACCGCCACTGAAACGGGGATTGCCACTGTTGATGTTGGGGTTCCACAATTTGCGATGCATTCAATTCGTGAAATGGCAGGCGTTGATGACGGATTCTACCTTTATCAAATCTTACAGAGCTTTAATGCAACTAACGCTCTGTAAGGCCTGAAAAGAGTGAGGCGACTGAGTGAGGCAAATCACTCAGTCGTTTTTTGTTTAATGCGAATACGTGGCTTTAAGTCGAGATTTTGTCGATAAATCTCAAGCTCTTCTTCTGTTTCCAGCCCGCTAAGCAGCCGATGCGTATCTTCATCGTAACAGTGGACGAGTTCATCTTTGATGGTTCTCTCCCACACAGGAATGCCAACAAAGTAGCCGGCACGACCAATGGCGTGGGCGGCAATTGGCGCTGTAATCAGGATGAAAATAATGACCGCAAGCCCTTTTGCGAAGACCACTGCATCAAAAAAGTGGAACATAGTTGCCACCATCATTAATGCAATCCCCAGCGCACCTGCTTTAGTCGTGGCGTGCATACGGGTGAGCAGGTCGGGTAAGCGAATAATACCCACTGCGGCCAGTAAGGTGAAAATCGCGCTCGATAGCATCAGTAGTTTAATAATCCAATCAATCATTACGCGGACCTCCTCGTTCTAAAAAGCGGGCGAAGCCTATGGCGGCTAAAAATGCAGTTAAGGCTGCAACGATCGCAACATCAATGAAGCTGGACGTGTCGGTATAAATGGCATAAGCCCCTATCATCCCGACAATAATGGACGCCAATAACTCTAGAGCAACCACTCGATCAGGGAGGGTGGGTCCAATGATTAACCGAATAAACACTAATACCATCGAAATGCTAAAGATGATAAACGTTAAGTAAATGACAAATTGCACAACAACCTCCTGCGCCTAGCGTAAAATTTCTAAAGCCCTGCGTTCCATCTCTTTTAAGCTGGCTCTAAGCGCTGGCTCATCATCGAGAAACATGGCGTGGATAAACAAAACACGACGATCATCCGAAACGTCTAGGCTAAGAGTGCCGGGGGTTAATGAAATAAGATTGGCGACCATGGTGATTTCCATGTCTGTTTTTGCGTCCAGTGGCATTGCAATAACGCCGGGCTTCATGTGCCAGATAGGCGTTACAATATCAAAGCCAACTTTTAGGTTTGCCATGATCAGCTCTTTAATAAAAAAGCAGATGAATCGAAACAATCGTGGTAGACGGCTTGTATAGCCCCTAAGGACAGGGACTTGGCGTTGCATGAGCCCTAAGACTAAGTAACCAACGATCATGCCTGCAAGCAAGTTGTAGCCACTAAGATCGCCTGTTAAAACGACCCAAATCAGGGCTAAGAGCAGATTCCACATAAATGCAATCATGGTGTTTCTCCCAAAACCGCTTCAATATACAACGCTGGGTTTAACAGTTGTTTGGCTGATGCTTCTGCTATTTCATAGATGGGCTGACCGTTAAGTCCAATAAATAAGGTACATGCACCAAGTAACACCACCGGAATGTAGAGAAACGCAAGGCTTGAAGGCTTCGTCGATGGATTGCTATCGACGGTAGAATGATTCTCTGGTAGGGGTTTCCAAAAAACCTCAGCCCAAATTTTTATCATTGAATACAACGTGAGTAAGCCGACAATCAGGGCAATAGCTGTGACAACCCAAGCTTCAGCTTCAATACCTGCACGAATGATAATGAATTTAGCGAAAAATCCGGACAGTGGGGGTAAGCCTGCCAGTGATAGTGCCGGAATTAAAAATAAAATACTGAGGTAGGGTCTATCCTTGTATACACCGCCTAATTGCTTTAAATCATAGGTTCCCAATAGGCGATGGACGATACCGCTGATGAGGAACAGATTTGTTTTCACAATAATGTGATGCATGATGTAGAACACACCGCCCACCAAGGCTAAAGGCGTAAACAAGGCCAAGCCTAGCAGCATATAGCCAATTTGGCTGACGATGTGAAATGATAGAATCCGCCTAAACTCAAATTGTGCAGCAGCACCTAATACGCCCGTCAGCATAGTAAAGGCCGCACCCCAGAGCAGCAACTGATGAGTAAACTCAGGGCTTTGGTTGAAAATAAGGGTGAATACCCTGAACAGTGCATACACGCCCACTTTGGTTAAAAGCCCTGCAAATAGCGCGGATACAGCAACTGGTCCCGTATGATAAGAGGCAGGTAACCAAAAGAAGAGCGGGAAAGCGGCGGCTTTAATGCCAAATGCAATCATGAACATCACCGCAATGACATCCACCAGCCCAGTATGCTCGGTTTGTGAGAGTTTTACAGCAATGTCCGCCATGTTTAGCGTGCCGACCAAACCGTAAAGCAAGCCAATAGCACTCAGAAAAATAGCAGAGGATAGAAGGTTGAGCGTGACATACTTAATCGCTCCCTCCATTTGCGCACGCTCGCCACCCAGAATTAACAAGGCAAATGATGCGATGAGCATGACCTCAAACCAGACATATAGGTTGAAAATATCACCTGTTAAAAAGGATCCTGCTACACCTGCTAGCAGCAAATGCATTAGCGGATAGTAGCCGAACTTCTCATGGCTTGGTGAGGCCGATGAAAGAGAATAGATCGCAATAGCAACAGCCATCATCCCCGTTAATACCACCATGATAGCGCTCAGTAGATCGGCTACCAACGTGATGCCATAGGGGGCCATCCACCCCCCCATGTACATGACGACATGTCCTTGATCAAGAACGCTCATCAGCAGCCAGATGCTGCAAATTAACAGTGTCACTGAGCCGATAATACCGAGCACACGCTGCATCAGGTTAGAACGCCAGGCGATCAACGACAAAGCTCCAAAAAGTAAAGGAACTAAAATGGGTAACGCAACTTCAGCTCTCACGTGTCGGTATCCTTCATTTCATCAAGGTTGTCAGTATGAATGATGTTGTAGGCACGATGAATCAATACAACGGCAAACGACAAAACGCCAAAGGCAATTACAATGGCTGTTAATATCAGGGCCTGAGGCAAGGGGTCAGCTATGACACCATCGGGCTGCATGGCCCCTAAAGGAATCAGGGGAGGTGCTCCACGTGTCATTCCTGCAGATGTGAAAATTAACAAATTCGCTGCATTGGACAGTAACATAAGTCCAATGACGAGTTTAACGATACTGCGCCGTAACATCATGTAGATTGCAGAGGCATACAAGCAACCTGTGACGATTGCCATAATAGGTTCCATAAAAAACTCCTTAACGCTCTTCAGTTTCAGTCAGTGCGACCAGCATGGTCATGACTGAACCCAAAACGGTTACATAAACACCAATATCAAAAAACAAAGGGGTTGAAAGCTTAATTTCAGTGCCTCCCGGCAATAAAATAGGCCACCATTGTGAGGTTAAAAAGGCTTGTCCATGAAACCAAGCGGGTAGGGCGGAGATCATAGCAATCAGTAAACCGATCCCTATTAAGTTACGAGGGTCAACTCGCATGAGATCTCGCGTAACTGCTGCTCCAAATGTAAATAAATACAATGCAAACGCCCCCGATGCGACCAACCCTGCAATAAAGCCTCCGCCTGGTTCGTTGTGACCTCTTAGTAAGAGAAATATAGAAAAAACCAGCTGTAAGGGCACTAAGAAGCGCGCAGCTACATGTAAAATCAGCGTGCCTGGCTTCATCATATTAATTGCCCTCCTGTTTATTTTTGCTGAGCTTCGTTGATGATGAAAGGCTTTGTTTTGAAAGCGTTGAGGGTTGAGTATCCTCCGTGCTAGATGCTGAAAGGTTCTTCGGAGGCAAGATTAAGGTCCCTGCATACTGATTTGCACCGGGTGCTGTATCAGGGCGGAATTTAATCATGGCGTAAACACCCATGGCAGCCAGTGCCAGCACAAAAATCTCACCCAATGTATCCAGAGCTCGATAGTCCACCAAAATCACATTGACAATATTGCGTCCGTACGCCAAAGGTTGGCTATTTTCAATCATGTAATCTGAAATGGGGGGGAAGAGTTGAATATCAATCGTGATCATAATCAGCAGTGTAATGAGTGTCCCCGTTAAAATAGCGACAGCTGCATCACGTCCACGCTCTGCGGTAGTGGAAATATTGCCAAATCCTGGCAGCCTAAATAACACCAATACCAGTAGGATAACAGTTAAGGTCTCAACCAATATTTGTGTAATAGCAAGATCTGGCGCGCTGAAAAGAGTGAAGAAGAGCGCAATGGAATAACCAACAACACCCATCGCTGCCACAGCACCTAAGCGTGAGTGAGTAATGCAAGCCGTTACCGCCGCAGTGATCAATAGCAGAGCTACAATGATTTCATGTAAATACACGCTTACATCCCAATTCCAATGCAGCTGATAGCGCTGGGTCAGGGTGTAACCCGTGAGCAAAACAAATGTGAGAATGATGCTTCTAAGGTAGCTACGCATAGAGCCATTCTGTAAGAGTGAAGTTTGCCATTGCGCAATATAGACAATGCCATCCATAAAACGGAAATAGCCTGCTTCAGGGCCTCGTTGTATAAGCGGGTTAAGTAAGCTGAGAATCGAACGCACCGAGTCCCAACGCTTAAAGACCAAGATGCCTAGCCCTAAGCTGATGAGCGAAATCAATAGAGCCCAATTAAAGCCATGCCATAACGACAGATAGCCATCAATGGGTTGAGCCCAAACGCTTGCCGCCGCAGGTAACACAAACCATTGGCCAGCCAGTCCAGGCATCAGTCCCATTAGAAGAGATAGCGTGGTGAGCACAACGGGGCCTGCCAAAAGTTCAAGTGGTGCTTCATGCGCTTTTTTAGGTGTGTTTTGCAAGGTCCCAAAGAAAGGTTTGATCGCAATAATCGCAGCAACGGCAACGCCTAAAGCGGCCGAGGCGATAACCAGTAAAAGTATCCACTTGCTAAGGCTCGATTGAACCAGTGCATCAAGCATCAGTTCTTTCGCGACAAAGCCAAACAAAGGAGGGAGACCCGCTAAGGAAAAGGCTGCAACAAGAGTGCATATCGCTGTAATTGGCATCAGATATCTAAGGCCGCCGAGCTGAGTAACGTCACGAGTTCCCGTTTCATGATCGACGATACCAGCTAGCATGAACAGCGCACCTTTATACAGGGAGTGTCCCACGAGGTAAGCGGCAAATGCCATCATGGCTAGCTCTGTGCCTATGCCAAGCAGAAGCGTTAGGGTTCCCAGTGCCATGACCGTTGAATAGGCCAGTAGCTTTTTTAGGTCTGTGCTTCGGATAGCCAAAAATGCGCCTGTAAACATCGTAAAGGCACCAAAGCTTGTCAGCAATGCCATCCATAAAGCCGTACCACCGAGCTCAGGTTGTAGGCGCGCCATTAAATAAATGCCTGCTTTAACCATCGTAGCTGAGTGAAGGTACGCACTGACAGGCGTGGGAGCTGCCATGGCATTGGGTAACCAAAAATGGAAGGGAAACTGTGCGGATTTGGTGAAGGCACCGAGCAGAAGGCAAATGAGCATGCCAACGTAAAGGGGGTGTTCAGTCAGAACTTGATTGCTGTTGAAAATTTCTTGAAGAGAGTAACTGCCTGCCGCTGAGGCCAGCATGACTAAGCCTGCTAATAGGGCTAAGCCGCCAGCAACCGTCACGATCAACCCTTGTAAGGCCGCCTTTCTAACGTCTGCTTGGTGGTGATTAAAACCGATCAATAAATAGGAAGTGATACTTGTCAGTTCCCAGAATACGAAGAGTGTAATCAAATTGTCCGAGAGCACTAGGCCAAGCATAGAGCCCATGAACGACATTAAAATCACTAAGAATCGGGGTAAAGATGGATGTCCTTTAAGATAGTTGCCTGCGTATATCAGTATGAATGTACCAATAAAGCAAATCAGCAACGCGAACATCAGCGACAGTCCATCCAGCATCATGGTGAAGGAAATATCGAGCCCTGGAATCCAAGCATGTTCATGGACGATGGTGTTCCCAGAAGCGATATCGGGAATAAATTGTGCAAACCAAAGTGTTAGTCCTGCGGGTAACAGGGCTAAGAGTTTGCTGGTGCGGTCCTTATGTTTGCCGTATAGCCAAGGCACACAGGCGGCAAGTATAAAGATGAGTAAGACGGCTAATTGCATAGTCTCTTCACTACCTTCTAGTTGATTTATAAGGGCATATCCTTCGCATCATTCAGAATAGGGACTCATTGTTTACGACAATAGTTCAATCATTTTAGTAATTTTTTCCAAAAGTTACAGGGTGGTGCTTGTTTTTACAGTGTGGTATGGACTAGGTCTATGTCATTCATGTGTTCGGGTATAGGGGGCATAATTCATGATTTTGCTTTGCATTGCAAAGTAAATGGTATTTTGTGTTATTCTGTAAAAGATCACAAAGAATGCTTTATTTTCATGAATTTGTCGTAATTAGACAGATATGAGTCTTTTTCTCGATAGTTCTAGTCATACTCAGCTGTTAATTTGATGATGCAAATCAAAGTATTTTGTGTGTGCTGTGGTTAGGTCAGAGTTGTGGCTATAGCTAACCATTTATTGAACTAAACACTTCAGGGAGTGTATGCCCAGATGAGCGAACACAATAAAGTGAATGATCCAATGTCTCCAGATGGAGAGGTCAATCCAATCGATACCGACTACCAGATCGGCCAAGACAATATTGCTGTTAAAATTGGCCCTTTTGGTTTGGATATACATAACCGCGTCTTTTTGATATCTGGGGTGTCGGTCATTGCATTTGTGGTGCTAACACTGGCATTTCAAAATCAAGTCGGCCCCTTGTTTGGAAATATGAGAGGCTGGTTAACATCAAATCTGGACTGGTTTTTTATCAGTGCCGGTAATATTTTTGTACTGATTTGTCTTTACCTCATTTTTTCGCCTCTAGGGCGTGTGCGCCTTGGTGGGACGGAAGCCAAGCCAGATTTTAGTTACATAGGTTGGTTTTCCATGCTATTTGCAGCGGGAATGGGGATTGGCCTAATGTTTTACGGCGTTTCGGAACCCTTATCACATTTCGCTTCATCGATGGGTGGCACCGCAGGAGAAGCGGGCGCTCGAACCGATTGGGCTCCATTGGGTGCAGCAGCAGGGGATGCATCCTCGGCAGAACGATTAGCCATGGCTGCCACTATTTATCACTGGGCACTGCACCCCTGGGCCATTTATGCAGTGCTGGCACTAGGGTTGGCGTTATTCTCGTTTAACAAAGGCTTGCCACTCACAATCCGCTCAGTGTTTTACCCTCTATTGGGCGAAAGAATTTGGGGTTGGCCGGGTCATATTATTGATATCCTTGCAGTTTTCGCAACTCTTTTTGGGTTGGCAACCTCTTTAGGTTTGGGTGCCTCACAAGCGGCGGCAGGTCTTAATTACCTTTTTGGCATTCCAGACGGAACAACTACGCAAGTGCTGCTGGTGTTTGGGATTACGTTGATAGCATTGGTTTCCGTCGTGGCGGGTTTAGAAGCCGGTGTGAAGCGGCTGTCTGAAATCAATATGACACTTGCTGTGTTGTTAATGCTTTTTGTCATTATCGTTGGGCCGACTTTAGCCATTATTACTGGCTTTTTCTCTAACTTAGCTGCGTATTTACAGTATTTACCCGCCTTATCGAATCCAATCGGCCGAGAAGATGCTAACTTTGCTTCTGGGTGGACTGCCTTTTACTGGGCATGGTGGATTTCGTGGTCGCCATTTGTGGGGATGTTCATCGCTCGTGTCTCAAGAGGGCGAACAGTACGGGAGTTTTTGATCTCTGTCTTATTGATTCCTTCTGCGGCCTGCGTGCTTTGGATGACGGTCTTTGGTAGCACAGCCATTAGTCAATATTTGTCCGGTTATTCGGCTGCAGCAGATGCGGCGTTACCCTTGCAGTTGTTTAGTATGCTGGATATCTTGCCTTTAGCGCAGATTACCTCCTTTATTGCCATTATTCTTGTCGTGGTGTTTTTTGTAACTTCATCGGATTCTGGCTCATTGGTGATTGATACCATCGCAGCGGGTGGTAAGGTGAATGCGCCGACACCACAACGTGTGTTTTGGTGTACGTTTGAGGGGCTAATAGCGGTCGCTCTGTTGCTAGGGGGTGGGCTGGTAGCCCTGCAAGCGATGGCGGTATCGACGGGCTTTCCGTTTACCCTGGTATTATTGGCCTCGTGTGTCGCATTGTTTAAAGGCTTAGCCACAGAGCCTAAAGCGGTTTAAACCTTAAGAGATGGGGTTCGGGATATGAGTAGTGTGCAATGAAAGCAGAGTTGATTGAGGTTCAGAATTTTTTAAAGCGTTACCCGCCGTTTAATACCTTGCCTGACGACACCTTGCATTGGGTGGCCGACAATATCGAGGTGGGATATTTTAAAGCAGGAACGCAAATTTTGGAGTTTGGTCAAGACATCGACGCATTGCATGTCGTTAGAAGCGGGGCGGTGGAAGTCTTTCGCCGTAACGGTGATCTTTACAATCGAATGAGTGAAGGGGGCATTTTTGGCGAATACGGTTTGCTGCGAAATCGGCAAATTCGTTTTCCAGCCAAGGCGCTCGAAGACTCGTTAATCTACTTCATTCCCGAGCCTATTTTTGCAGAGTTGTTTGAGTCATTTGAATCCTTTGCAGATTTTGTTGAGATAGAAGACAGCGCACGCTTGCGCAGTGCGGTCTCAAGACACGAGCAAGCGAATCAATTGATGGCCTCCGAGGTCAAAAATTTGATAACGCGACCTCCCGTCTGTATCGAAGCGCAGGCGAGTGTTAGAGATGCTGCGATTTTAATGTCGGAAGAGTCGATTTCGTCTTTATTAATCATGCAGTCTCCTGTGTCGGATACAGATTACGGTTTGCCGAAAATGGTCGGCATTATTACAGATCGAGACCTGCGCACACGCTTGGTCGCGAAGGGCTTGGATTACACAACCCCTGTTTCGGATATTATGTCAACGGATGTGATCACCATTGAGTCAAGCCAGTATGTGTTTGAAGCGATGATGACCATGCTTCGCTATAATTTGCACCATTTACCCGTTGTCTCTTATCACCGTCCTGTGGGCGTGATTGCGATTTCCGATATCATTCGCTACGAATCACGAAATAGCCTGTATTTAGTGGGCAGTATTTTCCGCCAGAACAGTGTTGAAGAGCTCGGTGCTTTATTACCAGAAGTGAAAGCCTGCTTTATCCGAATGGTCAATGAAGATGCAAACTCACGTATGATCGGCAGTGCGATGGCAGTCATCGGTCGTAGTTTTAAGCAGCGTTTACTGGAGTTGGGGGAAGCTAAGCTTGGCCCGCCTCCTGTCCCTTATTGTTTCTTAGCCTTAGGTTCAATGGCACGAGATGAGCAATTGATCATTACCGACCAAGATAATGCGATGATTCTGGACAATCGTTTTGATCCTGAATTGCACGATGGCTATTTTAAAGCCCTTGCCGAGTTTGTATGCGATGGTTTAGCAGTCTGCGGTTATACCTATTGCAAGGGCGATATTATGGCCACCAATGCACGCTGGCGTCAGCCGCTGGACGTATGGGAGGGGTATTTCAAAGAATGGATCGACAACCCAACACCTGAGTCTTTACTGAATAGCTCGATTTTTTTCGACTTAGAAGGTGTCTGGGGTGAGTTAAAGTGGGCGACTCAATTGAATCAGCTTATTGCGCGACGTGCGAAGAAAAGTCCGCTATTTTTAGCTTGCATGGCGCGAAACTCTTTGAATCGGACCCCACCTTTAGGGTTTTTCAAAGATTTTGTGATGGAGCAAGATGGCCGTCAAAATAACACCATCAATATGAAGCGAAGAGGCACAGCCCCCTTAGCGGATTTAATTCGAGTGCATGCGCTGGCGATTGGCTCACAGGCGCGTAACTCATTTGATCGTTTGCGCGATATTTTAGAAACAGACATCCTGCCGCGTGGGCGAGGACAAGATCTACGTGATGCGCTAGAACTAATCGCCTTGGTGAGAATTCGCCATCAAGCATTGGCTTTGGAAAAGGGTGAAGAACCCAACAACAATATAGCGCCTGAGCATCTATCAGATTTTGAGCGAAAAAATTTAAAAGACGCTTTTCAGATTTTAAGTAATGCTCAAAAATATTTGAAATTCTGTTATCAGTCCAACCGCTAGTTGAGTGCAGGTCTATGCTGTATTTAGGTAAGTCGAATACGTCTTCTATCCATCGTGAGGATACCACTTTGGACTGGTCCCAGTTTTATGAAGCTTCGGCACTATCGGCTAAAGATGTCCGCTTAAAGGCCTTTTACTCTGAGTCCTTACCCCATGGGAAAACGCC
Source organism: Nitrincola tibetensis (assembly GCF_003284585.1). GTDB lineage: Bacteria > Pseudomonadota > Gammaproteobacteria > Pseudomonadales > Balneatricaceae > Nitrincola > Nitrincola tibetensis. The sequence continues at coordinate 359,499 of NZ_QKRX01000001.1, forward strand.
TTTAGAACGCATTGATTTTGTGGCGTTGGATTTTGAAACGACAGGCTTTGATCCCATAAAAAATGGCATTCTGAGCATAGGTTTGGTGCCTTTTACACTGAGGCGGATTCAGTGTGCCAACGCTAAGTATTGGGTGGTTCGCCCTAGAGCCCAGCTGGATCATGCGTCTGTCGCGATCCATGGCATTACCCATTCGGATGTACAATCAGCACCTGACTTTATGCGAATTGTCGATCATCTTTTGGCTGCATTGGCGGGAAAGGTGGTGGTTGTCCATCACCGTGGTATCGAACGGCCTTTTTTAGATGCGGCGCTGCGCAAGCGGATTCGTGAAGGAATTGCGTTCCCAGTGATTGATACCATGGAGCTGGAAGCACGGCTTCACCGAGTGGCGCCTACGAGTTTTCTGGATAAATTGTTAAGTAAGGAGCCCGTCTCCATTCGTCTGGTGGACAGTCGAACTCGCTATAATCTTCCTTATTATCAGCAGCATCATGCCCTAACCGATGCCTTGGCAACCGCTGAGCTGCTGTTGGCACAGATAGCGCATCGATTCAGTCCGGATACCCCTGTCGATGCGCTTTGGCTTTAACGCTGGCTTTATCCTAGCTTTAGCCCTCGTACTATTTCGTGCTGAGAATGCGCAAGGTCAGCTCTTTATCTTGCATACGAATCAATAAAGGTTTGGGTAGGCCGACTTTGATTTTACCCTCGACAACTGGCGCCGTGTATTGGCAGTAAAGAGTGCCTTGGCTATCGAACAATGCCCATTCAGCAACCTTTGCAGAGGTAGGTGAGACAGGGTACTCAAAAAAGCCGGCCACCAGATTGCTGCCTAGGTGGGGTTCATCCGGCTGGCGTGCAATAGGGAAGGGCTGTGAGCCGGGAGTGTGAAACAACGAATCATGGTGCAGGTTTGAGCATCTTGCATAGGGCCAGATTTTATGGCGCAAAAACATCTGATCTGCAAAATGAGTTCGACCTTGATAGGAGTCTAAAAACTCAGTAATGAGAGCTTTCATATTGGGCAATGCGCCACTTTTTACTCCCCACATACCGGCCAGCATCAGCTCAGTGTGCGATCCCCAGTCTCGCATAATATGAAAGGGCCTATCCTCTTGAATCCAAGCCTTGACCGCTTCAGCCTCGTACTGACTAATTAAAGAGTCAGCGTCTCGAAAAATAATCCATTGAGCATTTGGATCATCGGCCGCGAGAAAGCGCCAGAAGGTTCCATACCAAGTCGCTTCCGGTGTATCTACGTCGATGACTTCGGCACCTGCTGAAACAAGGCGCTGTTTCACACCATCAGGCACACTGGAATCCACGTAAAAGCGGCACAGCCAATCGGGTAAGAATTGCGGCTGGGCTAGGACATTTAAATAGGCTGTTTCGCAGTATTTGGGTGAGTCACCAAACAGCGAAAAGGCAATGATTCGGCGTTGCCCAGAAGGGCCGACGGATATGTGCTGTTGATCTGTACCGAGTTCGGGTATCGAGGCATCTCTTATTGCAATGGCTTTGGCTCCGTAGGGCGCAGCCCGCTCAAACTCATGTAAGGCTGACCAAGCGTGTGAGGCGGCGTCTAAGGCAGGGATATCATTTGGGTCGAGCTTTAAGCACTTGTCGGCATAGGCGATGGCATCCTGCCAACGGGTCATATACACGCAACAAACGGCGGCATCAGACAGAGGTTTCGGATGCTTAGGCACAAGTTTATGCGCTGAGAGCGCCTGCCCTAGAGCTTTATTAAACTGGCCTTGGGCGTAATAGCGTTTAAACTGCTCTTTAAAATGCGCTAGCTTTTGATTGAGTCCTTTTGCTTTTGACGCCATGAACGCTTCCTAGTAATTTTATAAATTGATTGAGCGCGATTCTGTTCAGCTAAATGATCGCTCTGTTCGTTTAGAACCTAGACTATTGTGTTAAATCCCTAAGGATATCGCAAACCCAAACAATCACAGTCCACTTACTCGATAGACTCTCGCCTTAACCGCATTATTCAAAATTTGGTTTGAGGTATCAATCAAGGTGAATTGACGCTTGGCTCGTGTGATCCCTGTGTAAATTAACTCTCGGGTGAGAATCGGATTATCGTAAGCGGGTAACATAAGTGCCGTGTGCGTAAATTCGGAGCCTTGCGATTTATGCACCGTCATGGCAAAGACGGTTTCATGTGCCTGAAGTCGGCTCGGCAATATCCACCGAATTTGCTGACTACCATCACCTGATAAAAACGCAACGCGCAGGCCGATACGTGGATGCCCATCATCGTTTTGGTAGGGGTAGGGTAGAGTTACACCGATATCGCCATTCATCAAGTTCAAACTATAGTCGTTTTGCGTAATCATAATCGGGCGCCCTGCATACCAAGCCCCGACCTCTTTGATGAGTCCCTTCTTGATAAGCAGCTGCTCGATGTAGCGGTTCATTGCTTCAACACCTTGCTCGCCTTTGCGAAGTGCACACAAAAGTTGAAACTGGCTGTGTTGTTCTAAAATGCTCAAGGCCCAGTGATCACGTGCGCTCGCTGAGGTGAGTTGCTCAATTGGGGTCGCATGCAGGGTATTCAGGTACGCGCCATAGCCAGAAGCTGGATCGCATAACAACTGGTCCAATGCTGGAGTGGGCGTTGAACTTAGGAGGATTCGTTGTATGTCAGAAAATCGATCAAAAAGTGAATAAATAGGTGGGCTAGAATCCTGTTGCTCCAGTTGATTGACACGACGTGCTAAATGACCAATCCCCGAGGTCTCGCCAAATCGATAACTGTGCCGTAGCATGATAATGGCTTGGTCTTTTGTTGTGCCATTCAGATCCAAAAACGCATCTGGCAGGGGTTGTTGAGTGACATTGGCTAGCCAAGCCTGGGTATCGGGTGTGTAGTGTCCCGCCTCGGCCCGATGGCATAAATTGCCCAGAACAGCTCCAGCCTCTACCGAGGCCAACTGGTCTTTATCCCCCAGTAAGATCAGGCGTGCATCAGCGGGAAGGGCATCTAATAGTTGTGCCATCAGCTCAACATCAATCATTGATGCTTCATCCACGACCACCAAGTCGACGCGCAGCGGATTTCCACGATGATGCCGAAAAAAGCGACTGTTTCGCAAAGGCCCGAGCAAACGATGCAGAGTTGTTACCTCCGTTGGAATGTCTTTGCGAATTTGGGCCTCGTTCTCAAAACTTGATAAGTCCAGCCCTTTCACTTGGCTGGCAATCGAGGCGTTTAACCGTGCCGCAGCTTTGCCAGTCGGTGCGGCTAAACGAATGCTCAGTGGCCGCCCCTGTTGGGTTAAGGATACCTGTTGCAACAAGGCCAGCAGCTTTACAACGGTTGTCGTTTTGCCAGTGCCAGGGCCCCCAGTAATGATGGAGAAGGCTTGGCGTGCGGCAAGGGCACAGGCAATTTTCTGCCAATCTGGCTTGATCCCAGCGTTAGGAAATAAGCGATTTAAACTTTCACTGAGCAGCGTAGTTGGCAGATCATACTGTGTCGATAAGCGTGACTCTATCGCCTGTTTGATGGACTGCTCGTGTTGCCAAAAACGTCGTAGATAAAGCAAGGGGCGCTCTTCTGTGCCACCCAGTACTAAGGGTGAGTTACCTGGGCCTTGGCTGACAAGACTGGGATGTTGAAGGGCCGCAAACCATTGAGCTAACGAAATATGGGCAAAGAGCGTTTGGGGTAGATACTGCGGTGTGCTTTGCGCATTTTCAGGAGGAAGCAGCAAGGCGCTTTCCGGTGCATCAAGCGCATGCTTTAGGTCAAAACAGACGTGTCCACGGCCATTCTGATGGCTGGTTAAAGCAATGGCGAGTATGAGCAAAGGCGAGGCATCTTCGGTTATCTCATGAAAAAACCGCGCCACTTCCACATCCAGCCAGCGCAACCAGCCTGCGTCGGCCCAGCTTTCCAGCAGTTGCATGAGATGGGTTGAGTCCTGCAGCAGGTCGGCGGATTTCATGGCTGGGTCCTCAGATAGACATTCTTTACAGCGTCTTTTAAGGCGCTTTTCAAGGGGCATGTAAAGCGGCATTTAAAAGGTAAAATTAAAGGGTTTTTTAAGAGGATTGGTGTATAAGACATGATTGACTCCTAAAAGAACCCTTAAGCGGATCGAAATAAGGCATCGAGTGCCTCAATAAATGCCAGAGGGGGCTGGTCGGATATCAGCCCACGCGTTTCTGGATGTTGGTTGCCACGTAGGAAGAAATACAAGGCACCGCCAACGTCGCGCGTGTATTGATAATCGGGGATGCGTTTGTGCAAGTGTCTGTGAAGTGCGAGTAGGTACAAAGCGTATTGCACATCGTAACGCTTATCTAACAGGGCCTTTTCTAATTCGGGCAAGGCGTAATCCACGTCTTTATCGCCAAGATAATTCGATTTCCAATCGGCGATATAATATTGCCCCTCAAACTCAAACACCAAATCGATAAAGCCTTTGAGCATACCATTCAGTTCAATCGCTTGAAGTGTTGGCCGTGCGTGACCTGGCCTCAAATAGGTTCGGCACAGACTGTCCAACGCTTGCGTGTCGACCCTATGCGCAGCAAACATAAACTCCATTTCGGCTTGATAGCGCTGGAGTTGATGCAGTGCCAGAACCGAAGTGTTGGGTAATTGAAATTGTGTGCTTAAGAAGCTATGCAACCAATGATCAAGAATATCAATCCAGGCCGCCCAGCCTCGAATTTGACAGCGCTTTTCCAGCATGGCGCGACGTGCATCAGCGGATTGCAAGGCTGATTCAAAGCCTTGCTCTGCAGCCCACTCCAGTAATCCGTGTAAAAAGGTGCCGGCATTGGGGCCACGAATAAATCGGTGCAACTCATGGAGCTCGGCGGCAGGCAGATCCAAGCGACTTTGTGCTAGATCCATCCCTTGTGTTTGCTCTTCGGACTGCGTCTCTTCGATGGCTGAATCGGGAGCCGTATTGAGCCAGGCTTTTTCAGTGTCCTGCAGTGTATCCCCCATTTTCAAGGCAGAGTAACTGGCAATCCACCAGTATTCCTTCGGACTTTTAAGGGATGTTTCGGCGGCACGGAACTGATACGTCAGTGCAGGTGTATAGCTTGTGTACTCGATGCTAGGGGCGTTGAGTATACAAATGCAATCACTTGATTTCTGCAATGCTTCAAGTGATTGTGCTAGGTTTTCGGGCGTTAAGGTTTCTTGATCCACTAAAAGATAGCCTAATGCACTTTTATGCATTTTAGACTCTTTAGCTGTTCCAGATTTCAAGGCGGCAATGCCAAGCCACAAGGCATGACGTGCACGCGTGAGTGCAACGTACAGCAAACGCATGTCTTCCGCATGGCGTTCTGTATCGGCGTGCTCCCAAGCCATTGGAAAATGCTTGGAGCCTGCAACTTCAAGAGAAGGCGAGTCGCTGAGGGAAAGATTGACGGACTTTTGTAAATGATTCACCTCTTTCCAACTGCTAATAAATGGGAGCAGTACCAGCGGGTACTCCAACCCTTTGGATTTGTGAATAGTGATGACTCGGATTAAGTCGGCATCGCTTTCAAGACGCAAAATTTGCTCTTCGCTTGGATCTTCAATTTGCTCGGCAAGGTGGCGTATCAATCCCTGTTCACCTTCAAACTGCACACTGGCTTGTTGCAACCACTCGGCGAGGTGCAGCAGGTTGGTTAGGATGCGCTCCCCTTCGTTTCGGTACAGAACACGCTTGGCTAATTCATAGTGCTGCATTAATTCACGCAGCATAGGTAAAACGCCCTGTCGGCTCCATAAGGTATGAAAGTATCGGAAATGCTCTGTTTCCTGCTCCCAGAGTAATTCGTCACGATACAATGCTTCTAGGCGTATCAGGCTGACGTTCAGCGTTGGTGTTGCAAGCGCTGCCCGTATTTTGCGATCATTGCGAGGATCGGCACAGGCCTGCAGCCAAATGAGCAGATCGCGAGCTTCCGATGATTGAAAGACAGATTCTCTGTCGGACAAATAAACACTATTTAAGTCTCTGCTCCTCAGCTCCGTTCGAATTAAGTCCGCTTCGCTTCGACTGCGCACGAGAATGGCAATGTCATTCGGTTTAAGCGGCGTCCAAGTGTCTTGAGTAAAAAAGCCTGAGATCTCTGGAGTGCTTAACCAACGCACGATCTGACTGGCGCAGCCCTTTGCCATTTGTTCCCGAAATGCACCAATAGGGATCAGTGCATCAGGCGATTCGGCATCTGAGTCGCTTTCTGAGCCAGCAGAGGGAAGGCCTTTTAGATACCAAAAATTCATGGCTGGCGTGACTTCACCTTCAAGTCGCAATTGCTCAGAGCGACCCTGAGCCTCTACCTCAAGGAAGGGCACGGGATTGTCATCAGACTGCTTAAAATGAAACGCCCCTTTACTCAGCTGCTCACCTTGTGCAAATAACCTGTTTACGGCGGTGACAACACCTTGTGTTGATCGATAGTTTTTGCGCAAATGGTAATGACGAGAGTGCGTGGCGTGTCTGGCTTTTAAGTAGGTGTGTATGTCGGCGCCACGAAAAGAGTAAATCGCCTGTTTTGGATCGCCAATCATTATAATTGCCGTGCTTGGCGAGTTCGCTTCTATGTCGTAAATGCGATCAAAAATCCGATACTGCAAGGGATCTGTGTCTTGGAACTCATCAATCATCGCAACCGGATATTGAGTTTTGATGGTCTGGCGCAATGCATCACCTTGCGGCCCCTGAAGGGCTTTGTCCAGTTGAACGAGCAAATCGTCAAAGCCCAACTCCGCTCGCTCTAACAAGAGTTGCTTTAAATGTGAACGCACCCAATAGGTTGCATGTGCAATCAGATGAGCTTTTAGTGCAAGCGTTGAGTCGTCACCGCTTGCGTAAGATTGCCAGGCTTTAATTGCTTCAAAGGCGGGGTGCGAAGGCTGAGCGGGTGCCTTTTTACCGCCAGTGAGGGGAATCTCGCCTTCTTGTAAATAGTGTAAGCCTTTTGGCGCAGGTTGGCCTGCCGCCCAAGCGTCGGCATCCGACAAAAACTGGATAAGATCCTCTTCGCTTTTAATACCGAATTTGGACTTATGCAAATTTGGTTGTAAGTCAGTTAAGAGAGCTGTAAGGTCATTGCGAGATTCCGCCCAACGTGAGCGCGCTAGATTCTCAGCTGCACTTTTCTGAGCTTGCTGTTGTGCGACGTCAGTCAACAGTGGCTGAACCTGATCTTCAAAGGCAATGGCTTGGCCTTGAAAGCTAATAGGTACGTCGTGTTTTGGAATAAGGAAACGGATGTCGCTGTAAAGGTTATCAGGGCTGCCCAATAATTCTTTGACAAGTTCTGCTTCGTCGGTGTCCATTCCGTAAAAATGGATCCGCCAGTAGTCTTTTACCAGTTCATGGATTAGGTGTTTTTGATCTGAGATTAAGGTCTGATTAAAGAGGCTGCCACTGTCAAAGGCATGCTCTTTCAGCATGCGATAGCACCAACCGTGAATGGTTGAAATGGCCGCTTGGTCCATGGATTCAGCGGCGATCAGTAAACGGCGCTGGCAGAACAGCCATTCGTCCTTAGGAATACTGCTGCGCAGTTGCCTTAGAGGGTCATTGCTAATCAGATCGGCGGCTTCGTCCATGCGCCCAAAACAGTCTGCAGCCTCGACCAAGCGCTGGCGGATACGCTCTTTCAGTTCTTGGGTGGCCGCATCGGTAAAGGTCACAACTAAAATTTGCTCAGGTGTCAGCGCTTGCGAAAAAGCGGCATCTCCACCCTGTTGAAGGATTAAGCGCGTATACAATAATGCGAGGGTAAAGGTTTTACCCGTACCAGCGCTGGCTTCAATTAATTGGCTCCCATATAAGGGAAATGACCCTATCTCTAATTCTTGACTGCTCATGGCACGACCTTGGTGACTACGCGCTTTCTCGCTCAATCAGCCTAAACCCCAAATCCATCACGGGCGTGGGGGTTGGCTGTCCTTTTAAGCGGTTCAGCATCATTTCTGCGGCTGTTTTGCCAATAGAATACAGGGGAATGGCAATGGATGTCAGTGATGGATTGATACAGGCGGATTGTTCTAGGTCATTAAATCCGGCAATTGCAATCTGTTGTGGAATTCTAAGGTGTCGTCGTTGGCACTCATAAATAGCGCCATAGGCCAAATCGTCGTTACAGCAAAAGATGGCATCCGTGTCCGGAAATTGCGCTAATAGCTCCGAAAAAAGCACTCCCCCTAAGTGCACAGAAGAGGGGCGGGGGTCTGCGATGACTCGATCCGGTTGAGTCGGCGCATGCTCGCGAACATAGGAAAGAAATCCTTGTACACGATTGCGCGTTCGTTGGTCAAGCTGAGAGGCGATGACACCAATGCGCTGATAGCCTTTTCGAATAAAGTACTCAGCCATTTCTCTGCCCGCTGCAAGGTGGGAAATGCCCACACACATATCAATGGGTTCGCGTGTGCCAGTTTCCATCATTTGCACAACCGGGATGCCGCTTTGCACTAACCGTTCGCGGGTATCATCGCTCATATCCAGACCGGTGGTAATAAACCCATCTGGCATGTGCGTCAGAAACTTCTCAATTAAATTACTTTCTTGCTTCAATGAGTAGTAGGTGTTGCCTATGATCATTTCATAATTTAGCGGTGTGCAGACATCGTAAATGCCTTTGATAACATTGCTGAACACGGCGTTGGAGACAGAGGGAATAATGACCGCAAGCGTTTTGCTAGCATTACTGGCTAAGGATCTCGCTGCTCGATTTGGCACATAACCTGTTTCGAGCACGGCCTGTTGGATGCGCTCTCTCAGCGTGTCGGACACTTTATCGGGATTGTTGAGGGCACGCGAAACAGTGATCGCACTAACCCCAACTTGACGGGCAACATCGTCTAGCGTAATGCGGCCCTTGCCTCGGTGACCCGATTTTCCCGCAGACTTCATTTCGTTAGCTCTCTTTGAATGAGTTTATAACAGTATTTATATTTCAGTTACTTAGCAAATTCAATCCAGTTCGTTTATTTGAGATCACTTTTCGCAGAGGACAGCTGCTCCAAAACACACTCTAATAGATGATCAGGGCTCTCTTGGATGGATAACGTCACTGATGCTTCATCATCCCCCGGGGCTTCTAAATCCTTTAGCTGACTTTGAAGTAAGCTGGAACTCATATAATGACCTTGTCTTGCTGAAAGCCGTGCGTTGAGCAGGTCAGGCGAACCTTCTAAGTAGACAAAAAACAATTCACCGGCTTGCTTGCGCAATAAATCTCGGTAGCTTCGCTTTAAACTCGAACACGCAAGAACGACGGCTCCAGAGAGCGCTTGCTGACGAATTTCAGAGCCTAAGGTTTCGAGCCACGGCTGTCTATCGGCATCGGTAAGGGGAGTGCCTGAACTCATTTTTGCTATGTTCGCGGGTGTGTGAAAGGCATCACCCTCTAAAAAAATGCCATTGAGTTGCTCTGCAAGGCGCTTGGCGAGGGTGCTTTTGCCACAACCGCACACACCCATCACAACGATTTTGTATGGTTTCATCTATTAAGTGTTCCGAAAAAAGACCCTGAAGTGGTTTCCAGGGCCAAACATGGTGTGAAAAAACAAACAACAGAATTACTGATTTGAGCGGAGTTCAGTCAGCGCCGCTTGAAGCTCGTCCCAGAGATCTTGCCCAACGCCCTGAGCGATAGATTGATTAACATCCACCAGTCTTGAACGCATGCGCTCAACTTCTTCTAGACTAAGTTCATTCACCTTCATGCCTTTTTCTTGCAGTTCGGCAAGTGCCATTGCAGCCTCTTTGCGTGTGTCTTCACGCTCAAAATCGCGAGCGGTTTTTGCGGCTTCGAGAAGAATGTCGCGTTCAGTTGCCGAGAGTCGATCCCAAAAACGCTTGCTGACAAGAACAATCCATGGGCTGTAAACATGGTTGGTTACGGTCAAATACTCTTGAACTTCGTAGAACTTGCTCGATAAGATGGTATTGAAAGGGTTTTCTTGGCCATCAACCGTTTTGGTTTCAAGTGCTGTAAACAGCTCAGAAAAAGCCATGGGCACAGCATTGGCACCTAGATTTCTAAAGCTATCCAAGAACACGTTGTTTTGCATGACGCGTAAACGTATGCCGTCTAAATCTTCCAACGACTCGACAGGCCGACGGCTGTTGGTGAGGTTACGAAAGCCATTCTCCCAATACACTAAGCCGATCAGCCCTTTTTCTTCGAGCGTATCCATTACTTTTTGGCCAACGGGGCCATCAAGAATAACATCGGCTTCTTCTGCACTGTTGAATAAGAAAGGGGTATCCCAAATGGCCATCTCTGATGCAATGCCGACGAGCGTTGCGGTGGAGCCGACCATCATTTCTTGAGCGCCGCCTAAGAGCGCTTGCTGCATCTGAATGTCAGATCCCAGAGTTGCTCCGCCAAAAGCACGAATACGTAACTTTCCATCGGAAAGTCGAGACACTTCCTCAGCAAACACCTTCGTGGCGCGGCCTTGGTTTGAGTTTTCATTTAAACCATAACCAAAGCGAATTTGGCGTGTTTGAACATCGGCCGCTGCGTGGGAGATGATGGAAGCCCCAATCAGGCATGAGAGTAATAACGTTTTTATTTTCATTGGTCTATCCTCATTTACGATTATGTAAGGCTGGTTTAAAGCCTAGAGCAAAAACATCATGACAGCCATTTAAGTGGCCAAGTCACAATTTGTGGAAACAGAATTAACAAGCCAAGTAGAAGGATGTAGGCCGTAATAAAGGGCAGTACACCTTTTACTACCGACTCCATTGGCATTTTTCCGACCCCCGATACCACATTGAGCACGGTGCCTACAGGCGGTGTAATCAGCCCGATACACCCGGCCATGATGAACATTAAACCGAAGTAAACAGGGTCCACACCCGCAGCGGCAGCCATCGGCGCCAGTACAGGTGCCAGAATTAAAATTGAGGGCGTTAAGTCCATTACCATGCCGATAATCAACAGGAAGAGGACGGCCGCCAACATGAACAGCATTGGCTTATCTAATATAGGTGCGAATAGTTCAATTAACTGGTTAGGCAGGTCGGCGAGGGTGATCATGTAAGAAGACGCCATAGCCGCTCCCGCTAAAAACATAACAACCGAAGTGGTTTTGGATGCTCTAATTAATACTTGATAGAGTGCGGCAATATTGAGCTCGCGGTAAACCAAGGTCGTGATGATCAAGGCGTAAACCGCCGCTACCACGGCCGCTTCGGTAGGTGTGAAGATCCCTCCACGTAAGCCACCAATAATGATGATGGGTAATAGCAAAGCCCAGATACTGCGTCTAAGCACCTGTAAACGTGTGCCCCAAGACTCCTTTTCGGCAACGGGTAAATCCTTGCCTTTTGCGACCCAACCCCAAGCGATTGCAATCGCAACGGCCATGAGAATGCCCGGTACAATACCCGCAATAAACAGCTGGCTGATGGAAGTGTTGGTGGTTACGCCATAGATAATAAATGGCATAGACGGAGGAATAATTGGACCAATAATGCCCCCAGAAGCGATTAACCCGGCACTGCTGCCATGCGGGTAGCCTTGGCGTTTCATCATGGGCAGTAATAAAGTCGCTAACGCGGCGGTATCGGCAATTGCTGAACCACTCATAGACGCTAAAAGGACGGATGCGCCTATGGCGACATAGCCTAAACCACCGCGTACATGCCCAAAGAAGGCGCGAGCCAAGTCAACGATTCGTTGAGACAAGCCACCGGCTGTCATCAACTCTCCTGCTAGCACGAAAAAGGGGACTGCCAATAAGGGGAAATTATCAAAACCTGCCTGGACATTCTGCGCCAACAACTGGGCATTAAAAAAGTCCAAGTGATACATTAACGCAACCGCGGTTAGCATCAATGCGTAAGCGATTGGTACACCTATGCTCATGGTGCTGAACAAGACCGCTAAAAAAATTGCAATTGCCATAGGACGATACCTTATTCGGAAGGATGGGAAGTCGAAGGAGTGGGCAATGTTCCGCGCAGGTCCTTCCAACTTTCAACAATCAGTAATATCAGCATGCAAGCCGCCATCAACAGAATGGCGGCAGCTGTCAGTCCCAATGGATATCCCAGAACAGGACTACGACTGTAGATGCCAACTTGAATTTGTTCCCATGCCCCAACGATCAAGAGGCCAAGAATCCATGCAATCAATCCACGGCTCGTCCAGCGGCATACATATTGAAGTTTACGAGGTAAGCGGTTGATCAATAGATCAAACACTAAATGTTCACGATCCACTGTGGCTAATATTGAGCCTACGCAGACTAACCAAACAAAGAGTAAGCGTGCGATCTCGTCATAGCCGGAAATGCCCGTGTTGAACAGGTATCGAAGTATTACATTTAAGAAGACGGCACAGACCATACCAAACATGCTGAGGGCTAACATCGCCTCGGCCACATGGCGAAGGAGAGAAACGCGCGGTTTCTCAGGTGTGATTTTAGTCATTGAACACAACTCATTTATTTTTATTGATAGCGCTAACATTTTAAGTTTTAAAGATAGCGTCGGACTATATTGGTAAAGTTATCGCTTAAATTGGGTTTCGTCAATAGGTTTTCTATAAAAATGTTAGCGCTAACATTTTTCGAGTCGCTGTCGTTTACTGCCATCTTGGAGGCGATATCCCTTATACTGCATCTCTATAAAATACGTTAAGGAAAGTGTCTATGTTCAAGCCCGTGGTACAGGAAGAAGTCTCAGGATGTGGAATTGCATCGGCTGCCAACATTTTAGGAAAGACGTATCAAGAGATGAAAGCCATAGCAAACGCAATGGATATTTATGCTGAGGATGAGTTGCTCTGGTCTGATACTCGGTATGTGAGACGGCTGCTCGGCCATGCAGGCGTTGAGACTTCCGTAGATGAAACACCCTTTGAGTCTTGGAGCGCTCTACCTGATTTAGCGTTGTTAGCCATCAAACACCATCAAGAAAACGGCAAAGACTTTTGGCACTGGGTTGTATTTAAGCGCTTAGAAGGGAAGGCGTTTGTTTTAGACTCAGCCAGTTACCTGCCTTCTAATATTCGAACAGACTTTGATGAAATGCAGCCTAGATGGTTTATTGAGATCAAGGGTGTTTGATTTAGTGGGTAAATTTGAAGCTCGACTGCATCCTTAAATTCTATTTTGCCTAACGTTGACCATGACTGAGGTATTCCATCGTTGAAGCGTGAGCTATTGGAAAAGTATCAAGTGATTGTCTACTTGATAGCCATTGTGTGTGGTCTAGCACTTGGCGCTTTTTTGCCAACCCAAGTGAGTGTTTTGGAGCTGTTGCTTTGGCCTGTTCTAGTGGTATTGCTGTACACAACCTTTACTCAAGTTCCACTGGCTCATATTCGCCAGGCATTTGCTGATCCTCGATTTATTGTTGCCGCTGTGATGGGTAACTTCATTCTATTGCCTGTTGTTGTATGGGGTTTGATGGCGTTGGCACCTAATGAGCCCGCAGTTCGTCTTGGTATATTGCTGGTTCTGTTGGTTCCGTGCACTGACTGGTTTATCACCTTCACTCACTTGGGTGGCGGTGACACAAAGCACGCCATTGCTTTTTCCCCTGTCAGCTTGATACTTCAGGTTCTTTTGCTGCCTTTTTATTTGTGGCTGTTTCTTGGTTTTGATGTTGCATTAGAGATAGCGCAGCAAGAAATGCTACTGGCTTTTTTTGGATTGATTTTACTGCCATTGTTAGCGGCATTCTTGACAGAGAAATGGGCAGATAAAAATGCCCGTAGAGGGGCGATCATTCAGAAACTGGGTTGGTGCCCTGTACTCTTGCTTGCGCTTGTCGTCTTTTCGATTGCAGCGACCCAAGTTGGTCTCGTTATGGACTCAGTCGGTTTGCTTGGACATCTGCTTTTTATCTTTATTGCCTTTCTTGTGATAGCCGCTCTAATGTCCCGTGCTCTTGCACAGATATTCAGATTGCCGACAGGGCAGGGGCGGGTATTGGCATTCAGTTTAGGAAGCCGGAACTCATTTGTCGTACTACCGCTGGCGTTGGCATTGCCATCATCATTTGAGGTGGCCGTTGTTGTTATTGTTTTTCAATCCTTGGTCGAACTCTTTGGGATGGCGGCGTACTTGTGGTGGGTTCCGAAGGTGTTATTTCGTCCTGAAGAGACCATACGATGGTCGCCTTAAAAGCATTCATAATTTGGGCTGGTATCCTCGTGCTAGCTGTTGGCAATGGTGTGCTGCGCGAGTCTGTCCTCATATCTAGTCTTGGAAGTGCGGCTGCGTTCGTGTTGAGCGGCATTCTGCTTTCCGTTTTGATCATTGTTGTGGCGTACTTTTCGCTTCCGTGGCTGCAAATCCAGAGCTCTATGCAGTTTTGGTTAATTGGGTTTTTCTGGCTGGCGCTTACGCTCGCCTTTGAGCTTTCTTTCGGCCTCTGGCAAGGCAAATCATGGTCCATGTTACTTGAAGCTTACACATTTAAGGGCGGGAATATTTGGCCTATCGTTCTCGCAGCAACGCTCTTTGCACCTTACATTGGGGCCAAGCTAAGGTGAAAAGCGGCTCAATAATGAGTCGTTTTACTACGATTGGCCATACACTGGAGATGATATGACATTCGAAGATTTGCGATCTGAAGTCCATGAAACATACATGAAATACTACGTTGCAGGATTTAAAGAAAACGACGTTTCTCTGATCGATAAAATGGTCCAGTATCCTATCGCATACATTAAAAATGGTTCAGTTACCCTGTGTGATTCGTACCCCATAGATCCGAAAAGTCTCAAGGAAGAAAAAGGATGGGATCACTCTATTGATTGGAGATTTGAGGTAACTGCTGTCAATAGTCTTGAAGCACATGCAGTAGCTTCGGCTGTCAGATGCAGAGCAGATGGCTCAAAAATTGAGAGAGTGCATGGGTTCTATGCTTTTACAAAGACAGACGATGGCCGGAAAATGTATGCTGTTGCAGATGCAACCTTTTAACTATAACCCGTCGAAGCACTTCGTCGCCATTAGCGGCTGGGGACGTCCAGTAGTGGCCGCTTATGTGCTTAGGCGTTAGCGAGGAAATTGAATTTGAGCAATGTGATTACCACGTATCTAGAAATGAATTCACCAAGCGAGTTCATTGAAAAACCTGACTCAAAGGAATTGACGATAGTGGAGGTTGAGATTAAAGATTTTAGATTTAATCGCTACCTCTATGGTCTGGTCGGTGAGCTATGGTATTGGACCGACAAACTCGCTTTAAGTGATGCTGAGTGGGAAGAGTACGCAGAGTCAGACAATCTACGTACTTGGGTTGCCTATTACAGAGGCTCCATAGTAGGGTATTTTGAACTAAATTCCGATTCAGAATTTAATGTTGAAATTGCCTATTTTGGTTTGGCACCCAAGTTTATCGGAAAAGGTTACGGTGGCTATCTACTTTCAAGGGCAATTAAGTCTGCATGGCAAGATTGTGGTGCAAAAAGAGTGTGGGTTCATACATGTACCCTAGATCATCCCAATGCGTTAAGGAATTATCAGGCTTGCGGTTTAAAGGTTTATCTTGTTGAATAATGTAGCAAATAGAATGAAGGCTATAAGTTTGGGATAGTCCTCAACCTTGCAGAGGTGGTAAGTGAAAGTAGTGAGAAGCAAAGAGTTTAAAGCTGATCATACTTGGTGTGCACCTAGAGGTGCTGTAAGAGTGCTAGCTGTTGAAACTGATGGTAGTGTCTGAATATGGCAAGGAATCACAGCCAATGTGGGCCAATGGAATCAAGATTGATCAGCCTTTTTGCATCTTTATTTTTCTCTGTCCCCACAGCTGCTTTCATCTGGCTTGGTGTCAACAAAGGGTTGGCATATTGGGGCGGGTTTCTCAGCAGTACTTACTTGTTCGCCTGTATTATCGTCTTTGCCATAATGGCATTACTGTTTCCGCAACTATTTCCATCTATTCTTGGAGGGCTTTGGCGCGGTATTCTTAAGGTTGGACATTGGTGGGGCGGGTAGACTTGTTAACTAAGTTTGTTATTAAAGAGTACGAAGAAAACGGGTATCTCGTTCTTAGAGGTTTTTTTAGCGAGAGCGAGCTTCATAAGCTCCGGGAAGTGATCGCCCAATTTCATCAGTCGTGGATGTTAGAAAATGCGCAGTTCTACGCTGATAAAGCGATAAACTCAGCATATTTGACAGCTAAAAAACATCTGAAAAATACTGAAAGGGAATCGTTATTTGCGTTTATCGGATCTGCTAAGCTCAAGGAGGTTGTGACTTCTGTTATTGGTGCTCGTCCGGCATTTATGAATACCCAGTCGTTCTTCGATCCCGTGAATGAAGGACAGAAAAACTACTGGCACAGAGATCCACAGTACCATATGACCATAGATGAGCAGAAACAGGCGCTGTTGGGTCCAAATGTTGTTCACTTTCGCATTCCTTTGGTTGATGAGCCTGGTATGGAATTAATACTAGGGAGCCATCGGCGCTGGGATAGTGACGATGAACTGGATGTGCGTTTGGAGAGAAATGGACGTAAGAGTTATGAAGATCTGGCGACAGGTGCACGCGTTACGCTAAATGCTGGTGACCTGCTGGTGTTTAGTGCGAACATGATTCATCGAGGAGTGTATGGTATGAATCGTCAGTCTCTCGACATACTGTTTTGCGATCCAGCTCCAGAGATAATGCGCTTTGTCGATGAAAGTTGTTTACCAGATTCAGACATGCTGGAGAGGCTCGAAAATGCTGATGCTTTTAAAAACTCGATTGAGATGAAAGCAATAAGGTAGTGCTGCAACGACTTCGATTAGAATAATGCTGTATGAAGCGGACAGTCGTCCATTCAGGATTGATGTCCCTGCATATCTAGGTGATTACAGCTCCCCACGGGATAAAGCCTAAATAGGAGAGAGGCTGGCATGGCCACGACTGGAGTCAAAGGTTCACAAGAATTGGCGCGTTTACGTTGTTTGGCTTTGGCTGCTCAAGGGTTGCTGCACGCTCAGCCCTTTGGACGTGGGTTGTCGGGAGCACGGAAAGCGATTAACCATCTCGGTTATGTGCAAGTCGATACTATTTAGATCAGCAATTGCGCTGTCATGGCGTTTTTTCGCTCAAGGGCGTGACCTATCAACGCCGCAATGCTGAGCTACGAAGAGCCGTCAAAACCTTGGTGAACGATAAACTGGCACAGGGTAGTTTAGAGCAGATCAAACTGACCAGAGGCGAAGTTTTTATCGTGAAAGCGGGGGCGCTTGAACACCCGCTGCCTCGGCTGAATAATCGTATGGTTATCTTGTCTCCATTTGACAACAGTGTTATTCAACGAGAAAGACTCAAAGCTCTTTTTGATTATGATTATAAAATAGAGTGTTATGTGCCTGCTGCCAAACGTCAATACGGCTATTTTTGCTTACCACTGCTTTACATAGATGCATTTGTTGGGCGCATGGATTGCAAGGCGCATAGGAAGGACAGGAGGCTCGAAATTAAGTCACTGTATTTTAAGCAACAGAGCTTTGATGGGGATCAGATAGTGAAAGCATTTATCGATGCTATCAAAGGGTTTTGTCAGTTTCAGGGGTGTGATTCGGCCTTTTTGCAAGCGGCGTATCCAATACATTTGGGCCAAGGTTTATGCAGTGCGTTAACACTTTCAATTGGTGACACGCCATAAAAAATAGTATATATACACCCCTCAATTAATAACTGCAGTAGTAGGCCAAGCATTTTAGATTGTTGACAATTTAAGGTTTAAAGCAGGTAAGCTTATTTATAAGGATGTATAAATGACCAATATTATTTTATGTAATCAATCTTTACGTGGTGATATTTTAAGCAACACTTGTGGGATTGAAAGTAACCTCCTCTACGCTAGACAGGGCACTCAGCCTGAAACTCTTGCACGTTTTACTCCCTATGCGGCTTGTGAAGATTTTACCCCACAAGATCAGCATATCCTCTCATGTCTGTCCGCGCCGAATGTATCAAGAGAGTTAACAAACCTTAGTTTGTCCTATGGTGAAAAGAACATACTGGCGATTGCCGATGTTTCGAATAGGCTAAATGAATACAATATTGGTTTGATTGGTGCTTCAACAAATGTTTACGTGAGTCGAATGGGTGAGTTTGGTCAAGCCGTCAAAGAGTATCAGGACGCCCTGTTAACGTATCGAGATACTATGCGCTCAGGTGCAACCCCTCTGTCCAAAATGGCTGCAAAACATCGTGCCGAACGTAGCTTTGCTCGGATGCAGGTTAGCTACCGCCATGAGATCAGTAAAGTCAATTCACGCTCCCGAGCAGGTCGGCGAGGTACGCCTTTAACGAGTTCAACACGCGGAACGAATATTGCGCGAAGCAGCCGCAATGTCGCAAGTCTTAATTTGAACTCACGAATTGAGGCGGATAACTTAGTTCGATTTACTCAGTATGCCAAGTTTCTTGGAAATGGACTGACTGTCATCGACTTTACCAGCAGGGTTGGCCATATACACAACAGTTACGAAGCGGGCGGTGAGTGGGAGCGTGATCTATTTATTGAGTCGAGTAGTTTTGCTGCAAGTGCAGTCGTTGGCTCTGGCGTCGCAAAAGCTGGTGTATTAGGTATCGGATTTCTGATGGTTGCGACTCCCGTTGGCTGGGTTGGGCTGGTTGTTGGCGGTGCAGCTGTGGCAAGTACCGCTGCCGCAGCTTCCTTGGGTACGAACTACTGGGTTAAAAATAATGCTGGTCATTGGTATGACTCACTATTAAGAACCTTGAGAATAAAATGACAACTAGTTCAATGATAGGTGCATTTTCTTTTTCGATTATGTTTGTCGGATTGATTCTATTTGTAATCTTCGGTCAAGTTACAGTACGTAAGCTCAGAAAAAACCCTGATACAAAGCGTGCACTTGGAATGGAGTTATATAGCGGCTATGACATTTTTAATGTGGCGGGTGTGTTTTCAACTCCAAAATGGATAAGAACTCGCTTAGAGGCCTCACCTCTGAGCAGTTTATATGCAAACCATGACTTACTGTTTAAACACACAACCCGCTTTGATCGTGTGTTTGCTCGTATGGTATGGATTTGTACCATGGGTCCCGCGTTTATATTATTGATTTTAGTCGTACTGAGCGCTCTCGGTATTACCGAATAACCTCTGCTTGGGTGTTCTGTAATAGGCTAGGCTAGCAGCCATGTTCTGTATAGCTTGCATAAATGCTTGAACAGATGCAGTCGGTAGAGTTATCACTGGAGCCATACGATGGCTCCTCAATTTGGTGATCTTGCAGGTGCTTATTCACGCGGCATCAACATTCAACATCGTTTGGTCTACCAAGTGCTTGAGGACGAACGAGTGGTGAAAGTTTTAAGTCTCTGGAGTCACTACGAATAATGCATAACTCCTATGAACTTAAACCTTGTTAATTGGTAGTGTCTGAATATGGCAAGGAATCACAGCCAAGGTGGGCCAATGGAATCAAGATTGATCAGCCTTTTTGCATCTTTATTTTTCTCTGTCCCCACAGCGGCTTTCATTTGGCTTGGTGTCAACAAAGAGTTGGCATATTGGGGCGGGTTTGTCAGCAGTACTTACTTGTTCGCCTGTATTATCGTCTTTGCCATAATGGCATTACTGTTTCCGCAACTATTTCCATCTATTCTTGGAGGGCTTTGGCGCGGTATTCTTAAGGTTGGACATTGGTGGGGCGGGTAGACTTGTTAACTAAGTTTGTTATTAAAGAGTACGAAGAAAACGGGTATCTCTTTCTTAGAGGTTTTTTAGCGAGAGCGAGCTTCTCCCCACGGGATAAAGTTTAAATAGGAGAGAGGCTGGCATGGCCACGATTGGAGTTGAAGGTCCACAAGAATTGGCGCGTTTACGTTGTTTAGCTTTGGCTGCTCAAGGGTTGCTGCACGCTCAGCCCTTTGGACGTGGCTTGTCGGGAGCACGGAAAGCGATTAACCATCTCGGTTATGTGCAAGTCGATACTATTTCGGTGGTGGAGCGAGCACATCATCATGTTTTTCACTCTAGGGTTCCTGGGTTCGCCCCCGCGATGACTAACAAAAGGTTGCTTGATGGCGATATTTTCGAGTATTGGGCACATGCTGCTGCATTTTTGCCTATGGCCGATTTTCGTTTTTCCTTACATTACAAACATGCTATTAAAAGTGGCCAGACCCATTCTGATAGTCTTTTATAGTATAAATGCGGGTGTTAACCCATACAGGAAATCATATGCGCTCTCTTGAACTTGCTATTCCGCCTGTTGCTCTTGCCGTCCTTTTCGCTATCGGTATGATATTTCTGACATATGTTGCTCCAACTGCAGTGCCCGTCCCTGCGAGGATAGGTATTACCGCGACTTTGGTGCTTATTGGCGCGTTAGTTGCTCTTGCTGGTGTGTATTCGTTTCGCCAACAGAAGACCACCGTAAACCCCTTTACACCAGAGAAGTCTTCCTCGCTTATAGTAACTGGTATCTATCGCTTCAGTCGTAATCCTATGTATCTACGTTTCTTTATTGCACTGCTGGGGTTGTGTGTATACCTTGCTAATTGGGCATCTGCTTTTTTGCTTCCAGCATTTGTTGCTTATATGAATTGTTTCCAAATCAAACCTGAGGAGCGTGCACTCGAGAAGCTTTTCGGTCAGCAGTTTCTTGATTACTGCAAGTCCGTTAGGCGCTGGCTTTGAGCTCGAATGATCGTTCAGTCAACAATTTTGTTCCTGCATACCTAAGCTAGCAGCCATGTTCTGCATAACGAGTATAAATGCTTAAACAGATGCAGTCGGTGGAGTTATCACTGGAGCCATACGATGGCTCCTTAATTCAGAGGAATTTTTTCGATGGCTTTTGGACATGTTTATTTGGTAACGAGTCGCTTGAATACTGTGACGCCTGAACAAGTCGCGAGTGCCGAGGAAACGCTCGGCTTCAAGTTTCCCGATGGTTACTCTGATTTCGTTACACGATTGGGCGAGGGGAGCTACTCGAATTTCGTTCGTGTTTATTTGCCTTCTCGGATTGTTGAGGAGCATCGTGAATTCCAAGATCGTTGGAAACAGTATTTCTTTTGGGACAAGGGACATGAGGTTCTTACTAAGGAACAGATAGTCGAGTCATTTATTATTGCCGATACAGTGCAGGGTGATGAGTTGATTTTCCATCCGGCGCAACCCAATCGCCTGTTTGTTTTACCGCGTTATCATGACACTGTCTTTGTGGCGGGAAATGGTTTTCCTGCGGCTGTGGACTGGCTTTGTAAATCGGGTCAATTAACTGATCCCATCACATTCGATTGCTTTGAATCATGGCAACAACGCCGAAGTTTCAAGTTTGTAGGTCCCGGACAATTCGAAACGGTAGCAAAAGCGCTAGAAGGCCTTGGTATTCATGATCACATACAAACTGACGAAGAATATCCATTGCTTGAGATCTTTGTTTCTGATTTTCAAGGTAAGGTCGTTCTTACTGCGTATGACTCGCATGCGACAGCATGGCTGACTCATGATGCTGAAGCGAACACCAAAGCGTTGGAAAGAGCGATTGCTTGCCTTGAAGGCTTGGGGTTGGTTTGTCAGCCGGATACAAATGAATAATGATGAAAAACACCTTCCTTAGCGAAAGGCTAGAGCTTAGCGTCAGGTTTGTTCTAGATTTGGACAGCTAGCCTGTTTATACTGGGTTCGTTTAGTGTTTGTGTTTTAATACCAAGGGATTAATAGTATTTATGCTACAGGGTTGGCTAATTTAAATCGATTGGGTGGGTTGGTATGAGTATTGAAAGTCCTATATTTATTAGAAATATTCACTTTCCGATCCAGGATGTTAAGCAGCATGATTGGTTTGAGGGGGATCCCCTGAGAACATCTTATTGTGATGCTTTGTCTGTGCTTTTCCCAGCAGGTGAGCGCTTTTTTATCAAATCTGTTAAGCATTATCTTGATAAAATTGAAGACCCCGATTTTCGAGAAGAAGTTCGCCGCTTTTGTATTCAAGAAGCGTTTCATACAAGAGAACATGAGGCATACAATGCTCAGTTAGCTTCCTATGGTTATGACGTGGAAAAAATGGAAGCACGAGTTATAAAAGCGCTTGGAAGGGTTAAATCTCCCATTGTGCAACTTGCGTTTACTGTTGCGATTGAACACTTGACGGCTACCTTATCCTATTTGATTTTGAAAGATCCGAAAGTATTAGCGAAGGTAACGCCTGTTTATCGAGATTTATGGACTTGGCACGCACTTGAAGAAATGGAGCATAAGGCCGTTGCCTTTGATGTCTATCAACTGGTGACGCGGAACCTATCTCCATGGAAACGCTATATGTTAAGAGTTGGTGCGCTCTTTGCTGTGACGATCGACATACATAGAATGTTGTTAATCAATTTTAATGAAATGCTGACTCATCGAGGCGAATCAAAAGGGCCCAAAATGTGGTTAAAATCTGCTTGGTCCTTATTTGGTAACCCTGGATATTATCGTCGAGTGATTTTTCACTATTTACGGTTTTATTCTCCTTTTTTTCATCCTTGGAAAGGTGATGATGGTAAGTTAATGCGCCAAGGACGACAGGAGCTAAATAATATGATGAATGTAGAACCTAAGCATGTCGACTAAGCTTTTAAAACGCTTTTTAAGCGCTATCAATCAAGGCACTGCACCTCAGTGGCTGCAGAAATTTGTATGGCGCAGTTGGTATAACCTAATGGCTTGGCGCTGGAAGGATGACCAGTGGACCTTTATGAATTACGGTTGGTTACCATCAGCAAAGCAGTCAGTTTTTCCGCTGGATAGTAAAGATGAGCCTGATAGAGCATTTATTGGTCTCTATCATCATTTAGCTCAGTGCGTAGAGTTGTCTGGAAAATGCGTTGTAGAGGTGGGTTCAGGCAGAGGTGGCGGTGCATCCTATATTGCACGCTATCATCACCCTCGTTCGATGGTAGGCATGGACTTTTCAAGTCGTGCAATCGAATTAAGTAAACGTTTGCATCGTGACATACCAGGGCTCAGTTTCTTGCAGGGTGATGCAGAACAGATGCCATTCGATTCTGACTCCTTTGATGTCGTATTGAATGTTGAGTCCTCTCATTGTTATGGCAACATGGCTGCGTTCGTTTCCGAAGTGGTACGCGTTTTGAAACCAGATGGATATCTTGCTTGGGTTGATATTCGCGGTAAAGAGATGTTGGCAACGACCGAAAAGGCGTTTCAACATCCGCAGCTAACACTTGTTCATAGTGAACTTATTAATGAAGGCGTGGTGCGTGCACTTGACGCAGCGTCTGAGCGAAAGCAACAGGCCATAGATCGAATCTCTGTTGGACAGGGGGTCATAAAGCAGTTTGCCGCAATGCCCGGCACCCCACTGTATAAAGGTTTGTCAAATGGCTCGGTGCAGTATTTATGTCGAGTGTATCAGCGCAATACCTAATCATAGGTATTCGCTATGCCTTGTGTTGTCAGTTTTTCGATTATCTACCTGCTTATCGGTTCAGAGTCTGTTTCTGGGTTAATTTGACTTTGCCGCGCTTCATGTCGGCGCTTTAATTCATAGGCGGCGGCAAACAGAATGGTGATCAGGATTAAAATTAGCCCCAATGCGTTCACTGCAGGTGTCAGCCCCGTACGTACCTTTGAGGCAATATAAATAGTCAGTGTGGTGTCATGGCCCTTCACAAACAGCGTGGTATTGTAGTTTTCGAAGGATTGCAGAAAGGCAATGACAGCCGCCGACAGGATGGCAGGCATCAAGTAGGGCAGGAGTATGCGACGGAAGACCTGAAAGTGCGAAGCCCCTAGGCTGAAGGCGGCATTCTCCAGTGTTCGGTCAAAGCGTTGCAGGCGTGCCAGTATCATCAGCATGACATAGGCGGCAATAAACGTTGTCTGTGCAATCATGGTTAGAAAAATCCCACCACTCACACCTAAGCTGCGCCAAAAGATCAGTGTGGAGATACCAATAATGACACCAGGTGTCAGCAGCGGTGACAGCATCAGCCCGTAGAGGAAGTTTTTGCCGTTACCACGGTAGGTCGAAAGAAACAGCGCACAAGCCACGCCGATCGGCACGGCGATCACCAACACGCCAGCGGCGATAATGGCACTGTTACCCAGTGCCTGCCACATACCGGAGTCATTCCATAACTCCTCAAACCACTTGAATGTGGTACCTCGCCAGGGCGAGATGGTTGGAAAACGGCTGTCGTTGAAGGTTGCGGCTGACATGATAATCAGTGGCGTAAACAGATACAGAAAGAACAGGGTAATGTAAAAGCGTATGCCCCATTTCAAGATGCTATGTGAACTCATCTGGCAATATCTCCCAGACCTACTTTAAACAGACGCATCATCAGCACAATAAAACCGATGCAGAGTAACAGCAGAATAAAGGCATAGGCCGCCCCCTGATTCCAGTCACCGCCCTCGAAAAACCAGTTGTAGATAATCTGTGTAAACCAGCGGCTGCCCGGAGATCCCAGCAGGGCAGGGACGGCATAACTTCCGGCAGAGAGCATGAACACCATGATACAGCCGGTGGCAATACCGGGCTTTGCATGCGGAATTATGATGCGATAGTGGGTGCGTATCCAGCCAGATCCCAGATTTCGAGCCGCCTTGATCTGGTTGCTATCGAGGCTTTCGATGGCGTTGTACAGTGGAAAAATCATGAACAGGATATAGGCATAGACCATCCCGACAATGACACCACCGTCGCCTGACAAAAACCGAATCGGTCGATCAATAAAGCCCAGGCTGAGCAGCAAGGCATTCAACGGTCCTCGGTAAGAGAGGATGATAAACCAAGAAAAAGTGCGCAGTATCTCGTTAATCCAGAAGGGAATAATGAGCAGTAGTACGCATAGGGCTGCCTGCCGGGGAGTGGCAACCTTAGCCAAGTAATAGGCCAGCGGATAGCAGAGCAGCAGCGTACAGAAGGTAACGAGCACGCTGGACCAGATAGTCTTAAAGAAAATACTCTGATGAATGGCGTTATTGGCCAGTGTCGCGTAGTTCTTGAGGGTGTACTGATCGTCCGGGCCACCTATCTGGCTGGGAGGAAGGTTTGGCCTCAGTGAATAATCAATCATCAGGATCTGCGGCAAAATCACAAGCATCACCAGCCACAGAAACATCAGCAAGAAAATGCCAATAGAGACCCAGGGGCCAAAGCGTTCGGATAGCTGCTTAAACATCGCGTGCCCCTGACATGATCATGGCATCTTCGGCGGCGAAGCCAAAAATGATCAGGTTTCCGGTGGCGACATCATCTAGGTTTAAATCACTCAAGAGTTGAATACGTAGGCGTTGCTGACTTTTCAGAGGGGTTGCTTCTATCATTAAGTATGCGCCCTCAAAATTCAGCTCCCGAATTTGAGCCATAAAACAGTTGTCACTCATGGAGGTTCGGCGAGTCAGTAACTCTGGACGAATAAACAGCAGGGCCGAATCACCAAGATTCAGTGAATCCTGTGTGTGTCCACTTAATCGGCCTAGATCGCCACAATCCAAGGTGACCTGAGTGCCATCAATCGCCACGACCTTACCTTCAATGCGATTATTCTCTCCAACAAAGGAAGCGACAAAAGGGGTTGCTGGAGCGCGGTAAAGTGTCATTGGGTCGGCAACCTGTTGCAGCTTGCCCGCCGACATGACGGCCACTCGGTCTGACATGGTTAGCGCTTCACCCTGGTCATGGGTAATATAGATAAAGGTGATTCCAGTTTTACGCTGAATGTCTTTCAGTTCTGTCCGCATATGTTGGCGCAGCTTTAGATCCAGTGCGGAGAGCGGCTCATCCAGGAGCAAAACACGTGGCTCAACCGCCAGAGCTCGTGCGATGGCAATACGTTGTTTTTGCCCACCCGAGAGGTCACTGATACGTTTATCTCGACACTCAGGCAGCGCCACCAGATTGAGCAGACGCTCGGATACCTTGCGACGTTCGGCTTTGCGGACACCACGAACCTCAAGACCAAACTCAATGTTCTCTGCAACGGTCATTAGCGGAAAGAGTGCTAAATTCTGAAAGATCATTGAGGTTGGCCGCTTGTTGGCGGGGACTCGCCGCATATCTTGACCACCGATATGGACAGTTCCCTCAGTGGGCTCAATGAAGCCGCTAATAATATTTAGCAAGGTAGTTTTGCCGCATCCGGAAGGACCAAGAAAGCTGAAGAATTCACCCGATTCTATTTTTAAATCGGTTTGTTGAACGGCGACAAAATCGTCGAATTTCATCATGACATGATCAAGGTGAACACTACTATCCATAACGTCTCACATAGCGTCGGTGAAGCATGACCCTGAAATCAGGGCCATGCTAAAGGAATTTTAAGCAAATCAGGCAGACAGGTAACGGTCCTGATATTCGTTGCGCAGTGCAACATACCAAGGTTCTTGAATGGGCCACCACCACAGATTTTTAAGATCTTCTTCTGTGTAAGAATCAATGAAGAACTGTTTGGTTTCTTCTGGTAACAGCTCTGCGGCCCCTTTAGAGGTGGAGTTGTAACCAGTTGCTTTTACAAACATGGCACCGGCTTCAGGGGTGTAATACCAGTTAATAAACTCGTACACCGCGTCAACATTGTTCGCGTTTTTCGGAATAACAAAGCCTTCCATCCAGGCCATGGCACCCTCTTTGGGGGCCGCATAGGCCATGGGCTCACCTTCTTTAATCAGGTTGAATGCTGTGCTGTCCCAAGTTTGTCCGATGATCGCGCCATTTGCCAAGAAGGCTCCCTGCGCTTCATTTTCAGTGGACCAGAACTGGGCAATCATGTGCTTGTGCTCGGTGGCCACTTTCAGAATGACATCAAAGTTAGCGCGCATGGCCTGCTCATTCTTATAGGAGTCCAGCAGCGGGAAGGGCAGTTTGCCTGCTTTTTCCAGCCACAGGCCTATGCCGACCAGAGCCGAATGGCCACGCACCGTTACACCATCCGCATGCTCGGGAAGCCACAAGTCACCATAACTGAGGTTGTTACGGTCTACTTTGGCCAGTTCTTTGTTGTAGCAGATGGCTTCTGTACCCCAGTCTGAGGGTGCAAAGTAACGCTTACCATCCACAATTCCGCCCACTTCAGAGCCTTCTATCGAACTCTCCAAGGCACCGTCCCAGTTGATGCGGCTGGTATCTAGCGGTTGTACCAGATCAAACTCAACATAGCCCGGCACACGGTCGACGGTCGGCATAATAATATCGAAGCCGCTGCCGTCGGTTGCACGCAGCGAATTCATCAGCTCATCATTGGTACCGTAGGGTGTGAAGGTGGCATTAATACCGGTTTTGGCTTTGAAGTCCGCCAGCATTTCATCCGTGATGTACCCCGCCCAGGCATAAATTCGGAGTTGACGGCTGGAGGCCAGTGTACTGTTAACAAAAAATGGACTGACGGCAAGTGTTCCAGCCGCAGCAGCTCCTTTCAAAAATTGGCGACGTGAGACGGTCATGGCGTATTCCTGATGTTTAAAAAGTTGGATGTTCATCAAGGTTAGACCATATTCCACAAAAGTGAAATATTTATGAAATTACGAACATAAACGAAAAATAAACGCGCAACAAGAACTTTTAGATGGGCAGCAGTCGCCGCCATGATGGTGACGGAAATCACGGCGGCGGTGACTAAAGATAACGCAGCCGCCAATCTGGACTATTTCCTTTGAGACACACCCACTCCCACCAAAATCAAAATCAACGCAAGAAAGTGATTGATCTGAAGTTGCTCGCCCATAAAAACGATACCAACAATCACTGCCCATACCGGAATCATGTAGTTGATTAAGGATACGAAACTAGGGCCTGCCATGTACACCAGCTTCATATATATCACAGTAGCGATTGCGGTACACATAAGCCCTAACACCGCGATGGCAATCAAGACCGTTTCTGAAAGTTGTCCGATCGTGCTCAGTGTGGGAATGCCGGGGTAAAGCGTTCCAGCATGACCAAAGCCGCTGGTCATGCTGGCAATCGGAAAGGTCATCATTGCGCCCATGGCCAGTATAGAGGCCGAGGTAGACCAAGGGTCGCTAGCGGGTTTGCGTCGAGCAATGATCGTATTGCAACCATAACAGATGGCGGCGGTCAGGACGGCAAACTGTCCGAGTAATGCCTGGCTATTAAAGCTCAGATGTTGAACTGCTTGGGGGCCGATCAGTACTAAGATACCAATAAAACCTAAGCTAAAACCGAACAATTTAGCGCGTGTCAGTGTTTCACCCTGTATGAAAAAATGAGCCAATACAATCGTGACCAAGGGCATCACCGCCATCAAAATACCCGCTAAAGCACTGTCAATGTATTGCTGCCCCCAACTGATTAACGAAAAGGGAATTAGATTACCGATGAGGGACATGGTTAGAATATACGCCCAAACCCGAGCACCACGAGGCATTTGACGTCGTAATAATAATGCAAGTGGAAACAACAAAGAGCAGGCCAATAGGTTGCGTAAAAACACGAGGGTGGCAGGGCTGAGCTCTTTCACTGCGACAGATGTAAAGGCAAAAGAAACACCCCAAATCATAGCTAAAACAACGAGTAAGCCCCAATGCGTTAAAGGACGATGCATAGTGTGTCTACTTTAATGTATTCAAAATGAGATGATCGAGTATCGGCTGAAACAAGCGGTTGCTTAGCTCAACAAAACGCCCGTCCTGCGCTAAGTCCTCGAAACGAGGCCAAAGTCTTTGTAGGGCAAGGTTCTGCTGCACTTCACCCATGAGTTGATAGTTACCATGATACGCCTCATGTGCCTCTTTGAGCCCAGTGTTTTCTTTCGTGGGCCTGATAAACGCCCCACTGGTTTTCGCTGAAAAGGGTAGAGGGGAGTGTAAATTGTCAAACCAACTTGCCATAAGTTGCAGCAAAAGCTCAGTCGCCTTTTGAGCATCTAAGGGCTTTAAAAAAAGCTGAGTGTCGGGCGCAAGTATTTCAGTTAGGGTCTCCCCTTTAAGCTGAGCGGCCAAGTGGTAAGGCCATTGGCGAGCGAGGTGATGCCATTTAAGTGTTTTGCCCTGCCAAACTTGGCTGGGAAGAGCTAATAAGCGGCGCCGTTCTCCTGCCGAATTGATACGAATATCAAGTAAGTTATCGTCTAATAGGAGTAAACCTTGTTCAAGTAGGACCTTTTCAGAATGCTGAATGGCTAAGGGAAACTCGGCAGAGCGCTGTTGATAAGAGGTCAGAGGGGTGACCAACGGAGCGATGAGCTCTTCAGCATAAAGATGTCCAAAGGGCGCTAACGGAAGCTGTCCTCGGCGTTGTTGTTGCATAACCGCACGCTGCAGTTGCTGGCGTATATCGAGTTCAGGTTCAATTTGCAGCTGATGTAAGATCGATTCAACCAGTTGCTGTCGTTGTGTCCAAGCTTCGAGCCCTGCAATAGCGAAGGCTTCATGGTCTTCGCCCGTTGGATCAGGGTCATTAAAAATAACCCCTAAGCGCTCTGCAAAAAAAGCCTGTGCAGGGACCTTCAACAATTGCCCCAAATGCGCCAGTGAAATAGGCTGTTGTGCATCGGTGCTTAAGGGTGGCAACTCAAAGATGTCGGATGCCATGATAGAAGGATCAAGGTGAATATCTTGCCACTCCTTAGCATAAGTTCTATGAGGCGACTCCGCTGAAAAATAGGCCAGACTAAACGGTTGTAAGGGGTACTCAAACGTCACGCGCTGCAGCCGTTCAGCACTTGAGATCGTGGTGATGTGGTCACGGAGCTGCCCAATGAGAACCGAAGGCGGCAATTCTGTATTGTCTCTGATATTGCGTCCAACCCAGCTGATATAGAGTCCGTCCCGCGCGGATAGCAGCGCTTCAAGAAACAAATAGCGGTCATCTTCACGACGCGAGCGATCCCCTGCACGATAGTCCAAAGGCATTAAATCAAAATCAGGTTGCATCACTTGGCGTGGGTAGTCACTTTCATTCATACCTAGCAAACAAATATGACGAAAGGGCACAGCTCGCATTGGCATGAGTGTCGCGAAATTGACAGCGCCAGCCATAAAGCGTTGGTTGAGTCCTGTTTGATCTATCTGTCCCAAAATTGTGTCTCGGACCATGTGCAGAGGTAAAGGGTCCGAAAATGCGGCATGTTCACAGTGTTCTTGCCAAGTTTGTAGGCCCAGCTCTATGCGCGTGAGCAACAATTCATCGCGGCTGTCTTGAGCAATAAAGAAATCTTGACACAGATCGCGCAGGAGCGATACCCATTGTGGCGGTGTTAACGTGGCTTGTAATTGCAGCCAATACGAATCCAGTCTATCGATGAAGCGCACTAGCGCACCGGCCAGTGTTGCGCTTAAACCGCCGACTTCTGCATAAGGTTCGATGTCTTGCCAAGCATCCTCTTGACCTAAGGTGTAGCCAAGTAACATGCGTTTTAATCCAAAACGCCAGGTGTTTTGTTCTTGCTCAGGCGGAAGCCCAAAGCTTTCACGATGATGGGCGTCTAATCCCCAGCGGATACCTGAGTCTTCAATCCAATGATGCAGTAACGGCTTATCTAAAGCGGTAATGCCAAACTTGGCCTGAAGGGCAGGGACATCGAGAAGATCTAGAATTTCACTGACACTGAAGCGCGAACCCGGAAGGTTGAGCAAGCTCTCCAGTGCAATTAATAATGGCGCTTGGTGTCGTTGTCCTTGGTCTGACAGGGTAAAGGGAATGAAGCGCGTGTCTTCAAAGCCTATTCGTCCAAATACCGCCCGTATATGAGGTGCGTACTGATTGATATCCGGTACCATGACCAAAATATCACGCGGACGAAGGTCAGGGTGTTGAGCAAAGAGCCCTAATAAATAATCTTGCAGAATTTCAACCTCACGTTGCGCACTGTGGGCAACGTGAAAGGTCAGGCTTTGATCAGATGCATCCATCGATCTGGGTCGAGCTTTGCTTTCTTCCAAACTGCGCAAGGACAAAATATCACTCTGCAATTGTTTTAGCAGTGAGTCTTCACCCGGTTCTTCAAACAAATCGATGGATAATTTTTGCTGTTGGAAGTGCTCTTCGTAACTGTCTTTTTGGTCAAACTCATCTAAAAGCCGTATGTAGTCACGGCCTTGTTTGCCCCAAGATCCGAGCAAGGGGTTGGCATGAAGATAAAGATGTTCATCGGAGATATCCGTTTGCCATTTAAGAGGATGGCGTTTAAAGCTTTCGGTAAACAAACGACGAGATTGAGCAGGATCAATAATATCTCCCCAAAAATACTGACAGGGGTTAGAGACACAGAGCAACACTTGAGTTACCTGTGAAACGCGTTCCAGAACTTGTACTGTTTGTTTGGGCAATGACGAGATGCCAAATACCACCACTCGTTTAGGAAGGTTTAATGCCATATCAGGAGTGATGGGCGTTTTCAAAAAACGTTGATGCACTTGCGCACGGCTGGTATCACGGTCTATCTCTGACATATCCGCAATGATTTGTCGCCAAAGTTCAGCTTGCCAGAGTTGCCCCTCGGGCAGAGGGATCTTGTCCCCCTTTTGAGACATACAATCAACATGCTTTGACCAGTCGTCTAACCAATCGGCACGATAGACTTGATACTGGTCATAAAGATCGGCAAGGCGTTGTGCCAGTTGAAAGAGTTTACGTTGCTGATGATCATCCTTCAAAAAGCGCGCCAGCGGGACGAACTCCGGCCTATCCATTAGAGAGGGCAGTAGTCTGAGTAATCGCCAGGTTAAGGGTTGTTTATCATAGGCAGAGTTGATGGTGAGATCGCCCAAAACCGAACGATAGACTTGCCAGACATAACTCGCAGGTAAGCTAATGTTTAAGGCGGTTGCGATGCCACAGCCTCCACCAGCGTCAGCTTCGTCTTCGGCAAGTGCGAGTTTTAACCATTGCGCAATACCATTGCTCTGAACCAGCAACACTTCATTTTCTAAGGGTGGCAGAGGGTGGCGTTTTAACCATTCAACGGTTAACTCGCGCAAAGCTTCAAGACGGTTGCTTTGCACAATCATAAAACCTGTTTCAATCTCTGCTGCCATCGAGTCTTGCCTGTTTTGCGAGTTACAAAGATCCTAAGTGTAACAGTTGCTTATACGAAAGTGAGGAGATGTGTTGTAGATATTCGTTAAATCAAATGGACAATAAAGTGTTATTCAATCGAGACACAGATCTAGGCTTCAGTTAAGCTTTCATTTGCCCTATTCAATCCAGTCTATGTCATTGACGGAATTTTAAAAGAGATTGCCCATGAGAGACTCCAATCTGAGCGTGACAGAAAAGCCGAGCATTACCATTCGTTATTGCACTCAGTGTCAGTGGTTGTTGCGAGCGGCTTGGTTAGCGCAAGAGCTGCTATCGACCTTCAGCGATGACTTGGCGTCCGTCACACTGGAGCCTGCGACAGGCGGGGTGTTTGAGATTACCTGCCAAGGACAACTTCTATGGGAACGCAAGGCGGATGGTGGCTTTCCAGAAGCAAAAGTTCTTAAACAGCGTGTTCGTGATTTAGTTTGGCCAAGCCGCGATTTAGGTCATAACGATCGCTAACACCTTGCTGCAGTGCAAAAAAATTAAGTCAAAATTAAGCCGGGTTTACGATTGAAGTCATCCTGATTTCGATTAATATGCAAACATAACTTAAACGATTAAGTTAACGTTCCTATAAAAACAATAAAAGGTATAGGTATGCATATTAAGAAAGCATCAGGGCTTGGTATCACTTTATTTGCAGCTGGCTTACTCGCCGGTGCCGTTCACGCAGCAACCTTGACGATCTCTTGTGGGGCTGTAGGATCTGAGTTACAACTCTGTGAAGAAGGCACAAAGCTGTGGAGTGAAAAAACAGGCCATAAAGTTGAGCTGGTCTCAACACCCAACTCGTCCACAGAGCGTTTATCTTTGTACCAGCAACTCTTGTCGGCTCGATCTAAGGATATTGATGTATTTCAGATCGATGTCGTTTGGCCGGGGTTGCTCGCACCTCATTTGTTGGATTTAAAACCCCATCTTGAGTCGCTTGAATCTCAGCATTTTGAATCTCTAATTGCCAATAACACAATTGACAATCGTTTGGTGGCCATGCCTTGGTTTACCGATGCGGGTGTATTGTATTATCGCTCCGATCTTTTGGAAAAATACCAGTTAGACATACCGAGCACTTGGGAAGAACTCACCCAGACAGCCCAACATATTCAGGAACAAGAGCGCGCTGCGGGGCAGGCCCAATTTTGGGGATTTGTATGGCAGGGGCGTGCGTATGAAGGGCTAACCTGCGATGCGCTTGAGTGGA
This sequence comes from Nitrincola tibetensis, assembly GCF_003284585.1. Taxonomy (GTDB): domain Bacteria; phylum Pseudomonadota; class Gammaproteobacteria; order Pseudomonadales; family Balneatricaceae; genus Nitrincola; species Nitrincola tibetensis. The sequence goes on from NZ_QKRX01000001.1 coordinate 392,707, forward strand.
TTTACAGCTATAACGGCGGCACGATTGTTGATCCAGATGGGAAGGTGACCATCAACAATCCAGGAGCCATATCCGCATTGGAAATGGCTGCCAGCTGGGTGAATACGATTTCACCTCCGGGCGTTTTAAGCTATGCCGAAGAAGAATCTCGCGGGGTGTTTCAGTCAGGTAATGCATTGTTTATGCGCAACTGGCCCTATGCTTGGTCTTTAGGACAATCTGAGGGAAGCCCGATCCGCGGCAAAATCGGCGTAACGGCGTTACCGAAGGGCGGTGAAGATGGGCGTCCAGCGGGAACATTAGGGGGATGGCAGCTGGCGGTTTCTCAATACTCGGAAAATGCCGAATTGGCTGTTGATCTGGTGCGCTTTTTGACCAGTTATGATGAGCAAAAGCGTCGCGCACTTATCGGTTCCTATAATCCTACATTACCCGCTCTTTACGAAGATACCGAGGTTCTCGATCTCGTTCCTTTCTTTGGTGAACTGTATGAAACCTTCCTGAATGGTGTGCCGCGTCCGTCCTCTGTGACCGGAAACAGCTATGGACGTGTAAGCAATGCAACCTTTAATGCTGTTCACAGTGTTTTATCTGGCTCGCAAAGTGCTGAAAAAGCTGTGCAAGAGTTAGAAAGTCAACTTAACCGTATGAGTCGTCGCGGCTGGTAAGCGGGGTCGGTAATCAGGCATTGCGCTTGATTACCGATAGATCGACAAGAGCGGAGTCAACAGATGTCTACTAAATCCGATATAACGCAGCCAATACCAGCGTCTAATCGCTTGTCGTTATTGACACAGCGTAAACGCATGGCCTGGTTGTTTTTGTCACCGATGATGTTAGTTCTCCTAGCGGTGGCGGGCTGGCCGTTACTGAGAACCATCGGTTTTAGTTTTACCGATGCCAATTTAGGTAATTTACATGATTATCAGTTCATTGGTTTTGAAAACTACTTGGTGTATGAAGCTGGAGAATGGTACGGCGTTTTAGCCGATCCTCTTTGGTGGCGCGCGGTCAAAAACACCTTATTCTTTACCGTCGTTTCCGTCTCCGCCGAAACGTTTTTAGGCATCATTGTTGCGCTTACGCTCAATGCACAGTTTAAAGGACGTGCTTGGGTACGGGCCGCCATACTGATTCCTTGGGCGATCCCGACGATTGTCTCAGCCCGGATGTGGGGTTGGATGCTGCATGACCAGTTCGGCATTTTAAATGATATTTTCATGACGCTGGGCTTTATTGCTGAGCCTGTGGCCTGGACAGCGGATGCAAGCTTGTCGATGTGGGCCGTCATCATGGTGGACGTTTGGAAAACAACGCCTTTTATGGCCTTACTGACCCTAGCGGCCTTACAGATGCTGCCGTCCGATTGTTATGAAGCGGCCAAGGTCGATGGCATTCACCCAGTTCGAGTCTTCTTTAAGGTGACCTTGCCGTTAGTGGCGCCCGCCTTGATGGTGGCCGTAATCTTTAGGGTACTGGATGCGCTGCGTGTATTCGATTTGATTTTTGTGCTCACCTCTAACAGTGCCGATACCATGTCGATGTCTGTCTATGCTCGCCAACAATTGGTTGAATTCCAAGATGTAGGCTACGGCTCTGCTGCCTCGACACTGCTCTTTTTCGTCATCGCACTTTGCACGCTTGCGTATCTTTACTTAGGCAAAAAACGCATGGAGAGCTACTAATATGTTGACTAAAACGTTTTCTAAACTCCTCCTGCGTGTCGCATTTTGGATGCTGATTATAGCGATTGTTGTATTTTCGACCTTTCCATTTTACTACGCGATTTTGACGTCGCTGAAAACCAGCGAGCAGCTGTTTTCCATCGATTATTTTCTAACGAGTTTTCATTTTGGTAATTATGAAACAGTGCTCAGCCAAGCATCCTTTATTCGAAGCCTAGGAAATTCCTTGTTTGTTTCGACATTAACGGTCGTGATTTCCTTGCTGTTTGGCCTGACGGCTGCGTATGCGCTCGGACGAGTTGAATTTAGAGGGCGTGGTGCCGTGTTGTTGATGGTCTTAGGGGTGTCCATGTTCCCTCAGGTCGCTGTTTTATCAGGGCTGTTTGAGGTGATACGTTGGCTCAATCTCTACAACAACCCACTTGCGCTCGTATTTTCTTACACCATTTTCACCTTGCCGTTTACCGTCTGGGTGCTGACGACGTTCATGCGTCAATTGCCGAAAGAGTTGGAAGAGGCGGCGATAGTGGATGGTGCATCCCCGATCGTGACCCTGTTTCAGGTGTTTATGCCGCTGATGTGGCCAGCCATGGTGACAACCGGCTTATTGGCATTTATTGCGGCCTGGAATGAGTTTTTATTCGCGCTGACCTTCACACTGACCGATGACCAGCGCACCGTGCCTGTCGCCATCGCACTGATCAGTGGTGGTTCTGCTTATGAATTGCCTTGGGGAATTATTATGGCGGCATCCGTGGTGGTGACTGTGCCCTTGGTGATTTTAGTCCTTATTTTTCAACGACGTATTGTATCTGGTTTAACAGCTGGTGCTGTTAAAGGCTAATCCGAGGAGAAACTATGAATGTGTTAACCAATCAAGAGTGGTGGAAGGGTGGAGTTATCTACCAGATTTACCCTCGGAGTTTTATGGATTCAAAAGGTGATGGCATTGGAGACTTGCCAGGCATTACCTCTAAGCTGGAGTACGTCGCATCGTTAGGTGTGGATGGTATTTGGCTGTCACCTTTTTTCACCTCGCCTATGAAAGACTTCGGGTATGATGTTTCGGATTATCGTAATGTTGATCCCATGTTTGGCTCGCTTGACGACTTTAAAGCACTTATTGAGAAGGCGCATGCTTTAGGCCTGCGCGTGACCATAGATCAAGTGATTAGCCACACATCCGATGCTCATCCTTGGTTTACTGAGAGCCGAAAAAATAAAGACAATTCTAAAGCCGATTGGTATGTGTGGGCAGACCCTAAACCCGACGGTACACCTCCTAATAATTGGCTCTCTATTTTTGGCGGCAGTGCCTGGACGTTTGAGAGTCGTCGTCAGCAGTATTATTTGCATAATTTTCTGACAAGTCAGCCGGATTTAAACTTTCATAATCCAGATGTGCAGCAGGCGCAGTTAGACAATATGCGTTTTTGGCTGGATTTAGGGGTGGATGGCTTTCGTTTAGATACAGTGAACTTTTACTTTCATGATCTGCAATTAAGGGATAATCCACCCTTGCCAGCGGGAGCGGCTAAAACCTACGGTGCACCCGCCACTAACCCCTACACTTGGCAGCGGCATGTCTATGATTTAAGCCAGCCAGAGAATTTGGATTTTCTTAAAGCGTTAAGAGCCTTATTGGATGAATACCCTGGCACCACAACCGTTGGGGAAATTGGCGATGATCATCCCTTAGAGCGGATGGCAGAGTACTGCTCCGGTGGCGATAAGCTGCACATGGCCTATACCTTTGATTTGCTCAATAAGCCCAATTCGGCAGAGCATATACGCAGTGTGATTCAGAACTTTAATGCGGTGGCACAAGAGGCTTGGCCCTGTTGGGCGCTGTCGAACCATGATGTCGTCCGCAGTGCAACACGTTGGGGGGAGAACGAAGGCCCTGGTTATCCTCGGGTTGCGTTAGCGATGCTGATGTCCTTGCGCGGCAGTGTGTGCTTATATCAAGGCGAGGAGCTTGGCCTTCCCGAAGCCGAGGTTCCTTTTGAGCGAATTCAAGATCCGTATGGGTTACCCTTTTGGCCAGAGTTTAAAGGGCGCGATGGGTGCCGTACGCCGATGGTTTGGACTTCTGGGGAACAAGGCGGCTTTTCCAGCAACGAACCTTGGTTGCCAGTCGACCCTGCTCATCTGCCCTATGCCGTTGCAGAACAGGATGCAGACACGTCATCGATGTTAAATGCTGTGCGTCGCTTTATTCATTGGCGTCAACAACAACACGCCTTGAAACGTGGTGCGCTTGAGTTGTTGGATGCGCCGAGCGGTCTCTTAAGCTGGATTCGGAATGACGAGTCTCAAACGCTTTTAGCCGTCTTTAATATGACCGGACAAACGCAGCATTATTCTCTGCCTTGTACAGTTAAGGCCGTGCTAGATGGGCATGGCTTTGAGGCCTTGCTACACGATCAAGTCCTAGAGCTTCCGCCTTATCAGGCTTTTTTCGCTGAAATTGATTGAGTTGACAGAAATGCCGAAGGGGTACCTTCGGCGAGTGAGGTTTCATGGCCAGTGTAACACTAAAAAAAATAAGTAAGACCTACCATTCGGTGAATGTGCTCAGAGACATAGATTTAGATATTCATGAAGGTGAGTTCGTTGTATTTGTCGGCCCCTCCGGCTGTGGTAAATCGACCTTGCTGAGGATGATCGCAGGATTAGAGGAAATCAGTGACGGTGATTTACTGATCGGTAATGAACGGGTGAATCACCTGTCACCTAAGGAGCGCGGTGTTGGCATGGTATTCCAGTCCTACGCACTCTATCCCCATATGACGGTAGCCGAGAATATTGCCTTTGGTCTGAAGCTCGCCAAGCAAGATAAGGGCACGATCGAGGATAAAGTTAAAAAAACCGCTGATATTTTGCAGTTAGGTCCTTTATTGCAGCGTAAACCGAAAGAAATGTCTGGCGGTCAGCGTCAACGTGTGGCGATTGGCCGAGCCATGGCGCGTGAGCCTAAAATCATGTTGTTTGATGAACCCTTGTCCAATCTTGATGCGTCCTTGCGTATTCAAATGCGCAGCGAGATTGCCAAGCTTCATGATCGCTTAAAATCAACGATGATTTATGTGACCCATGATCAAGTAGAGGCAATGACACTGGCAGATAAAATCGTCGTGTTGAATGCAGGCGGAATCGAGCAGGTGGGTTCGCCCTACGACCTGTATGAAAACCCGGCCACGCTCTTTGTTGCAGGTTTTATTGGCTCACCGAATATGAATGTGATTAAGTGTCACCTGCATCATCCAGGTGAGTCTGTCACTGCATTGGATATTCCGGAACTCGGAGCACTCAGCGTGAACATCAATAGTCAAACGGCGCAGATGGGAGAAAAGGTATCGCTTGGTGTACGTCCAGAGCATATGGAGATCCATGCGTCGGAGCAAGGGCTTGAGATCATCAATGTTGAGTACCTAGGCAATGAGTCGTTTGTGTATCTGCAAATCGGCAAGGAAGAGATACCCTTAGTGGCTCGAGTGCCTGCCTATACGACGTATAAAGTTGGTGATAGAGTGCGAGTGTCTATCGCCCCAACGGTGGCGCATTTGTTTGATGACAAAGGACGGGCGTTTAAGCGAACCTAGCAGGTTGTAGTTGAAGGCAATAAAGTGGTTCAGATGATCGAATATAAAAAAAAGCTGACAATTAAAGATATGGCGAAAGCATTGAATGTGTCCACAGCGACCATTTCCAATGCATTTAATCGGCCTGATCAACTCTCTGAATCCTTGCGTTTACGTATTATTGAGGGGTGTCAACGTCTAGGGTATGAAGGGCCGAATGCGGCAGCACGAAGCCTGCGCACCGGGGTTAGTGGCATCGTGGGTGTGCTGCTTGCCGACAGCCTCAGTTATTGCATATCAGACCCCGTAGCGAGTCAGTTTTTGGCGGGGCTCGCGGATGTCCTCGACCAACGCCAATGCAATATGCTGTTGCTACCAGGACAGGAGGAGCAAACCTCTTACAAATCCAGACAAATGGAATCCATGGTGGATGGTTATATTATCTACGGTGGATTGCATCCGTCTAAACGCTTTCAACGACTGCTTCAGCAATCCAAGCCGATTATTGCGGTGGATGTGGATACGACGGATTTCATCACGGTTAATATTGATAATCAGGAGGGGGCGTATCGTTCGGCCCGTTTGGCGCTTCAGCATCGACCTCAAAAGGTTGCGATTATTTCATTGCGCTTAACACCTGTGTCCAGTGTGTCTTGGGCGACCTGTGATGCATGCTATGCCAGCCCTGCCTCGGTGTCTCGATCACGCTGGCTCGGTTATATGCAAGCATTGCAGGAATACAACTATCCACTAGAGCAGTTAAGCGTGGTGGATGTCCCTGTGAATACGCATCGCAATGCCTGTATGGCGGCATTTATGTTGCTGAGTCAGGAGGAGCGTCCAGATGTCATTATCTGCATGAGTGATAGAATGGCGCTCGGTGCCTTGCAGGTGGCGTTGCAGCAGCACATAGCGGTTCCCAATGACCTCAAAATTGTCGGGTTTGATGGGATAGCGGAAAGCCAGTTTACCCATCCCACGCTGACCACAGTTCAGCAGTACAATGAACTTAAAGGCCAAATGGCAGGCAACATGTTTTTGGGCTTAACACCCAGGCAGAATGTGATTCTACCCACCGATATGCTGATGGGCGAAACCTGCCCTGAAGTGATGTCTTAACTAATTGTTAATGTACTCAACACCAATTTGATTACGACCCTCCTGCTTAGCTGTATAAAGCGTCTCATCGGCTAACTTGTAGAGTTTGGCAAGACCCGACTCTACCGAGAGGTGATTGGGGTGTTTGACAATGACAGCGCCGATGCTAATGGTTAATACCTTAAGCGCGTCGGGGCGGCTTGTGTGAGGAATGTTTAAGTCCTCAAATCCCTGTCTAAATGCTTCGAGATGCGGTAGAAAGTCATCATGAGATGAGCGAAGAATCACCACAAACTCTTCTCCACCAATGCGCGCATAAAAGTCATCTTCTCGACAAAAATGTTGAGAAAATAAAGCCCCTAGCTGTTTCAGGGCAACATCCCCCGCTTGATGGCCTTGACTGTCATTAAACTGTTTAAAATAGTCAATATCCAAGATCGCAAAGCAGAAGGTTGTATTGTGACGTTTGGCATGTTTCCACGCAGTGGGTGCGAATGTGTCGTAGGCACGGCGGTTAGGGATGGCGGTTAGTGCGTCTTTAGTGGAGAGTTCGAGTAAGGCTAGTTTTTGTTGCTGAACTAAATCAACGGCTAGATTAAACACTGACCGGAACTTTTCGAACTCATTAATCCTAAATCGTTCAGTAAGGGGCGTTAAGTTTTGCTCCGATACCATTTGCTCAATTGCTAGGATATGTTTTTTCATTGGGCGGTGGACTATCCGCTCCAAAAGGGCCATTAGTAATAATGCGACCAGTCCTGTAATTGCAAATACGAATGGAAAACCCTCCAGTAAATTGGGGGAGTGTATAGGTGTGTGTGTAATATGAATGATTACCATTGGTGTGTTGGTATCATCGCGTATGATTCGGTAGCGTTCGGTTTGAAAGCCTTCCTCAAGTGTTACCGGTGCTAAGTCGGCTATTGTATTCGCAAGCGCGAGTTCTTCTTTGGTGTTGGGCGTTGTGAAGTTGAGCTTGAGCCGAGTAATGGATTCGATAAATTCAATTTCGCTACCAGACAAGAGTTGAATAAAAATAAGATAGCCGACGGAATCTTTTTCGCTTAAGGAGTCAGTGACATTCGCGATGGCGTAGATAGCAGGTCCTGATCTAGTGAGCAGCCAGCCATGGATAACTTCATCATCAACTTGATTAAACCGATTGGTGATTAACGTCCAGTCAATATTGAGTAACTGGTTGAGATCTATCGTTGTCTCGTTGGAAAAATCATAACCTTGGCTGTAATGAATCTGGGCGTCATTTGTTAAATATACAACACCCACTAATTTATTGGTTATGAACGAACTCGGCGTAAAATTACTCCGAACAAAACTATCAAATGTAGTGGGTTCAGTAAGGAATTGGTAGCTGTCGTCCCAATGAGCCCAATCCAGCGTAACACTGGAAAGTGTTGTTTTTTTCAGGCGTAAGATTTTTGACAGGCTATTTAATTCTTGTAGCTGCAGCTGCTCTGCGATCTCAACTTCTTTTGGATGCTCAATGTAAAAACGATACAAGCCCAACACACTGACCAGAAATAATGCGAACACAACCGAGGTGAGAGCAATATAGCTTTTGATGCTTTTCAAATGAATACGAGCCTACCGTACATAAATACCTTTATTTAATATGGGTATTTGTGATGTCTATATTAGTAATCACTATAGCACGAGAGGTCAATTTTTCACTAGGTTGTGTTTAAATCAACTTCAAATGGCGCAATAACGCACGTGTGTCGAGGTGGCTCTCGATCATATCGGCGAGTCGATCTAACGAGGCTTCTCGGTGACAGGTGTAATCGGTAGTCGTTTGAGCAGCAGTGATACCAAAATAGGTCAGAAATGTGCTTAAGGCTTCTGCCTGTTCGAAGATTCCGTGCATATAGGTGCCGAGTATCAGTCCATCGTCACTGATTGCGCCGTCAGATCCACAGTCTGAATGAGTCAAAGGCCGAGAAAGCGCGCTACCTTCACTCCTTCCCATGTGGATTTCATAACCACTAAAGGCGGCGGTTTTTCCTATCCTGTTTAGGTCACAGAGTTGCCCTTGTTGTTGACGCAGCACTTTGCGAGCTTCTAAATGTGTGGTGAAGGGAAGGAGATTCAGGCCGTGGCTGCTACCGGGTTGCCCCTCAAAACCCTCTGGATCATGGATGCTAGACCCTAACATTTGAAAGCCACCGCAGATCCCCATGACTTTGCCGCCATAACGAAGATGTTTACGCAGGTGCTCAGGCCAGTTTTGTTCGATTAGCCAAGCTAAATCTTGGCGAGTATTTTTAGTGCCTGGCAGAATAATGACGTCGGCAGAGGGGATAGGCTCGTCTTTACCGACAAAGATCAACTCAACTTGAGGGTGCAAGCGCAGAGGATCAAAGTCATTATGATTGCTCATTCTAGGCAAACGTGGAACCACAACTTTAAGCGCGCCTGCCTGATGCTCTCCTGCATGAGCGACACTGTCTTCTGCATCAAGAAGCAGGCCTTGCAGGTAAGGTAACACGCCGTAGACAGGCTTTTGGCTATACTCCTGCAGCCAGTCGGTTCCAGATGTCAGGAGTTGAGGATCACCGCGAAAGCGATTAATGATAAACCCTTGGGTGCGTGCTTGTTCAGACGGGGAAAGCAAGGCGAGGGTACCCACCAGTTGTGCAAAAACACCGCCTCGATCGATATCGCCCACCAAAATTACCGTACAATCGATCGCTTCAGCAAAGCCCATGTTGGCAATATCACCTGCGCGAAGATTAATTTCGGCAGGGCTGCCAGCGCCTTCAGCAATCACAATATCGTACCGTTGAGCTAATGCCTCCCAAGCCGCGAGCACGACGTCTTTGGCCGTACGTTTAAAGGCGTGATAATCCATCGCGTCCATGTTGCCATAGACCTGTCCTCGTAAAATAACCTGGGCTCCTCGATCACTCTGTGGCTTTAGCAACACGGGGTTCATATCGCTGTGTGGTACGAGACCGCAGGCCAAGGCTTGCAGTGCAGTGGAGCGTCCGATTTCACCACCATCACAGGTAACGGCACTGTTTAATGCCATGTTCTGTGGCTTAAATGGGGCAACATTGACGCCTTGACGCACCAACCACCGACACAAAGCGGCAACCACCGTGCTTTTGCCAGCATCAGAGGTGGTGCCTTGGATCATCAAAGTGGTCATCAGAGTTCGATGCCTTTTTGGGCTTTGATCCCTTGGTCTTTAAAGGCATGCTTAACAACCGTCATCTCCGTCACCGTATCGGCAAGTTCGACCAATGCGCTTGGGGCGTTGCGACCTGTGACAATCACATGCTGGTGGCTCGGACGATTGTGTATATCGTCGAGTACCTGCTCAAGGTCTAAGTAGTTATAGCGCAGGGCAATGTTCAGCTCATCCAGTAGAATAAATTCATAGGTTGGATCACGCAGCATCGACTGAGTGATTTTCCAGGCGGCTTCTGCGGCGGCGATGTCGCGTTCCAGACTTTTCGTTTCCCAAGTATAACCTTCGCCCATCACGTGATAGTCAACACCAACCTGTTGACGAAAAAATGCCTCTTCGCCTGTTTGAAAAGCCCCTTTAATAAATTGCACCACACCGGTTTTCATACCATGGCCTAGCGCTCTGGCCAGCATGCCAAAGCCCGAGCTGCTTTTACCTTTTCCAGGGCCCGTGAGCACCAATAGCAGCCCCTGCTCATTTTGGGCATTGGCAATGCGCGCGCGCATCAGTTCTTGTTTACGCGCCATGCGTTTGGCATGACGTTCAGGATCTCGCGATAAAGTGGTCATGGATGCATCTCCCAAATGTATGTCAAAAACACGTCTGTTGATTAAACATATCGGCAACCAACGCGGGTGCTGATGGAAAGTAACCGTGAAAATAACTGGCGATTAATGAACCTTGTCGATAAATGGGCTCGGCTTCAGTACCCGCCTGAATACGCGCACGGCACACTGGCTGTCGTTTTGTGTCAAAGATTGAGTGGTGATAGGTGTGGCCACGCAACTCGCCCAGCGATGTTTGCACGTATTGTAGCCCTATGGCTTGCAGTTTGGGCTGCATTAGTGCCTGCCCATCGAGTAGATTGAGTAGGGAGTGATTTTCACCCTCAATATCTCTGAGTTGCGACGCGCAGTACATAAGCCCACCGCACTCAGCGAGAATGGGTTTGTTGGCTTGGTGATGAGCCTTTATGGCATCACGCATCTGGGTGTTTTCAGCTAAACGGGCGGCATGCAGCTCAGGATAGCCACCGGGTAACCAAAGGGCATCGGCGTCTGGCAGTTCTGTGTCAGTGAGCGGTGAGAAGAAACGTAGCTCGGCCCCCATTTCCCTTAACGCGTCTAGATTGGCGCGATAAATAAAGGCAAAGGCGGTATCACGGGCAATAGCAATGCGCTTTCCTTCTAAATAGTGGGGCAGAGGCGCTGGACGGTAACCGGATAAGGTCACGCTTTTTGGCAACTGATCAAGGCCCTGATCCTTTAAGAGTTGAGCGGCTTTGTCCAGTTGTGCATCCAAATCACCAAGCTCAGAGGCTTGAATAATCCCTAAGTGACGATCAGGAATTGACATGGCCTCATGTCGAGGCACTGCACCCAGTAAGCGCAGGTTAGAGGGCAAGGCAGATTTCAAAATGTCCGTATGGCGTTGGCTGCCGACTCGGTTGGCAATCACATCATAAATGGGGAGGTCTGGATCAAACTGAGCCAAGCCTTGTGCGACGGCGGCAAAGGTTTGTGCCATGCCCCAGGCATCAATCACGGGCAGGGCAGGAATGCCGGCCAGTTTGGCAAGATCGGCGCTCGAAGGTGGGCCGTCAAACAATCCCATAGAGCCTTCAACTAGAATAACATCGGCGTCCATAGCCGCTTCAACTAAGCGCCAACGGCACTCTTCTTCTCCTGTCATCCAAGGATGCAGTTGGTAAACAGGCTGGCCTGACGCCAGCTCTTGCAGCATTGGGTCTAGATAATCAGGCCCGTGTTTAAATACTCTAACTTTACGTCCTGCATTGCGATGTAGCCGTGCTAAGGCCGCCGTAATCATGGATTTTCCCTGACCTGAGCCAGGCGCGGTAATTAATGCAGCGGGTCGGTTAAGGGTTAACAGTTGATCATGCATGCGTTATCTCGCTGGAATAAAAAAAGGTTTGCCGTCGATCCAGGCCGTTTGGAGACGTTGATTAAACAGCGTTTCTAAAGCGCTTGGCTGCAGCATGGAGGCAACATCTCCCCAGCAGGCCTGGCCGTTAGGGTAAAGTAATAGAATGTGCGTACACCAACGTGCCGCCAAGTTGAGGTCATGTAAACACATCACCAGTGTTTTGCCTTGCGCCGCTTGTTGGGCCATAAGCTCAAGTGTTGCCACTTGGTGATGAAGGTCTAGGTGATTAGTGGGCTCGTCGGCCAGCCAAATCGCGGGGTTTTGTGTCATCAAGGTGGCAATGGAAACCCGCTGTCTTTCACCTCCAGATAAGGTACTCACCAGTCGGTCGGCAAGGTGATCAATATCAAGTGCCACCAGCGCTTCCAAGGTGAGTTCTATGTCATCTGCAGACTCCATTTGCCAAGGCGACAGAAATGGATGGCGTCCCATTAAGGCCGTTTCCATCACCGTAGCCGGAAAATCATCGTGCCTTTCTTGAAAGACGAGACCGAGTTGCTGGGCAATGGCGCGGCGTTTATAGGTGTGTAGTGGGCGTTGATTAAGATGAATATGTCCTGCACGAGGTGCACGTAGCCCAGCCAGTGTCTGTAAAAATGTGGTTTTGCCCGCACCATTGGGCCCTAATACGCCCCATATTTGCCCCGCCTCCATGCAAAAGCTTAGCGTATCTCCCTGGGCTCTGCCCGGCACGTCGATGGCCATGGCTTTAAGTTCAAGGTTGGCCATTAGCGCGTCCTATGCAACAGATACAGAAACATCGGCACACCTAATAAGGCCGTCAACACCCCGACCGGAAGTTGCTCGGGAGCAATTAAGGTGCGAGCGAAGGTATCGGCAATCGTCAGCAGCGTGCCGCCTGCAAGGGCAGAAGCGGGCAGGATCAGCCGTTGGTCATTGCCCAATACCAACCGCAGCATGTGCGGCACAATCAAACCAATAAAACCAATACTGCCTGCAGTGGTGACCGCAATTGCTGTCAGCAGGCTGGCCAGAAAAAAAATGGCCGCTTCTAAGGGTTTGACCGCCACACCTAAGGCCGCCGCTTGCAAAGGACCGCGGGCTAAGACGTTCAAACTACGCCCAAACGGGGTTAATACTGCACAAATGCAGATCAGTAATATCAAGGCTGGCCAAGGTGTTTGCGCATAGGACAGATCCCCCATTAACCAATAGAGCATGCCGGGTAAGCGCTGCGGTGGACTTAGAGCCAGCATCAAAGTGATGATGGCGCCCCACCCAGATGCAACTACAACCCCAGTGAGCAATAAGCGAGACGGTGTCCAACTGCCTGAACCATGAGCCAGACCAAACACCAGCAAGGTTGCGAGCAGAGCCCCTAAGAACGCAGATCCAGAGACTAATAAAGCCCCCAGTCCCAACAACATTGCACCCAAAGCACCGACTGCAGCCCCCCCGGATAATCCTAAGATGTAGGGATCTGCCAAGGGGTTGCGCAATAGGATTTGCATCAAGGCTCCTGCCACAGCCAACAGACCGCCCGTGGCAAATGCCGATAGGGTTCTAGGCAAGCGCAAGTCCAGTATCAAGGTGCGCTGTAAGGGGTCGCCTTGTCCAATCAGCACATTGATCACTTCGCGCAGGGGAAGGCCAGAGCTGCCTTGCGTCACTGAAAATAAAAGGGCCAGAGCCGACAGTAAAGCTAAGCTCAGCAAAGGAATCAGATACTGAGTATGAATGGAGCTGCCGACGGGCAATTTACTGACGTTTGGCACGGGCTTCGTCCAATGCTTGGCAGAAACGTTCTGCCCCTTGTAAAAGGCGCGGGGTCGGTCGTTGAATCAAAGAGGGCGGGATAAAGTATAAATTTTGATCGGCGGTTGCTTTTAAATGAGGGTATTGTTGCCAGTGATCGAGCCAGGCTTGGTTTTCTTCGCCCATGCCGCCGGCAAGTATTGCTTCGGGATTTGCACTTAAGATGGATTCAGTGTCTAAGCGCGGAATCATGCGTGGTAAATCGGCAAATACATTCTCGCCCCCGCAGAGTTCAATCACTTGGTGAATGAGGTGTTCATGGTTGACCGACATGATTGGGTCATTCCAAACTTGGTAAAAAACGCGAACGGGTGATGCATTTTGATAGCGTTGCTGTAAGCTGTTTATGCCTTCTTCAAACGCTTGAGCAACCTGTTGCCCGACGTCATCGCTTCCTGCCAAATGGGCTAAACGGAGTAAAGTGCTAGAAACATCGGCAAAACGACGTGGTTCTAAGTAAAAAACGTTGAGACCCAATGCCTCCAGTCGTTCCATCTGTTCAGCAGGATTTCCGGTTACCCACGCAATGACCAAGTCGGGCTGAAGAGCAAAGAGTTTTTCTATGTCTAAGCGAGTATGACTGCCAAGTGATTCCCGTTGTTGGGCTTCGAGAGGGTAGTCACTATAGGCAACAACGGCCACCACTTGATCGCCGCCACCCGCTGCAAACATCAGTTCTGTTGCACCGGGTGACAAGGTGGCAATGCGTTGAGCTGGGCGATCCAAACAGATTTGGCGACGCTTATCATCAACCACGCAGCGTGTTTGAGCGATCTCATCCGCCAGTAAGCTGGATGTTCCCAACAAACACGCGAACGCGGCTAAGATCCATTGATTTATCATGATAAGGTCGCCTTCTGATTACAGACCGCTGTAACTTAGAGTTAAAAATGCACTGCGTCCAGGATTCTTATAGTCCCAACCACCGAAGCCACGTGTCGTGACATAGTCTTTATCAAACAGGTTGTCGAGCGTGACGGTTGCTGACCATTCAGGCGCAAAGTTCCAGCGGCTTCTGAGGTTAACAAGGCCATACCCCGGCATCTTGTCAGACTCACGGCGTGCATTGTAACGGCTGTCTTGAGCAATTAAGGTACCGCCGACCGACCAGTCTCCCCAAGTGCGATCTGCATCAAAACGAACGCTTTTGGTAGTACGACGTTGCAGGCGTGTATCATCGGCACGATCGATGGGATCTGTTCCGGTAATGGCCGCTTTTAACATCCAGTCGGCCACCTCAGCCCCTAGGCTGAACTCGATGCCACGAATACGTGCGCGATCAATATTTTGGGGTGCCCATAAACCGGAAGGCAGGGGAGCCCAATTGATCAGGTTTTTATACTGCGCTTCGTAAACGGCGACATCCCAGAAAAACGTTGGGTATTGACCACGAAGCCCTATCTCGGTGGTATGGGAGGTTTCCGGCGCAAGATCAAGATTGCCGCTGCCTGGCCAGAAGAGATCATTGAACGTGGGTGCTCTAAAGGCGGTTCCATAACTGCCTCTTAGCGTGTGCTCGTGGTTGATCGCGTAACCCACGGCAAGGCCACCCGTCACCTTATCACCATAGACTTGGTTGTCATCAACGCGCAGATTGGTTTGCAGACTTAAAGGATTGAAGTCAAATAAACCTTGTGCGAAGACGGCATGGTTTTTTCGAGATTTTTCAGCGTAACTTGAAGTTTCGACTCTGTCTTTAAGGGTCTCTGCACCTAGGATAAACTCATGGGTATCCATCCAAAGCGTGTTTTCCCAACGCAGTTTATGGGTTTTGGTATTAAAGTTAGAACGACTGCCTTGATAGCTCGTGTTCTCATCCCTTGCTTCACTGAGTTGCACGCGAGACAGCCAATGCTCCGTGACCGGAATGCTGGCCGTTAGCCCTAGTACTTGAAGTCGGTAATCCGTGTTACCACCCACAAACTCGGTATTGCCTTGAGTGTGCATCATCAGAAGGCTGAGGTCTGCGCCTGAGTCAAAGCCTTGGCCAAGACGAGCCAAGACAGATGTATTGTCATAGCCTCTGCGTCCTTCGCCTTCTTTAATTTCGATGCCATCGGTTGTAAATTGATTGGCAACCAGCTGGTATCGTGTTGAGTTGTGTTGACCTGAAACACCTGCATTCACTTGATAAGAACCAAAGGAGCCGCCACCGACAGACAAGTTCACTTTTTGCGCTTGTGAGTTGGCTAAAAAGCCTTGTATAACACCACCGGCCGCATCAGCACCATAAAGGCCTCCGCGTGGCCCTCGCACAATTTCAAATCGTTCAAATAGATTTGGCGTTAGAAATTGCCATGAGGCGCCGCCTGAAGTGGCCGATTGAAGACGAATTCCATCAACCAATAACACGGTAGAATCAGAAGCCGCACCACGAGTGTAGACACTGGTCGTTTTACCGAATCCACCATTTGAACTGAAATCAACACCTGGCTGACCCTTGATAAGGTCTATGATGTCTTTAGGTTGTTGTAGACGAATTTGCTCTTCATCAATGACGGTGACAGATGCCAGTGTTTCATCCGCTGTTTTCGCGGAGAGGGTGGCCGTCACGATAATCGGATTAAAGCGAGTTTCTGAAGAGTCCAAAGAGGATATCGACTGAGCGAAGAGAGGAGCAGAAAAGCTCGATAGGCAAAGCAACGCCAAAGGCTTGATTGCAAAAACCGGTTTGTTCATGTGACAAGGTCTCGTCAAGTGTGCACACCCGCACAACTAATTATCGGGGAACTGCTGTCAGTGGGAGAAGAGAGGAGGGGCAAAGCAAGACCCTGCCCAATGATCGCCCACCGCAATCAGGCATAACATCACGGGCAGGTCTCCGGGCTGACAAGCAAAAGACTATGTCTTAGTCTTAAGGGGTGAGCTCACCTTCCCATACCGAAGTACAGTGGTTATTGAGGCACCTTAACTTGATCACCGTTGCGGGGGCAGCGTCAGATTTAAGCACTGACTTCCCTATTAATCCGAGAGCGAATCTACAGAACCTGTGAAAGGGCGAAGACTAGCATTTTGACCGTTTTTTCACAAGTTAAGGCCTTGGGTGTGGACTTCAATTCAAGGATGAATCGATATGATGAAAAGAAGATGGAATGAGGTTATGCAAACCTGTTAATTTTTTCACGGTTCAATCATCGTCTTAATCGGTCGGACCAATCCATTCCACGCATAAAACACCTCGTTGCAGCGCTCAGCGGCGTCTTGACTTAACCAGCCATTGAGATCACGAAGGGCTCGTTGCTTGGCCTCGATAGGGACAATTCCGCGTCCGATTTCCAGCATGATCAGGCAAACGGGTTGTTTAGAAATCTGTTCATGTGCCAGATAAGTGTCAAGCAGGTTTGCATACTTAGCCCTAAGTTGCTTAACATCATACGCACCGATTAAATCCGCCTCAATCCATCGCTCCCAGCCCTCGATCACCATGGGAGAAGGCGTGCTGGATTCTGGTGGCCAATCAGCCAGCCCGTCGCCTGAATACGCCGATATCCAGCGTGCGTTAGGGTAAAGCTGGCCAACAAAACGGCGTTTTCCCGAGCAGTATCCACCGATAATCAGTTTCACATTAACCTCCTTTCCAATAATACGCACATCCGCTAAGCATCTGTATGGCCTGATCCGCCTGAGCGGTGAGGCATTGATGCAGGGATTGTAGAAAATTCACATAGTTGAGCAGTTTGCACTCGGTTGGTGGCAGGCACTCATTAATATCATTGGAGACGACGATCAAGTGAATGTGTTGGTCTGCTAGGGCTTGGATAAATGCGCTCAATTGCTTGATGGCTTCCTCAAGGCTTAGATCGCTGGCAAACATCACTTGGCTGCTCCAAAGGGTCAGGCAATCCAGTAACAGGGTGCTGTTGGGTTGCAAGCGAGGCAAAATAGCGTTTAACGCAACGGGCTCTTCCAGTGTGATCCAAGCAGTTCCCCTATCCTGTTGATGCCAACGAATGCGTGCCTGCATTTCAGGCTCTTGAGGCGTGGCTGCCGTTGCTAAATAAAAAAGCGGACCGCCACGTGCTTGAGCATCCTGCTCGGCAAGCTGTTCGGCAAATCGACTTTTTCCCGAGCGCACCCCGCCTGAGATAAAGGTCATCATGATGAACCACTCCATTCGCGTAAGGCATTTAACAGCTGTGCATTGTCTGTACGTGAACGTATCGCAAAACGCAGTGCTGAGCCATTTAACCCTGCAAAGTTGTGAGTGTGACGAGCGAGTAAACCGCGTTGCAGTAGGAAAGGCAGCAAGGCATTTGAGTCGCGTTCGGCTGATGGAGGCTGCAATAGAAAAAAATTGGCTTGGGTTGGGGGAATAGAATAGTGTAACTCACGCAGTTGCGGTAACAGCCAGGCGTGCTCTTGTGTTAACCAATCGTGGGTAGCGGCTAAAAACTCACTGTCGTGCAGCAGATGGGGAACGATGTTGGCGGCAAAGGTATTCACACTCCACGGAATTTGTCGTTTTTTAAGCTGTGCGATGCATTCGGGGTTGGCCAGAATATAGCCGATTCTGAGCCCCGGTAAGGTGAACATCTTTGTTAAGGAGCGTAACAAAATCAAGGGTGTGTTTTCATCAAGATAGCGCGGCAACTGATTTTGTTCATGAGGGGCAAAGTCGATAAATGCCTCATCAACGATCAGTGTACAGTTGGTTTTTTTTGCCTGATCGATCCATTCTTCCATTTCCTCCATGCCAATAAGGATGCCCGTTGGGTTATTGGGTCGGGCGATAAACACCACATCCTGCGCCGCCATTTCGGCAAAAATAGCCTGCTTAGGCAAGTGGAAATCGGGCGTTGAAAGTTGTTTGATACTGGATGTTAGGCCGTAGTGATCGCAGGCTCGACGGTATTCAGCAAAGGTTGGCTCCAAAATCAAACTGCGCTTGCCCGCAAATAACGAGGCTGACAAAAAGATGGCCTCACTGCCGCCATTGGTTAAGCATACTTGCTCAGGTTGCACGCCTTCTGCCTGCGCGATGGCATTGATGGCATCTGTATAATTGGGATCTGGATATAAGGCTAGGGCGTCCAATTGCGAGTGAATAAACCGACTTAACCACGCCGGTGGCCCCAACGGGTTGAGGTTGGTACTAAAATCAATAACCTTATGCTCTTTGGGGAAGCCATAATAGGCCAGAATTGATTCTGACTGACCACCATGAGAAGGCCAGGGTGCTGTGCTTGAATGATTCATTGCAGAACCCATCCCAGCAAGCTGATTAAGGCAAAAAGCAGGGTAAAAACGATCCAAGCGCCATGCATCAGGCGAATGCTCTGTCCTATATGCACGGTTTGCAGTGGCTGGTTGTTTGCGCCAAGAATGGCTCGGTGAGAGGCGATGCCTTGATAATAATTGGTCCCACCAAGTTGCACGCCCAGTAAATTAGCCACCATGGCTTCTGGCCATCCTGAATTAGGGCTTGGATGCAGAGGGGCTTGCTGCCATGTGTGTCGCAGCGCATCCGTTGTGCGAACGCCTTGCAGCACGATGGCCGCGATCCAAAAACAAGCGGCTGTCAAACGAGCAGGTATCCAATTGGCTAAATCATCCAGCTTTGCTGAGGCATAGCCAAAGTCGGCATAGCGTTCGTTTTTATAGCCGACCATCGAGTCTAGGGTGTTAATGGCTTTATAACTCATTGCCAGGGGCGCGCCGCCTAAAAAGGCCCAGAACAGGGGAGCGGTGATGCCGTCGACGGTATTTTCGGCCAAGGTCTCCACCGTGCCACGAGTGATTTCGGCTTCATCCAATGTGTGAGTGTCGCGTCCTACAACATGGGATAAATAGGTACGTGCTAGGGTGAAGTCGCCTTGGCTCAGCGGCCGAGCAACGGCGAGTGCCGCATCCTTTAATCCTTTGATGGCAAGGCAAGACGACAGCAGCAGGATTTCAAGCAAAAGGCCTAATACAGTATGAAGGGAATACGCGAGCGCTAAGCATCCATAGGTGATTGCAAAGGTGCTCATCACAACTGTAGCGGTTAATAAAAAGCCATGGATACGTTGAGTTCGGGGGCTGCCACGGTTCCAACCTGTATCGAGTCGGCTTATTAACGAGCCCATAATTTGCACCGGATGCGGAAGACTTTTGGGATCGCCCAACACCAGATCCAAGAGAATAGCCATCAAAATGACGCAGAGTAAACCTAAACTTAAACTTGGAAGCAGCATGAAAGCGCCATTACCATCGGTTGTGAACAAGGGTTAATGAAGTCGGCCATCATAGCAAAAACAGGGCTTCCAAGTGCAGCTTTCATTAAAGCCTGTTCGCGGTTTTCTATTTGGCTGTGGTAATCTTCGCGCTTTAATGCATTGAATCGGCGTTTAAAGGAGCCAAGGTGAGTCAGATTGTTGAGAAGGGAAGGTTCAAACTCCCGCTGCTTTCAAATGAGTTGGATGCTGAGATCCAACACAAAATCGACATGAAAACCAAACCCCAAGGATCACTGGGTCGTTTAGAAACGTTAGCGGCTCAGGTTGCGCGTATTCAACAGACTCTGTCACCTTGCACTGATTCGGCCATGCACTTGGTGTTTGCCGCGGATCATGGTGTGTGTGAAGAGGGGGTGAGTCCTTTTCCACAGGAAGTGACGGCACAAATGGTGCTGAATTTCCTGCAAGGTGGCGCGGCCATTAATGTCTTTTGTCGCCACAATAAAGTCGGTCTTAAAGTGATTAATGCCGGAGTTAAAACGCCTTTGCCTGAGCATCCTGATTTGGTGTCGTGTCCGGTTGCACCGGGCACACGTAACTTTGCGCAAGAGTCGGCTATGTCGGCTGACGAAGTGGCACAATGTCTGCAAAAAGGGGCTGAGATGGTCGATTTTTGGGCAGCCGATGCGCAGGTGTTAAGTCTGGGTGAAATGGGCATCGGCAATACCACCACTGCCGCAGCACTACTGGCCGCGCTACTCGACATTCCGGCACAAGACATTGTTGGGGCGGGAACTGGGGCAAGCCCCGAGATGCAAGTGCATAAAGCACAGGTGATTCAAGCGGCACTTGAGCGTCATCAGACCCACCAACAAGCGCCTTTAGACGTTTTGCAATCGGTGGGTGGATTGGAAATTGCAATGATGACAGGGGCTTTTTTACGCGGTGCTGCCCTTAAAAAATTGCTCGTGGTCGATGGTTTTATTGCCACCAGCGCGTGGATGGTGGCCTACCAGCTATGCCCGACGATTCTCGACTACACGGTCTTTGCTCATCAAAGTCATGAGCAAGGGCATCAGCGTATTCTTTCACAGCTGGAAATCACGCCGTTGCTAGCGCTTGATATGCGCTTAGGGGAGGGTACAGGTGCCATTGCAGCGATTCCTCTCATCCGTTTAGCCACTGCCTTTTTTAACGAAATGGCATCCTTTGACGATGCAGGGGTTAGCCAGTCCGCATGAGCACTCTCTACAAGAGAAGCCTGATTCGCCAAGAGTGGCAAGCCTTTTGGTTGGCTGTAAGTTTCCTGACACGCATTCCGGTCTGGGTGAAAATTGACTACTCGCAAGGTTTGATGAACTCATCGAGTCTGTATTTTCCTCTGGTGGGGTTTTTACTTGGTGCGTTGAATCTGCTTGCGTTCAGTGTGCTGATCAGTCTGTTGCCTCTCACGGTCACTTTACTGCTGTTGCTGGTGTTGCATTTATGGATAACGGGTGCCTTTCATGAAGATGGTTTGGCCGACAGCCTCGATGCGTTTGGTGGTGGCTACACCCGCGAGAAGCGCCTAGAAATTATGAAGGACAGTCGTATAGGCACCTATGGCTCCGTTGCCCTGTTTTGTGTGCTGGCGTTAAAGTGGGCGACTTGGGTTGAGCTAGACAACTTAGCGATAGCACTGTTAATGGCGCCTGCCATTGCTCGCTTAACGCCTCTGTTTTTAATGCACTTTATGCCCTATGTCACAGCATCTGAGCAAAGCAAAACCAAGCCTGTTGCTGATTCTATGAGTCTAGGGCGGTTGGCCCTCGCCATCCTCGGCGTATTGCTTGTGGCGCTCATCGCCCAAGTGTTTTGGATAACTCTCTTTGCCATTGCGATTACCCTGCTGTGTTGGGGATACAGTCTGCATCGGAACTTAGGGGGTTATACAGGTGATACCCTTGGCGCCAGTGTCATTATTTCTGAGCTGGTGTTTTTACTCTTAATGCTGATTGGTCACTGAGTATGCGTTACTGGATAAGGCATGATCGACCCTTGTTATCGAGCCACCTGTGTTACGGCTGGCTCGATGTGCCCTTGGCCGTTCCCGTACAAGAGACCCTTGCCGAACTGCCCAACTTGCCAATACATCTGCCTATTTACACCAGCTCTTTGCAGCGATGCCGTTTATTGGCTGAAGCCCTGGCCGAAGGTAAGCAATCTATTCATTGCCTTGATGCGCTGCGAGAAATTCATTTTGGTCAGTGGGAGGGCATCGAATGGAATAAAATCAGTCGAGCTGAACTCGATGCTTGGGCCGAACAGCCTTATGCTTACTCCTTTCCAGAAGGGGAGTCGATCCCTGCATTTTTAGTCAGAGTTCAAACCCTGTTAGATGAACTTCCAAGTGAAGCCATCGTCGTCACCCATGCTGGTGTTATTCGTGCTGCCCTGCATTTTGTGAAACAGATCCCCCTTGAAGAGGCCTTTGCGACTCCGGTGGGGTATGGTCTGTGTCTTGAGTTTTGATGGTGAGTAGATTCATTGTAATCAGATTTCGAGCGGTTTCGCGCATATGCTCTAGTCTTCCTTCTAGTCGCCCTTCCAAACGCACATCAAGGCGTTCTTTTTTAACAAGATTTTCTAGGTTCTCGGCTAACATGTCTTTATCCTCTACCAAGCTGTTTAACGCATCCATGTTGATATCTGCTTTTAACCACTTCAGGTGTCGTTTTACCCACCGAGTTACAATTCTATCTATACGCTTTTTATCAGGATCTGCGTTAGTAATTGCCACTATTCGGTCAACAGCCTTTTGCAAACTAGACCAGCTATCACCTGCATTCTCTATGCTAAACATTCCGCTTAGAGTGGTCGGCTGCAATCGTGACTCTCAGACGAAGCCTGTTACGTTACGGACTTCGTCTGGCGTTTAAACCAGCTCTGCTGCCATTGACCGATCAAAAAGCCCACCAATATCAAACTGCAAGCCAGTAACTTGGCATGACTGATCACTTCACCGTGAAACAGTGCGCTGCCGATCAGGCCAAATACCGGTGTCAGCATGGTCAGCGGTGCTACAGTAGACAAAGGGTATTGAGTGATGAGTCGATTCCACAACCAGTAGCCCAGTAAAGTAGTCGGATAGGCTTGAAACAGTATTGAAAACCAAACACTCGTATTCATCTGTTCTGGCAGGGCAATAAAGACCTCCGGCCCGTATGAGATCAGCGCAAGAGTGGCAAGTGGGATAGGGGCAAACAACATTCCCCAGACACTAAAGGCAAATACCTGTTGAGTGTTTGCCATTTTGACGATCAGGCCGATGATGCTCCAGCTTAGCGCTCCAATCAATACCAATAGTAAACCGGCTAAGGGGACAGAGCCATCCTGAAGGCTTAGGCTCACCAATGCTCCGATTAAAATCAGCAAAGCGCCGACACTTTGGCGAGGTGTGATTTTCTCTTTCAGAACTAACCAACCGATTAGCAGGCTAGAGATCAAGCTTAAGTCCATCAAAACACCGGCCATTCCTGCAGATACCCCCAGCGAAATCGCTGACGTCATCATTCCCCAGACCCCGACACCAAAGGTGACTCCGTAACCGATTAGGTAACGTAACTTCACTCGAGGGCGTTTAATGAAAAAAATCACGGGCAGTACCGCAAAGGTAAAGCGCAGGGTCGTTAGCAGAATCGGATTAATTTGATCCGCGCCGAGTTTAATGACTGAAAAATTAAATCCCCACAAGCACATAATGGCTAGGCCCAACAGTAGGTCGTTCAGACGCATGGCGTTCTTTCCTTTTCTATTCGTTTACTGAGAAGTAAGTATCGATGTTGGGGTGGAAAGATAACAGATGCAATTTTTAAAAATAAAAAGTATACAGTTTGTTTAAGGCAGATTATTCTTAACTCTAAAAAGTTGTGCAACGGAGTAGTTGTATGCGATATCAGGGCATTGCAGAACAGATTATTGATGACATTTGCAGTGAAAGGCTTACTCAGGGAAGTCGCATGCCCTCTCTACGTAGGCTAGCGCAACAGTTTGATGTCAGTATGACAACAGCCATCAATACCTATCATCATCTAGAAGAACTCGGTTGGATTATTGCTAGGCCTCAATCCGGTTTTTATGTCTCTAGGTCACTGTTAACAACCCAGACACCGGATTTGCCGCAGTTCCGTAGTCAGCTGAAAAGTATCTCCTTTCGTGAGTCTGCAATTAATTATCGGCCTGGTTTACATGAACCTGGGCCCTTAGGGATTTCTCAGCTGGCTCCGGAGTTGATGCCTACAGAACAGTTGCAGCGAAGCATGAAACGGGGGCTGAAGCGCCTTAATCAGCAACTGCATGCTTACCCTGACCGACAGGGGGAACCGGCTTTACGACAAGCACTGGAGCAGCATTTTTCAGGCTGCGGTTTTCCTTTTAAAGGTCAGGATTTGGTGATAACTGGGGGCTGTATCGATGCCGTGCGTATAGCTCTGGAAACTGTATCTGGCCCCGGTGATGCGATTGCAGTTAATTCACCTTGCTTCAGTGGCCTTCTAGAGTTATTGGCGGTATTAAACCGAAAAGCGGTGGAGATCCCTTCAACAGACGAAGGTGTCGACTTAGATCAATTTGAACAGCTGCTGAAAGATGCAAAGATCAAGGCAGGTTTGTTTAGTACGTCTCATATGAATCCTCAGGGAATTTGCATGTCGGCGGGTCAAAAGCAGCGATTAGCTGAATTGGCGAATCAGTATCAAGTTCCAGTGATTGAAGATGATATCTATATCGAGCTGGGGCAGAGTAAAACGCTGCCGCTGCCCGCCAAGTACTGGGATAAAGGTGGTTTTCTACTCTGGTGCAGTTCTGTTTCTAAAACACTGAGCGCTGGATTGCGGTTGGGCTGGTGTTTGCCTGGACGTTTTTTCAGTGCGTATGAACGCAGGCAGGGTGTCAGTCACTTTGGCGTCAGTACACCCGTGCAAGCGGGGCTGGCTGATTTTATTAGCACAGGTCAGTATCAAAGCCATCTAAATCGGGTGCGCGTACAGTTGCAACAGAATCTTAGGGATTATCGGACGTTTTTGATGCGGAAGTTGCCTGCAGGCACGGCTATCAGTAACCCGACTGGTGGTATGGTGCTGTGGTTGCAGATACCCGGGCTGGACAGCAAAGCGCTTTGGCAGCAAGCCGTAGAGCAGAGGTTGGATCTGAGAATTGGACCTGCTTTTACCACGCTGGATTTGTATCAAAATTATATGCGCCTTAATACAGGCTGGCCGATGGATGCGGAGATTCAGGCACTGCTTGAGCATTGTGTGGAGTTGGTAGAGCAAAACCTTGGCTTTGACCAACGATCTGTGGCAAAAGGGTCTTGATCAGATAGCAAAGTAGCCGCCAGCGATCGTCTGCCCGACCAAGGGTAAATCTGCTATTATTATCGCTAGTTTTTTATTTGATTTGAGGTTTATTCATGACGATTCATCGTATCAATCCCTGCAAGCGCTGGTCGGATATAACGGTTTTTAATGGCGTCGCTTATTTTGTGGAGGTGCCAGAGTCGGACCTAAGTGCCAACATTGAAGGCCAGGTCGCTCAGATATTGGAACAGGCTGAAGCCGCGCTAGCAAAGATTGATAGTGACAAAGGCCGGATTCTGTCCGCCACCATTTACATTACTGATTTTGCGAATGTGTCAGCGCTTAATGAAGTTTGGGATGCATGGTTCCCAGAAGGCACGGCGCCAAGTCGCGCCTGTGTGAAAGCGGAGTTGGCGGATCCAGATTATTTGGTCGAAATCGCGTTTACAGCCGCGGCTGGCTCCAAGTTTCAGTAACAAAGCGGTAGCGTTCATACGGCTTCCTGGGGCTATTGTTCCCGGGCAGCCGCTTCGCGCAGTTTGTCTTTTTTACTCTTTCTCTTCCCTTTAATGGGCGGTTGGCCTTGGGTGGTTTTGGGGGATTCGAGCGTTGGAGTCGTCGTGCGCTCAAAGCCTTTAATCTGTTCGAGTGTGACGTCAAGCTGGTTACGCTTCACGATCAGCTTGAAGTGAGCATCACTCTCTGGATCGATAAAAGAAAAGGCTGTACCGACTTCACCCGCCCTCGCGGTACGGCCGATTCGGTGGATGTAGTCTGCGGGAGAACGAGGCAAGTCGTAATTCACCACGTAAGGCAACAGAGGGATATCAAGGCCCCGAGCGGCCAGATCGGTCGCGATTAACACCCGAATCTTGCCTGCTTTGAATGCAGCTATGGTGGTGGTGCGCTCTGTTTGTGCCTTGTCACCGTGCAGTGTTTCGACGTTAAAGTCGTATTTGTATAGCTTGTCTGCCACATTTTCAGCGGTACGTTTGCTAGCAACGAACACCAGAAACTGCGCCCCCGGATGCTCAGTTAACAGATGACGCAGAAGGGTCGTGCGCTGTGCTCTATCCACTTCAATTGGACGTTGAGTTAGACTGTCTGGTAACTTGTTTTGTCGCTCAATCTCGATACAAACCGGATTGAACAACAGTCGATCGATTAAGGCGTCGACCTCTTGCGGGAAGGTGGCCGAAAACAGCAGATTTTGTCGCTGTGTCGGCAAAAGGTTGACGACCTGTTGTAACTCATCAGCAAAGCCTAAATCCAGCATACGGTCTGCTTCATCCAGCACCAGATGCTGCACTTGATTCAGATTGATGGCATTTTTTTCGATTAAATCCAACAAGCGACCGGGCGTCGCCACCATTAGATCACAGCCGCCGCGCATGGCCTGCATCTGAACGTTGATCGAGACTCCACCATACACCGCTAGCGTTTTAACTCGCCGTGGATAATACGCAGTGTACGCCTGAATCGCCTGTTCAACCTGTACTGCCAGCTCACGTGTTGGCACTAGCACTAATGCTGCCACTTGATTGCTTCTGAGTCCCGGGTGATTGAGTAGCGTTTCCAGCAGAGGTAATACAAACGCTGCTGTTTTCCCAGAACCTGTTTCTGCCGCTGCCAATACATCGCGCCCTTCCAGCACCGCAGGTATCGCCTGACTCTGAACAGCGGTAGGGGTTTCATAACCCAGTTCATCGAGTGCGCGTTGGAAAAAGCCGGACAGACCAAGGGAAGTAAAAGACATAAAGTGCTGGATACCGAGTGAAGATGAATAAAAAGATTCTAGCAGATTTTGAGCGGAAAATGACGCAAATCTAACGCCGAATAATGGCCCAACGCAATGCGCTGGGCCTGCGCTTTACTTTAGTTCAGATAGCTCTTCGCTAAACCAAATTTTGCGTCTGAAGCGAGGGTTTTTAGATGACATATCAATTTTGTAGGGGTTGGCTTCTTGCGTTTGCGGTAGGTTAAGAAGGTTACAAAGCTCTTGCGCCAGCCATTTTTCAACTTTTAAAACCACCATTTTCTTACGTAAGCGGCCTTGTTCGTCACGATTTAAAATCGTAGGCAGTGTGTTTAGTGTGAGGATTTCGCCAATGGCTGGATGCGCCATACGCTCACGTCCTTCATCACTGGCGTAAAAATGCGATACAGCAAACACCATACGTTGAGGATTGATCTGCTGTAGAAATTGACAGGATTTGACCACGGTCGACCCTGTACGCACCATGTCATCAAATAGAACAATGCTGGAGCCATCTAAGCCGTCAAAGGTGTGCTCGCTTTCTTTATGCAGAGTGATATCAACTTTGCGTTCGGCGGTGCGCTCTTTATCCAGCATGATGAATTTGGCTTTGCTTAAGCCAAGTGTTTTGAACATTTCTTTCACGAAATCACGAGCGCCTTTATCGGGTGCACAAAGCACGAGGCCTTCGCCGTCTTCGCCATAGCTTAGTATGTTTGAGTTCAGCAAGTAATGTGCGTAGATTTGATAGGGGATGAGGTTATGAAAATCACCTTCAAACACGTCGGAAAAGATCTTTTGCACCGATTCAGAATGGTTGTGAATGGTCATGACCGTGTCGACCCCAGAAAACTTCAGCAGTTGCGCATAGAGTTTAGCGGTGAAGGGTTGTCCGTCGAATTTTTTTACATCGTTAATATCGCGTTCAAAATGGGTTTGGCCTAAATCGAGATGTGGGCCACGATCTTGTGCACTGTAGAACAAGTCAGGCTCAACTAGAATCACACGTTCTGCGCCATTTTCTTTGGCAGCACGTGCGATAATTAAATTCGCCATGGCTAATTCTTGACGACTTTTAGTATGACTTCCTGTACTCACGATGATGACAGACTTTCCTTTAAGGGTGCGGCCGATGTTGTCAAAGTCCGTCTCATCAGAAATAAAGCGAGGGCAAAACTCGGAGTTCATGAACTGCTTCATGCTGATCAAATCAGCAATGTCTTCTCGTTGCCCCATGGCGTAGGCGACGTCTATCGCAAAGGGATTGTCTGAAGAGTTACTAACGACAACATAAGTTGACTGATTGGCCGAAAAAGTCATGGAAAATCCTTAAAGAAGGGTGGAATTACGGCTAATTTTAATACGTGCGCGATCATTTCAATAGCGCTAGTTTAAAACTCATGGCTTTTTTATGACATTAGTTGCAAAAACTGTGTTTCTAACTGAAATTTTTTACTTCCCATCATGTGCTGAGTGCGATTAATTCATCTAAAGCTCGTTATAAAGGTGGCGTTGAGCGGCCTTTATCACTGACTGGCGAACCTGTGCCATCACAGGGCTTTCGGCTTGCCAAAAGTGCCAGTACAGGGAAATGTCCTGCGCATAGCCTGGTACTACGTCAACTAATTGTCCGTTATCAATCAGATCTTTGACCTGTAACTCCGGCATCATGCCAAATCCCAGCCCCGCCAGAGCCGCTTTCACGAAACCCTCTGAGGAGGGAAGAAGGTGAATGGTCTTAGGTTCTGCCCCCGTCATTGCGGCCATGAATCGATGCTGAAGGGCATCATCTCGACTGTAAACGAGACAGGGCGCATAAAGAAGCCGCTGCGTATCAAGCACTTGAAGATTGAGTCGCTCAATAAAATCAGGACTGGCGAGAGCTCTGTAACGCATGGTGCCAAGAGCAATGCACGCCCCCCCATTTACGGGGATGGCGCTGTCGCATAAGCAGGCCATCACTTCACCCTGTTTCATCCTGCGTAAGCCAACGGCTTGATCCTCGACGGAAATATCAAACCGTAAGTTTTGATATTCTTCAATGATTAGGGCCTCTGGCAGCCAAGTGGCTAAAGAGTCTGCATTGACTGTAATTCGAATAATCAAATCCTCTGGGTCAATTGCTAAACCTAAGCTTGCCTCCATCTGCTTAACCTGTTGCAGGTGATTAAGTAAACGCTCCCCCATTAAGGTGGGCTTAGGTGGGGTGCTTCTAAATAAAAGTGGCTGCCCTAATTGGCTTTCAAGTTGCTTGATCCGTTGACTCACCGCCGATTGGGTGAGATGCAACGCTTGCGCGGCTTTTTCAAAACCACCTTGTTCAAACACAGCAGCGAGTGCTTGTAGGAGTCGATAATCAATCATTAGAAATACTTATGATGTATAAAAATTATTCGTTAGATTAATGATAACGTATGAATTAGTCTCTGCCAATCATTCAATGAAGCCAGTGGAGGCTGTGATGTGGGTATTTGCGACAGGTTTTGTAGTGTCTTTAGGGTTGATTGTGGCCATAGGTGCTCAAAATGCTTGGGTGTTAAGCAATGCGATGCGAGGTTACCATCGGAGTGTGATTGCCAGTGTTTGTATACTCTGTGATTCGATTTTGATCATCATCGGCGTCTATGCAATTCAACACATTCAGTCATTGATTCCACCTTTAGTACCGATTCTAACCGTGCTCGGTGTGGCTTTGTTGCTGAGTTTGGCTTTTAAAGCCTTAATGCGCGCATTTAAAGGGGGAGAGGGGCTTCAGGTGTCAGATGTCATTAATCAGCCGAGTGCAGTGAAAATGGCCATCACGGCGTTGGCAATTACCCTTTTGAATCCACACGTATACCTTGATACCTTGGTTTTGATTGGCAGTGTGGGTGCGCAACAGACTGACAAGCTATGGTTTGTTGTGGGGGCTTGTTTTGCTTCGTTTGTTTGGTTTTCAATTTTGACAGGTTGCGCGCCTTTGCTGAAAAAACACCTCAGTTCACCTACTCATTGGCGGGTGTTTGATGCAGGTATGGGGATGATTTTACTCGCTGTGGCCGTGAGTTTGGTTGTTTCGTATAGTCAGTGAGAGGGGCCATATTGAGTGTCGACTATTCCGCAATGGCCCAACTTTTTTAGCACTATCAGAGATCACGTACAGCGGAAACGTTGAGTGACCGTTTTCTGTTGTTCTGATTGAATGGCGACTTGTTCGGAGAAGCCCTCTACCGTATGCAATTTATCGTTACTGATTTGGGTCAACGCGGTGACCTGAGACATGCTATCGCTGATCACGACCGTTGTTTGTGCAATTTCTTCAATACTGGTTGCCAGAATATGGTTTCGTGAAGCGACTTCATCAACCAAGGCTTTCATTTGATGTATTTCGTGGGAGGCTTGCTCACTCATGGCCTTTCCTTGCATTACCTGTGCACTGCCTGAAGAGATTGAGTTTAGTAGCCGGTTCATCTGTTGCTTCATATCACTGACGATACTATTGATGTTGCTGGTGGCTGCTACCGTTTTTTCTGCTAAACCTCGGACTTCGTCTGCCACCACAGAAAAACCGCGTCCAGCATCACCAGCGCGAGCTGCTTCAATTGCCGCATTAAGCGCTAGCATGTTGGTTTGTTCGGCTAAACCATTTATGAGTCCTGTTACCGAGTCGACGCGCTCGGAGGCTTTTTCAAGTTCATTGGCATTTTGTTTTAAGGTGTTAAAAATATCGTGAACGGATTCGATGGCCGACATGGCTAGCTGCACAGACTCTCGACCAGATTCAGCCGCTGTGCTGGCCGTACTGGCTTGGCTGTGTGCCTGTGCTGTTTCTTCGGCCATTTGGTGT
The DNA here is from genome assembly GCF_003284585.1 of Nitrincola tibetensis. Classification (GTDB taxonomy): domain Bacteria; phylum Pseudomonadota; class Gammaproteobacteria; order Pseudomonadales; family Balneatricaceae; genus Nitrincola; species Nitrincola tibetensis. The sequence continues at coordinate 423,078 of NZ_QKRX01000001.1, forward strand.
ACAGTTGAGGCTATTTCTTGTACTGAGGCGGCCACGGATTCTGTTTGACGACTGGCTTCATCATTGCTGATTACGAGATCATGCAAGGTACTGCGCAGAGCTGTTGCGCCTTGCTGAAGTTCAGCACTGCCTCGTTGTACTTCGATTAATGCGCTGGATAAATCCTGTGTGACTCTGTTGACGGCATGGCCAACTCGGTCGAACTCGTCTTGCTTTCCAGAGCTGACTTGTAAGCGCTTGCTGAGGTCACCTTGTGCAATATGGTTTAGTGTTGTGACGGTTGAATTCAGCGTGAGTGAAACACGTCGTTGCATAAGCCAAAGTAGAATCACTACTAAGGAGGCAATGCCTATACTGGCCGTTAGGATTAGCCTCTCTGCTTGTTCGCTGGCTTTTAAAGCTGCAGTGCGGGCTGTCGCCAAGCGATTGTTGAGTTCCGAAACCTGTTGTTTGATTCGAGACAAAAGAGCTTCTTGTTGCATCCGAGCTTGGATGTCATGTTGCATAATACTGGCGTTGAGTTGACCGATAGTTTCTAGCGCTTGTCGTAAAGACTCTAAAGTAGGCCCATACAGGTCGACGAATTCGTATTCTTCAACGCTTTGTTCGAAGTCAGCTAGCGCAGCTTCCGTTGCGTTATAGGCGTCGGGAGTTGGATTGTCGTTAAGAGAATCTAGTTGTGTGCTAAATGTTTGAAATACATTGCTAAAGAGTGAAAATATCTGGTCGCGGAGGTTGATGACGATAGATTGTGCTTGCCCCCGTGCGCCTGATTCGCGGTCGATACCGAGCTCTGAATGTAGGCGTAACCACTCTGTCATTGTGTTTACCCACTGGGTTAGAGCCTCTGCTAGCTTGGAGTCAGTTAATCCTGCAGCGCCGCCGGGCTGAAGTACAGGAAGATACATTTTAGGTAATGTGGTGAGTAAGTCGGGGGAGGCACCAGGAGAAAGGGAATTGGCTGCTAGTAGTAAATCAATTTGAAGGGCATTAAGATGATTTTGCTGTTCAGTTAATTGGTTCACAACATGTGTGGTGCCATTCATTTGTCGCAATGCATTAGCGGCGACGAATGCGAGGCCAATAAAGCCAATTAAGGTCAACGCAATCATTAAGATCATCTTTTGCTTAAAACTGAGGTGTAATACCATATCAGTACTCTAATTATAATTCGTTAGTGTCTAATGCCTTATCTGGATTTCTTAATAAAATCAATTGGCAATTAGTCTTTTCGAGTCTAGCTGAATTAAAGTAGTAAGTGCAACTCTCTCTGTGGGGTGTTTATCAGATGAAAACAAATTTATAAAAAGGGTGAGTGCATCTCTTTTAGAATCCTCTCAAATCCTGCATATCAACAGTCACCTGAGAGGATTCTTTATATCTATTTAGAACGCAGGTACGACCGCACCTTCGTATTTTTCTAGAATAAAGGCTTTCACTTCATCGGTTTTAAGTACTTCTACCAAGGTTTTCAAGGATTCGGAGTCTTGGTTATCCGCATGTGTTACCAAAATATTGACGTAAGGTGATTCGCTGCCTTCAATAAACAGAGCATCATCGGCTGGGTTTAAACCGGCTTCTAAAGCGTAGTTTGTGTTAATGAGTGCGAGGTCAACTTGATTCAGAACACGTGGAAGTGTAGCTGCTTCAATTTCACGGATACGTAGCTGCTTAGGGTTGTCTTGAATGTCACGCACACCTGCAGTGATGCCTGCTTCTGGGTTTAGCGTGATTAAGCCAGCCGTTTGTAACAATAATAATGCACGACCACCATTCGTCGCGTCATTGGGAATGGCAACTTGAGCGCGTTCAGGCAGTTGCTCAAGATCGGTGTGTTTAACCGAGTAAGCGCCAAATGGCTCAACGTGAATACCGGCTAGAGTGACCAAATCAGTCCCACGCGTGCTGTTAAAGTTGTCCAGATAAGGTTGATGCTGGAAAAAGTTGGCATCAAGGCGCTTTTCCGAGACCTGCACATTGGGCTGAACGTAATCCGTAAATACACGCACGTTCAGTTCAATGCCTTTTTCAGCCAGGGTAGGCTTCACAAACTCTAAAATTTCAGCATGTGGAACGGCCGTTGCCGCGACTTGTAAGCTTGCTGCCTGTGCTGAAAAGGCGGTTAGGGCAGCTAAGGCCACGAGTAATTTTTTCATTCAATATCTCCAAGGGGCTAAATAAATAAGACAGGTTTCATTTACGTGAAAAGTGAATGACTAAGCGGTCTCCTAGACTCTGTAATAGTTGTACCAAAATCAGTAACAGGACGACGGTCACGACCATGACGTCGGTTTGAAAGCGCTGATAGCCAAAACGTATGGCTAAGTCGCCCAAGCCTCCAGCCCCTACGACACCTGCCATAGCGGTATAGGAGACCAGTGTAATGGCTGTTACGGTTGACGCTGCGATAATGCCGGGTCTCGCCTCTGGAAGCAGCGCTTGGGTAATAATCTGCCAAGTGCTCGCTCCCATAGCTTGCGTGGCTTCAATGATGCCTTTATCCACTTCACGCAGGGCGGTTTCAACCAAACGCGCAAAGAAGGGGGTCGCGCCAGCAACTAAGGGCGGAATTGCCCCTGCGACGCCAAGCGACGTGCCTGTAATCAATAAGGTCAAAGGAATCATGACAATCAACAGAATGATAAAAGGCAAGGATCGCAACACGTTGACGAAAAATGAGAGAATTCCATACAGGGCTTTTTGTTCAAACATTTGCTTCGGAGCCGTTAAAAACAAAATGACGCCTAGAGGTAAGCCAAAAAGCACGGTGAATAGCATGGAGCCACCGAGCATCATCAAGGTGTCGAGAGTGGCTAACCAGATGTCATACCAATCGACGTTATTAAAGAATGCGTTCATGGGCGAAGGATCTCCACAGTCACGTCGGCTGCACGGAAGGCATCTAGTGCAGCTACCGTGTTACCACCAATCAAAGAAAGGGTTAATTGACCATAAGGCGTGTCACGAATGTAATCGATACGTCCATTTAAAATGCTGTAGTCAACGCCGCACTGGCGGGCAACTTCACCAAGCAAAGGCGAGTAGGTAGACTCACCTTGAAAGGTTAGCTTGATGATGCAGCCTGCGATTTGAGAAAAGCGTTTGAGTTGTTCTTGTTCATCAAGGTGTTCATCCTCATAGACAAAGCGTCGAGTTGTAGGATGTTGAGGATGCAAAAAGACCTCTGAGACCGTACCTTGCTCAACGATTCGGCCTGCATCCATGACGGCAACCTGATCACAGATGCGACGAATCACATCCATTTCATGCGTGATTAGCACGATGGTTAAGTTTAGCTCTCTGTTTATTTCGTTTAACAGTTGCAAGACTTGACCCGTTGTTTGCGGATCAAGTGCGCTGGTTGCTTCATCGCACAGAAGAATGCTGGGGCTGGTCGACAATGCTCGCGCGATACCCACCCGCTGCTTCTGTCCACCAGACAGCTGCGCAGGGTATTTTTGGGCATGATCGGTTAAGCCGACGCGTTCAAGCAGTTGATGCACGCGCTCTTTAATTTGTGTCTTGGACAACTCATTCGCCAGTTTCAAGGGCATGGCCACGTTATCGGCCACTGTTTTTGAGGACAACAAATTAAAATGTTGAAAAATCATCCCCACGCCTTGTCGAAAGCGACGCAAAGCCGCCGCATCTAACGCCGTGATATCTTGATCTTTAACAATAATGCTTCCAGACGTTGGCTCTTCTAAGCGGTTGATGAGGCGTAAGAGAGTACTCTTACCGGCTCCAGAGTGACCGATAAGACCGAAGATTTGACCCTCTGGGATCTGTAGATCGCAAGGCTCCAGCGCGGTAATCTCACGCCCACCGACCTTATAGGCTTTGTGTACGTGTTTAAACTGAATCACAAAAAAATTAACCTTGTGGCTGAAAAATAGCAGGCAATATTACCACAAAGTCGTAGAAGTGAATGTGAAATATAATACTAACCTTATAGACAAATTTCATGTTCCACGCGGTTTCGCCCCTTTTGCTTGGCTTGATAAAGTGCAGTATCGGCTTGCTTTAGAAGCTGTGAGGGCGAGTCCACAGTTTCTGGCCAAGTGGCAATACCGATAGAGAGCGTAATCGTACCGATTGATTGTCCCAGGTATTCAATGGGTGTCTTTTCGACGTCTAGAATCAGTTGCTTGGCTCGTCGTACGGCATCTTCTCTTGATGCGGCAGGCATCACAACCACAAACTCCTCGCCACCATAACGGCATGAAATATCGGTTTCTCTAAAGTGTGTTAATAGACAGTCTGCGAGCGACTTCAATGCCATGTCGCCTGCTTCATGTCCAAAACGGTCGTTAAACTGTTTAAAGTGGTCAATATCACAGATGAGCACAGATAAAGGCGTGCCTTGGCGTAATGCAATCATCGACTCTCGCTTAAGGAGTTCGTCAAAGAAACGACGGTTTTTTAATCCTGTGAGTGCATCCTCATAGGACAATTGCTGAAGCTCTTCTTGCAACTTAATACTGGAAAGTGTGATGCCCAGCCGATCCGCAGCTCTTGAAATAAAAAGCGAAATTGCATTGATAGTATCATCATGAACCAAGGGACTTTCTTCAATTTCAATCACGGCGCACACGTAGCTTTTATCTGTCGCATCATCAACCTTGATCGAAAAGCTGAGTATAGATTGGGGCGTCAGGGCGGACGGCAGCATACGATCTCGTACAGAGTTAAATCGAACAGTTGCGGGTAAAGGCTTAAGCAACGCTGGAAGGCGTTTGAATAAGAGTTGCAAGGCTTCTTGTAGTTCTGTGCATTTATGCAGCTGTTCGACTAACTGCTCAAGTGCTCGCATTTTTTTGTTTTCGAGAGCGAGCAGGCGGGCGCGCTCCTTTTCTCTAAGGGCGTAGCGCTGAATTTTTTCGGTACGCTCAATGACTTTTTGCTCTAGCGATAGCGTTAACTCCACGAGTGCTTTTTGGGTTTGGTTGAAGTGCAAAATTGAGATGACAACCAGTGTCATGGAGAAAAGCAAGGCGCCCACGGATACGGGGAAACGCCACCAAGCGATAAAACCATGAGCAACGGCCATATCAATCAGTAGAAAAGCAGAGTACACCGCATAAGCACATACGATTAGTGTTTGCGTGGTATCGAGTTTAGTGTGTTGTGGAACAATCAGCACCAACATAGAGATCAGTGTTACAACAAACAACGCATCAAATGCGGGGTAAAAATGTGAAAGTCGAACGATTTCAGTTAAGGATAAAACTAAAGCGAGGACTAAAAAAACAATATGGGTGTTGCGTATCCATCTGAGCATGCGGAACAAGGGAGAGGTGTTTGCAAGCCAGTAATAAAGAAGGCCAGAGATAGCGATGGGCAGCGTAAAATATGACATCGCCGCCAAGTATCTCCAGAACATCGGCGCATTATAGATCAGTTGAGTGGCTTGGCTTTCACCTATAATCATTCCTGCAGAGGCTAAAGAGAAGAGTGTAAGGTACGAATATGTTCGATTGTGTGATTGAAAGAGCGAAAAAATAAACGCTAGAATGCCGATTAGCACACAAAAAGCAAAAATGAGGCGATCTTTTAAAGAGCTCGATAAAATAAACAGGATTAAGTCTGGTTTCTCCATAACCTTCACTTCACCCCATAAGCCAATATCACTGTAATCCGAAAAAATTCGGAAGTAGATGGGCTTGCCTTCGAACCCTTCAGGTAAAGAGATGCTGTGCCAAGGCCAGCCTGCAAATGCACCTCGGCCCTCTTGATCAAACTCGCCGAACTCGTAAATTTTTAGTCCGTCAAGATAAACCTGAACAATTAAATCCACACTGTAAATATATAAAACGGGATCTGTCCATTGTCCATGCGGGAGTGAGGTTTTGTACCAAACATTGGTTTGGCCTTTCCGTTCGGGTGGGTTTGATGGGAAATCAATGGCTTGCCATTCAGGTGAGTCGAAGGGCTCTTGAGACCACAGAGGCGATCCTTGCTCATCAAAGGGTGAGTCTCCCCAGCGATAACTCCAATCGCTATCCAGCGAGATAGTGGCTGAAGTGGCGTTGGGTATCCAGCAAAAAATACCGATCAAAAAAACGAAACAACATGAGGACACAAGGCTCCCAATACGTGAATTTAATGTTAGTGCCATACTTCAAAATACCGTGTGAAGGGTTATGTCCGAGTGTTTCCTCATCCTTGTAGGTTTGAATTGTAGCGGAAAACGAATATTTTTGAATTGATTGAGTGCAAAAATTGTTTTTTAAAACGTGAGCTTATATGGCATTTTTAGCTAACAGATGTTGGATTAAATAGTACGACTTCGTTTGATGTCTATATTTGAGGCTTCATCGAGCGTGGTATACTTATGCTTTTGGGTGGCAAGTCCAGTGCGTTACTTTGATTCTATCGTTTTAGGCGCCGGTGCGGCAGGTTTGATGTGTGCGGCGACGGCTGGACAGCGAGGTCGTCAGGTAGCTATTTTAGATCATGCAAATAAGGTCGGTAAAAAAATCCTCATGTCAGGAGGGGGGCGATGTAATTTTACCAATTACAATGTGGAGCCCCGACACTACTTGTCAGAAAATGCCCATTTTTGTATCTCTGCTTTACGTCGTTATACACAACAGGATTTTTTAGAGTTGGTGAACAAATACCAGCTTGAATACCATGAAAAAACGCTTGGTCAGTTGTTTTGTAATAATCGCGCTAAGGATATTTTGAATATTCTGCTGGCTGAGTGTGAGCAAGCGGGCGTGACAATCGAAACGCGCTGTCAAATTCACAAAATTGAAAAAACTGAAGGTGGCTTTGAACTTTCAACGAGCTTAGGCCCTATGGCCTGCGAGTCCTTAGTCATTGCCACTGGTGGTCCATCCATTCCAACCTTGGGGGCGACAGGTTTCGGCTACGAGGTGGCGCAACAGTTTGGTTTGCGAGTGACTGAACGCCAAGCGTCCTTGGTACCCTTCACATTAAAAAATGATGCCTTATCCTTAGCTCAAGCATTGGCTGGAGTTGCCTTGCCGGTGAGTATTCGCTGTCGTGGGCAAACCTTCAAAGAAGCTATGCTGTTTACCCACAAGGGGCTGAGCGGTCCTGCTGTTTTGCAAATCACCAACTATTGGTTTTTTGGCGATGAAGTTGAAATCGATTTATTGCCCGATCAAGATCTGGCCAACCTCATTACTCAATGGCAACGAGAGGGCGCAAAATCTGAGCTGAAAACCCTATTAAGTCGTATCTTACCAAAGCGGTTGGTGAGCCATTGGTTGGATTTTCCTGAATTGGCAGCCTCTATTGCCAGTAAAGCGATTGCTCAGTTGAGCAAAAGTGATATTGAGGTCTTGGTTCGTTATTTTCATCACTGGCGCATCACGCCGTCGGGAACGGAAGGCTACAAAACGGCTGAAGTCACGCGCGGAGGCGTGTCAACGGATGAGTTGTCCTCTAAAACCTTTGAAGCTAAGCAGGTACCAGGACTGTACTTTATCGGCGAGGTCGTCGATGTGACTGGGTGGCTAGGTGGCTATAATTTTCAATGGGCTTGGTCGAGTGGCTATTGTGCAGGGCAGTATGTTTAGGGGCGTTTAGGTGACGTATTTTGCTATTGCAGAGCTTATGATCTATTCATCATAATGCTTCGAAATCCTTTTTGACTCGGGGTATCGCTGTGAGACTTATCCTGATTTGGAGTGTGCATGTCAGCCATTATTGAAGTTCGCCAAGTGTCAAAGGCCTTCGGCAGTCTAAATGTGATTAATGATTGCTCAATACAGGTGGAGCAAGGATCAATAACGGGGCTTATTGGTCCTAATGGCGCCGGAAAATCGACCTTATTCAATTTGATCGCCGGAACCTTTGCCCCAGACAGCGGCAGTATTTGGTATCAAGGTCAAGACATAACGTCCGTTCCTGCCAATCAGCTTTTTCATCGAGGCTTGTTAAGAACCTTTCAGATCGCACAAGAGTTCTCACACATGAGTGCGTTGGAAAACCTGATGATGGTGCCGCCGCAAAAAGGGGAAAGCCTTTTTAATACTTGGTTTCGACCATCTGATGTGCGTGCTCAAGAAGCCGAAGTGCGCGAAAAAGCGCTAGAGGTCATTGAATTTGTTGGCTTGGCGCATGTTAAAAATGAGCTGGCGGGTAATTTATCCGGTGGACAAAAAAAACTGCTCGAGCTGGGCCGCACCATGATGGTGGATGCTAAGGTCGTGTTGCTAGATGAAATCGCGGCAGGCGTTAACCGCACGCTGTTGCAAGATTTGATCCGCAATATTCAACGTTTGAATACCGAAAGAGGCTATACCTTTCTCGTGATTGAGCACGACATGGATATGATCGCACAGCTGTGTGATCCAGTGATCGTGCTGGCGCAAGGAAGCGTGATGATGGAAGGAACAATACAAGAAATACAAGAAGATAAGTCTGTCATCGAAGCCTATTTTGGTAATGATGCACACTGATCCGAATTTTAGAGGTTTGTGAATGCATTTACTTGAAGCAAAGAATGTTCATGGTGGCTATGGCGGAATGAACATTCTCAATGGCCTAGACTTGGCCATTAACGCGGATGAAATCGGCGTCATTGTCGGCCCCAATGGGGCAGGGAAGTCGACCTTATTAAAAGCCATTTTTGGCTTGTTGCGTGTCACCGAAGGCAGTATTGAGCTTCGCGGTGAGCTTATTACAAATGCCGACCCTGGTGAGTTGGTTTTGAAAAAAATGGCCTTTGTGCCTCAAGAAAAGAACATATTTCCCTCTTTGACGGTTCAAGAAAACCTCGAAATGGGAGCCTATAGTCGTCAAGACAATTATCAGCACATCCTTGAGCAGGTGTACCATTTTTTTCCGCCTTTAGCGGATAAACGCTCTCAACCCGCTGGCGAGTTATCGGGCGGGCAACGGCAAATGGTGGCAATGGGGCGAGCCTTAATGATTGAGCCGAGCCTTATTTTATTGGATGAGCCGACAGCGGGTTTATCACCCTTGTACATGGCGGATATTTTTGAGCGCATCGTCACCATCAATGCGGCAGGTGTGGGGGTGTTGATGGTAGAACAACATGCTAAGCAGGCGTTAAAAATTGCCCATAAAGGCTTTGTACTGGTTGCCGGACAAAATCGATTTACTGACACTGGCATGAACTTGATTAATAATCCTGAAGTGGCTAAAGCTTTTTTAGGTGGCTGAAAGGCTGAGGTGAACCTTTGAACGAATTTGTTTTCTTTATCAATAATGTTCTTATTTCAGGTGTGGTGATCGGTTCGATCTACGCCTTGGGGGCTGTGGGAATTACGCTGATTTTCAGCATTCTGCGCTTTGCTCACTTTGCACATGCGGATTTAATGACATTGGGTGCATTTTTTGCGTTTTTCTTAACGGCATTATTCCCAGCCATCGGCCCTGCATTAGGCTTGCCAACAGCCTTTGTCATGCTGCCCTTAGCCATGGGGTTAACGGCATTGACAGCTGTATATCTAGACAAAGCCTTCTATAAGCCCTTACGCGCTCAAGGAGTGAAACCTATCGTCTTGGTGATGGCCTCTCTGGGGGTGACTTTAATGCTACAGGGGCTTATTCGCATGTTTATGGGAACGAGCAGCCGCAATCTATACATAGATGATCGCAAAGGAATTCACCGTATTGATGTGCCTTTTGAGCTAGCTAATCGTCCGATTGTCATTACCGATCCTCAGATACTGCTGATTCTATTTTTGGTCGTGGCGGTGATCGCTCTGCACCTGTTTTTAACCCGCTCAAAACTGGGGAAGGCGATGCGCGCCATGTCGGATAACCCAGATTTGGCTAGAGTCTCAGGAATTAACACACAAAAAGTAGTGACCGTTACATGGATTATAGCGGGATCGCTTGCCGCCGCAGCTGGGACTTTATTGTCTTTGGATGTGTCGCTTAAGCCGGATTTAAGCTTTATGTTACTGCTGCCGATCTTTGCTGCGGCCATTGTTGGAGGCGTGGGCCATCCATACGGGGCGTTGGCAGGTGGGTTTGTCATCGGTTTTGCTGAAACCTTGTCGGTGTTTAATTGGGCGGTGCTCTTGCGGCCTTTTAGAGACCAGTTATGGTTTGACTTACCGGCAAATCTTGCCTTTGTGCCAACCGAATACAAAATCACCGTACCTTTCTTTATTTTATTGGCCATCTTGGTATGGCGCCCGACCGGTCTGTTTAAAGGGAAGGTCTTGTAATGAATACACAATGGCTGACAAAAGAATTTGGATTGTGCATGGCCTTAGCCGTTTCGATTCTGTTGCTCATGGTGTTTATGGGCAGCGCTTACGGAATACGCGTGTTGGTCGAAGCGAGTTGTTATGCAATCATCGCCCTGGGGTTGACCATTCAGTGGGGATACGCTGGATTATTTAATGCGGGCATCATGGGATTTGTGGCCATTGGTGGCTTTTCAGCGATGCTGCTGACGTTCCCTGTTAATCAGGGCTTTTGGTCTTCAGATCAGGCCTCAGATTTGGGGCAGGCATTCTTGAAATTACTGGGTGCGGTGGTCATTGTCTGGGCCGTGGTTCAGTTGCGCCGATTGTCGGTGCCAAGGAGCATTCGCTTACCTTTGTTATTGATAACGCTCGCCGTGGCCTATTTGTGGGTTGTGAATGGGTTTGCACCTGTGACTCAGGCGATCGTCTCTCAACATGGCTTTATCGGCGGCTTCGGAATGCCGGTGTGGGTCGGTTGGTTAGTTGGCGGTATTCTGGCTGGCACGGTGGCCTATTTTATTGGGCATATCTGCTTAGGCTTGCGCAGTGATTATTTAGCGATTGCAACGTTGGGCGTGGCAGAGATTATCAAAGCCTTCCTAAAAAACTCAGAATGGCTAACGCGGGGTACCCTGACGGTGTCGCCTCTGCCTTGGCCTGTTCCAAGTGCTGGAGAGGTCGGTTTTATTACCGCACGTGCGTTATACCTCTCTGTGACAGCGGTTCTGATTGCGATCATTTTCTATCTGTTACATGCCGCGTACAAAGGTCCTTGGGGGCGAATGATGCGAGCGATACGCGATAACGAGTTGTCATCAGCGGCTATGGGCAAGGATGTGAATCAGCGTCGTCTTGAGGTCTTTATTCTTGGCTGCATTTTGATGGGCATTGGCGGGGCAGGTTTAGCCACCTTTAATGGCATTTTTGACCCCAACGGCTACTTACCCTTGCACCACACGTTTCTAATCTGGGTGATGGTTATCTTAGGTGGCCCAGGTAACAATTTAGGCACCTTGTTTGGTGCTGTGTTTGTATACGTTATTTGGATAATGTCAGAGCCTGTGGCGCTGTTTATTCTAAATACGGTAAGCTATTTCGGGAACCTCTGGTTTGCGTGGGAAGCACCCTCGGATTTTGCCAGTCGAGCCTTACAAGCTCGTGTGTTTAGTATAGGTTTGATCATCACCTTAGTGCTGCGTTATGCTCCTAAAGGGTTGTTCCCTGAAAAAGTGCAGCAGTATTCATAGGGTCATTTAAATATAACGCCCGCAGCCTAGAAGAGGGCGGGCGTTATAGGCTGTTTTACTCGATAAGACCGACTGTTCTGAATGCGCCGTCGCGCACGACCATCTCTTCGATAATACCAGGTACGTTGCCGCGCTCATCAAAGTCTTGCGATCCTGCAGCACCTTCATAGTTAATATCTTGGCCCGCTTTGAGCAGTTCAACGGCCTTTTCCCACTCACCTGGTAAAATCACTTCACCCGGTGGGAGAGCAACTGAGCGTAGTGCTTCTTTTAATCCTTCGCGATCTGCACTACCATTTTTTTCGATGGCGAGGGCAAGAAGGAAGGCCGCATCATAGGCTTGGCTGGCAAACACTGAGTTAGGATCAAAACCAGCGGCGGCGGCTGCTTCAGAGAAGATATCACTGCCAGGAATATCCGGTTTACCCGGACGTGTGGCAATCATGCCTTCAAGAACATCTGCGCCAACAGCTCCGACCAAGCGATCACCAACCATGCCATCGGCACCAATGTACTGGGTAAAATTACCGCTTTCATAGGCCTGACGTAGAATCGTCTCTCCAGAGGTATCGGCATAGGCTAAGACCAATAAGGTATCGACACCACTGGAGGCAAGAGATCCCAATTCAGAACGATAATCGGCTTTACCGTCTTCATGGGCGAGGTTTGCAGCAACCGAACCACCGCCTGCTTCAAAAACACTGGTGAAGGCATTTGATAGACCCTGGCCGTAGTCGTTATTAACGAAGGTGACGACTATCTCGTTTATTCCTTTTGAAAGGAGAAGGTTGGCTAATACCTCGCCTTGATAGGAGTCAGATGGAGTGGTTCGAAAAACGAGATCATTATCGTTGATTTCAGCAATGGCGGGTGACGTAGACGCCGGAGACACCATGACAACCCCCGCAGGCACAGCAACATTGTTGGCGGCTGCAATAGTGGCGCCCGAACACAGTGCACCCACAATCGCGGTGACTTTTTCGGTATTGATCATTCTGTCGGCGGCGTTAATGGCCGCAGAGGCCTCAGTACAGGTCGTGTCTGCTGAAAGAAGGGTTAGAGTTTGACCATTGAGGATGCCGCCTTGCTGATTAATTTGCTGAACCGCCAGTTGTGCTCCCGATAAAATAGGCGGCGCTAGGCTTTCAATGGGGCCTGTAAATCCACCAATAAAGCCTAGTTTGACTTCGGCATGGGCTAGGTTTCCTAAGCCCAACGCAGTAACTAATGCAGAACATAGAAGGGTTGGTCTTAACATAGTGTGTTCCTTCAGAAGGTTTTATGTAGAAAACTCATAACTATCATATCTTGAGCCACGTAAGGATGTTATAGGATAAAAAACACATCCGTGCATAAACGTATCAGTTTTTTACTGAAATGTATCAATTCTTGATAGAGATTTAGAAATTTAGAGATCTAGTATCTACCTTTAGAGGTACAATCCTGAAAAATTGTATGGTTTTTAAGTCTGAGGTAATCTAAATGTTTTTTCGCAAGCAAAAGGGCGTATCGGATAGTCAAGCTAAAGCCAGCCAAGCGAGCGATCTTTTGGTAAGCGCTATTAACAAAAGCGTTGCAACAATTGAGTTTACTCCGGATGGTATTGTAAAAACCGCAAATCCATTGTTTTTGCAAGCAGTTGGGTACAGTCTTTCTGAGGTTCAAGGACAGCATCATAAAATTTTTTGTGAACCTGATTATGCACGCTCGACAGCCTATCAAGATTTTTGGCGAAAGTTACATCAAGGGCAAAGTCAGTCAGGTACTTTTAGACGAGTAAAAAAGGATGGAGTATTAATCGTTATTGAAGCCACTTATTTCCCAATATTTAATAATGAGAATCAATTAACCGGTTTTTTTAAAATTGCATCAGATGTCACAGAAGTCCATGCTGAAATTGCAAAGCAAAAAGCCCTTGCTGATGCGCTCAATAAATCAATGGCAATCATTGAGTTTGAACCGGATGGAACCATATTGTCTGCAAATGATAACTTTTTAAATGCTGTTCGATACTCTCTTAAAGATATTGTAGGACGCCATCATCGTATTTTCTGTTACGACAAGTTTTATCAAGAAAAGCCTCGTTTTTGGCAAGATTTGCAAAAGGGTCATGTTTTTAGTGGTCAGTTTGAACGCAAAACATCGACAGGTGAGTCAATCTGGATTGAAGCGACTTACAACCCAATACTGGATGAAACACGGCGGGTCGTTAAGGTTGTAAAATTTGCAACTGATATTACGGCACGCGTCAAAGAAAACCACGCAGTAATGGAAGTTGCGCAACTGTCTTCAGCTACCGCAGAAGAAACCTCCCAAATTGCGGATCATGGTGCACAACTTTTATCAACATCAGTCGCTATGTCTGAACAAATTTTAGAGATGGTTGAGCAAGCGGCATTAAGTATTAGTGATTTAAATGCGCAATCATTGAATATTGAAAAAATTGTCTCAACCATCAGTGGTATCGCGGATCAAACCAATTTGTTGGCGCTAAATGCAGCGATTGAGGCCGCTAGAGCAGGAGAACAAGGTCGAGGCTTCGCCGTAGTAGCAGATGAAGTTCGTCAGCTTGCGTCGCGGACCAGTCAATCTACGTCAGAAATTCATAACGTTGTTATTCAAAACAGAAAATTAGCTCAGGCTGCAACAGAGCAAATGTCAAATGTGAAAGAGAGTGCAATTGCCAGTAATGGTCAAATCATTGAAGTATCTTCGGTGATGCGAGAAATTAAAGAAGGTGCAGAAAACGTGTCTAAATCTGTATCGACATTGATGTCTAATTAAAGACAGCCATTTCTCTAAGCCGCGTTCTGGTAAGAGCCGCTATCAGGCTCTTGTTATTAAAGGTACAATCTAGCTTCCCAATAGAGTTGATTTGGAAGCTAGATGAACTTGCAAAACTCACCCCCTTCCTCAGATATCTCTCGCGTTTTTAAGGTAATTGCTGTCTGTGCTTTGATGATGGCAGCCCTGAACTTGAGAGGTGGAATCGTTGTAGTTGCGCCTTTGGTTATGGAGGTTCGTGCAGCGCTTAATATCAGCGCGAGTGAGTTCAGTATGCTGACCACCTTGCCTCTGATTTGTTTTGGCGTTGTGTCTATATTAGTACCTTGGCTAAGTCGATCCTTCTCTACTCAGCAGCTGGCGGTTGTTGGGCTGTTGCTTATTAGCTTAGGTGTGTGTTTGAGGCTGGTCATTTCCTATCCGGTTGTGCTACTCGGCACCGTGATTTTGGGTTCGGCAATCGCGTTATTAAATGTTCTTATACCTGGTATGGTTAAAACCTTCTTTCCCAAGCGTATTGGATTAATGACAGGTCTTTACTCCATTATGCTAAGTTTGGGTGCGGGACTAGGGGTTTATCTCGCTGTGCCAATCATGACCTACTATGATAGCTGGCGTTTTCCGATGGTGATCTGGGCTATTTTGCCCCTAATCGGAGTGGTGTTTTGGTTACCTATGCTTAAGTTGAAAAAAGCAGGTAAAGCCTCTTCCTCTGCGCGCGCAACCCTATGGAGAGACCCGATTGCCTGGTCGATCACACTGTATATGGGGCTGCAGTCATTTTACTTTTATGCCATTGCGACTTGGCTGCCTAAAATTTTCATGGAAAGTGGTTTAGATCCAGAAAGTGCGGGAACCGCTGCGTCGTTAATCAACATGGTCAGCATTCCCTTTAACTTAATGATCCCGATTTTAGCAGCGCGTATGCGCAGTCAGGTTCCCTTGGCGATCCTTGTATTTATCGCTTCTTTTAGTGGAATTGCGGGATTGTATTGGAGCGCGGCATCTGCGCCTTACCTATGGGCGTCCTTGATGGGAGTCGGTGCGGGGTGCTCTTTAAGCTTGGCGTTAACGTTGTTTATTTTACGGACACAAAATGCGCTACAAGCCACAGCATTATCGGCGATGGCGCAGAGCGTGGGGTATATGATTGCGGCGAGTGGCCCTGTGATGCTTGGAGCCATTCGAGACTTCTCTGTGGACTGGCAATATGCTTTATTACTGATGCTGATATTGCAGGTTTTTCAACTGGGTTTTGGTTTGTATGCCTCTCGCCCAGGGTATGTTAAAGCGTTAGAACGTCATTAATTTTTAAGAGAGATGTATGGATATTACGGCCTATTTAAATGCGTTTACGGGGTTTTTTGTTATTGTCGATCCAATTGGTACCGCATTGATTTTTAATGCGCTTATGCCAGATGCAGATAATCGCAGCCGAGCGATTACAGCGATTAAAGCGACTTTGATCAGCATTGCTCTGATTCTATTGTTTGGGAATTATGGTGAAGCCTTTATTAATATGCTGGGCATCAATATTAATGCCTTGAGAATTTCGGGTGGCTTATTGCTCTTCTTCACGGCGTTCAATTTGGTGACACGAGAAGTCAGTATGCCCTCGTCCTCAAAGGAAAAATCAGATGTGTCAGTGTTTCCTCTGTCCATCCCTTTGTTGGCGGGGCCTGGGGCCTTAACCTTATCTATTCTGGTTTTTTCAGGAAGTAGTGATCAAAAGGCCAGTATTTCGATATTTTTAGCGGTGATTAGTATTTATTTGCTAACACTGGTGATGATGCTGCTCTCAAAGTATGTGAAAAAAGTCATAGGAAAAACCGGAGATGAAATTCTCCGGCGTTTTCTCGGGGTGATTTTGGCCGCATTGGCGATACAGTTTATTTACGACGGTATTACCAATATTTCATCGGCTGTTTAATCAAAACGCTTGTGACTCCACTCATCAACTTTTTCTTCTAGGCGCTGCAATGCAGCGTCTTTCTCTTCTGTTGTCATCCAGCTTCCGGTAAAACTGTTTTTGACCAAGGTTAAGATATGGGCGTGGGTCACTGGTAGTGCGTTAATCACAGACGTAAAGTTGTCATTCACGTACCCTCCAAAATACGCAGGATCGTCCGAATTTAACGTGGCTTGTAAGCCGTGATCGAGCATCTTAATAATCGGGTGTTCGTCCATGGATCCAATGACACATAGCTTTAAGTTTGATAATGGACACACGGTGAGCGTGTAGCGATGCTCAGTTAAATGTTGAATCAGCTCAGGATCTTCCAACGAGCGATTTCCATGATCCACTCGGTCTGTTTTAACAATATTTAGTGCTTGCCAAACGTATTCGGGAGGTCCTTCTTCGCCAGCATGAACCGTCACCATTAAACCTAAGGCTTTAGCGCGGGCAAAAACGCGTGCAAATTTCTCAGGAGGGTGTCCCTTCTCTGACGAATCGAGCCCGACACCTGAGATTTTATCTAAATGAGGTAAGGCCAACTCAAGCGTCTCAAATGCACTTTCTTCACAGAGGTGACGTAAAAAAGACATAATTAATTTAAAGCTAATACCATAGTGTCTTTGTCCATCTTCAAGCGCCCGATAAATGCCGTTGATTTGCGTTTCAAAGTCGATCCCTCGCTCTAAGTGTCCTTGCGGGTCAAAAAAGACTTCAGTGTGAATCACATTGTCTTGGTGAATGCGCGTCAGGTAGTCATAGGTTAAGTCATAAAAATCTTGCTCGGTTATGAGCACAGACATGCCTTGATAATATAAATCTAAAAACGCTTGTAGATTATCAAAGGAGTAAGCCGCCTTAAGTTCATCGGTATTTGAATAAGGCAGCGTGATGTGATTACGCTGGGCCAGCATAAACATGCGCTCAGGTTCTAAGCTGCCTTCGAGGTGTAAATGCAGTTCAGCTTTAGGAAGACTATGCGCAAAGTCGATCAGTAAACTCTTCATAAGTGAGCCTCCAGCCGTAGTGAGATAAGACGTTGTTATCTTTATACTACTCAACTTGTCGATTAAAGTTGAGTAAAAGTCTTAAAAACGTCTGAATCAGCCTTCAGAAGGTCTATTTTTGCTTAAAGAGAATGCAAAACATAGAGAGTGTGTTTGATTTCAGTGCGAGCTTAAGGGGGCGTGCTCAATAAGGTTGCATAGTTTGCACATTAGTAGGGCATATAACACTTTGATACCCATGGCCTTTGTTTTGCATGATAAACTTAAGAATTTCTGTGAATAGCTTTATTAAATCGAGATCAGCGTATGAAACTACACCTTACTCCGACTTCACGGGCGCGTCATCAGTTTACTTTGCATTTAAAGTCGACCGTAGAGAAAGGGGATTTGAGTGCACGCAGTGGCGTTGATTATCCAGCTGCACAAGCCTTTGATCAGCTGTCTCTTCGTCTTCATGATTCATTCACCGAAGGCCTGCGGCATGCCGTGGCCATTGCTGGTCAAGCTCCACTTTTAGCTGAGTCTGCTACGCTTGCAGAAAAAGAGGGTGCTACATTAAGTGAAGCCTCGGCACAATTAGCCAGCGCAAGCGAGGAAATCAGTGTCACTATTGGTAAAGAATTGGGGCCTGCGGCTGAGACAATGCACCAGCTAGCGGCAGATGCTTCACGGCAAGTGGCCGAGTGTGATGTTCAAGGCCAGTCAGTTGGTGAACTTATGGAAACCATGCGCACCGAAATGTCAGCGTTGCAAGCGCGAATTCAACTGGTGGATCGACAAGCCGAGGAAATGCTGCGTTTGGTCGAGATGATCGCCGATATCTCACGTCAAACCAATCTTTTGGCACTGAACGCAGCGATTGAAGCGGCTCGTGCCGGTGATGCAGGACGCGGCTTTTCGGTGGTTGCAGATGAGGTGCGTGCCCTTGCCGACCGAACGATGAATGCAACTGGAGAGGTCGAGAATCGCATAGGACTTATCCGAGGGGAAGTCACAGAGTTAACCCAAGGCGGAGAGTTGGTAAGCGCTAGAGTCGAAACTGGTTACACTGCTATTGGAAGAATGCGAAATTTTCTTAAAAAAAGTCGATCCGATATGCAAATGCTAGAAGATTACAGCCGACAGGTAGCCTCTGGCACCACTCAGATAGGTTCAGCCATTAGCAGTGTGACACGCGATATTCAAGGTATTGCCGATGCATCGAAACATTTATTAGAAACATCGACTCAGCTAGGTTCTGGAAGTTCGAGTATTCGCCAGCATGGAGATCAGCTGTTAGAAGCATTGGGTGTGTATCAGTTAGATTTACACGGTGCCGCACGCGATGAGGTAGAAAGATTGGCCGCTGATACAGGCCTAAATGAACCGCATCAAGAACAACGTGTCGAGCAAACCTTACGAGCCGTATT
This sequence comes from Nitrincola tibetensis, assembly GCF_003284585.1. Lineage (GTDB taxonomy): Bacteria > Pseudomonadota > Gammaproteobacteria > Pseudomonadales > Balneatricaceae > Nitrincola > Nitrincola tibetensis. Next base: position 441,681 of record NZ_QKRX01000001.1, read on the forward strand.
AGACCGAAGTGGTCGACGTTTTGAGCTTTTGTATTTAGTTGATCCCAATGGACGGCAAATCAGTGCCAATATTCATCCTGAGTGGGTAGTGGTGAACTACGAGGGAACAGGGAAGGGGCGAAACTGGTCAGATCGCAAATGGTTCAAAGAAGCGATAGAAAAAGAGCGACCCTATGTTAGCCCGGTGTATCGCTCAGTGGCCACAGATGACTACTGTTTTACGGTTAGCGTGCCTGTTCGACATCCTGAAAAAGGCATCGTTGCTATCCTGGGAGCCGATGTGCGTTTGGCCGCATTTTTGGATAGCTGATCCTATTCATTCTCATGCTAAGACGGATATTTTTTATCTGTCTTAGTCATCTATCGGCTGCCGATTGCTGCCTTTTTGTCAGTGTTGATGGAGTCCATTACCGCTGCCTGCTATGATCGAAGGATAAGTTCGAATTCATAGTATCGTCAGAATACGAAGGTAATTCTATGCACTCATCCCCTTTGGTAACCTCACAATGGTTACAAACTCATCTACAAGACCCTGATCTTGTTGTCATTGAGGCCAGCATTGGTAAGGTCATTGGTAAAGAGCCGATTGTTTATGAATCGCCTGTTTGTATCCCCAATGCAATTAAGTTGGATATCGAAACCGACCTGTCAGATTTAACCTCAAACGCAGTTCATGCCTTTCCCAGCCTAGAGCAAATGCGCTCGTTACTTAAGCGTTTGGGAATTAGCCAGCGTCAGACATTGGTGATTTACGATAATCAAGGAATCTATGCGGCTCCCAGAGTTTGGTGGATTTTTAAAACCTTTGGCTTTGACAAGGTGTATATTCTCGATGGCGGATTGCCACATTGGTTGCAAGAAAGAAGAACCGTTGCCGACGTTTATAAAGAATCAACGGGTGGCGCAGTCGATGAGGAATTGCAACTAAACCCAACTTATCTTAAATCCAGCGATGAGATTCTATCAAATATTCAATCACCGTCATTTACGGTCGTTGATGCTCGCTCGGAAGATCGCTTTATGGGGCGCGTTGCAGAGCCTCGTCAAGGGGTGCGAAGTGGGCATATACCGCAATCGGTCAATCTTCCTTTCCCGAATGTTTTAAATGAATACTTTTATAAGTCGCCTCAAGAGCTGGGCCAGATTTTTGGATCGCTGTCTTTGGAGCCTAGTCGTGCGATTGTGTTTTCCTGTGGTTCGGGGATTACCGCGTGTATTCTTTTGGTGGCCGCTATTTTGGCGGGTAGGCAGCAGGTGAGTCTGTACGATGGATCTTGGGCAGAGTGGGGGGCTGGGGAGGTGTTTCCGGTAGAGGTCGGAGCATAGTTAATCATTCATATGTGTAACAGTTGTTTTACTGATGGAGGTGTAATTAGTACCCAAAGATATGGTCGTATTTATTAGAAAGTTGCATTACACTCAAGCTCTTAGTACATGACATATGGACGTTTTTGTGAATACTTCAGAGCAACAACGACTCTGGTTGATTGAGCTGCTAGCTTGGTGGGAAGGGCGGGTAAATACCTCGGATTTAGTGCGAGAATTTCAAGTCACCCGCCAGTCGGCTAGTAAATGCATAAATCAGTATTTAGCTTTTCAGCCTGGTAGTCTTGCTTACAACACTCATCAAAAAGTCTATCAGTCGACAGACGCTTTCAAGCCTTTATACCTCAATGGCGATGTAGCGGAGTACCTAGAATGGGCAACTCGCCATACCAATACTCTGGGCCTGAATATGCACCTTCCTTACGATGCAGTCCCTCTGCCACCGCGTCATATACAGCCCGAAATAATGCGACAGTTGGTGCAGGCAATTCGTGAGCATCGAGCCCTAGAAGTAGATTATGTCTCTCTCACCAACCCCGACCGAGAAGGTCGAATCGTTGTCCCTCATAGTTTTGTAAAAACCGGCTTACGCTGGCACTTGAGAGCTTGGTGCGAAAAAAGCCAAGAATATCGTGACTTTGTTTTGAGCCGTTTTCGCGGTGTACCTGAATTGGAACAGGTATCGGATAAAACCGGTGAAGATGACCACGCTTGGCACATCCTATCTGAGGTGATCTTCGCCCCTGATCCAAGATTAACTCCTGCCCAAAAAGACGTGATCCAAACTGATTACCAGATGGAAAACGGCGAACTGCGCATCACCACCCGAGCCTGTTTGATTCAGTATTTGATCCAGGAAATGCAAGTCAATACCAAAATGCTGGATCCAGATCCTAAAGCGCAGCAGCTAGTCCTAGTCAATAGAAATGACATATCCGAGTGGCTTTTTTAGCGTTTGAGTTGCTGTTGGAGACGTTTGGGCTGTGAATGTGTAAAAGAAATTTACTGGTTATTTGAACAGGGGTTGTGGGGAGTAGGAGATGCGATTAGTTTTATTTAAAAGGATTCGCTCATTTGCGAAGAGGGAGTGACCAATGACGTACATAGCGCATAAAAGAGAAAAAGATGGCGTGCTGCAGCCATTACAGGTCCACTTAACGGAGGTCGGTTCGATTGCTAGTCATTTCACAAAGAAAATAGGATTAACAAGAGCAGGGTTGCTTTTAGGCTTTTTACACGATTTCGGAAAATACAGCCAAGAGTTTCAAGACTATATTAAATCTGCAATAGGTTTAATTAATCCTGATGAAGATGCCTATGTAAATGCAAAAGGACTTAAGGGTAAGGTTGATCATTCAACTGCTGGTGCCCAATTTGTTTGGAACCGCCTTCATACATATGGTAAGGGAGGGCAAGGGGAGTTGTGTGGTCAGATACTAGCACTTTGCATCGCTTCGCATCATAGCGGTTTGATTGACTGCTTTAGCATGGATGATAGAGCAGTATTTTCTGCCCGTATGAGTAAGTCCGATGATAAGGTACATCTTGAAGAATGCCAGCGTACGGCAGATCAAAAAATCCTTGAAGAAATTGAGCATCTTGCCAGTGTCGAGGTGGTGAAGGAACTGTTTGGGCAGCTAAGTCAGTTTGTCAATTTTAATACGTTATCAGTAATTGATTACTTCAATCTTGGTTTTTTTACCCGATTTTTATTCAGTTGTTTGATTGATGCGGACAGACTCAATAGCGCTGAATTTGAAGACCCTATTAGACTGGAAGAAAGGCTTAAGAATACTGTACCTGTGCAGTGGGGTGTTGCCTTGGAGCGTTTAGAGAACCATCTAACAACTCTTGCTCCTCGAAACTATGTGGATGAGTTGCGTCGAGAGATATCTGAAAACTGCAAAAACAATGCGTATAAAGAGCAAGGGCTGTACACACTCACGGTACCTACTGGTGGCGGAAAAACGTACGCCAGCTTACGTTTTGCCCTGCATCATGCGAAGCATCATGGATTGGAGCGCATTATCTATGTAATCCCATTCACCTCAATTATTGAGCAGAACGCAAAGGTTATAAGGGACGTTCTGGAAAAAGATGACGACCAGCGGCCTTGGGTATTGGAGCACCACTCTAATTTAGAACCAGAGCAACAAACATGGCAGACCAAATTGGTCTCAGAAAATTGGGACTCACCAATCGTGCTCACAACGATGGTGCAATTACTGGAAGCCTTATTTAGTGGTGGTACAAAAGGCGTAAGACGGCTGCATCAACTCGCTAATAGTATCCTAATCTTCGATGAAATTCAGACATTGCCAGTCAATTGTGTGCACCTTTTTTGCAACGCCATGAACTTTCTCTCGCCACGATGTAATACAACGGCGGTGCTGTGCACGGCAACCCAGCCACTGTTGAATGAATTAAAAAGCGCAAGTAAAGGGCAGTTAATCATTCCTCAAGAGAATGAGCTTGCAGGAGACTTTGGTCGACATTTTAGAGAACTGCGGCGAGTTGATGTTCACAGAATGTTAAAGCCTGAAGGATGGTGTGCGCAGGAAATCACGGAACTGGCAATAACTCAGTTTGAAGAGCGTAACAGTTGTCTGGTGATTGTCAATACCAAGGCGTGGGCACAAGAGCTGTATCAGCTTTGCGCTGAAAAAATGGATGAGTCTGAACTGTTTCACCTAAGTACGAACCAATGCCCAGCTCATCGTAAGGTGTTGTTGGCGGAGATCAGAGCACGGTTGGATAACGATCAGCCTGTGCTTTGTATCTCAACACAACTGATTGAGGCTGGGGTGGATGTAGATTTTGCGACCGTTATTCGCTTCCTTGCGGGCTTGGATTCCATAGCCCAAGCAGCTGGGCGCTGTAATCGTAATGGCAGGCTGAAGGATGCGCAGGGCAATTTGGTTAAGGGTCAGGTTTATGTTGTGAATCCTGATAAAGAAAGTACAGGGATGTTGAAGGACATCGAAATTGGCAAGGATAAGGCCGAACGTGTCCTTTCCGAGAGTCACGAAGACATCTTGTCACCTGAAGCCATCAAGCAGTATTTCCGATACTACTTCTTTGATCGGGCTGATGATATGGCCTACCCACTGGTTGGGAAACATAGTCAACGTGATGACAACTTGCTGAACCTCCTAAGTGATAACCCCAGATGTAATGCGTTTTATAAGGATAGAAAGCCGGGTCAGCTAGTAAAGATCCCATTATTACGACAGGCATTTATGGAATCTGGGAAACAATTCAAAGCCATTGACGCACCAACTCAAGCTGTAATTGTACAGTACGGTGATGGTCAAAATCTTGTGGCTGAGCTTTGTTCAGTCGTCAAAGAGTTTGACGCTCATCGCTACTACCAGCTATTACGGCAAGCTCAGAAATACAGTGTTAATGTGTTTCCCAATGTATGGACAAAACTGTTTGATGCGGCAGCGGTTCAAGAAATTCAGCCTGGGTATGGTATCTATTACCTTGCGGAGGAGTTTTATAGTGAGAAGTTTGGACTCAGCGACCAAGTTGTAGGGCAGAAAGCATTTCTAAGTGTTTAGTAGGGGGGAAAGAATGAAAAACAGCATTAGTTTCAAGCTTTGGGGGAGATACGCGCTGTTCACTGATCCCATTACCAAAATCGGTGGGGAAAAATGTACCTACCATGTTCCTACCTATGAGGCGATCAAGGGCGTACTCAAGTCCATCTACTGGAAGCCGACCATTATCTGGCACGTGGATAAGGTGAGAGTAATAAAGCCTGTTCGAACTCAAACTAAAGGAACAAAACCACTGGTTTGGGGCGGCGGAAATAGTCTGGCTATTTACACTTTCTTACATGAAGTGGAGTATCAGGTTCAGGCCCATTTTGAGTGGAATATGAATAGGCCTGAACTGTCGAAAGATCGAATTGATGGCAAGCATTTTTCGATTGCCCAGCGAATGCTTGAGAAAGGAGGCAGGCAGGATATCTTCCTTGGTGTGCGGGATTGCCAAGCCTATGTGGAGCCTTGTGAGTTTGGTGAAGGGGCTGGAGCCTATGACGACATAGATGAATTGTCATTTGGCCTCATGTTCCATGGTTTTGATTACCCAGATGAAACAGGGGTAAGCGAGTTACATAGCCGCTTCTGGCGTGCCACTATGACAAAAGGAGTGCTTGAGTTTCCTATGCCTGAACAGTGTGAAATTCGGCGCTTTGTGCGGAAGATGGAGGCGAAGGAGTTTAATTTAGATGACAACATATTAGGTGTAGATATTGAGGAGGCATCGCTATGAGTTGGATGGCTAAGCTCTATGATACCTATGAACAGGCTATGAAACTGGATCTACCAGAAGACAAGCGTTTAATGCCAATCAGTCATACATTACAGAATGCCCATATCAATATTGAGATTGATGGATGTGGAAACTTTCTGCGCGCAAAGATATTGGAAAAAACACAGATTGTTTTACCTGCCACGGAAAGGTCAGCAGGACGAAGTAGAGGGGAGGCTCCTCATCCATTGGCAGATAAACTGCAATATGTTGCGGCCGATTATGCGAAATTCGGAGGTAAAAAGAAGAACTATTTTGATGGGTATCAGGAGCAACTCAAGCGGTGGTGTGAGTCCCAAAACAGTCATCCAAAAGTGTTGGCTGTTCTGAACTATGTCAGCAAAGGACGAGTCATTGAAGACTTGGTAGGTGCGAAGGTTTGTTACTTGGATGCTAGTAAACAATTACTGACTTCTTGGCCGTTTGATAACGTAGAAGAAAACCCCTTGCCACTATTGTTCAAAGTGTTGCCCAAAGAGAGTGGAGAGCTGGATCAAGGTAACGCGATGGTCTGTTGGAGTGTTATCAATACAGGTGATCTTATTCCTGAAACTTGGAAAGATGAATCAGTACAGCACGCATGGATTGCGTTTGATGCTGATGAGTCTGGGAAAGAAGGATTCTGTTACGCCTCAGGGCAACTTCAACCAGCTGCGTCCAATCACCCAGCTAAACTTCGGCACACGGGAGATAAAGCCAAATTAATATCTGCCAATGATAATTCTGGTTTTACGTTTCGAGGACGTCTTGTTGATGGAGAGCAGGTTGCGGTTGTAGGATTTGAAACAACTCAAAAAGCTCATAATGCCCTGCGTTGGTTGATCTCCAATCAAGCTAACAGAAATGGAGATCAAGTGGTTATCGCTTGGGCAATATCAGGCAAACCTAGACCAGCCCTATTAGTGCCCACTTGGGATCTGGATAATTTTGATGTATTCACAGATGAAAGCCATGATGTGTTGTCGATTGCAACTGATCCTACAACGGATCTTGGGCAGAGCTTTGCCAAGGCCCTAGGACGTTATATGGCAGGGTATTTTGATGGTCGCATTGCCAGTCTCAAAGAGCATGAAAGCATAGTTGTGATGGGATTGGACTCTGCCACGTCGGGTCGGATGGCCATCATTTTTTACCGCGACTTTATGGCTAAAGATTATGTGAAAACCATCGAAAAATGGCATTTACACTTAGCTTGGCCAATGCAGGTCAGTAAAGAGACTCAAGATAGCGGGAAGAAAGCTAAAAAAGAAACTTACTGGATCATCAGTGCACCATCACTCTCAAGAATCTTGAAGGCTGCTTATGGCAGCATTGCTGATAGCAGTAAAGAGCTAAAAAAGAATTTATATGAACGTTTGTTACCTTGCATTGCTGATGGGCGACCCTTGCCAAGAGATATTGTCGATCTTGCTATTAAGCGAGCTAGCAACAGAAATATTAAACGTCTGGGTGACAAGTACTCAACACCAGCAAGTGAGTTAAATGCGTGGTTGAGTGATTTATGTGTTGCGTGCGCGCTATACCGAGGATTTCATCATCCAGAGCGTCAACCAGATTCGCGTAAATGGAGAGAGTATAAAATGTCACTAGATACAAACCATACTGGCAGAGACTACCTGTACGGGCGCCTGCTAGCAGTCGCAGAACGAATAGAAGAAATCGCGATGTTTGTTGCGAAAGAACCAAGTAGAACAACTCACGCCAGCCGTTTGATGCAACGATTTTCCGACAGACCTGCATCAACGTGGCTAAATATTGAACATGCTCTTATCCCTTATCAACAGCGGCTTCGCATCAAAATGCCGCCTTTGGAGTCAGCATACAAAAAATTGCTAGACGATATAGCAGATGCTTTTGATCGAAAAGAGTTTTCCTCAGATAAGCGGTTAAGCGGCGAGTATCTATTGGGATTCCATTGCCAGCGCAAGTGGCTGAGAGATCATAAATTGGAAAAAGGGCATTGGGTAACCAAGTCCTCTGAAGAGCCTGAATTGACGGTATTTGAAGGAGAGGAACAATGAGTTCATTAAGTAAGAAAATTGATTTTGCAGTAATTTTTTCGGTTAAGAATGCCAACCCTAATGGTGACCCGCTAAATGGTAATCGGCCACGCACCGACTATGATGGTTTTGGTGAGGTTACAGATGTTTGTTTAAAAAGAAAAATTCGTGATCGTCTGCAAGATGCTGGTCAAGCAATCTTTGTTCAATCTGATGAAAAGAAAGTTGATGAGTATGTTTCTTTGAGAAAACGTGCGGAAGGTGTCTTAGGTAAAGAAACTTTGAACTCAAAAAAAACATCAAGGAATGAAGCTGCGAAAAAAGCATGCCAGACATGGTTTGATGTTCGAGCTTTTGGCCAGTTGTTTGCATTTGAGGGAGAAAAGAAGGGTGGTGACGGTATATCTATTCCTATCCGAGGACCAGTCAGCATACATTCAGCGTTCAGCGTCGAACCTGTCAGTATTACCAGCACACAAATTACTAAAAGCGTAAGTGGTGATGGCGATGGTTCTAAAAAGGGTTCGGATACCATGGGGATGAAGCATCGGGTCGATCAAGCTATTTATATTGCTTACGGCGCTATGTCACCGCAATTAGCTGAGAAAACCGGATTTAGTGACCAAGACGCAGAGGTAATAAAGCAGGTGTTACCAAAGTTGTTTGAAGGTGATGCTTCATCTGCAAGGCCTGAAGGCTCAATGGCAGTAGAGAAAGTTATTTGGTGGCAGCACAGTAATAAATCGGGGCAATATTCGTCTGCCAAGGTACATCGAACTCTTGAAGTAAATGCTGATGGTAGCTATAACCTTGAAATACTTGATAGTTTAACTGCGGAAGAGATTGACGGTTTTTGATATTTCAGTGTCAAGGACTACCCTGATGACAGCCCTTACCCCAGCCAACTTCGTCTTGGTTGGGTTAACAATAAAGCCATTCATGTGGTTGTTTCCAAAAATGCGGAAAACAATTCATGTTATGTCATCACTGCCTATTATCCTTCATCGGAAATCTGGCATGAAGATTTCAGAACTAGGAGACAAAAATGAAATGTGTCATTTGCAAACAGGGTGAAACCCAACCAGGAATGACAACCGTTACCTTCACTCGGGGTGAAGTCACTCTGGTGATTAAAAATGTTCCCGCTGACATTTGTGAAAATTGCGGTGAATACTATCTTAATGATGTCATCTCCAGAAAAGTTATGGCTATGGCTGAAGAAGCACTAAAGCATAATCAGGAAGTTGAAGTGATTCAGTTTGCTGCCTGATGGATGAAAGAATCATGCAGGATACCAAGCTCATACCTTTATCAGCTTTACAGCACTTTGCTTTTTGCCCTCGCCAGTGTGCTTTGATTCATAATGAGCAGGTCTGGGCTGAAAACTTCCTCACAGCTCAGGGACAACAACTCCATAGCCGAGTAGATAGTGGTGAACCTGAAACCCGTAAAGGTGTGAGATTTGAGAGGGGCGTGCAGGTGGCTGCTCACTCTTTGGGTCTGATTGGTAAGATGGATTTGCTAGAAAAAGATACTTCGACTGGGCAGCTCACACCTGTTGAATATAAACGTGGAAGACCCAAGCCAACTGACTTGGATGAGATTCAACTTTGTGCCCAAGCTCTTTGTTTAGAGGAAATGACGGGGCAAACTGTTAAGGAAGGAGCACTTTGGTATCACCAAACTAGGCATCGTCATCCTGTGCAAATTAGTGATAGGTTGCGCCAACGAACAATGGAAGTTATTACTGCTGTTGCGCAATTATTTGCTAGTGGTCAAACACCACCAGCAAAGTACGAAAAAAAGTGTGATGCCTGCAGTCTATTTGATTTATGTAATCCTAAAGTCCTGCAAAAAGACTCGAGCAGACGGTATATAGAGCAACTATTCGCAGAGGAGTTACCGGATGAAAAGGCTCCAGAATAGCCTCTATATTAATACACAGGGCGCGTACCTTCATAAAGAGCGAGAAACGCTGGTCGTTGACATTGCCAAAGAGAAAGTTCTCCAGCTTCCGATTCACTCTATCAGTGGAATCTTTTGTTTCGGTAATGTGATGGTTTCTCCTCAAGTGATGGGTTTTTGTGGTGAGCGTGGAGTCAATTTGGCTTTTTTCACTGAATACGGTCGTTTTCTTGCTCGGGTTCAGGGGCGGCAAACTGGTAATGTGCTGTTACGTCGTTCACAGTACAAATATGCCGATACGAGAGCTACTGAGATTGCACGGACTTTGGTTGCAGCTAAAATTCAGTCGCAAAGACAGATACTACAACGTCATCAGAGAAATTATGGCAAGCAAGATGATGTTAACCAAACTATTGCCTTGCTCAAAAGTACTGTTGAAAGATTAAAAATTGCAAAAGATTTAGACATTATCCGTGGTTTAGAAGGGGATGCAGCTGCACGTTATTTTTCTGTATTTAACCATCTAATCACTGAAAAATCAGGAGACTTTAACTTTATACAGCGGACAAGAAGGCCGCCAACCGATCCCGTTAATGCATTACTCTCATTTTTCTACGCTATTGTGGGAAATGATATTAGTGCGGCTTTACAAGGGGTAGGGCTTGATCCCCAAGTTGGTTTTCTTCATAGGGATCGACCTGGTAGAGATAGCTTGGCCCAAGATATCTTAGAAGAGTTTCGAGCTTACATTGTTGATCGTTTGGTTTTGACTTTAATCAATCGCCAACAGATCAAAGCTGCCGATTTTATTTATGAGGCCAGCGGTGCTGTCAAGCTTAAGGACACCGCACGAAAAGTAGTCCTTCAGGAGTTCCAAGCAAGAAAGCAGAAAACCATCATACATCCATATCTAAAAGAGGAAATACCCTTGGGCTTGCTGCCACACGCGCAAGCGTTGTTACTTGCGAGACACTTGCGTGGTGACTTAGAGTATTACCCGCCATTTCTGGCTCGATAAAACATTTAAAGGAGTTCAAAATGTTGGTGTTGGTTACTTATGATGTATCCTTTGATGATCCAAATGGACCAGCAAGGCTTAGAAGGATTGCCAAAATATGCGAAGACTTCGGTACGCGAGTCCAATACTCTGTTTTTGAGTGTGATTTAGAGCCTGATCAGTGGGTGAGACTAAAAGCTCGACTACTGGATACTTACGATGAAGCAGTGGATAGTTTGCGTTTTTATATGCTTGGTAAAAATTGGCGTAGAAGAATCGAACATCATGGTGCGAAGGCTGCTCTTGATTTGTTTAAGTCCCCCTTAATCATTTAAGCGCTAACCTCTAGTTCTCATAAATTAGCCGCTAGGTTAGCGTTTAGTTAATCAGATGATATTTATGTGTTTTTTACATCCTCCGTTTTTTGTTAATCAACTTAATTAGCGCTTCACTGGTGTTAGCGTAAATATCCACTATAGGATATGATTTACGTGTCTTTGAGAGAAGGCAGTCGCGCCTCACGCAGGCGCGTGGATTGAAACTGCACACGCAAGCGTCAAACGATGCTTATCATCTGTCGCGCCTCACGCAGGCGCGTGGATTGAAACTGTTTCCCGCCGAGAGCGATGTCAGCGGCAACCAGTCGCGCCTCACGCAGGCGCGTGGATTGAAACAAATATTGATGCTGTCAGCCACACGGCTTGGCAGGTCGCGCCTCACGCAGGCGCGTGGATTGAAACACTGGAGGCGCCGCCAACAGATGGATCTATAAACGTCGCGCCTCACGCAGGCGCGTGGATTGAAACAAATATCCCGTACCTGATCGACCGTGATTATCAAAGTCGCGCCTCACGCAGGCGCGTGGATTGAAACCCGTAGGCGTTAGCACTGGATGGGGTGATAACAAGGTCGCGCCTCACGCAGGCGCGTGGATTGAAACTCTGATTGCACTGGCAAATAGATTTGAAAAGCCACGTCGCGCCTCACGCAGGCGCGTGGATTGAAACCTCAATCCGAAGAAGCTTATAATTGCAGATACATGTCGCGCCTCACGCAGGCGCGTGGATTGAAACGTATTGCCGACGTTACAGCCTTGCCGCTATTTGCGTCGCGCCTCACGCAGGCGCGTGGATTGAAACGTCATCAGTCTGTATTGGATCAATTTCAATCCATGTCGCGCCTCACGCAGGCGCGTGGATTGAAACTGAATGGTCTGTATTTTCGATCAACAATAGCACTGTCGCGCCTCACGCAGGCGCGTGGATTGAAACATCATATCCTCCAGCCACATCCACTGAACCGCACGTCGCGCCTCACGCAGGCGCGTGGATTGAAACAGATAGAAATGACCAAGTAGTATCTACGATCAGTCACAGCTTGATTCATTTTACGGGGTACCTTCCGTTTGAGGAGCAGGTATATGTTAATAATTTAACCCAGATGCAACAGATTTAAGGTCAGTGAGAGAGTTATTGGCTAACCGAATGGCTTGGTGCTTTTTAGAGTAGCCAGTCGCAATTGAGTGACTGGCTACTTTGTCTTTAATCTTATCTAGAAATCACTAAGGTAAAAAACCCTTTTAATTCTTTATCAGTAAGATAAAAAAAGTCTTTTCCGATATTAACGTAAGGACTCAAAATTCGCAGCAGCTGCATCTAGCACCGCACGAGCGGATTCTGCATCTTCAAAGCCAAGCCCTTCCATGCCGCCATCCGGGCCTTTGTAGTTAGCGAACCAAAGATCAACAATCTGGCTTACGCCGTAGAACTCCGCATCCAGTTGCGCCATGCTTTCAATATGCGCGAAAGGAGAGTCCTGCGTCAGAACAGCGATGAGTTTGTCATCTTGTTCGCCGTCATCTAGCATTTTTAGGACGCCAATCACTCGTACATCAACAATTTCACCACGTGGAACAGCTTGACCTAGCACTAAGACATCAAGTGGATCGCCATCACCTCCTAATTCTTTAGGTAGGGCAGTGCCCGGAATGGCACCGTAGTTACCTGGATAACCTAGGTAGTTTACGATTCGTGGTTTTTCGTTTTTGTATTCCCAGTAGACGGCTTTAGGGTCATCTTTGCTGACTTCCCACTTAGCTGATGTGCCTGTTGGTATTTCGATAATCGCTTTAACACTACCATTCTCGTTAATGGCACTTAGTGTCATCAGATCATCAGCCCCGACGATTGTAAAATCGTCTTTCATGGTCATCGCTTTAGCATGGGGGGTTGTATCAGAGAAGGCCAAGCCGCCAAGTGCATCGGCTTGAGTTGCTGAGGACAAAAGGGCAAGGTAAGTGACGCTGGTTAGCATCAGAATTTTCCGCATGGTGTTTCTCCTAGGGTCGTTGTCCTGATAACCTAGCAAGCAGAAGTGACGAGCATATTACAGACAGAAAGTATCGACCACATTATGGCGGCGATTCAGATTTATTTGCTGACTAAGTGAGGTTAAACGGAGGTTGATCAAACTATCATTTTGAGCTTTTTGCACATAGCTCCCATCCTTGATGACTATGTGCAACTTACGATAAGGGCAAACTTACACCATAATTAGGTTTTCTTTGCTAACTTCAACCTAACATGACTGATATTTGTACCCAACTAATCCAGATCATCTGGCGTGACAAGTAAGTCATATTCCTCAACATTTATATCCCAAAATGTGTAGCTGTCACCATCAGAATCAATCAGGCGAATATCAAAAACGGGTGACGAGTAACCCGTCAAGGTGACTCGTTGGGTTGTACCGTTAACAAGAACGTCATTGCCCAATACATCATCCTCCCAACTCTTTTGATCGCCGGGGCTGACGTACAGCTGGTTGATCTGGTAGCCAGTTTTGTTAGTAATGTCAACATAATAATCAGCTGCCAGTGCAGGTAGGGCGAATAGGCAGGATAAAATCAAGGGTAACAGTAATTTAGTACGCATTAGGTAAACCTTTTCTGTGATTGAGGATCCGCAACATAGAGCGTACTTGAGTAAGGACGTTAGAGTTTTGGAGCTTGAGTATCATCTGTATATCAGAGTTAGTCAAATTAAGAAGTCTTAATAGTTATGTTACCCTGCGCTAAAGCGTGCAGGGGACAAAGGTGTATTGGTTACCGAGTATCACAATCTTTAGGAGGAGAGCAGTTTACAAGCGGTTAGGGAGAGGTCACGCAGACTTCAGGGCTTAAAATCATTGAATACATTTTAAACAAAAAAATCGCCAATGGGCGATTCTTGTAACTCTTTAATTTATTGGTCGGGACGGCAGGATTTGAACCTGCGACCCCTTGCACCCCATGCAAGATACTGTATAATCTTGATTATTCCTTAATGATCTCGGAATGTGTAAAATAACCTTTACTAACAACGTTTTAATGTGTAGTTGATGTTTAGGTCTTCCCAAGAGATCCCATCTAAGCCCAAATAAGCTAATCTTAAATGGCAACCAATTGGCAACTAAGCATAGATAAGAGAAATTTATGTCTAACATTACAGATCGTCAAATTAATGCAAAACCAGGTGAAACGAGCCGATGGATCAGTGAATCTGTAGTACGTGGGCATGGGGCACTTGTCGTTCGAATTACACCAGCAGGTGAGCGCGTTTTTTATTTTCGCTACGTGAATAGTAATGGAAAAAGAGATTCATTACCTATCGGCACGTACAGTCGAGAAGAAACATCTGGATGCCTTACTTTGACGCAGGCGCGATTTAAAGCTAAAGAGCTAGCTGGCCTGCATCAAAGTGGGACAAAAGACATAAGAGAGCACTTGGAGGAAGCGGAACAATATCGAAAAGCGAAAATAGAAGCTGAGCTCATTCGTCTGGAGAAAGAGAATCTGCTACACAAAAGTCGTATCACTGTTGGAGAACTTTTTGATGATTGGATGAAAGTTGAGTTACTGGGACGCAAAGATAAAGGCGCAAGTGCGCTACGACTATTTTCTGCAGATGTATTCCCTAAGATTGGTCAACTCGCAGCTGAGGATGTTCGCCGTAGCCATGTAATGGACATTGTTGATTCGATACTGGCACGGAACGCGAAGAGAATGGCAAAAGTAACACTTTCAGAACTGCGTCAGATGTTTAGATACGGCATAGTTCGAGAGCATTTGTCAACAGATCCTACGTATGTCATTTCTAAAGCTAAAATTGGTGGTAAAAATGTTGTACGTGATCGTGTTTTATCAAATGATGATATTTTATTATTGATAGAAAAATTACCCTCAGCTAACTTGCTTCCAACAACAGAACTAGCCATCTGGATCTGCCTCTCGACAGCTTGCCGAATTGGCGAAATCCTGTCTGCCAAATGGTCAGATATAAACTTTGATAGGAAGACATGGTTTTTACCAGAAACAAAATCTGATCGCGCTTTCACTATTTATCTATCAGATTTCTCATTAAGTCATTTTGAACAATTGAAGCAACACACTGCTAATAGTATATGGTGTTATCCTAACAGAAATAATACAGGACACGTGAATTTAAAATCCATCACAAAACAAATAATGGATCGCCAACGTAAATCTGATCAGGGTTCGATGAAAGGAAGAAGTAAGAAAAATCAGTCGCTTATACTGCCCGGCGGTAAATGGACACCACACGACCTAAGACGAACTGCATCGACTATGATGACACAATGTAAGGTACAAGCAAATGTGGCTAGTAGATGCCAGAATCATGTTGAAGAAAATACAATCATTAGAACTTATCAACATTATGCTTATGACAAAGAAATGAAAGAAGCTTGGGATATATTGGGTAAGCATCTAATGACTTTAAAAAATTGAACATTTGAATGTAAGTGCTAATAAAAAAATCTAATCGATTGATTAAAGCTATATTACCTCTTTGTCTTCAAAACAAGGGGGTTGCCCTAGCAGATTAAGAAAACTGTTATTTAATCCTGTTTTTCATTCAGCCCACCAACGAGGCAACAGATTTCGGTAGCGCTCTTGATTGAATCGCCGATCAATTAAATGTACAGAGCCAGAATCCTGAGGCCCCCTGATTAGTCGACCGACAGCTTGCGTAACTTTTCGGATGGCAGGGTAGACATACGTATAACTGTAGCCGGTTCCTTCACCGAAGTGATTTTCAATAATTTCAGATACTTTCTCATTTTCAGCATTTGCGGCTGGAAGTCCAATGTTGATAATAAATACACCGATTAACGAATCACCTTCCAGACTGATTCCCTCTGAAAATCCGCCTCCTAGAAGCGCAAAACCCATCAGACCACGTTCAGTATTGAAACGTTTGATGAATCTATTGCAAACATCAATATTCATGTCAGCAACTTGCACAATAGAGGGTATGTCAGGAAATTGTTCTTTAAACGATTTGAATAAATTTTCTATGTATGCATAGCTACTTGCGAAAATCAGATAATTACCAGGCTTTTGATAAAACTGTTGTCCAATTTGCTGCGTTATTGTACCTAAAGTTGCATCTCGATCATTGAATCGAGTGCTAATGTTAGCAAAATGTAGATTGATTTGTTCAGATCGATAGGGGCTTGGGAGGGTCACTCTTGTTTGATGTGCTGGTATCCCTAATAGTTGAGAGTACAGGTCAAATGGTTGTAGGGTAGCTGAAAACAATACTGATGACTCAAGAAAATTAAACCGTTCTCTTATGTGATCTGTACATATTACGTTATTCAGAGATAGCTGAAGTTTGAACTGTTTGTCATGAATCGTACCTTCCAGTTGAGTTTGTTTTGCAGAAATAAAAGAGTGACTGCCAATCGAGCAATACAGATCTAGAAAGCGTTTAACGGAATACGTGGCATTCCAGAGAGCTTCGTTCCCTGCTTTAGGTATCTCTCTTGTGCATCGGAGAACAGACGTCACAAATTGTGCTAATGCAATAATAAAAGGTTCAGGAAGCTCAGACAGAAAAAAAATGTTTGAGTCTGTTGATCGAGTATTAGGTATCGCATTTGAGTTAACCACTAGCTGTTCATTGAAATGGTTCCAAGCGTTTAACAGAGGGCGAATGACCATTTTTAATTGTTGGGTTGCAACATCATGGGCGGAATATAAAATGCTTTCTCAGACAGTAACGGAGTACATCCCTCGAACTCTGTCAATCAAATTGTGGCACTCATCAATTACTAATGCTAACTTCAAATTACTTGTAGTTGCTAGCTCATAGAGAAAACCATGCTGATCAAAATAATGAGTAACATCAGCAATGATAACATCTGACCATTTAGCCATTTCTATAGCCAAGAAATATGAGCAGATGTGATGTTTGTTCGCCAGTGATTGAAGAGTGGCTTGGTCTAACCATCCTAACCGTGTTGCATCATATCGAGCAGCTGGTATTCGCTCATAAAAATGAGTGCAGCCTTCGCATTCTCTATCGTTGCATGACGTATTTTTTGAGTTACACAGTTCTGCTCGTGAGGAGAGCTCCAAGACTCTAATCAATTGGCCCGGTGCTGAAGTCAAAATTTGTTTAAGACCGTCCAAATAAACCTGACGACCTGTCTTTCGTGTAGTGAGTAACAATAATTTATCCAGCTGTTCCGATTCTAGTGCCCGAACAGCTGGAAATACGACCCCCAAGGTTTTGCCAATACCTGTGGCTGCTTCAATGAGAAGATGCCGCCTATTGAATAGGGCCGAAGATACTTCAGAAACTAATTTTTCTTGATGAAGACGAAAGGTTTCGTACGGGAAGTCCAAACTAGCTAACAGGTTATCTCTATTTTCTACATGATTTTTTTCATGTAACACCCATTGATTAAACGTATAGCAAAGATCATTAAAATAGCTGATGAGATCCGTTCTTGAAAAGGAATAGACTTCAGTTTGGTTTGTACGCGTATAGATTAATCTGAGTGCGACGTTATGGAAATTA
This sequence comes from Nitrincola tibetensis, assembly GCF_003284585.1. Lineage (GTDB taxonomy): Bacteria > Pseudomonadota > Gammaproteobacteria > Pseudomonadales > Balneatricaceae > Nitrincola > Nitrincola tibetensis. The sequence goes on from NZ_QKRX01000001.1 coordinate 459,095, forward strand.
TGCTGTAGACACAGCATTGCTGCATGTACACAAAACAGTGAAATTTTAAACTCTTTCATACTTGGGGTTACAGAGCAGTCTTCAATGTACGGAAGTGCAGTGTCTAATGAAAGTGCTTTCACAAATGACTGCACCCTAATCATTTTATAATGAACTAAGCAATATATTTCCTGCATGCCGGATCGATCATGTGTTGTTTCTCTAAGATGAGTTAGCCTTATTCTTTTGGGATTCCTAATACTAGATATGCCACCATGGCTGTGACTAAATGTAAAAAGATCTACAGCTTCGACAGTTAAAATAGTATCTCTGATAGTTTTATACATATAGGTGCTCGTCTTATAAGGTGAGACTTAAGTTTTCATCTTTTGAAATTTCAAAAAATGAAATTTAATAATTTTGATTTAATTGTAGTATCAATCTTAACAGAAAAGCCCTTTCTAATTTATATATTGCATTGATTTATAAGGGTAAAGATGAATGATTGTGCTGGGAAAATCCTTTATTATATCAATTTATACACTTAAACTAACAATTATAGTGAGTATGTTGCTATTTATTCTATTGCTGTGCATATTAAAAAGTTATTAATAACTTTTTTGAAATTTTCATATAAAAGGTACTTGCGGTGCGATTGACTTATTGTATACTGCATTCATTACTTTCCTATGAAGTAATATATATGAGACTGAGATCTTATATAAAAAGTGAGTCTGATAACTCATGATGCATGCAGAGGAAATCTGTTCTTGTGTATTCACTGATTGAATGTAGTGTTGACGTGTAAGATTATTATCAACGCTATAGTGATTTTCGCAAGGACACCCTTCGGGGTTTACTAGCGTCCTTTGCGGTTGGTTTGTCAGCCTTATTTAACTTACAACTCAACCCTTATAAAGGGTGGTTATTAGCAAAGGACAACATTAAATGACTCTACAAAACTTTGATTCTATAAATAATATTTCTTGTCAGTACATCTTTGTTCGCTGCTGTCATCGTCTTTTTTTATTTTATAGCCGTAGTGACAGATTACTTATCTAAAGTTAGATTGTGAAATATATTTTTTAGTAAAAATATTACCTAAGCTAAAGTTTTCATGTGACTAATTTTCAGCACTGTTTTGCAGTGCAGGGATGACTGTTGGCTTTTTTAAACAAAAATGTTTTTTCTATTGTAAAACACGCGTATTTATAAAAATTCAAAGGTGAATAAAATGAGTAACGAAAAAATTAATTCAATGATGAAAGACAATCACTTAATTACACGTTTAGAAAATGGCTATATGCTTAGAAAGACAACTAACGGTTCAATATATCAAGATTTCTTTGGTTTTACTCGGTTCGGCTCTGAAGAGTCGGCTTTAGAGGCAGCTAAGGAGCAGCGAGCGCTATTGTTGAGTGAAACATCAGACTACATCTCGTTTCAAAAAACAAATATTAATAATAAAACAGGTGTAGTGGGTACATCACTTCTGATTGCAAAAAACAAAGACTCTAATGTAATCATTAACACACGTTGCCAGATGCCTGTAGGTGGAAAGACACAGTCTTTTAGCTTTTCAGTCAAGACATACGGCCTTTGGAAAGCTTTTGAGTTGGCAGTTAGACATCGCAACCAGTATGTTGCAAATAACAATGGCGAACCTGTTGATGTAGAGGAGGCATTCAAGGTATTCATCGACTACTATGTTGAACGAATGAAACAAGAACAGGACTTTACAATCAAAGGCGATCTGTTTACTCAGATCATTGCAATGATTGAATCCAGTTCAACACCTGAAAAAATCGTTTTCTTTGCCAGAAATAGCATGGTTAATATCATAAATTAAGCATGGAAATAGCAGGGATGCTTCTATTCATATTTTTTATATTTCCCGGATTATTTATGATCTACTATACTCATATAACTACAAATATTGAAGCTGCGATTTGCCCTATGGAGCAGTTTGTTGATTTAAAGGCTGATTTTGATTCTCCGGGACTCTACATTCTGATAGGTAAAGCAGGTCAAAATCTAACACCTGCCTATGTTGGAATTTCTGATAAAAGTGTTGCGAAAAGAGTACGCAATTATAAGAATCGAATGTGGGATAAGTGTATTTTGTTTCGTATTCCGACAAGCCAACATTCAATAAATCTATCTTCGATAGAACACTTTTTTATTACTATTATTGCATCTGGTCATCAATTTTTTAGCATGAATAGACGGTTTTCTTATAATGTAATTAGCAATGATAGTAAAATGGTTATTGAAGCTATTTACAATTATCTAAAATCAGTAAATATGTGCATGATGTGTCAAAAAATCACAACAAATGCACATCATTATAGTTTTCAAGACTTAATTGATCTCGTTCCTGCAAGAAATTATTATGAGTCGCTGAACTATGGAACAGCAGTTCTTAAATTTACAATGAACAGCGATGGAGGTATTGTTGCTTACAAAGATAGTCGGTGTAGTGAGTTGTTTTTAAAAGAATTTCATTCTGATCTAACTGACCAACAAATATGTAAGCGTTCTTTTTTGATTCAGTCTGGCTTAGTAAAACAACGAAATAATTATTATTATCTAACCAAGGATACATTGTTTATTGATCTCAGTGATGCAGTTAGCATGTTGACCCTTGATAGTTTTAATAGTGATTTTCGATGGGAAAAGTTTGTGTGGGGTCCTTTCAAATCAGGAGCGTCACCTTTTTTTAAAAATTGTAATGATGTAGAGTTGTTCATGTATGGCTTGATTCCACAATTTTTAATAAACTTTAGAAGAATTACTGATTACGGTTTTTGTGGTTTCAATTGGTTGCAACAATTGGAGCAACGTGTGATAGCTTCTAAATACATAATATAGTTGTGATTGGGCATCAGGATGGATATTGGTAATACTTCATAAAACTTTTTGAAAATTGAGTTTTTTACTTAAAATAAGTTATGGTAATAATTAAATAAACCATTATCCTCTTACATCAGGTAGTTGACCTTATTTCATTTTCTGTTAGTAAAAAACACAGCTCGGCCGTAAAGGGTCTACGACATAACTCCATCTCAATCAGTAATGCCAATCCATTAACTGATTGTGACAGAAGTCAGCATCAAACCAATTAGTTTACTGCTACTGGGTAATAAACGCTGTCAGAGTCCGACACTCTTAGCCTGCAGTAACTTAGTACTAATTCCCACTAATGTAATTATACGTAGTTTTAGTACACTTTTCGTTTCGAGGCGAGAATATGGCTGAAAAACGAATCCAAATTCTATCGGATGCAGAAGTTAAAGATCTGTTTTCTGCGCAGAGCTTTAACGAACATGATCGACGCTACTTCTTCTCATTGAATTATGCAGAACTTCGTGTGTTACGGTCTTTAAGACATCGCCTCAATAAGCGTATGTTCGTTGTCATGCTAGGCTATTTTTAATCACGCCCGATCGCCATTATTCCAAAATACAATCAAATCAAAACCGACTTGAGATGCGTTGCCAGCGATGTTTTACCTGGGCTCGGAATTAAGCCGTTCAACTTACAGCAGCGTGACAAAGATCGATTATATTTCCGTATTTTTGACTTTTTAGAGCACTCTGCTGCTTGGAATTGAAAGGCTCCATTATTCTGTGCTATTAAATGCATTATTTGAGCAGGCTACCAGCTGGCTGGGCTGCGCCAGGGGTCGTGTTTGGTGCAGGAATCGATTTTTTGGCCCATAACAAAATTGCAATCCAAGCCTACAGCACTCTTCAAAAGACAATTAGCCAAAGTGCGGGTTCAGCATCAGAAATTCCCCCATGACCAAATAGTGACCGCCAGCACTCAAGAACTGATTATTTCAACCTCTAAATCAGGCAATCATCTCTTCCAGATGATAAATCTATGTTTTATTTTGCAGAGTTACTTCACTCAATAAAGCCGAGAAGAACTCAGCTTTTTACTAATCATTCTATTGATCAGACCTGTAACCTAATAGACATAAAATAGTAATCTTGAGCGTCTATTATCTGGAATAGACCAGTTTGGAGTTGAGCATGTCGGTACAAGTTAGTGATATTTTGATTATTGGTGGTGGGATTCTTGGGTTATCTTGTGCTTGGTCAATCGCATCAAGCGCGCCTATAGGTTCTCGTATTACCTTACTTGAATCTAACACCCTATCATCTGGAACCACCAGCCAAGCCGCTGCATTGTTGACTAGAGCTCGACCCAATCAAGACATGGCAAGGTTGGTCGCCGCTACCTTCAAGGCGATCTCTAAATTAGAGGCAGAACTAAACGAATCACTTCCCCTTCGTAAGGTGGGAAGTTTACATATTTCCATGGGTCATGAGTCTGCTGACTATCTTACATCAACTGAAACCGCCGCGAGATTATTTGATTTAAGGCATCACCGAGTTAATCCTAAGCAAGTGAAACAATTATCACCTTGGTTAAATACACAAAAAATAGACAATGCTTTACTCGTCGAAGACGATGGTTACATGGATCCCGTGCAGCTCTCACAAGCCTATGCAGCGGCAGCCAGAAAAAAAGGTGTACAGATTAAGCAGGGAGTGACCATCAAAGATCTGTTTGTCGCTTCACAGGGCATTCAAGGCGTTTTAACTAACCAAGGTATTTTTGAAGCCCCTCAGGTTATTTGCTGTGCAGGCCCTTGGTCAATCAAGTTGCTTCATGATTATGAGGTAAGATTAGGGATGGCGGCCGTTCGAAGCCACTACTGGATTACTGACGTGAATCCTGCACTTTTTCCCACTCATGCTCCCATGGTGATTATGCCAGATATTAAGGCCTACGCACGGCCAGAAGTCGGAGGTTTGTTGTTTGGATTAAGAGATCAGCAAGCCGTTTATGCATCTCCAGATCAGCAAGCCGTTTATGCATCTCCAGACCAGATACCTGCGTCGATTCATGGATTTGAATTCGATCAAGACCCTAAGGGTTTGGAGTGTCTGGAGGATCAATGGCAAGGGTTGTCTGATCTATTTCCATCTCTAAATGACATAGGAATAGCCCATTATATCTCTGGAATATCAAGCTATACGCCTGATGGAAAACCCATCATTGATGCAACATCTATTTCGGGTTTATATGTGGCAACCGGATGTTCTGGGGGAGGAATCGCTATCTCTGGTGGAGTTGGTGAAGCAATGGCAAATTTGGTTTTGAATAAAACAACTGCCGGTTCTTTAGAGACTTTCTCGATCAATCGATTTGGAGCCATCGATCCATTAGATCAGGCATTTATGGTGGAATGTGCGCAGGCACGCAGCCAGAAAAAATCAGGATAATACACACAGGTAGGTTTCTTACTTACCGTGATAGCTCATGTGGGTCCCATAAAATGATTGAGATGGATATGGTGTCTAGGCGTTAAACTCTAAATTGTAGGTGCTTTTTTTGGCGGTTCGAATCTATCGTGGCTTGGAAACACTTTACCGATTTGGGGCGGGAGCTGTGCTAAAAAAATCAAAACACTACGTGAAGCTAAAATTAATGGCCTGTAATTTACAACTATATCTAATCAACAAGTTAAGCATTTCCATCTATCTAGTCACTCATATCACTAAGTTCGCAAGCGAACAAGGTTTGCCGAACAGGTAACTTTGATACTGATTACAGCCAAAATTTTCCTGTAATGAACGCTGTTCATCTGTTTCAACACCTTCAGCTATAATTTCCATATCCATGGATTTAGCTAATGTGATGACTGCCTGAGCAATAGCCTGGTCATTAGGATTACTGTTAATATACTTGACAAAGGTTTGGTCAATTTTAAGTAAGGGCCTTATCGGGTCTTTATGATCAGGCGTCACGATCTGCCGCTTCACTCTGAATACATTAGAAACACAGTACACTTATTACAGCATCATTACTATGCGTTACTAGATTAGTTAATTTGATCTGGGGAGGCCTTTGAAAAACCATATGGCTTCTCAATCTGACGACGCCATTTAAGACACTTCGCACTCACTAAATTTAGGAGGGCATTTATAACTAGGATTGAAAACCTACCTATAAGGGATGTGCCCTGAATTTTGATTGGAAAATTGTTATAGATCTACATCTAATATGTTTTGATATCAAATTAGTGCTTTTAAAAAATCAAATGTATGCCCTATAAAATCAATAACTCAACTGCAATTAATTTGGCGTTACAGTGACAGTTGAACGTCACTTAAGAGTCAGTTGAACGTCACTTCAGAGTCAGTTGAACGTCATTTTCGAGGCGATTAGATAGGTTTAAATGGCTTTTTTACCATGAAAATTCATTAATCAGTTACCAAATCGAGATCGATAATGCGTAATAGCGTCAGCTGAGAGTCAGTTGAGAGTCACTTTGGAGTTTTTTTTAAAAAATATAGTTAATTAGCTATCGTAGCATTTCATGGCTGATCTTAGAGGTCTCTATGATATGAACGAGAGTCAGTTAAGAGTCAGTTAAGAGTCAGTTAAGAGTCAGTTAAGAGTCAGTTGAAATAAACTTTGAAGCAGTTTTCAATAGCCTTACAGGTTGTAACTCCTCATTTACAGTTGCTCATATCGTTAATTTTAGGCGTAAGATGTCCTACTAACTCGCGAAAGGTACATTTATAACGATCAACACTAGCTCTTACTTGATTTCACTGAACCATTTATAGCCGCAATCAAATCAGAGGTTTTTCGGTCATGTAAAAAGGCTTTCTTCGAAATTTTCGACCGACTACTTCGAATCTTTTTGGACCCCATCCTTGACTAAAAACAGCTGGTTTATGCTTGGTGTTTTTATAGACCATCTCGGTAAAAGAAAGAAAATGGTTTTTTATGTGATTTTTAAAGCTAATTTCTATATGGAATTAAACATGATAGCCATCTCGATAATAGAATATCACGATATGATCAGTATTTTAATTTGACTTTAAAAAATTGAAAACCGTATCATCGCGATAAAAGAAAGAAAACCTCTATGTACTCTTGACAGTTTCTTTAAGAATTGATTAAAAACACACATTTTTAATGACTATCTCTCTATAAGATAGGAAGTAGATTCCAACCTCTGTTGAGAATACTCGGATTAAATTTTGTCAAAGATGCTACCCATCCCGGTAAAAGATAGATTTGTCAAAGATGGGGGGCATCTTTGATTGATGAAATTTACTACGATTTAGCACTGTTTAGACCTAACTCACTATAGGGGCCCCCAGAATTGAGACAGCTCAAGCAACATAGTTTTAAGTTGTCATCCTAGGAGCGGGATCACAATGAGTGAAGGTAAAAAGCGGAAGCTGAACACGCCTGAGTTTAAAGGCAAAGTGGATCTGGAGGCTGCGCGGGTTTGTAAAAGCAATCAGTGAGGGGCGATCGCACAAGAGTATGGGGTTAACCTAGTCTTGAATTTGAATGTTCGAGTGCAAGCGCTGCCTTATGCCTGCAGAGGTTCTGACAAGGGAAAAGTAGATCGCCTGTATGGGGGAGATCGTGCGCCTGAAGATGTAAGTGGACTGGTTAAAAAATTGGGAGGGGTGAGTTTCTAAACCAGGGCCCGGATCAATTGTACGGAAGCGTTGCCCTGGATTCGTCAGTGCGAACTTGCAGATGAATCACGAGCCACAGTGCAGTTGCAATGTCCTGTTTTCGAGAATCAGCAACAGCATGGATGCAACGCGAGCGAGAGTTGGAGAACATTTTAGTTGAGAGGCTCTGGCGCAGCTTTAAACACGAGGACGTTAATTTAAAGAGCTACTCATCTTCGGGTGAGATAACAATAGGGTTGATGCAGTTCTTCGAGTTCTACAACTCATAGCGACCAAACCCCACGCTCGTTTACGAATCGCCCAAACAACTGTATGCCAGCTGCGAGGGTGGCTGCGCTATGATAGTCGATAAATTTGGTGTCATGCGATAAAAATGTTCTGATCGACTACCTTATGGAACATTAGGGGCAGCGCTGTTGAGCATTCGTAGTAGAGCAGATAGCAACTTAAACTTTATAGAGGAGTTTACTTGCGGAAGGGCCCTCTCTAGAAAGCAACAGCGGTATTTCGTGTAGCGAACTGGCAAAAGAGGAATTAATTCCGCCGCAAAGTTCATCAACCAGATCTGACAATGCCTTAAATCGCGTCAGAACATGCCTAGATTTGATTATTTCAACTAAATGATGCAATCGAGCAGAAACGCCTAAAAAAACGACTGTCGACGAAATTGAGCAGTTCTTGGCAGGCGCGATCTGTATATTCACAGACTTTCTCTTTTGCCGCTAGCTCTAACACATAATGTAATTCGTTCATCTGAATCACTTGCTGGCTTGAGTTTGGCAAGACTGTCTAAGATTAGCTGGCGTCCTGTCGTTCGTGCCGTCAGCATAAAAAGTCGATCAATCTTGTTTCGGGGCATAGCCATTAGTGCAGTGTAGGCGACCCCTAATGTTTTACCAATGCCAGTAGGGACTTCCAATAATAGGGTTCGACCTGAGCTGACTCCCTTGTATACCATCTCAATCATGTAACGTTGGTGAGGTCGAAACTCTGGAAATGGAAATACTAGATGCATCAACGCGGCGTTTTTCAAGCTAGCACAACAGTACTCAGAATTAGTTATAGAATATTTGAGCCTATTGCTGGAGTGATGCCAACAAGATAAATTGAAATGGACTAGACTGATTATTGAAGGATATCTTCCCCCATGTAAAAGACATTCTAGGACGAAATATGCACTTTCAACGACTTAAAGACCTGCACCGACAAACACGTGATCAATCAGCACCAGAACTTTCTCTACGCATTCATCGAGCACTGAGTTGGCTTCATAAGGCTGAACTGTCAGAAGATGACTTAGATGCTCAGTTCATTTTTCTTTGGATCTCGTTTAATGCTGCCTATGCAGTGGATGTTGATCTTGAGTACAGAACAACCGAAAAAGGTATGTTTATGCAGTTTTTTGAAAGCCTTGTTAGACTTGATGAAGACAAACAACTATACAATCTCGTTTGGTCTGAGTTTTCGGGTGTCATTCGTGTGCTATTAGATAACGAATACATCTACCAACCGTTCTGGGATTATCACAACGGTAAGCTATCGGAAGATGAATGGAAAATTAGCTTTGCTGCCTCTAAGAAACGAGCATCCATAGCACTCGCACATCAAGATACCACTCAAGTTCTTTCAATCGTGTTTAGACGAATTTATACACTGCGCAATCAAATAATGCATGGTGGCGCAACTTGGCAGGGTAAGGTAAATCGCTCACAGTTGAAGGATAGTGTTTCGTTATTGAAGAAGATTGTGCCTGTCATGTTGGAGTTAATGTTGCAGCACAACAAGAATGAGTGGGGTGAACCATTTTATCCAGTGACAGGAGTTTAACTATGATGCTTATAAATGGAGGTGTTCAACTATTTGTCGGTCTGATTATGCTAGTGATGCTTCCCATTAATAATGCTGCTGCTAGTTCTACAAGAGACCATTTCAATGAAATGTATCGAGATTGTGTAACGAGGGAAGGTGGGTACTTAAATAACGGTATTATCGCAATGTGCACGCAAGAGGTGATAGACGCTGTCTTAGTTCGACTTGAACATCGTGTTGAAGAAATGTCCCAGCCAAGAGTCTTTCATGGTGCTAGTGAAGGATTTGATGAATATGACCGTGAACAGCGTGCTTTGTTTCAATCTGGTGTTGAGGAGTATCAGAGATCAATCTTACAAGTTTGCAGATATATGGGGTACCACATTGGAAGTCCAGCAAATCCTCTCTGTGTGATGGATATGATGGTTAATTTGTTGGCAATTCTTGATGATTATGATCGCAAATAAAGATATTTGGATACAAGCATCAGACCATAAGTTTTAACAACTCCTCTTGCAGCGTGTTCAGATTTTTCAGGAGGATTACACTAGCTTTGCTTATTGATGAGACATAGTTGGCGGTCTGATCAAGTGTAGTCTGACCTCGCACTCTTAACTTGATGTTTGACAAGCGACAAAATTTAACGTACCTATCCCTTATATTCCCATTCATCAAGTCGAAGTGGGAGTTAGCGATGCATCTAAAGTTACAGACCTTCAAAAGCCAAGCCGTATTGATTGGAGAGCTGAACGAAGAGTTAGTTCGTCAGTGGGCATTACGTCTATTGATTGAAGCTCAGGGTTATCGCTTGATGTTTAACAATCGCAATTACTTTGATGACGATATGCTTGTTAGCTTAGGCATTGAAGTAGACGACTCAGCAGACATGACCCCAACGAAGTTGCTACGAATTTTACGACAAGCGGCTAAGCATCAAACGCATGTGCCGAATCTGCCAACAGCTTATCTGGGCAAAAATCTGAGCTTGCTGGGTGATTCACTATCCTTATCATCGATAGAGCAAGAGATTCTGGGTTTCTTGGTCATTAAAGAGCAGGACTCACGTTTATCCAATGTCATTGAGCTTTTTCATCAGCGTCGATGGGTAGGGTCACAGCAATTAGTGACGATGTTGTCTATTGCGCTGAAGTATCCCCGAAATGTCATCAGTCAGGCGCTCAGTGCCGATGCACCTTTGCGTCAGTGTGGACTGATTTCTCCAGAGGATCATCACAATGGTATCGAGTTGCTTAATGGCCTAGACGATCTCTTGTACTTCGAAGAAAACGGGCCTGACGCACTGTTCAGAAGCAATACCCTAAAGTTGCCACCCTCTGACTTGATTCCGAGTGACTTTGTACATATCCAACAAACCTATGATCGTGTCTATAACTATGTCCGACGTGCCGCCAGTAAAGGGCTGCAAGGCGTCAATATTCTTATTTATGGCTCACCAGGAACGGGTAAAACTGAACTGGTTAAGGTGCTTTCAGACGCAATGAGCTTGTCACTTTATGAGGTTAAATCCTCGGGCTCCGATGGTCGACCTCTGACAGGTGATCGGCGTTTGGCGACCTATCAGATGGCGCAACATATGTTGGCATCCGATAAGAAGAGTGTGATGCTGTTTGATGAGGTTGAAGATGTCTTCAATGATCGCATCAGCAACAACTTCAAGGCTTGTGTAAATCGTATTCTGGAAACGAATCAACGTCCGAGCTTTTGGTTGACCAATAGCCACTACACCATGGATCCTGCCTACATTCGACGCTTTGATTTTGTCTTTGAGATGCCCGAGCTCGGGGAGAAGGCAAGGTTAAAAATTGCCAAAAGAATTATGAACAATATTCCAGTCAGGGAGGAATGGCTCGTGTCGTTATCAAAACAAAAGGGTGTTCATGCCGCACATTTAGCTCAAGCTGCACGTGTTGTGAAACACTCGGGGTATCGCAAGGCTGAACGTATCGAGTCAGAGATTGATGGTATTCTGGCTTCGCTCTATCAGGCACTCGGTTACCGTGAGCATAAAAAATCGTCGAAAGTGAAGGTGCCTTATTACAACCCGGTATTTTCTAACACAGACTTTTCGCTGGACAAATTAACCCATGGATTGACGCGCAGCCGTTTGGGTCGTATCTGTCTTTACGGACCACCAGGAACAGGTAAGTCAGGGTATGCGACCTATCTTGCTAATTCATTGGAGATGCCACTGATTGCCAAAAAAGCATCGGATTTGCTGGACAAGTATCTAGGTGGTACTGAGAAAGCTTTAGCACAAGCGTTCGACGAAGCGAAACAACGTTCAGGAATTCTGCTAATCGACGAAGCCGATAGTTTTTTGACACCCAGAACACAAGCCGAACACAGTTGGGAAGTTTCTCATGTGAACGAGTTGCTGGTACAAATGGAGCAATACAAAGGCATTCTGTTGATGTCCACCAACTATATGGAACATCTAGACTCTGCAGCGCTTCGTCGTTTCGACTTTAAAATTCGTTTTAAATACTTAACACCCGATCAATGCTGGATGATGTTTAATAACCAGTTAGGTCGAGCAAAACAACATCAATTTGCCGTGACCGATGTTGAAAAGTGCAAGCCAGTGCTCATCAAGCTTCATCAGTTAACACCGGGTGACTTTGCAACAGTAGAGCGTCATCACCGTGTGATGGGAGAGGAGTTAACACCCTCGTCACTATTATATGGTTTGCAACGAGAGCACGATATTAAAACATCCGGCCAAAGTCGTGCGATTGGATTTATGTAGGTGAGCTTATGAATCTTGAACATCTTGTCGCGGTGTATGGCTCGCTTAAGCGAGGACACTTTAACCATGATCTTCTCTATGGGGCGGAGTTTGTTGGAGAAGATTGGCTTTTTGAATTCACGCTCTATGACCTGGGACCTTTCCCAGCGGTAAAAAGGTACCCATCTGACGGTGTATTGGTTGAAGTTTATCGAATCACCACACTTCAGTTGCATCGTCTTGATCAGTTAGAGGGTTTTGATTCAGAAGAGCCGCATAAAAGCTTTTATTTGAGAGTAGAAGTTGAATCCAGTTATGGACCAGTGTGGGTGTATGAATACAACCGAGAGGTTGAACCACAGCGTTTGATAGGAACAGGTAACTGGAATCCAACTGACTAAAATGCTTAATACATACTTAATTTAGGTGTTTAGTTAAATGAGAAAAATCCATTGATCATAAGCAATTAAGCGAGATTCTTTGACTTAAGTCTGTTTTAATCTCGATCTTCATTAGCTATGATGAATGGATTGGAAACAAGGATATGTGAAAGGATGACCCATCAGCACAATACATTGTTTAGGTATTTGACACTGCTACAGTTAATACCTAGATCACCGGGGTACAGAGCTACACCGACGCTGCAAGCCTTGTTGGAAGAGCGTGGCTTTCAGGTGGATCTAAGAAGCGTTCAGCGCGACCTTGAGAAAATGTCGAACAACTTCCCCTTGCTCTGCGATAAATCACAAAAACCTTATCGCTGGTCATTCGACCCTGCGTTCAAAAGTAACCTTCCTGCTCTCGATACTCCCACTGCGCTTACCCTTGTCTTGGCAGAAGAGTATCTCAAAGGTTTGCTTCCTCAGGCGGCCATTGTTCAGCTCAATAACCAGTTTACGGCTGCACGAAAATACCTAGAACAACTGAAAGAAAGTGGTTTTAGTGATTGGACTCGACATGTCAAAGCCATTCCTAATGGTAAGGCACTAATTCCGGCAACAATTAACCCGACAATCTGGGCAGAAGTTACCGATGCACTGCTAAAGGGCATTGCCTTAGATTTGACTTACTTGAGCCGAGCAAAAGGGGAGGAGAAACAATTTACACTTCATCCCCTCGGTCTAGTAGCAAGGCACAGCGTGACCTATCTGCTGGCCACTGTGGATGGCTACGAAGATATCAGACACTTTGCGCTTCATCGCATCAAGCAGGTTAAACAAAGCCGTGTTGTCTATCAGGCACAGCAAGATTTTGACATTGATGAATACCTCAAAAGTGGTGCATTTGGTTATCGGCTAGGCGAGCAAGAAATAGAACTAGTGGCCAAGATACGACCTGAAATCGCTTGGTTGTTATCAGAAACCCCCGTGAGTGAGCAACAGTCATTGTCTGAACCGGATGATGATGGATGGGTCACGCTGAAAGCCATAGTGCCGGATGACTTGCAAACGCAGTGGTGGGTGATGGGGCTTGGTGGGGAAATTATTGTGCTTGAACCAGCCCATTTAAGAAGCCGACTAGTCAGCTTGATCAACAATATGCAAAACCTTTATAGCAAATAACTGAAGAGAGTTAGTGAATGGACAATATTTCTAAAGGGTTGGAACTCAGCAATCGCAATGTAAAATATTTTTTTATTGCAATTGTCATTTTACTTATAGGAATATCTTGGCTGGAAATCATCGATCATCATTCTGCTAAGTATGTTGATGCATCCTTGACTCAAGCCACTATTGCCTTCGCTATAGCACGCGCTTTCAATGGGATCATTTCAGTTTTCAAAGAGGTGTCTGTCACTGTGCCTCTCATAGGGTTAGAGCTAGCCATAGGACAGTTGCTGGACCCTGTCAACGATCTAGTTGAGCAGTTTTCGTCATTGATGAAAATGGCTTTAGGATCCTTGATCATACAAAAAATCTTGCTTGAAATTGTTGCCAACAACTTCTTCAAAGTTATTTTCACTTTATCAGGCGTCATGCTTGCGCTTGTTGTCTACTTTGACAAACTTCGACTGATTAATGTGTTCTTTAAAAGCTTCGTTTTCTTGGCGATGCTACGCTTTCTAGTTGCGCTTACTGTACTTTTCTATGCTGCCGTAGACAAAGCTTTTGTAGAGAGTAAAACGGAACAAGAAATGGCGTTTCTAGAGACCTATCCTCTGGAGTTAGAGAGCTTTACAGATGACACAGCCGTATCTGAAGAGTTAAGGGCAGCCCTAACACTGGACTTGCAAAATATTCAACAGGATGTAGCGCTTAAAGAAGAGCAAATCCAGCAGATTGATAATAATATTGTTCAATTAGATGAATTGTTCTTATCACTTGAAACAGATTTGCAAAACGTGAATGCTGAAATTGGTACTTTCCAGCGATTAAATATTATGAGTCGCGATGAGAGAGTCGTTCAGCTTAACGAAGCGATGAGCTCCAATAGAACTCAGAAGAGAGCCTTGGAAACTGAGCGCCGTGACTTGGTTCGTGAGTTGAATAATGCAAATAGAACGATTGTCGATATTGAGAACGCATTAGAAGGAAAATCTACAGGCCTCTTTGGCTCAATCAGTAGTGGCTTCACATCAATGACTTCTGGGTTGTCCAACTTCAGAGAAAAAGTTTCTCAGTACATCGAAAATATACAACAGGCTATTCCGTCATTCATCAACCTCATGGCACTTTTTTTCTTTAAGACAATGATCTTGCCATTGCTATTTCTATTCGTCTTTTTAAAGGGTTTTAAGATGATCTGGGGAATCAATATGTGTGATGCGATCACCTCTGGTGTTGAGGATCTAAAGTCAGAAATTAAAGGCTCAAAAGCATAGATGCTTGCAGACGGGGCTGCTGTCAGACTGGTAGCCCCACTTGCCTGCTATGAACCCTTATGTAAATTGATATATATTACAATAAATTAGCTTGAATCAACTCGTAGGATTACCCATGGACCACAGTGCACACAACAAACTTATATCTTTTATCTGGAGCATTGCTGACGATTGCTTAAGAGATGTGTATGTGCGAGGTAAGTATCGTGACGTAATTCTGCCCATGGTTGTGCTTCGCCGCCTAGATACACTACTGGAACCAACCAAAGAAGAAGTTTTGGATGAAGTGAAGTTCCAAAAAGAGTCGATGAACTCTATGGAGTTAGATGAGGAGCCGTTAAAGCAGGCTTCTGGTTATGTTTTTTATAATACTTCCAAGTGGACACTGAAAACGCTGTTATCCACAGCGACTAATAATACACAGATTCTTGAAGCAAATTTTGAAGACTACTTAAATGGCTTCAGTGATAACGTAAAAGAGATAATTAAGTGCTTTAATTTACGCGCTCAAATTCGACATATGGCTAGCAAGCAAGTTTTGCTCGATGTGGTTGAAAAATTTGTCTCTCCATATATCAATTTAACACCAAACACAGCAGAAGATCCTGATGGCAATCGATTACCGGCGCTATCGAATCTAGGCATGGGCTACGTCTTTGAAGAGTTGATCCGTAAGTTCAACGAAGAAAACAATGAAGAAGCTGGAGAGCATTTTACGCCCCGTGAAGTGATCGAGTTGATGACGCATTTGGTGTTTGATCCAGTTCAAGACCAGCTTCCATTGACCATGACTGTATATGATCCAGCCTGTGGTAGTGGGGGAATGCTCACTGAATCACAAAACTTTATTGAGCAAAAGTATCCAAATGCTAACCGTGATATTTACCTTTACGGTAAAGAAATCAACGATGAAACCTACGCCATCTGCAAGTCTGACATGATGATCAAGGGTAATAACCCTGAAAATATTCGTGAAGGCTCCACCTTATCTACGGACGAGTTTGCCGGCTTTAAATTTGACTTCATGCTCTCCAATCCGCCCTATGGCAAAAGCTGGGCATCTGAACAAAAACACATCAAAGACAACAAAGATGTCATAGATACTCGTTTTAAAGTTAGTCTAAATGATTACTGGGGCAAGGAAGAGGTGGTAGATGCCACTCCACGCTCCAGCGATGGCCAGTTGTTGTTCCTAATGGAAATGGTCAACAAGATGAAAGACCCCAGTGTCAGCCCGCTGGGTAGTCGTATTGCTTCGGTACATAATGGTTCTTCTTTATTTACCGGTGATGCAGGTGGAGGTGAGAGCAATATCCGCCGCTTTATTATCGAAAACGATATGTTAGATGCCATTGTGCAACTGCCTAATAACCTGTTC
Organism: Nitrincola tibetensis; assembly: GCF_003284585.1. Lineage (GTDB taxonomy): Bacteria > Pseudomonadota > Gammaproteobacteria > Pseudomonadales > Balneatricaceae > Nitrincola > Nitrincola tibetensis. The sequence continues at coordinate 475,348 of NZ_QKRX01000001.1, forward strand.
TACAACACCGGTATCACCACCTATATTTGGCTGTTAAACAACAACAAGCCAGAGCAGCGCAAAGGCAAAGTGCAGTTGATCGATGCCAGCCTGCTATATCGCAAGCTGCGCAAAAACTTGGGGAATAAGAACTGTGAGTTTGCCCCAGAGCATATCGCCGAAATTACCGACACTTACTTGTCTTGTGCCGCTATTGAGCGCCAGTTGGATGCGAACAACGACCCCGTTGGTATCGCCAGCAAAGTCTTTAATAACGAAGATTTTGGCTATTACAAGGTGATCATTGAGTGCCCAGACAGACGCAAAGCCCGTTTTAGCCAGGGTGCCATTAACCCGCTGCGGTTCGATAAGCAACTTAGTGAAGTCATGGCGCATCTTTATCAGCAATATGGTGAGCGCGTCTATGAGAAAACCGGCCATGGGGCAGACCACAAACAGAGCTTCTTAAAATCAATTGAAAAAGAGATTCTAAGCTGGTGCGAAGAGCAAGATATCAGCCTGAATGCCAAAGCTAAAACCAAACTGCTGGATGTCAGCCACTGGTTAGCGCAAAAAGCATTGCTGCAAACGGCAGAGCAGCTAATGGACAACATTGGCGAGGCAGAGTTTGACGACTACAACCAGTTTAAACAGTTGGTCGATGACACCTTAAAAGCCATTGGCACTAAACTATCTGGCCCAGAGAAAAACAGCATTCTCAACGCCGTAAGCTGGTACGAAGAAACTGCGGTAAAAGTGATCAATAAAGTTGTGAAGCTGAGCGGTGATAAGTTAGCAGCATTACTGGATCATTTGGGCTGCACGGAAGGCGACCTGCCAGATTTTGGTTACTTCCCCACAAGTAAGAAAGGTGAATATATCACCTATGAGACTAACGCCGATTTACGCGACAGCGAATTCGTGCCGCTATCCGGTGGTGACAAGCAGCAAAGTATTCATCAATACTTCCTGGATGAAGTAAAACCGCACGTTGCCGAGGCCTGGATTAATCTGGATTCGGTGAAAATTGGCTATGAAATCAGTTTTAACAAGTACTTCTACCGCCATAAACCGCTACGTTCTTTGGAGGAAGTTGCGGCTGATATTATTAGCCTGGAGCAGAAAGCTGAAGGCTTAATTACGCAGATTTTGGGTGTGAAAGTTACTGAAGCTCAGGGAGAAGCGTAATGGAGAGTTTGGGGGTGATGCAAAGATATGATGATTGTCAAAAGACCCATATTCATTCTGTTGAGAATATTCCTTGCGGTTGGAATATCGTAAGGTTTCATGATGTATTTAGCTTCTCAAAGGGATTGAATATAACAAAAGAAAACCTTCAAGAACATGGTATTCCCTGTCTCAACTATGGAGAGATTCACTCAAAATTTGGTTTTGAGCTTCGCCCAGAAATTCATCCGCTTAAATGTGTTGACGAAAAGTATCTAAAGAATAATAAAAAATCGATACTGCGTTTTGGTGATTTTATATTTGCGGATACTTCAGAGGATTACGAAGGTGCAGGTAATTTCACTTATTTGAATAGTGAAGATGAAATTTTTGCAGGCTACCATACATTAGTTTGTCGTTTGAAAATAAGTGTTAACGAAAGATACCTTGCTTACGTAATTGATTCTGAAGCATTTAGACTTCAGGTTCGTAGGGCAGTAAAAGGTGTTAAGGTATTCAGTATTACTCAGGGCATTTTAAAAGGGGCCAAACTTTGGCTTGCTAGTAAAAATGAACAAACCCTAATCGCCAACTTTCTCGACCAAAAAACAGCGCAAATCGATGAAGCTATCGCCATTAAAGAGCAGCAAATCAACCTACTAAAAGAGCGCAAGCAAATTATTATTCAGCAAGCGGTTACCCAAGGGTTGGATCCTAATGTGCCGATGAAGGATTCGGGCGTTGAGTGGATTGGCAAGATACCGGCGCATTGGGAGGTTAAGCGAGCTAAATATATCTTTGACGAGATTGACGAACGTTCTAAAACAGGTGATGAAGAATTACTTTCCGTTTCACACATGACGGGAGTTACGCCACGATCGGAAAAAAATGTGTCGATGTTTATGGCAGAGGATTACACAGGATCAAAGCTTTGCAGAGAAAATGATTTAGTCATTAATATCATGTGGGCATGGATGGGCGCTCTGGGCGTCTCCGACCGTGTTGGCATTGTGAGTCCCTCATACAGTGTTTTTAGACAAAAAGTCAAAAATACATTTAATTCCAATTATTTAGAGTATCTATTAAAAAGCGTTAATTATGTAGAGTACTACAACAAAGTATCTACAGGGCTGCATTCATCAAGGCTTCGATTTTATGGGCATATGCTTTTCGCTATGAAATTTGGTTATCCCAGTTATCAAGAGCAAAACGTAATTATGACCTTTCTAAGCGAGCAAACTAGTAAAATAGACTTAGCTTTGGACTCGCTTATGGTTCAAATCGAAAAGCTCAAAGAATACAAAACTACATTAATCAACAGCGCTGTAACTGGCAAAGTTAAAATCAGCCCAGAAATGGTTGAGCAATAGGACGCGAATATGTTCACGGTGAATTATCAAACCAATCGCATTAGCCCGGTAAAAATCAAAACCTTCAGTGAACTGGGCTTTACTGAGCGTAAGCACTTGCAGGAATGGTTAGCGTATCAGCCTGATGCACTAGGCGAAGAGCTGTTGATCATCCAAAAAGAGTTCGATGGTTTTGATGATACCCGTGAACGCCTTGATTTATTGGCGCTGGATAAAGACGGCAATCTGGTGATTATTGAAAACAAGCTGGACGACAGTGGCCGTGATGTGGTGTGGCAGGCCCTTAAGTATGCCTCTTACTGTGCCAGCCTGACCAAGGCACAAATTGTCGAGATTTATCAGCAATACCTCGACCGCTATGAGCCTGTGGCAAGCGAGTCAGAGGTAAACACACCACAACATGCCGCCGCCCGTATTTGTGAATTTTTGGATGCACCAGACCTTGATGAAGTAAAGCTGAACCTTGGCAATAGCCAACGCTTAATGCTAGTAGCAGCTAATTTTCGCAAGGAAGTAACCAGCACTGCACTCTGGTTATTGGGTCAGGGCATTAATATCGCCTGCTTTAAAATTACTCCCTATGCCTTGGGCGAGCAGTTACTGATTAATCTCGATCAGATTATTCCTACCCCAGAAGCCAAAGAGCTGATGATAGGCATCAGCGCCAAAGAAGCCGAAGAGAAAAGCACGGAAGTCGTTATCAAAAATCGCTATAACGTTCGGCGTGATTACTGGGAGCAGCTGCTTGAGGTTTTTCAAAAAAGCCCATGTCAGCTTTACAACAATATCAGTCCAAGCAAAGATCATTGGTTGTCGGCTGGTTCTGGTTTAAGTGGTTGCCCTTATAACTTAATTTTTCTTCAAAAAGAGATAAGAGTAGAGTTTTCTATCAGTCGCAGCCAAACTGAAGAGAATAAATTTATATTTGATTGCTTGCACAAGCAGCGAGAGGCTATTGAACAGTCTTTTGGTCAACCTCTGCATTGGATGAGACTGGATGACAAAAAAATGTCTCGAATCCATTTCTCTGTTGAAATTGAAGGGTATAACAAAGATAACTGGGCAAGGGCCATCTCATGGCATCAAGAGCACATGATTAAGCTTGAGCAAGCGTTAAAAGCACCTTTGCAGCAAGCAGCGCAAATGCTTAAGTTTAAGGATAACAAGGAGTAAACATGGTTAGTCAAACCAATGAACTGGCATTGGAAACGGCCATAGAGCGGGCTTTGATTGGATCTAGTTTTGAAGATGAAGTCGGTTCTGTTTCAGATGCGTTAGTTCCTAGTTATGTAAACTCACATCAAGGATATCAATCGGGGCATCCAGATAGTTTTGATAAACAGTTTGCCCTAGATACGCTGTTTTTTTGGCGGTTTTTAGAGAAAACCCAGCCCACAGAGTTAGTAAAATTACAGAAAAATAATCCGAAAGATTGGCAGCGTAAGGTTCTTGAGCGTTATGACCGTGTAATCAAATCTAAAGGTGTGTTGCATCTATTGAAGAAAGGGCTGTCTGTTGATAATGCTCACCTTAATTTGATGTATCCAGCCCCTTTAGCCAGCAGTAGTGAGCAAGTTCACCTAAATTTCATAGAAAATATTTTCAGTTGTACCCGCCAAGTTCGCTACTCAAGTGCTAATCCACTGCAAGAAATAGATATGGTTTTGTTTATTAATGGTATTCCATTGATAACCCTAGAGCTTAAAAATGCATGGACAGGGCAAACCGCACGCTATCACGGCCAAAAACAGTATCGAGAAGATAGAGATCCCTCTCAGCCATTGTTGCAGTTTGGTCGATGTGTAGTGCACATGGCTGTTGATACTGATGAAGTGTATATGACCACAAAACTTGCGGGAAATAAGACCTTCTTTTTACCCTTTAACAAAGGTCATTTACACGGTCAGGGAAATCCACCGAATCCCTCAGGTCATAAAACAGCTTATTTGTGGAATGAAGTTTTTCGAAAAGAGAGTATTGCTAATATTCTTCAGCATTTTGTGCGGATGGACGGCACTAGTAAGGACCCCATCAATAAACGAACCTTGTTCTTCCCTCGTTATCATCAGATGGATGTTGTTCGAAAACTGGTGAATCATGCTTCAAATAACGGAGTGGGACATACCTACCTCATCCAGCACTCAGCTGGTTCCGGTAAATCTAACTCGATTACATGGGCTGCATACCAATTGATAGAGACCTATCCCGCTAATGAAGCCATAGCACAGGGTAAGAATCTTGATGAGCCTTTGTTTGACTCTGTCATCGTTGTTACGGATAGACGATTACTCGATAAACAATTACGGGACAATATTAGAGAATTTTCCGAAGTAAAAAACATAATTGCACCTGCACATAAGTCGAGTGAACTTAAGCAGGCGCTGGAGACTGGCAAAAAAATCATCATTACAACCATTCAGAAGTTTCCATTCATCATTGATGGAATAGCTGATCTTAGTGATAAACGTTTTGCGGTTATTATTGATGAAGCACATAGCTCTCAATCAGGCTCGGCTCATGACAACATGAATCGTGTAATGGGCAAAGCTGAAATAGAAGAGCTGGAAGATGCGCAGGATAAAATTTTACAGGCTATGCAATCAAGAAAGATGCGAGGAAACGCCTCTTACTTGGCCTTTACAGCGACACCGAAAAATTCAACTTTAGAGAAGTTTGGTGAAAAGCAACTAGATGGAAGCTTCAAACCATTTCATCTCTATTCCATGAAGCAAGCCATTGAGGAAGGTTTCATCTTAGATGTTTTAGCTAATTACACAACCTACCGAAGCTTTTATGAAATAGAAAAGTCGATAGCCGAAAACCCTTTGTTCGATACTGCCAAAGCACAAAAGAGGCTGAGAAGCTATGTAGAACGCAGTCAACAAACCATTGCTACTAAAGCAGAGATAATGCTTGATCACTTTGTGACATCGGTTGTGAATACCAAAAAGCTCAAAGGACAAGGTAAGGGGATCATCGTTACTCAAAATATTGAAATGGCGATTCGTTATTTTCAGGCCATTAATCGAAAATTAGATGAGTATGGTAATCCCTTCAAAGCGTTAGTTGCTTTCTCTGGTAGCAAAGAGGTTGATGGTATTGAATATACCGAAGCTAGTATGAATGGTTTTGCCGAGTCAGATACCCGCGATAAGTTCGATACCTCTGAATACCGTCTTTTGATTGTCGCAAACAAATACTTGACTGGCTTTGATCAGCCTAAGCTTTGTGCCATGTACGTAGACAAAAAACTTGCAGGTGTTTTGTGTGTGCAGGCATTGTCAAGATTGAATCGCAGTGCACCCAAATTAGGCAAGAAAACGGAAGATTTATTTGTCCTGGATTTTTTTAACGCCGTTGAAGACATTAAAGCCGCTTTCGACCCTTTTTACACGGCAACTTCACTGTCTGAAGCGACTGATATCAATGTATTGCATGAGTTGAAAGACACATTGAGTGATGTTGGTGTGTATGAGTGGTCTGAAGTGGAACAGTTTGTAACACTTTACTTTAACGATGCCGATGCTGAAGCACTAAGTCCTATCATTGATACGGCAGTTAGTCGATTCGATAAAGAGTTAGAGCTTGAAATTGAAGAACAAATCGACTTTAAAATCAAAGCCAAACAGTTTGTGAAAATCTACGGCCAAATGGCGTCGATCATGCCCTATGAGATCCTAGCATGGGAAAAACTCTTCTGGTTTCTCAAGTTTCTCATCCCAAAACTGAAAATTGATGATCCGGAGTCGAATCAAATAGATGCGTTGTTAGATTCAGTTGACCTGAGTTCGTATGGACTTCAGCGAGTAAAACTCAATCATGCTATTGGGCTTGATCAGAATGAAACTGAGTTAGACCCGCAAAACCCTAATCCTCGTGGTTATCGTGGTGGGGAAAAGGAAACAGATCCTCTAGATGAAATCATCAAAACCTTTAATGAGCGCTGGTTTCAAGGTTGGAGCGCGACTCCAGAAGAGCAACGTGTCAAGTTCATCAACATCGCTGAGGGGATCCGCAACCATCCAGACTTTGAAGCTAAATATCAAAACAACCCCGATCCACATAATCGGGAGCTAGCTTTTGAGAAAATGCTTAAAGAGATAATGCTCCAGCGTCGTAAGGAAGAGCTAGAGCTTTACAAGCTGTTTGCAAATGACATGTCTTTCAAAACATCTTGGACGCAAAGTATGCAGAGGATGGTGGGGCTGTAGTAGTTTTCAGTAAGTATTGATGATTTTGAAAAAATTTATATATTAGGTCTTATTCTGTCGGAGAGGCATGAATGTCATTTGAACAAAAACTAGAGTTAGCAAGGCTTGAATTGCTGGATATGGGACTCAGAGGTAATCCATTACTGAGTATACCCAAGAGTAGTAAATTCCTTGAAGTAGTTGAAGAGCGATCAGAAGACGTTTTCAGTATTCTTGTTGAAAATGGTAAGTCCATGAGCTTCCTTCCACTTCCTGATGCCTTGCAAGATACTAGTGATGAAAGTAATTCGCTACCCAGTCTAAGTGAATATCTTAAGCAAACATCTGGGGAGTCGCGCTTTAGTGATAGTTTTTTGCAAACAGACAAAGCTGCAGATAATTTAGACACACACTTACTGAAGATTGAAAGCGAAGCCCATATGCTTCTTCAGGAGCAGGGTATCGATGTGCTTCATTTGGCTTTGGGTATACTTGAATGGTATGAAGATCCCAATGCAAGAACTCCTCGTTATGCTCCATTAGTGCTGATTCCGGTTGAATTGAGTCGTGACTCAGCACGTGTAGCTTTTCGCATTAGTTACACCGACATTGATTTGTCACCTAACTTAACACTAACCACCAAATTGAGGAGCGACTTCCGAGTTAAGTTGCCAGATTACCCTGAAGAACTTTGTATATCTTCTTACTTTGATGAAGTTGAAATGGCTATCAAAGGCCAAGCTAATTGGAAGCTTCATCGTAACATGATGTACCTAGGATTGTTTTCATCAGGAAAGTTTCAAATGTATGTTGATTTGGACCCTGCAAGTTGGCCTAGTGAATCACCACTTGTTCAAAATCACTTGTTAGGCAAAGTATTGGAGACGGGTTTTATAAAAGATGCCCAAGTTCTTTCAGATATCGAGGGGCATCGACATATTTCTGAACCTGAGAAACTGCACCTAGTTAAAGATGCAGATAATTCGCAAATGGAAGCGCTAATTGCAGCGGTTGAGGGTGCTAACTTAGTTATACAGGGTCCCCCAGGTACGGGTAAGTCACAAACGATTACCAACCTTATTGCAGAGGCTGTATCAAGAGGAAAAAAAGTTTTATTTGTAGCTCAGAAAATGGCAGCACTAGACGTGGTTAAGGCACGTCTGGATGAAGCACATCTAGGCGATGCTGTTTTGGAGTTGCATAGTCATAAATCTAGCAAAATAGCTGTGCTTGACTCTTTGAGAGCGTCTTTTTCTCAAGGAAAACCCAGCGTTCCAGATCGTACCTTTGAATATCGGCGATTATCTGAGTTGAGGGAGCAACTGGATAGGTATGCCTTTGAAATCAGCAAACCAAGACTTAACTCAGGACTCAACTTTCTTCAAGCGTTGGGTGAAATGTTGAGGCTTCAAAAAATCTCCGCATTGGAGTCCGTTAACCGAATTCGATTTGATGTTCTTAAAAACTGGTCGAAAGACGAGCTTGAGCGTGCATCAAGATTACTTCAGACGGTGGAAGCATACTTGAAAGAGTTTGGTAAGCCTAATGACAATGTTTTTGCTAGCTCACGATTGAGTCGACTCTCACCATCAGAAGAGCAAGATATCCTTCGTCTTACGGTGGAGGTCCAAATTAAGCTTGACGAATTGAAAGTAGATTGCGACGAGCTTACTAAAATGATGCAGCTTCCTGAAACGGAAACGTTTAATGATATTGATCTTGTTCATAAAGCTGGTCAAAGAGCACTAAATGCACCTCATTTAAAAGGAGTTAAGGTCAGCACCCAAGACTGGCAACTTCGTCGAGACGAGATTCGCGAGTTGGTGAAGCTTGGTCAGACATTAAATAATAAAAAAGAACAGCTAAGCACGTTCTTTATTGAGTCTGCATTAATAGTTGATTTATTGCCTATAAGGGTTGGGCTTGCTGGGAGAGCTGACAGATGGTGGAGATTTTTCTCAAGTGATTACCGAAGGTCAAAGGCAATTCTAAGAGGTTATCTAAAAGGTGATCTCGAAGGGCATCCAACCGAATGGTTAGAGAAGGTAGATATAGCACTGAGTTATCAGTCAGACGAGAGGCGCTTTAGTGAAATAGAAGGGATAGGGCATCTTCTTTTTGGTGCACAATGGCAGGGTAGACAATCAGACTGGGAGGTTTTGTCACGTATTGCTGAGTGGATATTTACACTCTATGACGAGATTGGTAGTGGTAATTTGCCAGAGGGGCTTACCGATTTTCTAGAGGCAAATCCTGATGTAAAAGAACGAGCTGCAGATATTGAGGAACTTGCAGAGCGTTCAAGAGAAGTTCGTTCACTAATACAGCGATTGGTAGAGTTACTCGACTGGTCCAACCCAATGACTAAGGCCGATCTGATTGCAGATTGGTCTTCAAATATAAGTGCATGGAAAGCAAAACCTGAGCAACTTTACGGAATAGTTCGCTTTAATCAGCTTGAGGATGACATAAAAGCAGTCGGCCTTGGTGTGATATTGCCTGAGTTAAGGGGTTGGAAGTATTCTCCAGATATCCTTGTTGAATGGTTAAAGCTCAGTTATTACTCAGGATTTGTTGATAGCGTCTATTCTGAGTCTGATAAAATTGGTCGATTTGATCGAGTAAGTCATGAGCGATTAATTCATGAGTTCAAAGAACTTGATATGGCCTGCTTGAGCTTTGCTCAGGAGGAGCTAGTACGAAAGCTGCATGCATCTTTGCCTAACTTCAACGCCCCAGGTGAAATGGAGTTGATTAGAAGGGAAATCTCAAAAAAAAGGCGACATATTCCGATTAGGCGGTTGATAGCTGAAGCTGGTAATGTGATTCAGCAGGCAAAACCAGTTTTCATGATGAGTCCAATGTCAGTCGCTACATTCTTGCCTCAGGGGAAAATAACGTTTGATATGGTTATATTCGATGAGGCTAGTCAGATCCCTGCACCTGAAGCTCTTGGGGCCATGGCTAGGGCAAAGCAGGCTATTGTTGTTGGTGACAGTAAACAGATGCCACCAACTAATTTCTTCAGCAAAGCGGTTGAAATTAGTGATGAGGAAGCGGAAGAGAGTGTTACTGCAGACGTCGAAAGCATTCTGACAATGATGGAAGCCCGAGGTGCACCTGAGAAAATGCTAAGCTGGCACTATCGGAGTAGACACCACTCATTAATAGCCGTATCGAATGACCAGTTTTATGATAACAGATTAGTTTTCTTTCCTAGCTCAGGTTCTAATCCAGATGCAAAAGGTCTTAGTTTTACATATTTGCCCGAGGCTTTATACGATCGCGGTAAATCAAGAGCAAATCCGGTTGAGGCCAAGGCTGTTGCCCAAGCTGTTCTAGAGCACATTCAGAACAACTCTCATTTGTCCTTGGGTGTCGTGGCATTCAGTACCGCTCAGCGAGAGTTTATTTTGTTGGAAGTTGAACGTTTGCGAAGGGAACATCCTGAAACTGATGCTTTTTTTAACAAACACTCTAGTGGCGATGAGTTTTTCATCAAAAATCTTGAGAATGTTCAGGGTGATGAACGTGATGTCATATTTATCAGTGTTGGTTATGGCAAAACACTAGCCGGAAAGGTAAGTCAGAACTTTGGTCCGTTAAATTCTAAGGGAGGAGAGCGGCGTCTGAATGTATTGATATCACGAGCAAAACTTGCAATGCGAGTGTTTAGCAATTTCCGTGCTGATGAGCTGCGAACTGATGCTAATACTCCTTTTGGTGTTAGGGCACTTAAAGTGTTCCTTAATTACGCTGAAAAGGGTGAGTTGCCAATTTATGATGAAACTAAGAGAGAGCCGGATTCACCTTTCGAAATTGAGGTAATGAAAGCAATTCAGTCGTTGGGCTATGAGGTGGAACCGCAGGTAGGTTGTCAAGGATACTCTATTGACTTAGCGATTGTTGATCCAAGCAGCCCTGGTCGATATTTGTTAGCAGTCGAATGTGATGGTGCAAGCTATCATAGTTCAGCTTCTGCTCGTGAGCGAGATCGCTTGAGACAAAGTGTATTAGAAGGTTTAGGCTGGCGTTTTCACCGCATATGGAGCACGGAGTGGTTCCGTAACCCTTCTCAGGAAATTGCACGAATTAATCAGGCCATTGAATGTGCTATAGATTTGCAGAAGGGAATAGATGAGAGGCAGGTTATTGAGAGTGTTCTCTCAAATTCGAATACAGAAACCTTTGCTCCTGAAATAGAAAGATCAAATTTTTCACAAGAACAGACGGTGAGGAAAATCCCTCCGTATAAATCAGTGGATTTAATGTCATTGAGTTTACCTAGTCAAGTAAATGATTTTATGGCAATCAACCCAAGAACTTTAATGCAAGCTATCAAAAAAATCGTCAACCAAGAAGCGCCCATTCATATAAGCCTTCTTACCTTAAGACTATTAAATGCAATAGGTATTAGTAGGGCTGGTCAGCGTATTCAGAATAGAGTAATAGAATGTGTAAACTCTCTTGATCATCAGGATTTTCTTAATTTTGATGGAACGTATATTCATCTTAACAATACGTATGATTTCGATCTACGAGATTGGAGTGAACTACCGACTAATCAAAAAAAGTTTGAATATTTATCGTCAACAGAAATAAAGAATGTTTTTTTATTAATTGTAAAAGATGCGCACTCTATTGATCGTGAGGACTGTATTAGTGCATCCCTTAACTTGATAGGCTTTAAGCGCTTAACAAGTAGCATGAAACCAAGGCTAGAAGATGCGATTGAGGAGCTAATTTTGGAAGGTAAGCTTGTTGAAAAATCTGGGCGCTTACAGTTAGCTTAATAAGTTAAATAAAAGTTTTTTATGCTGGTTAGATTATAATGCGTTTACCCGTTAAGTGGTATAAAATAGGTTTGTTATCTCATGATTTATGATAAAATATACTCAAAAAAACATGAGTTAAATCTGGATTGCTGTGTGTATTATGATCGATTTGTTGGAATATTAAACTATGCTGGATGCAAGTTTGCAGCAACTTTTCAGTTCTTTAACATGATTTATTGGAAAAGAGTGATTTAATGGCACTGCACACAGGTGTAAAGAAATAAAATTCAACAAGTTAACTTCAAAGTCAATAGATATGAAAGTTAACGGGATAGCATTTATAATTTTTATTGAGACAAATTTTTTAGAGAGGTTTTTAAATTGTTAAATATTGAAAGCTATATCGATATACTTAAGAATGAAAATCAGACAAAAATTCTTTCCCAAGAAGGATCCCCTGTTTCTATATCTGCTTACAAATCAATATATGTTCCGGATTTTGATTCTGATCCTGAGTGTATAATGCATTCCCTATTTTTTAAGAATTCTACACATAAAAGGATTGTTGCCTTAAAATTTGGAATAATGGTTTTTGATGCGTTTAACAGTTTTCTTAGTAAGTTTTCTGCAGTGTCTATTGACGATATTGAGCCTAATAAAACAGTAGAAAATAGCTGGAATCAAAGTTGCAGTTCACCATGGTTGTATCAAACATATGGAACGGGAGTTGTTTATCTTGATTCGGTCCGTTTTGAAGACAGCTCATTTTGGTATTTTGATGAGTCAGAGGTTTTAGATCAGATTAAATTAATTGAAGACTCATTAACAAAAGATAGCCTAAAGGATAAAAAATAATTTTAGTAAGTTTTGATTAAGTGGCTGGTAAGTTTTTTAGCTACCAGCCAGTGCTGCATTTTGGGTTGCTGTATTTATTTATATAAATATTGATGCGTTTGGTGCAGGTTTTTATGTTAGGCTTTTAGGAAATCCTTATAATTAAATAAGAACTTATCATTGCTTTACTTATTGACAAACAAGACCTGATTATAAATCCGGTCACAGGTCAGCCAATAACGGGTGCCTTGCTTTTTAATGCGTGCTTTAGGGTTTCCGTAAGCTGGGCAGGGTGTTTTCATCGATGTATTTGTTTCACATACACCGCACTGAACGTAGTATCCGTATTTGCCATAGTGAGCGGTAAGTTTTTCAGTTTCGACACATTTCTTGCATGCTAAACTGGGCGGTTTTTCATTATTCGGTTGTTCTTTAATAGCCTCTATTTTTGTTACGATAGGCTATTCAATTGTTTCAGATTCTAACATTTCTGCATGATTTGTCGAATATAATTCGTTTGTAGTTACATTTGATCATTTTAGTACGTTCTGCCCCTCGCATTCATCGCGCGATAGTCTAGCCTCCTATTTATTCAGGAGAGTATCATATGAAACACAATACCCGTCATATTCTAGAGCAATTGCAGATCTTTATTTATCAGTGGAAGAACAGCGGTCTCTCCACTGCACGTTTTTGCGAGGAGCAAGGCTTAGGCTATGGCAGCTTTTGTGACTGGCGCAAGCGATTTATCAATGAACGTCCAGTCAGCTCCCAATCCCAGCGTTCAGAAGAGGCTGCATTTATTGACCTTGTCAGGTGGTCATGCAGGTAGCGGCTGGTCGATCGTGCTAAGTTTAGGCGAGGGTGTCGAGCTTCGCCAGAGTCGTCCCTGATGTTTGCGCCCGGCAACCTTGCTCGGATCTGGCTTTGCAATCAACCGACTGACATGCGCAAGTCATTTCAAGGATTGAGTGCATTGGTGAAGAATCAGCTTAACGATAACCCGTTGAGTGGTCAGTACTTTGGCTTCACCGGTCAAGAGCTAGACGAATATTTTGCTTGTGTTGGTAATGATCAGGATCGCGCTGAATACGGCCGCCACCTGATTAAGTGATTAGCTCAGTCGTTAGAAAGTGAGTTCGGCACTGGTTTCTCTTAACGACAACTGGAGCTGAGCAGCCAGTTTTACCGCTGCTATCCAATTGCGAACACGCAGTGTACGCAATTGAACTGGTTCAAGCATCGTTTATTGATTCGCATGCCGATGCTGACAAGCGTGAATATTACCAACTATAGGCGGAAAAAATGGTTGGAGTGGTAAGGAGTTGGAGCGCTAGACTAGTGCTCAGCTTTTGAGTGTTTATTGGTCAGTAACAGATCCATCAACGTCTACAATGGCGTGTTTGTAATTCATTATTGAACTCCGTAAAAACTACTCAACGTGCGTTCTTTTCGCTTTAAGTTGCAAGTCTCTCCGCAACCTCTAGCGCATCGACTGGCCAGTAACGTTCTGGTCTTGGTTGATATACGTCAGGTTTTCCCTGTTCAGGTCTGCAGGTCAATATGGAGGAAACCCATTGCCGAGGAATGGCGTCAATTCCGTGGACGGCACCCAGTAACGCACCACAGATGGCCGCATTAGTGTCGGTGTCTCCACCTCGGCCGACGGTATCGACTAAGGCTTCTTCGAGGGAAGGGGCATGCAGAAGCTGCCAAAGTGCGTTTTGAAAAGCGATCAATACCCAGCCTTGCTTATCAATAAAGTCTGATGGTGGCATAAAAGTGGCGTCGCCGATGACCGCTTTTAGCTCAAAATCAACATCGAGATGTTCAGCATAGTTGTGAATCAGTTCATAGACCTCTGGAGCTGAAAGTCCTTTTTGAATGGCTCTGGCGATAGCTAAGACAAATAAAGCATTAGCTTGCTGACAAATTTCATGTGGATGGGTTAGGGCAGCATCCTGCATAGCCCAATGGATAATGTCCTGATCGCTTGATTCAGCTGTAAATATGGCCAAAGGGCTGATCCGCATTAAGGCACCATTGGCCTGACTGTTCGAATTGGGAGCCCCTTTAAGACCATCAGCAATCGTTAAACCGCAATCGAAGGGTCGTGAGTCAATCCAGCCTTGATAAGCCTTAAATGCTTCGTTGGCATCATAATGACCCAGCCTGATCAGCATTCTGGCTAGATCGAGTGCCATTTCAGAGTCATCAGTCGGTTGGCCCGCCAGTGTGTTCCACGTACCTCCGTTCGCTAATTCACGGACACCTTGCGGATAGAGCTTGGTGATGGTTTGTGCATCTTTAAACTCTACCAAACTACCGAGCGAATCACCGGCCAGTTGCCCTATAAGGCAACCTTGTGCACGTTTAATCTTTTCCATCGTCATGCCGAGTCTTTGTTAATTTGGGTATACTCAATGCCTAAATTGTAACAGTTTGAATCATGAAAACATCCGCTTAGTTCCGAAGGCGGCGTCAGTATGAACGCTTTACAATATTATGGTTTGGCTTTTGAAGGGCATTTATACAGAGTTTATCAAGGATCTGAAGAGTTCATCTCTGTGAAGGTCGAGTTCAACCGCTTGATCCATCAGCCTACTTAACTCGGATAAACTATTAGATTTTGACAAAGGAAAGCTCATGAATGCATTTCAAAAACCACAAAAGCTCAATGTGTTGAATAAACCTTTAGTATCTTGTTGCCAGAGCCCTATGACTGGTTTTTTTCGTGATGGCTATTGTCGTACCAATGAACAGGACTTCGGTCGCCACGTGATCTGTGCACAAATGACGGAAGAGTTTCTTGCCTTTACCAAGAAACAGGGCAACGATCTCTCTACACCTGTCCCTGATTATGGGTTTCCGGGTTTACAACCAGGTGATCGATGGTGTCTTTGTGCTGTTAGGTGGAAGGAGGCGTTGGAAAATAACTGTGCTCCACCCGTTTTTTTGGAAGCCTGTGAAATAGCGGCGCTGTCTGTGGTGTCGTTAGAAGAACTCCTTAAGCATCAGGTTTGATCGGCTTCTATGGCTTCGTACATCGAATACGGCTCATAACGAACTTCATTTGGCGCAAATTAATGTACAAATCAAGAGTTCATAACCTGTAACGGTCGTACGCTTACTTTCGAGCAACCATGGTCATAGATAGCCTTTATTTATAGGGCCATCTAAGTGCATAGAGTCTGTACCTTAATTCATTTTCTGTGGCTTTAGACTGAGTTCATATCCACATGCATGAGCATATTTCAAAAGAGTTGACCAACTTGGGTTAGTGTTCCCAGTTTCTAAACGACTGACGTTACTTTTTTGTGTATGCATTTTTTCAGCAACCTGCTCTTGAGTGAGTCCTGCTTTTGATCTCATACTTAGCAATTGATCAACTAGGCTGAACTCGGTCTCTAGCAGGTCATACTCGTTTTTAACTGCCATGGTAAATCTCTATGAAAGCACCTGTAGCAAGCGACTTTTAATGTGTAAGTCAGTTATCCCATTGCACCTTCAATACACTTACGGGTATACCTTGTTGTAGCATTGTCTGGATCCATAAGCGTTGATGATCTTGCAGTCGATCACCTGGACCTTTTATTTCGATTAATTGATACAGTTGTTTAGCATGGTTCAGCAAAATAAGATCAGGCATTCCTCGACGGTGGTTGCGAAGATCTAACAACAAGTGTTGGAATATGGCGGCTAAGTGGGCCGCTGGAATGATGGCTAAGACGCTTTCGACCAAAGATGATGGAAGGCTTGGCCAGTGTATTAATGAACAGCTAATACCTCGCTTTTGCTCCAGTCGCTGTAAAATAACGTGTCGGTAATGCCCCGTTTTAAGCTGTATGAATCCCTCATCTAGCCATCTGGATCTTTGTTCATTGAATCTTGGCCTATATAGATCGGCAGGGCTCGATTGAAATGGATTGAAGAAAGCCCCTCGTATTGGTGCAAACAGTGCGGGCCAGAAGAGCAATGCAAAAAGTCCGATAAAAAGTCGGTTTTCAACATGGAATAGTTCAGTGTTTGCATCCGACAGTGACGAAATCACAGCCATTTCTACTCGGCTCTGATCATTTCTAGGGAGAAGGACTGACTCTATGGGGATGTCGATGGGATCAGGCACACTAAACTCAATCTTTGCTTTTCGTGCACATCTCTGTTGAATTCTCTGAAGTCCAATTCGGATCTCAGGTTGAGCGATTTGGTCGTAGGCCTCCTTTGTCCATTGAAAAACCTGCTCGGGTGATTCTCGCTTCTCAAGCAATCTGAGGGCACGAAGCTGAGCTTCCCGATGCTGACTTTGCTGATATAGGTCTAATGCTAATGCTGTCTGCTGCTGACGTTCAGCTTCACGACCCAATATAAAAAGCACCTTCTGGCGACGATAGTCGATCCAGTCACAGCCAATAGCCGGTGGCATGGATTGAGACAAGGTTTCAATTGATGCACCTTGAGTCGATTGATCCTGTATTTGATATAGCTGCAAATAGAGATCTACTTCGGACCGGCTTTGAAAAGGCCGTGATTCTGGGGTCAAAGGGACTGACTCGAACTTCTGCAGTCCGAGTTCTGTCAGAACGAACTCTGACCAACCCTGATGAAGATTGCCAAAAAACATCAGTTGTAAACGGTCGAAGGTGTTTTGACAGGTCAATTTGATAATTGCAAAAGGAGCTTCAGGCCACCAATCATTGAGTGGCTGGGTCTGGTCTATGGAGAAAGAGGCTAAGAGCACGTTAATCAAGTGAGTCTTACTGATAGAAGATGGTAACTGTTCAGTCGGAAGAAGGTATTGGCTGAGTATTCGGCACTCACCACGTCGGCTCATAGAGCATAGTTCTTCTATGGTTAGTTTTGGTTGAGCTGTGATCAAGCCAGCATCAACTAATGCCTGTATCGCTTCGTCAAGATCAGGTACCTCTGCATAGTGTAAGGCATCCGTTCGAAATAACTCGCCCTTGCGCATCACCATGCGAATCAATAATGCTTGATAAGCCTCATCCATGGATAAAAGTTGCTCTAAGGCTCGATGCTCAATAGGCAGCAAAAGATCAGCATAATGGTTCAGGCAAATACGAGTGACCTGTTGGGCATTGCGCAAGTAGTAGAGCGGGTTATCCAGTGATGTGGGTGTCAGAGAACTAATATTCATGATTCTATACTACGACAAAATTGGGCGTAAGTGATCTAGGTGCTATCGCACTTTTGGCAAATCACTCCACCGCGTGGTGTAACAGGGGGATAGGTTTTCACGTTTCATCTGCCAGTTTTGCGAAATACCATCCCGGGCGAAGGTGAGTTGTCCTTTTTTCTGGCGATTGATCTTGTCTAACGTGGCCATCAGTTTCGTTGATCGGCCATCGACAGGCTCTATATCAAATAATCCCTGTTGTGAAATAGACTTATCATAAAAGTCACTGAGCATGACGCCTGCCTTCATAAATGCATAACCATTTTTCCAGATACTACTGAGCAATTCGTTTGCTATGCTGATCAGTACTCGCGTATCACTGGACGGTTGCGTCAGTGTTCTGGAAACGCTGTTGGAATACTGCGGTTGGTTTTGATTGAAGACGTTGGTACGAAAAAATACCGTCACCACACCGGCATTCATTCCTTCATTACGTAGCTTTTCAGCGGCTTTGGTCATGTAGCTACTGATTGCCTGACGCATATCAGACAATTTCGTAATTCGCTGGCCAAAGGAGCGTGAAACAACGATCTGTTTTTTGTTTGGAGGGGTGTCATCAAACGGAATGCAGGCGATCCCATTCAGTTCTCTTACAGTTCTCTCTAGGACCACAGAGAAGTGTTTTCTGATCCACGCAGGGTTGGCATCTGCCAGATCTAAAGCTGAAGATACTCCAAGCTCTTTTAGCCGCTTACCGATACGCCTGCCAACTCCCCAGACATCGCCGACATCGGTAATGGCCATCAAACGTCGCTGACGTTGAGGATCTGTTAGATCAACCACTCCACCGGTTTTCGGGTACTTTTTAGCCCCCTGGTTTGCCAGTTTTGCAAGCGTTTTGGTGTTAGATATGCCAATGCAGCAGGGAATGCCAACGTCTCTTCGCACTGTATCTACAACTGATCTCCCATAACGCTCCAGCGGTCCCAGATTTTCCATACCGGATAAATCGAGAAATGCTTCATCGATTGAATAAATGAAGACACTTGGAGCTAAGCGCTCAAGAGTTGTCATAACCCGATTGGATATATCAGCATAGAGGGTGTAATTCGAGCTAAATGTGATGACGCCATGCTCTTGAATGACCTCTTCAATTTCAAATCGAGGTGCTCCCATCTTGATACCGAGCGATTTAGCAGATGGATTGCGAGCCACGGCACAGCCATCATTATTCGATAAAACGATGCAAGGCTTATCCACCAAATCAGGACGAAATAACAGTTCAGCGCTGACATAAAAAGAGTTCATGTCACATAAGGCATAGATCGGCATATAGTTCTTACCTCTGCATGGT
This sequence comes from Nitrincola tibetensis, assembly GCF_003284585.1. Lineage (GTDB taxonomy): Bacteria > Pseudomonadota > Gammaproteobacteria > Pseudomonadales > Balneatricaceae > Nitrincola > Nitrincola tibetensis. The sequence continues at coordinate 494,151 of NZ_QKRX01000001.1, forward strand.
TCTCACGAGATGTGTGACCACCCCAAAGAGTTGCAATTCAGAGCCATCTTTGAACTCAATGGGTGCATACTGCCGATTTTGAGGTAACAGGCGCACTCGTGGTTTTAATGCCAGCGTTTTGACCGTGAAAGCACCATCGACAGCTGCCACAACGGTATCGCCATGTTTAGGCTTAATCGAACGGTCCACCACTAAAATATCACCCGCATAAATGCCGATCCCATTCATCGAATCGCCATCACAGCGAACCATATAAGTTGATGAAGGGCGGGGGATACAGAGTTCATTCAGATCAAGACGCGTATCCTCATAGCCGGAAGCTGGACTAGGAAAGCCGCAGGGAACTGATTCACTGTACAGAGGGATCGCTACTTTACTCAGCGTATCCGCATCAACCGATCCTAACAACGTCACGTTCATAACACACTCGATAAATATACTGGTTAAATATACAGTATAGAGCAGTCTATGGTGTGTTTCGAGATGTAGTGCATCAATTTCGATAGTTATTGAAGAGGTGGTTCGCTAATTAGCTCTGTGTTTGCTGATAGATGTGCAATTTTGTTTTGCGCAGAAGTGTTGAAAATTGAAGTTAGTAGATCTGCGTTACATTGGCTGACTAACCTAATTGTAAACTTATGGCATAATCAAATTAAATCTTCTTCTACTAGCAGTAAACAAATATAGCGGCAGCGCAATCTAAGGATGCTCATGCAAACAGATCAGCAGGTTCAATGTAAGCAATACTATGAATCAACGTATGTTGGATTTTTAGAGCGTATTAATGAGAAGCCCAAGGCGCTCGATGCCTGTCTGCAACGTTACTTGAATCAAAAACCTACAGGTAAGAAGCTGACCTCATCCGATAGAGCTCTAGGGCTTATTGACTCAGAGTTTTGGTCAGATCAGGAGTCTGTCTTTCAATCCAAACATGCAGCTTTAGCGCTCAGTAAAGTGTTAGGTCATGATGAAAAGGTATCTGCTAGTGCTGTTCTGTGTATAGCCAAAAGAAACCCAGAAACCATACGATGGGCAATCCGCTATTCCGGCTTGTTTGAAAACCAAAAATCAAGACTCTGGCAGAGTCTCCGAAAAGAGTTAACTAACCAAGAATGGCAAGAGTTTTTCTTTGTTTGTGACAGCCTTCTTGAACCGATTGAATATTTCGATCAACAGATTGATAAGGCAGAGTCAGAGTTAAAATCACTCAGTTTGATAGAGCTACTATCATATATGAGTGTTCTAGCATCTGACGATATCTTTGAAGATGAATCAGTAAGCCAATCCCAACATCGTTGGTACGTATATGATCGCATTATCAAAAGAAAGCTATCCGCATGCACAGCAAAGGATTTTTACCTGACTGACTCGATCCTAGGTAAATCTTTAAAAAAACATCTGTCACCCATACTTTTCCCCACTAAATCTGGATCAAGCGGTTTGTGTGAGCGAAAGCTATATGCGCTTGCAGTGCTTGTTGCTGCATCATCTGAACGTCTTGATTACGAGTCTTCAATTGACTGGTTTAGGTTTGATCCTAATTGTGCCTATCAAATGGCTCCGGGCGAGCCTGTCATTTATAACGTCACCGATAGTGGGCAAAAAACGTGGGAGCAAACAGAGAAAAAAACTAACATGCTATGGCTGTATTGGATGAACCGTGCCACTCTGGCATTTATGGATAGTGACCTTCTTTTTCAACAGATTGGCTCAGCTGAGAACCACGAATTGAATCGGTTCGCCTATATCAAGGCCATACGCAGCAAGATTCAGCTACAGACCATATATGGATTAGCAGAGGAAGTCGTAGTAGAGGATGGAAAGAAAGTCCCTCTGCTGCAACTCATGCTAGCAAGTGAGTTGATCTCAACTTTCTTTCAAACTGACTTTATCGAAGCATTGAAAGAAGCTAGAGCTCAGACATCGACTACTGTTGAGGCACTCACCCTGATTGCTTTTAATGGAGCGGTGATGGGTGAGAACCGTTTTCCAATGACATGGTCAACACCACTAGAAAAAGCGAGAAAAATTAAAGGCTGGACGGTCTGTGATCAATACCCTAAGGGTAATCTAGATGTCGCACTATCCATACTGAAGTTTTGGACCTATGACCTAAAAAGCTTTTCAAGCACTAGTGAAACGCACCAAGGAGTCACACCCAGAATCACTGAACGGCCCTTTTACCGGATCGGAGACTTTAGTTTTCAGTTTCCATGGGTTAATGGCCAACAAAATAATTTGACGGCAGCCGTTAACAATCTCAGACGACTCGGTGCAAGACGATCAGAAGTAAAGACAGAAACTAGACAAGTTGAACAACAGTTGGCAATTTCCCTTCAAGCAAAAGGCTTTAAAGTTGTGGTTGGCTATCAGCCGCAAGTGACAGAAGATGATCCCGGTGAAGTCGATCTGATCTGTTACCTAGATGGCGTGTTACTTATCTTAGAAGTGAAGTCGGGTTATATCCGCAGCAGTAAGCGAGAAGTGTGGCTGCATAAGACCAATACGATTCGTAAAGCCGCATGGCAACTGGCTCGAAAACAAGAAGCAATTAAAAAAGCCATCAAAGATGACCTAACCTTGGCAGCAGGCTTACAACTCGATCCATCCCGTGAACATTTCAATATTCATTGCTGGATTGTCGATACGTCAATTGAACTCGATGGACAAATTATTGATGATTTTTTGGTAGTGTCTCGTGAAGTGATGGAGGTGGTGCTGCGTGATGAAAAGCATTTACTAAGCAGTGTTGCATATATAGACGTAGCAACGAAAGAGAGTATGTTTAGCAACGGCTTCAGTCCCGTGAAATTTGTCGAACACATTGTGTCTGGAAATATCTGGAGTGGGCTATTAGAAAGCACTTAAAACTAATTAGGATTATGAGGTAATTCTAAAGGGCCAGATGGCAATGGGCCAGCGATCACTCTGGACATTGTTTGAGACGGGATAATGTTTATCGAATTTATTATGTTCGAATTTTCGGTACTGTTGTTAAGTGATTAACATACACTTTTGAGATAATTCACTGAAATAGATAGAAAATTCACGATTTAAGAGTTTGTTTGTTTCGTCCAGTTTATGGGCCATGTATTCGCAGAGCAGAAGGTTACAGTGTGACACTATACTTTCTGGAAGTTTTCAGTAAATTATTCTGGTTCATTACGTACAGGCGGACAGGACAGACACACCTTTAGGTGTGTCTGTCCTGTCCGCCTGTACGTGTGAGTGAACTGACAAATTTAAAAGCAATTTCCATGGGAATAATAGGTCATTCCTTGCACTCCGTACTCTCGAAAGTAACAGTGTTTTCGACGTAAGCGTCAATCCAACCACCCAGTTACATCAACTCAGGATTTAAGCTAGCGTTCCAAGGCAACAGTTTCTCGATAGCATCCACACTCTGCGCGTTGGGCAGTTCTTTGAAGACCACTTTTAAATACTCATTCGGGTTCAGACCATTGGCCTTGGCTGTCTCGATTAAACTGTACAGGTTAGCACTGGCTTTGGCGCCCGCCTGGCTATTTGCAAAGAGCCAGTTCTTGCGGCCCACAGTGAAGGGACGGATGGCATTTTCTGCTCGGTTGTTATCAATCGGATAAGCACCATCATCCAGATACCGGATTAACCGATCCCACTGAGAGTGAAGATAATACAGTGCCTTGCCAATCGCCGTTTGCGGTGGCACCTGTGGCAGACTTTTTTCAAGCCAAGCGTGTAATTTATCAATCATAGGTTTGGCATCGTCTTGTCGTCGCCGGTAGCGTTCATCCGATGGCTGATCTTTCAGGGTTTTTTCTAACGCATATAACTTCTGTATAAAGGCTAACCCTTGATCGGCTTTACCGGTTTTCCCTTTTTTCTGTAGCGCTTTGGCATCCATCAGCTTGCGTCGGGCATGGGCCCAACAGCCTAAGCGGGCAATCTGGTAGTCAGTACAGGCTTTTCCATAGCCCTCATAACCGTCTACCATGATGGCGTTCACGGTTTCATCCAGTAGAGACAGCGGCACTTCCTGACGACG
>NZ_QKRX01000010.1 GCF_003284585.1 Nitrincola tibetensis
ACGTTCAAATGACCGTTACCCTGATCAACCCAATCGCGATGGAAGAAGGTCTGCGCTTTGCGATCCGTGAAGGCGGACGTACTGTTGGTGCGGGCGTTGTTGCTAAGATCATTGCGTAATTGCAATGATTGATTAAGAAAACCCTCTTCGGAGGGTTTTTTTGTTTTAGGCTCGTTTTATGTGAGTTGCTCGTGCGAAGTTATTTGCTGGTTAAAAAATATACCGTGATGACTTGACCCGAGAGGCTCATATGAGTAAAATTTGCCTCCCCTCAAGTAAGGGGAGGTCGGCTATTGCCGTAACAAAATTAACAGGAAATGCGTGATCAGAATGCAGAACCAAAAAATCAGAATTCGTCTGAAGGCTTTTGATCATCGCCTGATTGACTCGTCCGCGCAGGAAATCGTTGAAACTGCAAAGCGTACGGGTGCACAGGTGCATGGTCCGATCCCACTTCCTACTCGCAAAGAGCGTTTTACCGTTCTGATTTCACCTCACGTGAACAAAGATGCACGTGATCAGTATGAAATCCGTACGCACAAGCGTGTTCTAGACATCGTTGAGCCAACTGAAAAAACAGTTGATGCTCTAATGAAGCTAGATCTTGCTGCGGGTGTAGAAGTGCAGATCAGCCTGGGCTAAACAAGCTGCGCAGAATTAATAACTTAATGAAGCGCTATTTGAGGAATGCTCTGTAATGGGCAGCCATAGTGGGTCACAGCCCCGTACTCAACTGGCAAGAGGTAATAAAATGTCTGTAGGACTTATCGGACGTAAAGCGGGCATGACCCGTGTCTTCACAGAAGATGGCGTGTCCGTGCCAGTCACTGTCATCGAGGTGGATCCGAACCGCGTGACTTGCATTAAAACTGTCGATACTGACGGTTATGCTGCTGTACAGGTTACAACTGGGGCTAAGAAAGCGAATCGCTTGACTAAGCCTGAGGCAGGTAACTTTGCAAAAGCAGGTGTTGAAGCAGGTCGTGGTTTGTGGGAGTTCCGTCTCTCCGGTGATGAAGAAATCAACGTTGGTGATTCGCTAACAGTTGAGCGCTTTGAAGTCGGTCAGAAAATTGACGTAACCGGTCGTAGCAAGGGTAAGGGTTTCCAAGGCGGTGTTAAGCGCTGGAATTTCCGTACTCAAGATATGACGCATGGTAACTCACTTTCTCATCGTGCTCCTGGCTCTATTGGTCAGTGTCAAACTCCTGGGCGTGTGTTCAAGGGTAAGAAGATGGCAGGTCACATGGGTGATGAGCGTTGCACTGTACAAACATTAGAAGTTGTACGTGTAGATGCAGAACGTAGCCTGCTGCTGGTTAAAGGTGCTGTTCCTGGCGCTACTGGCGGTGATGTCATCGTTAAACCTGCTGTAAAAGCACGCGGCTGAAGGGGTTAACATGAATTTAAATCTGACAGGAGCCAACGGTTCGGTCGAAGTATCCGAGCTGATTTTTGGCAAAGAGTTTAATGAGTCTCTAGTTCACCAAGTTGTTACTGCCTATGTAAATGGCGGTCGTCAAGGTAGCAAGGCTCAAAAGAATCGTTCAGCAGTATCTGGTGGTGGCGCTAAGCCTTTCCGTCAAAAAGGTACTGGTCGTGCACGTGCTGGTACAAGCCGTTCTCCTTTATGGCGTTCAGGTGGTGTGACTTTTGCTGCGAGTCCACGTGACTATTCGCAAAAAGTTAACAAGAAAATGTACCGTGCTGCAATGCGTTGCATCTTTTCTGAATTGGTTAGACAAGACCGTTTGGTTATTGTTGATTCACTTCAGATGGAAACGCCTAAGACTAAGCAGTTCATCGGTAAGATGAAAGAGCTTGATCTGACAAGCGCGCTGCTTATCACCGAAGATGTTGAGGCCAATTTGTATTTGGCTGCGCGTAACGTACCGCATGTTGACGTGCGTGATGTTGCTGCAATTGATCCGGTAAGCCTAATAGGCTTCGATAAAGTAGTAGTCACAGCGTCTGCTTTGAGCAAAATTAACGAGGTGTTAGCATGAATCAGGAGCGCATTTTTAAAGTGTTGCTGGGTCCACACATCTCCGAGAAAGCAACAATTGTTGCTGATGGAACTCAGCAGGTCGTATTTCGTGTAGCGAGTGATGCTACTAAGCCTGAAATCAAGAAAGCAGTTGAGCAGCTTTTCAACGTAAAAGTTGATGGTGTGAATATCCTGAATGCTAAAGGCAAAACTAAGCGTACTGCTCGCGGTTTTGGTAAGCGTTCTGATGTTCGTAAAGCCTATGTTCGTCTCGCTGATGGTTCAGAAATTGATTTCTTGGCTGGCGAATAAGAGAGGTTAAATCATGGCAATCGTTAAAACTAAGCCAACCTCTGCCGGACGTCGTCACGTCGTAAAGGTGGTAAGTGCGGACCTTCATAAAGGTAAGCCATTTGCTGCGTTGGTTGAGAAGAAAAGTAAGACTGGTGGTCGTAACAACAATGGCCGTATTACTACGCGTCATATCGGTGGTGGACATAAGCAAAGCTACCGTATTATCGACTTCCGTCGTAACAAAGATGGTATTCCAGGAATCGTAGAGCGTATTGAATACGATCCTAACCGTACCGCGCATATTGCTTTGATCAAGTATGCAGATGGTGAGCGTCGCTACATCATCGCACCAAAAGGTCTGGCAGCAGGTGCAAAAATCATGTCTGGTGACGTGGTTGATATCAAAACCGGTAACACTATGCCGCTGAGAAATATTCCTCTGGGTAGTACGGTTCACTGTATTGAGCTTAAGCCAAGCAAAGGCGCGCAAATAGCACGTTCTGCTGGTGCGTCCGCTCAGTTAGTAGCCCGTGATGGAGGTTATGTAACTCTGCGTTTGCGCTCTGGTGAAGTGCGTAAAGTGCTGGCTGAATGCCGTGCAACGCTGGGTGAAGTCAGCAACTCTGAACATTCTCTTCGCCAATTAGGTAAAGCGGGTGCTAAACGTTGGCGTGGTGTGCGTCCGACGGTTCGTGGTGTTGTAATGAACCCAGTTGACCACCCGCATGGTGGTGGTGAAGGTCGTACCTCTGGTGGCCGTCATCCGGTTACGCCGTGGGGTGTCCCGACTAAAGGTCATAAAACCCGCAAGAACAAGCGTACTAATAAGCTCATTGTACGCCGTCGTAGCGCTAAATAAGGGGAATCAGCTGTGCCACGTTCACTGAAGAAAGGTCCATTTATCGACCTTCACCTGTTGAAGAAGGTAGAAGCTGCAATTGATGCAAATGAAAAGCGCCCGATCAAAACTTGGTCTCGTCGCTCCACGGTTTTTCCAAACTTTGTGGGTTTGACAATTGCAGTACATAACGGTCGTCAACATGTTCCAGTGTTTATCACTGAGGATATGGTCGGTCATAAATTAGGTGAGTTTGCTGCAACACGTACTTTCCGCGGTCATGCAGCCGACAAGAAGGCCAAAAAGAAGTAAGGGAGGTTAGATGATGGAAATTGTCGCCAAGCATAAAGGCGCCCGCATCTCCGCCCAGAAGGCCCGTCTGGTCGCAGATCAGATCCGTGGTAAGTCTGTGGGCGAAGCTCTGGATATCCTGACATTCAGCAACAAAAAAGGTGCTGAGTTAGTCAAGAAAGTTCTAGATTCTGCTATCGCTAACGCGGAGCATAATGAAGGTGCTGATGTTGATGAATTACGTGTTTCAGTAATTTTCGTTGACGAAGGTATGACTATGAAACGCATTCGGCCACGTGCTAAAGGACGCGCAGATCGTATCTGTAAGCGTACTTCGCACATCACTATAAAAGTGGCTGACTAAATAACTGACGGCTAGGAGAGTTCGATATGGGTCAGAAGGTTAACCCTACCGGTATACGCCTTGGTATCGTCAAAGATCATACTTCTGTATGGTATGCGGACAAGTCAAGCTATGCCAATAAATTGCTGAACGATCTTAAGGTGCGTAGCTACCTTGAAGATAAGCTCAAAAATGCGTCTGTAAGTCGCATTGATATTGAGCGTCCGGCTCAGAATGCAAAAATCACCATTCACACAGCTCGTCCTGGTATTGTTATTGGGAAGAAAGGTGAAGATGTTGAGGTGCTGCGCTCTGCTGTATCGGAAATGATGGGTGTGCCAGTCCACATCAACATCGAAGAAGTTCGTAAGCCAGATCTTGATGCTAAGTTAGTTGCGCAAAGCGTTGCTAGCCAGCTTGAGCGTCGCGTAATGTTCCGTCGTGCGATGAAGCGCGCGGTACAAAATGCTATGCGTATAGGCGCTAAAGGCATCAAGATTCAGCTGGGTGGTCGTCTAGGTGGTGCTGAGATCGCGCGTTCTGAGTGGTATCGTGAAGGGCGTGTTCCGCTTCACACTCTGCGTGCAGATATTGACTATGCTACTTATGAAGCGCACACAACTTACGGTGTGATTGGCGTTAAAGTCTGGGTCTTCAAAGGTGAAGTTCTTGGTGGTATCGAACAGGTACGTGCTGAGAAAAATGCGCCTAAGAAGAAAGGAACTAAGTGAGGTAAACGTCAATGCTGCAACCGAAACGACTAAAGTACCGCAAGGTGATGAAAGGCCGTAACCGCGGCCTAGCGCAGCGTGGCAGCAAGGTCAGCTTTGGTGAGTACGCTCTGAAGGCGACCGGTCGCGGTCGCATTACAGCGCGTCAGATTGAAGCGGCTCGTCGTACTATGACGCGTCACGTAAAGCGTGGTGGTAAGATCTGGATTCGAGTGTTTCCAGACAAGCCGATAACAACCAAGCCCCTTGAAGTACGTATGGGTAAAGGTAAGGGTAACGTAGAGTACTGGGTAGCACAGATCCAGCCAGGTAAAGTGCTGTTTGAAATCAGTGGTGTAAGCGAAGAGCTGGTCACTGAAGCATTTAACCTTGCTGCTGCTAAGTTGCCTGTTTCTACAGTAATTGTTAAACGGACGGTGATGTAATGAAAGCTACTGAACTGCGCGAAAAGTCCGTTGAAGAACTTCAGCAAACATTGCTGGGTCTTCTAAAGGATCAGTTTAATCTGCGCATGCAAAAAGCTACTGGCCAGTTGGCTCAGAATCACCTGGTAGGCCAGGTTCGTCGCGACATCGCTCGCGTCAAAACCCTACTTAACCAGAAGGCAGGTGTCTAATGAGCGCAGAAAAACGTGTACGCACTGTCACCGGAACGGTAGTCAGTGACAAGATGGATAAAACCATCACAGTTCTGGTTGAGCGTAAGGAAAAGCATCCGATTTACGGAAAGTTTGTTCGTCGCTCCACCAAACTGCATGCTCATGATGAAAAGAATGAGTGCCGAGTTGGTGATGTTGTTACGATAGCGGAATCTCGTCCGTTGTCTAAAACAAAGACCTGGAACTTGGTTCAAATTCAAGAGAGTGCAAATAAAGCCCTCTTAGAGATTGAAGAGCGTGCTGCAGAGGTGTAATATAGTGCGCCTTTGCTCCATTAAACTGATTGCTCGTTTTTCGAGCAGTCAGCATAACAGTTTGTGGGGTAGACCATGATTCAGACTGAATCGATGCTTGATGTCGCCGACAACAGCGGCGCTAAGCGTGTGATGTGTATTAAGGTTCTTGGCGGCTCTCATCGTCGTTACGCGAGTGTTGGTGACATCATTAAAGTGACTGTCAAAGAAGCCATTCCTCGCGGTAAGGTGAAGAAAGGTCAAGTGCTTAAGGCTGTCGTAGTACGTACCCGTAAAGGTGTCCGTCGTCCGGATGGTTCAATCATCCGTTTCGATGTTAATTCAGCAGTATTGCTGAATAACAACGGTGCACCAATTGGGACTCGTATCTTCGGGCCAGTAACGCGTGAGCTTCGCTCAGAGAAGTTCATGAAGATCATTTCCCTGGCGCCTGAAGTGCTCTGAAAATACTGCACTTGCAGATGTTTTCTTCAAAACGCCATGCCCTAACGGGTTTGGCGTTTTTGAGCATGAGAGGGAGGCAGGAAAGGACAAGGTAATCAAATGCGTAAAATTCGTCGTGATGATGAAATCATTGTAATTGCTGGTAAAGATAAGGGTAAACGCGGTAAAGTGTCGCGCGTGTTATCTGATGATCGTCTGATTGTTTCAGGCATCAATATGATCAAAAAGCATGTTAAGCCAAATCCAATGTTGGGTCAGCAGGGTGGTATTGTTGAGAAGGAAGCGTCTATCGCGACCTCTAACGTTGCTATTTTTAATCCTGCGACTGGCAAGGGTGATCGTGTAGGCTTTAAGAAGCTCGAAGACGGCACCAAAGTTCGCTTCTACAAGTCTAACGGCGAAATCGTCGTTGGTGATAAGTGAGAGAGGTTGGTGCAATGTCTAGATTAAAAGCGCTATTCGAAAACGAAGTTAAAGCTAAATTGAAAGAAGAATTGGCCAGCCCAAATATTATGGCCGTTCCGCGCGTCACTAAAATCACTCTGAACATGGGTGTTGGTGAAGCTCTTGGTGATAAAAAGCAACTTGAAAATGCTGTTGCTGATATGACGGCAATTGCAGGTCAAAAACCTATCGTAACTCTTGCTCGCAAGTCAATTGCAGGCTTTAAAGTTCGTGAAGGTTGGCCTATCGGTTGTAAGGTAACTCTGCGCGGTGAGCGTATGTGGGAATTCCTTGATCGCTTGGTTGATGTCGCTATTCCGCGTGTTCGTGACTTCCGTGGTCTTAACCCTAAGTCATTTGACGGACGTGGTAACTACAGCATGGGCGTAAAAGAACAGATCATCTTCCCAGAAATCGATTACGATAAAGTCGATAAGATCCGCGGTCTTGATATTACTATCACGACAACGGCTCAAACGAATGATGAAGGTCGTGCTCTGTTGACTGCCTTGCAGTTTCCGTTCCGTAAATAATTCAAGGGTAGACTAATGGCTAAGACATCCATGAAAAACCGTGAGTATAAGCGCGAACAAACAGTTGCTAAGTTTGCAACTAAGCGCGCTGCACTCAAGGCAGTTATTTCTAACCCAAACAGCTCTGATGATGAGCGTTGGGAAGCACAAGTTTCGCTGCAGAAATTGCCGCGTGATGCAAGTCCAGTACGTCAAGTTCGTCGTTGCCAAATCACTGGTCGTCCACACGGTGTATACCGTAAGTTCGGTCTGTGTCGTAACAAGTTGCGTGAAGCAGCTATGCGCGGTGATGTACCTGGTTTGAAAAAAGCAAGCTGGTAAGCTTGTAAACGGTAAGCACGGTGGTCTGGGCAAAAAAAATCCGTTTTTTGCTACCGCACCGCGCTGCACATTTGAGGAAATATAAGCATGAGTATGCAAGATACCCTCGCGGATATGTTTACACGTATTCGTAATGGTAATATGGCTGAAAAGTCAGCAGTCTCTATGCCTTCTTCCAAGCAGAAAGTTGCAGTTGCAAAAGTTCTGAAGGATGAAGGTTATATTGCTGACTTCAAAGTTGAAGGTGATGTAAAGCCTGTTTTGAGCATTGAGCTCAAATACTTTGAAGGCAAGCCGGTAATTGAGCAGATTAAGCGCGTAAGTCGCCCAAGTCTTCGTATTTACCGTCACGTTTCTAAGTTGCCAAAGGTGTCTGATGGTCTAGGTATTGCCATCATTTCAACTAGCAAGGGTGTAATGACCGATCGCGCCGCTCGTGAAGCGGGTGTCGGCGGTGAAGTTATCTGTACGGTATTCTAAGGGGAGTTCTATGTCACGTATTGCCAAGAACCCCGTAGTAATCCCAGCTGGAGTTGAGATCCAAATCAACGGACAGCAGATTACTACTAAGGGTGCCAAAGGACAGTTAAATCTAAACGTCCATCCTTCTGTAAGCTTAGAGCAAGTCGATGGTAAGTTAACCTTTGCCGCTCGTGATGGAAGTAAGCAGTCAATAGCGCTTTCTGGTACGACGCGTGCGTTAGTCAACAACATGGTTGTTGGTGTGAATGAAGGTTTTCAGAAAACCATGCAGTTGATCGGTGTTGGTTACCGTGCTGCAGCTAAAGGTAATGTTCTCAACCTTACACTTGGCTTCTCTCATCCTATAGATTATGAACTGCCTGAAGGTGTATCAGCTGAAACACCAAACAACACGACTATTATCTTGTCTGGTGCAGATAAGCAAAGAGTCGGTCAGGTTGCAGCTGAAATTCGCGCGTTCCGTCCACCTGAGCCTTATAAAGGTAAAGGGGTTCGTTATGCTGATGAACAAGTACGCCGTAAAGAGGCTAAGAAGAAGTAAGGCTGGGTCATGAACGAAAAAAATCAAGCTAGAATTCGTCGTGCGCGTCGCTCTCGCCTTAAAATGCGTGAACTCGGTGCTGTACGTCTGTGCGTAAACCGCACTCCGCGTCATATCTATGCGCAAATCATCTCTGAAGATGGTTCTAAAATTATTGCGGCCGCCTCAACTATTGAGAAAGACCTGCGTGTTGGTGCTACAGGCAACATTGCAGCTGCTCGTAAGATTGGCGAACTGATTGCAGATCGTGCCAAAGCTGCTGGTGTTACTAAAGTTGCTTTCGATCGTTCTGGTTATAAATACCATGGCCGAGTTCAGGCTTTGGCTGAGGGCGCCCGCGAAGGCGGCCTGGAATTCTAAAGGTTTCTTAATATGGCAAATCACGAACAGAAAGACGGTGAACTCCAGGAGAGACTGGTCCAGGTTAACCGTGTTGCAAAAGTTGTGAAGGGCGGACGTATATTCGGTTTCACAGCTCTGACTGTAGTCGGTGACGGCAATGGCCGTATCGGTTTTGGTCGCGGCAAGGCGCGTGAAGTTCCTGTTGCAATTCAAAAGGCAATGGAGCAGGCTCGTCGTAATATGGTGAGCGTGTCTTTAAATGGTCATACGCTACAGTATCCAGTTAAAGCTCGTCATGGTGCTTCACGCGTTTACATGCAGCCAGCATCTGAAGGTACAGGTATCATCGCCGGTGGTGCGATGCGTGCGGTCCTTGAGCTTGCAGGAGTGCAGAACGTATTGGCTAAATGCTACGGTTCAACAAACCCTGTAAACGTAGTTCGTGCAACAGTCAATGGTCTTTCTTCAATGAAAGCACCTGAAGATATTGCAGCGAAACGTGGCAAGTCTGTTGACGAGATCCTGGGGAACTAAGCGATGTCAAATAAAATCAAAGTTACCCTGTTCCGCAGCACGATTGGTAAGCTGCCAGCACACAAGTTGTGCGTAAAGGGGTTAGGTCTGCGCCGTATCGGTCACGTAGTAGAGGTAGAAGATACCCCTGCTGTGCGCGGTATGATCAACAAAGTTAACTACATGGTTCGTGTTGTTAGCGAGTAATAGGAGTAACCCTATGCGTTTGAATACATTACGCCCGGGTGCTGGTGCCAAGCAGGCTCCAAAGCGCGTTGGTCGCGGTATCGGTTCCGGTCTTGGAAAAACTTGTGGCCGTGGTCACAAGGGTCTTAAATCCCGCTCTGGCGGAAGCGTAAATCCAGGTTTTGAAGGCGGTCAGATGCCAATTCATCGCCGTCTGCCAAAGTTTGGTTTTACTTCACGTAAATCACGCTATGTAGCTGAAGTTCGTTTAAATGAGCTAAGCAGCATGAATGTTGAGTTGATCAACATCGATGCGCTTAAAGCAGCAGATGTTATTAAGCAGGAAATTAAAACTGTTCGTATCATTCTGTCTGGTGAAATCACTAAGCCAGTCACAGTTAGTGGACTTAAAGTCACTAAAGGTGCTCAGGCTGCGATTGAAGCTGCAGGCGGTAAAGTCGAGGCGTAAATGGCTAAGCAAGGGCAAATACCGGCAGGAAGACAAAACGGTTTAGGAGAGCTTTGGGCTCGTCTCAGATTTGTTTTGATAGCGATCATTGTTTACCGTATAGGGGCTCATATTCCTGTACCTGGTATTAACCCTGATCGTCTTGCTGCATTGTTTGATCAGAACCAGGGAACGATCCTGAGTCTCTTCAATATGTTTTCAGGTGGCGCTCTAGAGCGTATGAGTATTCTCGCATTGGGTGTAATGCCCTACATTTCTGCATCAATTATTATGCAGTTAATGACAGCGGTGAGTCCTACACTTGAACAATTGAAGAAGGAAGGTGAGTCAGGTCGGCGCAAAATTAACCAGTACACACGTTATGGTACGGTTGTATTGGCAACTATTCAGGCGTTTGGTATGTCCGTAGGACTAGCCAGTCAGGGTGTTGCGTTTGCCGCTGATTTTAGTTTCTACTTCGTTGCGGTTGTTACATTTGTTTCCGGAGCAGTCTTTTTGATGTGGCTCGGTGAGCAGGTAACTGAGCGAGGCATAGGTAACGGTATTTCAATTCTGATCTTTGCTGGTATCGTTGCGGGTCTGCCAAGTGCTATTGGCCAGTCTTTCGAGGCGGCTAGACAAGGCGATCTCAATATCTTTGCTTTGCTACTGATTGCAGTGCTTGCAATGGCTACTGTTGCGTTTGTAGTGTTTATGGAGCGCGCCCAGCGACGCATTACCATAAATTATGCTAAGCGTCAGCAGGGTCGTCGTGTTTACGCGGCGCAAAGTAGTCATTTGCCTTTAAAAGTGAATATGGCCGGTGTAATTCCGCCGATCTTTGCTTCAAGTATCCTTCTATTTCCCGCTTCAATGGGGCAGTGGTTTGGTCAGAGCGAAGGGATGGATTGGTTGCAGGATATGGCTTTGGCCTTAGGTCCAGGGCAGCCTCTGCATATTTTGCTTTTTGGTATTGCAATTATATTTTTCTGCTACTTCTATACGGCTCTTATGTTTAATCCGAAAGAAGTGGCAGATAACCTGAAAAAATCAGGTGCATTTATTCCAGGGATTCGTCCTGGTGAGCAGTCGGCACGCTACATCGATACAGTGCTTTCGCGTCTTACTTTGTTTGGCGCACTGTACATCACAGCAGTATCACTGATGCCCCAGTTTTTAGTGGTGGCGTGGAACATACCGTTCTATTTTGGTGGTACATCATTGCTGATCGTTGTTGTAGTGGTTATGGACTTTATGGCTCAAGTGCAATCACACTTGATGTCACACCAGTATGAGTCCTTGATGAAGAAATCAAATCTTAAGGGCGGCGCAGGTTTGCTGCGCTAAGCTCGATTGAGGTGGATCATGAAAGTACGCGCGTCTGTTAAAAAGATTTGCCGTAACTGCAAGATCGTACGTCGCAACGGTTCCGTGCGCGTGATCTGCAAAGTTGAACCAAGACATAAACAACGTCAAGGTTAACAAAGTAATATATGGCCGTGGGGGCCGCAGGGTTGATTTATTTTTAACCAGCGTGTATTATTGCGCGCCTTCCACGAACAAATGAATGGTAAGACTCTGTCATTGTGATGGAGCATTAATATGGAGTACATTGAATGGCCCGTATAGCTGGCGTCAATATTCCTGACAATAAGCATGCGGTAATTTCTCTGACTTACATTTACGGGATCGGCCGCACCACTGCTAAACAAATTTGTTCAGCAGTTGGTATTGATCCAAGCGTAAAGATCGGTGATCTGTCTGAAGAACAGCTCGATAATGTTCGTGGTGAAATTGCCAAGTTGACAGTTGAAGGTGACCTTCGTCGTGAAGTCAACATGAACATCAAGCGTCTTATGGATCTTGGTTGTTTCCGTGGTCTGCGTCATCGTCGTAACCTTCCGGTTCGCGGTCAGCGCAGCAAAACGAATGCACGTACCCGTAAAGGTCCGCGCAAGCCGATCCGTAAGTAAGCGATAGGAATTCCCGAATATGGCTAAGCCAGGTAATCGCACTCGTAAAAAAGTTAAAAAGCAAGTAGCTGATGGGCTCGCGCACATCCATGCTTCTTTCAATAACACAATTGTTACCATTACCGATCGTCAAGGAAATGCACTTTCTTGGGCGACTTCTGGTGGTTCCGGTTTCCGTGGTTCGCGTAAAAGTACGCCTTTCGCTGCTCAGGTAGCGGCTGAGCGTGCTGGTCAGGCGGCTTTGGAATACGGACTTAAGAATCTCGACGTGTTTGTAAAGGGTCCAGGACCTGGTCGTGAATCTGCTGTTCGCGCCTTGAATGGTTGTGGCTACAAAATTACAAATATTACGGACGTAACACCTATTCCTCATAATGGTTGTCGTCCGCCGAAGAAACGTCGCGTTTAATCAGGAGACGGTATAATGGCTCGTTATCTTGGACCTAAGTGCAAGCTGTCCCGTCGTGAAGGAACAGATCTCTTTTTAAAGAGTGGTGTTCGCGCGCTAGACAGTAAGTGCAAAGCTGAAGTTGTTCCCGGTGTGCATGGTGCACGTCGTGGCCGTTTGTCCGAATACGGTTTACAGCTTCGCGAAAAACAAAAAGTACGTCGTATTTACGGTGTGCTGGAGCGTCAGTTCCGTGGTTATTACAAAGAAGCCGCGCGTCGTAAAGGCGCGACTGGTGAGTTGTTGTTACAGTTGTTAGAAGGCCGTCTAGACAATGTTGTCTACCGTATGGGCTTTGGTTCAACTCGTGCAGAAGCTCGTCAGGTTGTTTCTCATCGTCAGATCACCGTTAACGGTCAAGTTGTTAATATCCCGTCTTACCAAGTAAGTGCTGGTGATAAAATCGCTGTCCGTGAGAAGTCTAAAAACCAACTTCGCATCAAGCATGCGCTCGAGTTGGCAGCACAGCGTGCACCTGTTGAATGGGTAAGCGTTGATGCAGGTAAGATGGAAGGTGAGTTTAAGGCACTTCCTGAGCGTAGTGACTTGGCTTCTGACATCAACGAGCATCTGATCGTCGAGCTTTACTCGAAGTAATTGTTGAACACAGACTGGTGGAACTATGCAGCGTTCAGTAAACGAGTTTCTTAGTCCACGTCATATTGACGTGCAAGAAATCAGCAAAACTCGCGCAAAGGTGACTTTAGAGCCACTTGAGCGTGGTTTTGGCCATACCCTTGGCAACGCGCTGCGCCGTATTTTGCTATCGTCAATGCCTGGTTGTGCAATATCTGAAGTCGAAATCGACGGTGTATTGCACGAATACAGCAGCATTGAAGGTGTTCAGGAGGATGTCATTGAGATCCTCCTGAATCTCAAAGGTGTTGCTGTAAATCTCTTTAATGGAGATGAAGCAACACTTACGATTAGCAAATCCGAACCTGGCGTAGTGACTGCAGCTGACATTCAGCTGACACAAGATGTTGAGATTGCGAACCCTGAACATGTGATTGCGCATTTAAATGGCAACAGCAGTCTTAATATGCAATTGCGCGTTACGCGTGGTCGCGGTTATGTGCCAGCTGACTCGCGTAATACTGATGAGGATGAGTCTCGTACGATTGGTCGATTGTTGCTGGATGCCAGCTATAGTCCGGTCTTACGTGTATCCTATCAAGTAGAGAGTGCGCGTGTTGAGCAACGTACAGATCTTGATAAGTTAATCATTGACATAGAGTCGAATGGTACAATTGATCCAGAAGAATGCATTCGTCGTGCAGCTACAATTTTGCAGCAGCAACTACTTGTATTCGTTGATTTAGAAGATGCAGGGCAGCAATCTCGCACTGAATCTGATGATCCTGAGATTGATCCCGTACTTCTTCGTCCGGTTGATGATCTTGAGTTGACAGTTCGCTCGGCTAACTGTCTTAAAGCAGAACAAATTTACTATATCGGTGATTTGATTCAACGCACCGAAGTAGAGTTGTTGAAGACTCCTAACTTGGGCAAGAAGTCGCTAACGGAAATCAAAGATGTACTTGCATCTAAAGGTTTGTCTTTAGGCATGCGTCTTGAGAATTGGCCACCTGCCAGTCTCCGGAATGATGATAAAGCTGCCTCCTAAGTTAGCCTTCTAACACTAAGTTGTTAAGGATTTAGAAAATGCGTCATCGTAAATCTGGTCGTCACTTAAATCGTACAAGTGCACACCGCAAGGCGATGTTTAAGAATATGGCAGTGTCTTTGTTTGAGCATGAACTCATCAAAACTACTCTGCCAAAAGCTAAAGAACTTCGTCGAGTGGCTGAGCCTTTAATTACATTGGCTAAATCTGACAGTGTTGCAAATCGTCGTCTTGCTTTTGCTCGCACGCGCTCTGATGCTGCTGTTGGTAAGCTCTTCAATGAACTGGGTCCTCGTTACGCAGAACGCCCAGGCGGTTATGTTCGCATTCTTAAATGTGGATTCCGTCGTGGTGATAATGCGCCGATGGCTTACGTTGAACTGGTCGATCGTCCAGTCAACGCAGTTGCAGTTGATGATACATCTGAAGATTAATTCTTTGTATCGATAAAAAACCCCGCTTAGGCGGGGTTTTTTTTACTCTATATTTTGTGGTGGCGGCTTCTGCAGTGTGGATATTCTGCTGTAGCTTTAAACCCCAGGAGCTGAGGTTCCACGCAAATGCTGCGGCAATGCAGCACAGAGTCGTACTCTAATGCTGCAGAAGAGGTTAGTAATCAAATATAGATTCAATTACTGAGCCTTGTTGTCTGGCCTCTGGGCTATTTGCTCGGCGTGATGGTTCGCTGCCTTGTCTGAAAAGCTCAGGAATTGCATTTGACTGCCCCGGGTAGGCTAGTAATCCAGTATTTGGGTCAACGGAGACTGTCCTAACATCAGATGGTCTTTCAAACTCTTTTACTGGGTAGTGCTTTGAAACAGTTTGCATGAACTCGATCCATATTGGCAGAGCGGCTGTACCGCCAAATTCGCGTCTGCCAAGTGGGGCAGGTTGGTCGAATCCAATCCATGCTGTTGCAACTATGTCACGGTTGAAGCCGCTGAACCAAACGTCACGTTGTGAATTGGTGGTGCCTGTTTTTCCTGCTAAATCCGGACGGTTCAGGCTAAGTGCGCTACGACCAGTGCCGCGTCTGATTACATCCTTAAGTATGTCGGCTAAAATATAGGCGGTTGAGGCTTGAATAATACGCATTGACTCTCTGTTACTTGCGTTCAGACCTGCATTTGTTTCCATGAAGGCGTTGCCGCTGTTTTCTGGTAACACAACGGGATTGTTTTCATTGTGTATTGCTTGAATAAAGTAGGGCTCTACTTTATATCCGCCATTCGCAAACACTGCATAACCCGCCGTAAGTTGGAGGGGGGTTGCGTCTGAGCTTCCAAGTGATAGGGATAAGTTGGCAGGGGTCCGTTCAGCCTCAAAGCCAAATTCAACTATTTTGTCGCGTGCAAGCTGAACACCAATATCACGCATGAGCCTAATTGAAACTAGGTTTTTTGATCGGTATAGGGCCTCTCTTAAGCGTGTAGGTCCTGAAAAGTCGCGAGAGCTGTTCTCTGGCCGCCATTCACCCTGCAAGCTGACGTCTTCAATGACAATTGGGGCATCATTAACGACAGTTGCGGCTGTATAGCTGCCATCAATAGCTGCCGCATACAAAAAGGGTTTGAAAGTTGAGCCTGGTTGTCTGTAGGCTTGGGTGGCGCGATTAAAGTTGTTCATGGCGAAGCTGTAGCCGCCTGATAAGGCTTTAATTGCACCAGTATCAGTCTCAAGCGCAACGACAGCTCCTTGAACTTTGGGTAATTGGCTAAACTCCAGTCTTTCGTCATCCATGATAATGACACGAACAACATCACCAATGGCGACTATGTCACTGGCTTTGGTAGGGGCAGGTCCGAGAGAGTTAACATTTATATGCTTTCTCGCCCACTTTAATGTATCCCACGATAGTTCGGCTTTTTCTCCGTTGCGCAAAAGTACGGTTGCATCCCTTTCGCCTACATTAATAACTAGAGCAGCTTGAAGGTCGGCAAAGGTAGTGTGCTCTCTTAGTTTTTGGGATAGCTCCTCTTCCGTATCCGTGTCTAATATTTTAATTTGGGCTTCGGGTCCATGGTAGCCATGCCTTTCACCATATGCGCGTATGCCTTTTCTTAGTGCTTGGTCTGAAGCCGTCTGTAAATCACTTTCGATGGTGGTTGTGACGGAGTAGCCATCCAGATAAGCTTCCTCTCCAAAGAGTCTGAACATTTCAGCGCGAACCATTTCAGCAACATAAAATGCGGAGAGTTCGATGTCACTGGTGTGGTAACGTGCAATCTCGGGTTCAATAATTGCTTCGCTATATTCTTGATCATTAATATAACCAAGTGATAGCATACGGCCGAGTATCCAGTTACGCCTTTCGATGGATCGACGTGGGTTGCTGACTGGATTTGCAGCGGATGGTGCTTTAGGAAGGCCTGCGATGGTCGCTATTTGCGCAAGGGTGAGTTCACTAATATCTTTACCATAGTAAATGTTAGCGGCCGCTTGTACGCCATAGGCGCGCTGGCCTAGGTAAATTTTGTTAACGTATAACTCCATTATTTCTTGTTTCGTAAGCTCCTTCTCAATTCTTAAGGATAAAAGAATTTCGGTGAATTTTCGTTCTAAGGTACGAGCAGGCGTTAAGAAAAAGTTTTTGGCAACTTGCATTGTGATGGTTGAACCGCCTGTTTGAACGTCACTGCCACTAATAAGTTGGTAGCCAGCACGGGCAAGTCCTTTTATGTCTACACCAAAGTGATCAAAGAACCGACTGTCTTCGGCTGCAAGAATGGCCTGTATCAAATGCTCAGGGATCTGATCATAATCGATGGGCGTGCGTCGCTGTTCGCCGTATTCTGCAATGAGTTTGCCATCGGCGGAAAAAATGCGAAGCGGTGTTTGGAACTTTACTTCTTTTAGTTCCTGTACGTCTGGAAGATTTTGACTAAAATGCTTCCAGATAAAGTAGCCGCCTAGCGAGCCAGATATCAGAATGAGAATCAGTAAGGCAATAAATAGCTTGATAGTAATCTTTAATACGTGCATGTTAGCCTTTAACAAAAAAAATATTAACGTAAAGTGAATTATATCGACTGCAGGGCTTTACAGTACAGTTAACAGAAGTTTTAATTGTACATCAGGACAGTCCGATTTTGTCCTGCAAATTGAACTTCTCCGGAAAAGGAAATTAGAGTGGTCAGCTTATTCAGGAAAAAGTCAGCCGGTTGGATTGGAGTTGATATAGGTTCTTCATCTGTGAAGCTGGTCGCTTTGTCTCGATCGGGAAGGGATACACAGATAGATTCCTATGCCATAGTGCATCTCCCAGCAGGCGCCGTCGTTGACGGTAAAATAGAGATTCCTCACGAGGTGTCTTCGGCAGTTGAACGGGGTCTAAAGATCTGCGGCGGCCGCTATAGTCATGCGGTTGTTTCAGTCCCTTCTTCTGCGGTAATTACAAAGCGTCTCCAAATAAATAATCTATTTACGGGTATCGATCTCGAAGATCAGGTCAAAGTTGAGGCTGATCAGTTTATTCCCTACCCGCTTGAAGAGGTTGCACTGGATTTTGAAGTGCTTGGTCCGGTTGCCAAAGATCCCAACCTTAATGAAATTCTTATTGTAGCCTGCCGTAAAGAAAGTTCTGAATCACGTGAAGAAGCTGTTGTTAATGCTGGCTTAAAGTGTGGTGTTATTGATGTAGACACCTATTCAATGGAACGTATGCTCTCGCTACTTGAACCGAAATCAGGCGAAAAGTTACATGCAGTTGTTGATTTAGGTGCGTCAACCTTAGGCTTGAATGTATTTAAAAACGGTAATCTCGTGTATAACCGTGAGCAAGCCTTTAGTGGGGCAGATTTATCAGCTTCAATTCAGCAAAGCTACAGTATGTCGCACGAAGAGGCTGAGTTGTCACTTCGAGAAAATAGCTTTGATAAAGAAGTGTATGAATCTCTCATAGAGCCTTATACCGATACGGTTGCACAACATGTCTCTCGAGCGCTTCAGTTTTTCTATTCCTCTGGAATTCATGGACAACTCGACAAGTGCTACTTGGCTGGAGGGGTGTCGGGAATACCTCATCTTTGTAACAGATTAGAAGAAGAACTGGGCATTCGAGCTGTTTTAACGGATCCCTTTACTAATATGCTGGTAAGCCCACGGCTAAATCAGGAACGTCTTCATAGGGTTGCCCCTATGTTGGCTAAAGCATGCGGGCTGGCACTGCGCAGCTTTGATCAATAGGACTGATATATGGCGCGAATTAATTTAAGGCCTTGGCGAGAAGAACGAAATCAAGCACTGCAAAAACGCTTTATTAGCAATATTGCGGGCTCTGCAATATTTGCAGGTCTTGCTATTTTTGCAACGGGTATGTACATCGATATGCAAACGGACAAGCAAAAAACACGTAATGAGTTTTTACGCGTTGAAAATGCTAATCTTGACCGTCAGTTGGTTGAAATTCAAGAGTTGACTCGGAGACGAGAGCAGCTACTTGAACGTCTTAACGCAATTGAAGATTTGCAAGGTTCACGCCCTCTGATTGTCCGTAACTTCGATGAGCTCGTCCGCGTATTGCCCGATGGCGTTCATTATACCTCGGTTTCTCGCAGTGGCAGCCAAGTGTCGATTAACGGTTTTGCTGAGCAAAATAGAGACGTCTCAGCTTTGATGCGCAATATGCAATCATCAATTTGGTTTGCAGAGGCAAACCTAGCTAGAGTAAGCTCGACTGATGGCATGCGGCAGTTTATATTAACTGTCGGCATGACACGCCCGAATGCAGGGAGTGCGCAATGAAATCTGATGTCTTTAAAAATGCGTTTCGCGGGTTCGATATTAATAACCTCGATTTCAATGCAGCGGGTAACTGGCCTATTGGCGTAAAGTCTATCGCTTACCTGTTGGTGTTTGGAATTGTCATTGGTTTGGGGATCCATTTTTACATTGTTGATAAAGAAGCGATTTTAGAACGTGAAATACGTCAAGAGCCTGACTTGCGAGCACAGTTTGAGTCGAAAGCCTTTCAGGTTGCGCGTTTAGACACTCTTCGTTTGCAAATGGCTGATGTTGAAGAGCGCTTTTCTGAAATATTGAAACAACTGCCAACAGAGAAAGAAGTTCCAGGTTTATTGGAGGATATTTCGGATATCGGACGTAATGCTGGCTTAAACATCGAGTTGATTGCGTTGCAGCCAGAAGTGAAAGAGCAATTTTACATAGGGTTACCCATCAACATTCAAGTAAGTGGTACTTACCATCAAATGGGTGAGTTCGTGAGTGGTGTATCCGCTATTGAGCGTATTGTTACTCTGCACGACTACTCCATTCGAGAGGTTGAAGGATCTAACCTCACAATGACAATTAATGCAAAGACCTATCGCTATGAACAAGATTAAGTTTGGTCAAGGAAACGCATCCACTAAGGGGCGCTTGTTGCTCTCACTGTTCCCTCTGATGTTATTAACAGCGGGTTGTACATATGTTGAAGATACCAGTGATTTACGAGCATTTGTCGCTGAGCGATCATCTCGGCCAGTAGGGCAAATCGAGCCTTTGCCTGACTTTAGGCCGTATGAGGCGTTTGTGTACGAAGGATCAAGTCTTCGTAATCCATTTGTGCCAATATTGCCTGTTGTCGCTGAGATCCCGCAGGAAATTACTGATGTTTCGCCTGACCCAGCACGTGTTAAAGACTATCTGGAAGAATTCGCTGTTGATAATCTTTTGATGGTAGGAACTATTACTCAGCCTGGTGATGCTGAAGCTCTTTGGGCTTTGGTTACTGATCCAAAAGGTGAGGTTCACCGCGTTAGTGTGGGGGATTTCCTTGGCTTGGATAATGGGCAGATTGTGATGCTGAATGAGCGTCGAATTGAACTGTCTGAGATTGTCTCAAACGGACGTGGTGGCTGGATGAAACGTCCACGCATAATCGTACTCCCCGAGTAAATTTAAGGGACGCAAATTGTGAATATAATGACTATGAGCACATTTACTAAAGTAAAAATGGGGGGGGTACCCCGAATTGTTGGCCGCTATTTGTCTACAGCATTGGTGGTGCTAACGTCCATAGGGATAGCTGAAAGCGCTGAGCTTAAACGGGCAGGGTTTGTTTCATTGCCTGGGCAGTCGGTTGAATTAAACTTAGAGTTTGATTCGACACCGACCGTTCCCACCAGTTATGTCATCGATAACCCGCCACGTTTGGTTATGGACTTCTGGGGCGCTAGTAACGGTGCAGGAACCCGTGCAATCGACGTAAAAACTGGCGTGGTCGATAACCTTAGCTTTGTTGAGGCAGATGGGCGTTTGCGGGTGGTTGCAAACCTGTACAGTACCGTTGGGCATAATGTGGAGTTGAGTAACTCGCAAGTTGTTGTGACGCTTGATGCAGCATCAGCACCTGTTGCAAGACAATCGGATGCACCTGTGCGAGCCAGTAGCACTGCAACGGCTCAGACGCAAGGAACAACCATTCGTGATCTCGATTTTAAACGCCTTGAAGGCAATCAAGGTCGAGTGATTATCGACCTAAGCAATGATCAGGCGCGTCTTGATGTGAATCGTGAAGGTGGTAATGTTGTTGTCACGCTAAGTGATACGCGTCTTGGTGATGGGATGGATCGCCGTTTTGATGTTCAAGACTTTGCAACACCTCTATCCTTCATTGATATGATGTCAGTGGGTGGCAGTACGACGATTTTGATGCGTCCATCTTCCGCTCCCTTTGATTACATGGCGTATCAAACGGGTAACCAGTTATTCGTTGACTTCATACCCTTGACGCGCAATGAGCAGGAAGAGCTACGTGCCAATCAGTTCCCTTATAGCGGCGAGCGCATAGACTTAAATTTCCAAAATGTTGAAGTGCGTGCCGTGTTGCAAATCATAGCTGAAGTTGCTGAAAAGAACTTGGTTGTGAGTGATAATGTTGGTGGCACGACAACCCTGCGTTTAAAGAATGTGCCTTGGGATCAAGCACTAGACATTATTTTGAAATCCAAAAATCTTGATCAGCGCATGATTGGTAACGTGTTGATGGTCGGTACTGCTACAGAAATTGCAGAGCGTGAGCGCATTGAAATAGAAAGTCAGAAGCAGGCTGTTGAATTATCACCTCTGCTGACCGAGTTTGTGCAGATTGATTTCCGTCGCGCATCAGACATGAAAAGCCGCTTAGAAGAGGCTCGACTGATAACTGAGCGTGGTTTCCTGCTCGCTGATGATCAAACCAATGTTTTGATGATTCGTGAAACACGCGAACAAATGGAGCAAATTCGTAGAACTCTGCGCCGATTTGATGTCCAGGTATCTCAAGTGCTGGTTGAAGCTCGCTTAGTGACAGCATCAACAGAGTTTGCAAGAGAGTTAGGGGTTCGTTGGGGAGCGTTGCATAACTCCACGCCAAGTGGGAATGATTTCTCAATAGGCGGTGGAGCAGGCTCGGTTCCTGGAGTACCTTCCGTTCCAGGATCGGGTAATACCTCGATTCCATCTATGCCTGGAATGGTCGATTTCGGCGTGGGTAACCCCACATCCGCTTTGCGTGTGGGTTACTTAGGGGGTGGTTTGTTGCTTTCAGCTGAACTTTCCGCCTTACAGAGTGATAATAAAGTTGAAATCATCTCTCAACCAAAAGTCATTACCACCAATGGACGTCCTGCTGTGATTAAATCAGGTCAAGAAGTTGCGTTCCAGACGGTTGAAAACGGTGAAGTCAGCCTTGAATTTAAAGAAGTTGTGTTGAGTCTTGAAGTGACGCCACAAATAAATCCAGGTGATCGTATCTCGATGGATTTGAAAATTCTTCAGGATTCGCTTGATCCCAACCGTTTAGGTGGTGAACTCTTAATTAATACCAACCAATTAGAGACTTCTGTTGTGGTTAACGATGGTGATACCATTGTGTTGGGTGGTGTGTTTAGAAATGACATTGAAAACGAAATTCGTAAGACACCAGTATTGGGTGACTTGCCTGTTGTTGGAAATATGTTCCGCTACAAGCGTGAACGTGAAACCAAACGTGAGTTATTGATTTTCATTACGCCAACCATGATTCGGGAATCCCTTGTAGTACAGTAGTAGGTTTGCTGATTGAATATATTTCTCATTGGCCCTATGGGAGCTGGAAAAAGCACCATAGGGCGTTTGCTTTCTCATGAGCTGGGTCTTGAGTTTATTGACTCTGATAAAGTCATCGAAGAACGTTCGGGTGCAGATATCCCATGGATATTTGATGTTGAAGGAGAGCAAGGCTTTCGTGATCGAGAGGCATGTACTATTGATGATCTAACGTCAATGAATAACATCATTCTGGCTACAGGTGGTGGTGCCGTTTTACGTGAGAAAAATCGTCAAAACTTACAAAGTCGAGGTCAGGTTATCTATTTATTGACCTCAATCGAGCAACAGCTTGAACGAACTGCAAAAGATCGAAATCGTCCCCTCTTGCAAACCGAGAACCCTGAGTTGGTCTTGAGAAAGCTTTTGGCTGAACGTGATCCGCTCTATAAGAGTTGTGCTGATGTCATTGTGCGGACTGATCGTCGACATCCGCGAGCCGTCGTGAACGAAATATTGCGTCACGTTCGTCAGCTTAATCAAGCATAATATCCCTGTTGTTGGCTTATTCCAGGAGAGTGTTGATGGAAACCCTTTACGTTGAGCTCGGTGAAAGAAGTTACCCCATCTATATTGGCAGTGATTTAATACGTGCCGATGTGTTGGCTCAACATATCCCTTCATCACAAGTGATGATCGTGACCAATGAAACGGTTGCTCCTTTATATCTTGATACGCTTTTATCATCATTGCCAGGCTTTAAAGTTGATGTGATACGTTTGCCTGATGGTGAGGCCTATAAAACACTTGAGCACTGGACACTGATCTTTGATGCGTTGCTAAGCTGCCGCCATAATCGAACCACAACCTTGATTGCTTTGGGTGGAGGGGTTGTGGGCGATATGACGGGATTTGCTGCAGCGTGTTATCAGCGTGGTGTTCCCTTTATCCAGATCCCCACGACATTGCTGTCGCAGGTTGACTCCTCTGTGGGTGGAAAAACAGGCGTAAACCACCCCATGGGTAAAAACATGATCGGTGCTTTTCATCAACCTGTAGCGGTTATTGCGGATACTCAGGTGCTTAATACTTTACCTGATAAAGAGCTGTCTGCCGGTTTGGCTGAAGTGATCAAGTATGGTCTGATTTATGATCCTGATTTCTTTGACTGGTTAGAGCACAACATGGAAGCCTTGCGCGAAAAAGAGCCGACTGCTTTGGCCACTGCGATTTACAAATCATGCCGTATTAAAGCGGATATCGTTGCTCAGGATGAGAGGGAGTCTGGCGTGCGTGCTTTACTAAACCTCGGGCATACCTTTGGTCATGCTATCGAAGCTCATGCAGGGTATGGTGCTTGGTTGCATGGTGAAGCCGTTGCAGCGGGAACAATGATGGCCGTTAACTTGTCTCTTAAAGAAGGTTGGTTAAGTATTGCGGATGCTGAGCGTATTGAGCGCATATTTGTTGCTGCAGGATTACCAGTCAAGCCACCTAGAGATATGACAGAGTCACACTTTCGCGAACTAATGGCGGTTGATAAAAAAGTCGTTGATGGAAGTTTGCGTTTAATTTTATTGGAACAGATTGGTAGAGGTGTCGTCACTGGATCTTTTTCATCTGAGCATTTGTCTGCCACAATCACTGAGATGACGGCGTAAATGTATTTGCTGGCTATAGGTTTATAAGATGTCTTTGTCTCATCATGCATATGTTGAAACACGTTCTAGGCTGCAATTAGCAGAAAAACTACACCATATGGTGCGGTTTTCAGACTTTATTACCTTGCTGCTGGGTGAGGAGGGGAGTGGGCGCTCGACGCTCATGACCCAGGTTGAGAATCTGGCGTCAGAGCGCACTCAACGGTTAGTCCGTATCGATTTAGACTCTAAAACCGATGTGACAGGCTTACTGATCTCCTTGGTTGATGCGTTTGGTTTAGATGATCCGGATTTAAATGATAATCGACAGCGTTTAGTTGCTGTGCATAAACATGTGCGCGCCTTATTTGAAGTCGATCTAAGCTGTCAGATTTTAATTGATAACGCTGATTACCTCAGTGATAACGCATTAGAGTTGCTAGTCGGGCTATTGCAGACAGGCGAATCAGCACCGCACTTATTAATGACAGGGTTGGCTGATTTTGAAGAGCGTTTGCAAGATATAGGCTTCTATGATCGACTTGAAGGCCGAATCCATTTGCAGCTTCTGCTCCCCCTAGATGATGAAGAATCAGAGGCTTTTATAGCCTCGTTACTTCCTAATGATGCAGAGTTAAATGCTAAGCACCTTAAAAAAGTGATAGAGCGTAGTCAAGGGAATCTATCCGCTTTAACCTTAGGTGTTGTTCAGTTGTTAAAAAGTGGTGAGTTGAGCTCTCGCTCTGCTGCCTTTCCAATTCCTCCATTGCATTTGGCAGGAATTGGCATCGTGCTGCTTGCGATTACAGGATTTGCTGTTTGGCACTACTTACCCTCTAATGAGCACCAAGCTGACGTTGTAGCGCAAATAAGTGTTCCGCCAATGCCACCAGTAGTGACGGATTCATTGCAACAAGGTGCTGAAGAAGTGGCGCGTAATGAATTGGCTGAGCGTTTAGCTGAGCAAGAGGCATTGCTACAAGAAGTTCTAGATGCGCCTGTGTCTGAAATGGATGCGGTTGATGAAGTGTTGGCGCAAGCTGAAGTGAGCATATCACCCGCACCTGTGGCAGAGGTTGCGCCGTCGGTCGTGGAGGCTGAAGTCAGACCTCCTGTTGCCGAGGCTGCTCAGGCTGTGTCTGCACCCCCTGAGCCTCCTGCGCCAGCTCCTGCTCCTGCTCCCGTTGTACAGGCGCCAGCACCTCCGGCGCCTGCACCCGCTCCAGAGCCGCCTGTTGCGAGGCCGCCAGCACCGGAGCCTGTACAGCCAGCACCGAGAGTCGAGCGTCAAGATCCGCCGACCGCTCCTGTCACGTCGGTGGCTGCAAATGCAAATGCAGGTGCGCTTCGCTCAGAAGAACTGATGGCTTGGCCGGATAATGGCTATACGTTGCAAGTATTAGGCGCTCGATCAGAAGATAGCGTGGTTAAATTTATACGTTCCCAGCAGCAGCCCCACCGATTCTATTATTTTAGGACAGTTTTTAGGGATGAACCATGGCATGTTGTGGTTTACGGACAGTATAATACTAGGTCGGCAGCGATGGAGGCAGTTAACCAATTGCCCAAAGAACTCAGGGATACCAACCCTTGGGCGCGATCGATTGCCAGTGTCAAAGCGGATATACAAAAGCTACCGCGATAAAGCAAATACATAAATTATAGAGGTCTACAAAGTATAGACCTCTTTAGCTGAAAAAATTTCAGCTGCCCCTCGACTGCTAAAAAATTGTTCTGTTCCCTTTAGGGGTGTAGCATAGACTCCCCTTTTTTATCGCTAAGATAAGGGCTCAGTGGTGTGTGGTGTTTTTAAATGCCATGATATTTATGATTTTTTAGTGAGATTGGCTTATGAGCAATGGTCTGTATCGCCCAGGTGAATTTAAAGACAACTGTGGCTTTGGCCTGATGGCACACATGCAAGGACACGCAAGTCATGGTCTCCTGCAGAAAGCTATTCAGGCTCTAGCCTGCATGACTCACCGCGGGGGTATCGCAGCAGATGGTAAAACCGGAGACGGTTGTGGTCTGCTGATGCAAAAGCCGGATGCATTTATGCGTGCGGTTGCTAGAGAGACTTTGCAAACAGAATTGGCTGACCGCTACGCGGTTGGCATGGTGTTTCTGTCCCGTGAGTCTGCATTAGCACAGACGGCACGCGCTTGCCTGAATTCTGAGCTGGAAAAGCAAGGGCTGAAAGTCTACGGTTGGCGTATTGTGCCGACTGATGATGCCTGTCTTGGTCCCATCGCTAAGGATACAATGCCAGCGATTGAGCAGGTTTTTGTTGATGCTTGTGGGAAAAATGAACGCGAGTTCTCCATCAGTCTTTTCACCGCTAGACGTAAAGCAGAGATTGCGCTGACGAATGATCCTGATTTCTATATTTGTAGCTTGTCCGACAAGGTCATTTCCTATAAAGGCTTAATGATGCCAGTGGACTTGCCGACTTTTTATAGAGACTTAGGTGATCCACGGCTTGAAACAGCAATTTGTACGTATCATCAGCGCTTCTCTACTAACACGGCACCTCGCTGGCCTCTAGCTCAGCCCTTCCGTTTCTTAGCGCATAATGGCGAAATCAATACGATTGAAGGCAATCGTAATTGGGCACGTGCACGCAGCAGTAAATTTGCAACCCCTCTCATCCCCGACGTTGAGTCTTTACAACCGATTGTCAACACAACGGGTTCTGACTCCTCAAGTATGGATAATATGCTTGAGTTCCTGATGGTCGGAGGAATGGATATTTACCGGGCAGTGCGCCTGATCGTCCCACCGGCTTGGCAAAATGTTGAAACCATGGACTCCAATCTCCGTGCTTTCTACGAATATAACTCCATGCACATGGAGCCTTGGGATGGCCCTGCCGGCATGGTAATGACCGATGGTCGCTACGCCGTGTGTATGCTAGATCGTAACGGCTTGCGTCCATCTCGCTGGGTCATGTTAAAAGATGGTTTGCTCTGCACGGCTTCTGAAATCGGTGTGTTTGATTATGATCCCGCGAATATAGAGGCTCAAGGCCGCGTCGGTCCTGGGCAGATTCTCGTTATTGACACGCAAACAGGCGACGTACTTCACACCGCTGATGTTGATGAAAAGCTGAAGTCGCGCCAGCCCTACCGTAAATGGCTAAAAGAAAATGCTGTTCCACTTGAGCAAACGATGAGTTTTACTGAAGAGTCTGTTTCTTTCCGCGAAATGGACCCTGAAGAAACAAAAACGCACATGAAAATGTTTCAAGTGACATTTGAAGAACGTGATCAGGTATTGCGGCCGTTGGGTGAGTCTGGAATGGAAGCCGTGGGCTCTATGGGTGACGATAAGCCTATGGCAGTATTGTCTAAACGTATCCGTTCTGTCTATGACTACTTCCGCCAACAATTTGCGCAGGTGACAAACCCGCCGATTGATCCATTGCGCGAAGCAATCGTCATGTCTTTGCAAACCTGCTTGGGAACAGAGAAAAACATTTTCCAAGAAACCCCAGAACATGCGCGTAGAATCGTTTTAAAATCGCCTATTTTGTCTGCGAGTAAGTTCCGTCGTTTGTGTGAATCGAACCTTGAAGGGTTTGAGTCCGCCATGTTGGATATGCAATACGATCCTGAAGTGGGTCTGAAAACAGCGATAGAGCAGCTGTGCGAGAAAGCAGAGCAAGCGGCACGCAGTGGAAAAGTGATTTTGGTCTTGACCGATGCGTATATTAAACGCGGTATGTTACCGATTCATGCGGCCATGGCGACGGGTGCTGTCAATCAGCATCTAGTTGATAAAGGCCTAAGAACCAGTGCCAATATTATTGTCGAAACGGCAACGGCCCGTGATCCCCACCACTTTGCGGTGCTCTTTGGCTTTGGTGCGACGGCGGTATACCCTTATCTGGCCTACCGTGTTCTCAATGATTTATGCCGCACTGGCGAAATCACGTTAGAACCCTTAATTAGCCATGAAAATTACCGTAAAGGCATTAATAAAGGCCTGTTGAAAATTATGTCCAAAATGGGCATATCGACCATTGCATCTTATCGTTCTGCACAGCTGTTTGAGGCGGTTGGTCTTTCGAGCGAGGTGGTTAACCTCTGTTTTAAAGGTGTGACCAGTCGTATAGAAGGTGCGCGTTTTGAAGACTTCCATTTAGAACAGTCGCTGCTTGCCAAAGAAGCCTGGAGTGTACGTAAACCTATCCAGCAGGGTGGTTTGCTTAAGTATGTTCATGGTGGTGAGTATCATGCGTACAACCCAGATGTTGTTACCGCGATCCATCAAGCCGTATCAACGGGCGATCCTGCGCACTATCAGCGTTATGCGGATTTAGTGAACAAACGTGGCGTGGCGACGCTTCGCGATCTTTTTAGTATTCGTAAGGATATTAAGCCAGTTCCTTTATCTGAAGTGGAGCCTGCTGAGGCACTGTTCACGCGCTTTGATACCGCAGCTATGTCATTGGGTGCCTTATCACCTGAGGCGCATGAAGCGTTAGCAGTGGCGATGAATGAACTGGGCGGTCGTTCGAACTCTGGTGAGGGCGGTGAGGATCCTGCGCGCCATGGCACGATCAAACGCTCTAAAATCAAACAAATCGCGTCTGGGCGTTTTGGTGTGACACCTGAGTACTTGATGAGTGCAGATGTTATGCAAATCAAAGTGGCTCAAGGGGCGAAACCCGGTGAGGGTGGACAGCTACCAGGTGGAAAAGTGAACGCACTGATTGCGCGCTTACGCTATTCTGTGCCGGGCGTCACCTTGATCTCTCCACCACCGCATCATGATATCTACTCGATTGAAGATTTGGCGCAGTTGATTTTTGACTTAAAACAAATCAACCCGGAGGGCTTAGTCTCCGTTAAGCTCGTATCACGTCCAGGTGTGGGTACGATCGCGTGCGGTGTTGCGAAAGCCTATGCGGATTTAATTACCATTTCTGGGTATGACGGTGGCACAGCGGCTTCGCCTTTAACCTCGATTCATTATGCAGGCTCTCCTTGGGAGCTAGGCTTAGCGGATGCACATCAGTCATTACGTGGCAACCAATTGCGTGGAAAAATCCGTTTACAAACGGATGGGGGTTTAAAAACAGGTCTTGATGTCGTGAAAGCGGCCATGCTTGGCGCAGAAAGTTTTGGTTTTGGAACCATGCCAATGGTGTCCTTGGGCTGCAAATTCTTGCGTATTTGTCACTTAAACAACTGTGCAACGGGTGTTGCTACGCAACGCGCTGATTTACGTGATGATCATTTCCGTGGCACCGTTGAAATGGTGAAAAACTTCTTCCGTTTTGTGGCCGAAGAAACTCGCCAACTCATGGCGCAACTGGGTGTTCGCAGTATCGAAGAGCTGGTAGGTCGTACCGACTTACTTGAAATTATCGAAGGTGAAACAGCTAAACAAGCTAACCTTGATTTATCTCCGATCCTCAGCCAAGCCGGGATACCACAGGATTACCCACATACCTGTCAGCAAGCTCGAAATGAGCCATATGATGCAGGTGGGCTCAACTCCCAGATGCAAGTCTTGGCTGAGTCTAGTATCGTTGAGAAGCTTGGCGGTGAGTGGGCGCTTAAGATTACCAACTGTGATCGCTCTGTCGGTGCCAGAACCTCTGGTTTGATTGCGAAGCATCATGGCAACCTGGGTATGTCGGATGAGCCTGTGATCTTCAACTTCAAAGGCCATGCAGGACAATCCTTTGGTGTATGGAATGCGGGTGGTCAGTATCTCTATCTTGAAGGGGATGCGAACGATTATGTGGGTAAAGGCATGGCCGGTGGCAAAATCGTACTGAGAGCCTTCGAACAAGTGACGTACAAAACCCGAGAAGCCTCGATTATGGGGAATACCTGTCTCTACGGTGCAACGGGCGGTAAGCTTTTTGCAGCGGGTCAGGCGGGTGAGCGTTTTGCTGTTCGTAACTCGGGTTGCCATGCGGTTATTGAAGGCGCAGGTGATCACTGCTGTGAGTACATGACGGGCGGTGTTGTCACGGTACTCGGTAGTACCGGTTACAACTTTGGTGCTGGGATGACGGGTGGTTTTGCCTATGTGTTGGATTTAGACAATAGCTTCGTGGATAAGTATAACCATGAGCTAGTGGATATCCATCGTATCGCAACTGAGCAGATGGAAGCACATAAAAACCATTTACGTTCAACCATTATTGAGTTCACCCGTGAAACTCGAAGTGCTTGGGGACAAGAGATCCTTGAAAACTTTGATGAGCTCATTGGTAAGTTCTGGTTAGTAAAACCCTACGCAACGGGTATCAATGATTTGCTAAACAGTATCCGTAAGCGTCCTGAATAATCAGCAGGGTAATGAATCTTGGTCGGTGCTGCGCTGCAGCACCACCGAATGAGGTGTAAAGATGGCTGACCGTCTAAGTAATGATTTCCAATTTATGGATGTGGGCCGAAAAGGCCCTGTGAAAGTTAAAGCGACTGTTCGTAAAAAACAGTTTGCTGAGATCTATGAACCGTTTAAACCGAAAGATGCATCAAACCAATCGCACCGTTGCCTTGAGTGTGGCAACCCTTACTGCGAATGGAAGTGCCCTGTGCATAACTTCATCCCGAACTGGTTGAAGCTGGTATCTGAAGGCAATATTCTCGAAGCCGTTGAACTGAGCCATCAGACCAATACCCTCCCAGAAGTGTGCGGTCGTGTTTGCCCGCAAGACCGCTTGTGCGAAGGTGCGTGTACGCTCAATGATGGTTTTGGTGCTGTCACGATTGGCTCGGTCGAGAAGTACATCACAGACACTGCTTTTGCGATGGGCTGGACGCCAGATATGTCTAATGTTATTTGGACAGATAAGCGCGTTGCCATTATCGGTGCAGGTCCTGCGGGGTTAGGGTGTGCCGATATTCTGGTTCGTAACGGTGTACGTCCCATCGTATTTGATCGCTATCCAGAAATTGGTGGTTTGCTAACCTTTGGTATCCCTGAATTTAAACTTGAAAAGTCAGTGATGTCGCGTCGTCGTAAAATCTTTGAGGGCATGGGCATTGAGTTCCGCCTGAACACGGAAGTGGGTAAAGATGTTACGATGCAATCCTTGCTCGAAGAGTTTGATGCCGTGTTCTTAGGGATGGGCACCTACACATCGATGAAAGGCGGTTTTCCAGGTGAAGACTTGGAAGGGGTGCACGAAGCACTGCCGTTCTTGATTTCGAATGTGAACCATTGCCTGGGCTATGAAAAAGATCCGTCAGATTACGTCAGCATGAAAGGCAAGCGTGTTGTTGTCCTTGGTGGTGGTGATACCGCAATGGACTGTAACCGTACCTCGATTCGTCAGGGTGCTAAGTCTGTGACCTGTGCCTATCGTCGAGACGAAGCCAACATGCCAGGGTCGAAAAACGAAGTTGTAAACGCGAGAGAAGAAGGCGTTAAGTTTGTCTTCAATCGTCAACCCGTTGAAATCGTCGGGGAGAATGGCAAGGTCGTTGGCGTAAAAGTCGTGACAACGCAGATGGGGGAGCCAGATCAAAATGGCCGCCAACGTGCTGAAGTGGTCGAAGGCTCTGAAGAGATTCTGAAAGCGGACGCGGTGCTCATTGCGTTTGGTTTTAGGCCGAGCCCTGCGCCTTGGTTTGCAGACTTCAATATATCTTTGCATGACGATGGCCGTGTTGATGCCAGTGCTGAACCTAAGGCAATTGATCGTTTTGCGTTTCAAACCACTAATCCAAAAATCTTTGCGGGAGGCGATATGGTCAGAGGTTCTGATTTAGTCGTGACGGCAATTGATGAAGGCCGTAAGGCGGCTGAGGGAATTTTGGATTACCTACAAGTGTAACGCTACAAAGTTGAATAAAAAGGCACTATCAAATCTGGATAGTGCCTTTATTAAATCAATCAGAGTCCTAGCAAATCATATGTTTGATTGCTGCGTTAGTTGCGCCAACATTGATTTAACGCCAAAGAGCCTGTTCGTCCCTTAACGCCAGTATGGGTTAATGTCAAATTGCCACAATTATCTCCGGCCATCGCGCCAGCTGGGGTTGCTCTTAATGTGTAAGTGGTTGCAGTGATTATCGCTAGATCAATATTGTAAAACACAGCTCCGCCATCTTTAGGCGAGACTGTAAAAGGTAATGCCGGTGGTGTGACTGGATTAGTGTTTCCCACAGTGTATTGATTGTTTGCAGTGTAATGTCTCTCCATAAACTGTGCGAGCTCAAGTAAGCTAGCTTGAGCATTTGCACGACGGCTTTTAGCAATCGAGTCTTGATAAGACGGATAAGCCACTGAAGCAATAATTCCAATAATTGCAACGACAATCATTAGTTCAATCAACGTGAACCCTTTGTCATGTTTATAAATCATCATTCGAAAACCTCTCTCCATGATAGTCTACCCTCTGGCGGTCTATCTAAGCCCGTATTTCCTTTTATAAAACCATCATCGTCAGATGCATCTGAAACGTAATAATCACCCAGAGGAGTTGTTAAACTTGGAGGGCGATTAAATTGCTTTCCACTCACTGGTGTCGGTACTCCATTAACATCAACAAAATCGTCCTGATTAACCTTACCGTCACCATCAAGATCATAGATGCTATAAATTAATCTACCGCCAGTAAGGAAGTCTAGCTCCATATTCCATGACGTAGCACCAGGGGAACAGGGGTCATCATTAGGGATTAGAGTGGCAACACGTAACCGATCATTTAGAATCTGTGTGTTTGTTATCACACGCTCACCTTCCAGTTTGTTGTTGTAAACTAGATTTAAAACCCAGCCCTTTTTAGAGTTATAGTTCACGCTATTTGCGCTTAGTGCGGTAACTTGAGTTTGAGTATTTGGGAATTTACCTCTAAAGATAATTTGCTGTGATACTAAATCACCAGCTGTAACAACGGATCCAGTATCGCGAATGCCATAGATGCTTTGAATGTTAACATCAGAATTGTCACGTGTTTCTATGTATTTACCAGTACCAAACATGACCATCATTCCACCTTGGGGGTGAAGTTTTAGGCTTGGTCTAGAAGTAATGGGTTGCGGTTTTCCTGCATTAGTTGCTGTAAATAATGGTAAGGCTCCGTTGGAAATTTGGAAATCGTTTGGATTATTATGATTCAAATCAAACTTCCAAAGGTTACCGAGTAAATCACCAGCATAAACATGGTTTATGAAGGACTGCCCATCTTCAGAACCATAGAGAATAGCAGGCGAAGATAATCCATTTGCGTTACTGCCACCTACATTGGTGTCAATTGAAGATAAAAGCGTACCACTTTCAAGGTCTATTACAAGCAGCTTTGCCTTAGAGGAATTGCTGTTATAACCATTACCAGTAATGACAACCCATTTTCCGTTTTTGAGTCTACCAATAATAGGCTCAGAGAAACTAAACCCGAGTTCAGGGCTTTCAAACTCCCAAAGCACATTATCTTTACCCAATGAAGTGGGGTTGGTGATGTCTATGGCGAATATACTGCGACCCCCACCACGAAGTGAACCAACTAATATGGTTCTCCAGCTACCGTTTATAAAAGCATCCGATACATGAGTGTTACCATCAACAAAATAAGCATGATCATAATCTTCGTCAGTCAAAAGCGATAAGTTTCGTATGACCGCTCTTGGAACATAAGAAAATAGTTCTACACCCCCTCCATTGACTTGTGAATCTGCATTAAAAATATGAAGCATTCCAGCGTTTGCACCTGCGACAAGAAGTGGTGTACGGTTGCGTTTTTGAAAAACAAAATTTTGATAGCTTTTAGCTTCACTAACTTTGCTGCCTAAACGATGGTAACCAAAGTCCTCACGGTGAACAAACACAGGGTTAGAGTTAATTATGTCTCCGATTACTGAGTTGCCGCGATTACGCATTCCTTGTATTTGTTGTCCTCTAATAAACTTTAGAATATTTTCGTTATCGTTAAGTAAAGCCTTCTGAGTGGAAGTGAGCCCATTGGTACCCCAAGAAAACTCTATAGCTTGGTTTTCATCGCTAAAACTATAAATTTTTCTCATATTTGGTGCAGGAAGATTACTTGATGCACTCCATTCCTTTTGTACTGATACCACCCCATTATTAAAAGTGGGCCTATAAGCAGATACATCGCCAGTCCATGAGTTTATATCAAAACTCGTTGAGAAGAGCAGGGTAGAAGTGCTTGGGAAAAAAGAAGATGAAACAACAGAAGTACCAGATGGTGCTACTTGGGCTACGATGTCAAGAAGCACGTTTTCTAATTCGGATGCAAAGGTTGATGGGTCAGCTGCGCTGAAGAATCCACCTCGTGAGTTTACTGCTGCATGGAGCATATCGTCGATTTTAAATTCATCACTGTCGTCAGGGTTCGGCCAATTAATAGTTGCGCCTGTGGATATAGCCTCAAAAGCCTCATCTGGATCAATAGTACCAAAAACGCCCAGCCCAACAGCATAGGTAACCATATGTTGCTGGTTTTGAGGGTTACGATCAGAGGTTGGTACGTTATTGGTCAAATTAGTTAAATCCGTTTTCCAGTAATAAGCAGCCACATCAGCTAATGTATTGGAAAAAGTATCCGCAAAAGGTGCACCCATATTGTCATCGACATTACCAACACCAGGACTGCCACCATTCCAATAGCCATCACTCATTAAAATGGTAAAGTTCTGGCGACATGAGATCAAATCACCTCCAGCTTGACCGGGAGTTGTACTGTAAGGACCAGTATCTGTGACATTAGTAAAGTAGTCTCCAGCACCTTGAAGTGCTCTCCTTAGTGGCGTACTACCTGTATCAGGTGAGTTATGCAGCCAAGTGTAGAAGTTACTTTTATGTGTTGCTGTCAAAGGGCGAACACCCTGCATCACAGCGCGTTGAGAGCTACCATCCACGCTAATCGTGTCTTGATTGATTCTGCCCCATCCTAGTCTAAAATCATTTGGTAGACTATTGAAAGCGTCTCCAATACCGGCTCGAGATGCTAGTGTACGAGTACGATAATAGGAATACCAATTGGCGAAGTTTTGGCGTTGTTCAGTCGATACAGTGTGCCGTGTGTAGCAGCCATTGTCCTCAAGGCCACCAGCACAGCCCTCATTGAATGTATAGTAATCAGCCGCTCCGGTTCCTCCACAATAGGCTTGTGAGTTTGTTGCTGTTGTCCATGGAAACCGCCATGTCGCCCTAAAACTAGTAGATAAATTTACATTGCCTGTTTGCTGATATCCATCTTCCCATGCACTTAAGAAATTTGCATTTGGTAGTCTTGTTCCATCTGCTTTTTTTGGCGGCAAATAGGTAGAGTTTGGGTTAAAGTAAATTTTGTTATAATCACTTGAACGACCACGTGCACGCTGATTGATATCTGAACTATTGTTGCAAACACCAACTATTGAATCTGGCATGTGTGACCACTTCATAGAACCAGAGTCATCAATAATAAACAGTAAATTAGGAGGAACTGTATTGCTTAAAAATAGAGGTTTTTGTGCGATATCAAGTTTTCCACTCACTTCGCTACCGAAAACTTCAACCTCTGCAAGTGATAAGTAATCTGTGATGTTGTTATTGCCAGATTTCTGTATCAATAAATAACGGCCACTGGTGTTGACTGAATTAAAACTTATGGTAGCACTGGGATTGCTTCCAATTTGGGTTTGCCAGTTAGAGGTGGAACGTGCTGTGCTTAGTGATGAAGATGAAGTACCTAATGCGAAGGGTGACTCGCTGAGCATAACATACACGTTCGCGAGCCTTAAGCGACATTCATTGCTCACCAACCATCCATTACTACAACCACTCTCATCACGATTATGGATTACAATCTGTGATATGTCATAAACCTTCCCTAAGTCTAAATGCCACCAATCGCGAGATGTGTTGCCGTTAGTATGAGTTATGGTACCACTGCTGTAAAGTTTGCGCGTATCACCGTCAATCGCACGAGAAGCAACTCCTTGAAAACCAGTGGATGACTGAGTAGCGTTACCACTTCGTGCAACATTGTTCGATGCTGATATGGCAGTAAAGCTCAGAGATAGTAAATATATCAAAGCGATTAGCTTGTATAGGTTGTTCATTGTAACTCCTCTAGAGCTTTGGCTCCTTGAAAACCTTTTACGCAGATATTAACTGCACATGAAAGAGATACTTGGTTTAATACAAACATAGTCTCGGAAGATTTGTTGAAAGGATTAAAAAAATTCATACTCAAGCTCCCCTAATTAATTTACTTCGATCGCAAAAGTAGAAATAAGTCGAGTTTCAACAGGGCCTACACTACCTACACTAACGACAGTATAGATTTCAGAAAAAGCTTGGTTGGTCAAACCACTTCCTAGATTAATGAATTCTTTTTTCATTGGTCCACAATAGGCACTGTGAAAGGTGGCGGGTAATTCATTAGCATTTGGTGTAACAAACTGGCCCGAATCTACAGCGATAGTTTGCGGATCATTAAAAAAACTACTAATAAAACCGTTACAGTCTACAGGACTGAGTGGTAGTTGTGATTCAATTGCTCTTACCCCTGCCTCTGCAGCATGAAAGCTGAGATGTGATTGTCTGGTATTACCCGTCATGCGTTCTTGTATGGTGGTACTTTGCATAGAACTAACGCCTAAAATCGTGACCAATAATAAAACAATTAATGAAACGATTAATGCGGACCCTGATTGATGCGTTTTTTTGCTCATATAGGGTTCCTCACGGCAACGGTGGTTTCAAACGTCTGTTGTAGTCGGCCTTGAGGGTGCGAAGATTCTGTAAATCCACGCAACTGGCTAACAATATTTAGAGTAAGCGTTACGCCTCTATTATTCGTGCCCTGGAAGGTGTTGACGGTGAATGTATTAACACCCTCGACCAATGCCTGTGGATTGCCGTTGTTAAATTGTCTGTAAAGTGAAGGTACCTCTGCCCCAACGGGTTGTGCTATGAAATAACGAACAGTAGAGAGTTGGTTTGTTGAAGTGAGTTCAGCCGCGACAACCAATCGACCACCTGTATAGTCAAATCCCATTTGTCTTGTCGAGTTATTGCCGCTGTTATCATTAATTGAGTTGGTGGGAAAAACAACCGTACCACCTGATACTTCACCACTAAATACAGTACCCCTAGTACAATCCTGATCAAGAGCTATAAGTATGTTTTTAAGATCAGAGTTTGCAAGCAATCCCTGATCAATAGCGTTGTTTGTATCCGTTAATTGGTCGTCTAGTATGTTCGGAGCATCAATTGTGAAAGAGGTTGAGTTATGTGCGGTAAGTCCGTGCCAGCGTAAACCCCTCGTTGAATTTGGCTTTGTGACCTCTAAAACATCACTTCCTGCGATGGGATTTAGAGCCGTTGCTACTGTATTTAATGTGTTTATGTTTTTACTCTCAACTACAACACCAGAATTATCAATTTTAAAGGGATTAATAACGGATTCAATCAGTGCCGCATCATCAGGTCGACTCCAGTTAACCATGAAGCGCATTTGTGAAGAAACTATATCCGCTGAAGCGGATTCGAAATTTTCATTAACTGGATTACCTCTATTTTCACCAACACCGCCACAGAACTCAATTGTTGGGTTAAATCCAGCCTGACGTACTTCGCGAGTTAGATATTCTAATGCAAACCGACCGTTTTCTTGCACTCTTGATTGTGCTTCATTGAGACGATAAGTCTGAGAGTTACTTAAAAAAATATAGACAACTGCGCTCAAAATAATCACACCAATGGCAAGGCTTATCATTAACTCGATTAGCGTAAATCCTCTGGCTTTTGTGGGCATAATTTATAACTCCAAAATATAGCTAAAGGTGACATTTTCATTTGCACCAGCTTGTGGTCCTTGTATTCGACCTCGGCTTTCGGACCACTGAATACTAATCGTAAACGCATTACCATTTTGAGCCACTGTGGCTGTGACACCATTACCAACAATATCCGTTAATCGGTTTTGCCATGTAGTAAGTCGTGCAGAGCCAGTATTAAACTCACCATTCAGTGCCTCTGCTTCGAATAGACGCATACGCTCGCCTAGGTCATATCCCATATGCGTGACATTAGAGCGAATAAAACTACTGTGATTACTTTTTAATGATTGCGTTTGTAAAGCCGCTAGTCCCAACAAACCAACGGTAACGACTAGTACCGCAATAAGTACCTCAATGAGAGAAGTGCCGGATTGTTTCTTGAAAATATTTATATCAATCATGTGCATGCTCCAATTGATACGGTCACCTGTCCAGTTGCATTAATGTTGATA
The DNA here is from genome assembly GCF_003284585.1 of Nitrincola tibetensis. Taxonomy (GTDB): domain Bacteria; phylum Pseudomonadota; class Gammaproteobacteria; order Pseudomonadales; family Balneatricaceae; genus Nitrincola; species Nitrincola tibetensis. The sequence continues at coordinate 37,556 of NZ_QKRX01000010.1, forward strand.
CAGCGGTCATGATTATCAATGTTAATGGCTATTTGATGAGGCACTGCACCGACAATAAAACCTTCTCGTGAAAAAGCGATTCCACCAGCAGGTGCTTGTATGACGTTTCCTCCTAAACTTGCCGAAACGCCATCCCACACGCGTACCACTTCATTACTACCTAAGGCAGTAATCAGCCAACCATCACTCCAATTACCTGTTGGGTCACAACCATTCTGAGCTTGATTACTGATACAGACCGCAACAACTACTCTGCGTTTAAGGGCCTCTGACCGCGCCAGCTGAAGCGCCCCAGCAAGGTCGTTAGTAATAGCTCTTGCCCTAGAACTTTCGAGAGTGCTTTGAAAGCTTGGAACACCTATAAACAGAATGATCGCAAGTACGGCAATAGATACCATTAATTCAATTAAAGAAACGCCAGATTGTCTGCTACCTTGCTTCATGGTTTACATATCTCTGTATAGAAATTTCTACTTATAAGCATAGATTTTTAGCTTTGAGTAATCCAGTGCAGAGCAGTTGAATGGTTGGATTAAGCAGATGAATGGTTATGGAAGATATAGATTTTTAGTTCGGAGGCTTTTCTTCGGCTTATATTGAGTCGTTCATCACATCCATAAAGTGATACGAAATATAAGCCATCTATTTTGTTCAAAGTGTTCATACGTGAAATATTAATTAATAAATGTCGATGAGCCCGGACCACCAATCCTTGATAGCTAGCTTCTATGCGGTTAAGGCTTTCATTTAATATCGCCTCCCCCCCATCAAACACCATCTTCACCACCTTATCTTCTGCCATAAAGTACTGAACCTTATCAAAACGAATACGTCGTAAACTGTTGCCGACTTGATAGCTGATCCAAGGATTGAGTTCATCCTGCTTTTCAATATGCGCACGGGTTGGTGTGCCGACGCGCTCTAAGGCGGTCTTTAATCGACTGGCATCGACAGGCTTGAGCAGATAGTCGCTAGGGCCGACACTGTATGCATCCAGAGCATGTTGCGGATGGGCGGTGACAAAAATAATTGCAGGGGGCAGTGGTAGTTGATTGATCGTTTCAGCCAAGGCTAAACCATCCGTATCCGGCATTTCGATATCCAGCATCACCAGATCAGGTTGCAACTGTTGCACTAAATCTAGAGCATCAGTAGCATTCTCTGCCTCGCCTATACAGTCAATTTGTGTATGCGCTGACAGTAAACGCTTCAGTCTAGCGCGGGCTAAGGGTTCATCATCAACGATCAGGGTTCGCATCTGTTCATTTCCTTAGGCTTTAGTGTCATCGAAAGGGATGACCAACTTAACACGATACTGATTCTCTATCGCTCCAGTGGTTAATTTGGCTCGGTCATCATAAAGGAGTGCGAGTCGTTGTCTAATATTATCGATGGCAATCCCGTTTCCTTCAAATCGTGCCTTGCAGTGAGGAGGCAAAGGGTTTTCAATCAATAGTGTCAGGTTTTTTTGACTGAACATTAGCTCTATTCTGATCAAGCTAGGTTGACTAAACCCTTCAACACCATGTCTTACAGCATTTTCGATCAAGGGTTGTAAGGTCAAGCTTGGCAGCAGTATTGACGGTAATTGTTCAGGAAAATGTCGAGACACTTGTAATCGAGTGCCTAAACGCCAATGCTCCAGTGACAGATAACTGTCCACAATACGTAACTCATCAACGAGCGTACTGGTTTCACCTGCTTTGAGAGCCGCGCGAAAGAGTGCTGACAGGTTAAGTAACGCCTCTTCAGCGGCCTGTGGATCTTGTTGGGTTAACTCGGCGACCGTATTCAGGCTGTTAAATAAAAAATGTGGACGAATCCGTGCCTGAAGTGCATCTAACTCTGCTCGCGATTGAGCGGCAATCCTCTGCTGGCGTTCATGATGCATAATATAGAATTGTAATCCAATCACGCCGACAATAGATGCAATCAATAGGTTGTGAAAAATAAAGGTACTAAGCTCCGCCTGTGTTTGCCAACCTTGCTGTGTGAGTAGATGAAAGGCAATCAAGCTGACAGCTGCCGTGCTACTCAATAGCAATAAGAACGCCACAGCTGCTAGTTGGCGTGGAGAGTTTTGACCAAAATGTTTTTGGTACTGACACAAGAGTAAAAGCGTCAACAGATTTACCCACTGAACGAACAAGGTTGTTAAGCCTAGACGATACCATCGATCCTCAAGCACTCCCGGTGCAAGTGTCATGAGAATCGCAACCGCTTGTGCGAGCACAATGGCACGAAGCACAATTTTACTCTGGCATACCGAGGTTTGGATCGTTTGATTCATACATACCCCAATCGGGTTAAATAATTGTACCAGTATAAGGTGGGTTGAGAGAGGGGCCAAGCAAGTTCAAGTTGTCAAATTAATTTAATAGGGGAGTGTTATTTACTTGAGTAACCTAAAGGTCAGTTTGGCCCTGAAATCGGATGTATTCACGTTCTTTTATGATGAAGGTCGATTGACGTTTCATGCTTTCTGTCCTGCTTCTAAAGCACAAACCCGATTCCGCCCTTGCTCTTTCGCATGATACAAAGCGGTATCCGCTCTAAGCGTAAGGCTCTTTTGCTTGTCCCCCAATTGCCACTGGGTCACACCAATACTAACCGTACAGCTTCCGACGTCTGGGAATTGATGATCAGCAATTAACTGTCGAAGCATATCCGCATGTGTTGTCGCTTCATCCAAGGTCATATCTGGGCAAATAACCATAAATTCTTCTCCTCCCCAGCGCGCAAGTGTTGCGTTGGCTGAGCAATGGCCTTTCAAGATCGAGGCAATGTCGGTTAGTACCGCATCTCCACATAAGTGGCCGTAGGTGTCATTTACTCGCTTAAAAAAGTCGATATCCATCAGCAGAACGGAAAAAATACGTCCCGATTTTTCTGACTCGTCAATCATCTCCTCAAAGGCTTTTTCAAGGCGCATTCGGTTATACAAGCGGGTGAGACGATCGGTGATGGCCAATTGCTCTAACTGGCGGTTTTTGATTTCAAGTTCTCGTTGCACTTCTAACAGCTGAGTGTTGGCGCGTTGCACTCTAATGTTCAACTTGGCCAGTTTAATGTTCCAGATAATGAACGCGATAATAATCAACAATGCAACGACGCCTATCTGCCATATGAGTCGATAGTCGGCAGGCTTGCTGATCGCAATTTGCATCCATCGCTGTTCAATTTGGGCTTTGGTTTCATCGGTAATGGATAGAAGTGCCTTGTTGAGCAGGTCGAGTAGGAGTTGGTGTTGAGATTGCACGGCAAAGTGAAACTGATAGGCAATATCCAGTTGTCCACCAATTTTTAAATTGTCTCGACCTGAGCGATTCAGGGTATTGCCCAGTGAAGGTAGGCTATCGATGTATCCAAAGACCTCGTATTTACGCACGGCATCCAATCCCGCCTCAGCGCTTGGGTAAGAAACCAGCTTCGTGTCCGGAAAGCGTGAGCGGATCAATGTCTCAATTTCACTAAACGCGAGGACTGCAAAGGTTTGATCTTTAGTTTGATCAAGGTTGTTGATAAAAAATGCATCTTGGCGAGTGGCAATGACAATGGGGGTCTCGTAATAGCTGGAAGTAATGGAAACGCTCGGTTGATGACCGTCGATAGAGGGGGCATTTGCAATGAAGTCACATAAATTGTTTTCTAAGGCATCTAAGGCGGCCTGCCAGTGGGGTTGTCGACTCAGTCGTGTCGTGAGGCCTGCGTTATTCGTTAACACTTCGATAATATCCGCGATCGCGCCATAGTATTGTCCATTCTGATCGATGCGCTCATAGGGCATGCGTTCACTAATAGCGCAGATTCTTAAGGCAGGTATCTGATCCAGCCATTCAAGTTCTTCACGAGTTAAATGAACATGGTGGGCTGAGGCATGAGTACGTGAAATCCAACGCTCTTGCAGCTCTCTTTTCTCTTGTTCTGTTAAAGTATCCATTGACTTTTGAAGAAGGGTTTTCAGCATCGGGTCATCTTTACGTACGCCAATATGGAGGGGAATAGGGCGACCAAAACGTGTGTCTTGTAAGCTATTTGAACGTAAATCAGGAATGCCATATTTTGTTGACAGATGGTTAGCAACACTCAGCAGCTCTAAGGTCGCGTCGGCTTCTTGTGTACTGACGAGAATGAGCGCTGCGATGCTATCCTCGGTTGGGATGACCTGAATGTCAGGTTGGTTTTTGAAAAACTCATAGTTGTAAAACGCATCAGGGAGGGCTAGGGTTTTGCCTATGAAGTCTTCTGGGCTTTGAATGGGTTGTTGATCTTTATGCTGATAAACTGCTTGAGCAAGGCGAATGTAGGGGCCAGTAAACGCCATGATTTCTTGGCGGGACTCGTTAGGCGCAATGTTCATCATGACGTCAAGTTCACCCTGTGCCATCATTTGCATGAAATCACTCCAGGTATGGCCTGAAATAGGTTCAACTTCTAAACCCACACGCGCAGCAAGCAAACGAATAAGGTCAATGGAATGCCCCGTGGGAAAACCGTTTTCATTATAATTGTAAGGCTCGAAGTTGGCTTCGTTTTGGACGCGAATGACTGGGTTTTGTCGGACGTACTCACGTTCTTCAGGGGTCAGTGCCAAGGTTTGTTGTTTGATGCGCTCTAAGGTCACGACATCAGTCCAGCGTTGGCTGAGTTGCCGCCATTCTTCGCTCGTGATGGCATCCATTGCCTTCTGTAGGATGTCGTGGATTATCACCAGTTCAGATTGTACGCCAAAGCGTAAATCTTCTCGGCCCACGCCCCCAATGCGGAATTCACCAGCCACTCGAATATTGGTTAATGCATGGCGAGTGGCATAATGCTGCGCTGATGTTAAATTTTGAATAGATGCGTCGATTGAGCCAAAGGCAACCGCTTTGATCAGGTGTTCATAGTCCGGAAATTCAACGATATCAATACCAGGAACGGCCTTTAATAAATCCAAGTAAAAAATATTGTTGAGCACACCTACTCGTTTGCCTGAGAAGTCTTCAAAGCCGCGATAGCCACCAAAATCAGCCCGCGTAAAAATAACGGTTGGTATCTCAAAATAAGGGGTGGTAAATAAAGAAAAATGGGCTCGATTTGGCCGATAGGAAATGTCGGCAATGGCATCTACTTCTTTTTCTTCAAGCTTGCGAAGGTTGTTGGCCCATTCATCGATTTCAATCTTGATTTGAATATCGGCTTTGTTTTCTAACAGCTTTACAAGGTCGGCAACTAGGCCTGTGTGTTGCCCATTTTCAACAAATGAAAAAGGAATAAAGTCGTACATCACCGCTAATGAGATGGGGCCGTGCCTGTCTATAAATGCACGTTCTTCAGAATTCAGCAAGCTCGCGTTTACATTAGATGCTAGCGCAATTAATACGAGCAACAAGAGTAAAAAAGGCTTAAAAATAAAAGAGCATCTGTCCATTTTGTTTAGGATCTGAACGTCCAGTCATATGATGAACTAACCTTGCCTTATTGAGCTGGAGTTCGCAAGTAAAAAAGCCATCCGAAGATGGCTAAAACTTGAGGACTAAATCAAGTAGAGTGACGAGTCAGACAGCACTGCTGCCGAGTTCGAGTAAGGTTGCATTACCACCTACGGCGGTGGTGTTGATTGTACGCGTGCGTTCGGTGACAAAACGTGACAAATGATCGGGTTGAAGAAGATGAGTGCATTGCACAGGGTCTGTTTCGGCAACCATCTGTACCAATAGGCCTGCACGCTTAGCGATCAAGGCATTTATTTCGATCACTCGATTCATCGGCAAGACGCAAGCAATCACAGCTAAGTGATCAAGCCCCAGTGCTTGATTTAAAGAAAGATCGGAGACCGCTTGCAAAATGGCTTCAGGAACACCCGCTTGATGAAGCAGTCTGGCAAGTTGTTCACACCAGGCTTGCTCTTCAGGCCAGTGCAGCAATACTGCATTGCCTGCGACAAGTGCGGCAAAGGTTTGACCTAAAAAGGCGGTGTAGGTCGATGTTTGATCGGCGCTAACTAAACAAATACCGCGTCCATTTAAGTAAAGTTCGTTGCTTTCGCCAGTTGGCCCAGGCAACGTGATAATTTGCTCAAGCGTTGCCGCCTGCTCCAACAAATGCTTAAGTAGGCCAACGCTTCTGACATCGTTTGCTTGAGGTATTTGCGTGTGTATTTTCTGTAAACGTTCACTGCGCTTGATAAATCCTTGATGATTCCATGCATCCCAGGCAGACAGTGCGTTTGCAATTCGGTTATCGGATAGGCTAGCCATTAGTGCAGCTCCTCAACAAGTCTTAATTCTGTAAAACGTTGAACGTAGTGTGGACCACCTGCCTTTGGACCTGTGCCGGACAAACCTTGGCCTCCAAAGGGTTGGACACCGACACTTGCGCCGATTTGATTGCGGTTAATGTAGCAGTTGCCCACACGGACACGGGATTCGATCTGAGCCGCGGTGCGCTCGTTTCGGGTGTGGATGCCGAGAGTGAGACCATACCCGGATGCATTGATTTGGTCGATCAAGCTGTCCATTTCACTCGCCTTAAATCGCAGCAGGTGAATGATCGGACCAAATTGCTCACGTCCTAGTTCGCTGAGGGCGTTAATTTCAAATGCAGTGGGCGCGACAAATGTCCCTTCTTTACAGGCGGCGTTCAGCGGTGTTTGCCCTAAAAGCTTGGCGTTCTTTTTCATGGCTTCAATATGGTTCAACAATCCTGTTTGTGCTTCGGCATCAATCACCGGACCAACGTCTGTCTGATGAAGTCGAGGGTCACCAACACTCAACTCGACCATCGCGCCTTGTAAGAGCTCTACGATGCGATCGGCGATATCAGCTTGTACACATAAAACACGCAACGCTGAGCAGCGTTGACCTGCCGATGCAAAGCCAGATAAGACGGCATCATTGACGACCTGTTCTGGTAGGGCTGTTGAGTCGACGATCATGGCATTTTGGCCACCTGTTTCGGCGATAAATGGAACAGGCGCGCATCCTCGTGCGGCCAGAGAGCGGTTAATGAGTTGCGCTGTTTCGGTAGAACCCGTGAACGCAACACCATTGATGTTTACGTCGCTTGTCAATGGTGCACCAACACCAGCGCCATCACCTGGCAGTAGTGATATGGCATTGTCGGGGATGCCCGCCTCAAGCATCAGTTCGGTCGCTCTATAGGCGATTAAACTGGTTTGTTCGGCAGGCTTTGCAATCACACTATTGCCTGCAACCAAAGCTGCTGTCACTTGACCGAGGAAAATGGCTAGAGGGAAGTTCCAAGGGCTAATGCAGACAATAATACCGCGACCCTGACGTTGCCAAGGACGTGCATGGCCATCAATGTCTTTAAGCATCATGGGAGCTTCGCTGATGCGTTCGGCTTCATTGGCATAGTAACGACAAAAATCGACCGCTTCACGGACCTCATCTATGGCATCTTGAATCGTTTTTCCCGCTTCCAGATGGCAAATTGCAACGAGCTCAGCAAGATTCTCTTCAAGGAGGTCACCTAGGCGGCGTAAGGCGTCTGCGCGAGTGTGAGCGGACGTTTTATTCCAGTTCTCGTAGCCGTCTTTTGCCGTTCTAATGGCGAGTGAGACGAGCTCGGCATTGGCGAAGCTGACCTCACCCACATGAAGGTTATGGTCGTGTGGAGCAAGGACCCTGTGGCTCGGATGACCTGAGTGAGGCTGACCGTTAATGAGTGCTTGTGCTGACCAGGTTTTAGTGAAGAAAGAGCTCACGCTGTCACGGAAGGGCAACCACTCACTTTCAATCTCAATGTTGGGGCTGAACGAATTTTTGCGATCGTGAAAAATAGCACAAGGTAAGGGAATATTCGGGTTATGCAGTGTTTGACGGCTGTTGAGTGTCGTCCAAGGGTGTTGTACTAATTCTGCAATTGGACAGCGCGCATCAACAAGACGATGGACAAACGAACTGTTCGCACCATTTTCAAGTAAGCGGCGAACCAGATAAGGCAGCAAATCTTTATGGCTCCCCACTGGGGCGTAGATCCGAACGGTGACACCGGATTGAGTCAATACTCGATCATACAGGGCGTCTCCCATGCCGTGCAGGCGCTGGAATTCGAAATCTCTGTGTGAAGCGAGTGTCAGGATGCTGGCAACAGTATGTGCGTTGTGGCTGGCAAATTGTGGCCAAATATTGCCTCGTACAGATTCACTTAATAAAAAGCGTGCGCAGGCTAAGTAGGACACATCGGTGGCTTCTTTGCGGGTGTAGACGGGGTATCCACTCAAACCACGCTGCTGGCAAAGCTTGATTTCGCTGTCCCAGTAAGCGCCTTTCACCAGTCGCACAGGGATGATATTGCCCACTTCACGAGCCAGCGCATTCAGCCATGCCAAAACGGGTAAAGCCCGCTTTGAATAGGCCTGAACAACTAAACCAAAACCGCCCCAGCCTTGGCAGGCTTCACTGCGGATGAGTTTTTCGAAGAGATGAAGGGACATCTCCAGACGATCCATCTCTTCAGCATCAACGGTAATCGCGACGTTCAGTGAACGTGCTTTTTGAATTAACGTTAGGACACGGTCGTAGAGTTCGGTCATGACACGATGTTCTTGGCCGACTTCATAACGTGGATGCAATGCAGAGAGCTTGATGGAAATACTCGGTCTAGGCCCTTTTGCCTTCGGATCTTGGAAATTTCCTGTGAACTCAATGGCGCTCATATAATCATTAAAGTACTTCTGAGCATCTTTAGCCGTAAGCGCTGCTTCTCCGAGCATATCAAAGGAGTAGGTGTAGCCTTTCTTGCGATAATCAGAACCGCGCTTCATGGCTTCACTAATCGTACGTCCCAGAACAAACTGATGTCCCATCACTTTCATGGCTTGTTGCATAGCGGCACGAATAACAGGCTCGCTCATGCGATTGACTAAACGGTTAATAATGCCAGCAGGTGACCCATCTTCACGTTCATCCATGCTGACGACTTTACCTGTTAGCAAAAGCCCCCAAGTTGAGGCGTTTACGAGAAGAGAGTCAGAGTTACGTAAGTGTTTTTTCCAGTCAGCGACACTGAGTTTGTCTCGAATAAGTGCGTCTGCCGTGTCGGCATCCGGAATGCGCATCAGTGCTTCAGCTAGACACATTAAAAGAATGCCTTCTTTCGTATCTAAGCTGTACTCCAATAAGAGTGCATCAATCATGTGGATGGCATCGCCATCGGCTCTGACCTGTTCAATTAAGGATGTTGCCAACTGTTCAGCTTTTTGCAGCTCTTGATCCTTGGGCTCGGCTAAAGGCATTAACTCTCTTAGCCAAGTGTCTTCATCAATGGAGTAAAGAGGAGAGATAGATGACCAGATCTCTGATGTCGACTGGTTAACCCAGGTCGAATCAAGAACATTGCTTGCTTTAAACATAGTGCAACCCTCAGAATTTAGTGTCAGCAAGCTAAATGTTGCTGATAACCGACAATGACGACACTCTAATAATAAAAGCTAGTACAGGTCTTGCCAGTTTCTACGGAGTTTTTGGCGTATTCTCCGATATCATTGAAAACTGTTTGCGATAACGGGCGGGGGAAATGTTGAGGTGTTGGCTAAATGCACGTGTTAAGGCACTTTGATTGGCAAAGCCAAAACGACTGGCGATTTGAGCAAGCGGCTCTCGTGTTTCTGTGAGCGCCTTAAGAGCGGCATCAAAACGTCGATTTAAAACGTATTGCTGCGGTGTTGTTCCCGTTTGCTCACGAAATCGGTCAAAAAACTGACTACAACTTAAGAAAACCAACCCTGCTAACTCGCTAACCAGAATTTTGCGATCAATGTGTAGGTCTATGTAGCTATCGATCAGTGACATGTTGATCCGACCATAAAAACGTGCCGGATAAGGGTGCTGTTGTTCGAGGTGTCGTTGAAGTGCACAGACGATCGTGTGGCTGCATGCGCTTTGTAGAAAAGGGTCGTTTGGGCTTTGTTGCATTTCACGGCTAAGCGCACTGATCAGAATCTGCAGTTCGCTGCTACAGTTGATGAATTTTGATTGTTTGAAGAGTAGGTCAATGCGTTTTTGTAAAGAGGGATCTTCCGCTTGGATGGGTAGGTTAATGACGATAATTTGATTATCACCCATGCCCCAGAAGGCGTGATCAGTTGAACAGGGTAAAACACACCCTTGCCCTAGGCTAACGGGCTGTGCGGCCCCAGCGACATCAAACTCAGTTGCCCCTTGCAAACCAAATACAAGCTGGTGGTAACTGTGATCATGATGGTCAGCTTTTTCGGGCAAACTGACGACTTCTGCTTTCTTTACCATAATAAGGACATCGGCATCGGGTGTTTGAATAGAACAATATCAAACTATTCATTCCATAATAAGTGGTTAGAGATAACAAGTCTAATTTGCATCCTACTATCGTCGTGTTTGTGACGGTCCAGTGTTTTCCTTCCCCTTTTTGTTCACGAAAAGGTTACAATGTGCGCAAATTCATTATTGCTTAGAAATAGGATCTTTCCCCTATGTCCGAATTGAAAAATGATCGTTTTTTAAGGGCCTTATTGCGTGAGCCGGTCGATGTTACCCCTGTGTGGATGATGCGCCAAGCGGGGCGTTACTTACCCGAGTATAAAGCAACACGTGCACAGGCTGGAGACTTTATGAGTCTTTGTAAAAATCCTGAGCTGGCCTGTGAAGTTACTTTGCAGCCGTTGGAGCGATACGATCTAGATGCGGCAATTCTCTTTTCCGATATTCTGACCATTCCTGATGCAATGGGGCTGGGTCTTTATTTTGAAGCGGGAGAAGGGCCACGCTTTAAAAAAGTGCTGCGCACGGAGGCAGATGTTGCCGCACTGCCGGTGCCGAATGCGGCCAGTGATCTTGATTACGTAATGAGTGCGGTTAAAACCATACGTTCGGCGTTGAACGGTCGCGTTCCTTTGATCGGTTTTTCAGGCAGCCCATGGACACTAGCCACCTATATGGTTGAAGGTGGGTCTAGCAAAGATTTCCGTCATATAAAAGAAATGATGTATGCGACGCCGGATGTGATGCATGAGCTACTGAACAAGCTGGCCTTATCTGTCACCGATTATTTGAATGAACAAATTCGCAGTGGTGCTCAGGCCGTCCAGATTTTTGATACTTGGGGCGGTGTACTCAGTCCTGAAATGTACAAGACCTTTTCTTTGGCGTATATGGAGCAGATCGTTAAAGGCTTGATTCGCGAATATGATGGACGTCGAGTTCCGGTCATATTGTTCACAAAAAATGGTGGACAATGGCTGGAGGTCATGGCAAAAACTGGGGCCGATGCGTTAGGTTTGGATTGGACAACGCATATTGATGATGCACGTCGTCGTGTGGGGCAGCAGGTTGCTTTGCAGGGCAATATGGATCCGTCGGTTTTATATGCGTCGCCTGCTCGGATACGTGCCGAGGTTGCGGATATTCTTCAGCGCTATGGTTCCGGTGCTGGCCATGTCTTTAATTTGGGTCATGGTATTCATCAATTTGTTAATCCCGAGCATGCTGGTATTTTTGTCGATGCTGTACATGAACTTAGCGCCCAATATCATCAGTCATAATAATATGGGCCATTATTTTCAATGAAAAAACTAACACAGCTATTTCAAAGTAATCAGGCTTGGTCTGCACGTATTCGGGAAGAGAGTCCAGAATTTTTTCCGACCTTGGCGGCGCAACAAGCACCCGAGTATTTATGGATTGGCTGTTCTGACAGTCGTGTTCCGGCAAATGAAATCGTTGATCTGTTACCGGGCGAGTTGTTTGTTCATCGCAATGTTTCCAATTTGGTCATTCATACGGATATGAATTGCTTGTCGGTTTTGCAGTATGCCGTTCAGGTGTTGAAGGTGAAGCATGTCATGGTTGTGGGTCACTACGGTTGTGGCGGGGTGAAAGCCTCGTTAGATGGGCATGGGCACGGCTTGATTGATAATTGGCTGGGTCATATCCGTGATGTCTATGCGAAGCATAGAGCGGTCATCGGTGACTGGCAGGCAACTGATCAGCAGTTTGATCGGATGTGTGAATTAAACGTAATCGAGCAAGCTGAAAATGTGTGCAATACGACGGTTGTGCGCGAAGCTTGGGCGCGTGGTCAGGAGCTGACGGTTCATGGTTGGATTTACAGCTTAAACGATGGCTTGATCACGGACCTTAACTTTTGCGTGGGTTCGATTGACGAAACCGACGTGGAATATGAGCGCGCTGTGCAGCGAGTTCACCAATTGCAAGCAAACTAAAACAGGTAGGGTTACGTGGCCAAAGCGAAGACGGCATATGTGTGCAATGACTGTGGTGCCGAGTATTCAAAGTGGCAGGGGCAGTGTACGGCTTGTCAGGCATGGAATACGCTAACCGAGGTTCGTTTAAGCAGTGCGACAGCCTCGTCGTCTTCGCGAGGTGCACGTTTTGATGGTTATGCCGGGGCGACGGGCACCGCCGGAAATCAAACCTCTCAGAGAGTGATCAGTTTAGGTGATGTGAATTTGGCCGAGATGCCTCGCATATCATCGGGAGCAGGTGAGCTGGATCGTGTGTTAGGGGGCGGTTTAGTACCAGGGTCTGCGGTACTCATCGGTGGTCATCCAGGTGCAGGCAAGAGTACGTTGCTGTTACAAACTCTTTGTCATTTGGCCATGCAGTATCCCGCACTCTATGTTACGGGCGAGGAGTCATTGCAGCAGGTTGCGATGAGGGCGGCACGGCTGGGTTTAAAAGCGGATCATCTTAAGATGCTGTCTGAGACCTCAGTCGAAACCATTTGCGATGTCGCTATGCAGTTGCAACCTAAAGTGATGGTGATTGACTCGATACAAGTTATGCATATGGCGGATGTGCAGTCGGCACCTGGGTCTGTGTCTCAGGTGAGAGAGTCAGCCGCCTATTTGACTCGTTTCGCGAAACAAACAGGAACGGTTTTGTTTCTAGTTGGGCATGTGACGAAAGATGGCTCTTTGGCTGGACCCAAGGTGCTGGAGCATATGATCGATTGTTCGCTGCAGCTTGAAGGCTCCTCAGATAGCCGTTTTCGTACTCTGAGAAGTCATAAAAATCGCTTTGGAGCGGTCAATGAGCTGGGTGTATTTGCCATGCTCGAAACGGGCCTCAAAGAAGTGCGCAATCCCAGCTCGATTTTCTTAAGTCGTGGAGAAGAGGCGAGTGCAGGTAGTGTGGTGATGGTGGTCTGGGAGGGAACTCGCCCGCTATTGGTTGAGTTGCAGGCCTTGGTCGATACGTCTCATGTGTCTAACCCACGCCGAGTAGCCGTTGGGCTTGATCAGAATCGCTTGGCGATGTTGTTAGCCGTGTTGAATCGTCATGGTGGTTTAATGACGGGTGACCAAGATGTGTTTGTGAATGTCGTTGGCGGTGTGAAGGTGCTCGAAACGAGCGCGGATCTCGCTCTTTTGTTGGCCATCGTCTCTAGCTTTCGAGATCAGCCTTTATCACAGGATTTGATTGTGTTTGGTGAGGTCGGTTTATCTGGCGAGATTCGTCCTGTTCCAAATGGCCAAGAGCGCATAAGAGAAGCGGCTAAGCACGGATTTAAACGAGCCATTGTGCCAAAAGCCAATGTGCCCAAAGAGCCGATTGCGGGTCTGCAGATTATTGGTGTTGCCCGTTTGTCTGATGCGCTGGATCAGATTTGAGGCTCATCGAGAATCATTTGTTCAAGCTCTCTTTCTAACAGCGTTTCGTCTCCTAGGTTAAGTTCAACTAAACGACGCAGATGCGACATGCTATCAATGTCTATTTCTTCAATGACGAAGCCATAGTGAGGATGCTCGCGAGTGGAAAGTGAAACCTGCATTTTTATTAAGATGTCGTTTGCTAAATAAATGCAAAGCTCAGCGGGTTCGTCAAGTGATAAGTCAAGCGTGTCGTTGCAGGTCAGTAATGCGCCGCGAAACGAAATGTCGACGAGCTGCATAACGGCTGCTTTACCCGTAAAGTGAACCTCACACTCTGCATCAAAGTGAATGCGTGTAAAGCGACGACGGTCATTGATAATCTTGCTCACGTTCTGCTACCTTTTGGTCAGGTTCTAAATAACATTCTAGACGATGAATTGTGTTTCGTATATCTAGAGAGTTCGCAAATGGCTCCGCGAATAAAATAAAATGACTTAAGTCAAGGGGGTCTAGTGCAGAGATTAGTCGTTTGCACCAGACCCGCTTTTTCAGGTCATACGCTTGTATTTGATGCGCTCAGGTTGATGGTCTTTGCCATAACGCTTGCGATAATCTTCTGCGTATTCGGTATAGTTGCCTTCGAAGAACGCGACTTTAGATTCCCCTTCATAAGCAATCATATGTGTACAGACACGGTCTAGGAACCAGCGGTCATGCGAAATAACCACGGCCGACCCTGGGAAGGCTAAAATGGCTTCTTCGAGTGCGCGCAGTGTTTCAACGTCGAGATCGTTGGTTGGCTCATCGAGTAAGAGGACGTTGCCGCCTTCTTTGAGCAGTTTCGCCATGTGTAAGCGGTTGCGTTCACCCCCTGATAGGTCTTTGACAAACTTTTGCTGATCAGAGCCTTTGAAGTTGAAGCGACCACAGTAGGCACGTGCTGGGGTTTGATAGGTGCCAACCGTGATGATGTCCTGGCCATCCGAAATTTCTTCGAAAACTGTTTTGTCGCCTTCAAGCTCACGTGACTGGTTAACATAGGCCAGTTTTACGGTGCTGCCGAGTTCAATTTCGCCAGAATCGGGTTTTTCTTCACCGCTGATCATGCGAAAGAGCGTTGACTTACCCGCACCGTTCGGACCAATGATGCCGACAATTGCACCGGGTGGAATGGACAGGTCTAAGTTTTCAAACAACAACTTGTCGCCATAGGATTTGGTGACGTTACGTAACTCAATGACCTTGTCGCCTAAGCGAGGTCCAGGTGGAATGTAGATTTCTTGTGTCTCGTTGCGTTGTTGGAATTCACGTGAGTTCATTTCCTCAAACTGCTTCAAACGAGACTTGGACTTGGCTTGACGGCCCTTGGCGCCTTGGCGCACCCACTCTAACTCGGCTTGAATGGCTTTGCGGTGAGAGGCCTCTTGTTTGGCTTCGGTTGCTAGACGTTGATCTTTTTGTTCAAGCCAAGAAGAATAGTTGCCTTCATAAGGAATGCCGCGTCCACGGTCAAGCTCCAGAATCCAGCCGGCAGCGTTGTCTAGGAAGTAACGGTCATGGGTAATGGCCACGACGGTGCCTGGGTATTCCTGCAAAAAGCGCTCAATCCACGCAATCGACTCGGCGTCTAAATGGTTGGTGGGCTCGTCGAGGAGTAGCATGTCAGGGTTGTCGAGCAGTAAACGGCAGAGAGCTACACGGCGACGTTCACCTCCGGATAAAACGCCAACCTTCGCATCCCAAGGGGGAAGGCGCAGGGCATCCGCCGCTCTCTCAAGTGCGTTATCGAGGTTGTGGCCGTCTTTGGCTTGAATTAGGTTTTCAAGTTCGCCTTGTTTTTTTGCAAGTGCATCAAAATCGGCATCAGGATCGGCATAGGCGGCATAGACCGCATCTAGCTCGGAGAGAGCTGACTTAACATCGGCCACGGCCTCTTCAATGATTTCGCGAACGGTTTTGCTGTCATCAAGCTCAGGTTCCTGCGGGAGGTAACCCACCTTGATGCCGGGCATGGGGCGTGCTTCACCAATATATTCTTGGTCAACGCCTGCCATGATTTTGAGTAAGGACGACTTACCGGAGCCGTTAAGACCGAGCACACCAATTTTGGCGCCAGGAAAAAACGATAATGAAATGTCTTTGAGAATTTCGCGCTTGGGTGGTACTACTTTACCCACGCGATTCATGCTGTAAACGTACTGAGCCATCAGACAATGCCTGCTGTTGTTTATGGGTTACGGGAAATATAGGCTTGAATTCTACCTCTTGGCTAGGCTGAATGCTAATTACTCATGCAAACCTGACCCGCTTTCATGTGCAGAACGTAAAGATTTTGTACTATAATAACGCACTTTAAAGAGGTATCCCGTTTACGGATGCTAGCGCTTATATTCAGAGGAAAGCCATGTTCAGCAAAGAGATGACAATTGCCGGTTATGATCCGGATCTATGGGCCGCGATGCAGTCAGAAGCGACGCGTCAAGAAGAGCACATTGAGCTGATCGCATCAGAGAACTACACCAGCCCGCGCGTTATGCAGGCGCAAGGCTCTGAGCTAACCAATAAATACGCTGAAGGCTACCCTGGTAAGCGTTACTACGGTGGCTGCGAGTACGTTGATGTTGTCGAAGATTTAGCGATTGACCGTGCTAAAGCTTTGTTTGGTGCAACCTATGCTAACGTACAGCCGCACTCCGGCTCCCAAGCCAATGGCGCTGTCTTTATGGCATTGTGTCAGCCAGGCGATACCATTTTAGGGATGAGTTTGGCTCATGGCGGGCATTTAACCCACGGTGCAGCCGTGTCTTTCTCTGGCCGTATTTACAATGCCGTTCAATACGGTCTGAACGAAGCGGGCGAACTTGACTATGCTCAGGTTGAAGCGCTGGCGTTAGAGCATAAGCCGCGTATGATCATTGCCGGCTTTTCTGCCTATTCGCGTGTCGTTGATTGGCAGCGTTTCCGTGATATTGCGGACAAAGTGGGTGCGTATCTGTTTGTTGATATGGCACATATCGCGGGCTTGGTTGCAGCCGATGTGTACCCATCGCCTTTGCCTTTTGCTGATGTGGTCACCACGACAACTCATAAAACCCTAGGCGGTCCGCGCGGTGGTTTGATTCTGTCTGCACGCGCCGATGAAGATCTGCAGAAAAAGCTTAACTTTGCCGTTTTCCCTGAATCTCAGGGCGGCCCTTTAATGCATGTGATTGCAGCGAAGGCGGTTTGCTTTAAAGAAGCGATGGAGCCTGAGTGGAAAGCCTATCAAGCACAGGTTGTCAAAAATGCTCAAGCCATGGTCAAGGTCTTCTTAGAGCGTGGTATTGATATTGTGTCTGGCGGAACGGATGACCACTTGTTCCTAGTTGATTTGATCAAAAAAGACATCACAGGAAAAGATGCCGATGCGGCCCTAGGTCGTGCTAATATTACGGTCAATAAAAATTCTGTCCCCAACGATCCACGTTCACCCTTTGTAACATCGGGTCTGCGTATTGGCACACCTGCCGTGACGCGTCGTGGCTTCAAAGAGGCCGAAGTGACGGAGTTGGCTGGATGGATTTGTGATATTCTTGACGATATCAACAATGAAAGTACGATTGAAAGGGTAAAAGAGCAGGTTAAAGCAATCTGTGCTCGTTTCCCTGTTTATAATTAAGTCTGTGCCGGCGAACGGCCGGCATTAGCAACGCTCTTTAGCTTTGAGGCATGCATGCACTGTCCATTTTGTGGCGCCAATGAAACCAAAGTTGTTGATTCTCGGCTGATTGCCGAGGGTCAGCAAATCCGTCGTCGCCGGGAGTGCATCAGTTGCCATGAGCGCTTTACGACATTTGAAGTGGCTGAGCTGCTGATGCCTAAGGTTGTCAAAACCGATGGCACGCGCCAGCCCTTTGATGAAGAAAAGTTGCGTGCGGGTATTCAGCGTGCGCTGGAAAAGCGTCCCGTCAGTGTCGAAGATGTTGAAGCTAGCTTAACCCGAATAAAACACCGCTTGCGTGCAGCAGGGGAGCGAGAGTTGCCCTCACGTCAAGTGGGCGAAGCCGTGATGGCCGAACTGCGCAAACTCGATCAAGTTGCGTATGTTCGTTTCGCTTCTGTTTATCGTTGTTTCCAAGATATAGACGAGTTTCGTCGCGAAATTGATCGTCTCTCCTTACAAAAAGACGGGCAGGTTGATCTTGAAGAAGATCAGCAGAGCAGTGACAATGTCCGGCTTTAATTTCATTCCTCCTAACAAGTGATTCTTATGTTTAGCGCAGATGACTATCGCTACATGGCTCAAGCACTTAGGTTGGCAAGAAAAGGCTTGT
This sequence comes from Nitrincola tibetensis, assembly GCF_003284585.1. GTDB lineage: Bacteria > Pseudomonadota > Gammaproteobacteria > Pseudomonadales > Balneatricaceae > Nitrincola > Nitrincola tibetensis. The sequence goes on from NZ_QKRX01000010.1 coordinate 55,469, forward strand.
TTACAACCCATCCTAACCCTCGCGTTGGCTGCGTGTTAGTGCGTGAAAATACCATTGTTGCAGAGGCCTTTCATGAGAGAGCGGGGTTACCGCATGCCGAAGCCTTGGCGCTTGCAATGGCAGGAGAGCATGCGAAGGGCGCAACGGCGTATGTGACCTTAGAGCCTTGCAGTCATTTTGGTCGGACGCCACCCTGTGCCGATGCGTTAATCAACGCGGGCGTGAGTCGTGTGGTGGCGGCGATGACAGACCCGAACCCTCTTGTCGCAGGGCGAGGTTTGGCAAAGCTTAAACAGGCTGGTATTGAGGTGAGTTCAGGGTTGTTAGAATCTGAAGCGCGTGCACTTAATCCAGGCTTTATTAAGCGGATGGAAAAAGGTTTGCCCTACGTCCGTATCAAAATGGCGATGAGTTTAGATGGCCGAACGGCCATGCAAAGTGGTGAATCAAAATGGATCACGGGCGCTGACGCGCGTCAGGATGTTCAGCAATGGCGTGCGCGAAGTGCAGCGGTCATTACGGGAATAGGCACGGTGTTGGCTGATGATCCTGAACTGACGGTTCGGATTGGCAATGATTTGCCGCAGCCTTTGCGTGTTGTGTTGGACAGTCAAGGGCGCATGCCTCTGACGGCTAAAATGCTACAGTCAACCGGCCCGATTTTGCATGTCACTTCCTCTTCCGTTACACAAACAGAGGATTGGCCGACCCACTGCACGACCCTCCAGCTGAACACCGTCGATAACCGGATTGATCTGGTGTCTTTGCTGACTCATTTGGCTGAGGTGTATCAAATTAATGAAGTTCTAGTTGAAGCCGGTGCGAACTTAGTGGGTGCGTTTGTTGAGGCCAACTGTGTCGATGAATTGCTGGTGTACATGGCACCGACTTTATTAGGCAGTGAGGCTCGCCCGTTAATGACGCTGCCTTTGTCGCAAATGAAGGATCAAAAGCGTTTGGAATTGGATGATTGTCGTCTGATCGGTCAAGATATACGTATGACATGGCGTTTTCTTTCGGAGAAGTAATAATGTTTACAGGTATAATAGAAGCGGTAGGTCAGGTTGCGGATATCCAAATGCGAGAGGGTGACATGCAATTGTACCTTCGCACAGGGCAGTTAGACCTAGTAGATGTTAAATTAGGCGACAGTATTGCGGTTAATGGTGTTTGCTTAACGGCCGTGCAGTTACCAGGTGATGGTTTTGTTGCCGATGTCTCACGTGAAACGCTGGCTCATACACGTTTTGACCTGCTTAAAGTGGGTGAAAAGGTGAATCTTGAAAAAGCATTAATGCCAACGAGTCGCCTCGGTGGTCATCTTGTTAGTGGTCATGTGGATGGTGTCGGTGAAGTGGTTGAGCGTCATGATGATGCTCGCTCGATACGCTTTACGTTGCGTGCACCTGCATCACTGCAACGTTATATTGCTGCTAAAGGATCCATTACCGTGGATGGCGTGAGTTTAACCGTCAATACGGTTGATAATGACTGTTTTGGGCTCAATATAGTGCCTCATACTGCCAAAGAAACCATTATTGATGGTTACACGGCAGGTCGAAAAGTACATCTTGAAGTGGATTTGATTGCTCGATATCTAGAGCGTCTTCTCTCTGCAAGTCATCAGGATCATGAGCCATCAGACACAGGTCTGACCATGGAAAAACTGGCTGAACAAGGTTATTTATCACGCCGCTGAGCGTTGTGGAGTCAATCATGGAGCTGAACAGCCCCGAAGAGATTATTGAAGATATACGTCAGGGTAAAATGGTTATTCTGATGGACGATGAAGACCGCGAAAATGAGGGCGATCTTGTCATAGCGGCGGAAAAAGTACGGCCGGAAGACATTAACTTCATGGCAACGCATGCAAGAGGTCTGATTTGTCTAACGCTCACGCGTGAGCGTTGCGAACAGTTGCAGTTGCCGTTAATGGTGCAGAGCAACGGTGCGCAGTTCTCGACAAACTTTACAATGTCGATTGAAGCAGCATCTGGCGTTACAACTGGAATCTCTGCAGCGGATCGTGCTCATACGGTGCATGCGGCGGTTAAAAAAGATGCCAAGCCAGATGATATCGTGCAGCCGGGACATATTTTTCCGTTAATGGCGCAGCCCGGTGGTGTTTTAAGCCGTGCAGGACATACCGAAGCGGGATGCGATTTGGCGCGCTTGGCAGGTCTGACACCTGCGTCAGTGATTGTTGAAGTCATGAATGATGACGGCAGTATGGCGCGTCGTCCTGATTTGGAAAAATTCGCAGCCAAGCATGGGCTTAAGATTGGAACCATCGCGGATCTGATTCACTACCGTACCCTCAACGAGCACACGATTGCGCGTGAGAGTGAAGGTGTGTTGCCGACAGAGTATGGTGATTTTAAGTTTGTTACCTATAAAGATGAAATTAAAAACTGCACACACTTAGCGCTGTATCAAGGTGAGATTTCCGCCCAAGAGCCAACGTTGGTTCGTGTGCACATTCGCTCGGAAGTGCTTCGCGATGTCGTAGGTGTGCAGCCAGGTGATGAGACAAAGTGGACGATGCGCAGAGCGCTAAGGCGCGTCTCTGAAGAAGGTAAGGGTGTGGTTTTGCTGTTGGACACCGGACACCGAATCGACTTGGGTGTGGCCGTTGATCAACTGGTCAATAAGCAGCATCAACGCGTTGCCTCGAAAGTGAATGTCAGTGCATCGGGTGCATATCTCACCGTGGGCACAGGGTCACAAATTTTAAAAGACTTGGGTGTGAGTAAAATACGTTTACTGAGTTCGCCCATGAAGTTTAATGCAATTTCGGGCTTTGACCTTGAGATTGAAGAATACATCCCATACCAGAATTAATGACGGAAAGAGAAGCTATGTCTGTGAAAGTATACGAAGGTGATTTTGTAAGTGCGGATGGCCAGTATGCCATCGTAGTTGGGCGTTTTAATGCGTTTGTTGTTGAGAGCTTGTTGCAAGGGGCTCTCGACACGCTTAAACGTCATGGAGTTAAGGACGAGAACATTCGTATCATCCGAGTGCCTGGCGCATTTGAAATTCCACTTGCCGTTAAAAAAGTCGCATCACAAAAGAAAGACGATGCAATCATTGCCCTAGGTGCTGTCATTCGTGGTGGGACTCCGCATTTCGAATACGTATCGGCAGAAAGCTCCAAGGGTGTTGCTCAAGTGATGATGGATTTCGATATTCCGGTCGCCAACGGAATTTTAACGGTCAACTCCATTGAGCAAGCAATTGAACGTTCTGGCACCAAGGCCGGCAATAAAGGGGCTGAAGCGGCGATGTCAGCACTCGAAATGGTCAGTTTGATGCGTCAATTAGAGGCGTGAACAGTATGAGTGATTCAGCCGATCAGGATAAGCCCGTAAAGAAAGCCAAGACGTCTATGACGGACATGCGTCGTAATGCCCGTAGTTATGCGTTGCAAGCGCTGTATCAGTGGCAGATGGCTGGGATGCCGATCAATGAAATTGAAGCTCAGTTTCGTGTTAACAATGACATGGCAGACACAGATGTGAAACTGTTCAGCCAGTTGTTGCAGGGTGTCTCTAGTGAGGCAAGGGCCTTGGATGATGCCTTCTCATTGTTTATTGATCGCTCAGTAGAGGATCTGGATCCCGTTGAGTTAGCGGTATTGAGAATTGGTACCTATGAGTTAATGCATCGTTTAGATGTACCCTACCGAGTAGCGATCAACGAAAGTGTAGAACTGGCAAAAATATTCGGTGCAACCGATAGTCATCGCTATGTGAACGGTGTCCTAGATAAATTGGCACAAAAGGCACGTTCGGCTGAAATCGTGGCTAGACGTCATTCCTGATGGGTGAGTTTGAACTGATTCGTCGTTATTTTGCACGGGAATCATTGAATGACCCGAGTGTCTATTTAGGTATAGGTGATGACTGTGCGCTCTTATGTCCCCCTACAGGGCAGCTACTGGCAGTGTCTATTGACACTCTGGTAGAGGGCGTGCATTTCTTGCCCGGGACGCCTGGGGATAAAGTCGCCTCTCGATTGCTGGGTGCGGCAGTGAGTGATTTGGCTGCCATGGCCGCAACGCCAGCTTGGTTTACCCTTGCACTTTCAATGCCGAGTTTTGATCAAGACTGGTTGGAGCCTTTTGCCTCGTGTTTGGCCGAGACTGCGCAAGGCTTAGGGATACATCTGGTCGGAGGAGACACTACGCGAGGGCCTTTAACGCTGAGCGTTCAAGTCCATGGTTTTGTTGAGCCTAGTCTGGCATTGAAGCGTTCGGGCGCACAAGTTGGCGACATTATTGCGGTAACGGGATATTTGGGTGAAAGTAAGGGAGGCTTAGAGTCTTTATTAAAGGAGGAGCCCGAAACCCCAACTATCGCACATTTGCGGCAAAGATTTTATGCACCGACACCTAGAATTAAGCTGGCTCGAGCGCTGGCACCCTTTATCCACAGTGCTATAGATATCTCCGATGGTTTTTTGGCAGACCTGAAACACATCCTTAAGGCCAGCCACGTTGGCGCCAAGGTGGATGCAGATGCTGTACTTTTATCTCATGAGTTACTCGCGTTTGCAGGCAATACAGCGTTGGCACGGCAATGGGCATTAACGGGTGGAGAGGATTTTGAGCTGTGTTTGACCTTGCCATCAGAGCATTGGGAGCATTGCCAGCGTAAAGCACAAGCCTTGTCGATTCCCTTAACCTGTGTTGGTGAGATTACGAATACAGATGCTCTCGATATTTGGGAATCTGGGCATAAAGTTCACTACACGCAAGATGGTTACGATCATTTTAGGAGTTCAAATGGCTAAGACCCCTGCATCAGTTTGGTCCAATCCTGTGCATTTTTTGGCGTTTGGTTTTGGCAGTGGCGCTGCTCCCGTCGCTCCAGGTACCTTTGGCACCTTGGCTGCAGTCCCTTTATGGTGGGGACTGAGTCACTTATCCACAGACGCTTATTTACTGGTATTGTTAGTGGCATTCATTATTGGGGTTTGGCTCTGTCATGTGACCTCGGATGATATTGGTGTTCACGATCATGGCGGTATTGTTTGGGATGAGTTTGTTGGGCTTTGGATAGCTCTATTTGCTGTACCTGCTGAGTGGATCTGGGTGCTGGTCGGCTTTTTATTGTTCCGGTTGTTTGATATTTGGAAACCCTGGCCGATTGCTTGGGTGGATAAACGAGTTGCGGGTGGTATGGGCATCATGCTTGATGATGTGATCGCAGGTGTCTATGCCTTAATTGTTATTCAGCTGTTGCTGGTTGTTTTTTCTTAACAGGATATCCCCTTGTCAATAGAATTTGTTGCTCAGTCTAAATTGCCTACCCCTTGGGGTGTGTTCACCATGGTAGGTTTTGATGATACTGCAACCGGTAAAGAGCATGTGGCATTGGTGTGCGGCGACGTAACGGGGCCCGAGCCTGTCCTTGCGCGGATGCATTCTGAATGTTTGACCGGTGATGCACTGTTCAGTTTACGTTGTGATTGTGGTTTTCAGTTGCAAGAAGCCTTGCGTCGTATTTCAGAGGAAGGCCGAGGCGTGTTGTTTTATTTAAGACAAGAGGGACGAGGGATTGGCCTGTTAAATAAAATCAAAGCCTACCACTTGCAAGATGGTGGTGCCGATACGGTCGAAGCGAACGAACAGCTTGGATTTGCAGCGGATATGCGTGACTATTCAATCTGTTTACCGATGATGCGTCATTTAGGGGTTGAGTCTGTGCGATTAATGACCAATAACCCTCGTAAAGTCAAAGCGTTGGAAATGGCTGGTGTGCCAGTGGCTGAAAGGGTTCCGCTACAAGTCGGTAAAAATCGTCATAATGAGCACTATTTACAAACCAAAATGGGTAAGCTTGGCCATATGATGCAGGAAGAGCATTTTAAGACCGATGATGCCTCTTAAGGTAGCTGATTTTAAAGCATCTATTCAGAGCTGAACTTAAATCCTGAATAGATGCTTCGCAATAAGGTGTTTACTCATTTCTTAAAGCGAGTATGCGCTCACTAATGTGTTCAATCGATAAACCACACATATCCAGTTGTTCTTCGCGCGTGGCATGTTCTATCCACTCATCCGGTATACCAAGACATACGAGCTTATTGCCCATACGATTTGCGTGTAAAAATTCGCTGATTGCCGACCCGGCACCCCCAGATAGACTATGATCCTCTAAGGTGACGAGCGTTGCATATTGACGGCAAAGGTCAGTGAGTATTTCTGAATGTAAAGGCTTAACGCAGCGCATATCGACGACACTGATGTCTAAGGCTTCGGCAACAGCTTGAGCCCTTGCTAATAGGGGACCAAAATTTAATAGGGCGATCTTTTTCGATCCTTGGTAAGCAATATAGGGCTCTGGGTAGGCGGGTGTTTCGACTGCTAAGCCCCAAGTCTCTGCTGTACCACGGGGGTAACGCACGGCGACAGGCCCTGATTGCTGATAGCCAAACTCCAAGGCTTGCACTAACTCCGCTTCATTTGCAGGTGTTAGTAAGGTCATGTTGGGAAGCGTGCGAAGAAATGCTAGGTCATAATTACCGGCATGTGTTGCGCCGTCTTCGCCGACTAAGCCTGCGCGGTCAACAGCAAACAGAACATCGAGTTTTTGGATGGCAACATCGTGAATCACTTGATCATACGCGCGTTGTAAAAATGTAGAGTAAATGGCAACGACGGGTTTCATACCTTTAATCGCCAATCCTGCCGCGAACGTAACGGCATGCTGTTCAGCAATCGCAACGTCAAAATAACGATCAGGAAACATCTCAGAAAAGCGCACTAGATCAGATCCTTCGCGCATGGCGGGGGTAATGGCGACGATGCGTGAATCCGTCGCTGCTTTTTGACATATCCAGCGTCCAAAGATATTGCAAAACTTGGGTGAAGGTGTGGGTTTGTTTGGTGGTGTTAAGGGGTCAATTTTACTAATCGCATGAAAGCCGACGGGGTCGGCTTCAGCTGGCGCATAGCCTTTGCCTTTGCGGGTGATAACGTGTAAGAACTGCGGTCCTTTAGCCACTAATACGCGATCTAAATTGACGATTAGATCCGACAGGTTGTGTCCATCAATGGGGCCTGTATATTCAAAGGCTAAGGCTTCAAACAGCGCGGCGGTTGTTTTACCATCGGTTTTGTTCTTTAAGTTATTTGCCAGATAGGTTGCGAGCCCGCCTTCATTGCGTGAAATCGACATGTCATTGTCATTGAGAATGACTAGAAGGTCAGCTTGGGTATGTGCAGCATGGTTTAATGCTTCAAACGCCATCCCTGCTGTCATTGCACCGTCCCCAATTACGGCAACGGATTTATGAGAAAGCCCTTTCAATCGGAATGCCAATGCGGCGCCAAGTGCTGCGCTAATTGAAGTGCTGGAATGACCTGTGCCAAACGCATCGTAGGGGCTTTCATCTGGCTTGGGAAAAGGAGCCAGACCCTGTGCTTGACGCATGCTGAGCATGGCTTCTTTCCGCCCTGTTAAGATTTTATGCGGATAGCACTGATGCCCCACATCCCAGACAAGAAAATCGTCAGGCGTGTTTAAGCAATGGTGGAGCGCTAGGGTCAATTCAACCACGCCTAAGCCTGCACCAAAATGCCCCCCGGTTTGTGCGGTTGAGTAGAGCAACCATAGACGCACTTCATGGGCAAGTTGTGTGAGGCTATCGACTGACAGATTACGCAGTTTGTCAGGCGTATCGATTTGGTCGAGCAGCGGAGTATTGGGGCGATTTAGCGGAAAGGTGTCTAACATTAATGATTACGCTCAACAATATAGTCAGCGAGTGCCAATAATGCAGACGAGTTGGCACCATAGTCGTGCAGGCATTTGTGTGCTTGCTCTTGCAGGGTTAAAAGTTTGTCCTTGGCACCTTGAATGCCAAGCAACGCTGGATAGGTTGGTTTATTGCGCGCTAGGTCTGAACCGGAGGGTTTGCCAAGTGTCAGTGTATCGCCTTCGATATCCAACAGATCGTCTTTCACTTGAAAGGCGAGTCCGATGATTCGACCAAACCTGGATAAATCCTGAAGTAGCTGTTGGTTTTGGCAATTGGCCGCTTGTGCACCTAGCGTCAGGCTTGCAGAAATCAGCGCCCCCGTTTTATGACGATGCATGGCTTCGAGTTGATCCAGAGTAAGCGGTTGATCCTCGTGAGCTAAATCAAATGCCTGCCCTGCTACCATACCTCTGTGGCCTGCAGCAACTGCAAGCGTTTGAATCATTCTGAGTTGAGCGTCAGGCGTATAAAGGGGTGACGGCCGACTTAACACTTCAAAGGCCAGTGTCAGTAACGCATCTCCGGCTAAAATGGCATTGGCTTCACCAAACTCGATATGACAGGTGGGTTTGCCTCGACGAAGTTCATCATTGTCCATGGGCGGTAAGTCGTCATGGATTAGCGAGTAGGTATGAATCATTTCAATGGCGGCAGCCGGTGCTAGTGCTTTCTCGTCATTTGCGCCACAAAATGCATTGGCAAGGAATACCAATGCTGGACGTATGCGTTTTCCGCCCTGTAGCAGAGAGTAACGCATGGCATTTTGTAAGTACGGGTAGAGTTCTGTTTGCGCCGGAATCTGAAGAGTAAGTTGTTCTTCTGTTAAGGCGGTATAATGCTTTAGCTGCGCCGATAGATCCACGATTACTGTGCCTCATCTTTGAATGGATAGGCCACAGCTTCACCATTTTCTTCGATCAACACATTTACACGTTGTTCTGCTTTTTCGAGCTGCATTTGACACTCACGCGTTAATGAAATGCCTTCTTCAAAGGTTTTTAAGGCCTCTTCAATCGGAAGATCACCTTGCTCCATTTTTTCGACTAGAGCCTCAAGGCGGGTAATCGACTGTTCAAAACTGATTGGGTTGCTTTCGGTCGTCATCTATCAGAATCCTCTTTGACTTCAGTCTAGCAAATTACGAAACCTTAAACGTGCGGTCAATGAAATCATCTATTTTGGTGTTTCATTAATCGATGAACAAGGGTATAAATCTGCTATTATAGACCGAATTCGAATAGGGTTTTGGGAAGTTTCGCTTGTTGAGGGGTATTAAGTGGATATAGCTACGCTGGTAGGGTTGATAGGCAGCTTCGCAATTATTATCTCAGCGATGGTAATGGGGGGCGATATAGGGATTTTCGTTAACCCACCTTCCATACTAATTGTATTTGGTGGAACTCTTTTCGTTGTATTGATGAAGTTCACCTTAGGGCAATTTCTGGCTGCAGGAAAAGTGGCGGCTAAAGCCTTCATGTTCAAATCGGTAAGTCCAGAAAGCATTATAGCTGAAACGGTTGAAATGGCCGATGCTGCTAGAAAAGGCGGGTTGTTGTCGCTGGAGGATAAAAAAGTTTCCAGTGATTTTATGCAGCGTGGGATCCAGTTGCTAGTCGATGGTCATGATCCCGATGTTGTTAGATCTCTGTTGAATAAAGAAGCTCGCTTAACCTATGAGCGTCATGATTTCGGATCAAAGATTTTTTCTGCAATGGGGGATGTTGGCCCTGCGATGGGGATGATTGGAACCCTAGTTGGTTTAGTGCAGATGTTATCCAACATGAGCGACCCAAAAGCAATCGGCCCAGCCATGGCGATTGCTCTATTAACGACTTTATACGGTGCGATGTTAGCCAATATGTTTGCTATACCGATTGCAGATAAACTGAATTTACGTCGCAATGAAGAAGCGTTAAACAACGCACTGATTATTGACGGGTTATTGGCAATTCAAGCGGGTCAAAACCCGCGTGTCATAGATCAAATGTTACGCAACTACTTGCCTGAGAAAAAACGCTTTAGTAAAGCGGCAGGGAACGAGGGCTAGTTGGGATGAGTGCAGAAGAAGAATGCAACTGTCCCCCTTGTAAACCGGGGTTGCCAGCATGGTTGGCAACCTTCGGTGACTTAATGTCGTTGCTGATGTGTTTTTTCGTATTGCTGCTGTCGTTTTCAGAAATGGACGTTCTGAGATTTAAACAACTGGCAGGCTCTATGCGAGAGGCGTTTGGTGTTCAGGCACAGATTAAGGTGGAAGATATTCCGAAAGGGACTTCAATCATTGCCAGAGAGTTTAGCCCAGGACGCCCTGAGCCAACTCCCTTAAATGAAGTCAGACAAATGACCACCAATGTTGAACTGCATACGCTAGACGTACGATCACAAGTCGGTGAGTCTGTCCTAGAAGAACGCCAAGCTGAAGCGGAAGAAGAAAAGCGCCAACAGCAAGAAGAGCAAGCTCAAGAAGACGCGATGAAGTTTGCTATGGCCTTGTCTGCCGAAATCGGTGAGGGCTCGATTGAGGTCGAAACCGATGGTACGCGCATTATCATTCGGGTAAGAGAGCGGGGCTCTTTTTTTCAGGGGTCTGCGCGGATACAAGACGACTATATTCCGGTGTTAGAAAAAATTCGTGATGTCTTGATTACAGTGCCAGGGCGTGTCTCAGTGCAAGGGCATACGGACAGTACGCCCTATGTGGGTCGGCAGTTTGAATCAAACTGGGATTTGTCAGCTGCTAGAGCCTTGGCCGTCGCGCATGAATTGTTTTCGGATCCTCGCACAAATGAATCGAGATTTACAGTCTCGGGGTATGCCTTCAGCCGACCTTTGGTTCCCAATGATACTGAAGCGAATCGAGCGCGTAATCGCCGTGTAGAGATCATTATTGAGAAAAGTGAGTTGTTAGAGCAAATGCCAATTCGTACCAGCCCACCCAGTATCAGTGAGCCTGAGCGGCTGATGCCAAACGAGATTTTTTAGGTTGCTGCACAATTAGTGAGCCAGTCCTCGTGCTTTCTCGTACTGAATAAAAAGGAGAAAGCACGTATGCAAGCAAAATCCAAAGCGGTGCCGTCAGGGCGTTTATCCAGAATCGCGCATTTAGGCAGTCTCGTGACGCGAGTTGCGGGCGGTGTCGTTGCAGAAGGTGTTCGACAATACAGTCATGGTCATCGACCTAGTCCAAAAGACTTATTGTTGACGCCTGCAAACGTGAAAAGAGTTGCCGACAAACTGGCTCACTTACGCGGTGCCGCAATGAAGGTTGGGCAGCTTTTGTCGATGGATGCGGGTGATCTTTTGCCTGCAGAACTGACCGAACTTTTATCGCAATTGCGCTCTTCGGCTACGCCAATGCCAATGCTGCAGTTGGCCGATGTCCTTGAGCAAAGTTTTGGCAATGACTGGCAGTCTTCTTTCCAACAGTTTAACTTCACCCCTATCGCGGCAGCCTCAATTGGTCAAGTGCATCGTGCCGTCCAGCATGATGGCCGAGTCATCGCTCTAAAAATTCAATACCCAGGCGTTGCGAAGAGTATCGATTCCGACGTAGATAATGTTGTGTCTTTGCTTAAGCTATCTCGATTGCTACCCGCGGGATTGGATTTGACGGAGTTGATTGCTGAGGCCAAAGTTCAGCTTCATGCTGAAGCTGACTACCAGCAAGAGGCCTCGCATTTACGCTATTACCGAGAGGCGCTATCGGATAATAAACGGATACGCGTGCCCCAGTATATGCCTGAACTCAGTACAGAGCATGTTTTAGGCATGAGTTATGAGCAAGGCGTTGCTTTAGAGAATGTCGCGAATCTATCTTTAGCCATAAGGCAGCAGGTTGCGGAAACCTTATTGTCCTTGTTCTTTCAAGAGTTGTTTGAATTTCGGCGAGTTCAAACAGATCCCAATTTTGCGAACTACCTCTATGATGCTTCAACGTCACAACTGGTGCTATTGGACTTTGGCGCGACACGCGTCTACTCTAAAGCCATCAGTGATGCGTATCAAACCCTGTTTAAAGCAGGAGTGAGGGGGGATTCATTCTTGATGGAGGAGGCCGCTCGGCAGATAGGGTATTTCAGTGAGTCGGTTAGTGACTTGCAGGTGGAGTCAGTGATGCGTTTGTTTGATTTAGCGTTGGAGCCGCTGAAGGTTGACGAATATGATTTCTCCAGTACGGATTTAGCACGTAGGTTGCGTGATCAAGGGATGGCACTGAGTTTTGGGCAAGGCTACTGGCATTCTCCTCCAGTAGATGCTTTATTTTTACATCGTAAATTAGCAGGGTTGTATCTATTGTTTGCTCGGCTTAAAGTGAAGGTCAACTGCCAAGGTTTATTACGGCCGTGGCTGACCCATGACTAACAATAGGATACAAACATGTTTAGTTTCACGATTACGCCAGCGTTTTACGATACAGATGCCTTAGGTCATATTAACAACACACGTGTTCCACAATGGTTTGAAGTGGCTCGCAATGACGTTTTTAAGTTGTTTACCCCGGATTTAAACCCAAAGACTTGGGAGTTAATTTTGGCGCGCATCGAGGTCGATTTTGTTGGCGAGCTATTTTTGAATAGCCCTGTAGAGATTAAAACCTATATTAGTCGGATCGGTAACTCGTCATTTAGCGTGTATCAAGAAGCGTGGCAAGATGGAAAGCTTGGGTCTAAGGGAGAGGCTGCCCTAGTTCGATATAACTTTTCTGAGGGCAAGTCTATGCCGCTGACACCAGAGCAACGCGCGGGGCTAGAAGCACACTTTAAGGGATAGAAAGGAGATTAATGAAAATCCCCATTTTGCACGAAATCCCAGGGCGCATATTGGCGCCCGTCCTTTTAGCCGTTGTGGCCATCTTAGCTGTCTTTTATAACCATGAACAAAAAATGAACGGTTTGGAGCGTTTAGTTATAGCATCCGAACAGGATAATCTTAGGGATTATCTGAGGTTGCAAAAACAGCCGCTTAATGATTTGTATAAGGCGGGACGACTTGATGAACAGCGCTTACAATTCTCTATTTTATCGACGCGCGCGCTGACCACTCATAGTTTCGTGTTAGATCAAGATCTAAATCTTATTATGAGTTTGTCGGATCTTGAATCAGGTACGCCATTGGGTCCAACGCTTATCGGTGATGACACTTTGTTGTTTGAAATAGCAAACAGCCTGTTATTAAAGCTCTCTTCAGATATTGAAGTGAAGCGAGTCCCCGAAACACTCAAACTAATAGGTTATATTTCTTTGGACTATGGCCACTTGATTGTGGTTCGTGATTTATCACCACAGATGGCCTATTACCGCACACGAGTACTGCGGATGACCTTTAAAGACGGTATCACTTTTTTATTAGCTGCTATGCTGCTGGCAGTTGGTATGTATGTTATGTGGTTTCGACGTAGTCAAGCTGTACTGGATACCTTGACCCAAATAGGAAATGGCAACCTTTCAGCTCGTTGTAGCATTTCAGGCCGAAATGAAATGTCAGAAATTGCCCAAGCGATTAATGGAATGGCCGATCATTTGTCCTTAGCATTGGATCGTGAAAAGCACTTAGTTGGCCTGATTAATCGTTCACCGATTGTTGTGTTTGAGTGGAAAAACTTACCGGGCTGGCCTGTCAATTTTGTGAGCGAAAGTGTCAAGAGCTGGGGGTACTCAGTTGCAGACTTTATGCATGGCGAAATACAATTTTTTGATTTGATTCATCCAGACGATCAAGCTCGAATTTTGGAAGAGGTGACTCATTACTTAGTCAATGGCCCTGATGATTATCGCCAAGAGTATCGCATTGTTTGTGCTAATCAGGATGAACTATGGGTAGATGATCGAACCTGGTTGGTGCGCGATCAGTTGGGAGATGTCGCCATTATCTATGGCGTTGTTGTCGATGTGACCGAACTGAAACGTTCAGAGTTGCGAATACGTGAGTTAAATGATGTATTGGAGCAGCGTGTTGAAGAGCGAACTAACGCGCTTGAGGCCGCTAATCAAGAGTTAGAGGCATTTACATACAGTGTGTCGCATGATCTTAAAGCGCCACTGAGAGGTATTGATGGGTACAGTCAGTTATTGATGGAAGCTTACCGAAACCAACTGGATGAGGAAGGTATAACGTTTCTGCGAAATATCAGGGATGGTGTGGGCCAGATGCATCAATTAATTGAAGATTTACTGTCTTACTCGCGTATTGAGCGTAAAGCTTTGCAAACACAGTCCTTTGACGTGAGCCTGTTTGTTAAAGAGTTGGTTGAGTATTCCCTAAAAGCAGATCCGCATCCAAAAGCCAAAATCACAATAGGCATACCACCCTGTCAACTTGAGTTAGACCCGGATGGTTTTGCTTTGGTAATGCGTAATGTCTTGACCAATGCCCTGAAGTTTTCGATCAATCAGCAACTTCCTAGAGTTGAAATTCGCGGACGAGTGACAGATACTCGATTTGTGCTTGAAATTGAGGATAATGGGGTTGGGTTTGATATGAAATATCATGATCGTATTTTTCAGATATTTCAACGTCTTCACCGACGTGAGGATTTTCCAGGTACAGGGGTTGGGTTAGCTTTGGTCAAAAAAGCCATGCAGCGCATGGGCGGCGAGGTCAGAGCTGAAAGTGAGCCAGGAAAGGGTGCTCTATTCATCTTGGAGTTTGATCTATGACGCAGGCGTATCTTCAGCAGCCTATATTATTGGTTGAGGACAATCCCGTTGATTTGGATTTGACCTTACGCGCTTTTAAGCGCAAGCATTTTTTGAATCCAATAGAAGTTGCGCGTGACGGCGAAGAAGCATTAGCCTACATAGCACGTTGGGATGCGGGTGAGCGTACCCCTTTGGTCATTTTGTTGGATTTAAAGCTTCCCAAGGTTAATGGCTTAGAAGTGCTTAAAGAACTCAAACAACATCCTGTCTATAAAACCATTCCAGTTGTCATTTTGACCTCTTCATCTGAAGGGGTGGATATGAAGACGGCTTACTCACTGGGTGTAAATTCATATATCGTGAAGCCAGTCGACTTTGCTAAGTTTATTGATGTTGCAGAGCAGATAGAGCTTTACTGGTGTGCCCTTAACCACCCAGAGACTCGATAAATATGCGAGTACTGTATATCGAGGATAATGCGGTTGATGCTGATCTGACGCGACGTTATTTTCAGCAACATCATGCAATGATTGACCTTGATATTGTATCTTGTCTTTCAGATGGCATCGCAAAACTGAGTCGATCACACGATTATCATTTACTTCTGACCGATTTAAAACTACCCGATGGTTCAGGGCTCGAAGCACTTTCTTGGGTTAGGCAGCATGATGTGCCCATCTCGGTGGTGATTCTGACGGGACAGGGTGATGAGGCTTCCAGCTTAGCAGCGCTCAAGCAAGGAGCTGATGAGTATGTCGTCAAACGCAATGACTATTTGTCTGGATTGGCGGCAAGTTTGTTCTCTGCACTCGCACGTTTTCGTTCGGTTCCGAAATATTTAAGTCGCCACATCCGCGTTTTGTATGTCGAGCATAATCCATACGATGCCGATCTGGCCGTGCGTTTTTTGGCGACGCATGCCCCCTATATAGAGCTGACATTGGTGCAGTCTGCATCAGATGTGTTGAGTCACTTACCGCTTCAATCCGGTGAGCCTGCTGAGTTTGATTTAGTGCTGATTGACTATCGTTTGCCGGGTAAGGATGGGTTGGAGTTGGTTAGAGAGCTTCGCCATACTCGACAACTGACCTTACCACTGGTCCTGATTACAGGGCAGGGGAGTGAAGATGTTATTGCGCAAGCACTGCACTTGGGAGTCGATGATTTCATATCAAAACATGATGGCTATTTGTATGAGTTAGCCGCATTTCTCGAAAAAGTAAGCCGAACAGCTGAGTTGCGAAAGGAGCATCGAGAGTTGTTAAAGCTGAATGCAGCGCTGCGACAAGTTCAGGCTGTGTTCGATTCAACAAGTGAAGGCGTGCTTATTGCAGACCTTAAGCCCAGGATTCTTACAGTCAATAAAGCCTATACGGATATTACAGGTTATGCAGAATCTGAGGTCTTAGGTAAAAATCCAGGGTTTATAAAATCAGGCAGGCATCACCGTACGTTTTACCAAACCCTTTGGAAAAGCTTGTCGGAGACGGGAAGTTGGCGAGGTGAAATTTGGAATCGTCGTAAAACGGGGGAGGTGTTTCCACAGTTTCTATCGTTGAATACAGTGGTTAATGAACAGGGGCAAGCGACTCACTATGTAGGTATATTCAACGACCTGAGTTATCAAAAAGAGTCTGAGCAGCGCCTTCAGACCTTAACGCACTATGATCCTTTAACGCAGTTGCCGAATCGCTTACTGCTTTTGTCTCGCATTGATCATGCGATAGATCAAGCCGAGGGGCAGGATCGGCAAGTAGCTGTTTTGTATCTAGATTTAGATCGATTTAAAAATATAAATGACAGCTATGGACACCAAGAAGGTGATGGATGTTTAAAGACGTTGGCGCAGCGCTTGAGTCACCACTTGGGTAAAGAGGATACGCTTGCAAGAATGGGAGGTGACGAGTTTATTGTCGTATTAGAAGGGATCGCTCATCCTGAGCGTGCAGCGCAGAAAGCAGAATCCTTGCTTGAGCTAATGCAAAAACCCATCACCTTGTCCTCCGGTTTAGAAGTTGTCTGTGCGGCCAGTATCGGCATAAGTTTGTATCCCCAAGATGCAACAACTGCCACCGAGCTGATTCAATATGCGGATACCGCCATGAATCAGGCAAAAAGCCTAGGTCGCAATACCTACCGCTTTTTTACAGAAGAGCTCACAATTCAGGCACGATGTCGCTTAGATTTAGAGAATAGCATTCGCAAAGCACTAAAAGAAAATGAATTTGTTTTGCATTATCAGCCTGTGATCGATGCGCAGAGTCAGCGCGTAGTGGGTGCGGAGGCGTTGGTGCGTTGGCACCAAAATAAAGAAAATCTACTTGGGCCCGATAAGTTTATACCTGTGGCAGAGGACAGTGGTTTGATCATCCCGTTAGGGCGCTGGGTGTTACGTCAGGCGTGTTTACAAATGCGGCGCTGGCTGGATATGGGCATTCGATTGGACTTTATGGCGGTTAATCTGTCAGGTGTTCAGTTCAATTTAGGCAGTGTTGAGCAAGAGGTTTTCGATGCGTTACAGTGCTCAGGACTGCCACCATCCTTCCTTGATTTGGAGCTGACCGAAAGCATAATAATGGATTATGGCAATAAATCGCTGTCGATTATGAATAAACTGAAAGAGCAAGGTGTGTCCTTGTCAATTGATGACTTTGGCACAGGGTACTCATCCTTAGCGCATTTAAAAAACTTCCCTGTTGATCGATTAAAAATCGATAAGAGTTTTGTCCAGAGTTTAGAAGAACAAACAAAGGATATGGCGATTGTGACCACCATCATTAATATGGCCCATAATCTAGGCATGAAAGTGGTGGCCGAGGGCGTTGAAACCTTAGCTCAACAAGAACTCTTGAAGCAGCTTGAGTGTGAGTTCTTCCAAGGTTTTTACTTCAGTCGAGCGCTGGATGACGTTGCCTTTGTCCATTGGTACGAGGCCCATTCATCAAAATACCATCATTCGTAAGGCTATTGATCGGACTACGCTGCATTTTCGTTTGAAAACAGCTAAAATACAGCCCATTTGTACCCTGAGGCTGTTTTTAAAAACATGAGTGAACCTAGTCAAGTTGTTGACCCTTTTCAGTCAATACGTCCCTATCGAGACAACGAAGTCGCAGATGTGCTTGGGCGTATGCTGCGTGATAACGAGTTTGTAGATGTTATCACTCATTATCAGTTTCCACGTCTGCCTAAATGGGCTTTGCGCATTTTACGGCCCGCTGTGCGCATTGCGTTAGCGGCTAAAGTGGGTGAAATCGAGACCGTTTCTAGCTTTCAAAAACTGATTGCGGGCTATATGACGAAAATGATATCCCGAACGACGTCGAGGCTGAGTTGCAGTGGTATCGATCAATTAGACCCTCAAGAAGCTTACCTTTTTGTCTCTAATCATCGTGATATTGCGATGGATCCGGCTTTTGTGAATTGGGCTTTGTACCAGTATGGTATGAATACAGTTCGAATTGCGATAGGCGATAATCTTTTAAAAAAATCCTATGTGTCAGACTTGATGCGCTTGAATAAGAGCTTCATTGTTCGTCGTTCGCTAAAAGCACCGCGAGAAATGATGGCCTCTATGACACAGCTGTCAGAATACATCGACCACAGCATTATGACGGGTCATTCGGTTTGGATTGCTCAGCGTGAGGGGCGATCAAAAGATGGAAATGACAGGACAGACCCCACTTTATTGAAAATGTTTTATATGTCGCATCGTAAGCAGCGTAGTTTCTCCGAGATGACGGAACGACTCAATATTGTGCCAGTCTCTATCTCCTATGAGTATGACCCTTGTGATGCGATGAAGGCGCGAGAGTTAGCGGCAATAGAAGAGACGGGTAAGTACGAAAAAAGTCAATATGAAGATATCGACAGTATCGTGAAAGGCATTACAGGGGCTAAAGGTCATGTGCATGTATCATTTGGCCAGCCTATTCGTGGTAACTATGAAACGCCAGAGCAGTTGGCGCAGGAAATTGATCGTCAAATACGCTCGGACTATTACTTGCATCCATCCAATTTAGTGGCGGCAGGCGAATCCATCGATGCAAAAACAGAACAAGCGTTTGCCTCGCGATTGGCCCAGGTCAGTGGTCGTGCCGAAGATTTTCTACGAAATATGTATGCAAATCCTGTTTATAATCGACGTGAAGCTGAAGCCTTAACGCAAAAAGAGGCTGACTCTCATGCTTAAATTACGAGCGTTTTTGTTTGCCCTTGGTTTTTACCCCATTACGATACTCTATTCTATTCCGTGTTTGTTAATCGGGCCTTTCCTACCCTTCCGACAACGCTTTGCTTTTTTTACCGGAATTAACTATTTCTACATTTCGTGGTTAAAATGGGTGTGTGGAGTGGATACCCGTGTTCAAGGGCGAGAGCATTTACCAAATACAGGCGCTTTTGTGGTTCTGGGTAACCATCAAAGTGAATGGGAAACCTTATACTTTCAAATCCTTGTTCGGCCGCAGGTCGTGGTTCTTAAAAAAGAGCTTTTGAAAATTCCATTTTTTGGTTGGGCATTGGGTCTTCTGAAACCGATTGCATTAGACCGCTCACAACGCAGAGGGGCGCTGAAGCAACTCTTGGAGCAGGGGGCGGCTCGTCTAAATGAAGGCATCCCCATTGTGATGTTTCCTCAGGGAACGCGAGTTAAAGTGGGAGAAGAAGGGAAGTTTAATAAGGGCGGTGCTATGTTGGCGGTGAAAGCTGGCGTGCCGATTGTGCCGATTGTGCATAATGCTGGGCGTTTGTGGCCAGGTAAGTCCTTTGTTAAGTATCCGGGTGTTATTGATGTTCATATTGGCCCTGCGGTGGTGACTGAGGGGCGCAGTATTGAAGAGGTGCATGCGGAAGTGACTCAGTGGATGCTTGAGCGTATGAAGTTGTTAGGGGCTTAATTCAGGCCTGAGCGCCCATAAAAAATGCCGGTAAAGACCGGCATTTTTTATGGGCTAAGAATCAGCCAGCATATCGTTGGAAAATAAGAGTAGAGTTGGTGCCGCCAAAGCCAAAGCTGTTGGACATTACCCGTTCAAGCTCGGCGTCGTCGATACGTTGAGTAACAACCGGTAAGCCATCTGCTTCAGGGTCTAGGGTTTCAATGTTGGCAGAGGCGCAGATGAATTTATTTTGCTGCATGAGTAGGCAGTAAATCGCCTCTTGAACGCCAGTTGCACCTAATGAATGGCCTGCCAATGATTTGGTGGAGCTTACCGGTGGCATCTGATCGCCAAAGACGGTTTTCATCGCTTTCAATTCTTGAATGTCGCCCGCAGGTGTTGAGGTGCCATGCGAGTTAATGTAATCGATTGGGCCGTCTACGCTCGCCATGGCTTGCTGCATGCAGCGCACAGCGCCTTCACCTGAAGGGGCGACCATGTCATAGCCATCGGATGTTGCGCCATAACCGACTAATTCTGCGTAGATTTTTGCGCCACGTGCTTTTGCATGTTCAAGTTCTTCAAGAACCAGCATGCCGCCACCTCCGGAAATAACAAAGCCATCGCGATTTGCATCATAGGCTCTGGAGGCTTTTTCGGGTGTGTCGTTGTATTTGCTAGATAAGGCGCCCATTGCGTCAAACATAACGCTGAGGGACCAATGCAGTTCTTCACCGCCGCCTGCGAAAATGACGTCTTGCTTGCCAAGCTGTATCAGTTCCATTGCATTGCCAATGCAGTGTGCACTTGTTGCACAGGCTGAAGTGATGGAGTAATTGACGCCTTTGATTTTGAAAGGAGTGGCTAGGCAAGCCGATACAGTGGAGCCCATCGTGCGTGTTACACGATAAGGTCCGACACGTCTAACGCCTTTGTCACGAAGGATGTCTGCTGTTTCGACGATGTCGGCTGAGGATGCTCCACCTGAACCCGCGATAAGGCCTGTACGAACATTGGAAACTTGGTCTTCAGTCAGACCTGAATCAGTAATCGCTTGTTGCATGGCAAGGTAGGCATAAGCCGACGCATTGCCCATAAAGCGGCGCAGTTTGCGATCAATCAGGCTATCGAGATCGATATCAATGCTGCCTGCAACTTGACTACGAAATCCAAGAGCTTGATATTCTGGCTGAAAGCGTATGCCTGAGCGGCCTTCTTTCAGTGAATCCAGAACTGTGTCAGTATCGTTGCCAAGGCAAGACACGATTCCCATACCGGTAACCACAACGCGTCGCATGTGTAGACTCTCTCTGCTTTGTACGAAAACGTAAGTTTATCTTTCTGATAGTATCTAGTGTAGCCACAAATAGTGGGTACACGCTTTATTATTTTTAGAAATTTTCAGTGGAGGTGAATAACCCTACACGTAAATCTTTAGCGGTGTAAATTTCGCGACCATCAACAGACATGGTTGCATCCGCAATACCCATAACGAGTTTACGTTCAATGACGCGTTTAAGCTGGATGTGATAGGTCACTTTTTTTGCGGTTGGTAATACTTGTCCAGTGAATTTAACTTCACCAGCACCCAGTGCACGCCCACGCCCTTTATTGCCTTTCCAGCCTAAAAAGAATCCAACAATTTGCCACATGGCATCAAGGCCTAAGCAGCCTGGCATAACGGGGTCTGTTGGGAAATGACAGTCAAAAAACCAAAGATCAGGAGTAATATCCAATTCTGCGATGATCTCGCCCTTACCAAACTCACCGCCGTCTTCAGTGATTTTAATGATGCGGTCCATCATTAGCATGTTTCCGACAGGGAGCCTTGCGTTGCCAGGGCCAAACATTTCGCCATAGCCGCATTTTAATAGGTCTTCACGTTCAAAAGAGGAGGGTCTAGTCATTGGTTTTTATCTATCCAAGGGCCGATTGCAAAAATTAATAAGCGCTATTATATCTTTTCATGGCCTTTCTGACATTAGTCCGAGTTGATTATTTAATGCGCAACCCATTAAAACCTGCATCTTTTTGGGTGAATGTCGTGTGGTTTAGTCTTGTGATTCAGTTTAATGTTTTCGTTGGCTGGCCATTTTGGCGAGTGTGATCAGTGTGTCTTTAAATGAAGAATCTGGAATTGCATCGAGAGCGGCAATGGCTAGATCAGACTGATGACGTGCTTGCTCAAGTGCATACTCTATGGCTTGAGTTCTGGCAACGATATCCAGCACTGATTGTAGGTTTTCAATGCCACCTTTTCGTATTGCTTGGCGTAGAAGATCTTTTTCGTCTTGTGTGCCAGTACGCATAGCATAGATTAGGGGTAGGGTTGCTTTTCCCTCTGCTAAGTCATCGCCGACGTTTTTCCCCATTTCTTCGCTGCTGGATTGATAATCCATGACGTCGTCAATCACTTGAAAAGCAATGCCTAAATGACGGCCATATAAGCGCATGGCTTCTTGGGATTCGCCTGAGGCCTCGGCTAAAATAGCGCCGCACTCGGTAGCGGCTTCAAACAGCATAGCTGTTTTGCCAAGGATAACCTGCATATAGGCATCTTCGGTGATGTCAGGGTTGCGCTGGTTGAGCAGTTGCAGTACTTCGCCTTCTGCAATGATGGTCGTTGCGTGTGAGATAACCTGCATGATTTCCATGCGGCCTATTTCGACCATGATTTGAAAAGCGCGTGAGTAAAGGAAGTCGCCGACAAGAACACTAGGTGCGTTGCCCCATTTCGCGTTGGCGGTTGCATTTCCACGGCGTAGCTCAGAGTTGTCAACGACGTCGTCGTGCAAGAGTGTAGCCGTGTGGATGAACTCAATGACAGCCGCCAGTTGAATGTGGTTTGAGCCTGAATACTGGCATGCATTGGCGCTGAGCAGAACCAAAAGCGGGCGTAGACGTTTACCGCCGCTTTCGACAATGTAATGCCCCATCTTTTCGACAAGAGGAACGTTAGAACCTAAGTGATTGAGTATAAAGTCCGTAACGGCATCAAACTGGGGTTCGATAATAGGGTTTAACTGGTGTGGCTGCATGTTTTGAAGTCAGGCCGGCTCAATTAATGTTGCTGGCATGCTAGGGAGAAGGAGGGGCTATGTCAAGATTCAATCGATGTCAGGGTGTTTTTTTAACGCAAAATGAGGCTCGGTTGCCCTGAAATAGCGGGTTTATTGGCTTGAACCGTATTTCCTAAATCTGTATAATCTCCGCCCCTGAGCCTGTCCAAATAACGCTCCCTATCATATGGTACCCGAGCCAAACACACCTTTATCTCATTTAGTTGGGTTGGTAAGGTGTTTAACGTCTTGATTTGTATGCCATTAGAAATAGGTTTCGTCCTAGTAGCCGGACAGTGCATAACTTGGAGAAGAAAATGTTCGCAGTAATTGTTAGCGGCGGTAAGCAGTACCGTGTGCAGGAAGGCCAAACGATTAAGTTAGAAAAATTGCCAGCTGAGCAAGGCGCAAGCGTCACTTTTGACCGCGTATTGTTGGTTAGCAATGGTGATAACGTGACAGTAGGTGCGCCTGTTGTTGAAGGTGCTAAAGTCTCTGCTGAGGTTGTTGGGCATGGTCGTGGTGAGAAAGTGACCATCATCAAATTCCGTCGCCGTAAGCATCACATGAAGCGTCAGGGCCACCGTCAGTGGTTTACTGAAGTTAAGATTACCGGTATCAGTGCCTGATTTCAGGTGTGATTTGATCCGACAACTGAATAGGAGATAGATGCAATGGCTCATAAGAAGGCGGGTGGTTCCACGCGTAACGGCCGTGACTCACAAGCGAAACGTCTTGGCGTTAAGCGTTTTGGTGGTCAAGTGGTGTTGGCGGGTAACATTCTGGTTCGTCAGCGTGGTACTAAGTTTCATGCTGGTCCAAACGTAGGTTTGGGTAAAGACCATACTCTTTTTGCAACAGCTGATGGTGTGGTTAAGTTTGTAGTTAAAGGTCCTCAGAAGCGTAAGTACGTGACTGTAGTGCCAGCTTAAGCGGCCAGTGGTTTTGTGAAAAAAGCTCCGCTTAGCGGGGCTTTTTTTATATGTGTTTATGGATGTTAGTGCGTCGATGTTGTCATAAGGATGTGGGTGGCACGTTGGCGGGTGAGTTGCCCATTTTGGGTTCAAATCCTTTGGGAGGAAAAAAGATGAAATTTGTCGATGAAGCAACGATTACCGTAGAAGCGGGCAAGGGTGGAAACGGCTGTATGAGCTTTCGGCGTGAAAAATTCATCCCGAAGGGTGGTCCTGATGGGGGTGATGGTGGCGATGGTGGATCAGTGTGGGTTGAGGCGGATGAAAGTCTCAACACGCTTGTCGATTATCGCTTTACCCGTCGATACAATGCGCAGAATGGGCAGTCGGGCCGTGGCGCAAATTGCACGGGCAGTAAGGGTGAAGAGTTGGTGCTTAAAGTTCCGGTGGGTACCACAGTGGTTGATGTGGACACGGATGAAGTACTGGCTGATTTAACTCATATTGGTCAAAGAGAGAAAATAGCGCAAGGTGGCTTCCATGGTTTGGGGAATACGCGCTATAAGAGCAGTGTGAACCGTAGCCCGACTCAGACGACAAAAGGTTCTCCGGGTGAGTTGCGTAATTTGCGTTTGGAATTGAAAGTTCTTGCAGATGTGGGTTTGTTGGGTCTGCCAAATGCAGGTAAGTCAACGTTCATTCGCTCTGTATCTGCGGCTCGTCCGAAAGTGGCGGATTATCCCTTTACGACCTTGGTTCCAAATTTGGGTGTCGTTCGAACAGAAGCGCATCGAAGCTTTGTGGTTGCCGATATTCCGGGAATTATTGAAGGTGCGGCTGAGGGGGCGGGCTTAGGGATACGCTTTTTGAAGCACTTGGCGCGTAATCGGGTGTTGTTGCATTTGGTGGATATGGCGCCATGGGATGAGCAGTCTCCAGCAGAATCGGCTAAGGTGGCGGTGCGTGAATTAACGCGCTTTAGTGCGACGCTTGCGCAACAGCCGCGTTGGTTGGTGTTGAATAAGTTGGATTTGCTGCCTGAAGATGAGCGTAAGTCGGCGTGTCAGGCTGTCGTTGATGCGCTGGATTGGCAGGGTCCAGTCTATTCTATCTCAGCATTGAATAAAATGGGTTTGCAGGCGTTGGTGCATGACTTGCAGGACTTCTTGGATGCGCGAGTGGCCGCTATTGCTGAAAATCCAGCCTTGTTGGATGAAGAGCAAGCGACGCGGGCAATCATTGATCATGAGGCGCGAGTCAATCTTGAGCGCTTACGTCAAGAAATGCGTGCGAAGCGTGAAGAAGCTGATTGGGATGATGACTTCGACGATGATGATTACGATGTCGAAGTGGAATATGTTCGTTGACGGAGACGCTAAAGTTGAGCTCAGGTCGTAATAGATTAACAAAGAAGGGTCGTTGGGTCGTCAAGATCGGCAGTGCGTTGCTGACGGATGATGGAAAAGGATTGGATCAAAAAGCGATAGCGCTTTGGGTTGATCAGCTGGTTCGGTTGCGGGCAGAAGGGACGGAGATCGTCCTTGTGTCCTCTGGAGCGGTTGCTGAAGGTATGACTCGCTTGGGTTGGAAAGATCGCCCTTCGGAGGTGTATCGGCTTCAGGCGGCAGCGGCTGTGGGTCAGATGGGCTTGGTGCAGGCTTGGGAGGCGCAATTTATGCGTCATGGAATCCATACGGCGCAAGTCTTGCTGACGCATGATGATCTTTCAAACCGTAAGCGTTATCTGAATGCTCGCTCAACTTTGCGAACCTTGATTGAGTTGGGTGTCGTGGCTGTGATTAATGAAAACGACACGGTTATTACGAGTGAGATACGCTTTGGTGATAATGATACTTTGGGTGCGTTGGTTGCGAATGCGGTCGAGGCAGATGCCTTGATTTTGCTAACGGATCAGCAGGGTTTGTTTAATGCCGACCCGCGTCATAATCCTGATGCTCAAATGATATCTGAAGCTCGTGCTGAAGAGGAGCGTGTTCTAGCAGTTGCTGGGGATGGTGGTAAACTGGGGCGTGGTGGTATGGCAACCAAGGTGCGTGCGGCCCGTCTAGCGGCTCGTTCAGGGGCTGTGACCGTTATTGCCAGTGGGCGTGAGCCTGAGGTGTTGGTGAGGCTAAAAGCAGGTGAAGTGTTAGGGACTTTGCTGACGCCCGATAAAGGGCCTGTTGCTGCGCGTAAGCAATGGATTGCAGGTCATTTGCAGGCGCGTGGAACCTTGGTGGTTGATGCGGGTGCGGTTTTGGCGCTCACTTCTTCTGGTCGCAGCTTGTTACCGGCAGGTGTGGTTGATGTCGGTGGTGATTTCTCGCGCGGAGAGATGGTTGTGGTTGCGGATGAGACCGGAGCGGTCATTGCCAGAGGATTGGTTAACTATGGCGCTGATGATGCGCGAAGAATTGCTGGTAAACCTACTCGTGATATTGAGTCTATTTTGGGTTTTGTTGGTGAAGCAGAGTTGATTCATCGCGACAATATGGTCTTGGCTTAAGGCTGTCTGCGTGATCTTGTTTTACAGGGTTGCGCTGTGTTGGATGTTGGGCGTGCTTTACGCTAACGTTTTTCGATAAATAAAAGATGCAAAAAAACCGGCCTTGGCCGGTTTTTTAGTATTCAGCGTTATTTAAATCTTAAGCCAAGGCTTTGATTTTTGCACTCAGGCGGCTCTTATGACGAGCAACCTTATTTTTGTGGAAAATGCCTTTGCTTACAGAGCTGTCCAGGATTGGCTGGGCAGTTTTGAAAGCTTCTT
The DNA here is from genome assembly GCF_003284585.1 of Nitrincola tibetensis. Lineage (GTDB taxonomy): Bacteria > Pseudomonadota > Gammaproteobacteria > Pseudomonadales > Balneatricaceae > Nitrincola > Nitrincola tibetensis. Next base: position 81,494 of record NZ_QKRX01000010.1, read on the forward strand.
CGGCTGCGGCTTTGTCGCCACTGTCGAGGGCCTTAATGATTTTTTTCAAATAAGTACGCGCCATGGAGCGCAGGCTAGCGTTTTGCTGACGACGCTTCTCCGCCTGGCGAGCACGTTTACGGGATCCTGCGGAATTAGCCACAGTCTGGCTCCTTTAAACATTAGGTTGATCAAAAATACGGCGGTAAGAAGTGCCGAAAATCAGACGCGAAATTATTCATGTAAATGGCTTGGATGTCAACCCATGAATGCAATAGAAATTGAAATTCTTGCTAGGAGTCAGTCACAAACATCGTTATCATCTGCCATTTATACGACAGTCGCGTAAGGTTGAGCCTTAGGGCTTTTCAACTTCATCATATTAACAGATTCTGGGCAGGAAGAAATTGGAAAACAAGGAAAAAGGTAAGGTAGGGTTATTGCGCGCCAGTGGACTTGTTGGTTTGATGACATTGCTGTCTCGCGTGATGGGGCTGGTAAGAGACGTTGTGGTTGCCAATTATTTTGGTGCCAGTGGCCATGCTGACGCATTTTTTGTTGCTTTTAAGATCCCCAATTTTTTACGGCGCTTATTTGCAGAGGGCGCCTTTGCCCAAGCGTTTGTGCCAGTGTTATCTGAGTACCGAACTCAGCGGGATCACTCGGCTGTTCAGCTATTGATCAATCGAGTCGCCGGCAGTTTAGGGATGATTCTTCTGTTATTGAGCCTGATAGCGATGATGGCTGCCCCCATTTTGGCGGCCATTTTCGCACCGGGGTTTTATTTGGCTCAGGATGAACGTTTTCCGTTAGCGGCCGACATGCTGCGGATTACGTTTCCGTATTTGATGCTGATTTCTTTGACGGCTTTTTGTGGTGCTATTCTCAACAGTTACGAGCGTTTCGCTGTACCTGCTTTCACACCTGTACTGTTGAATTTGTGTTTGATTGGGTCTGCGTTGTGGCTAAGTCCCTTCTTTGATCCACCCGTGCTTGCATTGGCCTGGGGTGTGTTTCTGGCTGGTGTGATGCAGCTCTTGTTTCAGTTGCCGTTTTTAGCTCGGATTCGTTTGTTGCCGAGGCCGCAGCTGGGTTGGCAGGATGAGGGTGTAAAACGCATTATGACGTTGATGGTTCCTGCATTGTTTGGTGTGTCGGTGGCACAGATTAATCTGTTGTTGGACACAGTGTTGGCCTCTTTTCTACAAACGGGCAGTGTGTCGTGGTTGTACTATTCAGATCGTCTGGTTGAGTTGCCCTTGGGTGTGTTTGGTATTGCCATTGCGACGGTTATTCTGCCGGCCTTGTCTCGCAATCATGCGGCAAAAAGTGATGAAACCTTTGCGCGGACGTTGGACTGGGCTGTGCGCATGATTTTGTTAATTGGCTTGCCTGCTGCGCTGGCATTGTTTGTGTTGGCTGAGCCTTTGATTACGACGTTATTTCATTACGGGCAAATGACGGATCGAGATGTGTTTATGGCTGCCATGAGTTTGCGCGCCTATGCTGTTGGGCTCTTAGCATTCATGCTGATTAAGGTGCTTGCAACAGGGTATTTCTCACGGCAAGACATGAAAACACCTGTACGCATTGCAATCTGGTCAATGATTGCCAATATGGTTTTCAATTTGATGCTTGTTTGGTCCTTTGATCATGTTGGTCTTGCGCTTGCAACGTCATTATCTGCCTTCCTGAATGCAGGTATGTTATTGATGGGTCTGATTAAAGTGGGTGTTTTTCGTTGGCAGCCAGGTTGGTTAACCGTTGTTGTGCGTTTGATTTTGGCAAATAGTCTTATGCTGGCTGCGCTTTTATACTGTGTGGGTCCTGCGGAGCTTTGGTTGCAAGCGAGCTTGTGGGACAGAGTTCTAAAGCTCACGGGTCTTGTGGTGTTAGGTGCGGGGTTGTACGGAGTGATCCTGCTCGTCGCTGGCTTGCGTCTGCGAGATTTGCGAGCTCAGGTTTAGCGTAGGGCAGGGCTGATAAAGTGATTGCATTTACGCTATAATTCGACCCTTAGATTTTTTATATTGAAGCGTGCGCATATGGAATTAATTCGAGGGTTACACAATCTACGAGATAAACATCGTGGTTGCGTTGCGACGATTGGTAATTTTGACGGCGTTCATTTGGGCCATCAAAAAGTCCTCGATCAAGTCAAAGAACAAGCACAGTTGCATAAACTGCCGAGTGTTGTGATTATTTTTGAACCACAGCCTCGCGAGTTTTTTGCAGGCAATGATGCTCCCCCACGATTGACGCGCTTTGATGAAAAAGTACGCCTTCTTGAAAAGCAAGGTGTGGATCGCGTTTTATGTTTAACCTTCAATAGTCGACTGAGGGCTATGTCCGCTCAAGCATTTGTCGATGAACTCTTGTTGAACGGCCTGAAGGTCAAGCACTTTGTCGTGGGTGATGACTTTCGTTTTGGTTGTGACCGCTCAGGAGACTACACCATGCTGGAAGCTGCTGGGCATGCGCATGGCTTTAGTGTCGAGCATACCCATACCTTCGAAATAGACGAACAGCGCGTCAGCAGTACCCGAATTCGAGAGTCCCTGATGCGTGGTGATTTTGAGCTCAGCGAACGTTTGTTAGGTCGACCTTATACGGTCACAGGGCGTGTCGTTCACGGGCAAAAACTTGGGCGCCAGTTAGGTGTGCCCACCGCCAATGTTCGTATGCACCGGTTTAAATGCCCTCTGCAGGGCGTGTATGCTGTATTGGCAAGCGTGCAAGGCCGAGACTATCCCGCAATTTGTAATGTAGGCATGCGGCCGACTGTGAATGGACGCTTGCCTGTTCTTGAAGCACATTTGTTTGATATCGATCAGCAGCTTTATGGGCAGTTGATGCAGGTGCGTTTTTTGCACTTCCTTCGCCCTGAAAAGCGCTTTGATGGGCTTGATGCCCTCAAAACACAAATCAATTTTGATCTAGATCTGGCCCGTGAATGGTTTGCTCTGCAAGCCGGGGCTAAACCCATCTCCGGAAGCTAACAGATATGACTGATTATAAACCGACACTGAACTTGCCTGAAACAGAGTTCCCGATGCGTGGTAACTTGCCTCAACGTGAACCCGAGCGCTTGGCACGCTGGTCTGAAATGGACCTTTATGCAAAATTGCGCGCTGAAGGGCAAGGGCGTCCAAAGTTCATCCTGCATGATGGCCCTCCTTATGCCAATGGCAGTATTCATATTGGACATGCGGTTAATAAAGTCATCAAGGACATGATTGTAAAATCTAAAACACTCAGTGGTTTTGATGCACCTTACATTCCCGGTTGGGATTGTCATGGCTTGCCGATCGAGCATAAAGTGGAAACGATGATTGGTCGCGCCGGCGATAAAGTCCCTTACCGTGATTTTCGTCAGAAGTGCCGTGAATATGCTGGTGAGCAAGTGGCGGGGCAAAAGGCTGACTTCATTCGTTTAGGTGTGATCGGTGACTGGGATAATCCCTATTTAACGATGAACTTCGAAACCGAAGCCAATATCGTGCGTGCGTTAGGGCGCATCATTGAGAACGGTCATTTGGTCAAGGGTTACAAGCCTGTTTATTGGAGTGTTGTCGGTCAGTCAGCCTTGGCTGAAGCTGAAGTCGAGTATCAAGAAAAAACATCCACCGCGATTGATGTGCGTTTCACCTTCGTAGATCAAGCGTCTATTGTGGAGCTGTTTGCTTCAGAAGCGGGTGAAGGGCCTGCATCACTTGTGATATGGACGACGACTCCCTGGACAATCCCAGCGAACCAAGCGGTATCCTTGAATGCTGAATTGGACTATGCCTTGGTTGATGTTGCCATTAATCAAGGCCGTGAGCGTTTGGTGCTTGCTGCAGACATGGTGGACGACATCATGGCGCGTTGGGGTATTCAGCAGTTTACGGTTTTAGGCCGTTGTTCCGGTAAAGCGCTCGAAGGGCGGATGTTACATCACCCGCTCTTTACGCGTGAGGTGCCTGTCATTCTGGGCGATCATGTGACGACTGATGCGGGTACGGGCGCTGTGCATACTGCACCTGATCACGGTATGGAAGACTTTGTTGTTGGCCAGATCTATGGTCTTGAAACACTCAACTTAGTGCAAGCCAATGGCACTTACACAGACGGCGCAGGTGAGTTTGCTGGGCTGCATGTGTACAAAGCGGATGAGCCGATCACAGATGCCTTAACGCGCGAAGGTAAGCTGGTGCACTTGAAAAAGTTCCAACACAGCTATCCGCATTGCTGGCGTACTAAAACTCCGTTGATCTATCGAGCCACGCCACAATGGTTTATTTCAATGGATGATAAGCACCTCAGACGCGATGCCTTAGAGGCTATCAAAGGTGTGCAATGGTTTCCGGATTGGGGGCAGGCGCGTATCGAGGGTATGTTTGAGCAAAGCCCAGACTGGTGTGTATCACGCCAGCGGACTTGGGGTGTTCCGATCACTGTGTTTACTCACAAGCAAACTGGTGAGTTGCATTCAGATACGCTTGCACTGCTTGAGCAAGTGGCAGAAAAAATCGAACTGGAGGGCATTGATGCTTGGTTCGAATTGGATGCTAAAGCGCTATTGGGCGAAGACGCCGATCAGTACGACAAAGTGACTGACACTTTGGATGTTTGGTTTGACTCGGGTGTGACTCACCATTCTGTTTTGCGTAAAAGAGAAGAGTTAACCTTTCCTGCCGATATGTATTTAGAGGGCTCGGACCAGCATCGTGGCTGGTTCCAATCGTCCTTAAAAACATCCATTGCAATTAACGGTGTGGCGCCTTACAAGCAAGTATTGACGCATGGCTTTGTGGTTGACGAAAAGGGCTACAAAATGTCTAAGTCCTTGGGCAATGTCATTGCGCCCCAGGAAGTGACGGACAGCATGGGTGCGGATATCTTGCGCTTATGGGTAGCCGCGACGGATTACTCGGGCGAAATGGCTGTCTCTAAGCAAATTTTGCAGCGGACATCGGATGCTTATCGTCGTATACGCAATACGGCTCGTTTCTTGATGGCGAACTTAAATGGCTTCAATCCTGATAGCGACTTAGTTGCACCTCAGGACATGCTGGCGCTTGATCGCTGGGCGGTCGACGCGGCCGCTCGTCTGCAGGAGAAAATCTGCGCGGCCTACGAGCATTATCGTTTCTTGGAGGTTTACCAGCTGGTTCACAATTTCTGTGTACAAGAGTTGGGTGGCTTTTACCTTGATATCATCAAGGATCGTCAATATACCACGCAAGGAGAGAGTTTGCCTCGCCGTTCATGTCAAACGGCTTTGTATCATATAGCGGAGGCTCTTACTCGTTGGGTCGCGCCTATTTTAAGCTTTACGGCTGAAGAAATTTATGAGGTATTGCCCGGTAAACGCCGAGAAAGCGTGCTATTGACCACTTGGTACGATGGCTTATTCCGTCTAGACGACACCGTCGAAATGAATGATGCCTATTGGCAGCAAATTATGGCTGTCAAAGATGCTGTCAATAAGTGCTTGGAAGAGGCGCGCAATGAAAAATTAGTCAAGGCATCGCTTGCGACGGAAGTTGTGTTGTATGTGGATGATGCGTTGCAGCAACTGTTATCGAAACTAGACAATGAGTTGCGCTTTGTCCTCATTACGTCTTCGGCACAGTTGCAATCAATTAATGATGCAGTTGATGCACGATCAACGGATCTTACGGGTCTAAAAGTCCAGATCAAAGCATCTGAACAGCCTAAATGCACACGTTGCTGGCATCATCGAGAGGACGTTGGTCAGCATGAAGAGCACCCAGAGCTCTGTGGTCGCTGTGTTGATAATGTCGTTGGTGCAGGCGAAGTGCGTCACTTTGCTTAAAACAGGAACGAATCGTGACTGATGTAAACAACTCAACCAGCGCTTTGCGCTGGTTATGGATAACTGTGTTAGTGATTTTGTTGGATTTAGGGACCAAATACTGGGCAGATGCGGCGTTGATTTACGCTCAGCCTGTGCCCATATTGCCTTTTTTTGATTTAACGCTGCTTTACAACTATGGCGCAGCCTTTAGTTTTCTGGCGGGTGCTGGGGGATGGCAGCGTTGGTTTTTTGCAGGGATCGCGATCGGCATGAGTGTTTTCTTATTGGTCTGGTTAAAGCGCACGCCTGCTCAAGAGTGGTGGATGCGTTTAGCACTCGCCTTGGTCTTAGGGGGAGCTCTGGGAAACCTGTATGACCGTATCATCCATGGTTATGTTGTTGACTTTATTTCATTGCATTACGGTGGCTGGTATTTTCCAGCATTCAATATTGCCGACACGGCGATCACCCTAGGTGCGGTGCTGTTGATCATCGATATGCTGTTTTTAGCGGAACGTCGAAAGTTGCTGTCACCGTCGTCTGAAGAGGATTTAAAATGAGTGAGTATGTCATCGGTGTGGGGACAGAGGTTACCTTACACTTTGCAATAAAACTGCAAGATGGTCAGGTGGTCGACTCGAATTTTGCGTCGCAGCCCGCAAGGTTCGTTTTTGGGGATGGCAATCTACCCGATGGTTTTGAACAAGCGCTAGTCGGCTTGAAGGTGGGTGATCATATGGATTTGACTATCGCTCCGGAGCGTGGTTTTGGGATGCATAATCCATCCAATATCCAGGTGATGCCGCGCAGTCAGTTTAAGAGTTTAACGCTTGAACCTGGCTTAATTGTCTCGTTTCAGGAACCCGGTGGTGAAGTGCCGGGCGTGATTACTGAATTCGATGACACAAAAGTGACCGTCGATTTTAATCACCCTTTAGCAGGTCAAACCTTGCTGTTTGAAGTGAAGGTGTTGGATATTCAGCCCAGCTCGCCTTCATCTTGAGCTGTTCAGGGGGGCTTGAAAATCTCTGGCACTTTGTCTAAGGTTAATCACGATTAAGAAGCAAGGATTCGCTTCTTTCTTTCATAAATCAAGGATGATTCAATATGTATATTTCCATTGCGTCTGTCAGACGCCTCTCCTCCCGTCTCTCTATTTTCGCTTTAACTAAGGCAAGATCCCATCAACGAGGCTTAAGTCTACTTGAGGTGATGTTGGCGTTGGCTTTACTGAGCACTGGCTGCTTGGTGATTACCCATTTTCAATTGGCCTCGCTTGAAACCAGTTTGAGCCGCTACCACATGACACGAGCACAGGTGTACTTATCCGACTTGAATGAGTCGTTGTGGGCCGTCCGATGTCGTCCGAATACGCACTATATCCAAATCGTTGATCAATGGTTAGAAGCATCCTTAACGCAGGAGTTATTTGAGAAAATAAATGCACGTGCCAATGAACAAGGGCTCTGGATAAGTGCTCAACGTCAAGGTGAATCCCTAGTCTTGCCGATTGAGTGGGCGGAGTGTTCCTAATGAAGCAACAAGGATTCACCCTGACTGAACTGTTGCTTTCCTTGGTATTAGGGAGCTTTCTTATGCTGATGGTGAGTTTGTTATTGGTTTCCTCTACTAAGACTTGGCGTTACCAACAGATGATTGATCGCGATCAAGAGGCATTGCGCTTTGTTGTTGAACGCTTGCGAAGCAGTGTGCGTCAAGCGCAAAGAGTCGAACTGACCAGTAATGAGTATGAGTTGTTTTTGACCCTGCAAAGCAGAGAGGGTGCTAAAAATTGCTTGGGTCAACTGCAGCCAGAAAATCAGATATATCATGAGCATTACGTTGTGGAGCAAGATCAGCTTAGATGCAACAGCCAAGCCTTGATACAGGGCATTACCTCACTCAATTTTGCGTATTTGCATTCAGAGGCGCTTGAGGAGCCATTGAGTATTGAGAGTGAGCCCAATTGTTGTTATCCCATTGTGACGGTGCTGTTTGATCTAGATTTAATTTGGAGTGAAGGACATAGGTTTACAGCGACGTTAAGAGAATTCCCATAAGCACATGGAGGTGTGATATGCGACGAATGAAGCAAGAAGGAACTGTATTGTTAATGGTATTGGTGTTTATTAGTATGATATCAATGGTTGTCATGGGCTCGGCTCAACATGCACAGCTTCAGCAGCGAATGAGCGTCTCTGCTCGTTTTCATCAGGATGCGTTGATGGCCATTCAGCTGGGGGTTGCAGAAATGGTGCGTCAGTATCCGGATATTATCCAGAATGACTTAAATGCAGCAACGGACGCTATTCGATATGAGTGGCAGTCGGATGAGTATAGTGTTGTATTTTTCTCAGATATTGATTACACCCAGATTGAAATTCTCGGATCTAAAGTACATTTTGTTATCCAAGGCGGTGTGATCAGCAATGGTCATGCGGAAGTGCTTAAACACGTTCGAGTTACTTTAGATCAGAAGATCCCGCAAGATTTGATTGTCGTTCGTGATTGGTTGGAGTTGATATGAGCGCTTTCAGGATGCAAGGTTATACCTTGCTTGAGCTGATGGTGACGCTGTTGTTGTTAACCATTTTATTATTACAGGGGGTGCCTGCTTTTTCAAATATGTCGCAAAAAATGAGGCAAGAATCAAGGGTGTTGGATTTATTGTCACTCTTGTCGTATGCCAGGATGCAGGCGGTGACACACCGACAATCGGTCACCCTATGTCGAACGCTGGATGGACTCGAATGTGTGGGACAAGAGGTCAATGGCGCTTCAGAATGGTTAGGTGTATTGGTTTTTATTGATAAAAATCAGAGTCGGCAATATGACCCCTTGATTGATCAAGTCTTGAGGGTCCATTTTTTCTTGGGAAATGGCCAAGTTCTTTGGAATCGGGGTGATAATCTAACGTATCAAGCAGATGGAACGGTGACGGGCTACTCCAATGGCACGTTTCGAGTGCGCTCGATCAATGAAGACAAGGGCTATAATTTAGTCATCTCCTTGGCGGGTCGTGTTCGGCGTGAGTCTGTTGGTTATTGAGTGTACCTCTAGGATTGGTGGGCCTAGGTCTGGCTCTAGGCAGATAAACCATGCAAAATAGCGGTTGTATTTTTGTAACCCTTTCAGCAATGGATACGACATCGGCATGAGCACACAGTTGCGGGTCGCTATGGCCCAGCTTAATTTTCTGGTAGGTGACATACCTGGTAATACAGAAAAAATCATAGTGGCTGCCTGTAAGGCGCGAGACGAGGAGCAAGCGGATATTTTGGTTTGCTCTGAATTAGCCCTTTCGGGTTATCCTCCGGAGGATTTGTTACTTCGCCCGAGTCTAGAGACTCGAATCGAAAAAGCCCTTCAAGCCCTTAAAGCACGTGTTCAGGGAATTACCCTTGTTGTCGGCTATCCCGCCCATAAAAGTGGACAGCTGTACAATCATGCAGCGGTTATTCGTGATGGTGTCGTACTGTTTGAGTACTCAAAACAATGCTTACCCAATTATCAGGTGTTTGATGAGCGCCGTTATTTTACGCCGGGTGAGCGGCCGGGTGTGTTCGAGTACAAGGGCTATAAGGTTGGTTTGAGCATTTGTGAAGATATTTGGCATAGCGGCCCCGTTGAGCAGTTAAAAGCGCTAGGGGTGAATTTGGTGTTGAGCTTGAACGCGTCACCCTTCCATCAGGGCAAGGTAAAAGAGCGCTTAGAAGTCGTTCGTTCATGTGCCCAAGCCTGTGCTGCGCCTGTGTTTTATGTTAATCAGGTCGGCGCTCAAGATGAATTGGTGTTTGATGGCGGGTCGATGGTGGTGAATGGCGAAGGGTCGCTCTGCTACCTAGCTTCACATTTCGAAGAAAGCCTTTCGTACACCGATGTGGACTTGTGGGAGGGGAGGGTAAATCCAGTCGCTTCATCGGCGATGATGCCCGATGACGAGGACAGTCTTTATTCCGCTCTGGTGTTAGGTGTTCGAGACTATGTTCATAAAAATGGATTTAAGGGCGTCGTGTTGGGGTTGTCGGGAGGCATAGATTCAGCCTTGACTGCGGCCATTGCGGTGGATGCGTTAGGGGCTGACAAGGTCGAAGTGGTGATGATGCCTTTTCGATACACTTCATCAATGAGTGTCGAGGATGCAGAGCTGCAAGCTAAGCTGATGGGGGTTAAGTACAGTGCTATCTCCATCGAGCCGATCTATGACACCTTCATGTCACAACTAAGTGATCGTTTCCAAGGACTTAAAGCCGACACAACGGAAGAGAATCTTCAGGCGCGTTGTCGTGGGGTGCTGTTGATGGCCATTTCCAATAAAACTGGGTCTCTTGTGTTAACCACTGGCAACAAAAGTGAAGTTGCCGTGGGGTATTCCACGTTATACGGAGATATGGCGGGTGGTTTTGATGTTCTTAAAGATGTATCCAAAACCTGGGTCTATCGTTTGGCCGCGTATCGTAACCTGCGTTCTGTGATTATTCCGCAGCGCGTCATTGATCGCGCTCCTTCCGCCGAGTTGGCGCCTAACCAAACGGATCAAGACTCGCTACCCGATTACGATGTGTTGGATGAAATACTGGCGCTGTACATCGAGCAGGATTTGAGTGCAGATGCGATTGTCGCCCGAGGTTTTGCAGCCGAGGTGGTGAACAGAGTCATACGTTTGGTGGATATTAATGAATACAAGCGTCGCCAAGCCGCGATTGGACCTAGAGTCACTCAAAGAGGCTTTGGCCGGGATAGACGTTATCCCATTACATCGGGTTGGCGCGCAGGAGAGTAATCAGGCTCTATTTTGGAAGGCGAACTTACCATTCGCCTTCCTCAGCCTCATCAAAGTCATAGGGCTCGATGATAACTGCTTCAACCGTATACCCTGATGTTCCCATCTCATGATTAAACGTTTCTGTACTTAGACGCCCTTCGATCCAGATTGCATCATACAGGCTTTCAACCCGAGTACCGGGTTCAAAGTGGACGTTAATGATTTGGTTTGAAGGGGGCGGCGGCACATGGATACAGGCACCGAAATAGGGCACTAAAAAGAAACGGGTGACGCGATTCATATCGGCTTCTAAGGGCACAACAAATCCTGGAATGCGAATGATTTTACCGTCTAGCTCTTCTCGAACCGGAGCAGAGGCTAGCACCTGCAGCATCCGATCCATCAGTGCTTCCGCTTCAGGGCTGAAGTCATCCAGGCTATCCATTGTCTCCAATGAGTTTGCACTTTCGCCAAATAGATCATACAGGCTGAGAGTGTAGTCCTCGGGCATTAGATCGTCCCACATGAGCTCCGTCGCGGCTGTGGGGGACGTATTTGCCTGAGCAGCGGCATAAGGAAAAGCCAACGAAAGAAGTAATGTCATCAACATCAAAAAGCGCATGGTGTTTCGTCTCGTTTATATTTTTGGCGTTAGGCCATCAATCAGCGTGTAATAATAGGCTTTTATGGCTGGGATAAGCCCCGTGATTAATCCAGCGAGCTGAATCCACAGCAGTAAGCGAACCTGCTCAGGGGTAAGGCCATTAAGCGTCAAGAAGACACCGTATTCAAGCGCAATCCAATCTTGAAAAGAAAAAACCAACAGATACATCATCCCTACGCCGAGGGCGGAGGCGAGCAAAGTTAAAAATACCGACTCGCTGAGTAACAGCACCATGATACGAAGAGGTCCAGCACCAACAGCTCTTAGAATCGCCAACTCACGACGGCGCTCATTCAGGCTGGTTAAGAGTATGCCTAGCATCCCCGTGAGGCTTGCAAAAATAACACAGGCTGAAACGATCAGTAAGGATTTTTCGGCGATGGACAGAACTTGCCAGAGCTCTTGCAACGCAACGCCTGGAAGTATCGCCTGAAGCGGCTCTGTGCGATAGGTGTTGATGGCACGTTGCATGTGAAAGGTTGCCATAGGGGACTGGAGACCCACCATAAAGGCCGTCAGCTCTTTTGGCGTTAGGTCGCGTGCTTTGACAGCATCTGCATCCAAATTCATGCCAGGGATGCGCGTACCGGCCCTCCAGTCGATATGAATGGCCTCCCACGCTGCTAAGCTGATAAACAGATTGCGATCAATCGGCGTGCCTGTTGCATTGAGAATACCAGAGACTTTGAACGGTTTGTCTTGATGCTGGGCAAAGCTGCCACGGCCTAGTCCATGCGCAATCACGACAGCGTCATCCAGTTGATAGCCTAAGGCTCTAGCAACCTCCGCACCAAGGACAACGTCAAATAGGTCGTCAAAAAAGTGTCCTTCCGCCATAGACAGTGATTGTTGGCGTCCAAATTTAAAGTGCTCATAAAAGCTGTTTTCAGTGCCGATGACTTTGAAGCCTTGGTGAGAGTCTCCAAGTGTAATCGGGATGGTCCAGGCAACGGCCTCTTGTGAGGCAATTTGTTGATATGAACTCCAGCGAATATTGTTGGTGGGTTGTCCGATGCCAAAGACTGAGTATAAAAGCAGTGGTAGAGAACCACTACGCGCCCCTACGATCAGATCGGTTCCTGAAACAGTATTGAAAAAACTCTGCTTGGTATCATGCCGCAGTTTTTCCACTCCCATTAAGAGCGTGACGCTGATGGACAGGGTGAGAAGCGTTAAAAAAATAGTGCCGCGTCTGTTCCAGATGCTGAGTAAAGCAAGTTTGAGCATGGGTTAGTTCACTCTGTAGGCTGGGTTGAGCGTCTTTAAATCAATGACTCGGTCAAAAGGATGACGTAATTCCAAGTCGTGGCTGACAAAAATAAGAGTGGTGTTGTGTTGACGACTTTGCTCTAGCAATAAGCTCATAAATCGATGGCGAGTATCTGCATCCAGTGCTGATGTTGGTTCATCTGCCAGTAGAATTTCCGGTGCACCGATTAAAGCCCGAGCTGCCGCAACTCGTTGTTGTTGGCCAATGGACAGCTGGGAAACGGGACGAGGGTGATGAATATACTCTGCTAGATCAAGTGCTTCGAGCAGTGCATGTGCTCCGGCGTTCAAGCTGCCGTATTCCTCAAGGGTGCGTGCGCGTCTTAACTTGGAAAACTGGCAAGGTAAGAGCAAATTGTCGCAAACACTTAAGTAGGGTAGAAGGTTAAATTGTTGGAAAAGCACACCAATGTGATCTGCACGAAAACGATCACGTTTGCGTTGGCTCAGTGTTGATAAGGGTGTGCCGAGCAGCGAAACCTCTCCGGAGTGAGGTAGCACCACCCCACCTAACAGGTTGAGTAGTGTGCTTTTACCACTACCTGAGGGTCCCTGCACAAAGACCTGCTCACCTTTGTGTAAGGTGAGCGAGTCGATGTTTAGCAGTGTGTTGGTTTTTTTCCAAGAAAAAACGAGCTGGTTAAGTGATACGGAGCAGGTTTGTGTCATTCGTTAAACGTTAGCCTTGGTTGTGTTGGGCTTAAGGTGAGTCCTTTCTGGCCTTGGGGTGTGATCATTTGTACGCTGAGATTGTGCAAGGATGGAAACGACTCGAAGAGTTGGATAGACACTGTCTGTAAATGTTCCGGATGTTCGCAGAAAAAATTGTACTCAACCTGAATATCACTATGCTGACTCTGGTCATGGTCATGGTCATGGTCATGTTTGTGATCGGCGTCGTGCTTGTGAGCATTATGATTATGGTTATCATGCTTGTGATCGTGATCGTGATCGTGATCGTGATCTTTATCATGACCATGATCCGTTGTTGCCAGTAATTGATGGCTGACGCTGACCTCTTTCAATTCACACGCGGCTGCCGATGGTAATGCCCAAAGGGTCTCTGCCAGTTTTAGTTGCGCTTCGGCATTGTGGACGTTAGCTTGGCTTTCTGGGTCTTTAGCAAGGTGTTCGAAACCAACAATATCTGCAGCAGGCGCCTCTAAGCTTGCTAATAGCATGTTGCCCTCAAATACAACATCCAACGTGGCTTCACCATGTACGTGCGCGTGTAAAGCACCATGGTCGTGATCATGTGATGTTGAGTCAGAGTGGGCTTGTTGGGCGAGTGCAAACCAAGACAGGCTCAGTCCTGTGAGTAGAACGCTGGATTGAATGAATGGGCGTTTCATAGAGGCTCCTTGTTGAAAGATTAAAACTGTTATAACGTAACATATCATTTAAGTGTTACATGAGTCGAGTGTTAACCTTCCTTCGATGCGTGCCCTTGTCTAGGGGATGATTCTTAGCGCGTAAATAAAAACGCCTTAGATCGGCTTCTCATATTCGAAGTCGATCTAAGACGTCATTGAAGCAATCTACATTATTGCGTGGGCTCGCCCACACGTCCGTCGTCACCAAATGTGCCGAAGGTAATACGGTTCAGCCATGAGCGCCCGCCGGTTTGGCTGCCACCCTCTGGTTGAGTGCTTCCATCGACTCTCATGGCTCTGGCTCTGTCAGGGTTAACTGGGCGAGCTGGGACAGCGGGTTCGATTGACCCCATCAGACCAAAGGTTGCGGTATACAGCAGGTCAAAATTTTGAGGTGCGAAAGGACGAATAATATAATCAGGATAGTTAAGGCTCAGTACATCAATTGCACTTTGCGCTAAGTCATCCAAGCCAACTTTGGTGTAGGCTTCTGCCATGATTGCCAAGGCATCGGGTACGGCAGGTGTTTCTTGGAAGTTCTCTACCACATAGCGTCCACGGTTCGCTGCCGCTACCCAAGCTTCACGTTTCATGTAAAAACTGGCGACATGAATTTCATAGGTAGCCAAGCGGTTTTTTAAGTACTGCATACGACGCTGGGTATCCGGCGCGTATTCGCTGTCTGGGTAACGATTGAGCAACACCGAGAAACTTTCAAAAGAGTCGAGGGCAGCTCCTGGATCACGTTGTGTTTCATCGAGAGGAAGAAAACGTGCCAAAAACGAACGATCTTCTTCAAAAGACGTTAGACCTTTCATATAGTAGGCATAGTCGATGTTATCGTGATTCGGGTGCAGTCGAATAAAGCGATCTGCCGCTGAGCGCGAAGCCGCTGGCTCATTATTGCGGAAGTAAGCGTAAATTAATTCGAGCTGAGCTTGCTCCGAGAAGCGACCGAAGGGATAACGGGCCTCAAGCAATTGAAGCTTTTCAATTGCCAACGAAAAGTTTTGGGCATCCAGAGCGCTCATGGCATCGTTGTAGATGACTTGCTCGGGGATGTCGGGGATGGTTTTGTCTCGACCAAACCATGAGCAAGCCGAAAGCATACTAAGGATGATCAGAGCGCAAATCACTTTGACAAATTGCATATTGCTATATCCTGAGATGTGTTGTGAATTCGGTACTTTTTACCGGATTCGGGTATACTGAGACACTATATTTTCCGGCCTATTAAAACACAACCGGAAGCCAACCCAAAATATCCGTTTACATAAGATTAAAATAGATGTCAGAAGCAATTGAGTTAGTGTGTCAGGTACCTGCCGAAATGTTTGGACTGCGATTGGATCAGGCGGTTTCACAACTTTTTCCTGACTATTCACGCTCGCGCTTGCAGGGCTGGATCAAAGAGGGCACGTTGCTGGTCGATGGCGAGGTCAAACGCCCCCGTGATAAGCTCAACGGTGGCGAGACGATTCGTGTGTCGGTGGTGATAGAAGCGAATGAGCGCCATGCCGCTGAATCCATTCCTTTGAATATCGTCTTTGAAGATGAACACATACTGATCATTAACAAACCCAGTGGTTTGGTCGTTCATCCGGGTGCGGGCAATGCCGATGGCACCTTGCTGAATGCGCTTTTGCACCATTGTCCAGAAATCGCACATGTACCGCGTGCAGGTATTGTTCACCGTTTAGATCGTGAGACCACGGGGTTGATGGTAATTGCAAAAACCATTGCCGCACAAACCGACTTGGTCACACAGCTACAAGACCGCAGCATGGGACGTGAATATGAAGCCGTGACGCATGGTGTCATGACCGGAGGTGGCTGTGTTGATGAGCCGATGGCACGTCATTCGCGTAATCGTCTGAAAATGGCCGTCGTGGGTGTGGGTAAGGAAGCGATCACACATTATCGTGTTTTAGAAAAATTTAGAGCGCACACACATATCCGTTTAAAGTTAGAAACAGGGCGGACGCACCAAATCCGTGTGCACATGTCTCATATCAACTATCCTTTGGTGGGTGATCCTTTATACGGTGGTCGTTTCCGTCTTCCGAAAGGTGCAAGCGAAGACATGCAAGACGTGCTTAAACATTTTCGTCGGCAAGCCTTGCATGCTAAAAAACTTGAACTCTGGCATCCTGAAACGGGTCAGCAAATGAGTTGGGAAGTTGACCTTCCTGACGATTTCCAGCGTTTGTTGGCCGTGTTAAAAGAGGATGCTCAAACTTACGACTATGAGTTATGAAACTAATACGAGCGGATTGGGATGTAAGTCCTCGCATTCATGCGTTTACCACTACGCGTTATGACGGAGTCAGTGAAGGCGTTTATGCGGGGTTTAACTTAGGACTTCATGTCGGTGATAATCCTGCCGCCGTGCTCGAAAATCGTCGTATTCTGCAACAAGTATCGGGGTTGACTAAGCCCATTCGTTGGCTTGAACAGGTCCACGGTGTTGACGTCGTGAAGGCATCGGGCCCTGAATGCCAAGCGGATGCGGTTTGGTCAAACCAACCCGGAGAAGCCTGTGCGATTATGACGGCCGACTGTTTGCCTGTTCTCTTTTGCAATCGGGCAGCGACGCGTGTGGCGGCGGCGCATGCAGGTTGGCGAGGTTTGGCAACGGGTGTACTGGAAAACACCCTGTCAGTCTTTGATGATCCCCGGCAAGTCGTTGCTTGGTTGGGTCCTGCAATTGGCCCTATGGCATTTGAAGTGGGTGATGAAGTCTATCAGTTTTTTTGCGAACATCATTCACAAGCAAAGCGCGCGTTTGTAGTTTCTCCTACCGACCACCAGAAATGGTTGGCTGACATCTATGAGTTGGCGCGCATCCGTTTACATGCGGCGGGAGTAAAGTATGTGTATGGTGGTCACTTTTGTACGTTTACCGACCACGAAAACTTTTTCTCCTATCGCCGCGATGGTGAAACAGGGCGTATGGCCAGTTTGATCTGGATTGAAGGCTGATTAAATAATCACCACTTGAATTGAGATCATATTAGCCCCATTTAATTCATTATCCGATATCTGCCCAGTCACTTGCAGGTATCCTTAATGAATTAAAGGAGTGGGTAATGCGACCCGATAAGTTTACATCAAAGCTACAAGAAGCTTTATCCGATGCACAATCCATTGCCGTCGGAAAAGACCACAATTACATTGAACCTATTCACCTACTTGTTGCCTTTCTTGAGCAGCGTGATGGTTCTATTCGTCCTTTACTGAGCCAAGCAGGCGCTCAGTTGCCTCAGTTAACGCGCAAAATAGCTGAAGCACTGGATAAGTTACCACAGGTTAAAAACCCTGATGGCGATATCCGTGCCTCACAAAATCTGGTTCGACTTTTTAATTTAACCGACAAAATGGCGCAGCAACGCGGTGATGAATACGTGGCCAGCGAGCTTGTGCTCTTGGCCATGCTTGAGGACAAAGGGGATTCATCTCGTTTATTGAAAGACGCAGGTGTGGATCGAGAAAAACTATTGGCGGCCATTAACAATATGCGTGGAGGCGCGGCGGTCATGGACCCTAATGTCGAACAAAATCGTCAGGCTCTGGATAAATACTGTGTGGATTTAACCGAGCGGGCAGAATCTGGGAAATTAGACCCAGTGATTGGCCGAGATGATGAAATTCGACGGACGATCCAAGTCTTGCAACGTCGCACTAAAAATAACCCTGTTCTGATCGGGGAGCCTGGAGTAGGTAAAACCGCCATTGTCGAAGGTTTGGCGCAACGTATTGTGAACGGTGAAGTGCCCGAGGGCTTAAAGCACAAACGCGTGCTGTCGTTAGACATGGGGTCTTTGATCGCAGGGGCAAAGTTTCGGGGTGAGTTTGAAGAACGTCTCAAAGCTGTTCTGAATGAGTTGAGCAAACAAGAAGGCCAAATCATCCTATTCATTGACGAATTGCACACCATGGTGGGAGCCGGGAAGGGCGAAGGCTCAATGGATGCGGGCAATATGCTTAAGCCTGCTCTCGCGCGTGGTGAGCTGCATTGTGTTGGCGCGACAACACTGAATGAGTATCGTCAGTACGTTGAAAAAGATGCCGCGTTGGAACGTCGCTTCCAAAAAGTCATTGTGGATGAACCGACAGAAGAGGACACCATTGCGATTTTACGCGGCCTAAAAGAGCGCTACGAAATTCACCATGGTGTTGATATCACTGACTCTGCGATTGTCGCGGCTGCTAAGTTGAGCCAGCGTTACATTACTGATCGTCAGTTGCCAGACAAAGCCATCGACTTGATCGATGAAGCTGGCTCACGTATTCGCATGGAAATGGACTCTAAGCCAGAAGAAATGGACCGTTTAGAACGACGCTTAATCCAACTTAAAATGGAACGTGAGGCCTTGAAGAAAGAGAAGGATGAGGCTTCTCAGAAACGCTTGCAAGAATTGCAGCAGACCATCAGTAAGCTTGAAAAAGAGTTCTCGGATTTAGAGGAAATTTGGAAAGCTGAAAAAGCCAGCTTGCAAGGATCACAGAATGTGAAAGAACAGCTCGACCAAGCGCGTGTCGAGATGGAGCAAGCCAGCCGAGCCGGTGATCTTTCGAAAATGGCGGAGTTGCAGTACGGCCGTATCCCTGAGCTCGAAAAACAGTTGAAAATGGCCAGTCAAGTGGAGCACAGCGCACAGACAACGCAACTCTTACGGAATAAGGTAACAGAAGAAGAGGTCGCTGAGGTTGTTTCGCGCTGGACGGGCATTCCTATCAGTAAAATGTTGGAAGGGGAGCGTGACAAGCTCTTACGAATGGAAGAGGCCTTGCACGGGCGCGTTGTGGGACAGGATGAAGCCGTGATTGCGGTCGCAAATGCTGTTAGACGTTCACGTGCAGGCCTTTCTGATCCGGCTCGTCCTAGTGGTAGCTTCTTATTTTTAGGCCCAACGGGTGTCGGGAAAACAGAACTGTGCAAAGCGTTAGCTGGTTTTCTCTTTGATACAGAAGATGCGTTGGTTCGAATCGATATGTCCGAGTTTATGGAGAAGCATTCGGTCGCTCGCTTGATTGGCGCACCTC
Source organism: Nitrincola tibetensis (assembly GCF_003284585.1). GTDB lineage: Bacteria > Pseudomonadota > Gammaproteobacteria > Pseudomonadales > Balneatricaceae > Nitrincola > Nitrincola tibetensis. The sequence continues at coordinate 100,393 of NZ_QKRX01000010.1, forward strand.
CAGGCTATGTCGGCTATGAGGAAGGCGGTTATTTGACTGAAGCTGTCCGACGCAAGCCTTATTCAGTGTTGCTGCTCGATGAAGTTGAAAAGGCGCATCCGGATGTGTTCAACATTTTGCTGCAAGTCTTAGAAGATGGGCGTTTAACCGATGGGCAGGGACGGACAGTGGATTTCCGAAACACCATCGTCGTTATGACGTCGAACCTAGGGTCCGATCTGATTCAGGGCTTTAGTGACGATGACGATTATCAATTGATGAAGCAAGCGGTGATGGAAGTGGTGGGAAATCATTTCCGACCCGAAGTGATTAATCGTATTGATGAGGTGGTTGTTTTCCATAGCTTGCGTAAAGAGCAAGTGGCGGGAATTGCTAAGATTCAGTTAGAGCGTTTACACAAACGCCTCGCTGAAAAAGACCTCTCGATACATTTAACAGACGCTGCGTTAAATAAATTGGTGGATGTTGGCTTTGAACCTGTTTATGGGGCGCGGCCGCTAAAAAGAGCGATTCAACAATGGATTGAAAATCCTCTAGCACAGAAAATTTTATCGGGCGCTTACTTGCCCGGTGCAACGATTCAAGTAGATGTTGAAAACGAGCAATTCTCGTTCAAATAAGTCTATTGCATAAACCTCACCTTTCCCCACGAGTGCTTTGATGGTACTTGTGGGGAATGTTTGACTTCAAGTCAATTCATTTAATCTTTTGCTAAAAATCGTTTGGGTTCTGCGAGAGGGGATGTTACTTTCACATAGATAGAAAAAAGCAAAAAGAAACATACTTTGCCCCTTTGGGTGTGCCCTTATCCAATAAACGTACTGTTAACGACAGGGACATTCATAATGAAAATACGAGTGGGTTACGAGTTGGTGTATGAATGCGTTCAGCCAACACCTATGTTGCTTTTGCTTAACTTACACTATACCCGTGCGTCGGATATTCTGATACCCGATCACATAGTCACCTCGCCACCTGTGCCCATTACTGCTTATCGAGATGGCTTTGGCAATTGGTGCAGCCGAATACAGGCGCCAGCTGGTTTAATCCGTATTTCAACGGATGCGCTGGTTCAAGACTCCGGCCTACCAGATCCTGTTCATCCCTATGCTAAGCAACATGCGGTCAATGAATTGCCCTCCGATACGTTGGTGTACCTTCTTGGTAGTCGGTACTGTGAAACAGATCGACTGTCGGAAATCGCTTGGTCATTGTTTGGTAACACCCCAGAGGGGTGGCCTAGAGTGCAAGCCATCTGTAATTTTGTTCACAATCATATTACCTTCGGATATGAACACGCGCGTTCGACTAAAACCGCGCTGGAAGCCTTTAATGAGGGCGTGGGTGTGTGTCGAGACTATACCCATCTTGCGATTACCTTCTGCCGTTGTATGAATATCCCGGCTCGCTATTGCACAGGGTACTTAGGGGATATCGGTGTGCCGTACTCTCCCGCGCCTATGGACTTTTCAGCTTGGTTTGAAGCCTATTTAGATGGCCGCTGGTACACCTTCGATCCACGTCATAATCAACCCCGCGTCGCGCATTTGTTAATTGCCCAAGGGCGTGATGCGACCGATGTGCCGATCAGTAATGTCTTTGGTCCAAATGAATTGAAGTCGTTCAAGGTCTGGACCGATGAGGTTCAGGGTTAATGCCGTTATTGGATGCTCAAGGTATTCTAAGGGCGGATGAGCCCGATGTTGTCGAGGTGTTTAACCCTAAGGGTCGCAGTGAGTTTGTGCTGGTCTGTGATCATGCATCGAATCGAATCCCAATCGGGCTAAAGCAGTTAGGCTTAACCAGCGCAGAATTACAGGGGCATATCGCTTGGGATTTAGGTGCTGCTCAGGTGGCACGAAAGCTTGCGGTGCATTTAGACGCCACGTTAGTGCTCAGTGGTTATTCGCGTTTAGTAATTGACTGTAATCGGCCGTTGGTCAGCCCTCAATCGATCACGCCAGTCAGTGATGGCGTGGTCGTGCAGGGCAATGTCGGGTTAACAGAGGCTGAGCGTGCTCAGCGAAGGGATCTTTTCTTTGAGCCGTATCATCAGGTTATCCGTCAGATACTAGACGCCCGCTCATCTCAAACGACCCAACTGCTGAGTATTCATAGCTTTAGTCCAGCGCTTGCGCAGGAAGGGGCGGATACATTGAGACCTTGGCATGTAGGCATGTCGTTCAAAGAGAAACCGACATTGGCAGATCACCTCTACCAGGCGTTGCACAAAAATGAGCAACTCTGTGTCGGCTATCACGAACCTTACGCGATAGATGAAGAGTTCGATTACACCTTGATTGAACATGCTCTAAAGCGTCAACTAGAGCATGCTATGGTGGAAATTCGTCAAGATCAATTGATGACTGAATCACAAACCAGTCAGTGGGCCGAGAGACTGTTTGAAGCCCTGCAATAAACACTAAGAGCGATGTCTCGACATCAACGCTCTAAGCTTTGCTATCCAGTCAATAGAAACGTAAAATTCGCTTTTTGATTGTCTGAGGCGCCTGTAATGCTGAGTTATCTTCATGGTTTTCACGCGGGTAATTTCGCGGATGTGCATAAGCATCATACGTTGGTTGCCTTGTTAACGTCGTTGAACCGGAAAGAAAAACCTTGGAGTTATCTTGAGACTCACTCCGGTAAAGCGGCTTATGATCTATCGGATGATCAAGCCCTTAAGACACTCGAATTCAAGGACGGTATCTCTAAGCTCTGGACACATCCGTCAGTGAATGAGAGTTTGCTGGCCTACCTTGAGTGCGTGAAACAGTGTAACGGCGATGAGTTGCAATCCTATCCCGGTTCGCCTGCAATCGCGGCCTCCATGGCGCGTGAGGCCGATAAGCTGCACTTGATGGAGTTACACCCTAACGAGGTTAAAGTCCTCAAACATCATTTTCGCAGAGACCCGCGCGTGTCTGTGCACCATCGTGACGGGTATGAAGGCGTCTTGTCTTTATTGCCACCCAAACCCAATCGGGGTTTAGTATTGATTGACCCTTCCTACGAAGTGAAAGAAGAATACGAACAGGTTGTTCATTTTATAACCATGGCGCACAAGCGTTGGCCAATAGGGACCTACGCAATTTGGTATCCATTATTACCTGCGAACCGCTGGCGTTTTATGCTAGAGGATCTACGACGAACGGGGATACGGAATATGCTTTTGTCTGAGTTGCATGTGAAGCAGCCATCTGAACAGGGGATGTATGGCAGTGGAATGCTCATTATTAATCCACCGTGGAATTTGGAAGGCGCCCTTAAATCGGGAGTGTCTGCAATGGTTGATTTGTTGAAACAGGATGCTTCGGCGCATGCCGAGGTGAGTGTTTGGGTCGGGGAATGACGTGTTTTGATGGGTGAAAGCATGTGGGGTAACGCTGACATGTTGGCCAGCGCTACTTTTTTCACCAAGGTACATGGCCTTTCCGGCACAGTGAGTCCAGGTACTGATCTGGACTCACTGTGATCAGCCGTTTGGACGATCCAATCAACGAGTGTAGTAGGACTCGATGGTCGAATTCCAAGTGGCATCTGCCATATCTGGCCATTGATCTTTGTCGAAGCCAGGTGCGTTTTTTAAGCGTTCGACATCTACATCGAGAATGAAGCGATGGTTCACTGCGTCCAGTTTCAAGGCTCTCCATGGAACAGCGAACAAGTGGTCGCCCATGCCTAGAAATCCACCTGAAGACAAAACTGCGTAACGGATTGTGCCCTCATTGATATCGAGCATAATGTCCTGAATTTTTCCAAGCTTCTCGTCTTGAAGGTTACAGACATCATCACCCGTAATGGTCGTAGCACTGAGCAATGAAGCTCCGGCCAATGCGCTATTGGTGCTTTCGGGTAGGATGTTTGATTCTGTCGTTGAAATATTCATTTCGTTTCCTTCTTGGTGTCATTGTTGATGTTTTCGATCACGGTTCCACCCTTGCTGCCATTCCCTTTTTTGTCCGCTTTATCGTTGTTTGCCACCTTCGGGGTAGTTTCTTTGGCGTTGCCTTTTTCCTTGGGAGTTGTTTGGTTCTTGTTCATGACTAAATCTCCAGATGATTGTACCGTTTGGCGTTTGCCTCTCACCATGAATTCATGTCGATGCAGGTGAGGTTTCCAAAGTAGAGGAAGCTCGGAGTAGGGTCTGTGCGGTGACTAACTTATCTATCCTGAATCAAAGTTGTGACTTGATGGGCATCATAATCTTTTCGGAAAACTTTTCTTTCAATGGACGACTCTTCCAACGAGCAAGGGAATATGGCTCTGCCTCCAGTAGGTTTTTCTCGAATACAGCTTCCATTTGAGCGGCAAAATCGCTGTTATAAATATTCAAACTGGCTTCGTCATTGAGGCGAATCGAGCGCATATCAAAATTGGTCGAACCCACTGAAACAAACTCAGAGTTGATGACCAGCAGCTTGGTATGCAGCATGGTGGGTTGATAGACGTGGATCTCGGCACCCTCATGCAATAGCGCGCCCATTGCCGGGAAAATTTCATTGCCGTTTTGCAGCGCAGTTACAAGGCTGCATTTCGGTGAAGTACTAGCCGTCTCTGAAAAGACCACTGGCTGGAGGGGTAGCCGTCAACACTCTTTAGTTCTGTTTACCTTCTGAAGAGCCCAGCAGCACTTTGGCCGGTGTCATAAAACGTAGGGTAAAGAAGGTTAGTGCACTCAGAATCAGTGCTATCTCCAGCCGCCCCGTAGCGACAGAAACCCCGATTGCTCCAGTTAACCAGAGGCTAGCAGCGGTTGCTGTGCCTGAAACAGACCCTTCACCGTGCACGATATTTTTGAGGATAGCGCCCCCGCCAATGAATCCTATGCCGGTAATAATTCCGCCCATTACACGTGCCTGTGCTTCCGTAGACGTCAGGACTTGAAGGCCGACCAGCATATATCCACAAGCAGCCACAGCGACCAAAGGAAAAGTGCGCAGACCCGCCGTGCGTTCATGTTTCTCGCGGTCCCAACCGATTGGTAGAGCAAGGACAAAAGCAAACAGCAAGTCGCGTATGTGTAATACAACAATGCTCCATTCGATATCAGGTATTAGATTCATGTGCCTTTACTACAAGAATTTACAATTTAATCGCGAAAATAAGCGTCAGCCGCTGCGTGTGCATTGTCATTTGCGACAAACCAGTTGCTCTGCTTTCAGCCTAAAGGATGAGCCGCGTTGCATCTGTACTTTGTCACACGCAACGTCAAAGCGGCAGTCCTTTATTCTTAGGTGTGATGTCGCACAGACAGGCACGTGCTCCGGCTCCGATCATGTGGTTCCCTCGGCTTAAATAGAGCCGCACTATCAAGCGATAAAGGCTGAGGATTAGCGAGGAGTAAACGCCATCAAGGCATTCAGATTTTCGGCCTGTACACAGAGTGCGCAGCGCCATGACCAAAATACCGAGTTGTTGCGCGCGGAACTGTTCAGCATTGAACAACTAAAGCGTCATGCCATCACCCTAGGCGGTAAGCATCGAATCGAACCACACTCGGGGACGGACAAGCTATTACCGCGGCTGGCGGACAATGCCCGCGTGCTGCTGGAAGCATATGACGCTGTTACGGCGGCGGCAACGCCTGGGCAACGGATCATTCCAACCGAATCCTGGTTGCTCGATAACTTTTATCTAATTGAACAGCAGATCAATCTGGCGCGCCGACATCTTCCGCGCGGATACAGCCGGCAATTGCCGCGTCTGGCCGATGGCCACTCCGTCGGTTTTCCCCGTATTTACGACCTTGCACTGGAATTGATCTCGCACATGGATGGGCGTGTCGACAAGGACAATGTTACCCAGTTCGTCGCTGCTTATCAGACCGTGGAGCCCTTGAAGCTGGATGAGCTGTGGGCTTTCCCAATTATGTTGAAGTTGGCACTGTTGGAAAATCTGCGTCGTGTTGCGGTGCGCATTGCACAACGACGCGAGGAGCGGGATGCCGCCATCACTTGGGCGGACCGCATGCTTGCCGCCGCTGAAAGCGATCCGAAGCAGTTAATCCAATTACTCGCTGAATTTGCTCATGCGGATGTACCCCTGACGGCCTCCTTTGTAGAGGAGTTCTATGATCGGCTGCAGGCGCAGGGCGCCGCCATGGCTTTCGTGCAAACCTGGGTTGAACAGAAGTTGATCGAACAGGGTGTGACGGCAACGAAACTGTCAGAGGCGGCTGGACGAACGGACGCAGCCAACCAAATATCGATATCCAACAGCATTGGCAGCCTACGCTTTATCGGCGCCATGGATTGGAAGCAATATGTCGAGTCGCTCAGTGTTGTCGAGAAAACCTTGTGTGAAGACCCATCGGGCATGTACGCAAATCAGGATTTTGCGACGCGTGATCGCTATCGACATGTTATTGAGGATGTAGCACGGGGCAGTGCCTATGACGAAATGGCAGTGGCGCGTGCCGCAATTGTTCTGGCTCAAGAGGCTGGCGCACAAAAGGGCCTTAACGATCGCAGTGCGCATGTTGGTTATTACCTGATTGATCAAGGACGGTTGCGCTTAGAGCATGCGGTCAGTTGTCGTCCTTCGTTGATAACTCGTATCAAACGAGTGGGGCAGCCTATTCGCCTACCTTTGTATTTAGGCTCTATTTTGTTGCTGATGCTGCTGACAATGGTCATCCTTCGGGGTGCATTCGCTGGGTTCACCGCAGATGATTGGCGTTACTGGTGTTTTGCTCTCCTTGGTTTGATGGGTGCTTCGGCACTGGCCGTTGCTCTGGTCAATCTCATGGTGACGCTATTCATGCCACCGCGTGTCTTACCACGATTGGATTTTTCGCAGGGTATTCCTGCCGAGCACCGCAGTATGGTGATCGTGCCTACCTTGCTGAGCAGTCGACAGGACGTTGATGATCTGCTGGAAGCTCAAGAAATACGGTATCTTGGTAATCGCGATCCCAATTTATTCTTTGCCTTGCTAACGGATTTTCGTGATGCCTCAGAGCAGATACTGCCTGAGGATGCCGCCTTAATCGCTTACGCACGTGCGGCGGTTGAATCACTCAACAAAATCTATAATGACGATCGTCCCTGTGTATTTTATCTTTTTCATCGGCCGCGGTTGTGGAATCCGGTTGAGCGCGTTTGGATGGGTTACGAGCGTAAGCGTGGCAAGCTAGAGCAGTTTAACGCTCGGCTGCGAGGTGAGGCGGACGCGGCTTTTTCAGAGATCGTCGGTGATCAGTCCATTCTTGCATCAATTCAGTACGTCATCACTTTGGATACCGATACACAGCTGCCGCGCGACGCAGCGCGCACCCTAGTTGGCAATCTTGCACATCCGCTTAATCGGCCTGTCTATGATGCCGTCAAGGGGCGTATTGTCGAAGGCTATGCAATTTTGCAACCGCGTGCCTCAATTAGTCTGATCAGTGCGGGCCAGTCACGCTTTACTAAGCTCTTCTCGGGTGACTCAGGGCTTGACCCCTACACACGCGAGGTGTCGGATGTCTACCAAGATGCGTTTGGTGAAGGGTCATTTATCGGTAAGGGTATTTACGATGTCGATGCATTCCGTCAGGCCGTCGATGGGCGTTTGCCTGAGAACCTTATTCTCAGCCATGACTTGTTGGAAGGTGGTTACGCACGTTCTGCCTTAGTGACCGATGTCGAGCTCATTGAAGAGCAACCTGCCAGTGTCGCCATCGAATCTAGCCGACGTCACCGTTGGATTCGCGGCGATTGGCAGCTCGCAGGTTGGTTACTGCCACGCGTGCCTGGGCCTCCTAATCTGAAAGATAAACGCTCCCAGCGCCAGACGAATCCATTGTCGGCTTTATCTCAATGGAAAATTTTTGACAATTTACGACGCAGCTTGGTGGCGCCCGCGCTCCTTGCGTTGCTGGTCCTGGGATGGTTTACAGGCCAAAGTCTCGTCTGGACCCTGTTGGTTGTGGCGGTCGTGTTCCTGCCTATTTTGCTATCTACCTTGATTGACCTGATTCGTAAGCCTGCAGAATGCAACTGGTGGATGCATCTGAATTTGACTGGTCAAGCGGCAGGGCGTCCGATTGCACTTGCTTTCCTAAGTTTGGCATTTTTACCCTATGAGACGCGCATTGTTCTAGGAGCGATTTGGCGCTCGCGAGTGCGCATGCTATTTACTCGACGTGGCTTGTTATTGTGGCAATTACCTAGCTATGCGCGCCGTAATGCCAGTCAGTCTCTGGCTGATTTTTTCCGAGAAATGTGGATTGCCCCCGTGCTCTCTGTGGGACTGGTTATCGCACTGGTCGTAGCCGGGAGCTTGCCCTTGGTATGGCTTGTCGCGATGCCTATGCTATTGCTGTGGTTGATGTCGCCCGTTGTCGGCTGGTGGATCAGCCAGCCATTCGTTGCACCCACACCAGACTTGGACCTTGAGCAGCGCGACTTCCTTCGTGCATCAGCCCGTCGTACTTGGCGTTATTTTGTCGATTTCGTTGCTCCAGAGGATAACTGGTTACCACCTGACAATTTCCAGGCCTATCCTGCACCTGCGATTGCCTCACGCACCTCGCCTACTAATATGGGGATGTCGTTACTTGCCGATTTGGCTGCGGTCGATTTTGGTTATCTCACCGTAGGGGAGTGTCTGCAACGCATCAACAATACCTTCACGACGATGGAAAAATTGGAACGGTACCGTGGCCATTTCTTTAATTGGTACGATACCCGCACGCTGAAACCGCTCAATCCACAATACGTCTCTTCAGTGGACAGTGGTAACTTGGCAGGCAGTCTGCTCACCTTGCAGGCGGGCTTGGCTGAGATGAAACACCACTCCGTATTTCCATTCAGTATGCTGCAAGGTTTGCAGGATACTCTGCAGGTATTGACCGAACAACTTCCTGCCACACTTGATCCCTCACTGGCAGACAATATTCGTGTGCTTAAAGGTACACTGCGTGAAATCACGCTAGAAGGTCCGCCGCAAACACTTGCAGCTGCCATCCTCATATTAGATCGGATTGAGCACGCAGGTGGTACGCTGTCTGCTTGGCTACCGATGAATGTCGACAGGGATGGAGACCTGCTTTACTGGGCTTGGGCATTCGACCAGCAATTCCGTACACTTCGTGACGAATTCGAATTGCTGGTGCCTGAATCATGGCTAGGCAGTGCGCTTCCTACTTGGATGGAGCTGGCTGGCTCAAATACGGATGCTAATACCCGTACTGATGCCCGCACCCATCAAGACAGTGCGCAGTCACAGCTAGACCTTATCGATGAGTTAATCAATCGTTGCCGTGCGTTGGCACAGATGGATTTCGAATTTCTTTACGATACGGGTTCTGGCTTGTTGACCATCGGATACGACATGAGTGAACGGCGCCGAGATCTAGCCTGCTATGATCTGCTGGCATCAGAAGCGCGTCTGGCCAGTTTCCTGCTTATCGCACAGGGGCAAGTACCTCAGAAGCATTGGTTTGCGCTTGGCCGTCTGCTGACCAGTTATGGCGGTGATGTCAGCTTGATTTCCTGGAGCGGTTCGATGTTTGAATACCTCATGCCGCAGCTAATCATGCCGAGCTACGCAGGTACACTGCTGGAGCATACTTGCAAGGCGGCTGTTTCACGGCAGATCGAATACGGCCGGCAACGTGGGGTGCCTTGGGGAATTTCTGAATCCTGTTACAACGCCACTGACTTCAATCAGATCTATCAGTATCGAGCATTTGGTGTGCCTGGCCTCGGCTTTAAGCGTGGGCTGGGTGACGACCTCGTGATTGCACCCTATGCCAGTGCATTGGCGCTGATGGTGATGCCGCGAGAAGCCTGCCGTAATCTACAGACGTTGGCCGATCAGGGCTTTCTCGGTGACTACGGATTTTACGAGGCCATTGACTACACACCCTCGCGCGTACCTCGGGGTAAGTCGCACGCCATCGTTCAAAACTTTATGGTTCACCACCAAGGCATGAGTTTGTTGTCATTTGCGCATGTTTTGTTGGATCAGCCGATGCAGCGTCGTTTCATGTCTGATCCTCTGATGCGAGCAACGGAATTACTCTTGCAGGAGCGGGTACCTAGGAAGGGTGATACTTTGCACCCACATGCCGCTGAAGTCAGCGCGGCTGCGCGTCCTCCTAACGCAGATGTCGGCGCGATCTTCCGTGTGTTTACCGATCCCAATACGCGACTTCCTGAAGTGCATCTGCTGTCCAACGGCCGTTATCATGTCATGGCGACTCATGCCGGCGGCAGTGCTAGCCGCTGGCGTGACCTTGCTGTTACTCGCTGGCGTGAAGACGCGACTTCGGACAACTGGGGAACATTTATTTACCTACGCGACCGTGACAACGGAAAATATTGGTCGACAGCACATCAACCAACACTGCAACAAGCCGATTACTACGAAGCGATTTTTGTACAGGCACGTGCAGAATACCGACGTCGTGATCACGCGATAGAAGCACACACCGAGATCAGTGTGTCTCCAGAGGATGACGTCGAGATACGTCGAGTCACGCTGACCAACCAGTCATCGCGCACTCGTCGTATTGAAGTCACGAGCTTCACCGAAGTCGTGCTGGCACCACTGACTGCCGACCTAGCCCATCGCTCGTTCAGTAATTTGTTTGTACAAACCGAAATTCTACCTGGGCAGCAGGCAATCCTATGCACCCGACGCCCGCGCACGCCGGGTGAACAAGTACCTTGGATGTTTCATCTGCTCGCCGCTCCAGGGTCGGTGGCCAATGAGCCATCCTGCGAGACCGACCGCGCACGCTTCATTGGCCGTGGTCGCACGCCAGCCAATCCGGTGGTGTTGGACAAGGCAAACCACTCGTCGGTCTTGTTGTCGAATACCGAGGGAGCCGTGCTAGACCCCTGCGTGGCAATTCGAAGCACTCTAACCTTATCGCCTGATGAATCGGCGAGCGTGCAAATCATTACCGGCGTTGCCGACACGCGCGAGGCGGCACTGGCCCTGATTGAGAAATACGGTGATCGTCATTTCGTCGAGCGTGCGTTCGAGATGGCTTGGTTCCAAAGTCAGGAGGTGTTGCGGCATCTCAATGTGACCGAGGTCGATGCCCAGATTTTTGGACGCATGGCCAACTCCGTCATTTATGGCAATGCACTGCGCCGTGCAGCGCCGAGTATTATTATCCGCAACCAATTGGGGCAGCCTGGACTGTGGCGGTTTGCCATCTCAGGTGATCTACCCATTGTCCTGCTCTTTATCGGTGATGTTAACCGTATTGATCTGGTTAAGCAGGTAGTTCAGGCCCATGCTTATTGGCGTATGAAAGGCCTGGCGGCTGATCTGTTAATCATTAATGAGGGCTTCTCGGGTTATCGAGCCGTGTTGCAGGATCTGATCATGGGACTGATCAACGCAGGACCAGAAGCCCAGGTGATTGATAAGCCTGGAGGAATCTTCGTTCGGCGAGCCGAGGATCTTTCTGAGGATGAGCGCGTGCTGTTGCAAACCGTTGCTCGCATCGTTTTCAGCGATACATCTGAGACCTTGATTGAGCAAGTGGATCGCCGCGTCTCGCCTGAGCGTGTATCAGACTTACTGGAACCCACGCAGCAGGCCTACATTGAGCCAGTTGTTCCACAGGCATCGCGAGAGCTTATTTTCAACAATGGCTTGGGCGGCTTCACCCCCAGTGGCCATGAATATGTTGTGACACTGGCACCTGGACAAACCACACCAGCACCTTGGGCTAATGTCATTGCCAGCCCGCACATCGGTACCGTTGTCAGTGAAAGTGGCAGCGCCTATACCTGGGTGGAAAACGCACATGAGTTTCGTCTTACCCCTTGGCACAACGACCCAATTAGTGATAACAGTGGTGAGGCGCTGTATATCCGCGATGAAGAAACGGGAGAGTTCTGGTCTCCAACGCCGCTGCCTGCCCGGGGTCGCACTGGCTATGTGTGTCGACACGGCTTCGGTTACAGTGTGTTTGAACACAGTGAAGCTGGCATTGCCTCGGACGTCTTTACGTATGTCGCCATGGATGCGCCCGTGAAGTTTCTGGTGGTTAAACTGCGTAACCAGTCGACGCGCACACGCCACCTATCGCTCACTGGCTACTGGGAGTTGGTCATGGGTGAGTGGCGAGATGCCAACCTGATGCACATTGTCACCGAAGTCGATTTACACACAGGGGCATTGTTTGCTCGTAATGCTTATGGACGTGAATGTGCTAACCGTGTCGTATTTGCTCATACCAGCGAGCGCGAACGGTCGGTGAGCGGCAATCGTACAGAGTTTATCGGTCGCAATGGCGCGCTTACCAATCCGGCGGCAATGCAGCGGAAGTGTTTGTCAGGCCGTACGGGAGCCGGTCTTGATCCCTGTGCAGCGATCCAAGCCCGGATTTCACTTGAACCCGGTCAGGAGCGCGAGGTCGTGTTTATTTTCGGAGCGGCCAGTCACTCTGATGATGCTCGACGGTATATTCAACAATTCGGGGGGAAAGTGGGTGCGTGGCAAGCGCTGGAAACAGTGTGGGAACATTGGAATCGTACGCTAGGCGCGGTTAAGGTAGAAACGCCAGATGTGGCACTGAATCTATTGTCGAACGGCTGGCTGGTTTACCAGACGTTGTCGTGTCGGCTATGGGGACGCAGCGGGTACTACCAGTCTGGTGGTGCCTATGGTTTCCGTGATCAGTTGCAGGACACCATGGCGCTGATTCATACCACACCATGGCTCGCGCGTGATCAGCTTATTAAGCATGCGGGTCGCCAGTTCTTGAAGGGTGATGTTCAACACTGGTGGCATCCACCGAACGGGCAGGGCGTGCGCACGCATTTTTCCGATGATTACCTATGGCTACCCTATGCCACCTGCCGCTATGTACGTGCGACAGGGGATATCGGTGTGCTTGATGAGCCCATCCATTTCCTGGAAGGACGTGAGTTGTGTGCAGAAGAGGAAGCCTATTATGACCAGCCGCAACGCTCACCCGAAGTGGCCAGCCTTTACGAGCACTGCGTGCGAGCCCTTAAGCACGGTCTGCGCTTTGGCATCCATCATTTACCGCTAATGGGGTGTGGTGACTGGAATGACGGCATGAATCAGGTTGGTAAGGACGGTCGTGGTGAGAGTGTCTGGTTGGGCTGGTTCTTGGTCGAGAATCTCGAACTGTTTGCCGAATTGGCACGAGAACGCAATGATCCAGAATTTGCTGAGTTGTGCCGCACTCAAGCAGTAGAGTTGTGTGGCAATATCGAAGCCGAGGCTTGGGATGGTGCTTGGTATCGACGCGCCTATTTTGACGATGGCACTCCGCTGGGTTCGATTAGTAACGACGAATGTCAGATCGATTCGATCAGTCAGAGCTGGGCTGTGATTTCAAAAGGCGGTGATGAACAGCGTGCTCGCCAAGCGATGACGGCGGTAGACCAGCGTTTGGTGCGCCGTGATCAGCAGATTATTCAGCTGCTCGACCCGCCCTTTGATAAGTCGGATCTTGAACCTGGCTACATCAAGGGGTATATCCCCGGTGTGCGCGAAAATGGCGGTCAATACACGCATGCTGCGATCTGGGCGACGATGGCCTTTGCAATGCAGGGGAATAACGAACGTGCATGGGAATACTTTACCATGCTCAATCCGATTAACCATGGCAGTACACCTGAATCTATCGAATGCTATAAAGTTGAGCCCTATGTCATGTGCGCGGATATCTATGGAGTATCACCGCATACGGGGCGTGGTGGCTGGACGTGGTACACAGGGGCCGCTGGCTGGATGTATCGGTTGAGCGTGGAAACCTTGCTGGGGCTGCAGTTGGAAAATAACCATCTGCGTATTGCGCCTTGTGTTCCTGCAGAGTGGGATTCTTACAAAGTCCATTACCGCTTCCGTGACACGACTTACCACATTCATGTCAGGTGTATCGGGACAACATCCGCGCGGGTAACTCGCGTGATGTTGGACGGCACAGAGTGTTACGACATGCGTATCCCCTTAATTGACGACCGCCAAGAGCACTTTGTCGAAGTGGAGCTCGTTTGAAGGACTTTTTCTGTCTTATGAGCATGCTCCACAATCTATTAAGTCTTATCACCAGACGGTGCCGAGAAGTATCCGAGCATTAGTTCCAAAACAGGACCGATTGTCGACGCCTTGATGGGTGTCGATATGGGCAAAGGACCTGTGCGATGACGCACAGACAACTGAGAGTTAAGCCACCGATTATGAGGGTAAGCGACTGCTATGGTTGACTGCCTTGGTATTCGCTTCAACACGGTCTGCGCAAGCAATCTGCTAGCGTATTCGGAACTTAAAACTGAAATACAAGCAAGGATTTTATCATGACCAGAGTCAACACTGTTGCAATCACTCTCTGTCTTCTCAGTGCATTACCTATTACAGCAGCGGCACAATCTACAGATTATCTCCCACGTGATGGTGACCGAGAGTTCTCCATTTCCGGAACTGGTAGCAGCGACCAGAGCTTTAACAGTGGCACCTTTGGTGTGACCGGAGACATGGGCTGGTACATGGGTAATGACTTAGTCATAGGGGTCCGCCAAAGTGTTAATTACGCAAGTATCAAAGGAGAAAGCCTCAAGGACGATTTATGGAACGGTTCAACCCGTGGTTATGTCAATTATCACTTTCTTGATGATCGCGCGCGGCCGTTCATCGGAGCAAGTCTCGGTGGGATTTATGGTGATGGAGTCAAGGACAGCGCGTTTGCAGGGCTTGAAACTGGCCTGAAATACTACGTACAAAAGAATACGTACATCCTATCACGCGTTGAGTATCAGTTTCTCTTCAATAACACCAGTGATGCTACTGATGCTTTTCAAGACGACGGGGTTTGGGCTTATACGGTAGGTCTGGGCTTCAACTTCTAAATCACTTCAAAGTGCTGATGAGGTGTGGGAAGACCCCACACCTTTATGGAGAGAACCATGGCTACGAAAAAGAACCCAGTTCAAACGCCACAAGTTAGAAACAATCGTAATGTGTCAAAAGAAGATCATGACGGCGTGCTCAGAACCAACGACATCGTCGCCGAGCAAGCCAACGCAAGTGAAGACTTAGTCGGCGCTATACCCTACAACAGCAACAAGGAGCTTGAACATGGCCACGACAATGCCGTGGCGCCAGCGGCCGGAATAAGGGTAGAGCCGGACTCCAGTGCCCTGACGGCCAGTACCCATACAGAGCTAGAAGGCACAGCAAAGACTGGCGGCGCAGCGATGCTCGGAACGAATGCAACTACGGCGTCGCTTGAACGGGTCCGAGTCGATGCAAGTGAACAGTTGTTAACCACCAACCAAGGTGTTGCGATTGGCGATAATCAGAACACCTTAAAGGCCGGATTACGTGGGCCGTCGTTACTTGAGGACTTTATTCTTCGAGAAAAAATCACCCATTTCGATCATGAACGCATCCCAGAACGAATCGTTCATGCCCGCGGCTCAGCAGCACACGGTTACTTTGAAGCCTATGACGCAATGACGCAGTACACACGTGCGGCCCCCTTCGCTGAAAAAGGCAAGATTACCCCCGTGTTTGTACGCTTTTCCACTGTGGCGGGTGAGCGTGGTTCGAAAGATACGGCACGCGACGCCCGCGGCTTTGCGGTAAAGTTTTATACGGATGAAGGCAATTGGGATTTGGTGGGTAACAATATTCCAGTATTTTTCATTCAGGATGCCATGAAGTTTCCTGATTTGATTCATGCCGTTAAACCTGAACCGCATCACGGTATGCCACAAGCCGCATCTGCGCACGATACCTTCTGGGACTTTGTCTCATTGATGCCGGAGTCGACGCACATGTTGATGTGGGTCATGTCGGATCGTGGGATCCCGCGCAGTTATCGGATGATGCAGGGCTTTGGAGTGCATACCTTTCGCTTGGTCAACGACCAAGGACAATCCGTATTCTGCAAATTCCATTGGAAGCCGCTGCAGGGAACACATTCACTGGTCTGGGATGAAGCCGTAAAAATATCGGGCGCTGACCCAGACTTTCATCGACGTGATTTGTGGGAAGCCATTGAGTCGGGCGAATTCCCTGAATGGGAGCTTGGGCTGCAAATCTTCACAGAAGAACAAGCCGAAAAGTTCAGCTTCGATGTACTCGATGCAACCAAACTGATTCCCGAAGAGCTGGTTCCACTGACGCCCGTTGGACGTATGGTCTTGAATCGAAATCCTGACAACTTTTTTGCAGAAACGGAACAGGTCGCCTTCTGTACGGCACACATCATACCCGGTATCGATTTCTCCAATGATCCTTTGCTTGCGGGCCGCATCCATTCGTATGTCGATACGCAGATCACGCGACTGGGAGGAGCTAATTTCCATGAAATCCCCATCAATGCATCACTTGCTCCGGTACACAATAACCAGCGAGATGGCATGCACCGTCAGGCGCTGAATCGTGGGCGTGTCGCATACGAACCGAACTCATTGGCGGGAGGCTGTCCTTTCCAAGCGGGTGCAAGCGGGTTCGTGTCATTTCCAGAGATCACAGCCGAAGATAAGGTCCGTGGAAAGCCAGCGAAATTTGCTGAGCACTATGCGCAGGCAACCTTGTTCTTCAATAGTCAATCCGTTGTCGAACAAGCGCATATTGCAGCGGCTTTTCGCTTTGAGTTGAGCAAAGTCGGCGTCCCTGCAATACGAGAGCGGATGTTGTCCTCTCTGGTAAACGTATCTCAAGCATTGGCGGCAGACGTCGCGGCAGGTTTGGGGATGGAGGTGCCTGATGCGATGCCGACAGCAATCGTTGATCCGCTTCCATCGGAGGTAAGTGTTTCTCCGGCTTTGTCACTGCTAGCTCTGCCAGGCGAGTGCGGTATTCGTACCCGTCAAATCGCTGTACTGGTTGAGAGTGGCCTCCACCATGCTTCGCTTGTTTCCTTGTATGAAGCGTTGGTTGATGCCGGTGCCGTTGTGCATTTTGTGGGGCCACGGGTGGGCATGTTTGTCGGCGACACTGGCGCTGGAATAGAGGCGAATAAGTCGATGGAAAATTCGCCTGGGTTCTTGTTTGACGCACTGGTGGTGCCGGATGGTAGCGGGGCAGTTCAAGCGCTCGCAGGCAACGAACATACCATGGCGTTTATCAAGGATTTTTTCAAACATTGCAAAACGGTTCTGGCGTTGGGAGCAGGGCAGGAGCTATTGAAAATGGCTGGCATAGATTTAGTTAGAGATAAAGACGAGGGTATCCTGCTGGCGGATAGTGCCGATATGGCTGAAGTCATACCTACATTTATCAAAGCAGTTGCTGCTCATCGCCATCCCTCTCGTGACAGCGCACTAGCAAGCAAATAACGCCATTCGCCCACCGCTATGCGGCGGGCGATATTGTTCAGCCCTTTGTTCGACGTTGGAATAGGCTGGCGAGGGCAAGCAAGATGATTGCGCCTATCAGCGACACGATGAAACTCATGGCCGTGATGCCTTCGTTGATGGAGCCAGCACCAAGCAAGGGACCAATCAGCCATCCACCAATCACTGCACCGACGATGCCGACCACGATGTTAAGGATGATGCCTTGCTGGGCATTGGTGCCCATGATTATGCTCGCGATCCAGCCGACTATGCCACCCATGACAAGCCATATGATAATACCCATGATTTTCTCTCCTGATGATATTGACGCATTGTGCGTTGGTGGATAAAGCATACGGCTGCTGTTCTCCGGTTACGGTGCGTTACCACACCGACTCAACAGGGTCTCGCTTCCTACCATTTGAAAACCAGTTGGCCATCACGTGGCGGCTTGGTAAACCAAACCCAATGTGACAGCTCCGTCTTTTGCCAGCTGTCCTGCCACCGCTTGAGGAAGTGAAGAAGATTGAAAGCACGATTGGTGCCGTTAGGTAGTGCGTTAGCAGTTGGAGCAATGCGTACGATGCAAGTGCTACCTTATTTTATCCATTACAGAGAAGGGAAAAATCATGTCAGAAATTCACACAGGATCTAGAGCGCCGGGATCACATAGCGCCACGAGTATCGATAGCATGCCTGCTAGTAGTGCCGTTTCTTGGGCCGCGATCTTTGCCGGCGCAGCTGGTGCAGCTGCTTTGTCGATGTTGTTGCTGATCCTCGGCACTGGGTTGGGGTTTTCTACTGTCTCTCCGTGGACCCTAGAGGGTCTTGATGCCTCTACGATTGGTTTTGCGGCGATTTTGTGGCTGAGTTTCACCCAGCTCGCAGCATCCGGCATGGGTGGCTATCTCGCTGGACGATTGCGCACAAAATGGACGGATGTGCACATCGATGAAGTGTATTTCCGCGATACCGCTCATGGCTTCCTTACTTGGGCCGTTGCTTCGTTGCTGACGGTCGTGGTGTTTACATCAGTGTTAGGTTCCATCGTTGGTAGCAGCGTCAGTGAGGGAGCTATAGTGACCAACGGAGTGATGAACAACTTCGGTATGTTTAGTGGCGAAGGCAGAGTTGCAGAAAGTTTGGCGGCAGATGAGGCGCGAAAAGCATCGGCTTACGGGGCGCTTTGGATGTTTGTAGTACTGCTGATTGGCGCATTTGCGGCAAGCCTAATGGCGGTCTTCGGCGGACGTCAACGTGACGCTTGAGTCACATCCAATTAATTGAAAGGAGAAAGTTATGCGTTCAATATTGTTGTTTTTTCTCGGGATTCCAATTCCGATCATCATCTTACTCGCGCTGATCTTGTAGGTCACACCATTCAAAGTTGTCGGTATACTTAAGTAAAGGATGTATACCGACTGAACATGAAAACGGCAGGGGCTTTCACCCCTGCCGTTTTCATTTCACTATACGTTTGCGTTATTGGAAATTTACTTCCGTTTTGCAAACTCAGGTGCTGTGCGCAGGTCATCACCGGTCACGTCAACTCGCAGATCCTTATCGTCCGCCGTGCCTGATAGCGTGATGTTATCCCAACCAATGGCGACATCCTTCTCACCCATGCCCAGAAAACCGCCAACACCAACTAAAATAGCCACAACTTGGCCTTTCTCGTCAATAATGAGTTCACTGACTGTGCCTATATCCTCATCAGCACCGGTTCGAACCTTTGCACCAATCAGGTCGCTTGCTTGGGTTCCATTAGCCGGAGCAGAGGTGATATGACCGCGATTTTGCATGCTTGATGGATCGCGAGTGTTATTACGACCTGTTTCAGTCATAGAGCTAGACTGTCCAGCACGCTGTGAGTCTTGACCACTTTGCCCGGCAGCATTAGGTGTAGATTGATTGCCATCTTTGTTCATCTCGGTGCCTTGTTGGCGAGCACTATCCTGTGCCGTGGTTTGTTGTGCCAGAACAGATCCAGCACTGAGTGCTATAGCTGGAGTGACTAATGCATAAAATACAAACGAATGTAACTTCTTCATGTGAATATCCTTTCTTTCGAGTGTGTTAGTAAGACAAACTGTCTGCTTAACTGCTTCATCACAACATTTCTTCTTGTCATTAGTAGAGGGAAGAAGACCGAATTACCAAGAGTTCTGGAATTCAGGATGAGACTCTAAAGTACGTTGAGGGCGTTGAGGCGTCGGTTCGCTAACGCACTCAGATGAGAAGGATTTTGGAATGGAACAAACGTATGATTGTGATGTGCAATGTCGTGTTTCCATATGTGGGTTAGTGAACGGACACACGTAAATTATAGACCTAGACTTGAGATTTACGGATCAAAATGTCTAAAAGGGTGCTCTGTCCATGTTAAAAATATCTAATCATAAAGCCCATGTGAGCGCTGGGGCCGAGCCTCAAGTTCGTCCTAATAACCTCTTGCGTAAGGATGCGCGCCCACACCTAGATGACAATTCGCTTTTGCATGAGCTTCAAGTTCATCAGATGGAATTGGAAATGCAGAATGAGATGCTGTTAAAGGCACAGGCAGAGCTAGAAGAAACCAGTGATCGCTATACAGATTTGTTTGATTTTGCCCCTATCTCTTACATCACTTTGTCTGAGGATGGACGTATTAGCGAGGCCAATCTTGCCGCCACTGCTCAGTTGGCAGGAGAGCGAGATTCGTTGATTGGGCACTACTTTGCAGAATTCCTCGATCCAGATGATCATGAGCGTTGGATGCGACATGTGAATGCTGGGTGGCAGAGGCCAGGCACGCGTTTGCCTGAGTTTGAACTCTTGCTCAGAGAAAATGGACAGGCGTTGTTTTCGGCTGAGTTGCACTGTATGGTCACGGCTCGCCCCGGTGCCTCTGCGAGTCTGCGTATCGCGTTGTTCGATACCACTGAGCGCCGCGCTGTTGCAGCAGAAATGGAGCGTCTGGCCTATTTTGATTCGCTCACACAACTGCCCAATCGTCGGCTTTTTCAAGACCGATTAGAACAGGCAGTGACCGCTAGCAAACGCAGCGGACGTTATGGCGCAGTCCTGTTCCTTGATCTGGATGGCTTCAAAATACTAAACGATACCCATGGCCATGATGCGGGTGATCATTTATTGATTGAGATAGCGCACCGTTTGCGCACGAATCTGCGTGAAGGGGATACCGTGGCCCGTATTGGTGGAGATGAATTCGTGATGATTCTGGAAAGACTGGATTTGTCCGAGGCAGGCGCTGCCCAGTTTGCTCAAGAAGTTGGAGAAAAACTTAAGCGTATCATTTCGATCAGCTTTGATCCCGAAGGTATAGAGCTACAATGCACTGTCAGCATAGGTGTGCGCCTCTTTGGGCCGACAGCACAGGTTGATGATTTACTAAAGCAAGCGGATCAAGCGCTCTATCAGGCCAAGCGAGCTGGGCGTAACCAGATCAGTTTTTTTAATTCAACAGATTAAACGTGTGGCATCTGCTATGCCGCACGCAATGGTATTCGCTGTTATTGACGTTGGCGTTTTATTTTTACTTAGTGTCAGGCTTTTTTTCTATTCGTGCCACCGTCGCTCGTAATTCCGTCTCCAGATGTTTGGCGACGGTCACATCGATAAAGGTAATCACCACGCCTTTGATGAGATTTTGCATTGTACGATAGGGCATAATTCGGACATTGAACCAACTGCCACTACGGGAAGTCGCTTGTTTTTCAGAGAAGATAAGTGTTCGTAAAACTTCTTGCGCATCTTGAGCGAGGTCAGGGTAATCCAAGTCGCTTGCCAGATCTGACAAAGGGCGCCCAACGTCGGCTGAAATCAGCTTAATGATATGTGCGGCTTGTTTGGTAAAGCGGCGGATATGTAAGCGATTATCGAGAAAAATGGTGGCAACCTCAGTGCTGTTAAGCAGGTTTTGCATGTCATCGTTGACGCGTGATAGATCGTCCACTCTAGATTGCAACTCGACGTTGACCGTTTGCAACTCTTCGTTAAGCGATTGCATTTCTTCTTTCGAGGTGGTCAGTTCTTCGTTGGTTGATTGCAGTTCTTCATTTGTTGATTGTAATTCTTCGTTCGTTGACTTGAGCTCTTCCCCTGAGCTTTGCATTTGCTCACGTAAAAATCTGACTTCATCCTGTGCTTGCTCAAGAGCCTGTTCGAGCTGAACCTCTATGGGCGACTGTGCTTTTTTCTTGGTTTGGCGTTTTGTTTGTGGTTTTGATCGGAGTTCTGTGAACACAATCATGACGGTACCCTGCAGCGGTTCAGGATCCTCAATATAGTATAAGGTGAGGTCCAACTGATGGGTTTTACCTTCCACCTCTAGGGATAGATCCTTGCACTCGACACGACCTCTATCGCGGACAGCCTGTTGCAAGGAGCTTGCGATAATGTGGCGAAGACCATCACGTGCCATCGCGTATACATTCCAGTTTGCTTTACCTGCCGCAGGTTCTAAATAACGACCAGTGCGTCCACAGATATAGATAATGTCGCCACTGGCATTGACTAAAACGGCGGCGGGGGCAAACTCACGCAATAGCAATTGATCAGCGAGGACTTGTAAATTCTTGACTGGTGGTGAAGCCGAGGTGCCGTTCTCACCTGCAAAAGTACGGAAGCGCGTTGGGAAATCAACTGTTAGTGGATGCTGCGAAGTATCAAGACGATGATAGATTCGTGTTTTCGAATCTAGGGCTTCGAACAAATGAGATGTATAACCAACGGTTTCGGAATAGCCCAAGAAAAGTATCCCGCCTGGTGTCAGGCTATAATGAAACAGAGATAGCAGTTTTTGCTGGAGCTCGGGTCCGAAGTAAATCAGGACATTGCGGCAGGACAATAGATCCAATTTAGTAAAGGGTGGGTCCTGGGCCATGTTTTGCGGCGCAAAAATCACCATTTCACGCACTTCTTTTGCAATTTGATAACCATCGTCAGTAGCGATAAAATAGCGTGCTAGCCGATCGGCCGATACCTTGGTCTTTATATCTTTTGCATAGTGACCCGCACGTGCCAAATCAATGGCATCCTGAGCTAAATCGGTGGCGAATATATGCAAGGAAAATCGACCTGCTGGTTGGTGTCGTTCCAATGCCTCTTTGAAACTAATAGCGAGTGAATAGGCCTCTTCTCCGGTTGAACACGCGGGAACCCAAGCGCGCAGGGCACGGCCCGACGGGCTGCGTTGGAACAGGGCGGGAAAGGCAATGTCGCGCAAGCTGTCCCAAGCAGCAGGATCTCGGAAGAAGCTAGTGACGCCGATCAATAACTCTTTGAATAGTAAATCCAGTTCCTGGGCATTCTCCTGCAACAAGTTTACATAGTCACTGATTTGGCCCAGTTGATGAATTCCCATACGTCGTTCGATACGTCGATAGAGCGTGCTCTTTTTATACAGCGAAAAATCTTGACCATTGTGTGCTTGCATGAGGGTTAGCACCCTATCCAGCCCACTTTTGGCTGAGGGGTCTGTGCCATCACTCTCTTTTTTTACGCTCGATTCTTGTCGTAAACCCGCGATAATTCGCTTTGCTAGTTTAGCAGCCGGTGCAATGATATCCACTAAGTTAGCATCAATTGCACTTTGTGGCATTGAAGGAAAGGCTGCGCTGCTTGGCTCTTGTACTAATACAAGGCCTGCATGCTTTTTAATTGTTCGTAGACCTTCTGTGCCATCTGACCCCATGCCTGACAGCAGCACTGCGATGGCTTTGTCGCGACATTCCAATGCTAGAGAGTTCAAGAAAAAGTCAATCGGCAGGCGTTGTCCACGGGGTGCAGACGGCTTGGATAGATACAGCACGCCTTCTTTGATGTATATGTCGTGGTTGGGCGGCAATACATAGACGTGGTCTACCAAAACATGAAGGTGGTCTGTCACTTGAGCAACCGGTAGGCTGGTGGCTCGTTGAAGCAGTTCTGGCATCATGCCCTTGTGAGTCGGATCGAGGTGTTGCACAATCACGTAGGCCATACCACTGTCGGTTGGTACACCGCTTAAAAATTGCTCCAAGGCTTCCAGCCCGCCAGCCGAGGCTCCGATGCCAACCACGGGAAATGGAGATGGTTGTGATGAAGGTACGGAATCGTCGGTACTTGATGCAGGTGTTTGGGCCGTTTCACGTTTATTCATAGCTTGCGGTTCCATCAGGTCGAAATCAGTGAAAGCGACGAGGGTAAGTGTTAATTAAGCCTTCTTCGAGCCGATGATATTGGCTGGCTAAGTCAGATTTTACTCATGTTAATACGGCACTCTTTACCTTCTTCATTCGGAACTCCCTCCAGCTTTATCAGTGTTTCAGGGTGTTGTGATCTTGGTTTGAGCGTGACCTCACAGCTATTAATCGCCTTTCCGTTGAGTATGTCATTGAGAAAGTTCTGAAAGATGGGTAAAGATAAGTCAGTAAGCAATGACTGAAAACGATGGCGGTCTTTGTGCGAGCGCTTGATTTTGATCAGAATGGCGGCGGCGAGATTCATCTCCAGAATCGAACCTATCGAATTCAGAGTAAGATAAGGTGCGGGAGCAAAATCGTATATATCGACGTAGTGCGCGCGAAGTGCGTCGGTTTCATCGTAGGCGCGTTTGAGTTCTTCATTATTCATCTCCAGTTCAATTTGATGTATCTGGAGTTCTTGTATCATGCGAGAACTGTCCCAAGTGTTATTTGGAGGAGGAACAGGCATTTCCTGTAATCGATTTTCTGCACGTTGGCGCAGTGTGGCGGGGTTATGGCGAAATCTTTCAATCGAACGAGGGATGTGTTTTTGGCCAAATAATCGATCATATTCTGACTTTACAACATGGTAGCATTCGCACGCGCGCTGTTCAATTCCGGGCCTGTCCACGACTACAATGCGTCCGCGGCTATAATGAATGAGCCCTGCCGCTTGAAGCTTGCCCGCCGCTGCGGTTATACACTCACGGCGCACGCCAAGCATATTGGCGATAATTTCCTGTGTCATCTCAATTTGATTTCCACCCAAAAGATCTAGGCTTAACAGTAGCCAACGACAAAGTTGTTGATCGGCTTGATGGTGGCGATTACAGACGACGCTCTGCGCAATCTGAGTCATTAGAGCCTGGACGTAAGCTAAAGAAAGTTGCAGTAGGTTTTCGCTTTGCTCCAGTTCCCAAGTATAAACTTCAGCACTCAAGCGGTAAGCATAGCCCTTGCTTTGTACGACGGCTTCGTAGGCTGAGTGAATTCCACCGAGTAGCAGCGGGATACCAACAAAACCGTCATTCCCTGTCATCGCCAGTCCGGCAGATGATCCATTTTGTGTGGTGAATACTCTGGATACGATACCCGATGTTGGAAAATAAACATGCTCCAACTTTTCACCAGGTTTGTAGAGTACCTGCCCCGACTGCAGTGATACCCCTTCAAGATCGTTTAGAAAGCGGGAGTAATCGACATCCTGTAGTCCAGCTAGAATTCGATTTTGTTTTGGATCGTCCGCTTTGTCAGGTGTTGCAACCATTGCATTCATAGCATTCCTCGCTAATGATGCGGACACGACTATACAGCACGATAGTGATCCGCATTCTCAAGTATAGTCTAAAAACCTTAGTACATGTGATCTTTAAGGCGGTCTGTCTGATTCCGTTTGCCAGCGAACAGACGAGAAGGTGGTGTTTGCGTAAATCTAGCCTATTGGAGCGTAAGGTTATGGCTTTACGTTCTGTTTTTCCTTCTCTTGGAGACATGAAATGTCAATAGGTACTGTTCTTCTGGTCGTTTTAATCCTCATGTTGATCGGCGTCATTCCCGCTTGGCCACACAGCCGTACTTGGGGGTATGGTGCAAGTGGTGGTCTTGGCTTAGTCGTGGTTATTCTGCTAGTCCTGATATTGATGGGAAAGCTCTAACATTTGGCCTTTTAAATAACGTAATAGGCAGCAGACGGTCCACTTGAGGTACTCATGAAATGGGTACGCTCAAGAGACCTGTTAAACTGTTTACTTAAGCTGCATATCATTCTTGACTGATTTTACGCCTTGAATGTCACGTGTCATCTGAACCGCTTTGTTGATCTCTGTTTGTGAACTGACAAAGCCACTTAATTGAACAACCCCGTCAAACGTTTCAACATTGATCTCACTGAATCTAAGACCCGGATCATCGAGAATTGCTGCTTTAACACGCGCAGTAATTGTTGAATCGTCAATGTATGCACCGACAGTTTGTTGCTTTTCCGGGGCAGCGCAGCCAACCATACCGAATAACGAAACAGCGAGTAATAGTGCAACAGCATACTTGCCAACATGTTTCATGATTAAAACTCCAAGCATTGGAAGTGGGAAATTTGCGAAGGCAGTGATGAGACTGGTCTCGCTGAGTATCCATGTACTGAGCTATTAGCAGTAAAAACTGTGTATCTCAGTACTATGTGATGTTTTATTAGCAGCTATTTTTGAAAAATAAGCTGTTTCAAAAACGTTTGTTTAGAATAATACTCGTGGTTTGGAGGGTCTGTGTGCTATCGCACAATCGCATAATCAGATAGGGTGGGGGTTAGTGAGTTTTCATCTTTTCTGACAGGTGTAGAGAATGATTGGGCTTCGAGAAGGAGCCCGTCAAAAATTGAAATGATCGATTGTAGTCACTGCTTTTTATAATCAAGCGCATCGGTCGGCCACACGCTTCGTAGCCGACGTCTTAAAAAAACCTAGTAAAAGACGTTCAACCTAGTAAAGCGCTTGCTCATCTCTAACGACTTCTTTCAACACATGTAAAAAAAGCTTGTCCGCTTCATTAAACTCAATCGGAATTTTGACGCTTGTCAGCGATGATAGCTCTTCCGCAATCAAGTGATCCGCATCTTTTTTGTCAATGTGTTTTCTGGCAACCGAAAGCGCCACTTCACAAATGCTTGGGTCTGCAAGAACCTTGCGAATAAAGCGCATTAACTCATTGATCACACGTTCTTTGTTTTTAATCTCTGTAATGTTACTCATGCCGAAAGTCCCCAAAAGAATCAGATGTCAGTATAGTGCTACAGCTTAGACTTTTCATGCAAAATTAAACAGAGTTGTTGATAAGGGTTATTACGCATCTGTTTTAGACTAAAAACTTATGAGTTTAGTAGTTGATAGTCTCTTGACTCGATGACAAAATAGCAGGCTATTTGGGAAAATCTAATTTTTTGTCGTTGCCCATGAGGAAATCCCACGGTGACGGCAGTTTAAGCAATACCCAGCTTATATCTCAGACAGGTCTGGCAGAGCGAGAGATCCTTTTTCTTGTCAGCGCCGCATACAGAACATTAACTGTTTATTACCGACATGAGATCGGTGCTGAGTAGAGGAAACGATTGTGGAATTACTATCAGGCGCAGAAATGGTCGTACGTGCGCTCAGAGATGAGGGCGTTAAGTACATCTACGGATATCCAGGCGGAGCACTGCTGCATGTGTATGATGCACTGTTTCAGCAGAATGAAGTCGAGCATGTTCTAGTGCGTCACGAGCAAGCTGCAACGCATATGGCTGATGCCTATGCGCGTGCAACAGGTAAAGCAGGTGTCGCGTTAGTGACGTCAGGACCAGGTGCAACCAATGCTGTGACGGGGATCGCAACCGCTTATATGGATTCAATTCCTATGGTGGTGATTACCGGTCAGGTCATGAGCTTTCTGATCGGCGAAGATGCTTTCCAAGAAACAGATATGCTCGGTATTTCTCGTCCTATCGTTAAGCATAACTTTAGTGTCACGCGTGCTGAAGATATTCCAAGCATTATTAAGAAAGCCTTCTATATTGCGCAGACAGGTCGTCCAGGACCTGTGGTGATTGATATTCCGAAGGACATGACAGCTCCGACAGAGCGTTTTCCGTATGAGTATCCAAAGTCCGTTAAGCTGCGTTCATACAGCCCTGTGACAAAAGGACATTCTGGTCAAATTCGTAAAGCCGTTGATATGCTGCTAGCAGCTAAGCGCCCAATGATTTACACCGGCGGCGGTGTCATCATGGGTGATGCGAGCCGCGAGTTGATTGAATTGGCTCATCTGCTGAACTATCCAGTGACCAATACGCTAATGGGATTGGGTGGCTTTCCGGGGACAGACGGTCAGTTCGTTGGTATGCTAGGTATGCACGGGTCATACGAAGCCAATATGGCGATGCATCACAGTGACTTGATTCTTGCTGTTGGTGCTCGATTTGATGATCGCGTGACGAACGGTGTTGATAAGTTCTGCCCGACGGCTAGAATCGTGCATATCGATATTGACCCCGCCTCTATCTCTAAAACCATTCAAGCGGATGTCCCAATTGTAGGGCCTGCAAAAGTGGTATTGGATGACATGATCCAGTTGGTCAAAGAAAGCAAGAAGCGTCCAGATGCAGAGGCGATTGCAGCTTGGTGGAAGCAAATTGATGAGTGGCGTGCTCGTCACGGTGGCCGTTATCGTACTGACGACTCTGAAATGATGAAGCCGCAGCAAGTCATTGAAATGCTGTGTAAAGTGACAGAAGGTGACGCCTATGTCTGTTCAGACGTAGGGCAACACCAAATGTTCGCTGCTCAATACTATAAGTACAACAAACCGAATCGTTGGATCAACTCCGGCGGTCTCGGTACGATGGGCTTTGGTTTGCCAGCAGCCATGGGCGTTAAAATGAACTTCCCGAACGAGGAAGTGGTCTGCGTAACGGGTGAAGGCAGTATTCAAATGAATATTCAAGAGCTTTCGACCTGTAAACAATATGATATTCCGGTCAAAATTATATGTCTGAACAACCAGTCTTTAGGTATGGTGCGTCAATGGCAGGACATGAATTACGAGTCTCGTCACTCACAATCCTACATGAACTCGCTGCCTGACTTTGTCAAGCTGGTTGAATCCTATGGTCATGTTGGAATAAAGGTCACTAAGTACTCAGAGCTTGAAAGCGCAATGCGTGAAGCCTTTGCGATGAAAGATCGCCTAGTCTTTATGGATATTATGGTAGATCCGTTCGAACATGTGTATCCGATGCAAGTGCCTAGAGGTTCTATGCGTGATATGTGGCTGAGTAAGACGGAGAGAACCTGATCATGAGACATATAATTTCAGTTTTGATGGAAAACGAGCCGGGTGCTTTGTCACGTGTCGTTGGCTTGTTTTCTCAGCGTAACTTCAATATTGAGTCTTTGACCGTTGCGCCAACAGAAGATGAGACCCTTTCACGCTTAACCGTGACAACGATTGGCGACGATCGAGTCATTGAGCAGATCACAAAGCAGCTTAATAAGCTAATTGATGTGGTAAAAGTGGTTGATTTGTCTGAGGGTGAGCATATCGAGCGCGAGCTCATGATGATCAAGTTCAAGGCAAATGGTCAGATGCGTGCGGAAATTAAGCGTACCGCTGATATTTTCCGCGGGCAGATCATTGATATCACTCCAAACACCTACACGGTGCAGTTAGTGGGATCAAGTGAAAAACTCGACGCTTTTATTACGTCCTTGGGCAATACCTGCATTATGGAAGTGGTACGTTCAGGCGTCTCCGGTATTTCCAGAGGCGAAAAAGTTCTAGCGGTCTGATTTTAAATACGCTAAAGCGCACATTAAACCCGCAGAGTTATTACACTCTGCGGGTTTTTTATGTTTTAACGCTTCAGAAAGGGAAGAAAATAGGGAGTAAAATAAGCGTAATCAACAGTGCAATAAGTTGAAGGGGAATGCCAACCTTGGCAAAGTCCGCAAACCGATACTGTCCTGGTTCGACAACCAAGGTATTCACAGGGGAGGCAATTGGAGTGGCGAAGGCTGTTGATGCCGCTATCGCGACTGTAATCATAAAAGGCTCCGGCTGAATGCCAAGCATTTGAGCAACGGTTAGTGCAATTGGCGCAATCAAAACAGTGGTGGCTGTGTTGGAAATAAATTGGCTCAGTAGCGATGTCAATAAAAAGAAGCCAGCACACAGCATCAGAGGGCTCGCATGTCCGTATTCGTTGGCCAAGAGATTAACGACATAACTCAGAGCCCCGCTTTTCTCCATTGCCAAGGCGAGAGGTAGCATGCCTGCGATTAGCACCAAGCTACTCGCATTCAGTGATTTGTAAGCATCATTTAAACTGAGGCATTTACTTAAAATCATTAAAAGAGCAGCGATTAAAATAGCCGTGATATTCGCGATAAAGCCAAACGTCATGGTGATTAACAGCCCTAAAGTGATGACAAGAGCGATGGGTGCCTTTTCAGCTGTTGCTGGAATTTCTTGCATCTCAGCGGGCGTTTCAAGAACAACAAAGTCTCGATGCCGTTCCAGTTGTTGAATGTGTTGCCAACTGCCAGCCAAAAGCAATGTGTCGCCTGCCTCTAACTTAGTATGTGAAAATTCTGTGTTTAAGGGCGTTCGATTGCGCCTTACTCCAATAACACTCAAATTGTGCTTTTCCCGGAACCGGCATTCTTTTAAGGAGAGGTTGACTAACGTAGATGATGGAGGAAGTAAGACCTCAGCTAGCCCGAATGTTTCGTTGACTTTGGCTAATTCGGCTTCATGAAAATCAAGTGATCTTAAATGAAGTGCTTGGCACAAACGGTGGATGTTTGCTTCATCACCATACGCCCAGAGTATATCCAAATGCCTCATTTGAGTATTGGCTAAAACTGGCATTAGACTGGAAAGCCAAGTTCCTTTACGTTGAATGCCAACAACCGTCACTTCGTACTCTGATCTTAGACCCAAATCGGCGAGGGTGTGAAAGGCTAATTGACTCTCAGGCTGAATAATCAGTTTGTGGAGTTGGTGATGGGTCGCGTAGCGTTCAGAAAATTCTATAAGGCTTGGATGGCTGTTATCAGGGTCTCGAATCTCGGTTTTAGGCAGTAGATGTCGAGCTATAAACACTAAATACAATGTTCCGACGATCAAAATTGCCAATCCTATAGGTGTAAACGCAAAGAAGCCAAAGGGTTCAAAGCCAGCATCGCGCATTTGTGCGCTCACAATTATATTTGGTGGCGTGCCTATGAGGGTTAACATGCCACCAATTAATGCTGCAAATGCAAGAGGCATTAATAGCCGAGAGGGCTGCATCCCAGATTTTCTAGCCATGCTTAATACAACGGGTATCAATAAGGCAACGGCTCCAGTGGAGCTCATAAAAGCAGAGAGTAGTGCAACGACCGGTAACAAAAACATTAATAAACGTTGCTCATTATCGCCACCGACTTTCAACAACCAATTGCCAGCCGTTGCTGCCACCCCCGTTCTGAAGAGTCCTTCACCTATGACGAATAAACCAGCAATCATGATGACAACCGAATTCCCGAATCCCGAAACGGCTTCAGAAGGTGTAATAATTCCAGAGAGGGCGAGGACGATAACGACAAGTAATGCAATGGTGTCCATTCGTATTTTGTTACTCAAAAACAAAGCGATGGTGGCACCCAGTAGAGTAAAAACAAAAATCATGTCAGCAGTCATGATACGATTAAGTCCTGATAAAGATTAGGGTTTATTCAGAGAGGGCAGAATACCCTTTCGTTTTGCGGATAGCGACCAAAAGGCTTGGATAAGTGGGTGTTTTAGTTTTTTGTCCAGCGCGAACATACCAACCTCGAAAGGGTCGAGCGCAGGTTCGATCTCCAATAATTGAACGTTTGATGCGAGGGGGCTGTTTTCCAGCACAATTAGGGGAACCACTCCAATGCCAAAACCTAGACTGACCATGCTGACGATCGCTTCGTTGCCTGCCACCTGAGCATAGATTAAAGGCTTTACTCCTAAGCTGCGGAACCATGCATCGCTGCGTTTACGTGCTAAACCAGCTTCAGACACAATCATTGGGACCGAGATCCACTCCTCCTCAATGGCGTGGACCTGAGTCGGGATGTTGAAATGGGTTGCTGTAGCGGGCGCAATAAAAACTAATGGAGAGGTGGTAATTGGACGAAATGCGATGTCTTGTGGTAAGTGGTCGGGTTTAGCACCAATGGCAATGTCTTCATCGCCTGACTTTATTCTTTGAATGGACTCAGCAGGATCACCCGTGTGAAGTTTGATTTCAATACGAGGGTGCTCCCGCCTGAAATCACTTAAGATATCGTATAAGAAGCTGTAGCTTGCAGTTACTGAGCAATAAATGCTGAGTTCTCCTTGTAAATCGCGTGAGTCTGATTGTAGGGAAGAACGTAAGCTTTCCCACTGAAGCAGTGATTCACGAGCGTATGTTTGGAGTCGTTTACCTTCTGGTGTCAGAGAAACGCTGCGATTATCTCGTATAAAAAGTACAACCCCCAGTTCGTCTTCGAGTTGCTTAATCGTGCGGCTCAAGGTAGAGGGGCTGATATGGCAGGCACTGCTACTGCGATGGAAATGTAAGGTGTCAGCAAGCATCAAGAAGTGACTTAAGCTTCGAGTATCCATTTCTGTCATCCCATAAAATGAAACATAGTGTTGCAAATATATCATTTTACGCAACAAGGAAGTTAGATTAAAGTAGGCGCATTACACAGAGAGTGTAACCCCCATTAACGCTTATTACAGGTTGTCAGACATGAAAGTGTATTACGATAAAGATTGTGATCTTTCTATTATTCAGGGTAAAAAAGTATCGATCATCGGTTATGGCTCACAAGGTCATGCCCATGCGTGTAACTTAAAGGACTCTGGTGTAGATGTTACCGTTGGATTGCGTCCTGGTTCATCTTCACGTGCTAAAGCAGAAGCGGCTGGTTTAAAAGTTGCAGATGTTCCTGCAGCCGTTGCAGCAGCAGATCTAGTCATGATTTTGACGCCTGATGAGTTTCAGGGTCAGTTATACAAAACGGAAATTGAACCTAATATTAAGCAGGGCGCGACTCTTGCATTTGCGCATGGTTTCTCTATTCATTACAACCAAGTTGAGCCGCGTAAAGATTTAGACGTAATCATGATCGCGCCTAAAGCACCGGGTCATACTGTGCGTTCTGAGTTTGTTAAGGGTGGAGGTATTCCTGATTTGGTTGCGATCTTCCAAGATGCATCAGGTAATGCGAAGAACGTTGCACTGTCTTATGCAGCAGGTGTTGGTGGTGGCCGTACCGGTATCATTGAAACAACCTTTAAAGACGAGACAGAAACCGATTTGTTTGGTGAGCAAGCCGTACTCTGTGGCGGATGTGTTGAATTGGTTAAAATGGGCTTTGAAACCTTAGTTGAAGCTGGCTATGCCCCAGAAATGGCCTACTTTGAATGTCTACATGAGCTTAAGTTGATCGTTGATCTCATGTATGAAGGCGGCATTGCCAACATGAACTACTCTATCTCTAACAACGCAGAGTATGGAGAGTATGTGACAGGCCCTGAAGTCATTAATGAGCAGTCACGTGAAGCCATGCGTAATGCTTTGAAACGCATTCAGAACGGTGAATACGCTAAAATGTTCATATCAGAAGGTGCTACCAACTATCCTTCTATGACTGCACGTCGTCGTAACAATGCCGCTCATCCAATTGAGCAGGTTGGCGGTAAGTTGCGTGAAATGATGCCTTGGATTACAGCGAACCAATTGGTTGATAAGTCTAAAAACTAATTGCAATTGATGTCTAAAAAACCCGCTTCGGCGGGTTTTTTGTTGTCTATTTGAAAGTATAGTAAGGCTATAGCGTTTAATAGAGTTTGTTGTGTTAGTCTTGAAGTGTTGCCAATCAAAGGAGGGCGCATATGCAAGAGCTTAAATTGAATTTAGCTTTGCAGGGTGGGGGTGCACACGGCGCCTTTACCTGGGGAGTTCTGGATCGATTACTCGAAACAAAATCGCTTTGTTTCGATAGCATCAGCGGAACCAGTGCCGGTGCTATGAATGCAATAGCGTTGACCCAAGGTTGGTTGGAGGGCGGTGCCGAAGGTGCAAAGGAGAGTCTTAGCCAGTTCTGGTATGGCATCGCAACCCCTGACTTGTTAACGCAGCCTAAACACGTTGAGTGGTGGCGAAATTTAAGTCAGCATTTGTCGCCGTATGACCTAAATCCTTTTGATATTAATCCGCTTAAAGACTTGTTGGAGTCGCAAATAGACTTTGAACGGATACGCTCGCAAAAGGAGCTAAAGCTATATATTGCTGCAACGCATGTGCAAACCGGAGGCGCTAGAATTTTCCGAGAGCATGAATTGCAAGTCGAGTGCTTACTTGCTTCTGCGTGTTTACCTACCCTTCATAAGGCCGTCGAAATAAACGGTGAATATTTTTGGGATGGCGGCTTTTCTGCCAATCCAGTGATTCGTTCGTTGATAAGGGATACATCTACAGCCGATATGTTGATCGTATTGCTGCAGCCACTGAAAAGAAACCATGTACCCGTTACTGCAAAGGCAATTCATGAGAGGATGCATGAAATAATGTTCCAGTCTTCATTTGTTGGAGAAATCTCTGATGCAGTAGAGCATATCGAGCATCTTAAGCAAGTGCCATGGTTGCTGGGTAAAGAAGAGAAGCGTTGGCGGCAGGCCCGGTTTCATCTAATTGAGCCAGACGAATTGTTGGTCTCTATGGAATCAATTTCCAAGTTTGATACTCGAAAGAGTTTTCTTGAAAGTTTGAGAGATCGGGGAAGGGTGCAAGCTGATATCTGGTTAAGCCAAAATCAAAATAAAATTGGGATTGCCTCCAGTTGGGCGCTTTGATGAAGGCGAGCGTTTTTTCAGAGTTTGAGTGTTTGTGAATAACTGAAGTAGAATGCACGTAAATTTTTTGTAAATAGCAGGATGTGTATGACAGACAACCACGAAAAACCAGAGCAGGAAGATGAGTTGTTAACTGCTGCTTGCGAGCAAGAAAAGGCACGTCCTCCAAAGGGGGTGTACTTATTGCCGAATTTGTTTACAACGGGTGCGCTTTTTTCTGGTTTTTACGCCGTTATAGCTTCTATGAATGGTCAGTTTGAGGCTGCAGCAATTGCGATATTCGTAGCGATGCTCTTTGATGGGTTGGACGGGCGAGTGGCTCGAATGACAAATACACAGAGTGCATTCGGTGCTGAGTACGATTCATTAGCAGATATGGTCTCTTTTGGTGTTGCACCTGCTTTGGTTGCGTTTACTTGGGCTTTGGATGATCTGGGTAAGCTGGGTTGGTTTGCGGCGTTCATTTATGTGGCAGGAACAGCGCTGAGATTGGCAAGATTCAATACACAAATCGGTTCTGTCGATAAACGCTACTTTATTGGTTTACCAAGCCCTGCGGCAGCAGCAGCGGTTGCTGGACTTATATGGGTTTGCACCGTCTTTGAATTCTCTGCCGAGGATTTTTCAGTGATTGTGGCGGCCTATGTTGGTTTGGCAGGCGTGCTAATGGTCAGTAATGTATTGTATTACAGCTTTAAGGACGTTGATCTGAAAGGTAAAGTGCCTTTCGTTATTTTGGCGGCAATTGTGTTGGCGATTGCGGTGATTTCAATTAGTCCTCCCGTCTTTTTATGGTTGTTATTTGTGGTTTATGGCTTGTCTGGCCCCGTGCTTTGGGTGTTAAGGCGCAAGCGGCACTTATCCAAATAGCTTTCTTTTTTCTAAAACTTGAAAAAAGTTGTTGACCTAGGCTCTAAACCTATTTAATATTCGCGCCTCGCTTGAGAGACAAGGCCTTCCGGGGCAGAGTCACTGAAACGAGGCTTCTTTTTAAGTGTTTGATTCAAATGCAAATTAAGAAGGTGTTGGTGGTT
>NZ_QKRX01000011.1 GCF_003284585.1 Nitrincola tibetensis
GTGCTTTGTGCGGTTTTAATTGCGTAATATCAAAGCCGCGCAACAGCCATTGCCACTGCTCATGATCGATGACCACCGGATCACTGTCCCAATGTCTAGGCCATTTGAACTTGTCGCGCTCCAGGCGCTTTTGCCAGAGAGCGAAGCCGGTCTCATCCCAGTACAGCACCTTGAGTTGTGTGCGCTTTCTATTGCAGAAGACAAACAGCGCTTTTTCAAACGGTGACAGCGACATCGTATCCTGAACAATGACACTGAGGCCATTGATGGCTTTGCGGAAGTCCACTGGCTCACGGTGCAGATAGACTGTGATGTCTTCCTGCCATTGAATCATGCGGCCAGCGCCTTCACCAGTTGCGCAATGACCTGCGTACTGGTCGTTGGGAGGTGCACTTTAACCGTACCATACTGGATGACGACGCTGGTCGTATCCGCAGGGGTAGGCCTCACTTCCACAAAGGGATCCTTCGGCGAGATGGCTTTCAGCTTGATGCGGCGTAGGCTAAAGTACTTGGGATTTAATCCGCGCGCTGAGCAGAACTCAGCTTGGCTCTGGTTGCTTTGCTCAAACTCGTTAATCAATGACAGCCATTCGGCTTTGGTGCGGTGCTTTCTCATGGAAACCTCCTAGCGTTGAAAGCTGTGAGGTTATCGAGTTGGCTTCAGTTCGAATAGGCGGTGGTTGGATTGGCGCTTACAATCAGTCTCTTGACTAATTTTTAAATTCATCTTTAAAAAATACATCGTGTTAACTTAATCACATAGTTTTCTAATGGTTTATTAATTTTCTAAATTCCAAGCTATCAAGAGGCTTATAAAAAAAATAACCCTGCGCTTTGGTACAACCTAACTTAAGTAAAATAGACTGTTGTTCTTTAGTTTCAACACCTTCAGCAATCACTTCAAGGCCAAGACTTTCTGCTAGTGTGATTACAGTTCTTACTATACTGGCGGCAACCTTATCATCAGTAATATCACTAACGAAAGCTCTATCTATTTTTAGGGTAGTTAAGGGGAGCTTTCTCAAGTAAGACAAACTTGAGTAGCCCGTTCCAAAATCATCAAGAGCTACTCTAAAACCTGCTTCTCTAAGCTGTTTCAATGACTCGATGACCATCTCTTCTCTGGAAATTAATCCTGTTTCAGTCACTTCAAACTCAAATAAGCTGGGTTCTAAATCGTAATCATTCACATATTTCATCAAGTGCTTTGCAAAACCTGACCCCTCAAGTTCATGGACTGATAGATTGATTGCCACTGGCAGTATGGTTAGTCCAGATTGTTTAATTTCAGCTAGATACCGGCAAGTTTCCTCCATAACCCAACGGCCTAAATCAGCAATTAAGCCAGAGCGTTCTGCGATCGGAATGAATACCGATGGAGAGATAAAGCCTTGTGTAAGATGATTCCATCTGACTAAAACCTCTGACGCAAACACCTCGCCTGTTTCTAATTGAACCTTCGGTTGAAAATTCAGGCTGAGACCATTTGATGCGATGGCTTCTCTGAGAGCTTGCTCAAGCAACAATCTATCACGTGCTTGATGGCTCATATCGGAGTTGTAAAAGCAAAAAGTATTTCGACCATCACTCTTAGCTTGCTGCAATGCAATTCGTGCAAAGCGCAATAAGTCATCAAAGCTAGTCGTATCATCTGGATAAAATGCGATACCCAATGATGGATTCATATATAAGTTTTCATTATCTATTTGAAAAGGTAGCTGTAGTGATGACTTTAATTCAAAGACCAAACGACTAATATCTATCGCGTTTTTAATATCCGCGACCAACACACCAAACTCATCTGCAGCTAAACGCACTAATAGATTTTGATCACTCACTATAGTTTTTAATCGACTAGCAGCTTGTTGTATCAACCGATCGCAGAAAGCATGACCTAGGCTGTCATTAATCAACTGAATTTCTCCTAGGTCTACTTTAATGACCGCGATTTTCTTATTACGATGGATATTGCTTTGAATACTATATTTAAGTCGATCAATTAATTGTTTTCTATTCCCTAGCTCTGTCAAGGGATCATGATTAACTAAAAAGTCAATTTGAGCTTCTCGCGCTCTCAGCTCAGATAGATCATGAAATACTGCAACATAATACTCTATTTCACCCTGTTTATTATTCAGGCAGTTAATCGACAACCATTGTAGATACGCACTCCCGTCTTTCCTGCGATTCCAAATTTCTCCTTGCCAAGTACCTGTTTTATTCACTTGATTCCACAAGGCTTCATAAAAACTTGAGTCATGATGTTTCGATTGCAAAATCTTAGGTGTATTACCTAGGACATCAGATGCTGAATAGCCCGTAATTTCACAGAAAGCACGGTTAACTTGCAAAATTTTAGAGAAGGCATCCGTTACAAAAATACCCTCAATAGTATTATCGAATACTCTTTTAGCCAAACGTTGCTGTATTTCTAGTGCATTTTGTTCACGTAAATCTCTAGCAATTCCCGTAATCCATGCGACCTTTCCATGTTCATCCATGTGCGGTATAACACTTAAGTTAACAGGAATAGATTGGTTATTTAAGTCTTTAAACTCAATATCACCTTTCCATGTTTTACGTTGTTGAATGATGGATGGGAAAACATGATCTTTTAACAGTGCATAGACCTCGACAGAGTGGAAGTCTTCTACGTAAAGCGGTTCAGATGCCAGATTATGATCTTGTGAGATTGCCAACAAATTTCGACCCGCATGATTGACAAAAAGTATACGTTCATCATGAGAAATGGTCGCTACCATTTCATTAGCAGCATCAATGATAGACGCCTGCTGACTGGACAAGTCAAAGTCATCAGTGCTTAGCATTGATTTTGTTATAGTTTTTTGGCTATCAAGGTCATTTATCATTACACTATCCAACTATACGAAAACACGAGTATTAGAGGTCTTTTCTATTAATTGACCTGAGCCAAAACTCCTTCAAAAAAGGTACAGGACATTTCTGGATGTTCTCTGTAATAGTTAAACAAATCATATCTACATTTTTTAATCGGGATAGGGACGCATTTTACAATATCTCTCCTCCCACACCACAGAGCATACGGGTCAGGTACCACGGCGGCTCATTTCCTTAATGTTCTTTATGCCACCAATCATAACTGCCGCAATTTAGCAAAATATCAGTTAGGCAAGACCTTGTAAAGTACAGGGCTTTTACTTAAGCGCCAAGGTCCATGAGCCTATTTGGCCGTGTTTCAAGCCGTCCAGCGATCTACCCCTAAACCACGTAGTTTACGGTACCCACTTCGCCCCCATTTGTTTCAAGATATAGCAACGCAATTTTCGCCTGATCCATTTGTCTATATCACGCCTTTTGCCCCATCGGGATTGGA
Source organism: Nitrincola tibetensis (assembly GCF_003284585.1). Taxonomy (GTDB): domain Bacteria; phylum Pseudomonadota; class Gammaproteobacteria; order Pseudomonadales; family Balneatricaceae; genus Nitrincola; species Nitrincola tibetensis. The sequence goes on from NZ_QKRX01000011.1 coordinate 3,358, forward strand.
CGCAGGGCCCCTCGGGTTCAGTCATGGTTTGCCCTTCGCGCAGCAGGCTAGGTTGATGCGGATTATCAACCGGGCTTCTCCGATTTCTCAACAAATAACTGCTTCTCGAACCCGGCCACTCGTCGTTTCAGTGCCTCGTTTTCATCATAAACTTGAATACTGTCTGTATTATTAAGCCGAATTCCACCCCCGTGATAGTGTTTAAAGGAGTTCCATTTGAAAAACCGTCAGAGTTCGCTTTTTCAAGATTACTGATTATATTGTTTTGAATAGTAATGTTTCTTGAATATTCAAGGTTTATTCCAGCACCTGCTGTATTGTTAATATTCAGATCACTTAGGATAATCTAATCGACTCCATCGCCACTTACTCCATGTCGCCCACCTCTTATTAGATTGCTTCTTACACACCTTCATAAAACCTTCACACTTCAACACAAAAACGTCATCAATTTGCAATATTAAATCGATAACCTCTCGTTCGAAATTTAAAACCACCAATTTAAGTTCGTTCGAAGGTCAAAATGCAGCTATCCGAGCGCCAAAGCAAAATCCTCGCCTGGCTAAAGCAAGCTGGGGGGCAACTCTCAAGCCAAGAATTAACCGATGCTTTTAATGTTTCTGTACAAACTATTCGGAAAGATCTCAATGAGTTGAGTGACCAAGGTTTGGTTCAGAGAGTGCACGGCGGTATTCGTTTGCCTTTTCATAACCGCAATCTCTCATTCCAAAGCCGTCAGGTGATCAACCTCGATGCCAAGCGCAGAATTGGCCAATCTGTAGCAGCGCTTATACCTGAAGGATCAACCATTTTTTTGGGTATTGGCACAACACCCCAGCAGGTTGCTGTAGCCCTGATTGATCATCCCGGACTGCAGGTGATAACCAATAATATTAATGCAGCCATGGCGCTATGCCATAACCCTAAAATCGAAACCCTGCTCACTGGTGGGCGCATCCGACCATCAGATCAAGACCTTATGGGCGAAGATACCACGCGTTTTCTTTGCCGCTTTCAAGTTAACTTCGGCATTTTTGGTATCGGAGGACTAGGGGCTGGAGGGGAGCTGATGGATTTTTCGCCGGAAGAGTCTCACCTGTCTCGTGCCATTATCGAAAACAGCGACCTGCGTATTCTGGTCGCTGATAGCAGTAAGTATCTGCGCAAAGCACCTGTCCGCACGGCAACCCTGAACGATGTCGATCTATTTGTGACTGACCTGATAACAACAGAGATCGCAAGTCTAGCTGATGCCGCCAATATTGAATTAAGAACCTGAGGTGCCTCAATGAGTCAATTAGAAATACGACAACTGCGCAAAGAATGGCAGGAAACACTGGCTGTCAAAAATATCAGTTTTGAAATTGCTCAAGGTGAGTTTGTCGCCCTCCTCGGCCCCTCTGGTTGTGGAAAGTCAACCACATTGAAAATGATAGCAGGACTTGAACATCCGAGTTCTGGATCAATTAGTCTGAATGGACAGGATATTACTCACCTTCCACCTGGGAAGCGTGGATTAGCAATGGTCTTTCAATCCTACGCACTATTTCCACATTTGAGCATTGCTGAGAACATCGTCTTTGGCTTGAAGGCCCGAGGTGTAGGTGCACTTGAGCGAGATCAGCGACTCAAGCGCGTTACTGATTTGGTCAATCTAGGCGATCATCTTTCAAAAAGGCCCTCACAACTGTCAGGTGGTCAGTGCCAGCGTGTAGCTCTTGCTAGAGCCATCATTGCAGAAGCTCCGTTGTGCCTCATGGATGAGCCTCTTTCCAATTTGGACGCCAAATTGCGAAATGAGATGCGTGCAGAGTTGCGGGCTCTACAGCAACGACTGGGTATGACCGTGCTATATGTCACTCACGATCAGGTAGAGGCGATGAGCATGGCTGATCGTATTCTTCTACTGAATCAGGGTGAAATTGCCCAGTGCGGTACACCCAATGCCTTATATCAGACTCCTGCCAGCACCTTCGTTGCACGTTTCATCGGCAATCCACCAATGAACCTGATCAACAAAGGTTCCTTTTTGCTCGGTATTCGACCGGAACATATTCATTTAGCAACTGATGGCATTGCGGCTGAGGTCATTCGTTGTGACTACCATGGCGCCGATACAATCATTGATATAAGCCTGCCATCTCTGTCACATCAAACGATCAAGCTACGCCTACCAGGACACCAGCTGCTCGCGGCTGGCTCCGCACTGAATATAAATTGGCGCAGTCAAGATCAACACGTTTTTTGCAGTACCACAGGACAGCGCTTGTCCGATTATGTTTTACCTACTCTTACAACCCACTCTCTCATCCAAAAGGAGTTTCACCATGATACGCAGCACTAAGCGCCTGCTGGCAACTGGCTTTACCGCATTCGCACTGAGCAACGCAGCCTATGCGCAAACTGAACTGACCATGTTTTACCCTATCTCAGTAGGAGGGCCGCTAACCGATGTCGTAGACGGCATGATCAGTGATTTCGAAGCACAACACCCCGATATCAAGGTAAATGCTATCTACGCTGGTAACTACAACGATACACGAGTCAAAGCACTTGCCGCGTTGAATAGTGGTCAGCCAGCACAATTGTCGGTGCTGTTTTCCATTGATGTTCACGAACTAATGGGCATTGACGCCATCGTACCATTTGATGAAGTTGTGAAAACGGATGACGAACGAGCTTGGCTGGATAGCTTCTATCCAGCGCTTATGGAAAACGGCATCGTTGAAAATCAAGTCTGGGGGATTCCGTTCCAGCGTTCCACAATCGTAATGTATTACAACAAAGATGCTTTCCGCAGCGCTGGACTAGATCCCGAGCAACCACCGAAGTCATGGGAAGAAATGGTTGAGATGGGCCAGAAGCTCACGGTTCGTGGCAGTAATAATGAAGTCAACCAGTGGGGATTGATGATCCCATCTACTGGCTATCCTTACTGGATGTTCGGTGCACTGGCAATGCAAAACGATGAAGTTCTCATGAACAGCGAGGGCAACAAAACCTACTTTAATAACCCAGGCGTGGTTGAAGCACTGACCTATTGGCAGGATCTAAGCGGTAAATACGCCGTCATGCCACAAGGCATGATCGAGTGGGGTACCCTGCGCCAAAACTTCTTGGAACAGAAAACCGCTATGATGTGGCACTCTACTGGCAACTTAACGGCAGTAAAGGACAATGCCAGCTTTGACTTTGGTGTCGCAATGTTGCCTGAAAATAAGCGTCCTGGTTCTCCCACGGGCGGCGGCAACTTTTACCTATTTAAGGACTCCAGTGAAGAAGAGCGTAGAGCCGCACTTCAACTTGTTCGTTTTATGACATCACCTGAGCAAGCTGCTCACTGGAGTATTGCTACTGGTTATATGGGAGTCAGCCCTGAGTCCTATGAAACTGAGGCACTGAAAGCTTACGTTGCCGATTTCCCTCCGGCTGCCGTAGCACGTGATCAGTTGAAGTATGCCACTGCAGAATTCTCTACACATGAGTCAGGACGTATCCGCAAACTACTTGATGATGCCATACAGGCTGTTCTAAATGGCCAGCAGTCAGCACAAGAAGCGCTGGATAGTGCACAAAACCAAGCACAACGTATTCTGTCTCGTTACTAATACAGTTCTAGTCGGTAGCCTCAGTAGAGGCTACCGCATGTTTTAATTTGTGATCTAGGTTATCTAATGAACCGATTCAATCAACTTTACGCTTGGTTAATGCTATTACCCGCTTTAGTTTTGCTGCTTGCATTCACCCATATTCCAGCACTAACCACACTGTGGCACTCGCTGTTTTTTCCTGCTCGTGGCAGAAACCCTTCGGAGTTTGCTGGATTGGAAAATTACCGTTCGATGCTGGACGATGCAGTCTTTTGGCAAGCCTTCCACAACAACCTATGGTATGCAATTGGCACCGTGCCTACCTCCATGGCTCTGGCATTGGCGATGGCCCTTTGGGTCAATAGCAAAATCAGTGGTCGTGCGGCCCTTCGACTCGCCTACTTCACACCGACCATGCTACCTATGATCGCCGTAGCCAATATTTGGCTGTTTTTTTACACGCCAGAAATTGGCCTGTTTAACAAAATCCTTAATTCAGTTGGCTTGACAGGCATTAACTGGCTAGGTGACCCGAATTGGGCTCTAATCAGTCTGATGCTGATGACTATCTGGAAAGAGTCAGGTTTCTTTATGATCTTTTATCTGGCCGCACTCCAGAGTCTTAATAAGGATATTTATGCCGCCGCTGCCGTGGAAAATGCAAGCCCTCTCTATGTTTTTCGTCGCATTACCCTACCCTTGTTGATGCCAACCACGCTATTTGTATTGGTAAATGCCGTTCTGAATGCTTTCAAGTTAGTAGATCACTTGTTCATTCTGACCAAAGGTGGACCCAATAACGCCACTAATCTTCTGTTGTATTACATCTATGAGAACGCCTTCAGTTTCTTTGATAGCAACTACGCAGCAGCACTCACTCTTGTCCTGCTTATCCTGCTCATTTTGCTGGCTGTAGTGCAATTTTTATTGGTCGAACGACGTATTCATTACCGCTGAGATTTGATGATGCCTACATTTACACGAACCCTATCTTTCACTGCCGCTTGGGCGCTTGGGCTAGCCTGGATCTTTCCACTACTCTATGCATTTTGGGCTGCCTTTCATCCGTCGGAATATGCCACGCGTTTTGATTTGTTGGCGCCACTGACACTCGAACACTTTGTCACCGCTTGGCAGCAAGCACCTTTTATGCGTTATATGTTCAACACTATGATGATCACGGGATTGATTCTGTCCTTCCAATTAGTTCTTTGTACCTTGGCAGGCTATGCCCTTGCACGTATGCCATTTAAAGGGCGAAGCCTGCTGTTTGGACTGGTATTGCTACAACTGATGATCGTGCCGGAAATACTTATCGTCGAGAACTACCGTACCTTGGCAAAGCTTGAGTTGATCGATACTTGGCTGGGTGTTGGACTCCCCTACATGGCCAGTGCTTTTGGTATTTTTCTGCTACGCCAAACTTTTAAAACAGTCCCCCAAGAACTGGAAGATGCCGCGCGTTTGGAAGGTTGCTCTTGGCTAGGTGTACTGTGGAAAGTGTATGTACCACTCGCTAAACCGACCTATTTAGCCTTTGGATTGGTCTCGGTCAGCCACCACTGGAACAATTTTCTTTGGCCTCTGGTGGTCACAAATACCACTAATAGTCGCCCGCTTACCGTGGGCATGGCCATTTTTGGCGCACCGGAATCAGGAGTTGACTGGCCAGTGATCTGTGCAGGAACCTTAATTGCCATCGGTCCATTGCTGATTGTCTTCCTGATTTTTCAGCGTCGTTTTTTACAATCCTTTATGCACGCAGGACTAAAATAATGACACAAACTCCTTTTCGTCTGCTCACTTGGAACATACAAAGTGGCAAAGGCTGTGATGGACAGATCGCTCTGGATCATGTGATTAACTACATCTTTGACCAAGGTCCGCTAACGGTAATCTGTCTTCAAGAAGTGGCACGCTACTTTGATGAGTACGTTTGTTCAACACAACCTGACCAACTGGCCGTCCTATGCCAAGCCTTCAGTGAATATACGCCAGTATGGGGTGCTGCGCTAAGCTGGCCAGGCTCGCAGCCAAACCAACGCCGAGAGTTTGGTAATCTAACCTTGGTCAACGCACCAATGCTCGATAAGCGTGTACACAGCTTGCCCAGTTCCAGCGCAACAGAATACTGGCAAACGCCACGTTGTGCTGTCGAAACTCTAATTGCTGGTCATCAGCCTATCCGTATTTTGAACACCCACTTGGCATACCATAATCCCGAGGAACGATTTGTTCAGCTGGCGTATCTAAACGACCTAGCCGCCAAGTATACACAGGAAAATCGACTGCCAAGATCGAGAGGACCTGGCATTTATGCTCATCCCGACAGCACTAATAGCACACTGCTCTGCGGTGATCTCAACCTAGACAGTACCAGTGATCAATATCACTGGCTAAGACAACAAGGCTGGAAGGATGCGTTTCAACAGTGTTATCCAAAACAGATTCCCTTTCCAACTTGCGGTGTGTACGACTCTGACCAATGGCCTCAAGGCCCTCATTGCCGAGATTATATTTTGCTGCAAAATCTGAAGGCGCACACGTTTTCAGTCGATACGCACACCCCTTTATCCGACCACCAACCGCTTATTGTGACTCTGGAGACGTCTGTTCATGACACACCTTAATTTTTTTGAAACGGAATTAGCACTAGAACTACCGGACACAATTAATCATCAAGTACGCTACTTATTTACAGATGTCGATGACACTCTAACATGGCAAGGTAAACTGCCAAGCAATACGCTCAGAGCATTGGAACAACTAGCAGAGGCAGGAATTCAAGTAATACCCGTTACGGGTGCCTGCGCAGGATGGTGTGACTGCATGGTACGCACTTGGCCTGTCTCCGCTGTAATCGGCGAAAACGGTGCCTTCTGGATGCAGAAAAATGCTCTAGGACAGATCAAAACTCATTACTTCCTTGATGATATAAGGCGACGTCAACAACACGAAGAACTTTTATTGATTCAAGATCAACTACTTAATGAATTTCCGTTTGCACGTGCTACGGCTGATCAACGCTACCGTGAAACTGATATTGCCTTCGACATTCATCAACAACATCATAATAGTGATGAAGAAATTGCAATCCTCATCAAAGCCCTTGAAGCGCACGGCATACATGCACGAAAAAGTTCAATACATATTAATGCTTGGAGAGGTGACTATGATAAAGCATCAACGGCTATCGCTTGGTTGAAAAGTCAGGGGGTTAGTGAACAAGAGTTCATGCTTCAGGTCGCTTTTGTAGGTGACTCTGCAAATGACATTTCAATGTTTGATCAGTTTAAAATGACCTTTGGAGTGGCAAATATTAGAGCATTTTTAGATCTTTTAAATACGCCCCCAAGATTTATAACGAAGAAAAATGGTGGCTTTGGGTTTGTTGAAGTCGCTAACTGCTTATTGAAGCATTCCATATGAAATAATCGATAATGATCGATTGCTTCAAATCCACTATATTTGTATGGATAATGAACGCTTGGTGAAACCCTCTTTAAATGAACCATATCATATATGAAGTATTTTAAAGAGGGCTTTAAATTTACTTGTTAAGCAATTTAACCGCTTTTCCTTCTGCGTCTAGGTAACCCCAAGTTGTCATCCCAATGCCACTGGTATAGCGAACTTGCATAACAGCATCAGCTCCAATGCTGATGGCTCTTTCTCGCAACGCTTCATTTGCTTGTTCGCGGGTTGGATCCTTATGAAACACAGTCAGTTTTTTTACAGAGACATCTATAGGCCCAATCAATGTAAAAGTACCTGCGGGCAAAGTTTTTTCTGTAATGATAATGTTTTCTTTAGCACTAACGGCAACAGGCTGAACACTCTTAATATTTGAGTCAACGCGATAACTCGCGCAACCTGATAGAGTCACGACACTTAGCACTGTAACTAAAACGAGGGGCTTGATCTTCATAATTCTTGTTCCTTTCTACACTAGAGATCTAAAACTTTGCGCTTTGCCATGTTGTACTCTTCAGTTGTCAGTTCGCCCGCCTTGTGCATCTGACTTAGCTCACTTAATTTTGTAAGAATCTCATCAGCCGCTGCACTTTGCTGCTCTTTATTCATCCCACCACAAGACTTTTCAGTTTTCAGTTGTTGCAACCGACCAATACGCTCGTCAGCCGCCTTTAAAGCATTACTATAGTTACCTGATTTAGCGATCAGGTTAAAAGGAAACCACAGCAATCCATCAATAATGTCTGCACCACTTAAGTCATTTTTGTCTTGGTTTACACCATCAATGACAACTTGAGCACGGACTATTTCTGCATCTATTTGTTGACAGTTCAACATTGAGTCACCGGCTTGGTTTGCAGTCAGTACTTTGTGGTTAGCACTACCAGCACAGCCAGTTAAAAATGCTGCAGATACGGCTAGGGTTAACATTTTTTTCATTTAAACATCCTTTTTTCATTGGTTATACATTTAGCTTTTTACAATAATTTGTGGTTGAACATTTAAGTCAATAGTTATATTACGAGAGGGAAATTTCACTAAATACCTTCATTAACTTACAAGCCAAAGCTTTAGCAATAGCAATAGCAATAGCAATAGCAATTTAATCCGTATAAAAATAGTATAGAAAATTAATATTTTTATTGAATAAATTTAGTTGGCACTCCACTAAAACCTCGCAGCGTCATTAAAATCAAACATATATTTTTGACCTAAATAGAATATGATTATCTTACGAATTTAAGTCATAAAATAGACTCATATTGCAAAAATTTGATAACTCTATAGTGTTTTTTTCGACGTGTATCTAATTTTACGAGTGTGGCCAACCATAGTTGATTCTCTAACTGCAATATCAAGACTATTAGTAGCAAGCATTTCCAATACTTTTGAGTAAAGGTAGCTACAGCATATTTGAAGGCATATTCAGTAGCACTTGCCATTTCACTTGACCTACTCTCAGGTGATCGCAGAAGCAATTGCAATAAGGTCAGATAATTCAATAATGTAGTATGTTGAATAAACATCCTGATACTCTTCCATGTTTCCTATGCACGTATCATATAGAAATAAAAAAGAGATTAAAACAGACTTAAGTCAAAGAAATGGTCATAATTTGTTCTTATCATTAATTTTTTTAAAATTTTTTAAACAACCAGCCTAGTTTTGCTATATAAAGTTGAGATCAAAATAAATACCACTTCCCTCTCTAGCAGGATCACTCAACTCGGAGTTAAGAAGCCACTTTCGTGAATATCAGCTGCTTAACTCTATTCAATGCCCGATAGATGGTTGCCTCACCTACGCCAAACTCCTTTAACGAGGGCCTATACTTGCTCCAGTAGTCCGACGATTGTATATCTCCTCACGTCCCTGACCCTATGGCCTTAAAGGGGCAACCAATACCGATAGTCAGGCCAATGCCTTTTGTTTCTTAACCCATTCAATGTGCGAAGCCATAGCCTGATCTGACTTAAGAGCTTCTATGGTGGTTAAACATTAGGCCTAGACAGCCCCTTAAATTTGATGCTTACGCAACACTTCTAACGACACCACCGACAGCGCAGTTATCTCACAAGATTCCAGAAAAACCGGTGGAGCACAATTATTTTCCAATGCCTCTTTCCATCGAACCGCACAGAGACACCATCTATCTCCAGGATTTAAGCCTGGAAATCCGTAATCAGGGACGGGTTTAGAAAGATCATTGCCACGCTTTTTGGTGAAGGCAAGAAACTCTTCGGTCACTTGCGCACAGATCACGTGACGACCGTAGTCCTGATCATTAGTATGACAATAGCCATCACGAAAAAAACCTGTCATTGGACTTTGGCAACATGACACTAGAGGTTGATTCAAGACATTTAGCTTTTTTGGCTTCTGAAATGTATTCATGAGCTTTCCTTTATCGAAAATCGCATAGATTATTCGAATTAAGTTAGCAGATGGATCTCGTGGTTGATGACGCATAGCAACTCACTTAGTTTTGAGCTCCAAAAGTCTGACTCAACCCATGTGCCGTATATCTTGTATAGCTTGGGACATATGAAACCAACCAAATATACATAAACCTATGATAGCTAATACAAAAGGAATGCGAGATAAGGGTCGGCTTCAACCGACAAGCTATCCGCCCTTGATAAAAGTGGGATTTCTCGCGAACTATTTTATGAATTACAAACATGCCATTGTAAAAACTGAAGGACCTGTTGCTACCCTTTTTTGTAACGGTTGTGGAGTCGAGATCTCACAGAGCACCAAACACGAAGACCGCCAGCATTTTTGTATAATGTGTATGAGTGGTAATTGCAAAACTAAATTCAAAGCAGAATTACCAGGAGATCATAAGTTTAAAGACACCACTTCCAAAACATGCGCATAAGGATCTTCACGACGGTATTTCTGACGTTTGTGAATACTGTCGGCTTGAAGTTAGGCATGTGAACCCCCTCCAAAAAGAGTGTTTGCTCAGATGCTAATCATTATAGAGTTCTTGCAAGCCTAAAACCCGTAAAGTCTTCTCGGGCGTTTCTTGGGCTCCAGATTCGCTCCGCACAACCTGCTAGCCCAGCCGCACCTAAAGCAGAGCCTCCACGTTTGGTCCGCTTGCCGCTATCGACCCGCATTTGCAACGCTTCCTCCGTATCGGGCTTTCCGCTAATGTAGTCTGAGCACCATATGTCTTGAACCCATTCATAAACATTACCACTCATGTCATAAAGTCCCCACGCATTAGCTTGCTTCCTTGCAACTGGCTGGACTCTTCTGTCGCTATTCTTATTAACCCAAGCAACTGCATCAATATCGTTACTGCCGGAGTATCTATGATTCTCCCCCGCTTTAGCTGCGTATTCCCACTCGGATTCGGTCGGCAGTCGAAATGAAGCCCCCGCTAATCCGTTGAGTCTGTCAATATACTCTTGCACATCGTCCCAACTCACGTTGGTTACTGGACAATCGTCGTTACTCTTCATTACTAGCTCTGGAAAATCTCTGCCCATAATCCTCTGCCATTCGAGTTGAGTTACGGGTGTCTTACCAAGCGCAAATGACTTTCGAATCATTACTTTATGGGGCTGAGTATCGATGAGTTCGTGGGTACCCATCATGAATTCGCCAATTGGAATAACCACCATTTCGGGGCTGTACGTGCCGTCGGCCAGCGGATCTCGGAAGGTTGCAAGTGATTGATAGCTTGGTTGTCGAATCTGGTTACTCATCGAATGATCCTTTGCCGCAGTTAGTTTTAAAAAACAATAAATTGGCACATTCGCTAAAACGAAATCACCAAGTAGGTACAACGAACCTATGGAAATCTTTATTCCGATGTAGGATCAAAATATAATACAAGTAGCAAATGACTACCCACAAAACACTCGGCTCTGCAGCAGGAAAAAATTAAGGCTTTTTTGGGCCTGAGCTTTTCCTTGTACGGTAGCAGCAGTTTGTTAGCAGTTTATTGCCACTCAATCTTAAAGTCTCTATCCGATTCTGCTCACTCGCTCAGATAGAGATTAATTAAATACTTAAGAAGCGTGAAGTTAAGGTTTGATTTCTTTGCCCCATCTGGTTTAAGACGTCGGCGACACTACTGAGACTCTGTGCGGTCTCGGCCGTTTCACTTGCACCTTGTTGTTGACTCGCATCTCATTGGCAACTTGCAATAAAAACTCTTGAAGCTGTCTTGCAGAGTGCGCTAGGGTACCTAGCTCATCTGCCCTTGAGATAGCAATACTTGTGTTCAATCGGCCCTCACTCAAATATTGAATCGCACTGATTAATTTACGACTAAATTGAACAATGCCTAAGTTCACCACTAGCATGGCAATCACACCAAAAAGTAGGATCGCAACTAGCAAAAGCACTGCCGATAATAAGGATGCAAACTGCACTTCTCCGGGTATTTCATTAGCTTCTTGAAGTGCTTTTTCAGCCAAATCTGAAGCAGCTTGATTTAATAACCGAGAAGGCTCTCGATCAATGCCAGCAACCGCTTGATCACCCACTCGATGATCAAAACCATTGTTAACAAAGGATTGATAACCTCTTCGATAGGCGACGCCCATCGTTTGGTGAGCTTCAACAAACTGTATAACGGTTTGTCGCTCTTCCCCATCAGGCATGATCGTCAATAAATCCCTCGCAATTGTTTGAACAAGACGTTCCTGATTCTGAAAGCTACTCCAAAATCGTTCGAGCTGATCGGGCCTTTCGCCTCGAATCAATACACTTTTCCACTCTTGCACTTGAGTTTTAAACTCACTCTGCATCTGATTGATAGCATGCTCCATAGCAACTTCTTGACTAATGAGCTGGTGATTGAGTCAAAGCGGTGCTGGAGGGGCTCGCAGGGCTGCGACAATATGTCACTGCCTCATTGGTTATAGGTTTAGCTAATATAGTGAAATCTAAACCAAGGAGTTCAGTATGAAAAAACTTTTGATTGCTCTAGCACTCTGTACCGCTACCTCAACAGCTATGGCTCGTGATATTAGCGAACTTTCTAGACCTCTTGTCTTGCTCACACCTGCAATTGCTCAAAATCAAGATGCACTTAATTTGAATGATGCTCAACGTGAAGAAGTTAAAAACTGGTTGGCTGCAATGCCCTCACAACGTGGAGCTGTTGAAGATAAAGCAGTTGAAGTAAGAGCAATATTACGTAGAGCAATTATTGCCAATGAGTCACAAGACATACTCGACAGTCTTGCCGCAGAAATCGGTTCGTTAGAGACCCAACTAGTACTCATGCGCGCTAGTTGCGTCAATCATTGGCGGCGAGTTTTAGATGACAATCAATTTGAGCAAGCTTTAAGCTTAGCTGGATACTAATCATTTACGTTTAAGATTGCCGTTATTGACGGCAATCTTAGTTTGCTCATAAAAACCCTCGCCTCAAAACAGCCTTTATGCAGTGGAGTAGGCGCACTGGAGCAGGATGGTAATCCCCCTGCAGTCATTATTTTGCACTGCTTCGTTTTCTAAGCGCATGACCCAAGTGAAAAAAATAGTCCCCAAATGCAGCGTTTATTCGGCTTCTTTCGTCTCCTTGTGGGTAGAGCCCTAACTGAGCTTCCTCAGATGATTTCGTCCCTTTCACCAAATAATGATTACAAATCGCATGGTCCTGCACGAAGGCCTCAAATGCTCTAGCTGCCATTTCTTCAGGCAAACTCCAATATAAAGTACCTTGTGCGCTATCGACTTGTTTAGATGATTGAAATAACTGACTTGAATCTCGCCCCTTCTCGTCAAGGAAAATAGTCTCAAAGCATTTGAATAATCGATCATTCAGTGGATGTGGAACCGGCGTAGCATCGTGTAGCCAAGCTCTGGATGCAAACATTTTTATTGGCACATCACTAAAACACTTATCCGCCAAGTAGTGATCTAGGGCATGAAACCATTCATGTGCAATACTGCCAGGACCTGCATTTTTGGCCAGAGAAAAACACCGTGTAGAAAGATGGTAATGCGCCGAAACTCCGGGTCTTCCGCCGATACCATATTGAAATGCCAATGTGCCTCGAAGAGAAATAAGCGCCTCCGTACCATTGAGTATCGTCATAAGGTCAGCCAATGCATCATAAAAATGTGCTGCCGCTTCTTCATTTTCGGCTCGCGTAACCCAGCGGCCCACTTCAACAGAACGAAAGTCATACAACTTGCGAATACTCAGAAAATCAACGATTTCACCGTAACGGTGTTCGGGTCCTCGGCGATAGTAGGATTTCATAAACTCAGTACTTTTTGTTTTCTGATCCAGACTATATGAGACGCCATGTCAGGATCTGACTTTAATGCCTCAAGCGAGTTAAACCGCAAGGCCAACTCCATCTCATCATGTCGTCTATGCACCGCTCGATGACAGGGATAACACAACCAAATTCCCTGTTGTAATTGCTCTAGTGTGTAGTGCTTTTGAAATCGTGCTCGACGATGAACCTTGCGAGGTATTAAATGGTGAAAAGTCAGTGGCGCATCTCTCTGACACAATTCGCAGTAACTATTTTCAGGTTTTTTTCGCACCTTGATCTCCTTTAGGCTCAAAGGCAGATGATTAATTTATCGCATAAACCCTCACATCCTCAAACGTTTCTAGCAACAGTTATTCGAAGCAATTTGGTATTTGGATTAAGCTATCTGTTCACATACCACAAAAGCGGAACTATGCACTGATCGAAATCAGTGACGAAAACGATTTTTATAACCAAGGTTTATTCATTAAAAATTGTCGAAATTAAGGGGTCAACCTAGTGAATTGGTTACTCTCAAATCTAGCGCGCTTATGACCATCTCGACTCAAGCTTAACCAGTCGATAAACTTAATATGCAGATCTAGAATACACAACGCATGCTGATTCTCAGACAGTAACCCATCGTTGAACAACGGGCTACTTGGTGCTTGAATGCTAAGATAATCGGCTGCACCCGCCGTTAAACGTACCTGCTCCCACACACTCTGAATTCTTTCATGGTCATCACAAACGCTCGCTAAAGCATGAATGCGTAATTGCCAATTGAGATATCTGCACCAAAACACCAGAGAAACCTCAGGTTGATTCAAGATTTGCGAAACTTTTGGGCTTCGTTTGTCCGTATAAATTGTTAACTTCCCATTCAAAGCGTCTGTTTCTCTTAAAACGACGGTTCGAGCATCAGGAAAACCTGCTGAGTCAACGGTTGCCAGAATAGGAGTCCTCCAACCATGATCACGATTTCGGATGGCATTTTCTAACTCATTCCAGATGCTGCGTTGGATAGAGAAAAGGTCCTTCTGTCGCTGCTCAATATCTGTCATTCTAAGAAATTCCAATTGTTTGATTGACCACCAATAAAAATAACCCTCTAGCCAAAAAATTGTAAATATTCCTCACAACTCAACGCCAGCCGATTAGCTGACACACTGCAGAAAAGTGTGCCCAGAAGCTCTAATATTATATTGAACCTTTTTGAGACCTCCCACAACAAAACAGAACACCCGCCCCAATTGAGACCAACGCTTGATAAAAGCCCCATATGAGACTAACATGTCAATATGATTCAATTTGGGAGCAAAGCAATGACAACGGTAGCAGAAGCCCAAGATGCTCCAAGTATCAATCATGGTGCAGCATTCAAAATGGGCAACAATATCCTTGATAAATGGGGATGCTCTGCTGCTCAAAAACAGGCTATTTTGGGCATTCCAAAAAGTTCGTTTCATCGCTATCAAAAAGATGCCAGCACCGTCTCTTTAAGCAGTGATCAGCTTGAGCGCCTAAGCTATCTTGCCAACATTCATCAGGCACTCAGAATGGTGTTCTCCAACCCTGATAACGTATATGGCTTTATGGCTATGGTAAATCATAATCCATACTTCAATGGCAGGACACCGCTATCAATTATTAGCACAGGCAATTTTGGCGCATTGTATGAGGTGTTCAAACGAATCGACAGTATGAGAAGCGGGCAATGGTAGACAAGCAACCGCACGTTTCTTTTTCAAAACAAGAAGCCTATCGAATGGTTAACTCAAAGTTCCCTCCCATTACGTTGTTCGATGACGTAATAAGCGCGGAGGACTTTGAGACGGCCTATGCCTTGCAAGCATTAACCAACCCTAGAATTCTTAACGCGCTTGGCGACCTAACGCTTATTCCTACAGAGGAGATACCTTTTGGTATTACAGGGGTAAATTATGCAACAGCCCCATTTACCCATGTTAATCCTGACGGTTCTCGTTTCAGTGATGGCGCATTCGGCATACTTTACCTTGCCGATACCACCGCCACAGCCATCGCAGAGACTCGATATCATCAAGAAAAGTATTTTCGGAATGTTGAAGGTCTCCATTACGACACTGTTGATATGCGATGCCTCAAATTTAGGTTTTCGGCCAAGCTGATTAATGCGGCGTCTATTGATGCAATCCACGCACCTGATGATTACACGACCTCCCGTATTTTTGGTGCGCAGGTTAAAAAGTCAGGAGAGGCTGGACTTCAATATCGCTCTGTCAGAAATGAAACGTCTATTTGCTGGGGACTCATGTCTCCTTCATATGTAGAGTCCGCCGTTCAAACTCGGCACTTTGAGTTCGTCTTTGATGGTGAGAGTATTTCAAAGGTTCGTGAACTCAAGTTCACTTGAGTTCATAGCACCTGAGTTTTCCGCTTCGAAGTCAAAAATAGCTAGATATATAGACATTCCATAAAAGCCATCTACCACCACCTATCAAATATTATGTTATAGTATAACAAATGAATCTGTTTTTGGCCTTCTGAGTTAACCATGAATGATATAAATCAAACCACTTGCACCCTTACAATCACCTTGCCAAACGAGGATGAGCTTCATCTTCCCTCCCCAACAACACTGCTAGAAATCGCACACAAAATTGGACCCGGTTTAGCCAAAAGCGCCATTGCAGGTCGTGTGAATGATCGGTTAGCTGATTTATCTGACCCTATTACAAGCGATGCAAGCGTCGAAATTATTACCGCCAAAGACTCAGGCGCGTTAGAGATCATTCGGCATTCATGCGCCCATTTGGTGGGGCATGCGGTCAAGCAACTGTATCCTGATGCCGAAATGGTCATAGGACCTGTGATCGAAAATGGTTTTTATTACGATATTGCATACGAGCGCCCTTTTACGCCAAACGACTTACAGGCGATTGAGGAGCGGATGAAAAAACTCATCGCCCAGAACTATCAGGTTATCAAGAAAATGACGCCTCGAGATGAAGCCATCCGTCTTTTTAGCGAACGTAATGAACACTATAAATTATGTTTAATCGAAGATATGCCCGAAGAAACATCACTGGGCCTCTACTTTCATCAAGAATACGTGGATATGTGTCGAGGTCCTCATGTTCCCAACACGCGCTTTCTAAAGCACGTTCAGCTGACTAAACTCTCGGGCGCCTATTGGCGAGGCGATGCCAGCAACGAACAATTGCAGCGTATTTATGGCACGGCATGGGCCGATAAAGAGGCATTAAAAGCCTATATAAAGCGCATTGAGGAAGCAGAGAAACGAGATCATCGCCGTTTAGGACGCCAACTGGGATTGTTCCACTTTCAAGAGGAAGCACCTGGCTCCGTTTTTTGGCACCCACATGGCTGGACTCTACTTCAAATCCTCATTAATTATATGCGCCGTCGACAAAAAAACAGTGGCTATGTTGAAGTAAATACCCCCGATCTTATGGATAGAAGCCTCTGGGAAACCTCGGGTCATTGGCAGAACTATCGTGATCATATGTTTACTACGCAAACCGAGGATGAACGGCATTTAGCACTCAAACCCATGAACTGCCCTGGCAGCGTCCTTCTATATAAACACGGCCTAAAAAGCTACCGTGATTTACCCATACGCATGGGCGAATTTGGCAAAGTTCACCGCTACGAACCATCAGGATCACTTCATGGCTTATTGCGCGTCAGGCACTTCACTCAAGACGATGCACATATCTACTGCACGCCTGAGCAAATGAATGAAGAATGCCGTCGCGTTGTTGAATTAGTCTTAGACATCTACAAAGAATTCGGGTTTGACAATATACATCTAAAACTTTCCACCCGCCCAGAGAACCGAATGGGCAGTGATGCAGTGTGGGACCGTTTAGAGGAAGCACTTGTCACCTCTCTAGAGTCGATGAACTTGTCTTACACTTTAAACCCCGGTGAAGGCGCTTTTTACGGTCCTAAACTTGAATTTGTTTTACGCGATGCCATTGGACGAGACTGGCAATGCGGAACACTTCAAGTCGACATGAACCTGCCTGAACGATTCGGTCTAGAGTTTGTAGATGAGCAAGGTGAGCGCCAGCGCCCAGTCATGCTTCATCGCGCCCTGTTTGGATCATTAGAGCGCTTCATCGGTATTTTAATTGAACATCATGCGGGTAAATTACCGGCGTGGCTTGCTCCCGTTCAAGCGGTGGTCATGTCGATCACGGAGGCTCAATCCGATTACGCCAATGCAGTGACGGATATCCTTTCAGGGGCGGGTCTTCGTGCAATAGCAGACATCAGAAATGAAAAAATCAGCTATAAAATTCGCGAACAAACACTGCAACGCATCCCCTACTTATTGATTGTGGGCGCAAGAGAGGCCGAAAACGCTCAGGTCACTCTAAGGCACCGCGATGGAGAAGATTTAGGCACCTTCTCAGTTGAAGAAGTAGTAAAGCGTCTCAACACAGAATGCGCCGCACCCGATAGAGAAACACAGGAACGTCAGCAAGCGGCAAGACTCGCCGCTATCACACACTTAACCGCCGCAACCTGTTAGGGGTTTTATATGAATACGCTCGAAAAACGCTTACCCGTAACGGTTTTATCAGGCTACTTAGGCGCCGGTAAAACCACAGTCCTGAATCACATACTCAATAACCGCGACGGCCTCAAAGTAGCGGTGATCGTCAATGATATGAGTGAAGTGAATATTGATGCGGCACAGGTTCAACAAGAAGTCTCGTTAAATCGATCTGAAGAAAAACTGGTCGAAATGAGCAACGGCTGTATTTGTTGTACCCTGCGTGAAGATTTGCTGCTCGAAGTCAGAAAACTTGCAGAAGAAGGTCGTTTCGACTGTCTGGTCATTGAGTCTACTGGGATCTCTGAACCCTTACCTGTTGCAGAAACCTTTACCTTTGCAGATGAAGATGGCATTAGTCTTTCAGACATCGCCAAACTCGACACCATGGTGACCCTTGTTGATGGCGTTAATTTTTTACAGGATTATGATGCCGCCTATTCGCTTCAGGACACGGATGAAAACCTTGGTGAGGAGGATGAGCGCAGTGTCACGGACCTGCTAGTGGAACAGGTGGAATTCAGCGATGTTATTTTAATCAGCAAAACCGATTTAGTCAGTGATGAGGATATCAAGCGTCTAACTGGTATTCTTCGAAGCTTAAATACGGATGCTGACATTATTCCGATACAAAGGGGCGCAGCTCCCCTAGATAAACTACTGAACACCGGACGTTTTAGTTTTGAGCGAGCGCAACAAGCGCCCGGTTGGCTGAAAGAAATGCGCGGCGAACACATTCCTGAAACTGAAGAATACGGTATTTCCAGTTTTGTTTATCGGGCACGCCGCCCTTTCGATCCCGCCAAATTTTATCAATTTCTAAATACCCGAGTGACTGAAGGCAAACTTATTCGCTCTAAGGGGTTTTTCTGGCTAGCCACTCGACCCGAGTTTGCAGGTCAATGGAGCCAAGCGGGTGGCATAGGTCACCACAGCATGGCCGGGCTTTTCTGGAAAGCCGTACCCAAAAACCGCTGGCCTGATGATCCTGAATACTTAAAGTCGATTGAAGAAATCTGGGTAGAGCCCTTCGGTGATATGCGACAAGAGTTGGTGTTTATTGGACAGAACCTTAATCAAAAAGCCATGATTGACTCACTCGATAACTGTCTGATCACCGACGCGCAATTATTAGCGGGTAAGTCAGAGTGGGCTTTGCTCGACGATCCTTTTCCAGCTTGGGAGTAATATCATGATAATAACAAAAGAGCAGCTACTTCAGGCATCTGAATCAGAGTATATGAATGATGACCAGTTGGATTTTTTTAAAGTCTTGCTGGAGGACTTAAAATTTCAGACTCTAGAAGACATTGAAGCAAGCAAAAATGAGCTCTCACATCCACCTGAAATGAATGATGAGGGTGATCGTGCCGCTTACGAAGAAGAGTCAAGTATTCGGCTCAGAACGCTAGATAGAGATCGAAAGTTAATCCCAAAAATTGATGCTGCGCTTAAACGGATTAATGATAAAACGTATGGCTACTGCTTGGAGTCTGGAGAGCCCATTGGCATCCCCAGACTCTTGACTCGACCCACTGCCGAGCTTTGTATTGAAATAAAAACACTCGCAGAAATGAAAGATAGGAATTACTCGAGGTAAGCGAAGGCCAAGGTTTATTTCTTGGCCTAGCAACACAAATTCAAGCTAGAACACCTACGCCCAGAGAGAATAAGATGTCCGTCCAGAGCTCATTATAATAAAACTTCCCGCCATGAAGTACGCAAAATAATATCGGGTTGCAATTGAGTCTCTGCTGATTCGCAGATTCCCTCTTCATCACAGGTAATCATTGTGTCTTCTATAAAAACAGGATTTCCAGTTGGGCTTGATGTTCCCAACCCAGATACAGGCACTTTTTTATTATCAAAGGTCACATAATCAGACTCATCAAACACCTCGTCTGAATTTACATCAAAAAAGCTGTAACTCAGTCTTCCTCCAGTAAATGGATCTATCACCATCTGATAGCCCCGCCCACCTGGCATACACCGATCATTAAAATCAGGTATACGAGACGTCCCCAAGAGCAGCCGCCCTCTAAAAACATTACTCAGCACCATTCTCTCCCCTTCCTTACCAAATGTTGGGGAAACCAAAGGAATAAACCAACCAGACTTACCCGCCATTTCGTTTGTAGTTCCCTCACTTATCACACGCAGATCGCGACCAGCGGCAACGACTTCAGCAAGAATTTGTCGCTCAACCAACTGATCTTTTTTAATCAACGTATTTGAGTCCTTTAGTCCATACCATGTTTGTAAAGACTTATCCGCAACATCTTCAGCGACTAAATAGCGCCCTGTACCAAAGAAAATCCAGCGTTGCAGATCACTAGTATACGGATTCTGACCCAATAAAGGTGCGCTCGATATGG
Source organism: Nitrincola tibetensis (assembly GCF_003284585.1). Taxonomy (GTDB): domain Bacteria; phylum Pseudomonadota; class Gammaproteobacteria; order Pseudomonadales; family Balneatricaceae; genus Nitrincola; species Nitrincola tibetensis. The sequence goes on from NZ_QKRX01000011.1 coordinate 23,600, forward strand.
GTTGCCCACCCGTCTCGAATAACTTAGTGACCACTGGATTCGGGCTCAATAGACTTGAGAATTTCCATAAATTCCCTTTTTGATCGCCTGCAAAAACCAAGTCGATGAAACCTTGCTTAGCTGAATCCCACACTGATACTGCAGATAAACCATTTCCTGCCGCAACTCCTGTGTCTATCCATTCAATTTTTCCAGTATCGATGCTAACGAGCAATAGCTGCGCCTTACCAGATTGACTGTTTAAACCATTACCCAAAATGACACGCCAATCACCATCCGCAACTTGAGCGATAACCGGCCTACCCAGTGTTACGCCCAGCTCTGGAGCATTTTCAGCACTGATTTCCCAAAGTAAGCTAACGCTATTGGGATTAGTAACATCTAACGCAAAAATGCCACGACCTCCCAAGCCAAGACTACCGACAAGAATACTTCTCCATTGATTGTTTATAAAGACGTCTGCAGCAGCCAACTCACCATCAACCAAATATTCATGCTCATAGTCAGGGTTCGCTAATTCAGCCATCTGTCCTTTTATCACTGCATTAGGTACGAAAGCAAAAGTTTCAACCCCCGTATTAGCATCAAAGCCATGCAACATGCCCGAGTTACTACCAGCATACACTCTTGGTGCGCGCGATTTTTGGGATCTTGCCCAAGTTAGGTAGCTATTTGCACCTTTAAATTTATAGCCCTCATATCGAGCGACATTCTCGGGACTACCAATGTAGATAGGCAAAGAATTGATGAATGTGCCCAAGACAGATTGTCGAGTCCGATAAACTCCATCTGGCTGAGAAAGCTCAAAACTACGATCCCCTCGAAGGTAGTTAACGAGTAACTCACTGCTAAGGGATGCTTTTTGATCAGCCGTTAGGGAGTCAAAGGCAAAAGGCACTAAAACAGGTTGATGGTTCAATGAATAGGCACCAGAGTGAGTAAAGATCTTACGCCCCCCAATTAGTTCCCAAGTAGGCAACTGCTCACTGGCTTTCCAAACTCGCTCACTACCCCCAACTGCAAGTGGTTTATAGGCGACTAGGTCTCCACTCCAATTATTTGAATTGTATTCAGTAGTGAAAGTTAAAGTATTGTTGTTGAATTCACTACTGGTCGCGACCACTCCACCACCAGAGGCAAAGCGTTCAGAGCTTATATTCTTAAATGCATCTTCTAAACTTTGAACCATTTTATCGGCCTCACTCGCAACATAAAAATTGCGAGGACGCTTGTCGCCAGTTTGAGCGAGTACATCACCGGAATCATGCCACCAATTATCAGGAATTGGACCTGTAAAGGTTTCTGGATCAAAATCATCTGGAATCTGCAACCCGCCATATTTAGCGGCCAACCAATACTGGTTACTATTTTTACCCGCCAAAACTTGACCTTCACGCACATCTACCCAGTGTGTTGACAGCGTTTGCTTCCCTTGAAGGTCCGGCCTCAAGTCAGACGTCCTTGCATGATAGGCCATACCAACCATGTAAGCAGAGTTCTCTCGTCCGGTGAAGGGGGTATTAATCGTTATACCTTCTAACTGAGCCACTTTTCCGGTCCAACTAACAACACCTTTGTCTCCATAGCTCACATCTGATGCGACCCGCTGAGGAACCGTAGAAGGCTCATCATTTGTCCGAGTATTTCCAGGTAAGTTTTTATCTCGATGGGTGTTCACATCCCCAATGCCCAGAATAGCACCTGCTTGACACCAATATTGATAGGGATCATTCCAATCAGTGATGACAGGGAAAGCATCCGCTAACTCCCAACGCTGCTTTTCTGTTAGCTGATTTGCAGGTACCGATGAATACGCCAGAATAGGCTGCTGATTTTTCATATAACGCAGCGCGTGGTAATACAGCTCACTAACGGGGTCAAATGATTTGTGTTGTTTCTCGGTTAACTGTCCAAACTTATTTAAATAGTTAATAACACCACTATTGATAATGTGAAAGTTCGAGTCTTTGATGTCGTAATAGGTATTTGTGGAGCTTGCATCATTTGGATCCGGATTAGTGACAAGTACCCCAGTGACTGGATCCCACTCCCGATTAGGGTTATCCTCCATTTGTCCAGATGTTGGATTTAAGCGAACAGGGCCTACATACTTCTGCCTAGCACGCATGACACCACCGTCTCGGAGCATATCATGATCGTTTAAAAAAGCAAAAACACTATACCGCATCCTTGATGCATACTCTTGAATTAAGCCTTCTGGCTTCCAACCCTCTTTATATTGAACACAATTTGATTCCAGCAAGCCTTGTACGCATACAGCTACGCGCACATAAAAATCGATAGGGGCTGACGATAGGTTAATATTATTTAAGACACCACCAACACTGTCTTTATTGGCCGCTCGGAACTCCAAACGATGCAAACCTGTTCGATTTGCATTGAGTGTTAGCTCGATAGCTTGCCAATTGGTATTGCTACCTGACAAGCTACGAATCAATGCTCCATCCCAGTAAACGTTGATATTTGAAGAGTTCACATGACCTGAACGTGGCGCATAAGAAAACTTCAGCTGGTAACTTTCTCCACTTCTAGCAGATATATCTCGATACAGGTTGGACGCATCATTTGGATTCCGCTCTAACTCTATAACTAAATCATCTCCCCCTGCTACACCAAAAATAGAGGCTTTATTAATCTCTACCAGCCCATCTGGATTATCGGTTAACCAAAAACCGTCGCCCAGCTGATTGACGGGGACATTTGTGCCTATCAATGCCGTTGGGATTTCAAAATCCACCAACTCTGATCTTACAATACGCATACGATTCCCTAACGCATGCGCCACTTCTGATATTAAAGGATTCGAAAAAGGTGTCACTTGATTGACATTGCTTTGCAAACTACGATTGCCAAAATATTGATTATTTCGATCGTAACGAGCCTTTTCTAACCAAGTTTCTGTCGGAGTGTCTTTAACTCGCAAACCACCAGTCAGTGCTTTGCGAAAGGGATCAATCGTCTGCGTTGCAGCCCAGTTAAGATAGTTACCACTCCACATAGCCCCTTCACAAGAATATCCTGTCGAAAACATGAGTGGATAAAAGTGCTCTTCCGATTTGTTAGTGGACGTTTGATATCCGTAACATTTATCTGAATCAAAATAACCTGAATAACGCTGATTAAGAGAAAAACCACCTAAATTGGCAACACTCAATATGGTCGGCCATTCAACTGAGGGCGTTAGCACTAAATTGGACGGCAAATTCGACACAACAGTTAGAGGCTTCGTTGGTAATTCGATGGAAGTGGCAAATACCGAGCTAGCAAACGCCAACAGTAAGGTACTGGACAACAGCAAAGAGACTCGATGATGGATAGCTAATCCCATACGAGAAAAATGACGAAACGTTTGTCGAGTATCCATTTTAGTTCTCACTGTAATTTGACCATCATTTGCAAGATCACTCTTCCTCTTTCATCCCCTACCGAGCCGCTCACACTCGTCACTCTAAAATATCGGGTTGGGATTTTGGCAGATTCACCGTAGTTTTGAGTAGAAGACTGAGTTAAGTTCGATAAATCGTTTGATGCACGAGTTTCAAGATATTGGATCATATACTCAGCTCCAGAAGCCCCTGCACTGACCCATCCCTTATCTTTCTGATCAGGCATACTGGAGGAGCAATCATTCGCGACAAGCATACAATCAACAACTTGATTAGAAGAAATGAACGCATTAAGGTCTTTCTTTGCTTCTTGCAAAATAAGGTCTTCGGCATCGTTTAGCGCATCCTCCGCACGCTGAAACGCAAAAGAACGCTCCTGAATATTTCCGGCCATACGCTCTTGAAAAAGAGTCGATCGCATCACCGACAAACCTATAACGGTTGAGATCAGCAGCATCACCAATGCTGTGAGTAAAGAGACACCCGCTTGCCTGAACATTAATTGCGCCTCGCAATTGTGTAACAAAAACCTTGCGAACCAACCTCAGTGCAAAAATCCGCAGCTGACATTAATGCCCTTTCAATACGCTGAGATGGGTGTGAGATCGACTCTAAACCAAATGCCATTTCAATTACATTGGAATTCCCTGACCAACGTCGAACATTGAACTGAGTCACACCAGGCACAACTTCATCAGTTACAATGTTACTGCCTGTCAACCTAGCCCTAAATAACGAGCGACCACTGGGATTATTAGATGAATGGCCGACATACCAAGTTTCTGCATGAAGGAAGCCAATCATTGGCAGAGTGTATCCAGACAAATTTAAGGAGGCATCATAGAAAATTGATTTTTTATTTGTACCCGTTGGTGCGACTGCATTAAACAGGGCTACTCCTCTGGCGTCACAGGTCAGTATCGCATCGCCAACACGTACGTCATGTTCAGATGTGCTGACATCCGAAAAAACCCTAAAACCAGACGTAAGTCTTTCGGTGACAATCCAAGGTTCGTCACCCATTCTTCTGATCATTAATGCACTCGTACCGTTTATACGGTTTCCCACATTATCACCAAATGCGATAGCTGGACTCACTTCATTAGCCGCATATAAGGTGAGTGAGTCATTCCAAGAGTCGCCTGCCCACCAAGGTATTGGTGTATTTGTTAAAAAGCTTTCTAGCGGCTCATCGGGGGCACACCCTGTTGAACCCGCCTCTCGTATCTCGCGTGCAAGGATTTCAAATGTCAAACGTGCCCTATCTTGCACCTCTGCGAGAGTTTGATTGGTTTTAAAGGTTTCAATATTGGCCAAAACCACAGATGAAATGGCCCCAACAAGCACCAGTCCTAGTAACATAGAAATCATTAATTCGATTAATGAAATACCTTTACATTTAACGGGCAATAATGGTCTATCGAATTTTTTTCGATTTGAAATCATAATGTAATATCAACAGAAAATTGAGAGACAGCTAGCGCCTTTGACTCAGACTCACTTCGCCCAGCTCTAGAATCGTCCCACTGTATGGTAATTTGACAAGCACGTGCTGCTGAGCAAGCAATTTGCCCTTGCGCACCATTTAGTTGAGTTGATAGATTACGTCTCCAAGCTTCAATAGCTTGTACTGGGTATGAATTACCTGATGGTGTAGCAGCGGACAAGGCAATATTGTATACGGAATAATCTTGTGTCTGAGAGTCAGATCTCATCATATCAATCATTGAGTACACTTGGCTAACGACTAACGAGCGATCCATGGCGCTTTGACTTTGCTTGAGCGCCGACATTTGCAAAGATGCAAACCCTAAGATCCCAATAGTGACCAGCAATAATGTAATCAGAATCTCTAAAAGACCCGCACCTCGTTGCGATAACAGTAGAACTGCACGAGAACTCATTGGCATAAAATTGCCATCTCCTTCACTAACAATTGGCTTTAACAGGATTTAGTGTAGCGATTTGCTGAGATGAAATGCCCAGATTAACTCTTCGGGTCCGCTCAGGCAGTGCAACTGGACAGACTTCAACCCACGGCTGCACACTAGTGGATATGAGATTCCGGCCTTCATACGCAAATCCATTCCCTCTAAAGTCAATTCGATTAGAGTTTAAATTGGATTGAACATGCAATAATCCCGTATTGATATCACCACGCATGCTAACTTGATTGGACTGATTATCACGTAGCATCCAAAAACTCCATGAACCCGCAACCGAAGAGCATGCCGATGCAGCTTCAGAATCAGCCTTACAAAATGAAAAACTGCTGTTACGTTTGATCGCCTCAGAACGAGCCAAGGAAATAGCCGCATTTATCTCATTAATCTGCGAACTGACTCGATTGCTCACGACAAATAACTGATAATTCGGTAAGGCAATCGTGACTAAGATAGCAAGCACCATGATGCTCACCATCAACTCAATTAAAGTAAGGCCTTGATGACGTTTCATACGCTCACTGTTTCAAACAAACTGTACCCAAAGTATAGATCAAAAAAAATTGATAATGAACAAATAAAAGTAGCAGATTTTTGCTGTTTGATGCGGTTCTGCAATCTAAAACCAAGCATCGAAGAAGTCATTTGAAAGCCACATCGGACTGTTAATTCATATTGTCATTACAATCCACATCTTATGATCCGTTTAAAAAAACCTTTTATCCCTGAGGTTCGTATCAGTTTTAAGGATCACTTATAATAGTGATGATAAATCCTTTAGCCAAAGTTGATATGAGTCCGTAAAATGAAACACATTCGAGGCATAATTTTCGATCTAGATGGCACCTTAGTGACCTCATCTCTCAACTTTTCAGCCATCAAGCACGAAATTAGCTGCCCTGATCATGAGGATGTGTTGTCTTTTTTGAGATCACTACCAGAACAGAAGCAACATGAAGCAATGGAGATCATTCATCGCCACGAATTACTCGATGCTGAATGCAGTGATTGGATGCCAGGCGCTCAAGCCTTTGTAGATAAATGCATTATAGAAAATATACCCATGGCGATCGTGACTCGAAACTCGCACCACCCTACAAGGGTAAAAATCAAGCGCAATGCAATACCTATTGACCGAGTCATCACTCGAGAAAATTCAAAACCTAAGCCTGACCCAAGCGCTCTACTTCAGATTGCAAAAGACTTCAAACTACCTACCGGTGCCATGCTGATGGTAGGCGACTACAAGTATGACTTAGAGGCAGGGCGAAATGCGCAGATGCACTCTTGCTTGATTAATTACCCTTCTTTACCGGACTATCATCACCTGGCGGACTACACGTTTGAGCATTTTGATTTACTGCACCAAGCTATGTTTAAGTGATTCATAGACAAATAACTGTTAGTTTGAGTCCAAAGAGCCAGCGATAATATCGATTACTGCCACATTCAGGGTTATTCAATTGAAAGCAAACAATAAAATAGGGTCTAGCATCGCGGATAATGGGTTAAAGCCGGATGACTCCCAGCCGCATAGCGGGCCTAATACTGCTGAAAAAAACGCTCCAACCATTGCAACTCTCGATGACCTTGCCAAACTGGCCAATTATTCACTATTAGAGGCTCTCAACTGCGACCCTGATGCAACCTCCGATGGTGTGGATCATAATCCACGACAGGTTTTCTCTGGGCATTATGTTCCTGTTAAACCTACCCCTATTGAAAACCCTGAATACGTTGCCCACAGCAAAGACTTCTTTCAAGAGCTGGGCTTCGCAGATAGCCTCGCGCAATCCGAAACCTTCCTGCGCCTATTCTCTGGCAATATGAGCCAAGTTCCTGGGCCGATGCGTGATCGCGGATGGGCTTGTGGGTACGCGCTATCCATTTACGGTACTGAATACACTCAGCAATGCCCTTTTAAAACGGGCAACGGATACGGCGATGGACGCGCTGTTTCAATACTTGAGGCTGTGATCAAGGAACGTCGATGGGAAATGCAATTAAAAGGAGGTGGTCGAACACCCTACAGCCGTGGTGCGGATGGCCGAGCTGTTTTGCGATCCAGCGTTCGGGAGTTCCTAGCACAAGAGCATATGCATGCGCTTGGCGTGCCTACGTCAAGGTCTTTAAGCTTGTATGTTTCTAAGTCAGAAAAAGTTAAGCGGCCATGGTATTCAGAGGGATCACACTCACTCGATCCGGATAGACTGGTATTAGAACCCGTCGCCATCTCAACACGCGTCGCACCTTCGTTTATTCGAGTGGGTCAGCTCGAACTCTTTGGCCGTCGAGCCCGAAAAAATGAACACCCGCAAGCGATGGAAGAACTAAGAAAACTCGTGCTTCATTTAATGAATCGAGAGTATAGCCAGGTTATCGATACATCATTAAATTTTGAAGAAAAAATACTGTTGCTAGCAGGGGAGTTTCGTGGCCGCCTAACCTCGCTGGTGGCGAACTGGATCCGTGTCGGCTATTGTCAGGGTAACTTTAACAGCGATAATTGTGCCGCTGGTGGCTTCACCCTTGATTACGGCCCTTATGGTTTTTGTCAGGCATTCCACCCCTACTTCCAACCCTGGACAGGTGGCGGACGACATTTTTCGTTCTTTAACCAACCGATGGCGGCGGAACGAAACTTTCACATGTTTTGTTCTGCCTTGCGCCCCTTACTTCAAAAACATTCAGATGCAGTAGTGCAACTTGATAAGATTCAAGAAGGGTTCGCAGAGGTTATGCAAACAGAGCTGGAAAAAATGTGGGCTGCCAAACTGGGCCTCAATACGTTTAACACAGAATTGTTCAGTGAGCTCGTCAGGCTCATGATGCAAACACCGATCGATTACACGCTCTTCTTCCGTGAACTCTCCAACTTGCCTGATACGATTGAACCACTTAAAAAAAGCTTTTATACAGAGGCCATGCCTAAATCAGACTCACAGCAATTCGATGCGCGCTGGGCCGACTGGATCACTCAATGGAAGTCACTGATCACGGAAAGAACACTACAACTCTCTCGGAATGAAATATCGAGTCAGATGAAATGCGTTAACCCTAAATACACTTTACGAGAGTGGCAGGTTGCGCCTGCTTATCAACAAGCGGGTGATGGGGATTACACACTTCTTCGAGAGATTCAAGACATCATGACACAGCCCTATGCTGAGCAGTCAAAGGAAGTGGACGATAAATATTACCGACTGCAACCCGCTGCATTTTTTGAGGTGGGTGGTTTGTCGCATTATAGTTGTTCGTCGTGACGGACGAAGTATTCGGCGACACGAATCAAGTATGAGCAATCATTAATGGCAGCCGCATCTAATCGACTCGACCGTTTTTTAGCGCGCAGGTTGCAGCGCTCACTAAAACAAATACGGCTGGACCTCGTTAAAGGACGGGTAAACGTCGACAATGAACTTTGCGATGATCCCTCTCGGTTGGTGAATCAATTTACCCAAATTGATTACGATGGGCTGGTGCTGCAAAACAACCAGCCTATCTACATTCTGTTACACAAACCCATTGGGGTGGTTTGCGCGACGAAAGATGCTCAGCATAAAACGGTCATTGACTTAATCGAGCACCCTCAAAAAAATGAGCTGCATATTGTCGGTCGACTGGATTTAAACAGCTCTGGGCTGGTTTTACTCACCAACGATGGTCGCTGGTCGAGTGCGCTGACAGATCCAAAGCACAAGGTGAATAAAGTTTATGAAGTTGAACTCGAGCACCCGATTACCGAGGAATACATTACTGCCTTTGCACAAGGCATGTATTTTGAGTATGAAAACCACATCACAGCACCTGCTTTGCTAAGAATTCTTTCAGCAAACAAAGCACAAGTGGTACTAACAGAAGGCAAATACCACCAAATAAAACGCATGTTTGGTCGGTTTCGCAACCCTGTTGTAAATCTACACAGAGTTGCAATTGGCAACTACAGTTTACCGCCTAATTTAAAAGTTGGCGAATGGCAGCTACTGACTAAGCAAATGGGACGTCCTGTCCCAACCTAGATATGGATGACAATCGCCGCTAGTTTATTGAATCCGCTAACCTAAAAACGTCGAAAGCTTATCAACATGAGATTTAGTCTCAATGATCAATTCGCCAATTTCAGAGGCCGCCCTGTTTGAGCTTTGTGCCAACGTTCGCACTTCATCAGCAACCACCGCAAAACCACGCCCAGCATCTCCCGCTCTGGCCGCCTCAATCGCCGCATTAAGTGCTAGTAAATTTGTTTGGTTGGAAACCGCATTGATGCTCGTAACGATGCTTTGAATCTTATCCAACACCTGCGACATGGCGCTGTGAGTATCGACTATAACCCGATTTCGCTGTGAGACATTATTACCAAACATCACCAACTTTTCAGGTTGACCATTAAGATCATTCACTGGCTTCACAATACATTCGAGCGCAACCAGTTGTTTAGCCGCATTTTCAAGCTTGAGGGTTACATTGGCTGAACCTCCACCCTTAACCACAGTGGCTTCAGCATCACTAAGGTGATTGAAAATATTACCAACAATGGAAGCAAACTCCTGCGAACTGATCTTACCCATCTGTTCCAATGTGTAGTCATTACATAAAATCAGTTTACCCTGCAAATCAAATTCCATTACCGCTGACTGGCTGCTGATCGCCTCTTTTTGGCTTAGCTGCTCTAGAACCTGCTTTTTGATCTCGCGAATATCAGAGCTAACTCCCACAAAACCTGTATGACGCCCAAGTTGATCGAACGTAGGATTAACAGAAAGAATGATCCAATAAGGGACGCCATTTTTATCAAAGTTCAATAACTCTTCATAAAATGGCTCCTTTTGCCTAAGTTTTCTCGAAATACGTGCAACTGTCTCTTTATTAGTCTGTTCACCCTGTAGGAGGCGTCCTGGCTTCTTACCCTTAACCTCAGCTAGGGTATATCCGCTAAGAACCTCAAAACCAGGATTCACATATTCCACCAGCCCATTTGTATCCGTAATCAAAACAGAAGTACTGGTGTTCGCCACTACCCGACTCAGCATTTCCGCTGTATGGGATTGTTTAGTAAAGGCAGAGATATCCTGTATGCGAATGACTTTATAGTCATTGCCTTCCAGCTTAGCCCAGTGCACATTAACTTGCAGGGCCGTGCTGTTATTTGTATCAGACTTTATAGTTTGGGTATCTTGGAGTTTGGAGATACGCTCAACCAACGCCGAGCCTGTGAACATGTCGCCTTTTTTTACTTTCGCAAGGTTCAGAATTCGACGTGCCGACGAATTAATTAGCACTAACTGACCATTCGCATTCAGCACCACCAGTGCTTCATCAGTATCATTGAAGACTTGCTCTTTTAGTTGGATATCAGCATCACGCTCTGCTGCCGGATCAATTAACACAAGTTGATAGCTTTCATCGTCCTGTTGAATGCTAGAAAATTTCACATCGACTAACGTTTGGGAGCGCAACTTGTAAAGTGTGCTCTGGAGATTAGCAGTATGGCTACCTTGACGGTCTTCTGCGCCGATCTGCAACATAAAATGACTAAATTGCTGGCCAATAAGACTCATAACGGACTCACCAAGCAATTCCAAACATGCAGGATTTACATGTTGTATTCGGTTATCTTTATCCAGTACAAGAGCCGCGCTTTTGATACTACCGACCAAATTAGCAATTATGGAACTATTTTTTCGTTTGGCATTAAACCACATACAGCACCCACAATTGTTAAAAAGAGGAACCCACATACTACGCGAAGTCACCCTTAATAGATTCGTATAAATCACTTTATTTTACTGACAGACAGTATCGAAATACTTAATTGAGCTGATTTATGCGAGTACGTCATAGGAGACGCTACAAGACTAGGAGAATTCACCATAGAAACAAACATCAATAAAAGCCTTTTTACTCAAAATATTAATCATGCGTCTTGTCATTCTGTTGAAAGACCATCCTTTAGTAAACTAGTGGTCAAATGCCCCATAGTGTATAAGTAGGTCTATAATATTTAGTAGATTAGTGAATATGAGCATCCTCCATGACCGCCACTCCTAGTGTTTCTGTGCGCCAAGACAAAATTCGTGCAGTGTTTAACGAATATCTTGAACTGTACACCTCTCGTGATGAGAGGCTAACAAACCTCTTCAGTGAGAACTTTAGCGGTTACACCTTTGGCGGACGTGTTCTGATTACAGATCGTTACGAATGGATCAGGATCACACAACAGGATTTTTCTGAGGTACCTGGACATATACGTATTGAACTACGCGATATCTCAGTACAAGATTTAAGTGAGCACATCGCCGTTGTGACTGCTTTTTTTCACATGCACCTACCTGTTCTTGACTGCATTATTTCGCGCGACATCGCACGCCAAGTGCTGATCTTTCAGTTGGAGGCCGACGCTTGGAAAATTGTCCACAGCAGCCTTTCGTTTCCTTATCACCTAGCACAGGATAGCAACGTTTATCCTCTTAAGAATTTGCAGGAGCACAACCAAGTGCTCGAAGAATTGGTAGAAGAACGCACTCAGAGGCTCAATGAAAGTGAAGCATTTTACAAACTGCTTACAGAAGACACTCTTGATGTAATCTGGCGAGCGGATAGCGAGCTTCGCATCACCTATATCAGCCCTGCTGACGAACGCTTTCGTGGTTTCAAGGCGAACGAAGTAATCGGCCATCATGTTTTGGAATTATTCAATGAAGAAGGGCGCGCCATTGTCACCGAAGCTTGGCAAAGACGGCTACAAGCTGAGAAGGAAGGCAAGGATCTTGGTTTTGTTAGCTTTGATGTTCCCCACATTTGCAAGGATGGGAGTGTTATTTGGGGCGAAGTTTTCTCAAAGCCCGTGCGGGACAAACATGGAAACATTATCGGATTTCACGGCATAACCCGAGAAATCACCAAGCGTAAACAAATGCAGGATCAGATTCAGCAACTGGCGTTCTATGACACGCTGACTCAGCTTCCCAACCGCCGCTTACTTCTAGACCGATTGAACCAGTCACTGGCAACCAGCAAGCGCTCGGGACGCCATGGCGCTTTAATGTTTGTCGACCTCGATAACTTCAAACCTCTAAATGATACGTATGGACATTTTGTCGGCGACTTGTTGCTCATAGAGGTTGCGATGCGTTTAAAAAGCTGTGTTCGTGAAATTGACTCTGTTGCACGCTTTGGAGGGGATGAGTTTGTGGTAATGCTTGGCGAGCTAGATACAGATCCCGCGCAATCCATCACCGAAGCAGCAGCCATAGCAGAGAAAATCCGCACAACACTTTCCAATGTGTATCAACTGAATGTTACACGTAAAGGAGAAGCCGAGCACATCATCGAACACCAGTGCTCAGCAAGTATTGGCGTGTGTTTGTTTCTCGATCACGAAGCAAGCCCAGATGACATTCTGAAATGGGCTGATAAGGCCATGTATGAAGCCAAAACGGCTGGCCGAAATAGAATTCGCTTTTATGAAACAGAAAAACAAGTCTGATTTTTCTTCGACTAGGCCGAATATTCAAATATCTCTGCTAGAATTCGTTCTCTGTAGCCAGAGATGAGACTACGCAGAGCATTTAAAAATGACAACCGGATTGACAAGATGAACCAAGAGCAACCGAACAACCCTTTACATGGCTTGAGTCTCGAAAAGATATTAACGCGTTTGGTCGAACATTATGACTGGAAGGGTTTATATGAAGAAATTAATATCAACTGTTTCAACAACGACCCATCAATCAAATCGTCACTCAAGTTTTTGCGTAAAACTCAGTGGGCCAGAGATAAAGTAGAATCTCTGTACATCAACACATTCAAATAATTCGTGTATCGACAAAACCATCTTCACAGGAGCCTTCGCTATGAACCGCAAGATGCTTTTTTTACTCGCTCTTTTGATCGGTGGCTGCGCTTCAATTCCCTCTGACCTGCAAACCAGAACTGAACAAACGCCTCTCCCCTTTTCGGCAACGGCGAGCATTGAACCAGCAGGTCAAACGGTACGTTGGGGCGGTGAAATTGCTAAGGTCAGTAACCTGCAACAAGGCAGCCTGTTGGAAGTGGTTGAATTTTCATTAAACAGCAATGGTCGTCCTGTTAAATCAGACAATAGCGGAGGACGGTTCCGTATTCTGATCCCTGGTTTTATCGACCCAGCTATTTATGCACCTGGTCGCCTCGTCACAGCATTGGGCAATTTTTCAGCTACCGAAGAGGATCAGGTCGGGGAACAAGCCTACGTGTTTCCAGTCCTTGATTCAGAACACCTGCATCTTTGGCCCGAGATTAAAGAATCCTCAACCCAGCATTGCAATTGCGATCCTTTTTTTCTCCACAGAAGCTTGCTGCTCCGACCCATCATTCTCGTCCCAGATGAATAGAGAAGGAACCACCACTGATCGCAGCTGCAACCTAAACCCAAAACGTTGACACTGGCTAATACTATGAAGGTTGCCGCTGCCCTAGCTGGATAATCTTTACATAAGGGTTTTACGCAACTTGCATCAATTTAATTTATGACCCTCCCCATGGCCTAGTAACACTGAAATCGGTTATGTTAGATTTCCTTTCAAATAACTGACGCACTCACAGATTGCTAAGTTGCGTCACTGCAGCTATTTCAGGATTTAAACCATGTCATTAAGTCAACGTCCAACGACCTGGGTGATGATTTTTCTCCCCTTTGCCTTGGGCTATTATCTTTCCTACTTGCTACGAACTGTGAATGCTGTCATTTCGCCTGAGTTGACACAGGACTTAGCTCTATCGGCGGCGGATCTCGGCTTGCTGACGAGCGCTTATTTCTTAACCTTTGGTATAGCACAGATTCCACTGGGCATTGCCCTGGATCGTTACGGACCCAAGCGCGTTCTAGGCAGCCTATTGCTGCTGGCTGCTGGAGGCTCTGCTGCCTTTGCGATGGGTGACTCATTAGGGCAATTAACACTGGCGCGGGGATTGATCGGCTTAGGGGTTTCAGCCTGTTTGATGGCGAGCTTAAAAGGGTTTGCTATGTGGTATCCAGCTGAGCGCCAAAGCTCAATGACAGGATTTATCATGGCTGCAGGTGCTTTGGGAGCATTGACTGCTAGCACCCCCATGGAAGCCATGCTTCCCATCCTCGGATGGCGAGGTGTTTTCTGGCTCATCGCCTGTCTGGCCACGGTTCTGTCTGTCTTTGTTTTTATCGCCTTACCCGGTGATGCACAACAAACGTCACCCGAATCACTCGGCTCAACGTTAAAGTCCGTTGCTAAAATTTTTGTTGCACCCAACTTTCTGCGATTTGCAGGGTCCGCAACTTTCTTCACTGGCGGCTTCATGGCCCTGCAAAGTCTTTGGGCCGTGCCTTGGCTAATGAACGTCAATGACTTACCCCTTAGCCAAGCGGCCAGCTATTTAATGACACTAAATCTTGGCATGTTAGTAGGACAACTCTCAGTTGGCATTTTTGGGACACGATTGAGTCAACGAGGCATTACACCGCTAAATTTTATGCAAATAGGTTACGGGCTGATGCTCATTGTTCAGGGGCTTATACTGTCGGGCTGGGGCCCTATTCTTGTCTTCTGGTTCATGCTTGGCGTGTTATCAGCGGCCAATGCACAAACCTATATTGCAACAGCGTCTAATTTCCCTAAATCCTCTTTCGGCCGGGTCAGCACCGCCATCAATCTGATGGCCTTCGCCGGTGCCTTTATCGTTCAGTGGGGACTGGGCATCGCTTTAGATGTTCTTCAGCAAAATGGCGTATCGATATCAGGCTCATTGCGCATTGCGTTCGCAGGACTTATTGCATTGCAAGTGATGAGTTATATTCCACTTATATACAAGAAACGCGTCATTAAATAGGCCGATACTTAAAGCCAACAAGGCCTCATCCCTTGTTGGTATATCGATAAAACCAGTCATTTTTTTCCAGTCATCTTTGGGTGTATGCCTTCATCTTATCGTTGAGGGATTTCACTCATTTTGCTTAAACCCTGACCCTATACAATACTGGTGTTACTCAAACAACATTAGGATCAAATTATGTCACTTATTAGCACAGATGATAAACGCCCCACCCCTGACATAGCTGAGGATAATGCATTCTTCCCCTCGCCTTATTCTCTAAGTCAATTCACATCTTCCAAATCAGATTTAAGTGGAGCTGAATACTCCGAACCCTATAAAGGAAATCGTTGGAAAATTTTAATGATTGGCGCTGATGAGCGTTATTTAATGACTGACAATGGCAGCCTTTTTTCTACAGGTAATCACCCTATTGAAACCTTGGTGCCAATGTATCATCTAGTCAAAGCTGGCTTTAAATTTGATGTTGCGACCTTATCAGGCAACCCGGTGAAATTCGAATATTGGGCGATGCCATCAGAGGATGAAGCGATTAAAGAATTATTTGCTGAATACAACAGCCAATTTAAACAACCCCTTAAGTTATCTGATGTGGTAGCAAACAGTCTGTCTGAAAATTCTGATTATTTTGCTGTTTTTATTCCCGGCGGTCATGGTGCTCTAATAGGGTTACCGGAGAGTACCGAAGTAAAGTCTGTGCTTGAATGGGCGGCTCAGCAAGATAAGTTTGTTATCTCTCTTTGTCATGGACCCGCAGCCTTGCTAGCATTAGGCAAGAACTCAAGTTTTGCAGGGTATGAGATCTGTGCATTTCCAGACGCACTCGACGAGCAGACTCCTCATATAGGATACATGCCTGGTCACTTAACATGGAAATTTGGAGAAAAACTGACGAACATCGGATTTAAGCTTATGAATACCGAAATTTCAGGCCAAGTACATCAAGATCGAAGACTAATCACAGGCGACAGCCCTCTTGCGAGCAATGCATTGGGTAAGCTGTCCGCTAACGCTTTATTGGATGAAATAAAAAAGTATGAACCTAACTGAAGCGGAGGCGGCCATTTCGGCCGCCATTGCTATTGAAAACTGTGAGTCACTGGGTGAACTTAAAAATCGTGTACGAGATTTTGCTAAACCCTTTGGATTTGATCGATTTGCAATCTTTACAATATCACCAAGTCTGGAAGGATTAAATGAGCGCCTCTATTGGTTAGAGGGTAAATGGTTTAATGATGAAAAAAACCTAGACGCGTCGACCTATTTTAGAAATTGCCCTGCGACACAGCACCTGCTTTCGAAAAACAGACCCTTTTTTGGTCCAAAGTTATTGATATACAAGGCAAAGAGTTCTATCACATCAATAATAGACCAAAGGGACAGGGTGTTCACGGTCTTCAGATTCCTATATTTGGTTCATCCACTCTTCTTTCAAGCCAACAATGCCAACAATGCCTCTTTATCTGTTGGTATACCGGCACGGCCTGTTTCATCAAACAAGGCATCGGCCAGTGCTTGCTTTTGCTGTTGCATCTGCTGGATACGTTCTTCCACCGTATCCGCTGCAACCAGCTTGTAAACAAACACAGGCTTATCTTGGCCTATACGGTACGCACGATCCGTGGCTTGTTGCTCAACCGCTGGATTCCACCAGGGATCTAAATGAATGATGGTGTCTGCTGCCGTCAGGTTTAAACCACTGCCACCGGCCTTAAGGCTTATCAAAAACACAGGAACATCGCCAGATTGGAAACGGTCGATTGATTCTTGGCGCTTTCGAGTCTGGCCTGTCAGCTTGCTATACTCCACATTCAGATCTTTTAACAAGACCTCTAGCAGCCCCAATACGGCGGTGAATTGCGAGAAAATCAGCACTCGCCGCCCTTCGTCTAATAACTCAGGCAACGTATCACGCAGCCAATCCAGCTTAGCACTTCCCTCTATCTGAGCGGCCTTATCCAGCTTTACCAGTCGAGGGTCAATACAGGCTTGGCGTAGTTTGAGAAGCGCATCAAGAAACTCAATGTGGCTGCGAGCCAACCCTTTCGTGGCCACTAATTGTCGAATCCGTTGCTCCATACTGATGCGAATACTCTCGTAAAGCTCTCGCTGCTGTCCTTCTAGCTCGACATACTGAATGATTTCCGTCTTGGGTGGCAGCTCTTGTACGACATCTGTTTTGGTTCGACGCAGCATGAAGGGCGCCACGCGCTTCGCAAGTGCTTGCTGCGACAAACGATCCCCTACTTGCTCGATGGGATGGCGATAGAATTGATTAAACGACTTTAAACCTCCAAGCAGCCCAGGCATTGCAAAATCCATTAAGGCCCACAACTCGCCCAGATGATTTTCCAAGGGCGTGCCCGTTAAGCAAAGTCGATTGGCTGTATCCAAGGTACGAACCTGCTGAGCAACCTTAGTATTTGGGTTTTTGATCGCCTGTGCTTCATCCAGCACTAGTAGCGAAAACTTACGCTTTTTATAGCGATCAGCATCACGCAAAAGCAGCGGATAACTGGTGATGACCAAATCACATTTACTGATCTGATCAAACTGTTTAGCCCGGTTCAAACCATGAATCAAACAGGTTTTTAACTCAGGGGTGAACTGAGCCGCTTCGCGTTGCCAGTTTCCCATCAAACTGGTCGGCGCCACCACTAGCACTGGTCGCTTGTATAAACGCTTATTGTCTTTCAACCCTTGAATCAGACTCAGGGTCTGCAGCGTTTTACCCAGCCCCATATCATCCGCCAGAATGCCGCCAAACCCATATTCTTGCAAAAATCCCAACCAGTTCAACCCTTGTTGTTGATAGGGACGCAATTGTGCTTGAACATGCATGGATAGCGGTACCTCTACTAGACCAGCATAGCTTTTAAGTTGTTTGACAAGCTTGGATGTGAGCGGTGCCTGACGCTCATCCAGCTCCAGAGAGTCGGCCAACTGTGCAGCCTGAAAAGGCGGCAAAGATACGGGCTTATCGAGTTTGTTTTGCGAATAGAGCTCTAGAACCAAGCTGTACAAGGACTTTAGGGGCTGCGTATCAATTCGTATCCAGCCATCGGTCAAAGGCAAACAGAGTTCATCCGGGCTGCCCTTTTCTAGCCATTGCGCAACAATATCCTGTGTGCTCAGACTTCTTTCATCATCAATGGGCAGATTCAGTGCAAAATTGAACCAATTATTTTTACCATCACGAAGATGAATATCAAATGCCGCCGATTGCACTGGCAAAGCATAGTCTGGATCAATCTCAATCTGCCAGCCTTGGGCTTCTAAGGCTGGCAGCCCCATCTCCATAAAGGTTTGCCAATCACGCAACATCTGACTTCCATTAGGATTCTTGGGCACCCAGACATCGCGAAATCCACCCATTCGCCTTACCAACCCCAACTCGTAAGATAGCAACGGCTGAAGTAAAACCTCCTCAGCAGAAACATCTCGTTGAACAAGGTAGGTTTTGCCATTTTGTTCATATATCTCAGGCAGGGTGGAGATCATGGCATCGAAATCAAGCGCCACTCGATAGCCGCCGTAATCAAAAGATACAGCCACACCTGGCATAAGAACGCCCCCTTCAACCTCACCCACCAGTACTCGTAAACAAGGCAGAGGAGTGTCGGCAAGTGGATTATTGGGCTCTTCAGGTAATGGGATTTGCTCTGGAGTCAGATAACACCGCAATTGCGCACTGAATTCAGCCATTTGTGCTGGCTGTATAGGCGGTAATTGAAGAAGATGTGAGATTTGCTTAGTATCAAGTGCCGACTGTAACTCTCCGATGCCATTGCGATCTAAATCCATGTAGCGCGGTGGACTCACAGGTAGCAGTTGCCAGTGGCTGGCATCCTGTACTTCGGGTGTTAAGTGCTGGCCTTCATCACTTTCAGTCCAATGCCAATTTAGAACGCTGGCCGGAAGCAATTGCAAAGGCAATAACACTGAATTCGATGTTTCTCCCCGATACATACGATCAGTACTGAGCACTTGGTCTAGCAAGAATGCCCCTACCTCCCCTTCGATCTGAAAACCTGAAGGACCTTGAGCACACCCTATTAAAAGACGCAATATCTGCACATCGATTGGAAACATGAACTCCGGTGCCCTATAAATCAAACTGTAAGGTTCGGGGGTATAGCGACTGATCTGACTCCACTTTCCATCCTGTCGCAAATAGGCCTTACGTAAATCAAGAAACCATTGATCAGATACTGTCTTATTCAAAAAGTACAGCAGATAAAAACGACTAGGAACCGGGGCTGAAGTAGCGACATGACTTGACGAGGGTAAGGTATCTAACCACTTCCGCCAAGCGATTGCTCCCTTATTGTTAACATTCGCCTGTTTGATTTCATCTGGTGGCTCAACGTGTTTAGGCTTGATTGACAACCAATGAAGTGCTGCTGCAACGCCATGCTTGCAATCAAGTGCTACTGGGCAGGTACAGATAGATGACAGACCATCCTCTGTCATAAAAACGTCGACATCATAACGATTTCGCCCTCGTCCTTTCACCTGCGCACTAAAGGTTTCACTCGCCTCATCATAGGCTAGCATCTTCACTCGCTTCTGTTTGAAATACTCCAACCCTCTCTGAAAAGTTGCAGAATCCGTCATTTTTTGGATGCCAGTGATAGTGAAGTTGAGCATAGTGACCAATGTAATCCTTAAACAAGTGGGCATTTTATCGATAGACTGCGATTGTAGCGCCCAAGAAAGATAAAAACGAATGCTGCGTCAAAATAAGTTAACGGTTTTTTTGTACCTCCCTTAAAGTTGTTAACTGAGAGAAACTGTATTACTTACAAAATAATAAAACTAAAGAAAAATCATTTGCATTTAGAATAACGGATCAATATGATGGCAATGGCTCAACAATACGCTGGCGAGTTTATGCAGCCAGCACATGACCCTATCGACTAATCTCGTCATCATAACGACACCAAAATGCATAAAGAA
Source organism: Nitrincola tibetensis (assembly GCF_003284585.1). Lineage (GTDB taxonomy): Bacteria > Pseudomonadota > Gammaproteobacteria > Pseudomonadales > Balneatricaceae > Nitrincola > Nitrincola tibetensis. The sequence continues at coordinate 43,755 of NZ_QKRX01000011.1, forward strand.
CCTTCGACTCATAATGATTTAGGTGTGCTCTACAGTCAAAACAGGCAATGGTTATTGGGTTGGCTATGCAAGCGGCTGGGCTGCAACCACAGAGCTGCAGACTTGGTGCAGGACACCTTCGTGCGTTTATTGAAGCGAGATGAATGGCAGCAGGCTCGTGAACCTAAAGCCTACTTAATGACCGTTGCAAAGCGTGTATTGATTGACCATTGGCGACATCAGCGCATTGAAGACGCCTATCTTGAGGCATTGCAGCATCTACCCGTTGCCGACGCTCCCTCACCGGAAACCCAACATCAACTCCTTGCGTTGCTTATTGAAATTGATCGACGACTGGATGGGCTTCCAGAGATTACCCGCCGTGCTTTTTTGTATGCTCAGCTTGATGGAATGACCTACGCTGAAATTTCCGAGCAGCTTAACATCTCCATCAGTACGGTCAAACGCCACCTGATTCAGGCGGCCAGCCGATGTTACTTTCCTGACCTGAACCTCTGATATGACCACACCACTCCCTCATCAGAACGAAGCCTTTAAGCCAACACACGACATACCTGATCAGGTGGCACAACATGCCATTGAGCTTTTAATGGACTGGCAAACCCAAGCGGCTCCAAACACATGGGATCGAATACTTGATTGGCGCCGAGAACACCCTGATCATGAGCGCGCCTGGCAAAAGATTGAAGTCACTTACAAACACTTTTCCGCACTCTCTCCAGCCTCCACCGAGCTAGCACGACACACACTTAACTCGTCCCAACAGACCCGCAGGCGTACCGTGAAAATGCTGACGCTGCTCTGCGTTGGTGTAGGTGGCGGTTTGCTACTCAGTCAGCAACCCGTGCATACGACCCAACAGGCCTATCACCAAACGGACACAGGGGAGCAGCTGACACTTGAGCTAACGAACGGAAGTCTCGTACAACTCAATAGCCGAACAATTATTCAACTTGAGCACAACCTGGAGGATATACAGATACGTTTACTGCAGGGCGAAATTTTTATTCGCACGGCTGGTCTTGACACAAGTACCCCCCGTTTACCCTTGTTCATCACCACACAACAAGGGCAACTAACACCCGTTGGTACAGAGTTCAATGTGCGTCAGTTAACAACGACAACTGAGGTCTCCGTTTTAGCCGGGCAAGTCTTGTTGCTTTCAGGTCCAATCACACAACCTCACGTCATCCCTACTGGACACGTCATAACCTTTTCAAAAGATCAGCTACTTGAACAGCGCCCCATACACCCATCGGATGCGGCATGGACACAAGGCATGCTAATCGCAGAAGGTATGCCCCTCCGGCAGTTTATTAATGAACTTTCTGTTCACCACTTAGGCATGATACGGCTAGACCCTGTGCTAGACAGCTTAAGAGTCTCAGGTAGTTACCCAATCGACGATACTCATAACGTCCTAGAAAGCCTCAGCTATAGTCTGCCAATACAGTTAAAGCACATATCGCGCTACTGGATTTCTCTGCATCCATCAAAACATTTTAAAAAATGAAAAAAAGATGGACTGATTTTCATTCTTAAACGTCAAGGTAGGTAAATGACGTTTCTTTGAGGATGTATTCATGTCATACACGGTGATTGCTGTATCTTTTAAACGTAAACCTCTATCGCATTTGCTGTTGCTCGGTACCCTTTGCGTCGGTATGACGGCTGGCATGCTCCCCTTCTCGGTGATGGCCTCATCGATGCAGGAAGCGTCAACAAGCCGTCACTGGAATATTTCGGCAGGCCCCTTAGGACAAGCACTCAATACACTGGGCCAACAAAGCGGCATTCTACTTTCTTACTCAACCGATTTAGTCGAGGGTAAATCCAGTACGGGGTTGTCCGGTCACTATACGGTACAAGAGGCTCTCGATATTTTACTGTCTAGCACAGGGCTCCAATCAGCACCCATCGTGAGTGGCGGTTTTCTAATACGAGCCCGAGGTCAAACAGGGACAGATCAAACCGTTTTATTGCCTTTAATGAGAGTTGAAGGTGGATACGCTCGCTCAGGTTTTTCATCTCTTGAAAGCGGTGAAATGCGCAATGCAATGCGAGGGGATCTTGCAGAGTCGCTCAGCATTCTCCCATCGGTTCGGGTAGCCGATCGCAGCAGCTCAAGCTTACAGCAAGGGGATATTAAACCAGCAGAGTTTTCCATCCGAGGTGCCGCACCCTATCAAAACAAACTTATGCTAGATGGTGCCGCTATTGATAATCTAATGGACCCAGCACAGCGTGAGGGGTTGGGTAACTACACCAGTGTTGCTGGCCACTCACAAAGTATCTTTATCAATAGCGACTTTCTCAAACACGTAGAAGTCATCGACGTAAATGCATCCGCAAGTGAAGGAGGATTCACTGGTGGGGTGATTAAGGCAGAAACCAAAGGCTACCAAGGTGAAGATAGCTTTAGTATCAGCCGTCGTATGACCCGTGACAGCTGGACAACCTTTCATGTTGACCCTGTGCAGCAGGGTACATTTGGTGATGCGGCGGCCCAGCTGCCTGTCGGACTACCGGGTGAATTTCAGCCCAACTTTCGCAAAGACCAAACCAGCATTCAGGGCGCCACTCGCTTAGGGGATATCGGAGTGTTTGCTGGACTGGACGAGAAAACGTCACGCATCCGACAGAAACAACATGTCAGCGTTGATTTCGCTCACTTTGCTGAAACAGGTCGTATTTTCAGACCCAGTGAAGAGCGCACACTCGATACCTATTCCCGCTCAGGGGTGCTACGTCTGGATATGCTTGAACAGGATTATCTTCTGAATGCATCCTTAGCCTTTAGCGAATACGATCAGGATAGTTTCTTCATCAACTTCCCCGATTCCGATTTTGATAGCCGACACCAAGGGCTGAACCTTAGCGTTAATTTTGCTAAGAACTTCGGCGATACCCGCATGGATTTGAATGTCAATGCAGGACGCAGCTCAGATGAGCGCTACTTTGAAAAAAATATTATGGACCAGTACAAAAACACAACGGTCTATGACGGCGGCATGATCGGTGGCTATGGTGAGTTAGAAAACGAACAACAGACCCTTAATACCACGCTAAAATTCAGTTCTCCCTTGGCTGATACCTTAAGCTTTGATTATGGCGGTGAACTGCGCTGGATTCACTTCCGTCAAAATCGACTCAATGATTTCATTTTCAATGAATACAAACTGGATTTCACCCAACCACTGCCTCCTCAAATAGGCCTGGGGTCTTGGTCTCCGGTGGATCAATTTAAAGACCGCCAAGTCATTTACCAAGCAGGTAAGACACGTTTTTCCAACCTAAACTCTGCAGCTTTTGCTGAATTGCACAGCGATCAGCAACGTATTTTCTGGCGCACGGGTTTGCGTCTTGAGCGAGATGGCTGGCTAGGGAATACCAATGTAGCACCGCGATTAAGTGGGGGGATTTATCTGGATGACGAGAAACGTTACCGCCTCAGTGCTGGCGCAAACCGCTATTATGGCAAGTCGTTCTTAGCCTACCGACTCAGAGAAAAAGAGCGTGATTTAATTGTCGAAACGTCACGGACCTCTCCTACTGGTGAGTTTATGCCAGTGGACCTGAGTCGCCGCTGGCTCTACCAAGATCTCGATACACCTTACGATGATGAAATTAATCTGGGCATTAGTGGCCCCGTATTATCCGGTGAAGCGGGTCTTGTCATGGTTGAACGACGCGGAGAACGGCAGGTACGTACACAGCAAGACACTGCAAAGGATCTCAAATGGTTTGATAACTCAGGGTCCAGTCGCACCCACCAGATTGATCTCTATTGGCGCTCAACGCCAGCAGAATGGCTAGGTGCCTATTGGGCTGTCAATGCCTCTGCATCCTGGATGGACAAACAAACTGACACAACCTATGGCAATGATTCATCAGGTTATCTGTCTAGCATCAACGGCGATGAAGAGGTTTGGTTTGACGGTAAGCGCATCCTTAAGCGAGACCTGCCTGCCAGTAATTTTGCCACACCCGTCAGTGTCAATTTAGACCTGATTACCCGCAGCCCTAATGATCGTATTCAATTGCGCAATGCCTTTGCCTTCACGAATGGCTATCGTTACTTACGCAACCTGGGTCGTGATACAGCGACAGGTCTGAGTCAATACGATGTTTACAAACAAGGCAGTACACTTCGTTGGGACATGAGCCTAGACCTCCGCTTATTGGAGTCAAAAAACTCACCCTATTTACGCGTTGATGTCGTCAATGTCACTGACAATCAAAACGTCGTGAGTGCTGAATCGAATGTCCAATTGTTTGGAGTGGGACGCCAGTACTGGCTGGAACTGGGGTATAGGTTTTAGGCAAGACGATGCAGAGAAGAGTATCCATCACCCGCGTCACAATCCTGCTTGCCTTGTTGCTCTTCGTGAGTCTAGCAAGGGCAGCAACGGATCCAAAGATCGAGGCTTACCGACAGCCTCCGTCCTTGTGGCCCATGGCGAATATCGATCCGGGCGTCGAAGCTGCAGAGCTCGCGCCCTTGCCCAGTCTCGACAGCCTCCCTGAATGGCAGCAACTAACACCCGACAAAGTAGTATTGGGCAAACAGCTGTTTTTTGAACGCCGCCTGTCTGCTTCAGATCAGATCGCCTGCGCATCCTGCCATGATCCAGACCTAGGCTGGGCCGATGGGCGTCGAGTTTCGATCGGGCACAACCGACAACAGGGCGATATGAATGCACCCAGTATTATCAACAGCATATTTCTAAATGAAGTCTTCTGGGATGGTCGAGCGGCCAACTTAGAGGAGCAGGTCATTGCCAGCTGGAGCAACCCCATCGAGATGGCCGGAGATCTTGAAATCTCAGTCGAAAAACTGTCTAAGATAGATGGCTATTCACCCTTGTTTGAGGCTGCCTTTGGTGATCCGCAGGTGAGCGTTGAGAGGATTGCAACGGCGATTGCATCGTTTATGCGCAGCGTGAATATGAACGACACCCCCTATGACCGCTTTCTTAAGGGTGACTATCAGGCGCTCAGTACTGAACAGATACGCGGACTGCATCTCTTTCGAACCAAAGCACGTTGCATGAACTGTCACCATGGTAGCCTGCTAAGCGATCAGCAATATCATCATTTAGGGACCTCTTTCGAACGCGTCGGCAATTCTCTTGGGCGCTACCGTATAACCGCGAACGCTGATGACATGGGGGCCTTTCGGACACCAGCACTCAGAGGTATCAGCGAAACAGCACCTTACATGCACAATGGTTTTGCTCGCGACCTGGACATGTTACTTTCGCTCTACAACATCGGCTGGTGGCAAAATGCGGCACTGCCCGACAAACACTTAGATCTCCCCCTGGCACAGCTTTCCTCACTCATTCAACCACTTGAGTTGAGCAAAGATGAAGTGGCAGAGCTCAAAGCATTTTTGCTTTCACTAACAGGCCACCTGCCTTATATGAAACCACCGCCAGAGTTACCCTAACAACCACAAGCGTTGATCGATATAAAGGTTATCCTTGTGCCGTATCAACGACACTGGCCTCTGCTCCAAACTGCAGAGCTGCCAGACGTTGATACAGGCCAGACTGTTGCAAAAGCTGCTGATGCGTACCGGATGCCACCAATTTTCCCTGATCCATCACTAAAATTCTATCGGCGGAAATCACCGTAGACAGCCGATGCGCAATCACCAGCGATGTGCGCCCTTGCATCAGCTGATCCAAAGCGGCCTGAACCAGTTGCTCACTCTGAGCATCGAGTGCACTCGTCGCTTCATCTAATAAGAGAACCCGAGGGTCTCGAAGCAACGCACGCGCAATCGCCATACGTTGACGCTGTCCACCCGACAACTGAATTCCACCGGAACCCAAAGGGGTTTTCAACCCCAGAGGTAAACGTTGGATAAACTCCCAAGCCTGCGCCTGCATAGCCGCTTCAATTAAGTTCGCTTCTGTTGCGTCGGGACGACCAAAACGTAAATTTTCTTCCACTGTGCCCGTAAACAAGATCGTTTCCTGAGCAACTAATGCCATACAACTACGCAATGCCTGAGGATCCAGAGCGGTGATGTTGACGCCATCCAAGCGAATCTCGCCCTGTGCTGGATCATAAAAGCGCAGCAAGAGTTTCAGCAAACTGGATTTACCAGCGCCCGACGGCCCGACTAATGCGATACGCTCACCTGGCTGGATCGTCACAGATAGATCATCGACGACCCGCGTTTCTGGGCGTGATGGATAGACAAAACTGACCCCTTGAAAAACCACTTCACCACGTAAAGGCTGAGGCAAAGGGGTCACTGATAAGGGGGGCAAAATACTAGGCGTCGCATCCAGTAGCTCAAGCAAACGTTCAGTTGCACCCACCGCCCGTTGCACTTCACCTGCCACCTCGGCCAGAGTGGCGACAGCACCTGCCGCGATCATGGCATAAAATACAAAAGCGGTCAGCTCACCCGGACTCATTCGGCCCGCCAGAACAGCATGTCCACCCTGCCAGAGGATCAATCCAACAGCTGAGAAAATCACCATCAGCGCAAAGCCTGTTAACAGAGCACGCTGAACAATCCGTGCCCGCGCACTCTGAAACGCCTGCTCCACTCGGTGTTTATAATGGCGCTGATCTTCGGCCTCGTGCACCGAAGCCTGTACCGTTTCAATCCCCTGAATCACTTCCCCTGCATAACTCCCAAGCTCGGCAACCCGATCCTGACTGGAACGTGACAGACTGCGCACACGTTTCCCAAACAAAACCACCGGTATCACCGTCACTGGTATACCCACCAACACCAACAAGGTCAATTGCGGGCTGGTGATGAACAGAAAAATTAGTGCGCCAATAAACGTCAACAGATTCCGCAAGGCCATGGAGATCGACGAGCCGAATAGGCTTTGCAATACAGTGGTATCCGCTGTCAGTCGGCTTTGAATCTCACCTGCGCCATTGCGAGCAAAAAACTCGGGTTCCATGGTCAGCAAATGCTTGAACACCTGAGTGCGAAGATCCGCCGCCAAACGCTCACCTATCCAGCTGACATAGTAAAAACGTGCGGCTGACGCAATGGCCATTACCAGCACCACAACCAACGTCACCAGTAAACCAAAGTTCAACCACTGCACATCATTCGCGGCAAATCCTCTATCGACAACCAACCGCAGCCCCTGCCCCAGCAACAACACACACCCGGCTGCAACAACCAAGGCAATGGCCGCCACCGTCATCTGCACTTTGTAAGGCAACAAAAAAGCGGACAAGCGCAATAACAATCGAGGGTGTGTTTTTAATTGAGTCATGTGGCTCCTGAGAAGATGGCAGACAAACATTACTTTGAGTGTAGCGCGATCAAGCGTGATTTTATGTCTCTTCCACCTCATGCTGTCGCGCCTCTCGCACCATTTCTGAGGCAAGCTCGCCAACCGTCCGCACTGCGCGTTCTATAGCAGGCGTTAGAGTAAAAGCATAATTCAGGCGTAAACATTGACGATACTTGCCAGAAGCTGAAAACAAAGACCCGGGCGCGACATAGATCGCGTGTTTTACCAAGCGTTCGTTAAGGCTCACACAATCCACAGCAGCAGGTAACTCAACCCATAACAGAAAGCTGCCTTGAGGGTAGCTAATACCCGAACCTCTAGGAAAGTAGCGTTGCACCCAGCTAATCATGATATCGCGCTGCCGCTGGTATTGGCGGATGGCATAGCGAAGATGGCGCTCGTAATAACCTTTAGCCACAAACTCTGCCACCGCCAATTGCGGCAATGTCGCCGAAGCGCCAGTTGAGACATACTTCATATGCAAAGCTAGATCACTGTAACGACCAGGTGCCAGCCAACCCACCCGCAACCCAGGGCCGACTGTTTTAGAAAATCCGCTGCAGAGCAAAACGCGCCCATCCTTGTCGAAGGACTTTACTGTACGTGGTCTAGGATGAGTAAATGCCAAATCTCCGTAAATATCATCTTCGATGATGGCAACATCAAAGCGCTGAGCGAGCTGAAACAAGGCGCGCTTACGCGCCTCAGGCATGGTGTAACCGATTGGATTATTGTAAGTGGGGGTCACTTGTATTGCTCGGATTGGCCACTGCTCTAACGCCAGCTCCAATGCTTCCAAACTAATGCCTGTTTGCGGGTCGGTAGGTATTTCCAACGCTTTTAAGCCATTGGCTTTCAGTATCTGCATAGTGCCGTAAAAACTCGGTGAGTCCACCGCCACCACATCGCCAGGTTGAGTCAACGTCCGCAATGAAATAGCCAACGCCTCTTGGCAGCCCGTCGTAATTATAATGTCATCCGGATGCAACAGACAGCCAGAAGCCGTGGCTAAACGCGCCACCTGCTGACGAAGTTCGGGACTGCCATTTAGTTTATCGTAGTTGAACCCATTCAAGTCATTGCTTCGGTGTAAACCAGACAGAATTTTTGACAAGGGTTTAAGCGTGTCATATGCCAAATTAGGCACTCCACGTCCCAACAGCAACCGCGTGTCGTCACGCTGTGTTGCGGCAACCAGCTCTAACACCTGATCCCATTGTGATATGTCCAACGGACGCCGCGCAGGGCGTGACACAGACGGCAACACCAAGGGTACTTGGCGCGGCAACACAAAATAGCCTGATTTAGGCCGAGACTCAATCAAGGACGCATCCATCAGTTGCCGATAGGCTTCTTGAGCCGTCGAGATACTGACGTCTAACTCTTGGCACACCGCACGGATAGAAGGCAGGCGATCCCCCACACGGTAAAGACCATGCTCTATACGCTCTCGCAATACACTGGCGACCTCTTCATAGCGCGTCATAACAATTACCCACTTTCAGCATAATTACGATACAGATGACCTAAATATCGACCATACAGAATTAAAAATAACCAATCTGTATCCTAATAATACAAAAACCTATATCTGTATCCAAATAGTAGCACCGATTATTCTAGTCAGACAAATTAAGAGGGGATCAATCATGCAGCACTTCAACCTTACCCAGCTTTGTCTTCAACTACGCGACTACCGTGCATACCGCCGTAGCCACCGCCAATTACTAGCACTCGAAGAGCGGTTACTGAAAGATGTTGGCATTACTCGCTCACAGGCACAAGATGAAGGAAAGGAACCCATCTGGAAACGCTCGTTATTCAAAAAGCACGTGAACAAAGACTGTTGAGCATGGCCTGCTCAACAATGTATAGGGTTATTAACCAGACTTATTCAGGTTCGCCCATAGTCAACACGACAGACCTGTTGGCTAAGTTAGGATTATTGAACCAAAAGAACACCATGGCACTTAAGCCACCGCCATCAGGGAAGGACGTTAACCCTTCCCCTTTTTATCATTAGAACATCATTCATTTTGGTCCCATTAAATACCAGATAATTAAGCCGAACAGAGGTAACAGCAAAATTAACACCACCCACAGTACTTTAGAGCCGTTAGTTGCGTTACTTTGCACAATCCTGATGATGGCATAGACATTCAACACCAACAACACCAGCCCCAGAAGACCCGAAACTTCAATCGATATCATAATCGTTCACCTCATCCTTTGAAAAAATAGCCGTACTCAGTCATCCTCAGCACGCCTAATGTTAACATCTATGATAGAATATATCTTATTCTTGCAACCGGTGATCAGAGAGCACAGCATCCGATGAGCAATGGTAAAATCCGTGTCCCGAGTGGACAAAAGTTTCGTACAGAACAAGGCATTGCCGCCATCAAAGATGGTATCAAGCAATCTCACAATTCATCTTCAGAAACCTTTTCTCCGAAGCCATCGTGGCTGCGCGCAAAGATGCCCGGCGGTGCTCGCTTTGAAGCCGTTCGTCACAATGTGAAAGAGCATCGTTTGAGCACGGTATGCCAAGAATCCCACTGCCCGAATATCGGGGAATGCTGGAGCAACGGCACGGCTACAATCATGCTGATGGGATCCGTTTGCACACGCGCCTGCCGCTTTTGTGCTGTGGACACTGGCAATCCAAAAGGTTGGTTAGATGTTGATGAACCGGAAAACACGGCTAAGTCCGTCGAGTTGATGGGTTTACGCTATATCGTGCTGACCTCTGTCGATCGTGATGATCTTGCCGATAGTGGTGCTGCTCACTATGCCGCTTGCGTGTCCGCAATCAAAGCACGCACTCCGCAAGTGATCGTCGAAGCCTTAACGCCCGACTTTGACGGCGTAGAAGAACACATCGAGCTTGTTGTTGATTCTGGGTTACAAGTTTTTGCACAGAACATTGAAACCGTTCGTCGCCTTACTCACCCAGTCCGCGATAAGCGCGCAGGCTATGAAAAAACCTTGCGAGTTCTTGCACACGCCAAACAGTACCGTCCTGACATCATCACCAAAACCAGTATTATGGTGGGCTTAGGCGAGACCGACGAAGAGATTTTTGAAACCTTTGATGACTTACGTGCCGCAGGCGTCGACATTGTCACACTGGGTCAATATCTGCGACCCACCAAAAATCATCTGCCCGTTGAGCGTTATGTGACACCAGAGCAGTTCAATCACTATCGTGAAGTGGGATTGGCGAAAGGCTTTATGGAGGTCCCCTCAGGCCCCATGGTTCGCTCAAGCTACCGTGCTGATCGCGTGTTCGAAAAGAACAACCTTGGCTTGGCCGCGCCAGCAACGGTCCCGGTTAGTAATGCAATTAACCAAATTCCGCTGAAACAAATCAACTGATACAGGTTCTAGACAGAGCTTTTAATGGCTCTGTCTATATCTCGGTCCAAGGCGGCATCTGCTCAGCCTTGTAAACTCGCCCTGTAATGATCGGACAATCCGGGTTGCCGTCGTAGAAGTCGACAATGACCTCCTGGCATATGCGTGGGATGTAAATCGAGCCCCAGTTTCTACCTGCTCATTGGTGGCTAACGCGACCCAGCAGGACCTATTTTCGTTTTTTTGACCGTAGAGGTCCCAAGGAAACTGGATTTTGACACGGCCGTATTCATCGGTGTAGATCTCTTCGCCCTCAGGGCCGACCACCTTGTCATGTTGTGGAGCGAGCATTTTGGGCCAGCCTGTTTTGAGCGGTGGACGTTAGACACGCGAAGCATGCACGCAGACAAATTCGTTTTCGTAGCCGCGGCTTTCTTCATCACGGCTGGTGCGACCAGGCAAAAATGGCATCTTCACCGAGAGGTGTGTCGATGGCGAGTAAGCGGAACTTTTGTGAATGCATCAATGTAATCTAGCGTTTAGCAGGACTAATGCTCATGGAAAAAGGAAGCTGAAAGCGTTTAAGCTCAGCACAGAGGGGGGGGTGATTCATCCATGAAGCAGCGGCTACTTCCTTGATGTAGAGAGGGCATTTAAATAATTAATGGACAGGTAGGTCAACGGTAAGTGAGCGATTTTTCGGAATTTTATAATCGTTATCGGGCAAATTTGTGTTTTAATCTCACTCAATAGAGTGCGCCATGTAGCGGTTGTTTCGATTAAAGCTCTCTTTAATTATTAATTAATTTATATGGATACAAAAGTGACACAGAGTGCGTTTGTTACAGCCGTTGTTGTAGGTGGTGGCCCGGCTGGACTTATGGCAGCGGAGACGCTGGCCACTCAAGGCCTTAAAGTGAGCCTCTATGAGGCGATGCCAACGGTTGGGCGAAAATTTCTAATGGCAGGTCGTGGTGGCCTCAATATCACCCACTCCGAACCCTTTGAACAATTTTGCAAACGCTATGCAGAAGCACAACCCAATCTGCAAACCGCTTTAAATGAGTTTACACCAATTGATTTGGTTAATTGGTGCCATGAACTGGGTATAGAAACCTTTATCGGCTCGTCTGGACGGGTGTTTCCAAAAGAGATGAAAGCAGCCCCTCTTCTGCGAAGATGGATACAACGTCTAAAGCATCAAGGGGTGGAGTTTCACACTCGTCATAGCTGGGTAGGATGGGATGAAACAAAGCATATTCTTAGCTTCGAGACCCCAAATGGCACTCAACATATCTCTGCAAAAATAGTCATTCTGGCGACTGGGGGTGGGAGTTGGCGCAAGCTGGGTTCAGATGGCCAGTGGACTGAGCTACTAAAAGATAAACAGGTTCAAATCGCCCCCTTTAAACCCACCAACTGCGGATTTGAATGTGACTGGAGTTCCATTCTTCAAGGCCGCCACTCTGGCGCTCCACTCAAGGGGGTGACTCTGACATTTGAAGATAACAAGGGTATTAGGTGGCAACGTAAAGGTGAACTGCTTATTGCTAAATATGGACTTGAGGGCAGCTTAATTTATGCGGCCTCCTCCCTTCTGCGCGAAAAAATACTTACTGACGGAATCGCCGATCTTTTCTTAGATCTCATGCCAGACCGCCCATTTGAGGATCTATTAAAGGACATGAGTAAACCACATGGCTCACGATCCATCAATAATCATCTCAAGCGCTTAGGACTGAAGCCTGTCTTTATCGATCTGCTGAGAGACCGTTTAAGTGCTGATGCCATGCGAGATCCGCAAAAAGTCACAGTTTGCCTAAAACATTACCCAATTCAGCTAACAACCCCTCGCCCTATAGATGAAGCCATCAGCACAGCAGGTGGTGTCAAACTTTCAGAAATGAATAATGATTTCATGCTATCCAGTCACCCTGGCTTTTTTTGTGCAGGTGAAATGCTCGACTGGGAAGCTCCAACAGGGGGGTACTTATTAACCGCTTGTTTTGCAACGGGACAACATGCGGGACGCGCTGCATTGAATTGGATTCGGACACAAGAGCCATCAATATAATGCACATATCCACGACTTAGGTATAATTATAGATTCTAATAACCCATCAGGAATACGAACATGATCTTACTGCATACAAACCATGGCGATATCACCATTGAGCTGAACCACGAAAAAGCGCCAAAAACGGCAGCAAATTTTGAGCAGTATGTTAAAGAAGGCTTTTATGATGGCGTCATTTTTCACCGCGTCATTGAAGGTTTTATGATTCAAGGTGGTGGCTTTGAACCTGGCATGATTTCTAAAAAAACGCGCGAAACTATCGAAAACGAAGCCGATAATGGTTTATCCAATAAAACTGGCACCTTAGCAATGGCGCGCACCATGGATCCTCATTCTGCATCAGCTCAGTTTTTTATTAACGTTTCTGATAATACTTTCTTAGATCACAGCGCTAAAACAATGGAAGGCTGGGGTTATGCGGTATTTGGCAAGGTGGTTGATGGTATGGATGTTGTCAATAAAATCAAGAAAGTCAAAACTGCCTCTAAAGCGGGCCACCAAGATGTACCTACAGAAGATGTCATCATTACTAAAGCGGTTGTGATTGAAAAGTCTTAATGCCAAAGAAACAGCTTTTTATATCAGATCTGCATTTGCAACCTGAGCGCCCCGACATTTTTGAGGCGCTGTTATGGTTTCTTGACAACATAGCTCAAGGTGCGGCTGAGTTGTATTTGCTAGGCGATATTTTTGAATATTGGATCGGTGATGACGCCCCCCTTCCGGGGGCTGAAAGATTGATTTCTGCGCTTCAAACTCTACAACGGCATCAAGATTTAGCTATTTTTTTCCAACATGGAAATAGAGATTTCTTAGTGAAAACGCAGTGGTTAGACCAAGCGAATATCACATTATTGCCTGAGTCATATCCCCTTCAGCTTGTAAATGGCCAAACGGCTGTACTCATGCATGGTGACCAACTGTGTACTGAGGACACAGAGTATCAAAACTTCCGGTCAATGGTTCGAAACCCAGCTTGGCAACATCAATTTTTAAGTAAACCTTTGCAAGAGCGCATTGCAATTGCAAAATCACTTAGAGCTGAAAGCCAAGCAAGAGGCGCTGAAAAGTCTTACTCAATCATGGATGTTAGTCCGGACGCCGTGAAACAAACGCTACTTTGTGCTAAGGTTGATCATCTAATTCATGGTCACACCCATAGACCCGCGCATCATCAAAACCAAGTAAAAAAAGGTCAAGGTGAGCGCTGGGTACTGGGAGACTGGGATCAAGCCGGATGGTATTTAGAAGTGGATGAGCACGAATTGCAACTCATCCGTTTTGAATTTCCGGCATCGATTTGAGTTAAGCGGCGTCCTGACGAATAAGTGGTCCGCTATGAAAGCGGAATTCTTCGTCAGGCGTCTCGATTAATTCTTTTTCAGCTTGTGCAAAAAAAGCCACTCGCTCATCAATCGGTTGACCTGCATAGCTTTCTGCCAAAAATAGATAGTCTTGATAATGACGCGCTTCAGATTTGAGCAAAGACCGATAAAACTTTGCCAAAGGCTGATCTAAATAAGGTGCCAATTTAGCGAACCGCTCGCATGACCTTGCTTCAATGAAAGCGCCAATAATCAGCACATCAATTAAGCGCCCAGGCTCCGAGGTTCTAACATGTTGTCTCAAGCCTGCTGCATAACGAGCCGGAGTCATGTGACCGTATTCAAACCCCCGCTCATGCATGATAGCCAATACTTGTTCGAAGTGAATTAATTCTTCACGAGCAAGACGTGACATTTTGTTGAGCAAATCAGGGCGATCAACATAACGAAACATTAGCGTCATGGCTGTTGAAGCGGCTTTTTTCTCGCAATGTGCATGATCGGTTAAAAGCAAGGCTAGATTTTCCGGCTTTGCGGCCTCTTCAATCCAAGCATCGGGAGTTTCACAAGATAAAAACTGATTAATTTCGTCTAAAGCGGATTTCATTGTCATAAAAAAACCTTTCTCCATATGGCGTTATTATAACGCCAAGAGAAAGGTTCTTCTATTGAGTTAGATCAGTTATGCAGAGCGAGCGCGTTTAATTGCTGACTTAATCAAAGGTGCTGTTAATGAAAACAGCGCAATGGCAAGTAAGGAAAGTGATATAGGCTTATCAATAAAAATTGACCACTCACCACCTGAAATTTGCAAGGCACGACGCATCGACTCCTCCATCAAGGCTCCCAAAATCAAGCCTAAAATCAATGGAGCTGCCGGAAAACCATAGAGTCTCATGACCAAGCCAACCAAGCCAAACAGCAGCAGCATTAACAGGTCGAAGGTACTAAAGCTAATACCATAAACACCTATCATACAGAAGATCAGAATCAAGGCTAAGAGCAAGGGTCTTGGCGCATCCAGTATACGAGCAATGTAAGGAATCAATGGCAGGTTTAGCACCAGCAGGAAGATATTACCAATATACATACTGGCAATAACCCCCCAGAATACATCTGGACGCTGCTCAAGCATCATTGGACCCGGCGTTACGCCCATGACTAGTAAAGCGCCTAGAAGAACAGCTGTTGTTCCTGAACCGGGCACACCTAGCGTCAATAAAGGTACGAATGAACCACCACACGCTGCATTGTTTGCTGCTTCTGGGGCTGCAACACCTTTAATATTACCTTTACCAAAGGTATCACCGTCTTTTGCCAGACGCTTCTCCATGCTGTAGCCAAGAAAAGAGCCTATGGTTGCACCCGCTCCAGGTAGAACACCTGTGAAAAATCCTAAAATAGAACTACGGCCGATCGGGGCTGCAATTTCTTTAACTTCATTTTTAGATAGCTTTAAAGAACCGATCACATTTCGCTCTTGCGGTTTATTGGAGGCCTTCAGAAGCATATAAAACACCTCTGCAAGCGCAAAAATACCCAATGCCACCACTAGAAAATCGATACCTTCAAGCATGTTCAGGCTATCAAATGTGTAACGTTCGGTGCCCGTTTGTAAGTCAATTCCCATGATAGAAATCATGACGCCAATAACTGCTGCAATTAATCCTTTCACCAATGACTTGTCAGAAAGGCTCACAACTGCAGTTAACCCCAACGCCATCAAGGCAAAGTACTCAGCAGGACCAAAGCTAACAGCTACTTTTGATAATAATGGGGCAATTAACATTAAACCAACAACAGATATTGTCCCACCAACAAAAGATGCATATGCGGCAATTGCCAGCGCTTTTCCTGCTAAGCCCTGTTTTGCCATAGGGTAACCGTCAAATGATGTCGCAACGGTACCCGCAACCCCAGGAGCATTTAATAGGATAGATGATGTCGAACCGCCAAAGATTGCGCCATAGTACACACCCGACATTAATATGAGACCACTTGCAGGCGACATATTAAACGTAATCGGGATCATCAAAGCCAACGCACTGATGGGCCCTAAACCGGGCAACATACCTATAAGTGTTCCAGCAAAAACGCCAATGAACACATACATTAAATTCATTGGATCTAGCGCAATGCTAAACCCATAGATAAGATCGTTAAGTGATTCCATGATGAAAGATGTCCACCTGAATTAAAGTCATACAACAGGCATTGGCTTACAGTGGTAAAATACCCTGTGGCAAATGAATACCCATCACCTTGTTTAACAGAAGATATAAAGAAAGTACGATGGTCACCATAGTGCCTAGGTTAACGAAATGCTTACGATACCCATACCAATAGGCGAGACCAAATCCCAGAAGAATGGATGAAAGTAAGAAACCTAAGGGTTCAATTGAGAAAGCATAAATAACAATAGCTAATCCAGTGACTGCAACCTGTACAGCGGGTCTCTTAGAAAAACTGAGTACCTGTGCAGGCTCTTCTTCTTTTTCCGCCGACACAGCTGACTTTTCGAAGAACAAAAAAATGGACAGCAGCATCAACGTCCATCCCAGTATCTTTGGAAATGCATCTGAATCAACTGGCCTTGGTATTGGAAAAGTCGGTATCTGAAAAGCCATCCATAAATAGCCAATCGACATTAAAAAGATGAGAATCGCAATAATGCGGTTTGGATTTAATTGAGTCATAAAATCACCCGAGCATAAAGACATAACCGATACAGGTCACCCTGTATCGGTATTGATGAGTTATCGAACTACTGACGCAAAAGACCTAACTCACCTAGAACAGCACTGAACTGCTCTAACTGCTCATCAAGGAAAACACCAAACTCTTCACTGTTTTGATAAGCATCCAACCAACCTAAACGAGTTGTTGCTTCAGTCCAAGAGTCAGTCTCCATCATTTTGGCGAACAGGTCTTGATAGTAAGTTACAGCTTCTGGAGACATATCTTTAGGGCCCATGACCCCTCTCCATATGTCAAAGGTGTAATCAACGCCTTGTTCTTGAAATGTAGGAACCGAGGACAACGCACCTTGAATACGCTCAGGCGAAGACACAGCCAAAGCTCGCAACTGAGTACCTTCTAGTTGACCGAGCGACTCACCAGCACCAGTAATTACGGCTTCGACATGTCCACCTAGCAGGTTAGTCATAGCTTCACCACCACCGGAAAAAGCAATGTAGTTAACCTCGCTTGCTTTCAGACCAGCAACAGAAGCTGCACCAGCAATGGCAATATGATCCATAGAACCTGCTGCAGAACCGCCACCTACGCTCAACCGAGAGTTACTTTTAATTGCATCAAACAGATCAGTCACTGTTTGATATGGAGAGTCTGCACGCACTAAAACAATTGAGTAGTCAGTGATTAAGCGCGCAATGGGTGTAAAATCTTTGTGATTGAAACGAGATGTTCCAGATAAAGGAACAAGTATGATTGGCGGACTTGTTGCAAACAGCTTGTGATCATTTTTACTGTCACGAGCAACTTGCGCCCAAGCAATTGCACCACCGCCTCCAGGAACGTTAATGGCTGCGAAATTTTGATCTGAAAGCCCTTCAGCACGGATCACATTAGCTGTTGTACGAACTAAAGTATCCCAGCCACCGCCCGGATTTGCTGGCGCAATGTACTCAACCGCCTTTGTCGGCTTCCAGTCACTTGCAGAAACCGTAGCAGAAAAACCAACCGCAAGACCTAAGGACACACCAACAGCCATCAGGGTTTTCATCGGACGCTTTAACATAGCATTCATGTAGAATCTCCAAACTATTTCTTATCATTATTTAACACATAAAAGTTAATTTAGTCGGAGATTTCTATTTCAACAACCTTCTGATCATAAATATAAATATGTTCATTAGTGTCATTTTGTTCATTTTGTTCACGAACACTAAAGCAGGCGGTAACGGCGCTCGGGACGACCCACCTCGCCATAATCAAGCTCAGCCACCACCTTTCCATCCGTCACCAAGTATTCTAAATATCGGCGCGCAGTTGATCGACTCACCCCTGTCTGACTCGATAAACCTGTCGCTGTTTGAGCCTGAGTAGATTCTTGCAATGCCTTAAAGACTTTTTCTAACGTCAAACGGTCTATTCCCTTAGGCAGTTTATCCTGTGGATCCAATGTTGCGTCGGGTCGAATTTTTCGATTTAATTGACGATCTAACTCATCTTGACTTAGTTCAGTCTTATCTTTGAGCAGCACTCGCTCCTGCCGGAAGCGTGACAGCATCTGCTGCATTCGGGCTTGCTCGATCGGCTTGATCAAATAATCAAACACCCCACCCTTCAATGCCTCCTGAATGGTTTCGACCTCTTTCGCGGCTGTAATCATGACAATATCGATCAAACGATACTCTTTGCGCATTTCCCATAACAGCTCTAAGCCTAGCACATCAGGAATATAAGCATCCAAAAGTACGAGATCGACTTGATCGGAATGATCCTTTAGGAATTCAAGTGCATCCTTTCCTAAATAACAGGTTTTAATCACTTCAAAGTCAGGGGCCTGCTCAATAAAGTGTCGGTTAATTTCGGCAACCCTGAAATCATCTTCAATGATGAGTACCTTATAAGAACGATCAGTCATAGATTATTATCTTTTTGGCTAATGAGTGATTTATCAATACTGACGACGAAACACGCGCCGCCTAACTCAGACTCTTCTAAATAGATATTACCACCTTTTGCTTCGGCTAAACGTCTGACTAACGTCAAACCTATGCCACGATGCCGCCCCTCTTTAGTCGAGTAACCTCGTCGTGTAATAAGCTCAAATTGATCCGCAGGTAAGCCAGGCCCATTATCCTCCACTTCAATCAATAACTGGGCACCTAAGTCTGTAAAAAACAACCGAACCTGGGGTACAGCCACTGGTAAAAGTGTCGCAGCATCGAAGGCGTTATCAAGCAAGTTACTCATAATTTTCAACAAGACATCTTGACCTTCAAAGGATAAGTACATTGCAATAGAACTGCTGTCTTCAATATCAAACTGTATCCCCATGTGCTGAGCTCGCATAATTTTTCCAAGCAGCATTGCACTAATAACGGGATCACTTAAATGCCTTACTAAGAAGGCCACTTGATTTTGCGCTACCAAACTTTCTTGATGGATGAGTGCCAAAGCCTCTTCAGGACGATTTAGCTGTAACAATCCAGATATGGTATAGAGTTTGTTTGAGAATTCGTGGGCCTGTTCTCGCAATTGATCGACGTCGGCACTTGCCTCTTTTAAGGCTCTATAAACATCAAGCAACTCTTTTTGGCTTCTAAACGTCGAAACAGCGCCATCGACTTCACCAGCAGGGTTTAAAATAGGTACTCGGTTAACAACCACAGGGACGTCACCTATCCAAAGCTCACGATCAAACTGGCGCTCACCACTGACCAGTACATCCAGCAAACGCGAGTTTGGTACTAGATCTTCGACAGGCACTCCTTGGCAAGGTTGATCACCCTCAACACCCAACGTACGTTTTGCAGATTGATTTAGAACCGTAATTCGACCCTCGCGATTGATTGCGACCACGCCCTCATGAATCGACTGCAAAATCGCCTCTTTTTCATGAACCAATCGAGCAATCTCATGAGGCTCTAACCCCAAAATAAGCTTTTTGACATGATTGGCAATCCAAACAGCTCCTGCAAAACCAACAAGTAAAGACAAAGCAATAAACAACCAACCTAAATAAAGCATACGATCAACATCGCTCGCGACTTTATCAAGCATGAAGCCGACGGAGACGACGCCTATGATATCGCCATTAGCGTCAACAATAGGCACTTTACCACGCATAGCCTCACCCAGCGTACCCGTCGCTCGAGAGACATAGGACTCGCCTTCCATGAGAGCCGCATAATTGTCGCCACCGACCATGCGCTGTCCTAGCCGTTCTGGAACGGGATGCGAGTAACGTATCTCTTCTCGATTACCCACCACGACATACTCAGCACCAGTTGCCTGACGCAAAGACTCAGCTAAAGGCTGGATAACCACTGCAGGGTCTTCCAGATCAAAGGCATGTATCAACTCAGGGATCACAGCAACCGCTTTTGCCAAGTTTAATGCCCGCAGCCCTATCTGATCACTAATCAGCTCTGCTTTATTAAGATTCAAATAAATTCCTTGCAGCAACAGCACAACTGTAACCAAAGACCCTATAAGAATCATCATCTTAGTTTTGATTGTCAAATACATACTTTCACTTAAATCGACGAATTAACCTTCAAGAATCAACGAACTCTGACGTCAATATCTGCAGTGCAGCCTGCATCTCTGAATCATAATCCGCTTTAACGTTTAAGGCCGTACCATCAGGCAAGGTCAAACTCAACTCAGCCGCGTGCAGCATTAAACGACGCAGACCTTTGGACTTCATTAGCGCATTATCAGCATCTACCCCATACTTAACATCACCTACAATTGGATGGCCTATAAACTGAGAATGAACACGTATTTGGTGCGTTCGGCCCGTTAAGGGACTCGCCTCAATTAGAGTGCAAAAATCATTAAAGCGCCTTAAAACACGAAAATCTGTGATTGATTCCTTACCACTGGCATCAACTCTTACCATTCGCTCCCCAGACTTTAGCTCATCCCTCAACAAAGGCGCATTGACCCGCTGTTTACGATTCGGCCAACGTCCACACACCAGCGCATGATAAATCTTACGCACACGCTTTTCTCGCAACGCCTCGTGCAGGTAACGCAACATACTGCGTTTTTTGGCCACCATAATGCAACCCGATGTATCTCTATCCAATCGATGAACCAACTCTAAAAAACGCGCCTCAGGACGCAATTGTCGTAGCGCCTCGATTAAGCCATTGTTGATTCCACTACCACCATGCACCGCAAGGCCTGACGGCTTATTAATCACAATCAACGCATCCGTTTCGTACAAAACAGCCTCGGCCAAATGGTTGGCAAGGCTAATACCTACAGGAAGCGGCTCACCTTGCTCGGCAACTCTCACCGGCGGAATGCGCACCTCATCACCTGCACACAGCTTATAATCGGCTTTTACTCGTTTTTTATTAACTCGAATTTCACCTTTACGTAAAATTCGATACAACAGAGTTTTTGGCACGCCTTTCAGTTCGGTTCTAAGAAAATTATCGATTCGCTGCCCTTCTCGATCGGGCTCGATGACTACAAAACGAACTACAGGGCGGCTTTTTTCGTGGGATTCTGTCATGCTGGGATTCTATCTACCTGATTGATGCACTATCGCTTTACTGCTATATTGTAGCGTTGCTGCTCGCTGTTGGCTTTAGCTATTTTCAAATCAAAAACAATAGCTCAGGATTTTACAGACCTTGAATCATAATTGTCACACACAGACACGCAGCAATTGAATGAATACAAATAGTTAAATTAACCCGAATTTTAAGTAACGCTTTCACCACCTTTGCCTCAGCGAAGGTCCGGTTGGAGGTGAAGATGCACGTTGACCCAGAAACTGCAACGTAGCTGTTGTAGACACAAGCCATTGAGAATAATCACATTGGTCAACGTTTCCTTCACCGCCGATTAATCTGGCAGAATAGACCCTTCTGCCCTACGGCTGCATCGCCGGTAGCGACAGCCGATCGCAAAGACTGGACTTTTACAAGCACGAATCGTTACAGCGATACGTGGTGAAATACGTTGCGTTTTAGAGAACGCATAACAACATGAAAAGAATGCTAATCAATGCAACACAGCCTGAAGAAGTGCGTGTTGCACTTGTCGATGGACAACGCCTGTTTGATCTTGATATGGAATCAGACAGTCGTGAGCAAAAAAAAGCCAACATCTATAAAGGCCGAATCACACGAGTTGAGCCCAGCTTAGAAGCAGCTTTCGTTGACTACGGCGCTGAACGACACGGCTTCCTCCCCCTTAAAGAAATTTCACGCGAGTACTTTGTCAAATCGCCTGAACGTGGCCAACGCCCCAATATTCGAGAAGTCATTCGAGAAGGCACCGAAGTCATTGTTCAAGTCGATAAAGAAGAGCGTGGAAATAAAGGTGCAGCCCTCACGACATTCATCAGCCTTGCTGGTCGATACTTGGTCTTAATGCCAAATAATCCGCGCGCAGGCGGTATTTCTCGCCGTATTGAAGGTGATGACAGAACTCAATTAAAAGAAGCACTGTCGGGCGTCAATATTCCTGACAACATGGGCGTCATTATCCGTACCGCAGGCATTGGTCGCAGCAGTGAAGAACTGCAGTGGGACTTAGACTTTTTAACCACGGTGTGGGATGCAATTCTCGCCTTTAATAACCGTCCAGCTCCTTTCTTAGTTCACCAGGAAAGCGGCGTTGTGATTCGTGCTATCCGTGATTACCTAAGAGCGGATATCGGTGAAGTCTTAATCGACCATCCCGAGGTGTATCAGCAAGCACTCCAATTCGTCAAACATGTTATTCCAAGCTATGAATCTAGAATTCGTCTGTATAAAGAGCAAACACCGCTTTTCAGCCGCTTTCAGATCGAAAGCCAAATCGAAACAGCCTTTGAGCGCGAAGTTCAACTGCCTTCAGGTGGATCAATTGTTATTGACCCAACAGAAGCACTCGTCTCAATTGATATCAACTCTGCGCGCGCCACCCGCGGCGGGGATATTGAGGAAACTGCACTAAATACTAACCTCGAAGCGGCCGATGAAATTGCTCGCCAATTGCGATTACGTGATATTGGCGGACTCATTGTCATAGATTTCATCGACATGACCCCAATTAAGAATCAGCGTGAGGTTGAAAACCGCTTAAGAGACGCTTTAAAAGTTGATCGCGCACGCGTTCAAATGGGTCGAATCTCACGTTTTGGCCTTCTTGAAATGTCAAGACAACGCTTACGTCCATCCTTAAGCGAAACACGCGGAAACGTATGCCCTCGCTGCAAAGGAACTGGCGTCATTCGTGACACAGGATCTTTGGCGTTAGCCATCATGCGCCAAATCGAGGAAGAGTCTGGAAAAGACCGCACCGCTCAAATTCGAGCGATTTTACCCGTTAGCATCGCAACCTTCTTGTCGAATGAAAAACGTGCCGAAGTTCACGACATCGAACTAAGACACAATGTACGCGTCGTGATCATTCCTAATCCGAATATGGAAACGCCTCATTACGAAGTAGTTCGCCTGCGTGACGACCATACTGTCGCAACACCTGATGGCATGAGCTACGAAATCAAGGCAGAAACACCTTTACCAGAACATACAGCAGCGCCTGCCAAGTCAGCAAAACGCGAAGAAGCCGCTATCAAAAGCCTCCCTCTTCCTGAGCGCCAAAACGCACCTGAAAGCGTAGGTGTTGCAGAAACACCTGCTCCCGCGGCCGCAAAACCCTCTGCAAAACCCACAAGCACAAATACTCAGGAGCAGCCACGGTCTCTGCTGAGCAATCTTGTGACGGGGATTCGCTCACTCTTCTCTAGCCCAGCACCCGTTGCTGTTGAGCCACGAGCAAAACCTGCTGCAGAAAAGCAAACACTTAAGCCACCTGTCAATCCACGTCAAGAGCGCACGCCAGAGCAACGCAGCTCATCTAACCGCAGCTCTACTGGGAACCAAGATAAGCGCCGCAACGGTCGCCGCAATCAAGATGACCGTAAACGTGACCCGCGTGAAGATGAAATCATTACAGTTGATACTGAAAAGAGCTTACCACCCATTGGTGAAAAGAGCGCTAAAGACGAATCACAGAATGAAAACGGCCGCTCACGTCGCCGTCGCCGTAATGAGCGTCGCCGCAACGATGGCAAAGCGGACAACGCCAGCAGTGAGGTGGAAACACCCATCACTGAACAAGAAGTAATCGAAACTCCGCGCCCTGTAGAGCCAGTAGACGACAACGCCGCGCCAAAAGGCCGTGGTCGCCGTCGTCGCGGTAACGAGCGTGAAGCCCTGCGCAGTGGTGTTATCCCAACAAGCGCAGCAACCAATGCCACTGAAAATACGGCTGCATCTACACTAAACGATGAGCGCTCATCTGAAGCATCCTCACTCGTTAAAGAAGAGAAAGCGCCAAGCCAGAAACGCCATGCTAAGCAAGCTAGCGAAACCAAAGCTGAGCCTGCTGCGGCGACTGTTGCCGCTGTCGCCCTGAGCGAAACACCCGCATCTGAGCTTATTGAAACCCCAGCTATCATCCCTGCCGAAAGTTCATTTGAGCAAGCACAGGACTCGCACCAAGCCGATGCTGTAGACACTACGCCTGAAGCCGAAGCTAATACTGTAGCGCCAGCAACTGAGGACATCAGGCATTTCGAGTTAGAGACGGACAACACCCCCTCTAACCCGATAACAGTTGATAACACCGATGCGAGCGACGCGCCAGCAGCAAGCGAAGCCGTTGCCTCAGATGCAGGTGCAAACGTACCCGAAATGGCCATCCCAGAGGTCATTGAAGACGCACCCACTCCATCCGAAGAGCTATTAGCTCAAGAAATGCCTGTAGAGACTGTAAAAGAGCAAGATTTGGCACTGCCCACTAGGGATGCCGCGTCACATATCGCAGCTGATGCAACACCAACATCAGTGGATACAGCGACACCTGAGGCGGAAGGTACTTTAGATGCTTCGCAAACCACGGAAGCACAAGTAGAGCAGGCCTCACAAGCCGAAAGCGCAGAACCAACTCCTTCTCAAGCACCAAGGCATCAATCTGAACTGCCGTTCTCAACTGGACAGGATGAAGCTGAAACAAAAAACACCGAATCTGTTGCTGGAACCACAACAGAAACCGATACAAGTGCACCAACTAAGGTGAAACGCTCTCGTCGTGCACCTAACGATCCACGCGAGAAACGACGTCTAGAGCTACTCGCATCGCAACAATCATTGGATATTCAAGAAAATCAAGAATAAACCAGTATTGCTATAAAAAAACCCGCTTAGGCTGCCCTAAGCGGGTTTTTTATTACTCAACGGTGAAACTTGATGGACGGTCATATTAAAGAAGCAATGACATTTCAAGGGTAGAATCGCGGCTCAACCTCAAGAAACACACGAAAATTCTTCATCACGTCATCTTGAATTTGCGCAGACAAAGACTCAATATTTTCCCGCGAGCCCCCGCCATGATTCACAAGCACCAGCGCCTGGTCTTTATATACACCCACACTCCCTAGCAGACGCCCTTTCCACCCAAGGTAATCGATCATCCATCCAGCAGCCAGCTTGTACCCCTGTGGGTCTGGGTAAGCAACCAGCTCCGGAAAGGCTGCCCTCAACTCAAAGAAGACGTCTGAGGAAACAACCGGGTTTTTAAAAAAACTACCCGCATTACCAAGCTTACCAGGATCTGGCAATTTAGAACGACGTACAAAGCACACGGCCTCAAACACCTGCTGAGGTGAAAAGGACTCAACGTTTGGATATAAATGCCTACAGGCACTCTCTAGAGCCGCATACGCCACCTTAACACTGGGTACTTTTGACAATTTAAAGCACACATGTGTAATTAGATAGCGATCAGGGTAAACGGATTTGAAAACGCTATCACGATAGCCAAAGCAACATTGATCCAATGTTAAGGAGTCGAATTGCTTAGCGATGCGGTCATACACATCAACCCTAGACACAACGTCTTTCAACTCAACGCCATAGGCACCTATATTCTGGACAGGCGCTGCGCCGACCCTTCCGGGTATCAGCGCCAAATTTTCAAGACCATACCATCCGCTTTGTAAACACTGAGTAACACATTGATGCCACTCTTCACCTGCCGCAACCCTGACAATGACATGATCTGCTTGCTCCTCTAGCACCTCGTAGCCACGCAAAACGATCTGCAATACACAGCCGGGTAACTTTGAAGACAGCACCAAATTACTACCACCACCCAAAATAAGCAAAGGCCAGCCTTGCTTTTCAATTTTCGCTAACAAAGGGGGGATTTCGGCAATATTCGATACTTCAGCATACCTTTCTGCTTCAACCTCAAAGCCAAAGGTGTTCGATGCCGTCAAAGAGACATTTTGTAGCAATTCCGCCATTAAGAACGACTCTTAGCCTTCAAAATTTCGATCACGCGCTGTAAGTCTTCAGGGGTATCAACCCCTGTCGGCGGAGCTTCTTCAGCAACCGAGACTTGTATTCGCACGCCCTTCCAAAGCGCTCTGAGTTGCTCAAGTGATTCGGTTGCCTCAATGGCCGCAACAGGCCAGGTTACGAAATCATTCAACAAACTCACTCGGTAAGCATAGAGCCCAATGTGGCGCTGCCAAGCAAAACCAGATGGCATGGAAGCCGTGACGCCCTGCATAAAGGCATCGCGCGGCCAAGGCATTGCTGCACGACTGAAGTACAATGCTCTCCCTGCCTCATCACAAACCACTTTTACAACATTTGGATTCATTAAACTATCGACCAAATGTATCGACTCCGACAAAGTCGCGATGCCCGCATCGGAATGCTCGATCAAGTTTTTTGCAACCTGATTAATGATTCTAGGTGGAATCAAGGGCTCGTCACCTTGTACATTCACCACCACCTCAGAATCATCAAATCCTAACTTACTCACCACTTCTTGCAGCCGATCTGTCCCAGATTGGTGCTGCGTAGACGTCATACAGACCTCTGCACCAAAACTGGCTGCGACTTCAGCAATTTGCTCATGATCTGTCGCTATGATAATACGCTGAGCATCGCTCTCTAGGGCGCGCTCATACACATGCTGAACCATAGGCTTGCCAAGCACATCGACAAGTGGCTTACCTGGAAAACGGGTCGACGCAAAACGCGCCGGAATTACGACGGTAAATGCCATGATCTACTTCTCTTTCAAACGTTCTTCTGTTGTCAAGGTACGCGCTTCGCTTTCGAGCAGCACGGGTATGTCATCACGAATAGGATAAGCCATACCACTGGTGTAACAAATCAACTCCTGTGTTTCTTTATTCCAAACTAAAGGAGCTTTAGACACTGGACATACCAGAATATCCAAAAGTTTATGATCCATTATGTTTTACCTCGTTTTTGCACCCTGTCCAGCCGAGACAGAAAATGCATCAAAAATTGTTCACTAAAACAGGCCTCAACACCTAAGGCCCACGCATTCTGTAACGAAAATTCTTTACATTTTATGGCATCTTTTTCGGTCATTATCATCGGATAATCATCAGCAAACTCGAAATCCTGCTCTAAAAACGCATGATGATCAGGAAAAACATGAGGGATAATCTCTAAGCCGAGCGCGCTCAACGTGTTAAAAAAACGCTGTGGATTGCCAATTCCTGCAATAGCATGCACAGGACTCGCTTTCAAGACAACCAAGGCATCAGAAAGATTCAGCACTTGAGCATCAGACAAACAAACGATACGGCGTGGCTGCAAAATGAAGTGATGCGCCTTCTGCCAGACAGGCAACGCAGACTCGCCATTTAAAAGCACAAAATCCACCGACTCAAGACGCTCTGGGGGCTCTCGAAGAGGCCCTTCCGGTAAACAGCGACCATTTGCCAAGCCTCGCGCCGCATCTACCACGGCAATTTCAATATCACGACCTAAGGGATAATGCTGCAGACCATCATCACTAATCACAACATCACAAGCGGTGAGCTCTAATAAAGCTCGCACCGCCCGAGGCCGATCAGGATCAACGACCACTGGAGCCCCTGCCAAAGAAGCAATAAGTAAAGGCTCATCGCCTGACTGTTCGGACGGAGTCGATGAGGTCACCAGCAGTGGGTACTCTATAGCACGTCCGCCGTAACCACGACTGACAACCCCAGGACAGTAGCCCCGCTCACGAAGGAGTTCTATTAAGGCCAGTACAACGGGGGTTTTACCTGTTCCCCCCACACTAATATTGCCAACAATGATCACGGGCACTGGTGCTTGATACACAGTACGCGCACCAGACAACCACTGGGCTCTGCGCCGTTTCACCATCGCAGTATAAAAAAGTGATAAGGGCCGGAAAAGGACTAACCACTTAGAACACTTATACCAAGCACGCTCAAGCACACCACTCATTAAAACTCTACCTGACCGCCTTCCTGTGTCGCAATACTCAAACGCGCAAATCCTAACTGACCTGCGACATCCATCGCTGTGACAACGGACTGGTGTGGAGTTTTAGCATCTGCCGTAATAACAAATGGCATGTTGCGTTGATCCTGAACCAGCTCAATGATCGCGCGACGCAACGTAAGTGCTTGAGTATTGACGAGATGCTGTCCATTAACGCTGTACAACCCCTCAGCCGTAATCACTACATCAATGCGCTCAACGTCTTCCATATTCGATTGAGCGGCAGATGCTGCCTCGGGGAGCTCAACTGTTAGTTGTGATTCACGTGTAAAGGTCGTCGTAATCATGAAAAAGATAAGCAGTAAAAATACCACATCGATCAGAGGCGTTAAGTTGATATTCACCTCTTCTTGCACTTGCCGAGGAAATTTCATACGAGCATCTCTTTATTCATAGTTAACCTCACGCTCACCATGAATAACTTCAACCAACTTAACCGCTTCTTGCTCCATGGTCAGAACGAGCGTATTCACTCTACGCTGAAAATAACGATGCATTACAAGTGCTGGGATGGCAATCGACAAGCCCGCAGCTGTTGTAATCAAGGCTTCTGAAATACCACCTGCCAACACACTCGCATTACCAGTGCCCAAAATCATGATTTCAGTAAAAACTTTGATCATTCCAACAACCGTGCCCAACAACCCCAACAAAGGTGTAATTGCGGCAATAGTGCCTAAACTGGTTAAAAAGCGCTCTAAATCATGCACAACATGACCTGCTGCCTCTTCGATACTTTCCTTCATGATCACACGACCACTTCGGGAATTATTGATGCCCGCAACGATTATGGTGCCTAACGGACTGCCCGCTTTAATAACTCTGAGATGCTCGGGTGTCATTTCACCACTGCGAATAAGCTCCAGCGTCTCGGAAAGCAAACCAGACGGCAGCACTCGACTTCGCTTTAAAAACCATAAGCGCTCAAAACATATTGCCATTGCCGCAACTGAGCACAAGATGATAGGAACCATCAACCAGCCGCCAGATCGTATCAGTTCAAACACTGCCTAAACCTCCCTTTAAAGGGTCTAACTTTACCACACCACCGAGTACTAAAGTAGTCACTCAATGCCTTGTCCAATAACGTCTTTTACGCTGACGTTCGGAATCTTCGTGACATTCTCCACGCTCAGAGTGTAAATGCAATGCTCCATTCCAAGCCGTATTCAACTCTTTTATGGAAAGGCTTTGAAAACGTGAACGGACGGCAGCAGCTGGATGCCCATAACGATTATTAAAACCCGCTGTATAAATGACAGCTCTCGGCTGTGTTCGCTCAATAAAAACATCTGAGGAAGAAGTATCACTGCCATGATGCCCAGCCACTAACCATGTGACTGGCTCTATCTCTGAACGACGCACCAAATCATATTCGACCCGCTTAGATACATCTCCTGTCAACAATAGGGAGCAGTTTTGCGTTCTCACCTCTAGAACACAAGAACGATCATTTTCACTCCACTCATCATTAGGTTCACGCGTTAAGTAGCGAAAATCAACACCATCATACGACCAAGAACGACCTGTGTGGCATGAATCAAAGCCCTGAGTCTGTAAATATGGGCTGCCTGACTCTTTAGTAGACACACTCAAGTCGGTAAAGAGGTCTTCGAGCGCACCTGAATGGTCAAGATCATTATGACTAATCACCAAATGATGCAGATGGTCGATCTTATTTGCCTTAAACCAAGGTGACACCGTGTAGGACCACGCACTGCCTCCACTAAAAAAACCAGGGCCTGTGTCAAATAGGAGCTGATGAGAATGGGTTTTCACCAAAACAGACAACCCCTGCCCTACGTCAAACACAGTTACACGAAATTCACCTTGTTCGGGTCGCTTAGGGTCTGGAAAGAAGAGCGCTAGAGTAATCATGACTAAAGGCAGCTTCCAAACCACTCGCATGGGCAAAAGACACAACCCGACCGCAGCAACGGTTAAGGTGATTACTCCTTCACTCGCCACAGGAAGAACAACTGCCGAAAAATCAAAACT
Source organism: Nitrincola tibetensis (assembly GCF_003284585.1). Classification (GTDB taxonomy): domain Bacteria; phylum Pseudomonadota; class Gammaproteobacteria; order Pseudomonadales; family Balneatricaceae; genus Nitrincola; species Nitrincola tibetensis. The sequence continues at coordinate 73,843 of NZ_QKRX01000011.1, forward strand.
CGCGACAAAGGCTAAAAGCCACCAAAAACCACCAAGAAACATCTGGACAGAATCAGACACAAAGGGAACTTCGACACTTTGCAAGAGTATCAAAACGGGCAATAGCATAATAAACAACGAAAAAATGGGAACAGCGACAAAATTAACAATGGGCGCAGTAAGACTGATCTGCTGAAAGAAAACAGCAACCAAAGGCAGCATTCCGACAAAAATATACCCTTGCACACGGACCAGCATGATAAGCTTGGATCCTCCTGACGACCTCCAACTATCCGCAACCCATAACAATAAAGCAACAGCAACAAAAGACAGCCAAGCGCCCGCCTGCACAACGGACAATGGCTGCAAGGTTAAGATGATAATTAAGGCCCACTTTAGCCGCTGCCAAGCATTCAATTGCAAAAAACGAAACTCGCCTATTAGAAACACACACACCATGATCAAGGCTCGCTGAACAGGTAAGCTCAGGCCTGCCAAGCAGGCATAGGTTATTGCCAATAAAAAAGCGAATAACAAAGGCGTGCCACGAGATAAAGATGAAGAGCAACGCAGCAAAATAAGCACAGACGTTAAGACCCGCCCTATCAACAACCCCAACGCCGCAACAACCCCTATATGCAACCCACTTACAACCAGCAAGTGCGCCGTTCCCGTGCGCTGCAAAACCAACCAATCCTCTGGCTGCAAATCGCTTCTATCGCCGAGCACAACCGCAACCAATAACTTAGCGGATACTTCGTCTTCAATCTGCTGATAAATAGCTCGCTTTAACGCCTCTCGTATAGCTGATAAGGTAAATGCTTGGCCTTCTCTACGCACAAAAGACTGCACAACACCGCGCGCATCAATACCCGAATGAAGATAATACGCCTCAAGATCGGCGGCATAGGGATTTTTTAAAGATCTTGGGGCACGAAGACTCACGCTAAGTGTGACCATTTCGCCCGCGGCATAGTGTGTTTCCGGTTGATAATCAACAAGACTAAGACGCCTTAGGCGTTGACGGGCATCCGATGAAAAATGCTGTACACCTGTCAATTGAAGAAAAAAACGAGCTTCTTGCTCAGTCGTTTTCGGCAACCCTATGACGCGCCCAGTGACTTCAACCACTCTGCGATCATAAGAGTCTGGCAACTGATGATGCAATTGCCAAGCCCCATAAATAGATGCAACGGCAACACCCAATGTCAGCGCAATAAACAAGCGCCGAAAACGAGGAAAATACACAAGGGGCAAGCATGCAAATAGCAAAAGCACCCAACGTAAGCTTGGTAACTGGCTCACAGCCAGTATCCCTAAAGAATATACGATCATCCTTGATCTCTATGACTTGGTTTAATCTTTCCCTAAAGGCATAATAGCGGCCTCTAAACCCTCACAATAAAGTGCTAAATGCCCCGTAAAACGCTGAAGAAGTTCTTACCTGATCCTCACTGGATTAAAAACCATCCGAATCTTAATTGGCTGGGTGAACATATCAAAAATCCTAATTTATGGCATCTATCGCATAGATCTGTTTCTATTGCTGCATTTGTCGGTATATTTTGTGCGTTTTTACCCATGCCATTTCAAATGGTGGTTGCGGCTATTATCGCTGTCATTGTCGGATGCAACTTACCCGTTTCGGTTGCGTTAGTGTGGATCTCAAACCCCATCACCATGCCTGCAATTCTGTATTTTTGCTATCGCGTTGGGCTCTGGATTTTAGGGATTGAAGCATCACACAACCTAGTGTCTTGGCATTTAGACACCCTGTACGAAAACTCAAAAGCAATTTGGAAACCTCTAATTTTAGGCTGTTTAATTTGCGGCGTGAGTGCGGGTTCGGTTGGCTATATCACTCTGCGACTTGCATGGCTTATCAGCGTGAGACGAAGCTGGAGCAAACGCTCCAAACTTCGTAAACGTCGTGATCAAAAATCTGACTGAACAGGTTCAAGCACACCATCAATTAACTGCAAGGCACGATCCATACGATTTGCAAGCTGCAAATCGTGGGTTACCACAATAAACGCAATACCCAACTCCTGATTCAAATGATCCAAATACCCCTGCACATCATCAGCCGTATGACGATCTAGGTTCCCGGTTGGCTCATCCATCATCACACAAGCAGGTCGCGTCACCAACGCTCTGGCGATCGCGACTCGCTGCCGTTCACCACCACTCAACTGGCCTGGTTTATGCTGCAAACGTTGTTCAAGCCCCACCTGCTTAAGCAGAAACCTTGCTTCATCACGCGCATTTACCACACTTCCACCGCCAATCAACAAGGGCATTGCCACATTTTCAAGCGCTGTAAACTCATTTAACAAATGATGGAATTGATAGACAAAGCCCAATAATCGATTTCTCATTACACAACGCTTCTTTTCTGAAACACTGTATAAAGACTCGCCTCGCAGAATCACATCACCACTGTCTGGCTTATCCAAGCCACCCAGAATGTTAAGCAATGTACTTTTTCCGCTCCCCGAGCTGCCAACTATTGCAACTCTTTCTCCTGCCGCTACCGTCAAATCCAACTGATTCAGAACGTGAATAGTTTGTCCAATCTCGCTATAAGAACGACACACCTGCTGAGCCTGCAATACGAAATCTAGCTTACTCATAACGTAAGGCCTCCGCTGGCTGTGTTCTGGATGCTTTCCATGCGGGGTAGAGAGTCGCTAAAAAGCTAATTAAAAAAGCTGTTGATACAATGGTCACCAAATCGTTAAGCTGTAGCTGCGATGGCAAATAGCTAATAAAATACACATCCGCTGACAAAAACTGTATACCCGCCATACGCTCAAATGCTTCGACTAAATCACTGATCGTCAATGCAAGAATAACACCCAAAATTAAGCCCAAGGTTGTACCTATCGTACCGATCACAATACCTTGAACCATGAAAATTCTCATAATCATGGAGGGGGTTGCGCCCATCGTTCTTAAAATAGCGATATCGGCACGCTTATCCGTCACCACCATCACTAAGGTAGACACGATGTTAAATGCAGCGACAAAAACAATCAAAAACAGTAAAAGGCCAATCATACGCTTTTCTAACTGAATCGCTTGAAAGAGATTGCCCTGAGTGCGTGTCCAGTCAGAGATTTGCACAGGACGCTCTAGACCCATGGCCAAACCGCGAACCAGTAGAGGCGCATCAAATAGATCTTTAAACTGCAAGCGTACGCCATCCACATGCTGAGCCGGCATACGCTTAATGCGAGCTGCATCCTCAATATGAATGTACGCAAGACTTGCATCTAACTCAGCCCCCACCGAAAAAATGGCAGAGACATTAAAGCGTTTGATCCTGGGCATAATACCAGCAATGCTGACAGATGCTTCAGGCAATACGAGCGTAATTTTATCGCCGACCGTCACGCCAAGGTAGCGCGCCAGTAATTCACCCAACATGATGTTGTATTCACCCGCTTCTAAAGACTCAAAGCGACCTTCTTTAATGTGGTTTTGAATAATAGAAACTCGTTTTTCGAGTTCGGGATCCACGCCATTGATCATCACGCCCTGTACTTGCCCATTATGCGTCAGCATGCCTTGAGCTTGAACAAAGGGCGCTGTTGCTACCACTTCAGGCGAAAGTTCAATCTGCTCGGACACACTTTGCCAATCGGACATGGCATCGCCATACTCAGTGATGGTAGCATGAGCGACCATCCCCAAAATGCGCTGCTTGAGTTCTCGATCAAAACCATTCATAACCGACAAGACAACAATTAAGGCCGCAACCCCTAACATTAATCCCAAAATCGATATCATTGAGATAAATGAAATAAAATGATTGCCTCGTTTTGCTGCGGTGTAACGTAAACCAACAAAAATTGAAAAAGGTTTAAACATATTTGGCAGAAATCTACACTCTTAAGAGTACAGCCCCTAACAGATTAAAGAAGAAATTCGCTATAATTCCATCATATATTTAACAAGTACAACGGAGAACAGCAGTGAATCAAGATCGTCGGCAATTCTACCGCATAGAGAAGCGCGTTGCACTTGAGTTCCGCATTCTGGAAAACGATGACGATTTTGCGTCTCAACCCCCGTCGGCATTTAAAGTCTCTCCTTACTTCATGCTTCAAACCCAACTTCGGGAAATTGATGCCGAAGCAAACAAATTGCTCAAAGTCTTAACCAAAACGGCACCTTCCGTCGCCGCTTGTCTGAAATTAATGAACACAAAAATCGACATTATTGGCCAAACACTCGCTGCTAATAATCGCATGGGCGAAGACGTCAAGACTGAACTGGTTAATCTAAGCGAGGGAGGACTGTCCTTTACCAACTCATCCGCCATTGCAAAAGACACACTAATGTTGGTTAAGCTCATTTTCCCAGATGCTTGTCTTGGACTTTTATTACACGCAAATGTTCAACGCTGTGAAGCGATTGAGGAAGGTTTTGATATAGGTATCTCATTCTTACGTATGCCAGAGACCTGCCGAACTCAATTAGCAAGACTCATTATTGAGTCGCAAACACACGAGATAAAGACACATCAACATGTCGATTAAACCTCAACAAGCAAAAATTCTGCATCATATCGCCAGCGGCATTTTATTTGGCTTTTTGATTTTTTGGTTTTATCTGGGACGTAGCTTAGGCTTCTTAGACTGGTTTGTCAGTTTTTCTCCAGAAAGCCATGCAGGCGCATTTCTAATGCTGGCCATCATGCTCATGATGACGCCCGCTTTCTTTATTTGGAAACTTGCTAACCGTTATATCGAACAAAAGCTGAAGATTACAGGACGCTATTATGAAGACGGCGCATTTGCGGCTGCCCCTACAAAAGATAACAAGAAAACTAAAGACCCGTCCTAATAAAAAACCCCAGCCAAAAGACTGGGGTCATGCAATCAGAATACTCTAACCCACTTACAGATTTGAAACTCGATTAATGCCAGCAATTGCAGCAACTCGATAAGCTTCGGCCATGGTCGGGTAGTTGAAGGTTGTGTTTACAAAATACTTTAACGTATTTGCAGCGCCGTCTTGTCTCATTATCGCTTGACCGATATGAATGATTTCTGATGCCTGATCACCAAAGCAATGAATTCCCAGTATTGCAAATGTCTCTCTGTGAAAGAGAATTTTCAACATACCGACCGGCTCACCCGAAATCTGTGCACGCGCAGTATCCTTAAAGAAGGCCTGACCCACTTCGTAAGGCACACAATCACGAGTCAACTCTTCTTCTGTTTTACCAATCGAACTGATTTCAGGAATGGTGTAGATGCCCGTTGGGACCTCATTAATATAACGGAAATCATCCGCCTGAAGTAAATCAGAGGCAGCGGCACGGCCCTGGTCAATGGCAGCCGATGCCAAGCTTGGCCATCCGATCACATCACCTACCGCATACACACCTTCGCACTCGGTCTGATAATGGTCATTAACTTCCAACTGACCACGCGAGTTCGCTTTAAGCCCTATTTTCTCCAGCCCCAAATCAGACGTATTGCCTGTCCGACCGGCACACCAGAGAAATGCATCTGCGCGCATACGCTTTCCTGACTTAAACTCAATCGTTACGCCCTTCGCGTCACCTACAATTGATGCATACTCTTCGTTATGACGAATCTTAACGGCGTTATTACGAAGATGATAACTGAGCGCATCTGAAATTTCGGCATCTAAGAAGGACAAAAGGCGATCACGATTATCAATCAAATCAACCTTAACCCCCAAGCCACTAAAGATAGATGCATATTCACAGCCGATAACCCCCGCACCATAAATGACCATGGTCCGTGGGGTATGGTTAAGTTTCAGAATTGAATCAGAGTTATAAATGCGAGGATGTTTAAAATCAACATCTGCAGGACACCACGGACTTGAGCCAGTGGCAATGATCACATTCTTAGCTCGAAGAACCTCACCTTCACTTTTACTGCTTTTAACGATGATCACGCCCTTTTCTTCAAAGCGCGCTATACCGAAAAAAACATCAATACGGTTACGAGCATAAAAATTTGTTCTTAACATCACCTGATTTGAAATGACTTTTTCAGCACGACGTAGAACCTTGGGAAAGGAGAACCAACGTGGCTCACCGATATCCCGGAACATAGGGTTGGTATTGAATTCAATGATTTGTTTGACTGAATGTCTAAGCGCTTTGGAAGGAATGGTACCTTTGTGTGTACAATTACCACCTACGGTATCCTGCTCTTCAACCACCGCAACCCGCAGCCCTTTTTTTGCTGCATTCATCGCAGCACCTTCGCCTGCCGGTCCAGAACCGATTACTACGACGTCGTAGTCATACTCAGCCATTCTTATCCCCTTAATCATTAGTGTATGCACTTAGGACAGCTATCAAAACGCGTACAGCATCTTTCAGACTAGTGTTAGATGCAAGTAAATGGACCTTAATCTTTAGACTTAACCTCGTAAGCCAAATCCTCTACTGCCGCTTTTTCAACTGTCGATTTTTTTAATTGTTCTTCATCACAAATTGTTTTATCGCCACCGCAAATATCGCAGTCTTTAACAACACCTAAAGCACTCATTCCTCCACAGGAACCCGCTATAGGTTTACGCCCCATCAACACTCCCACCGACATTGCCAGTGTTAAAACCAAAAGAACCGTCAGTGTAATTGCAAATGTTTCCATAAATCCTCCTTAGCGCATCAAAAAAAATGGCCGGAACCTAAATTACCGACCATTTTAACGAACTATTGGGTTGTTTGGCTAATTAATCAGCTCAATCAGCCGCCGAAATCATCCAGCAGGATGTTTTCTTGCTCAACACCCATATCCAACAGCATTTTAATGACAGCTGAGTTCATCATTGGCGGTCCACACATGTAGTACTCACAATCTTCAGGCGCATCATGATCACGTAAATAGTGCTCATACAACACATTGTGAATAAAGCCTGTGTACCCCGTCCAATTGTCTTCTGGAAGAGGATCTGAAAGAGCCAAATGCCATGTGAAGTTTGGATTTTCTTCGGCTAGTTTATCAAACTCTTCAACGTAGAAGGCTTCGCGCAGTGAACGAGCACCATACCAGAAGGTAATCTTACGAGTTGACTTCAAGCGCATCAGCTGGTCAAAGATATGAGAGCGCATTGGCGCCATACCCGCACCACCACCAATGAAAACCATCTCATTGTCAGTTTCACGAGCAAAGAACTCACCAAATGGGCCGTACACATCAATCTTGTCACCTGGTTTCAGGTTAAACACATAAGATGACATGATTCCAGGCGGTAGATCAGTGCCCGGCGGTGGAGATGCAATACGAATATTGAATTTAACAACGCCGCGCTCTTCAGGATAATTAGCCATGGAGTATGCACGAATCGTTGTTTCGTTCACTTTCGAAACATAACGCCACATGTTGAACTTATCCCAGTCTCCGCGATACTCAGGCTGAATATCGAAGTCTTTGTAGTTAACAACGTGCGGAGGACACTCCAACTGCACATAACCACCTGCACGGAAGTCAACGTTTTCGCCTTCAGGCAAACGCAACGTCAATTCCTTGATGAAGGTAGCCACGTTCGGGTTAGAGTCGACTGTACAAGTCCATTTTTTCACGCCAAAGACATCATCTTCTACATGAATTTTCATATCTTGCTTAACGGCAACCTGGCAAGAAAGTCTCCAACCCTCTTTACCTTCGCGCAGCGTAAAATGTGACTCTTCTGTCGGCAACATGGAACCGCCGCCATCAAGAATTTGACATTTACACTGTGCGCACGTTCCACCGCCACCACAGGCTGATGCTAGGAAAACACCCTTATCAGCTAAAGCATTCAATAACTTACCGCCCGCAGGAACAGTAATTCTCTTTTCCGGGTCACCATTGATATCAATGGTGACAGACCCGGAACTGACCAGTTTTGAGCGAGCGGCCAAGATTACAGCAACCAGTGCAAGCACCACCGCTGTAAACATCACCACGCCCAGAATAATTTCTGCATTCATCAGCTTACTCCACCCTTCTGCTATTCATACCCAGCGGATTAAAGCGATACGCCGGAGAACGACATAAAGCCCAATGACATCAAACCAACAATGATGAAGGTGATACCTAAACCGCGCAGACCCGCAGGAACATCGCTGTACTTGAGCTTTTCACGAATACCCGCTAATGCGGTAATCGCCAATGCCCAACCAATACCAGCACCTGCACCGTACACAATACTTTCACCAAAGCTGTAATCACGCTCAACCATAAACAGCGCAGCACCCATGATGGCACAGTTAACGGTAATCAATGGCAAGAATACACCCAGCGCGTTGTAAAGTGCGGGTACATATTTGTCTAGGAACATTTCCAGGATTTGTACCAGCGCCGCGATTACACCAATGTAGGAAATAAAGCCCAAAAAGCTTAAGTCCACATCAGGATAACCCGCCCAGCTCAATGCCCCTTCACGTAGCAAATAGTTATAGATGAGGTTATTGACCGGTGTTGTAATGACCAGCACCACAACAACTGCAACACCCAAGCCAAAAGAGGTTTGTACTTTCTTGGAAATTGCCAAAAAGGTGCACATTCCCAAGAAAAACGCCAAGGCCATGTTCTCAATGAAAATGGCACGTACGGCAAGGCTAATATATTGTTCCATAGTTTACACCGCCTCCTTACTGGTGTTGGGTGCAATCACAAACTCAGGTTTTTCAACCTGCTCTGGATACCAAGTACGAATACCCCAAATCAAGATACCGATCAGGAAGAACGCACTCGGCGGCAGCAATAACATACCGTTACTGTAGTACCAACCACCGTTCGTCACCAAAGGCAGGATCTCGAAACCGAATAAAGAACCCGCACCTAGAAGCTCACGGAAAAAGGCAACAAACAGCAATACCATGCCATAACCCAACCCATTACCCAATCCATCGATAAAACTTGGCATTGGTGGATTTTTCATTGCAAAGGCTTCTGCACGCCCAAGAACGATACAGTTTGTGATGATTAACCCTACGAAAACGGATAATTGCTTCGATACATCGTAAGCAACCGCTTTTAGGATTTGGTCAACAACAATAACCAACGAAGCGATAATGGTCATTTGCACTATGATACGGATGTTACTTGGAATGTGACTCCGAATCATTGATACAAACAGGTTCGAGAAGGCTGCAACCGCCATAACCGCTAAGGTCATGACAACTGCATTGTTCATATTGGTTGTAACCGCCAGAGCTGAACACACCCCTAACACCTGTAGAGCGATTGGGTTGTTCTTAAAGATCGGCGTTATGACAATTTCTTTAGTGTTCGACATGCTTACACCTCCTCCGCTGAGCCCAGCTCAGCTGCATCATCATTCAACTGCACTTCTTCAACGGCTTGCGTTTCAGCGCGCAAGTTAGCAATCAAAGGCGCATAGCCAGTTTCACCCAGCCAGAATTGAATCATGTTAGTAACACCATTCGCCGTCAGAGTTGCACCCGCCAAACCATCAATGCGGTGTTCTGCACCAGCAACACTCGTATCAACGGAACCTTTCACTACTCGCAACGCAGGCTGTGTGGCTTCAACATTAGGATAAATTTGCTTACCTATCCAAGATGCCTTCCACGAAGGATTGTCAATTTCTCCACCCAAGCCTGGTGTTTCAGCGTGCTCATAGAAACCCAGCCCAGCAACCGTATTAAGATCGCCTTCTAGAGCTAAGAAGCCATACATTGTTGACCAAAGACCGTAGCCGTACACTGGCAGAATCAGAGTTTCGATACCGCCTGCATCGCTTTCAACCATGTAAACAGGCATCAGGTTTGGCTGACGCTTAATGGACGCGATATCCGTGCGACGATCCAAAGCCATCGAACGCGACGGATCACCCGCTGCACGGCGGAAGTCTTCAGCTTCAGGCGCATCAACAAACTCACCCGTATTGATATCAACAATACGCGTGGTAATTTGACTGAATAACTCATCAACTGTTTTACTCGGATCGGTAATACCCGCCGCTCTGAGTATATTCGACTTACGATCTTGATCCATGTTGTACTGCTGCATGGGTTTGAGCAAAACCGCAGCCGCTGACACGACAACCGAGCATACTACGCAGAGTACAACGGCTACCGTGACTGTCTTTTTAATCGAGTCATTATTAGACGACATTGCGTAACATCCTCCGCTTGATATTCGCTTGAACAACAAAGTTGTCAATGAGCGGTGCAAACAGGTTGGCAAACAGAATGGCTAGCATTATCCCCTCTGGGAATGCTGGGTTGACGACGCGAATCAAGATGGTCATCACACCAATCAGAGCACCAAACACCCACTTGCCTGTATTGGTCATTGAAGCTGAAACAGGGTCGGTTGCCATAAAGAACATACCAAACGCCAAGCCGCCAATAACAAAGTGCCACCAGAAAGGAACACCAAACATGGGGTTAGTATCAGACCCGATAACATTAAACAGCAAAGTGGTACCAATCACACCCAGTGCAACGCCCGCAACAATTCGCCAGGCCGCTATCTTGGCGTACATTATAATGGCACCGCCAATCATAATCGCCAGAGTCGATACCTCACCCACAGAGCCTTGAACCGTGCCTATGAATGCGCTGAACCAACTGATATCAGTTGCTAAAATTGCATCCACACCACCCATTGCAGCAAGACCTAAGGGTGTCGCTCCAGAGAAGCCATCAACCGCCGTCCAGATTGCATCACCTGATATTTGTGCAGGATACGCAAAGTAAAGGAACGCACGACCTGTCAGCGCAGGGTTTAGGAAGTTTTTACCTGTACCGCCAAACACTTCCTTACCAATGACCACACCGAAGGTGATACCTAAGGCGACCTGCCATAAGGGTATGGTTGCGGGAAGGATGAGTGAGAAAAGTATGGAGGTCACGAAGAAACCTTCGTTCACTTCATGCCCACGCTTCATGGCAAACAGAACTTCCCAGAAGCCACCCACTATAAAGGTGACTGCATAGATTGGCAGCCAGTACGCGGCACCGTGCAGGATATTATCCCAAACACTGCTGGCATCGTAGCTTGTCAGGGCTGAGAGGATCGCTCCACGCCAGCCTGGCGCTGCTGTGATTCCCAAATCAGCCATCGCCGTGTTGGCTTGTAAACCCACACTATAAAGGCCGAAGAAAATAGCTGGAAACGTACACATCCACACAAGAATCATCATGCGTTTCAGGTCGACCGCATCACGGACGTGAGCGCCAGCGCGTGTCACTTGCCCTGGTGTATAAAAAATTGTATCAACGGCTTCGTAAAGCGCATACCATTTTTCATATTTACCGCCTTTGTGAAAATGCGGTTCCATTTTATCGAGAACAGTTCTTAAACTCATGACAGCCTCTCTTACGCTTCTTTCTCGATGCGCGTTAGATTATCGCGAAGAATTGGGCCATACTCGTATTTGCCAGTACAAGCAAAGCTACAAAGCGCCACGTCTTCTTCATCTAATTCAAGGCAACCTAACTGCATAGCCAAAACTATATCGCCAGTTACCAGTGCACGCATCAACTGTGTGGGTAATATATCCAGAGGCATCAACTCTTCAAACTGCCCTACGGGGACCATTGCACGCTCCGAGCCATTGGTCGTCGTGGTAAAGTTGAAACGTTTAGCAGGATTCAGCTTTGAGGCGAACATATTCAACACAGAGAACTTCTCTGTTCCCGGCACAACCCAACCCATAAACTCACGGTTGTCACCTTCAAGCAACACGCTAATTTGATTAGCATAGCGAGAAAGATAGGCCAGAGGACCGTTCGCAGCAAAGCCCTTCCAGACGGATCCGCTAATGACTCTGTTTTTACCCGTACGTAATTTACCAGCTGTTAGCTCAGTTAAATCGGCACCTAAACGAGTACGAACTAGACTTGGCTTTTCAACTTGAGGGCCAGCTAAAGCAACAACACGCTCTACAGACAAGAAGCCAGTTGTAAATAGTTTTGCTACGGCAACAACGTCTTGATAACCAATACTCCAAACCGTTTTCTTCTGAGAAACCGGATCAAGGAAGTGGATGTGGGTTCCCGCATTACCTGCTGGGTGAGGCCCACTGAACTCTTCAGTTACAACGTTTGCAATACCTGTAATTGCAGAACCCGCTGCTTTACAAAGATAGACTTTTCCGTCTGTCAATTTAGTCAGCAATTCAAGACCTTGCTGAAACAAAGCCTCCTGACCCGCCAACACCACTTCCGGGCTTGCAGCCAAGGGGTTGGTATCAATCGCCGTTACAAATATAGAATTGGGAACTGAGCCCAATTGAGGTACTTTGCTATAAGGGCGCGTTCTGAACGCAGTCCACAAGCCAGACTTGATTAAATTATCCTGGACCTGCTCACGTGATAATGAACCTAATTGCGAAGCTTCATAACGAGCGAATTCTAATGATTCTTCTTGCTCATCTAGCTCTATCACAACCGATTGCAGTACGCGACGATCACCACGATTAATTTCTTTAACAACACCAGCACCGGGAGAAGTGTACTGAACACCCTCTGTTTTTTTATCGGTAAAGATCACCTGTCCGAGCTTAACACGATCGCCTACTTTGACCGCCATGGTGGGTTTTAACCCCACATAATCATAGCCAATCAAGGCAACAGAACGCACCTTCGCAGCATCGTGAATCACCTGCTCTGGTTCACCCGTAATTGGTAGATCCAGACCCTTTTTGATCTTGATCATTCGCCTCACCCAATCTAACTAAAAATTTTAGGATTTTTATTATTATCTGATCGTGCAAATGCACAAAAACCTGTTTTAAAACAAGAGTGATTCGCATTTACAGAAAAAACAAAAAACCCACCTAAAAACTTTTTTATTATACCTGAGAGACGTGTAGTTTTTCTACCAAACACTTAGATGGATAAACCCTTCTTAAGTGTTAAATGAAGGCAAAGACATAGAAGAAGTTAGAATATACTTATAACTTAATGGAATTGAGGATATTTAGGCGGGATACAGTGCAAAAAGCCGACGCAAAACAGGGTGATATAAAAAAGCATCCCTATCCTACGCCGGCTCTTAAACTAAAAACCTACTAAGCTTCAACTGGGAAGGTTTTCAATGTGCACTGGCAAATATGCTGTGCCATACGAATAACCTGGCAGCTGTAACCGTATTCGTTATCGTACCACACGTAAAGTACGCAACGATTGCCTTCGGCTATGGTAGCAAGCGCATCGACAACACCAGCCGCACGCGAACCAACAAAATCAGTTGAAACAGCTTCTGGTGAGTTGCTGTAATCAACTTGCTTTTGCAAGCTTGAATGCAGAGCAATATAGCGCAGATAGTCATTCAACTCGTCACGGTTGGTTTCAGACTTCAAGTTCAGGTTAAGAATCGCCATCGACACATTCGGAGTGGGTACACGAATAGCGTTGCCGGTCAACTTACCTTCAAGCTCAGGCAAGGCTTTCGCAACCGCTTTGGCAGCACCTGTTTCAGTCAAAACCATATTAAGCGCAGCAGCACGACCACGACGGCTACCTTTATGGTAGTTATCAATTAAATTTTGATCGTTGGTATATGAATGAACAGTTTCCACATGGCCATTCTCGATACCATATTTATCCTGAAGCGATTTTAAGACAGGAACAATCGCATTTGTTGTGCAGGATGCAGCAGACAGAATCGTATCTTCTGGTACGATATCACCGTGGTTAACGCCCATCACAACGTTTTTCATATTTTTGCCAGGTGCTGTCAGAAGAACCTTAGCAGCCCCTTTTGCCTGCAAATGGCGCGACATTGCCTCAGCATCACGGAACATACCCGTGTTATCGATAACCAACGCATTGTCGATACCATAAGCCGTGTAATCGATATCTTCAGGCTTATCTGCGAAGATCACCTGAATAGAGACACCATTGGCAACAATGGCCTGGTTCTCTTCATCGACGTGAATCGTCCCTTTGAAAGAGCCATGGACAGAGTCACGACGCAATAGGCTTGCACGCTTTTCAAGATCATTATCCGCTTTACCCTTGCGCACAACAATCGCACGCAATCTTAAGCTGTGACCAACACCCGCACGATCAACCAATTGGCGCGTCAAAATACGACCTATGCGACCAAAACCATACAGAACCACGTCTGTTGGATTACGGTCATCCGCAGGGCCTGTCGTCACTGCGAGCTCGTCTGATACAAACTGTTTCAGATCACGCCCTTGCGCATCAGCACGATACTTAATGGCTAATTTAGCAATGTCAATATGGGCATTATGAACATCCAGTTCACTTACGATCTCAAGCACAGGAAAGGTGTCAACAACTGACAGCTCTTCACCCTCTACTTGACGTACAAAGCGGTGTGCCTTGATGATGTCAATGACAGAGCGTTTAACGATCACACGACCGTAAACAGATATTTCTACATTGCGTTCACGATACATACGGCCGATCAGTGGGATCATTGCCTCTGTAATAGACTCACGCGCATTCCAGTCCGCTAAAATCAGTTCTTGGCTCACAGTTCACTCCGAAATTGTAAAGGCTCAATTTGCGTGCGCGCATTATCCCCATTTCTTTCCTTCGGATCAAACGAAGATGGATAGACTTTCGTCCGAACAAGCCGCAAGATTAGACTATGAATGAACCCAATGTAGATTATTTACGTATTTTTATTTTTTAGATTTTCTAATCTTGCCTTAGTTAACTGAGAAGTAATATTCAAACTGGCAAGTTTAGTTTGACCCTTTTAAGGAGATCCATTTTGCTGGCAACCTTTTCGCATCCCTTGCCTCACAGTGCAGGCGATATAAAGCGGCTTGGACAAGTCTGTGGTAGCAGCACAGGACTAATCCTGCAACAACTCTCGTCTAGGCATACTCAGGGGCCTATTCTGATGATCTGCCGCGATAATGAGATGGCGCTTCGTATTCGTCAAGAAACGGAATTTTTTTCTGGCACATCCGACAATATTTTATTTTTTCCTGACTGGGAAACACTTCCTTACGATAATTTTTCACCTCACCAAGACATTATTTCACAGCGAATCGAAACGCTTTATCGACTACCCAGCTTAAAACGGGGCATTCTGATCGTCCCCATCTCCACCCTAATGCAACGCATCGCGCCAGAGAACTTCATTACTGGCCACAGCCTTCATCTTGAAAAAAACCAGCAACTAGACCCGGAAATACTTCGTCATCAACTGATTGCCGCAGGCTACCAAGCCGTCAATACCGTGTATGAACATGGGGAGTTTGCTGTTCGTGGTGCCATCATTGATATTTTTCCCATGGGCAGCGACACTCCATTTCGTATCGAATTATTAGATGATGAAATTGATACACTACGAACGTTTGAACCCGACTCGCAACGCTCAATTGAACATATTGAGCGCATCCGTTTACTTCCAGCCAAAGAATTTCCATTTAATACAGACTCAATACGCCAATTTAAGCAACGTTGGCGCGAACGGTTTGATGTAGACTTTACTCTTTGCCCTGTATATAGAGATGTATCTGATGGTGTGACACCTGCTGGCATCGAATACCATTTACCCTTATTCTTCGAAACCTTGGCAACACTATTTAACTACCTGCCCTCCACGACACTAATTGTTGAAGAGGCTGGTGTCTTTGAGGCAGCGCAGCATTTCAAAAAGGAAATTGATGTCCGCTACGAAGAGCGTGCCTATGACACTCGCCGCCCACTCCACTCTCCACAGGAACTCTATTTACTACCAGATGATTTATTTGGCACATTAAACAACTACCCTCGCATTCGTATTCAAGAAGCCGCTGAAACCCTTAAACCAGGGCGTGACAATTTACCCTGCGTCGCTCCGGTCGACCTAACCTCCGTTCATGGCAGCGAATCTCCTCTTGAAAAGCTAATCGAGCTGATGAAGCATGATCCAACACCAATTCTTCTTTGCGCAGAATCCGCAGGCCGACGAGAAGCACTATCGGATCTATTGCGTCGCAGCCAACTCAAAGCCAAAGAGTTTGACTCTTGGGATGCTTTTTGTGCTGCACCGGCTCCCTTAGGATTAACGGTATTTCCACTGGATCGTGGCATTTCCATCCCAGATGTTCTGCATTTAGTCACCGAGACTCAGTTATTTGGCCGCCAGATTTTCCAGAGGCGACGCCGTCAACGCGAAAAAGACCAATCCGACCAAGCCATACGACATCTGTCTGAGTTGACCGAAGGCGCCCCTGTTGTGCATATCGACCATGGTGTTGGTCGCTATCGTGGATTGCAAAGCATCTCGGTTGAAGGTCAGATCAACGAATTTCTAACACTGGAATATGCCAATGAAGCCAAACTCTATGTCCCGGTTTCATCCTTGCAGCTAATTAGCCGCTACACTGGCGCCAGCGATGACGTAGCCCCTCTGCATCGCTTAGGAACTGAGCAATGGAGCAAGGCTCGCCAAAAAGCAGCTGAAAAAGTTCGAGATACCGCTGCCGAACTGCTCGATATTTACGCGAGACGTGATGCGCGAGAAGGATTTTCATTCGAGTTTCCAGAAAAGGATTATGCTCGGTTTGCGGCCACCTTCCCCTTTGAGGAAACACCGGATCAATTCAATGCGATTGAAGCCGTTATTCGCGATATGCGCGCCTCTAAACCAATGGATCGTTTGGTGTGCGGGGATGTTGGATTCGGTAAAACAGAAGTGGCTATGCGCGCCGCATTCATTGCAGCTCAATCGGGCAAGCAAGTTGCCGTTCTAGTGCCAACAACTCTACTGGCTCAACAGCACTATGATAATTTTTGTGACCGCTTTGCGGACTGGCCCGTCAATGTTGAGTTGATCTCTCGTTTTCGTAGCGCGAAACAGCAAACGCTTATCGCCAAGCAGTTGGCTGAGGGGCAGGTTGACATTTTAATTGGCACCCACAAGCTCATTCAAGGCAGCTTAAGTTTTAAAAACCTAGGTCTGTTAATCATCGACGAAGAACACCGCTTTGGTGTTCAACAAAAAGAGAAAATAAAAGCATTACGTGCAGAAGTCGACATTTTGACACTGACGGCGACCCCTATTCCCAGAACGCTCAATATGGCAATGTCAGGTATGCGCGATCTGTCGATCATTGCCACACCGCCTGCTCGCCGCCTCTCAGTGAAAACCTTTGTGCGCCAATCAGACCCTGCACTACTCAAAGAAGCCATTTTGCGTGAACTACTAAGGGGTGGGCAGGTTTACTACCTTCACAATGAAGTAAAAACCATCGAAAAAGTGGCTGCGGAACTGGATGCTATGGTTCCCGAAGCGCGAGTTGCCGTTGGTCATGGCCAAATGCGTGAACGAGAGCTTGAGCAAGTGATGAGTGATTTTTATCACAAACGTTTTAACTTACTGGTGTGTACAACCATCATTGAAACAGGTATCGACATCCCTAATGCCAACACCATTATTATTGAACGGGCGGATAAGTTTGGCTTAGCACAATTGCATCAACTTCGAGGACGCGTCGGTCGCTCGCATCACCAAGCTTACGCCTATTTGATGACGCCAGACCCACGTAATATGACAGAGGATGCCAAAAAACGCCTTGAAGCCATTAGCGAAGCCTCAACATTAGGCGCAGGCTTCACTCTCGCAACCCATGACCTTGAAATCAGAGGTGCTGGCGAGCTACTCGGGGAAGAGCAAAGCGGCCAAATGCAAACGATAGGCTTTGGCCTTTACATGGAAATGCTTGAGCAAGCCGTACAAATGATCCGTGAAGGCAAAACACCTAACATGGATAAACCGCTTCGACATGGCTGCGAAGTCAATTTAAATCTATCGGCCATCATTCCTGATGAATACTTACCTGATGTACATAACCGTTTGATGCTTTACAAACGAATTTCAAATGCAAAGGACGCCAATCAACTGCACGAAATACAAGTGGAAATGATTGACCGCTTCGGACTTCTCCCAGAACCAACAAAACATCTGATTCGTCAAACAGAACTGAAATTGCGCGCCGAAAAACTAGGGATTTTAAAGCTTGAGGCAGGTGCAAAAGGTGGCAAGATTGAATTTGAGGCCGAACCGAAAGTCGAACCAATGAAGCTAATCAACATGATTCAACGCCAACCGAAGGTGTTCAAGCTAGACGGCTCATCAGGACTGCGCTTCACCTTAGCCATGAATTCAGTGGAAGAGCGCTTCAAGCACTTGGAGGCATTAATTGAGCATTTAGGGGAGTGACACACCCCCCATGGCTCGCAGTGGGGATTAGAGAGCAGGTGTTCAGCAACTGATACATGCTGAACACTTTTTCTTAGCACTTAACGGAGTGAGAACTGATCTGCATCCTGCCAAGCTGGGAAGGCTTCACGAAAAGACTGTAACGCACCCAAAGACAATGTGCAGGTTTCAATAAACGCTGTGTTTTGTGGGTGATCGCACAGGATGTCTCCTTTAAAATCAACACACAGAGAGTCACCTGAGTATTGGTTCCCTTTCGCATCTTCACCGACTCGATTCACACCCACAACATAGGCTAAGTTTTCAACAGCACGTGCACGCAGCAACACTCGCCAAGGTGTGCGTCTAGGCGCGGGCCAGTTCGCGACACAGACTATCACATCATACTCAGTGGCGGCATCTGCCACGGGCTGTTGTCTCATCCAAACGGGAAAACGTAAATCGTAACAAACACTCAAGAGTACTTTGAACCCTTTGACCTCAACGACAATTCGCTCCTGCCCCATCGCATAACGCAGATGCTCACCCGCCATTCTAAAAAGATGGCGTTTATCATAGATCTGCATGTCTCCGGAAGGCAGCGCCCAAACCAAACGGTTATAGCACTCCCCCTTGTCTTTAATGGCAACACTGCCAGTGACAATACACTTACGTTTTTGTGCCTGCGATAACATCCAATCTGTCACAGGACTACTCCCCCAATTCTCAGCCATTTGCTGCGAATTCATGGTAAAGCCAGTGGCAAACATTTCTGGCAAAAGGATCAAATCAGTTTCTTCAGCACCCAAATCACCCAAAAGCCTATCGATATGAGCACAATTAGTGGCTGGATCTTCCCAACGCAAATCACACTGAACGAGGGTCACACGTAGATCATTTGAAGTGTCCAATGACATTGTCACTCTCCTAATTCACTGGGGGTCCAATTCGTACAACTTGATCAAATCTATCTAAAAACAGGTCGTGATGTGTAATCATCAGAAGCGTTTGCTCGGGGCGATAGGTCAATATGACCTCAAGCACTTGCTTCTCAGTTGCCTCGTCCAACCCTTCAGTTGGCTCATCCAAGATCAAAATAGGTGCCGAACGCAGCAAGGCCCTTGCGACTCCTAATCGCTTACGCTGACCACCCGACAACTTACTACCACCTTCACCAACTTCGCGCTGCAACCCTTCAGAACCCAGCATTTCCAGCAACCCCAAGCGCTCCAACACATCTAACATGTCTTGATCACTCACGGCTTCGCCTGAGAGCTTTAAGTTATCGCGGACACTCCCAGCAAACAATTGAACAGGCTGAGACAGCACTGAAAACTGAGCCCGCAACTGTGACTCAGGATAGGCGTGAAGATTGACACCCCCTACCTCAATCTCTCCGGCCTGGGCCTCCCAAAAGCGTGCCAACAAATTAATCAACGAACTCTTGCCACTGCCAGTATGGCCCATAATCGCAACTCGCTCCCCAGCGTTAACATGCAAACTAAAGTCGTCAAGAACAGCACGATTATCATAGGCGAAGCTAACCTGCTTAAAAGAAAAAGCTCCAGGTTCAACCACGGACACCTGCGCGTCAGCAAACTTAATATCAGAGGTTTGCTGAGAAATTTCAAGCAAATTGGCGGCTGACGCTCGGGTTTTACCTAAAAACTGATAAGCAACGGGTAAAGGAGCGACAGCTTCAAAACTGGCCAGGACACAAAAAATAATTAAAGCCAACCATGCTGGCGCTAACACTTCAGCCTGCACCATGTTGACCGCAACAATCAAAGCAAGCAGCGTAGCAACTCCTGCCACCCACGACATCATTCCAGAGGTCAAGCCAGAAATTAAACTCATGCGCAATTGTGCATCCGTTAACACTCGCTGTTCCTGCGCAAATTTCTCTTGCTCGGTACTGAGCGCCGAATACACATGCAACTCACTCATCCCCTGAACATAGGTAATCGCTCGTTGACGCAACTTAGACGTCGCAAAAACCTGCGACTCACCAACACCTGCCGCCAAACGATAACCAATCCACGGAATCACAAATCCTGCTACCCACAAAGAAATTAGCAGCAGCAATCCCAATACCGGTGAAATCCACGCCAGAAAGCCTGCGACTAAAACGGATGTGATCAATGCAATCAAGGTGGGGGATATCACTCTTAAATACAAATTATCGAGTGAATTAATATCTGAAATAATACGATTTAATAAATCCGAGGAACGATATTGTTTCAAACGTGCTGGATTAAGTGGCTCTAAGTGCTGATAAAACCAAACACGCAACTGAGCCAATAATCGAAACGTCGCCTCATGCGTCGCAATCCGTTCGAAATATCGCCCTGCAGTTCTGACCATAGCAAAGGCCCGAACGCCCGCACCCGGGGTTAAATAATTAAACGCCTGCGCACTAGCAAGAGAGACGCCAGCTAAAGCGGCAGCCGCAATAAACCAGCCAGACAGGGCCAATAAACCTATGCTAGATAAAAGCGTCAGCAATCCCAAGGTACTGCCCAAAACCACCCAGCCTAGGTGAGGCTTCATTAAGCGAATAAAGGGTAACAAAGACTTCATACTCCCCCCTTAGCCATATTCACTTCGTTGATTTCTTCGCAACGCCCATCAACCAAACGGTACACTCGATCTGCAATGGCCATCGACGCAGGGCGATGCGTTACCAATAAGGTTGTCCTACCCCGGCATAGAAGCCTTAAGCTTTCCAATACTTTTTGTTCACTTTCTGCATCAAGGCTCGCTGTAGGCTCGTCCAGCAATAAAATCGGCGCATCCTTTAAGAAGGCTCTGGCCAAAGAAAGACGCTGAATCTGCCCACCCGAAAACCCAAGACCCGCTTCACCAACAGGCGTATCCAGTCCTTTGGGAAGCTGCTCAATAAAGCCTGTTAATGCGGCTTGCTCACAGGCCATATCTATCTGCGAGTCGGAAGCCTCAGGCCGTGCCATGAGCAAATTATCACGAATACTGCCAGGAAATAAGGTCGTATGCTGACTTACCAACGCAATACGCTTCATCCAAGATGAGCGCTTGAGTGCGGATAGTGGAATCCCTTCAACCAACACTGATCCGTGTTGTGGGCGGTCAAAACCTGCCAAGACACTCAACAAACTTGACTTACCAACGCCACTGGGACCCACCAGTGCCACACACTCACCTGAGCGAAGCGTTAAATCAAGATTCTGTAAAACAGGAGCCAAATGCGCTGCGTAGCTAAAGCCAATATTGGACAAGTGAATACTAGGCGCCCCGATGGGCGGCTCTTGATCGCCCCCTATTTCGGCGCGATCTAACTCATCAAACAAATCCATCAAACGCTCAGCGGCTGCAATGGCTTCTTGTTTTGCATGATAATGCGTGCCCAACTCTTTTAAGGGCAGATAAAACTCAGGCGCTAGAATCAATATAAACAAGGCATGATAAAGGGTAACACCTCCCGACCAAGTACCAACGTCGATTAACCCCAAAAAGCTAAAACCAAGATAGACAGCCAAAATAGCGATTGAAACGGATGCAAAAAACTCTAAAACGGCCGATGATAAAAAGGCAAGGCGCAGCACTTGCATCGTTCGAATACGAAACTCTTCTGCATTTTTACCAATAATTTGCCCTTGCTCACGACTTTTAGAAAAGAGCTTTAAGGTCGTTAGCCCCTGCACAACATCTAGGAAGTATGCACTTAATAGCGCTAATGCTTTGAAATTTCGACGGTTGGCATCAGCCGCCTTCATGCCAACCAATGCCATGGCTAAGGGTATTAAGGGTGCCGTACAAAGAAACA
This sequence comes from Nitrincola tibetensis, assembly GCF_003284585.1. GTDB lineage: Bacteria > Pseudomonadota > Gammaproteobacteria > Pseudomonadales > Balneatricaceae > Nitrincola > Nitrincola tibetensis. Next base: position 95,752 of record NZ_QKRX01000011.1, read on the forward strand.
CCAAACCTGCAACCCAATTGATTGGAAAGACAAATGCAAGAATAACCAAAGGCAACAACGCCGCTAGAGACATCTGCGGAAGATAGCGGGCGATAAAGCCATCCAAGGCTTCTGTTTGCTCAATAACTAGACTGCTGATTTCACCTGCTCGCTGATTGCGCGTGTAAGACGGCCCTAACTCAGCAAGCCGGCTTAGTAGCACAACCCGCAAACGCGTCCTAACACCAGACGATGCCTTTTGCCCTCCCCACTCTCGCAATATCGCCATGGCGCTTCGAATCAACAGCGCAACAAAAACACCAATCAAAAGCGGTGTAAGATCCGCGATGCTAGCGTCATGAAACAGCGTTGCATCAACTGCACGTGCGAGCAAATGCGCTTGTAAAATCAGCATCAGCCCCGCAACCAACCCAGCCAGCACACTCAGCTTTAACCAGATTTTATCCTCACCAAGGAGGGCCTTTAGCCATTTGGACTTTTCTCGCGCGACTTCGCGTGATAAGGGCTGCATATATCAGTTCCGTAGAAACTCAACGAGCAAAATTAATGTGACTGGCTGTTACTGACAAAGCTTGGCAGCAATGGCTCTGGCGGCGTCCTCTCGAATGGCATCCCGATTTACACAAGGCTTACCACGCATTTTAGCAATACGCGGGCTATCCAACTCAGGTAAAGTGCCTAAATAATCTAAAACCTGCAAAGCCGCCTCCGGCTGGTTACACACCAATACCATATCACACCCCGCCGTCAAGGCTTTCTGGCAACGCAATGCGTAATCACCCGCAATACTGGCGCCTTCCATCGTGAGATCATCGCTAAAAATGACCCCATTAAAACCCAACTCCTGCCGTAAGACCTCTTTCAACCAATAGCTGGAAAAACCCGCCGGGGCTGAATCAACTTGGCTATAGACCACATGCGCCGGCATGATTGCATCCAGCCCACCTTGAATCAAGTCTACGAAAGGCTTTAAGTCATCTTGGCGAATAGCACTTTCAAGACGCTCATCAAAGGGAAGCTCTAAGTGTGAATCTGCTTGCACCCAACCATGACCCGGAAAATGCTTACCCGTAGCGGCCATACCCGCTTCGTGCATGCCTTTTAGAAATTCACCGCTCAACAAAGCGACCCGCTCAGCCGAGGTAGAAAAAGCCCGATCACCAATAACAGAACTTTGCTGCCAATCTAAATCCAAGACGGGTGCAAAACTAATATCTATATCAAACGCTCTCAGCTCTAGCGCCATCAGCCACCCTAGCTCACGCGCCGCATGAATCGCTTCATCTGGAGACGAATCATACATTTTTCCAAGAGCCGACATTGCAGGCAAACGAGTAAAGCCTTCTTTGAATCGCTGAACCCTCCCCCCCTCTTGATCAACGGCAATGATAATATTGGGAGCAACTGCTCTGATTGACGCGACAAGTTGCTTAAGCTGATCAGGATTAACAAAATTACGACTGAAAAGGATTAATCCACCCACACGTGGATTTTTTAGCAAAGAAGCTTCATTGGCCGACAATTCTGTTCCGACCAGGTCAAGCATAAGTGTTCCTAACGCCATTCTTTTTTACTCATTCGCGATAATATCAACCAGGCAACCCACCTGAATCTTTTCAAACACATCGACTAGATCTTCATTTCGCATACGGATACACCCATGGGAGCGCGGAACTCCCATAGGTTCAGAATCCGGTGTGCCATGTATGTAAATATAACGGCGCTGAGTATCAACCGACCCCAAACGATTAAGACCTTTTTCTAAACCGCACAGCCATAGAATACGCGTTAGAATCCAGTCTCGATTTGGAAACTCTGCCGCCAAGGCAGGAGAATAGATCTCGCCCGTGGGACGTCGACCCACCAGCACCGCATTCAGCGGCAACTCCGCACCAATTTTTGCACGTATGTAATGCCGACCTTTAGGCGTACAGCCTGTATTTATCTGCTGCCCAACTCCGCGTAGCGCTGTAGAGACAAGATATTGGTAGACTCCGTCACTTGTCTTCAACGTCAAGGTTTGGGCAGGGATCGATATTTCAATATGCGTCATTATATACGTGAAAAAAGCTCAGTTTCGGGCCGTGCTTGCATACCTGCAGTTAAAACGGGCACCAAGCGATGCAAAACACGCTCAATTTCAGCGTTATTCTTAAGACTTTCTTTTTCTAACGTTAACAACATGTGGTAGTTAGACAGAGTAAACACCACCGAGCCTAACATGAAGTGCAACCGCCAAAAGAACTCACTGTCCTCCATCGGTGCAGAGTCCATGCGCAAATACCGAAGAAAAGCATCAAGACGATGTGAGTATTCCATCTTAAAAAACTCTCGCAACTCTTCTTGATTTTTCATGTAGGCCAATTCAAGCATACGCATAAACACAGCGAGAGAATGAGTATTGATTTGGCTTATATTCAACAAAGCGCGCATCAATATTTCGATCAAATCACCAAGGTCAATGCGATTTGAACTGGCCAAACGATCGTCCAGAGCCGATTCTATTTCTTGACAAAGAGGCTCCATCAAACGCTCGCATACGGCATTGACTAGGCCCTGCTTGGACCTAAAATGGTAATTAACTGCCGCTAAATTAACATCAGCGGCGGCCGTTATCTGACGCATCGTAGTCTCAGTAAAGCCCTGCTCTGCAAAGAGGGCTTCCGCTGCCAATATGATTTTCAATGCCGTATCAGAACGACGTTTCATAAACTATCTCCTGTGTATCCATTCCATGAACCAGCGTTTGAAACTATGTATAAGTCTATTATACTGATTATCAACTCTTTGTCAGCCGTGGTGGTTAACGAGTGAAAAAATGCCTGTTATTAAGTCGTTGCCACCAACGCATCATGAGAGAATCCGACGAGTTTACCGCCATCTCACCTATTCGATCCTGCAAACCCTTTTTCTCTTCATAACGAACTTCATAGACATCAGCTTCCTGTGCTTGTTCTACTAAGTATTCATCGCTGGTCATGAGATCATCTACAAGCTTTTGCTTAACTGCTTGACGTCCATACCAAATTTCACCTGTTGCAACCACCGCCATATCTAACTCTGGACGATACTCAACAACAAAGTCTTTGAATAAGGTATGTGTCTCTTCTAACTCTTCTACAAATTTCTCACGGCCTTTTTCTGTATTTTCGCCAAACATGGTCAATGTTCGCTTGTACTCTCCGGCGGTCAAAATCTCATAATCAATTTCATTTTTTTTCAAAAGTCGATGAAAATTGGGCAACTGAGCCACAACACCAATCGATCCAACGACCGCAAAAGGGGCTGCGAGCAATTTATTCGCAATGCAAGCCATCATATATCCACCACTGGCAGCGACTTTATCAACACAAATGGTCAATGGAATATTTTTTCTACGCAACCTTTCTAGCTGTGAAGATGCTAACCCATAGGCATGCACCATCCCTCCAGCACTTTCTAAACGCAACACCACTTCATCTTCAGGACGAGCGATGCATAAGATTGCAGTGATTTCTTCTCGTAGCTTATCGACATCGGATGCCGCAATATCGCCATCAAAATCAAGAACAAATACTTTTTTGCCCTCGTCTTCATCCAGCTCACCTAACTTGGCTGCTTTTTTTCGTTCTTTGAGCTCAGCTTTTTCTTTTTTTCGCTCAGCCTTAATTTTTTGTTTGATAATCAATTCATCAAGAACAGCATCTTCCATTGCATGAAGCATGTCTTCATACTTTTCATTCAGGCTACGAACTTCAATATGCCCTTCATGCTGGAGCTGTCTACGCCTAGAAGCTATCGCCGCTATACCAGCGACAATCAGCACAAGCGCTAATACTAGGGTTAAGGTTTTCGCTAAAAACAAACCATACTGTGTCAGGAAATCTATCACTCTGCTCTCCGCTTTTACGTATCAATATGCACGGGTTCGTTTTCCCGGCGGGGTAATGTACCATATTGGATTGTTTTTGGATCGCTGGATGTAACAAATGACTCAGAATATTACACTTGAAAACGTTATGATGAAGCTGCCTCAAAAATTTAGGCCAGAGCAAGCATCTGACTTGAATGCCATTTTTCAGTTTAGCTTTGATGATGCCGAGGCTTTCTACCTGACGATTAAAGACCAATCCTGCACTAGCCATCTTGGTCAACATGAAGATCCGGATATTACGATTATTACCAACGAAGACACCTTTCTTCGTGTTATTAGCGGCGAGCAAGATGGCATGAGTGCTTTTATGAAGGGCCAGCTTCGAGCAGAAGGTAACGTGATGCTGGCCACGCGACTCGGAAAACTTTTTAGCCGCTAAAAGATTCCTTGCCTGCGACGAACGTGTCAATTAAACGTCTGGAAATTGACACAGGAGCTGGAATATCAGGCAAGGCGTTGCGATGAAACCAATCGGCCTCGAGTATCTCAACGCCATCAGGAACTATTTCCCCGGATTCATAGTCGGCAAAAAAACCTAACATAAGCGCATGTGGAAAAGGCCAAGACTGGCTTCCCATGTAACGAATATTACAGACGTCAACCCCCACTTCCTCCTTAACCTCTCGTATCACAGCCTGCTCAGCCGTCTCACCAGGCTCTATGAAACCTGCTAAAGTACTGTAGCGCTTAGCATTAAATTTAGCGGCGTGTGCCAGAAGACAATACTCGCCTCGCTTTACTAAAACGATAATACAGGGTGAAACTGGCGGGTAATGAACGTGACCACAGCCAGAACATTCCTTAGCTATTTCTTCTTCAGCATGAGGCTGCAAGGTTGCCGAACACAGGGAACAAAAAGTGACTTGCCGATTCCATCGCTCCAACTGCACTTGGCGAGAAATTTCTGAAAACTCGTCTTCACTGCCCGCATTCGACAAGGCCGTTCGCACGTCATCCATTTGCATCTGCGCCCTCCAACTGTTTCCAGAGACAAGCCCCACCTGATTTTTTATCCAACAAGGCGAGCATTTTCTCATGCGCTTCGATTTCGTCCAGAGTTGGCTGAATAACTGGCAAAGTGACACCCTGAATCACAGGCTTAATGGCGGCACTAACCTCTTCAGAATTATCCAAGTCACTACCCAACTGCAAAGCCGTCTGGCCACCCGTCAGCATGAGATAGACTTCGGCCAAGATCTTCGAGTCTAACAGTGCGCCGTGCAATTCTCGATCAAAATGCTCAATTCCATATCGCCGGCACAGAGCATCCAGGCTATTTTTCTGACCCGGGAATTTTTTCCGGGCCACCAAAAGAGTATCGGTTACTTTGGGACAGATATCCTTGATTTTAAAATCATAACCATTGCGGGCCAGTTCGGTATCCAAGAAGCCGATATCGAATGCCGCATTGTGAATAATAAGCTCAGCCCCACGAACATATTCAATAAATTCATCTGCAATTAGTTTAAAGGAGGGCTTATCGGCAAGAAACTCATTGGTGATTCCATGCACGGCAATCGCTTCGGCCTCAGCCTCACGATCAGGGCGTACGTACTGGTGATAATAATTATTGGTTAAACGACGCTTAACCAGCTCCACACAGCCTATCTCAATTATATTGTGCCCTTGTGCAGGATCTATGCCGGTCGTTTCAGTATCCAGAATGATTTGACGCATTTTATTACCCTTTAACTTGACTGCCCGAATTCTTCAACGCCGCGATTAGCCAACTGGTCCGCTCGCTCATTTTCAACATGGCCACTATGCCCTTTAACCCAACGCCAATCGATCTCATGGTTCTGAATTACCTCATCCAAGGCTTTCCATAAATCGGCATTCTTAACAGGTTGTTTGGAAGCTGTTTTCCAACCATTCTTTTTCCAGCCTTTCAGCCACTCTGTCACGCCCTTACGCAGATATTCTGAATCCGTCGTAAGAATGACTTTACATGGCCGCTTTAGGAGACTCAGCGCTTCAACGGCGGCCGTCATTTCCATGCGATTATTCGTCGTGTTGGCCGCACCACCATACAATTCTTTTTCTTTCCCGGCATAGCGCAGCAAAGCCCCCCATCCACCAGGACCTGGATTCCCTTTACAGGCACCGTCGGTGTATATCTCAACAACTTTAGAATGACTTGTCACTCAAACTCCTAATTATGAAAAACAAACGCTTCCACTCAGATTAATTCATCGACCGACTACCAGACGACCCTCGCGTTGTCGGCTCAGCCACAGGAAAGGTAATCAATGCACGGCGCTTCCAGGCAGGTTTTAAAGGCGTCATCCCCACCACATCCTTTCGAGCCAGCACAGTTAATACAACACCATTATGTGTTGGCGTTTTTCGGACAATCGATTCTAGAAAAGAAAAACGCTTTCGCCAACGTGCCGATGATAACGGCGGATGATTATACCCACTTTTTGCTTTGATTTCGGTAAGCTCCAATAAACTTAACCAATCTTGCAAGCGCCAATGACTCAGACCCCTCGCACTCCAAGGTACTGATTTCGCACGACGAATCCTTCGACAAATCCCCCAAAAACTAGCAGGATTGAAGCCAACAATAATCAAATGACCTCCAGGTCTTAATATCCTTGCTGCTTCTCGAAGGACCTGATGAGGCTGTTCGGCAAAATCAAGGGTATGGTGGAGAATAACAACATCAATTTCATTCGTTAAGAATGGCAACTCATGCGGCTGGGCAATCACACTATTTTGCGGAACGCCCAGTGTAAGCGAAGGTACTGTCATGATTTTATTGGAAACAGGGCTTGCCTTAAACAAACAAATCGACGCATCAAAGCCAATTTGTACAAGATGATATCCAAACAACCAAGGAACCAACTCATCGACCAGTGCCTTCTCACATTCAACAATCTCTTTACCCAAAGGGCTTTTAAACCAATCACATAAATTCGAGATACTTTCTTGAGGCTGAACGACACTTTTCTTTTTCATGATTGCCTCCTTAACGATCTATAAAATTGATTACTATGGGTATTTAAAATAATCTTAGCCTAGTACACTGCACGTCAGTAATAGTGTTTAAACAGCGGCTCCCGGCCTAACTCTCTGGAGATTAGCATGCTACGCATCACCCCAATTTCTGCATTTAATGACAATTATATTTGGGCTCTTTACAGTGAAGATGCCTCTGATAATAGTTGTATCCTTGTTGATCCAGGCAGTGCCGAAGCTGCTCAAACATGGCTTTCTGATCAAAACAAAACCCTAACTGCCATTTTGCTGACACATCATCATAATGACCACACGGGAGGGGTAAAAGTTTTACATGATACCTATGAATGCCCAGTGTATGGACCTGCCAACTCCCCATTTGATGGCATCACGCAACCGCTCCATGAAGGCGACTTAGTGTACCTATTGGACACCGACTTTGAAATTAAAGAAGTTCCGGCTCACACCCTTGATCATATCAGCTATTACTCCCCTTCTGCTCAAATTTTACTCTGTGGCGACACTCTATTTATGGCGGGATGCGGTCGTTTATTTGAAGGCACAGCAGAACAAATGCACAAAGCACTTAACTACTTTGCCACGCTGCCCGATGACACCAGCGTTTACTGCACACACGAATACACCCTTGCAAATCTGGCATTTGCACTCTCGGTCGAGCCTGATAACGCCGATATCAAAATGATGCTAGAAAAATGCATTGCGCTAAGAGACGCATCAATTCCAACCTTGCCTTCTAAAATTGGCTTAGAAAAAGCGATTAATCCCTTTATGCGCACGCTGCACGCAAGTGTGGTTCATGCGGCAACTCGCCACCAAGATAAAGTCTTAAATTCGCCTGTTGAAGTACTTGCTGCTCTAAGGGAGTGGAAAAACAACTTTTAACCCTAAACATAAAGCTGTTATGATAGGCCGTTAAGTTAACGTTAAGCTTTGGGTTAGGATATGAGAAAATATGGCTGGATTCTGGGCATTCCTGTAGTGCTCCTCTTAAGTGGTTGCTCGCCAACCAAGCCCACTGAATATGTTGATTATAAAACGCGTATCGATGCCAGGAGCATGCAGCTACACCAGCTACGCATGGCAACGCACCCGCCGTTAGCAGATGAAGACTACATAGGGTTTAAAGGCAGCAGTATAAGCGCAATTCAAAACTCCGATGATGCTTGGGGCCAAACGCGTGACAACCTTCGCTTAGACCTCGATCTTAATATCGCCGAATTCACAGATCATCTTGACTGGCTCACCCGTAATCCGAATCACCTAAGCCAGATTAGCGAACAAGCCCAACCTTACTACTACTACATATTTGAACAAGTGATCGGGCGGGGAATGCCAGCAGAAGTTGCGCTAATTCCCATGATCGAAAGCGGCTACAACCCTCAAGCAACCTCCCCCTCAAATGCAGCTGGTCACTGGCAATTTATGCCGACAACTGCACGAAATTTTGGCCTCAAAAGCACACGCTGGTATGATGGCCGTCGTGACATTATCGAATCCACCGATGCCGCATTAAATTATTTAAACTACTTGAACAACCTTTTCGATGGGGACTGGCTGCTCACGCTTGCGGCTTACAATGCTGGTGAGGGTCGCGTTGCACGCGCGATCAAACAAAATGAAATGAAAAACCTGCCAACGGATTTTTGGTCTTTAGATCTCCCAGCTGAAACAATGCGCTATATTCCTAAATTACTAGCGACAGCACGTGCGATACGCGATGCAGACGATCTGGGACAAAATTTATCTGACATTCCTGCAGAACCCTACTTCACTGAAATTATTGTTGATAGCCCAATTGGCTTACAACAGGCCGCAGAGTTAGCGGAGGTTGACCTTCAGGAACTCGAGCAATTAAATGCAGGCTTAAGCCAAGGCGCCACCCCTCCAGATGGCCCACATCGGGTTTTAATTCCAACCACTCAAGCAGACATTTTACAAAGTGCTTTAGACGATCTTCCTATTGAAGAACGGATAGACTATGCGAGTTATACGGTTAAATCAGGCGACACGCTTGGGGGGATTGCTCATCGCCACAGCACATCCATAAAAAACATTATCGACGCTAACAAACTGAAAAATACGCAGATTCGAGCGGGACAAACGTTGCTGATTCCTTCAACATCATCTACTCTAGCGTCAAAGTCAATTCAGTCTGGGTCGAGTTAGTCTATAATGTTAAATTCGCTTTACCGCTTAGTTGGATGTCTTTTAATTTGTTTTTTAACGGGTTTACCAGTCCACAGTGAAACCCATAATCAAGTCCATTCCGTCCACGGCATCGCTATGCATGGCGATCTTAAATACCCAGTGGACTTTACGCATTTTGACTATACAAACCCCAATGCCCCCAAGGGCGGCCGAGTTGTTCAATCGGCAATGGGAAGTTTCGACAGTTTTAATCCATTTATCGTCAAAGGCACACCCGCAGATGGCATTGGCCTAATCTACGATGGATTAACAACAAAGGCCCAAGATGAACCCTTTTCGGAATACGGCCTACTCGCGAAACACATACGCTTACCAGAAGATCGACGCTGGATAGAGTTTGATATTCGTGAAGAAGCCCAATTTAGCGATGGTCTACCCGTTACGGCAGAAGACGTTGTTTATACCTTTAAGCTGCTAAGAGAGCAAGGGAGCCCTTTTTTCAGAGCTTACTATGCAGACATTACCGACATCATCGCCCTCGATAAACGCTCAGTACGATTCGAATTTGCGGACACCCAAAACCGCGAACTTCCTTTGATCGTAGGCGAAGTGCCCATACTTCCTAAACACTATTGGGCAAATCGTGACTTTACCGAGCCAAGCCTAGATATTCCAATCGGATCAGGCCCCTATTTAATTCATAGCTATGACCCTGGTCGCTCTATCACCTACCGCCGAAATCCCGATTATTGGGGAGTCAACTTACCCGTAAACAAAGGACGCAATAACTTCGACCTATGGACCTTTGAATACTATCGAGATGCGACCATCGCGCTTGAAGCCTTCAGAGCGGGCCGCTATGACTTCAGACAAGAACATGCCGCAAAGAACTGGGCAACAGGCTACACAGGCGCAGCCTTTGATCAAGGCCGGATTATTCGTGAAGAAATAGAACACGAAAACCCAACAGGCATGCAAGCATTTATCATGAACACTCGCCGCTCACAGTTCAGCGATCCGAGAGTACGCTATGCCTTAGCACATGCATTTGACTTCGAATGGACAAACCGCGCTATATTTTATGGTGCCTATCGTCGCAGCCATAGCTTCTTCTCAAATTCTGAAATGGCAGCCACAGAACTACCCACACCAGAAGAACTAGAGATCCTTGAACCTATACGAGACCTCGTTCCACCGGAAGTGTTTGAACAAGTGTATCAAGCACCGCAAACAGAGGGCGATGGCCAGATGAGACTTCAGGTACGAAAAGGCCTACACCTTCTGGCCGATGCAGGCTGGACTCTTGATAAAGGTGTTTTGCGCAATGCTCGGGGGGAGCCATTTCGTTTTGAAATCCTCCTTATTCAACGTGAGTTTGAACGGATTGTGAATCCATTTATACGCAACCTTGAGCGCATGGGTATCAGCGTTACCATTCGAGTTGTCGATATTTCTCAGTACATTAACCGTCTGAGGGACTATGATTTTGATATGATTGTGAGCAGTTTTGGACAATCCAACTCGCCCGGTAATGAGCAAAGGGAATTTTGGCACTCCGAGAGTGCTGATCGCCCAGGGAGCCGCAACTTAATCGGCATTAAAAATCCCGCCGTTGACCATTTAGTCGAGCAACTTATCCAAGCGCCAGATCGTGAATCACTCGTATTGAGAGCTCGGGCACTTGATCGTGTTCTGCAATGGAATCACTATGTTATTCCGCAGTATCACATTAACTCTTACCGTGTAGCGTATTGGAACAAATTTGGCATTCCGGAAGTCCGTCCTAAGTATGCACTGGGCTTCGACACTTGGTGGGTTGAACCTTAATGGGCGCTTATATTCTTCGTCGATTACTGCTGATTATTCCAACACTGTTTGGGATTCTCCTGCTTAACTTCTTGATAGTACAACTCGCCCCTGGAGGCCCTGTTGAGCAAACCATTGCCCAACTTCAAGGTATTGGGGTGGATGCCGGTGACCGTATTGGCAGTTCGGCAAGAACTGATATGGCAGCGTCTGATTCATCCGGTTATCGCGGCGGACAAGGATTAGACCCTTCTTTAATCGCTGAAATTGAACGCATGTATGGCTTTGACAAACCCGCCCACGAGCGCTTTTTTCAAATGCTGGTTAACTATTTACGATTTGATTTTGGCAGCAGCTTCTACAGCAACAAAACGGTCATTGAGTTAATTGTCGAAAAAATGCCTGTTTCTATCTCATTAGGGCTCTGGACCACACTGCTAACTTATTTGATCTCCATTCCTTTAGGAATACGCAAAGCCGTTAAAGATGGCACTGCGTTTGATATGTGGTCAAGCACAGCGGTTATTATTGGCTATGCTATTCCCAACTTTCTATTTGCGATTTTACTGATTGTTCTATTCGCTGGCGGTACTTACTTAGAATGGTTTCCACTGCGTGGCTTAACCTCACCCAACTTCGATGAAATGACACTGCTCCAAAAGATCGGAGACTACTTCTGGCATATCACCCTGCCCGTTTTAGCTTCGGTGATTTCAAGCTTTGCCACACTGACTATGCTGACCAAAAATGCATTTTTAGATGAAATACATAAACAGTATGTCTTAACGGCGCGCGCTAAGGGTTTGACTGAAAATAAAGTACTCTATAACCATGTATTCAGAAACGCGATGCTGCTCATTATTGCTGGTATGCCTGCTGCTCTAATCGGAATATTCTTCACTGGATCAATGCTGATTGAGGTGATTTTCTCCCTCGATGGCTTAGGCTTACTAGGCTATGAAGCCGTTATTCGCAGAGACTATCCTGTCATTTTTGGCACACTCTATATCTTTACGCTTGTCGGTTTGCTCTTAAAACTCATAAGCGATATCACCTACACACTTGTTGATCCTCGGATTGATTTTTCGAGTAGGGAAAACTAAATCATGACACCTATCATGCAGCGCAGGCTCGCCATTTTCCGAAAAAACCGTCGTGGCTATTGGTCTTTTTGGATATTTTTAACATTATTTTCACTTTCTCTTTGTGCGGAACTGATCGCCAACAATAAACCGATTGTCGTAAGCTTCAATAGCTCGCTCTACTTTCCTATCTTTAAGGACTACTCAGAGCTTGAGTTTGGCGGGGAGTTCGACATCGCCACCGACTACCGCGACCCGTTTATTCAAAATCTTATTGCAGAAGCGGACGGCTGGATGATCTGGCCCTTGTTACGCTACAACTACCAAACGATCAACTACGATCTACCCTCACCGGCTCCCTCTCCCCCTAGCCTACAAAACTGGCTAGGCACAGATGACCAAGGAAGAGATGTGCTGGCTAGAGTCATCTACGGCTTCAGAATTTCCGTCCTGTTTGCTTTAGTCTTAACGCTGGCAAGCTCTGTTATCGGCGTCGCAGCAGGCGCCGTGCAAGGCTATTATGGCGGAAAAGTTGACCTACTATTTCAGCGTTTCATCGAGATTTGGTCAGGCTTACCTGTCCTCTTCTTATTAATCATCTTAGCTAGCATCGTTGAACCCAATTTCTGGTGGCTGCTCGGCATTATGCTGCTATTCTCTTGGATGAGCCTAGTGGACGTTGTGCGCGCTGAATTTCTGCGTGGTCGCAACTTAGAGTATGTTCGTGCCGCAAGAGCGCTAGGGCTCAGCAACCGCCTCATCATGTTTCGACACGTATTACCCAACGCAATGGTTGCAACACTCACCTTTATGCCGTTTATCTTTAACGGCTCAATTGTCACGCTCACTGCCTTAGATTTTTTAGGCTTTGGCATGCCACCTGGCTCACCCAGTCTTGGGGAGTTGGTCGCACAGGGTAAAGAAAATCTTCATGCACCGTGGTTAGGATTAACTGCATTTTTCAGTCTGTCAATCATGTTAACCTTGCTGATATTTATCGGTGAAGCCATACGAGATGCCTTTGATCCTCGCAAAGGCTTTTCTGATCAACATTAATGGAGTGTTTCGTTATGGAAAGTAAATCTGATTCAACCTTTTTGAAAATTCTTAAACTCAAACTTAAGGGCGTAAGTGTTATTTTTAACCTGCTGCTAAGTAAAATTCGTTTTATCGACACACAATTCGCGAAACGGGTTAGCCAACGCACACGACGCATCACGTATACGGTGATTGCAGCCATTATCCTGTATAGCTTTGCACCCTCACTCCTCTGGAACATTAGCCGCAGTCAAGTTACGTTTGTGATGGAGGGAAGAGACCGAATTGCCGACTCTTCAGGGGAAGATCGTTACGAAATCTACACTTCCGAAGGTATTTTTCTCAATCAAAATTCTTTGTTAAGACTTAAGCGCAACTCATCCACTTTGCAAGGCAGGCTCAAATTTGGTGCAACCTACCAATGCAAAGTACAAGGATACCATTCGGTTTGGTTCAAAAAGATTCGCAATATTATCTCATGTAACGAAGTGAATCCTTAGCAGAAGCGTTGAAAGAAATAAGCCTCTAAACTTAGAGGCTTATAGATTTACAATAGAATACTGGCGATATCTATGACATCAACAATGGTGCCTCGCCCCTCAACTAGACGGACTACTTTATCACCTAGCAATACCAACTCCGTATTGCGGTCATCAATTCTTGCTCGTGTTCGATAATTTGCTGGCAAAGGCGTCGCATAACGATATAACTCCTGTAGCATCACCTCGCCTCTGACCAACTTACGCTGCCACCCTCTTGGTAGACGTTCAGAACGTGCCAACTTGCGCTGCAGTCCCGGTGGCAGATCACGATAATTGTTATGACGATTGCTATGGCGATGCTCAGATCGCTCTCTATCACTCATATAATCATTTAAAAGAATGTTTAACAGCCTATCACGCTCTCTCGATGTTAATGCAATGGGCAAATCGACATGTGACTGACGTTGCTGCTCAGCTAGGCGATACTGCACCAACCCATCAAGGATTTGATTGAAAGCAGATGAATCTGCCTGTGCTGACATAGACAGGCCAGGAATCACAACAAGCATCGCAGTCATTAAGTATTTACGCATAATAGCACCCTCCATTTTTTCTAAGTTTACTATCGGGGGATGAAGCTAAGCTGAACTTATTGAATTAACGTCCAACGTTGAACAGTGCATCATAATAGGGCAAAAACAATCTAGCATGCCCTAGAAGAACGCTAAACTATCATTTAACCTATATTGAAATTGAGAGCACATCAAACTCATGCTTTAATCACAGGAATAACGCTAGATAACTGAGAAAGAACAAAAAAAAACGCCGCATTCATTGAATGCGGCGGTCTCGCAGTGCCCCTCGAGTGCGAAAAACGTTATGAAACACATTTAAACTGGGTTTAAATCGTTTCATACATGTTTTATATAAAGCAATCAAGATGCCAACTTTTAATAACCTTTAAAAATCAATAATATAGTATTTTTAAGCTTTACTCTCAATGAACAAAACACACCTTCATTTGCACCAATATATCCCACTAGCTCATAAATGCGAACCATATTAGTGCATTTATGGTTCATAGAGAGAAGGTTAACAAACATAGCTCCCTCCTAGTTAAACACGTTATAATTCTATTTTAATGACCTAATTTTTTGAGTAAGGCACCCATGACAGTTCGTACCCGAGTCGCGCCCTCTCCAACGGGAGATCCACATGTTGGAACCGCATACATTGCTCTCTTCAATCTTGCATTTGCTCGCCAGCATGGTGGTGAGTTCATTCTTCGTATAGAAGATACCGATCAAACTCGGAGCACCCCTGAGTCTGAACAGGCCATTTTGGACTCATTACGCTGGCTCGGATTAGAGTGGGACGAAGGCCCGGATATCGGTGGCCCGCACGGCCCTTACCGTCAAAGCGAACGTAAACACATGTATAAAGACTTTGCCATGCGCTTGGTTGAAGAAGGTCATGCGTTTTTATGCTTCCGCACTTCTGAAGAACTTGACGAGCTCCGGGAACTACGTAAGGCTGATGGCAAACACACCGCCTTAAAGCAAAGTGATCTTGCTCTCCCTGCTGAAGAAGTTGAGTCACGTATGGCTCAGGGTATGCCATATGTTGTGAGAATGTGTGTTCCAGAAGAAGGCATCTGCGTTATAGATGATTTATTACGCGGCCCAATTGAAATGGATTGGGGTCAGGTCGATGCTCAAATTTTGCTGAAATCCGATGGTATGCCCACTTACCATTTAGCAAATGTGGTTGACGACCATTTAATGAAGATAACTCACGTTATTCGTGGTGAGGAATGGATCAACTCAGCGCCTAAGCACAAGCTGTTGTATCAATACTTTGGTTGGGATATGCCGCAACTTTGCCATATGCCGCTGCTGCGCAACCCTGATAAGTCAAAACTATCGAAACGTAAGAACCCAACCAGCATTCTCTATTATCAGCGCATGGGCTACTTACCTGAAGCGCTACTGAACTACCTAGGCCGTATGGGCTGGTCGATGCCTGATGAGCGCGAAAAATTCTCTCGTGCAGAAATGTTCGAGCATTTTGATTTATCCAGAGTGTCTCTTGGCGGCCCTGTATTTGACCAGGTCAAACTCAGCTGGCTCAATGGTATGTGGATTCGCGAGGAACTCGATACAGATACCTTTGCTGCAGAGATGATGAAATGGGCGCTAAACCCAACTTATCTAAAGCAGATCATTCCGTTAATCCAACCTCGTGTTGAGAAGTTTTCGGACGTTGCACCACTGGCATCCTTTTTCTTATCAGGAATGCTAAATATCACGCCTGCCTCCTTCGAGCATAAATCGCTGAACGAAGAGCAAATTAAAAAGATCTTACAATTTGCGTCCTGGTACCTGGATCGCCAAAGCGAATGGAATAAAGACACTTTATTCCAAGGACTTAAGGCACTTGCCGATGGCATGGGCATTAAAATCCGCGATTTCTTATTTCCGTTGTTCGTCGCCATTTCTGGTACCGCACAAAGCGTTTCGGTTGTTGACGCCATGCAAATCTTAGGGCCAGACATGAGCCGAGCTCGCGTTCGCTTTGCTCTAGATACCGTTGGCGGCCCTTCGAAGAAGGAAGCGAAGCGCTGGGAAAAAGAGTTTGCAGACTTAACACAAGCTGTTTAACTGTCTCCTTTCGGTGTTAACACTTAACAATTTGATTTTTAGCATAAAAAATTAATAAAAAGTGTTGACACCGCCTTAGCGTCGCTTTATTATTTGCACCGTCCTAGAGACATGGGGTCTTAGCTCAGCTGGGAGAGCGCAACGCTGGCAGCGTTGAGGTCAGGGGTTCGATCCCCCTAGACTCCACCAATCACTAGATTCATCACTTCTCGTAAAATTTCAAAACTCTTGTGAATTAATGCCTTCGCGTTTGTTACCTATACAAAGTATCGAAAGATTTTCTATACTAGCGCATGCAATACAGTGTCCCAGCAGTTGCCTTTACGACTCATCCTTTGCACCAATTGGTGCGTTGTAATCAAGTCACGATAATCATGCGAGCAACATAGGCTGCCGCGATCACTATGAACGATCACCGCACGCGAATACAGACCAATGATTACCACCAGATACAGACATCCCTCACTGCTCATCAGGTAAATGATGTCACCGACCCATTCTGGTTCTGACCTTTTGCGCTAAAATCCTGCTCAAGCAAATTTGGCGCTAGGCATAGCGATATCTGCAACACGGTCGTATATAAAAAGTCGCATTGATCACTTCAGTGCTTTCGACAACTGTTCTATTGATCGTGTAATTTCAGTTTCGCGTAATGCGCCAAAACCAAACCGTAGATGTGTAGGTGTAATCTGGTCATCTGTATAGAGCGTACTTAACGTTGAGTCTTTGCCAGGGAGTTTTTCTAAAGATCTCCCGTTAACGAGTTTTGAAATATCAATCCATATAGCCATTCCGCCACTAGGCAATGTAAAAGAAATTTTATCGCCAAAAATTCGCTTAAACTCCTGAGCTGCAAAATCCCTTCTGGCTTGATATTGCTTGCGAATTTTACGAATGTGTCGCCTCACTTCTCCCGACTCCATCAGCTCTGAGAGAACAATTTCAGAGACAGTATTGCCTTGCCTATCGATCAGCACAATCTCTTGTGCTGCTCTTTCAATAAACTGTGAGTCCGCCACAATGTAGCCGAGCCTTAAGCCTGGAGCGAACACTTTCGACATAGACCCGATATGCACAACATTTTCCGAATGAGGAAGACTGGCCAGAGGAGGAATGGGATTGGTTTCATAGTGGAATTCATGGTCATAGTCATCTTCAAGCACCGCGAACTTGAACGATTTGGAGAGCTCCAGCAAAGCAAGCCGTCTATCCATAGGTAAGCATACAGTTGTTGGGTATTGATGGTGGGGCGTTACATAAATAGCAGCGATGGTATGCTCGGCCAATATGTCTCGTAGATTCTTGATATCCAAACCGTGTTCGTCAAGCTTACAGGTTATGACCTTAAAACCATTGGATTCAAACGCTGCTTTTGCCGGTAGATAACAAAGGTCTTCCATCACGATAGCGCCTTTGCTTGGATCTAACACTCTTGAAGCGAGGTATATACCCATTTGACTGTCTCTAACAATACAGATTTGTTCAACTGAGCAGTTCATAAACCTATCGCCTGACAGCATTTTTCTGACTGATTCGCGTAACTCGATGGTACCCCTGGGATCGCCATATCCAAGTTTCGAATGGCGACTCAAATTGATACAAACCCTTCGATAAGTTCTTGCAAGTAATTCATAAGGTATCAGTCGCGAGTCAGGTGTACCGTCATTAGCCGTGGCTACACTGCCATAGGAACAAACCGCATCTTGATAAAGCACTTCAACCAACTCTGACGGAGATTTGGTTCTATGCGTACTATTGACCAAATCTTCGTCAGACCTTTTTAGTCCTTGTTCGGGTAGTGTCTCTGAAACATAGGTGCCTGATCTAGGGCGAGTCACCAGCCATCCCTGAACCTCCAATTCTTCGTAAACCTGCTGGACAGTTTTCCGATTGACGCTTAGTTGCTCAGCCAGAGACCGTGACCCTGGAAGCATGCAGCCTGGAGCTAAGCGGCCATCTTTTATATCTTTCGTCAGCTTATTCAGCAGCTTTGAATGGAGTGTCTTGCCGGGGCTGTTCTCCAACCAAAATTGAGTCTCCCAAGGTCTAAGCATATCGCCCCCTAACTGGACCATTAAACATATTAAATCTGGTCCTTATTTTGGGACCAGTCTATCTATAGCATGCTCATATTGTCAAATGCCGCTTTAAGAGGAGAAATCACATGAAGACAGCCAACAAGACAAAACTGGAGCTGATACAAAGCGCTGAGAGCGATATGCAGAAGCTTATAAAGGACATCGGTCTATCGGATAGAGAAAAATTAGCACTCACTTGCCGAATTTTATTTGATAAGGGCCATGATTCGGGCTTAGCCGGACAGATTACCTGTCGTGCTGAAAAACCCAACACCTTCTTAACGCAAAGATTTGGGCTGGGCTTTGATGAGATCAGTGCTAAGAACTTAATCGTTGTAGATCAAGATCTCAAGCCGATAGATGGTGAAGGGATGCCCAATCCCGCAAATCGCTTTCATACATGGATTTATAAAGAACACCCAGACGTTAACTGCATTATCCACACGCATCCAACCTATGTCGCTGCATTATCTATGGTGGGAGTACCGCTAGTTATTTCTCACATGGATACAAGTGGATTGTACGACGACTGCTCCTTTGTAGCGGATTGGCCGGGAGTACCAGTTGGTAATGAAGAAGGGCAATTGATTTCTAATGCACTAGGGAATAACCGCGCGGTTTTCCTAGCGCACCACGGCCAGCTCGTGACGGGTAGAACGATTGAAGAAGCTTGCAATCTTGCCATCCTGATTGAACGCGCTGCAAAACTACAAGTTTTGGCGATGTCAGTGGGAGAAATCAAACCACTACCACCGGAACTAGCGAAAGAAGCGCATGACTGGACCTCTACTGACAAGCGAAACAAAGTCAATTTTGCTTACTACGCAAGACAAGCCCTAAAAAACCACCCTGACTGTATATGAGGAGCATTTTATGAACTTATCAGGAATTATCGGTTATCCGGTTACGCCCTTTAGCCATGACAACAAAAGCGTTGACTTAAACAAGCTAGGCAAAGTCATTGACGTGCTACTAAAAGCCAAGGTCGATGCCATTGCCGCCTTAGGTAGCGCAGGTGAGGCAGCCTACTTAAGTGAATCTGAGTGGAAGCAAGTAGCCGAGTACACGGTGAAGTATGTTGATGGAAGAATACCAGTGGTAATTGGGGTTGCACAGCTAACCACTGAACAGGCTGTCAACTATGCTAAGTATGCGTATGAGATTGGTGCGGACGTGATCATGCTCTCACCATTTTCATATTACAAGCTGAATGAGCAAGAGATCTACTCTCACTACGAGAGTGTATCGAATTCTACACCGCTGCCCATAATGATCTATAACAACCCCTCAACCTGCGGCGTTGACATGTCACCAGAGTTCATGTTGAAAATGGTTGATGGTATTGAGAATGCAACAATGATAAAAGAAAGCACTGGTGACATTCAGCGAATGCACAAGATATACAAGCTATCGAAAGGTAAAGTTCCCTTTTTAAATGGCTGTAACCACATGGCTCTTGAAGCACTCAATGCAGGCGCGAGTGGTTGGTGTACAGCGGCGCCTTGCCTAATCGGTGACCAGCCCAAACAACTGTTTGATGCCGTTAAAAAGGGTGAGAGCGAAAAGGCCAAGACGCTTTTTTATAAGCAGTATGAATTCCTTGAGTTTATCGTGTCTTCTGGTTTGGCTGCTGCGGTGAAATCAGGTCTTGCACTTCAAGGAAATGAAGTGGGAGGCCCGAGAAAACCCTTACTACCTCTTAATGAGTCTGCCAAAAATCGCTTGAAAGGCATGTTAGCCGAACTTGTTTAAGCGAGCATGGGAAAGGCTTACTAAACTAACGTAGGTCTTTCGTTTTATCATTAATATACCATCTTGGTCTAATCCGAAGCCTCTCTCCGATATGAGAAGGTAGAGGGCTCAAGTCTAAAAAGTATATCGGACAAGCGGATTTCGGTGGAAAGGCCGTCCCTACCCAAGCTTTCACGCATCGCCCTACACAGCCTTGTGTAAGCGAGAATCTCCTGCTCCTTCTCAAGCGTACCACCTTGCAGCCAAAAGCTTTCCAAGGCCTCCACTACGCCCGCATCAGCACATACGCAGATCCGCGATTTTGCATCATTGAGAGCTCCAAGCTCAACAATCTCATCTTGTATTCGCCCGGATCTTCTAGCAGAAACTAGGAGTGAAGTGGCTTTCAAAAAATCTGTATAAGCATCCAATCGCATTTTTGCCAACTCATCGTTGCGGCTCTTTTTTTCGGACAAAACATGTCCGAAGACCGCTCCTACCAGTCCTGTAATCAGCGAAAGTATTGCTGCCAAGGTAATTGTCATAAGGACCTCTGGGCATCGTGGTAGAACGACCCATTACTGAGCCGCACCCACACAGATCCGGACGTGCGAAACTACCGCATCCGGCTCTTCAGTTATATATTCACGCGTGTAAATCACGCACTTAATACCAATCAACATGAATAATGCGCTTACTCACCCTTGGTCGCTCAATACCATAATACACTAACATCTACTTAAACTGACTCCAGTTATAACTGCGCCTTCCACTTCGTCTATTGAGCCATTTGTATAAACTATGCAGCACATGACTGTACAGCTTATCCAGACAACGACTATTATCAGGCAAACCAAAGTAATTGCGGTACCCCATCAATTTGCGTCTCAGCTGAAGAAGCCAACGATTTAAATTTCTGCTTAAAGTCAGGTTATCGCCAACACCCAGCCCGGCAACTAAGCAAAAAGTGTTGACCGAATTGCCATGGCTCGCTACACATAATCTGGTTTAAACACAGCAGAGAAGCGACAACAATAAAACCAACAGCCCACATAAAGCGAACCGACTAAGCAAAGGGAAGGATTGCACCAAGGCACAGGAGACGCCCCCCACCGTAGTGAAAACACAAACATAGGAGGCCAGTAACGGCTAAATATAAAAAAGAAAAAGCAGCAAATTGTGGTTGGCAAAACAGGCCATCATGACCAAACTCGGCCTGAAATTGCTTCGGCTAATTACCGCAACCAAAGCCACTAAGGCGGCCATCGATATATCTACTATATAAGCAAAAAACCCTGACTCCGGGCTTGTCCAACAACAGGATTAAGTCGCGGCTGCGCGCGACCTATCCTTGCTTATTATAACTTTGCTGACACTGCATCACGCAACAATTCGATAACACCAACCAAACTCTTAGTTTTATCTGTTGAATTGAGGTTGCAATAGATCTCGTCAAGAGTATGATAATATCATACTTTGATTTTTGAGAGGTACTAGCGATGAGCATGCACAGAAAAACTATCACCCTGACTGAGCAGCAGGACGAATGGGTGAAGGCTCAGATTGAAAATGGTTACTTTGGCAATGACAGTGAATATATTCGTGATCTCATTCGAAGAGATCAGCAGACGAAGGAGCGTCTTTACGCACTCAGGCAAGCTCTCTCTGATGGTGAGTCAAGCGGTAAGCCGAAGCGATTAGATGTATCCTCCATCAAAGCAACTGGTCGTAAATTGATGATGACGGAAAATTAGTGCTAAGTTTAAGTATCACACCGAAAGCAGAATCTGACCTAACGGATATTTGGCTATACACCTGCAATGAATGGGGGGTAGATCAAGCTGATCATTACTTGGATCAGCTTGAGTTGGGTATGAAACAGCTTATGAGTTATCCATTGCTTGGAGTTGATTATACTCATGTACTTGCCAGCTACCGTAGATTGCAGATAGAACATCACTCTGTTTTCTATCGAGTGTTAGAGTCAGAAGTGCTTGTTGTTCGTGTTTTGCACGAGGAGATGGATGCCCCAAAACGGCTTTTGGACTACGAGTAATAATTGTCAGATATACTCTCAGACGATATTTATTATCACCAGATAACTTAATACAACCCTCCCCTCTGGGATTCAGGCAGTAATCTCCCCAAAAAGTGAACCAAACACTGCCATATCCGTAGAACACGATAATTCTTACACAGAGGTGGCTATGTTCAATTTATTCAAACGTTCAGATACGGGTAAGTTAAAAAAGCTGCAGAAGTCTTACGAAGAAAAGCTTGGACAGGCAATGCTCGCCCAACGCAATGGCGACATTCGTGGTTACTCGGAGCTATCTGAACAGGCCAATGCTTTATTCAAAGAACTCGAACAAGCAAAAAAGGAAGCATAATGAGCAACGCCAGCCCAACACAATTGGCACTGGCGTGATCTTTAAATTAAGTGTGTGAGCTTAGTAAGCCACACCAATACGCTGACTCGGATGCTGTGCTTTTTCGAGTTCATCAATCATCGCGACAGCATAATCTGCAACAGAAATACGACTATTGCCCTCCGAATCAGACACTAAGCTATCACCACCAACTCGATACTCTCCCTTTTTCTCACCGGGAAAAATCTCCGCTGCTGGGCTGACAAACGTCCAATTGACATCACCTTCGTAATTGCGGAAAACCTCCAATGCCTCAACCATTACCAGTGCTTCTGGCTTATACTCATCTGGAAAATTAGGAAGTGAAATGAGTGCAACCCCTAGCTCTACCTCTAAAGATCCAGCCCCACCTACCCACAACAAGCGTGTCACACCTACTGTCGGTAATTCTTTCAGTAAACGTTGAGCCGTTTTTACGACCAACTCATGGTTACCCGCTGCTCTACCACCCACAGATGAAATGACCACATCAACCCCTTCAAACGCGGCCGTAAGATGCGCGCCTTCGTCTAACAAATCCAGTTGACGTACTTCAACGCCTTCATCTGTCACCTTAGAGGGATCACGCACAAGGGCAACCACTTCATGACCGCGTGCTTTTGCTTCAGCAAGAATATGACTACCGATCCAACCCGATGCACCTAAAACTGCAACTTTCATTTTTCTCTCCTGCTCTTTATGAGACGTTTATTGAATGAATGAAGCCAGTTTAGTTGTTCAACTTACAGCGATAAATAACAAAAAATGATGTAGATTATATCTAAATTTGAAACAATCTAGGGAAATCCTATGGATCGCTTAACCGCCATGCGTAGCTTTGTTGAGGTCGCCAATACCGCAAGTTTTACTCATGCAGCTGAAAATCTAAACCTGAGTCGCTTACAAGTTTCGCGCCATGTACAAGAAATTGAGGATTGGCTAAAGCAACGCTTGTTGCATCGAACCACACGCAAAGTCAGTCTTACTGCGGCAGGTGAGATAGCATTAAGTCAATGTGAACAGATTTTAAATCAGACCGTTGCCTTAGAAATGCAGGCATTAGAAGGCGCTCAGTCCCTAAGCGGCTCCATTCGTATCTCAGCCCCTATTGGACTTTCGCAGAATCTATTGCTGGATGCGGTCGAAAGCTTTTTGGAAGCACATCCTAACGTCATGATTGATATTCTTGCGTCCGATCAACTTGCACAACTCGTTGATGACCGGGTCGATATCGCATTGCGCTTCGTCAATCAACCCGATGAAAATCTCATTGCACGCAGGCTAATGCAAGTGGGCATGGTTATCGCAGCAACCCCGGCATATCTTAAACAACACCCACCGATCAAGCACCCAAATGACCTGTTACAACACAATTGCTTAGTTCATACGAGCGGTAATAAGTGGATGTTTTTCTATGACAACCAGCCCATCAGCGTTACGGTAAAAGGGAATCTACGGGCCAATGATATGGGCATCTTATGCCGTGCCGCACTTCACCATAGGGGCATCCTGCGCCTCCCCCTTGACTTAGCCAATCCTCTCTTGAAAACCGGTGCGCTAACGCCAATTTTGCCTAGCTACCATCTACCCAGCAGCGTTATTTGGGCGGTTTACTTATCGCGCAGTTATCAAACACCGCTGGTTCGACAATTTATTGATTTTCTGGCCGAACGCTGGAGCCAAGACTTAATTTAATCTTGGCTTCAGGGCTATTATGAGCAGGTATACAGAAGGCTAGATTCCTTATACATGCCTAAGCGGGTAGATCCAACGTTGTAACCACTCGTGATGGTTCTCTTTGCATTAAGACTTTTCCCTTACGCACAGACAGCAGCACATCACTTTGCTGTCGCAGCACTGAGTAATCATCTTCTCCTTGCAAGAGAATAAAACTGGCCGGTTTTCCAACAGCAATGCCATACTCCTCCCCTAGCTTTAAGGTTCTAGCGGCATTGTCAGTAATAAAATTCAGTGAGGTTTGGAAGTCCTTATAGCCCATCATTTGACAGATATGCAAACCAAAGTCGAGGGTACGCAGCAAGCTGCCATTGCCTAAGGAATACCAAGGATCGAATATTGAATCTTGTCCCAAACACACATTCATGCCGGCGGCAGTAAGCTCCTTAACACGTGTGACCCCTCTTCGCTTTGGAAAGGTGTCAAAGCGCCCCTGTAAATGAATACTTTCTGTCGGACAGGAGACAAAATTGATACCCGAGCGTTTTAATAAACGAAATAACTTCGAGCAATAGGCGTTATCATAAGAGTGCATCGCTGTTGTATGGCTAGCAGTCACTCGTTCTCCTATGCCATTAAATAACGCCTCCGCCGCTAACACCTCTAAAAAGCGTGATCCTGGGTCATCTATTTCGTCACAGTGTACATCAATCAACTTATCGTACTTGATCGCTAATTTTACGAGCGTTTTAACCGATGCCTCTCCTAATTCGCGCGTGTACTCAAAATGCGGAATCCCCCCTACAACATCGGCCCCCGCCTCAATCGCAGCTTCTAAAAGCGCTTCACCTTTAGGAAAGGAATGTATGCCTTCCTGAGGGAAAGCGACCACCTGAATATCAATGCAATCACGTAATTCATCGCGCAAGGCACACAAGGTATGTAAACCCAACAAGCTTGGATCGGTTGTGTCCACATGTGTACGTATGTGTTGAACCCCCCGCTCCACCAGCATTTGCACGGTTTTCAGCACACGACTTCGTAGATCCGCTTCGCTTAATAACGGTTTACGCTGCGCCCAACGTTCAATGCCTTCAAATAAGGTACCGCTGTGATTCCAATCGGGCTCTCCCGCAGTCAAGGCTGCATCTAAATGGATATGAGGCTCGATAAAGGGGGCGCAGATTAAATAGCCTTGAGCATCAATCTGCCCCTCTTCAAGGGCCTTAACACCTGACTGCACGTGAATTTCGCTAAAGCGGCCTTCACGAATGGTTAAATGATGCAACTCATTCGAGTGACGTAATCGGGCATTAATAATGTCCATAAACTACCTACCTAATCTGTAATCGTATGATTTTGAAATAACATTTGTTCGATTAATAATGCATTTTGTAAGTTAAGCCGTTGAAAGGCATCCGCGAGTGAACAATGAGTTAAACGCTCAATCTGCTTTAAGCGATTGTTGAGCGTATTTCGATGAATACCGAGTGCCTCCGCCGTCTCTTGTAAATGCCCTGCATGATTCAAAAAAGCGCTAAGTGTGGCTTTCAGTTTTTGTGCATTAGGGTCGCGAGCAAAACACAACTCGCGCAGGTTTTCCTGACAAAAATCAGCCAATAAATGACGTTGTGGAATCGCTGCAAATAAACGGCATACACCCAACTGTTCGTGTAAGAAAATAGATCGCTCTGGATGCTGTTGTGCAAAACGCAGTGCTTGCCGTGCTTGCTCAACAGCGGCCCCGAACTGAGTTAATTCCTTATGAACGCTACTTAACCCCATGAAAATACGACTATGAGGCAAACTATGTTTAAGACGTAATAAAATTTGTTCCGCTTCATCTAAGCGCTCAGCTCCTGCATTTTCACAGGGCCAAAGTAAAATGAAATCAGACTCACACACCAGTACAGGCCAAGGATTATCCCGACGCTGCAAAAGATCGCTAATCAACTGCTCAAGCAAATGCGGTTGTTGCAAACGTGAAAGCGCAGCATCGTCTTCTTGGCACACACTTGTAGACAGCGCTATGGCCGAAAAACAGTTTAACTGGCTTAGTCCCAATTGTTGCGAGCGTAAGTGAATCAATTCCGGCGCATCGGCATAGCCATTCATTAATCGGGTAAGGAACATATGTATCGATTGACCGATCAAATTGTCTTGCACGATCGCATTACTGATCACCTCGGTCACTGTCACCATTTTCAATGCGTAAGGCTGTTCGAAAACCGGAAAATTCATTTGGTTCGCTAAGTTCAACAGAGATTTGGGTATTGTCTTGATATATTCATCACCCGTTAGAATCACCAATCCCGCAACCTGATGATCAATACACTCATGCAACAAAGCACAAAGGCTCGACTCGGAACGCAATAGATTAATTCCCGTCACAAAAACCAACTCTCCGCCTTTAATCCAAGGAGAAATTGATTCATTCTCAGCAATATAAGGCCAACGCACAATGCGTGAAGCCCCCTGTAACCCAGCTCGAAAGCGGATGCTCTCGAGCCCAGGTAGTTTAGGTATATCGGCACAGCGTATTGTCATTGTTCAACCGATCTCATTTTAACCTGTGGAACCGAAACCTTAAGCAGTAAAGTGTAAGCTACTGCAGCTCCGACAACACCGACAACGGGTGGAAGTATTGGTGAATAGTAAGCCATTCCTGAGCCAATGGCATACGCGGCTAAACCGTGCCAATTGAAATCAGGCAGCGTCACACTACTGAGTAAGGGGTATTTTCCTTTATGATGAAGCCAATAATCGGCCATGATCACCCCACCGATTGGCGGAATAAACGTACCGAGTAGAATCAAAAAAGGAATTAGAAAGTTGTACATTCCACCCACGGCTAGCACTGTGCCTATAGCAGCACCGCTCACGGTTACCAAACGACGACGATCCGTTCTCAATAGATTGCAGCCAGCAACAGCAAAGTTATAAATTGTGTTGTCCTGTGTCGTCCAAATATTGAGAAAGAGCATCAATACTGCCAGTACCACAAAGCCTTGCGCCAACATGACATCAACAATGTCTGCCTGCTGATAGATAAGCGCGCCAAGCGCGCCCGTGAACACCATCAAACCGTTACCGATAAAGAAGGCCGCCAATGTAGCAATGACTGCAATTTTTGGACTGGCGGCAAAACGACTCCAGTTCGTGGCTTGTGTCGCGCCGCTAACGAAGGTACCAATAATCACAGTCACCGCTGCAGCAAAACTCATACTGCCGCTTCCCGATTGGCCTGCCAGTACACTAAGGCCTCCCACATCAATCAATCCTTTGTAAAGACTGATCAAAATAAACACCATCATGGCTGGCACAGCGAAGCGTGAAAGCCAATCCAGACCTTTATATCCAATCATAGCGGTGGCACAAAACGCAAAACCAAATAAAATCATTAAGGGAATTTCCAGCCCCTCTGGTAGCCCTGTTGTTTTAATCAATACGATCGATAAGGTGGCGGTTCCCCAAGCATACCAACCTATCTGCGTGAAACCTAAAATAAAATCGGACAGTTTGCTGCCCTTTTCTCCAAAGCAAAAACGCCCCATCAATACTGAGTTTAGACCACTCTTACAGGCAATATAGGCTAAAGCGGCCGCATAAGTGCCAAGTAGCAAATTGCCGATTAAAATCACAAAAAGCAGCTCAGAAAAGCTAAACGCCGTTCCCAAAGACCCACCCGCCCACATGGTGGCGGTAAAAAACGTAAAACCTAGCAATACTAATGACGTCGATACTAAGCCTTTACGCGCATCGGCGGGTACTTCACTTAGTGGATAATCTGTTTCGTTCATAATCCTATCCCCAGTTAATTTTGGATAAACATCCCAGCGCCTATCGGATAAGCAAACCACTCAATCATCTAAGCACTCAGACAGTAACTGCAATGGATATGCCAGACGTTTCAAAAAAGAGGACGCTCATAGACTCATGTGCTGATTGAACACCGCTTAATTGCACTGAGTGAGCATTTTGCACAGTGAGGCATACTGTATATAGCGAAGTACGGATAGCGGTGCCTTAAAATAGCCCGTAAGCTGTGTAGTGTGCATCAATTCTGTGTGAATTTAGCGCTTTAATGGCGCATTTAGGGTGCTAAATATTGGAATCCCGCCAAATAGAAGAAATCTTTTTTGACCTACAACGCCCATGAAAATATAATTTCATCAAATTGATTTTTCTGGATACGGTATGCCTTCGACTCAAGCCCCAACGTTTCTTTCTCGCATTCGATCGGCCCTACCTGATCTTCATCCAAGCGAGCGGCGTTTAGCCGACACCTTATTGTCTTTTCCAGGAGAAATTGCGAGTTATTCCGCCACAGAGCTCTCTCAACTCGCCAATGTATCAAATGCAACAGTTACTCGCTTTGTCAGACGCTTGGGCTATTCCAGTTTTGATGAGGCGCGACAAGCGGCAAGACTCACACAACAAAGCGGTGCTGCCGTGTTTCAAAGTCTAGTCTCGAAACAAGGCCCTGAATCAGCGCTCGCGGCACATATTGAACAAAGTCGAATTAATACTGAAAATTCATTTGCTGGTATTACACTTGCGGAAATAGACGAGATTGCTTCGGCAATGCTAAAGGCTAATCGTGTTTGGATTATTGGATTTAGAACCGCGCATGCATTTGCCGTGTATCTAGGCGCGCAAATGGGACAAATCCTGCCAAACCTCACGCTCCTGCCTCAAGCAGGCCAAACACTGGCCGAAAGCCTTTGCAGCATCGACAAACATGATCTTGTTTTAGTTTTTTCACTTCGGCGCCCTATTAAACAACTGGAAAATATTTTTCGTGAACTCGCTAACACCGATGCATGCAGCCTTGTCATTACCGACACCCCCGCACTCAGTCAAATCAACACCACACCGTCATTTGAAAACCTGTTCAATCCTACCTGGACACTGCGCGTGCAAACAACAGCTCCGGGCCCCTTATTCAATCACGCAGCCGTGCTCGCTCTTTGCCACCTAATATCCACACGGCTACTTGAGCTATCGGGTCCCACAGGACGCCGTCGTCTTCTCAGCATTGAAGCTCTGCACGATACACTCGACGAAATTTGATTTTTTACTTTTTTTAAAAAACTTCATTCGATCTATTGTGAAAAATATTTTTTGTGATATCTTCTAATGAAAAATAATTATCACATGAACAAATTGCCCCTCAATAAGAACTGCCTATCGGCTAATTAACTTAATGAGGTACTGCTATGTCTTTATTGACGAAAACAACCCTGCGTAAAGCGGCCCTAGTCTTAGCACTGGGAGCACTTCTTCCGGTCACTGCATTAGCAAGACCCGTTGTCCTGCAAATTAACTCTTCTCTACCCGATGGCAGCTTTGCCCATACTTTTTTAATGGAGTTCAAAAACAGAGTCGAAGCCGAGTTGCCGGACAAAATCGACGTACAAATTTTCATGGGCAATACTCTAGGGTCTGAAGAGGATGTGTTACAGGGTATGGGGTTTGGTACTCATCATGCCTCGCTATCCGCCTCCGCTGTGGTTCAAGTCAATCCTCGTACTGCGGTGTTTGACCTTCCTTATCTGTTTGAAAACCGAGATAAAGTTCAAGAGTTCGCCGCCTCTCCTGCATTTGACATGCTCTCTGAAGGGTTTTCTGGCAAAGGAATTGTGCTCTCGGCCTTATGGGATAATGGCTTCCGGGTTATTACCAACTCAGTACGCCCAGTGGTCACACCCGCCGATTTAAATGGCCTAAAAATTCGCACCCCGACCAGTCGGCAGCGTGTCGCTATGTTCAATACGCTTGGCGCCAATGCGACGCCACTCTCCTTTGGTGAGGTTTACTCAGGCTTAGATCAAGGCGTCATTGACGGACAAGAAAATCCAGCTCAAATCGTCGAAAGTGCTCGGCTCTATGAAGTGCAAAAATACCTTTCTCTGTCCAATCACGTCTACCTACCCACGTTTATGCTTTTTGGCCAGCCTTGGTTAAATGCTCAGACACCCGAAATTCGGGACACTGTTTTACGCATTGCGGCCCAAACCGCACCTTGGACCTTTACCTGGGGTGAGGAAACCGATGCACGTGTTTTGGAAGAGTTAGCTGAAAAAATTGCCATTAATGACGTGGATTTTGAAGCCTTCCAAGCCGCTGCCCTACCCTTATATGACAGCCCTCTGTTTGTTGATGCCATCGGCGCTGACATGATTAAAGTCACCCGCGAAGTTCTTGGCCTCGACTAAACACTAATAACAGGAGGTGTCCATGGAGACCCTAGGTAAAAGTATTCTCTGGCTTGATCGCTGGATGTGTCGCGCTCTAGATGTTTTTACGATCACCGTGGCCGCCATCCTGTTGATCTTACTCAACTACGCTGTTTTTTCACGCTTTGTGTTGAACGCATCTGTTTCTTGGGGCGAGGAGCTTCCCGCCCATATTTTAGCAATGCTGACGTTTATCGGTGCGGCCTACTTAACACGTACCAACGAGCACCTGGGCTTTGATGGAGTCGCTCGCAGCTTACCGATTCAATTACAACGAGTGCTTGCCTGCATCAACCAACTACTGATGGCAAGCTTTGCACTCGCCCTTTTGTGGTACGGCGGCAAAGCGGCCTTGAGTTTTTCTGGACGTATGCTGATATCCGTAGACTTACCCGTCATTTTATTTCGGGGTGCCGTTCCAGTCGGCGGAGCTCTCGTCTTAATGATTTGTACCGTGCGTTTTTTTGGACTGTTGCTAGGACGCATCAATCCGAACGATTTGCTGCCTGAAGGAGATGGCTGATGTTAATTGAACCTGGCTATTTAATCTTAATTCTTTTAGTTGTCTTGCTCGCTATCGGGATTCCCATTGCGTATGTGTTGGGCATCACGGCGATGCTAATGATCTTTCTTGATCCTGCAGTCATGCCCATGATTATGGGGCTAATCCCCTTTGGCGGAGCCAATAATTACCTGCTCGTTGCAGCGTTATTATTTATGATCGCAGGAGAGGTGATGAACCAAGGCAAAATTGCCGAAAAGCTCATCGCTTTCGCATCGTCTTTGGTGGGGCATATTCGAGGAGGTCTTGCACACGTAAACATTTTAACCTCTCTGTTTTTCTCAGAAATTTCGGGTACGGCTACGTCCGATGCAGCGGCTATCGGTTCGGTGATGATTCCGCAAATGAAAAAACGCGGCTACTCTGCAGCATTTGCAGCGGCGGTCACATCGACCTCTGCGACTATGGCGATTATCGTGCCACCTTCTCTCAACTTAATTCTGTATGCCTATGTCGCCAATGCATCCATTGCGGAACTGTTTGCAGCCGGGATATTACCGGGCTTTCTGGTCTGTTTTTTGTTGGTGATGACGGCCTATGGACTCGCTGTTTGGAAAGGATACCCGACTGAAGGTAAATTTAACTTCTCACGCGTGCTCGACACAGGAAAAGATGCTGCTCTGCCCTTAACCCTGCCAATTTTAATTTTATTCGGTATTTTAGGTGGGATTTTCACCGCCACTGAAGCCGGTGCCGTGGCTGCACTTTGGGCAATATTGATGGCCTCGCTTGTTTATCGGACACTCACTTGGGAAAATTTTATTGACACTCTGCGCATTTCCGGTAAGCGCAGCGCAATGCTCATGTTTATTGTGGCAACCTCAACGCTCTTGGGTTGGTACTTAACCAATCAGCGTATTCCACAAGATATCGCTATGGCTATCCTCGGCATTTCGGATAATTATTGGGTCATTCTACTGGCCATTAATGTATTTTTCTTGCTTGCCGGAACCATTGTTCATGGCACACCCGCTATATTAATGCTGGTGCCAATTTTCTTGCCACTGGCTGACCAACTGGGCATTGATCGCGTCCACTTTGGTTTAATTGTGACCATTAACCTCGGCATAGGTCAACAAACACCTCCGGTTGCCTCCGTGGTGCTAATCACCTGCTCGATTGCACGCATCACCATTATGCAAATTATCCCGCCACTCATGTGGTTTATTGGTGCAATGCTCATTGCACTCTTATTGATCAATGTTTTTCCCGCAATTTCGCTTTGGTTACCCTCGGTTTTATTAGGCTAATACTATGAAATTATTAATTATTAATCCAAATTCATCTCCCTCTGTCACGGCACGCATAGACGCAGCAGCCCAAGCCGCACGACTGCCTCATGAGTCTATAACGACAATCTGTGCAGAAGGTGCGCCTGAGTTAATTGTCACCCCCGAGGATGCACTCATAGCAGAGAAAGCCGTTACACAAACCTTGGCTAACTGGAGTAAACCAATCGACGGCATCATTCTCGCATCCTTTGGAGATACTGGATTGGCTGTGGTGCGTAAACAATGCAATGTACCGGTCGTAGGCATTGCTCAATCTGCTTACGCAATGGCATCCGTCATTGGAACGCGCATGTCCATTGTCTCATTCTCTCCAGCCATGGCCTATGCGCTGCGCAAAACAGCCGAAAGCTATGGTTACGGTGCAAACCTCGTCGCCATGCACATGGTTGAAGATGCTCACTGGGATGATCCAGGTGCCATCCAAGATGAACTTGCCGATGAGCTTTTAAAACTCTGTCGATTATCTGCACATGAAGATAAGGTGCATAGCATTGTACTAGGCGGTGGCCCCTTAGCAGGTTTAGCCGCACGGCTTCAACCGAATGTTAGCGTACCTGTGATTGATGGCACGACCGCCGCCATTGCAACTCTTCGAGTCGCACTAATGGCCCATCCCTCTTCGAAAATGGATGCATTGAATCTAAGGGCATGAAGATACCGACACAGCAAAAACTTCATTTTTCACTTATTTTTGCGGCTCAAGCATTAGGTGCTCTTTGTGTTCTGGGAGTTCTGGCCTCTGGACCTCAGTTGATGAGTGAATTAAGCCTTTCAGCGCTTCAGGTGGGAGGGCTTGCCAGTGCCTACTCAGCTACGCTGGCAGCAGCCTCTTTTCCAGCGGGAGTGTTAACAGATAAAATCGGAACACGACATTCGTTGACGCTTTCCGCTTGGGTTATGGCAATGGGCATGCTGGGTGTAGGGTTAGGGCAAAGCTACCTGCATATCTGTATCGGCATGGCCATTTGTGGTGCAGGCTATGGGATGATTAACCCAGCCGCAGGCCGCGCTATTTCTCTCTGGTTCTCACCGGATTGGCGCGGCACTCTCATTGGCTTAAAGCAAACAGGAGTGCCCGTCGGTGGCGCTATCGGCACTGGACTTGCAGGCTTAGGGATTGTCTACGGCTGGCAACTTGGTGTGATATTGATTGCGATCATCGCCGCCTGTCTTGGCAGTTTATTTTGGCTGTTTTTACCTAAAAATGAGGGCAGGCCTCCTGTTCTTTCTCAAGGCCTCTCGTCTCAGCCTATTCGAAATGTGCTAAAAACCCCGCATCTAAGTCGCGCAAATTTAGCATCAGGACTCACGAATGGCGGTCAATTCACGCTTTGGGCTTTTTTAGCTGAAGTACTCAGACAGTCAGCGACATTAAGTGCATCTTTAATCACGTTATGCATGGGGCTATTACAACTTGGTACATTGATCGGGCGTCTCTTTTGGGGCGTCATGAATGATCGCACATTCGGCAAAGATCCAGCCAAAACTCTACAATGGATCTGTGCGGTAGCATTCTTCGGCGCTCTGCTGTTAATCCTGCAAGCAGAACTGCAACTCTGGGCACTCGCTCCCATCGCCGCCCTCTTGCTTGGTTTTTCAACCTGTTCGGCTACGGGCCTACACATCACCTTAACGCTTGCCCTAGCACCTCCTTCTTACACGGGTACTGCCATCGGCTACACCATGCTGGTAACGAATCTAGGCGGTGTAATCGCCCCTCTGATATTTGGCTTGGTGTTTGATCTAGCCGGTACATGGGGATTTGCGCTGCTAATGGCCAGTATGATGCTCTTAGCCATTGGCCTCTTAAGATTTGATCAGGCGGAAAAATAGCCTTTAAGGACGACACCAAACGGTGAGTTTGCCAACACAGCAAACTCACAGAAACTCACAAATCAATCTTTCACTCTTTATCTTGCTCCCAAACAGGATGACGCTTTTCAACGAATGCAGCAATTCCTTCTTTTGCATCGACAATTTGTAAATTTTTCACCATTACATCACTGGCATATCGGTAGGCATCGGCTTCGCTAAGATGCAACTGTTGATAAAAGGCTTCTTTGCCAATACGCAGCGTTTGGCCGGATTTTGACGCTATTTTCAGTGCGAGTGTGAGGGTTTCTTCCTGTAGCTTTTCGTCATCCACGACTTGGCTCACTAAGCCATATGCCAAGGCTGTTTGGGCATCAATAGGATCACCCGTCAACAGCAATTGCATGGCTTGCTTCGGGCTGACATTACGCGTTAACGCAACCATTGGTGTTGAACAAAAAAGCCCAATATGAACACCTGGCGTTGCAAAACGGGCAGAGCGTGCAGCAACGGCCAGATCACAGGTGGCCACCAATTGACAGCCTGCGGCAGTTGCTAAACTCTGCACCGATGCAATCACGGGTTGTGGCATCCGCCGGATACTCAACATTAACTCACTGCAACGTGCAAACAACACTTCATGGAACGCTTGATCGGAGCACGTCACCTCTTTGAGATCATGCCCTGCACAAAATGCAGGACCATTGGCTGAAATCACCACCACTCGAATAGACGGTGTTTCAGCGATTTGGTTTAACTCTGTTTGCAGTAACTCAATTAATTCGCTCGACAAGCTATTTCTGGCTTTTGGACGATTCAGTGTTAACCAGGCAACTCCCTTGTGGTCTTCGCGAAGTAACTGTGCAGGGGTATCATTTGAATTGGGGCACATAAGGTTTCCTTATTTTTATTTTACATTGAAAAAATATTAATGGGCATTTAGACAGATCAGAACAAAGACTAGCCTTCCGGTGTATTAAGTCGAATATGTGCAAACATTTCTTCTGGCGGCATAGGTTTAGCAAGATAAAACCCTTGCATCACGTCACATCCCATCCTATGAAGCTCTACCATCTGCATGTGCAACTCTATTCCCTCGGCTACGATTTCTAAGTCAATAGACTTTGCCATCGCAATAATAGCCTTAATAACCGCAACCGATTTCCCATCTTCCATATTACTGACAAAGTATTGATCAATTTTAATGACATCAATCGGACAATCAATCAAGCGTTTGAGCGATGAGTAGTCTGTGCCAAAGTCATCTATTGCAATAATAACTCCCTCCTTACGCAACTCTAACAAGTTTGCGATGGCTAAATCGCTATTCGTTAATATTGCCCTTTCTGTAATCTCCAATTCGAGATAGGTCGGAGGGAGCCCGCTGGATGACAGCACATCTAAAACACGAGAGACAAAATTCGGATGGGCGATTTCAGTTGGAGACACATTCACTGCGATACGACCAAACCTAAGCCCCTTATCTAACCAAGCCTTGGCCTGCACACAGGCTGTCATCATAACAAACTCATCAATCGCTGGTAGAAGACCTGAGCGACTCGCAATCTCCAAAAATTGATTCGGTAATAGAAGCCCCTCTTTCGGGTGCTGCCAACGCACTAAGGCTTCAACACCACAGATTCCCTCTTTATTACAAAAATGCCGAGGCTGGTAGTAAACAGTGAATTGCTGCTCTTGTAGCGTGAGCTTTAATTCCGTTTCTCGTTGCCTGCGCTGTTTTACCGCATCATGCATCGTTTTAATAAAGAAATGATAAGTATTACCTCCCTCGTTTTTCGCCTGATACATAGCAAGATCAGCATGCAACAGTAGCTCATCAGGGTCTTGAGTGTCACCAGGATAGGTCGTAATACCAATACTAGTACCTGTCTGAATCAAGTGTCCCGCAACCTGCAACGGCTGGCTCAACAAATCGATCACTTTTTGAGCCGCCATGGCTGCGCGCTCTGGCTCAGCTAAATCATTCAAAATAATAGCGAACTCATCACCACCTAAACGGGCAACCGTATCCGTATTACGAACGACTTGGCGCAACATGTCAGCAACAGCAATCAAGAGTTCATCACCTACTCCATGGCCATAGTGATCATTCACCGACTTAAACTTGTCCAGATCAAAAAATAACAAAGCACAGTAACGGTTCTGCCTAATCGACAACTTAACAGCATCTTGAAGACGATCATTAAATTCAAAACGATTGGCAAGGCCCGTTAATGAATCATGACATGCTAGAAAATGTGCTCGCTCTTGCGCGGAACATCGCTCAAGAATTTCATTTTTCATGCGTGCATTTGCGTCAGTCAGTTCTTGAGTACGCTCGGCAACAAGGTATTCAAGGTTTTCTTTAATTGATAAAAGCTCTGCCTCTGTCCTACGACGCTGTGTCACTTCATCTTCAAGACGTAAAAGATTACAGATCACCGTATCGGCCATCTGATTAAATGAGGATGCCAGCTCACCTAGCTCATCTCGACTCACGCCATTGAAACGAAATGACCGTTCTCCTTGACGAAACTGCGAGATGCCCTTCACAAGTCGACGGATCCGTCCCGACATATACGATGCCATCCAGATGGCAATGAGCACCACCAATACGATCATTACCAGAGTGGATAGAGTTAAACTTCTCGCTGTTTGGTTAAGGTTTTTATCAATTGCAATAAGCGTGGCATCGCTGAGTTGTAACATCTGTCCATCTGCACGCATCACAATCTCATCAAGCCGCTCTTTGGATTCATTCGCGGGTTTATGGAACTCATTAACATTCGCCCCAATGGTTACAAAGCCAAACCCACGAGGTGTATCGGCATATTGTCCCGTGAAATAGGGGATCGCCGCCGCAGTGGTCAACTTCCATAGCCCACTCCATAGAATCACAAAGGAACCTGAGCCTCCCTGTTCAGTCAAATTGTGCCAACCTACACACTGCGGAGCAAAGTTCAGATAACGACAGTCCAACCCGACCTGCCCAATTCCTACCTGAGCTAATGACGGACGTTTATTATGGCTTTGAAATAAAAA
Source organism: Nitrincola tibetensis (assembly GCF_003284585.1). Lineage (GTDB taxonomy): Bacteria > Pseudomonadota > Gammaproteobacteria > Pseudomonadales > Balneatricaceae > Nitrincola > Nitrincola tibetensis. The sequence goes on from NZ_QKRX01000011.1 coordinate 132,704, forward strand.
AGGGGGCAGCTGATCAATAAACTCATCATAGCTCAGGCCACTGGCTTGCCATGCTTCATAATGCCCCTCTTCAAGCCAAGCAGGCACTCGCTGCCCAGTTTCAGGGTCGTACCCTACAATGGAATGATGTCGAGGATGGGCAATGCTGCGCGCTTTGTGATCCCATATAAAAGCGTAGTTACCCGATGACGCATCGGTAATATCTGTATAGCGCTCAGGGGTCGGTACAATAAAGTCGGTAAACGCCATAAGATGATCGTGATCCAGTGCTAAGCTGACCCAACCAATAATACTGCCATCTTTCATCACGGGGGTAGCCCAACGAACCAGCCCCTCAAAACGCTTTCCAACAGGGTTTTCCTTTCCAGCATACGCGCTGTCGTGTGGGGCAAACTCAATCCCAGCTTTTGCTGAGCTTTCCGGCGTATAGGGGCCGATCAAAGAGGCACCGACATAAGCACCAATGACCTCGGAAACGTATACCTCACCCGGCGCAAGTTGCTTGAGCTCGGCAAAATACCTTTCAGCTTTGATATAGGTATTGGCTGAATCAGAAATATTGTGGCGTTGGGAGCTCACTCTATTTGATGTCGTTATTTTGACCTGTTCTTGTCCCTGAAGGTCAATAAAGGTCATTTCCAAATAAAGAGGTGTGTTGACTTGGTTAAATGCAAAAGGCGGCACGTAATTAAAGGCTCGAGCATTATCATCACTGCCCCAATCTACAGGAGATGCTTCGGGTACATGCATTTCGAGTGGCTCCCACTCATGTTGATCAGCAGACAGTTGCCATTGACCATGACGAACCAAGTGACGTGTGCGGCTTTTGACGAATTGCTCATAAACAGCGGCCTCCACTGGCAAGGCGGCCGCCATCAGTATGTCACTGTCTCTCTCATACAAAAAATTTGCGATTGCTTTAGCGACATCGGTGGTTTGACGCTCGATATCCTCTTTGGCTCGTGCATCTAGAGCCTCTACGGCATCGGCTATTGCCACTCGCCCCACTTCATTGACGGATCGAGTAGCTGTTCCGAGTAATTGATCAACACCAGCAGCCAAATGTTGTCCAAGATTATCTGCTTGCGTCCAAGCAAGCCAACCCAACAACAGCAAAGGAATGACCTTCATCACAACAAACAACAGGACGAGTTTGCCTCGAATTCCTATTTGCATTCCGTTATTACTCTTAAGCAAAAAAATAGGAAATACATCGGATTATATCGGTCTTAACGTTATCAATATAGATATTTCTAGGGCAATCTGCGAGTCTCTCCCCTAGTACTACCTTGAGATCCTGCCGCCAATGACCTAGTCTGAACCCATTAAACCTTTTTATTTGAGTAAAGAAGTCTTGCTATGAGCACAATCGATTCCTTCTCTGAAGGAGAATGCACAACCAGTCAAGGCTGTGATGCCATTGATCTGATCATTGATCCACGGCCAAAAGACCTCGGTGGATTTTCCGTTCGTCGTTGCTTACCTGTTCGTGAACGTCGCTCAGTCGGCCCTTGGGTATTTTTTGACGAAATGGGGATGGCTCATTTCCCGGCAGGTAAAGGCGTTAATGTACGCCCTCATCCACACATCAATTTAGCAACTGTTACCTATTTATTCGAGGGAGAGATCTTGCATCGCGATTCTCTTGGCAGTCATCAACCGATTCGTCCAGGTGACATCAACCTGATGGTTGCAGGGAAAGGAATTGTGCATTCTGAACGTGAGCGTGACGAAGTGAACTCTGTGCCGCATTCGCTTCACGGTTTACAACTTTGGCTAGCCTTACCAGATGCTGATGAGGAAATTGAGCCCGCTTTTTATCACTACCCCTCGTCCGACATCCCAGCAGTTAACCTTGAGGGTGTAAAGGTCGGTAGTTTTCAACCCAGTTGTCCAAAATACTATGCTTAAGCTGCTTGTTTGTTGAGTGCCATTTCTTCAAGTCTTGCGGGATTTAGTGAGACGGCACCTTTAGGCTCCCAATTTCGAG
>NZ_QKRX01000012.1 GCF_003284585.1 Nitrincola tibetensis
AGTACGAAACTGCACACCAGTGGGACCGACAACACTGAATCCAGAAAAACAGCCGACTAAACAAGTAGAAAAACGAGCCGCTTAAAACGGCTAATGGTGACAACTAGCTTGAAAAACGCCGAACTTTCGCTAATACCCATAGTGATGCAGGCAAAACGAATGCTGATCCCGTGACGTTGAATGGCTGCACGTGCCATCTCCTTGCGCTGAGATGGCTTTATAACTTTCCCTCTAGGGCTTCCTTGCGGATTTCAGCCTTGAGGCGTTCTTCTGCGTACATTTTTTTAAGACGCTTATTCTCGTCCTCAAGCTCTTTGAGCCGTTTCATCATGGATGCATCCATACCGCCAAATTTGGCACGCCACTTATAAAACTGAGCGGAGCTCATACCATGTTCGCGGCATAGCTCTGGCACCGGGACACCTTTCTCGTTTTGCTTCAGAATCGCTAGGATCTGACTGTCTGTGTATCGTGATTTACGCATAGAAAACTCCTTCGTTTAATTTTAACGGAATTTTCTACTTATAACTGCTCCGATTTTTCGGGAGGATTACAAGATTGCAGGCGTTTGTTAGCTTTTTCTCTGTAGAAGTTCACGAACATCAACTAGTCCCTCTTTATCACTTGAAAATGCTCCGCTGCATATAGACCAGCCGCAAGCTACTACTTGTTTTGGGGTAGATCGCTGCTTTTTAACAAGCTTTTCAATTGATTCAGATTCTAGAATTATCTCGCCGATCTTTTCCATTTCCATTCTCTTAAAGTGGTTTTGTTTAGGAATACAATAGGCAACACCATCTCCAAATAATGTACGCCCGTTTAAAACCTTTTCAAGAGTAGCTTTCTCAGCTGGCGAAGTATTCACTGGAACATATGTCGCCCATGGAAACCAATCGTACTCTCTTCCGGTTGAAGTAATGATTAAAGAACCCCAGCCGTCAGGTTTAAATCCAGCTTCCTCCCAACTTGAAAACCATGCATTCAGTCCTTTTCCTTGCATCGTAGGAAACACATAAACTTCGCCTTCCTTTACTACTTGTTTAGGAGGATTTTTTGCAACACGCCTTTTACTTTCTGGTTCCGGGTTATTTATACGTTCTTTGAGCTTTGCATGGACTTTAAGCCGAGCTTTTAGACCTTTTTCTTCCAACCCTCGAGCTTTGAGATCTTGGATGTCGTAGCCGGAATCCATGGCCTTTAAAGCATTCATTCTTACTTTTTCAGAGACTATTCCCTTTTTAGAATATTGGTCGGCTACAACCATCCAAAAATTTGGCACGCCGTCATCTTCCAGATCTTCAACTGGCCCATACTGCTCGATTAATATTTCTAAAATTTCATCGCCATTCGCTGGCATTTTTGAAAGCATTGAAATGGAATCTCGAACATCACAAGCTTCATCTTCTTCATATAACCCTTCGCCCCAAGCTCCCATACTTGACTCCTTTCCTAAAAGCTAACGCCCGCAGCACGCGCGGCTTTGTAGTGAAGGCGAAGCCGCAACGAAAAAGCTGTCGCTGTGCCTGCGATTGTTATGCATATCTATTCAGCCCCCAGCATATCTCGCACCTCATTTACATAACGCTGCCATTCCTCAACAACCTGACTAGTAACGCTAGATTCAAACTCTGGATATTTTTTCGCGTGAAACCAAGTTTCAGATTTACCGGAAACCCTATCCTTGTATCCAGGGCCCATTCCCCACTCTTGAAACAAACCATTCCAGAGCTGACTATCTGATGAAAGCTTTCCTTCATAAACCGCGCGTCCTTTAGCAAACGCTTTTTGGTAAATATCACCAAGTCGTTTCTCAGTTGTTTGTTTCAACTGTTTAAGCAGCGCATAAGCAGGTTGTAGTTCATTCTGAGAAAGCATGTTATCGATTAGTACGATAAATTCATCCTTTAGCGTGCCGATTTGGTCCACAACTTGCTGACGAGCACCTGTAGCTAAAAGCTGATAGTAATCGAGATTATGCCACTCTCCCTTGCGATTAACACTAGCTCGAACACTAGCAGCATATGTACCCTTGTTTCTAATGTCATTAATTAAAGGTAAAAAATACTCTCTTAACGCCGGAGAGCAGCCTTGAGCCTTTTTTATCCAAGGTTCCAGCGTATTCTTAACCTGATTCTTCGCCGCTGTAGCTGATTGAGAGACCAGTTCAGTTTCGATGTCGACAATAGCCTTCTCGATATCGACAATAGTCTGAGCATATTGACCGCGCAGCACAGAAACTTTTTCGACCAACAGTTTGTTAAGTTCCTTCGGATCATCAGACTTTACATCGAAAAATCGCACATCTAGGTTGTCTAATTGTAGTGTGTGCCTTAGATCATTAACGACCTGCTCAGCACGGATCTCACGTCCCTCAGTTTTATCACCAACAGGTTCATCTATGTCGATAACTTTTTCAGCTTCACTCTCCCTGTCAAGAATTAACAATACTGTTTCTTTGGCAATTCGGTGATTCAGACCTGCATCCTTGGCAAGCTTCAGTAATCCGGACATTGTCTTATCGGGCGCTTCGTTGAATCGGCAGCACAGTACACTGACAGTACGATTGTCTGTAAGGCAGCTATCAAGATCCGCACGGTTAACCGTCTGATCGACACCCTTTGTATCAACTACTGACAGAGAGTAATCGACGTCATCGAAAAGTTTTAGCGGCGCCAATATGCATATATGCTTGGATAGACCAACGCTCGGATGAGTGCAGCTATTGATAGCTTTGAATGTTGTGTGCAACCACTCGTATTGGTCTACTCCATCATCACTGGTGAATCGCGTTTGATGACGAGCTGTATAATCAAGACGTTCCAACAACGCTTCTTTTAACAATTCGACAGATTGGTAATTGGCCGCAAAATCTTTAGCGTTGTCCGTAGTTATTCGCTTGCCTTCGGAGGTTTTTGTACGTGATATTCGGAGGTCAAGCATGTTACGGAGCGCCCTCTCAACTTCGGCGCTCAGTTTAAATGGCTCTGAATTATCCGATTCTTCGATATCTGATAGTAAGTACTGAGCAAAGTCCGTGAGGTAGCCCCTTACTTCAGCTTCGGAATGCGGAGTGACTTCGATCTCAAGTTGAGAACCAAAAGATATTTCCACTTCGCATAGCGTAGTACGACCGCTACCCGTGCTAAGAATCGGCTCTTCTCCATCTAACAAGCCAAGTAGATGGCATATGGCGGTTGTCTTCCCGGTACCTATGTTACCGATAAATGCCAGTCTTTGATCTGAGTTTGAGAGATAAGAAACCGCATCGTCAAAAAGCTCCCGATGATTATCTAATTGTTTCCGTGTTGCGCTTTCCTCAGGCAGCTTTGTCATCAAACTTTCTATCGATTTATGCAAGGCCCTTTGACGGTCTTTCAGATCATTAGATTCAATTTTTATACTCATTTACCGCACCCTCTGGTTCCCATTTGCAGGCTTCCCAAAACTACCCATAATTGCATAACGCTCGGCTTTGGGGCGGCCTTGTAGCCGCTCAGCGGCGGAAAGGCCGTCCCAGCCCCGAAGGGGCGACAACAGCCGTTTGTTATGCATTTTTACCAACTCTTAACTGGAAAATATTACCTTCACAATCACAGCCATCACATACTTGACGACCACCAAAATTCCAACTTTTGGGTTGATATAAAGCTCCACCTTTTTCCTTTATTTTCTCGCCAACTAGCTCAAGAGGGGTGTCGATAAAAAATGATGGCTTTATTGGCGTATCTTCTCTGGCTTTGCCTGTACTAGACGCCTTTTTCGAAACCTCAGTTTCAAGCAGAACAAGCTCAAAGCTACCAGCTATTAGCAAGGCGTATGATTCATCTTTTTCGGAAACTTCAAAGCCAAAAACATGACAATAGAATTCGGCTAAGCGGTGAATTGACGAAGAGTAAATAACCAACCCGGTTTTCACATACACTCCTTACTTACATGCACTCGAATGCATAACATTTTAATAACAAGCCAGCACGCTTCGCCCAAAATCAAACCTAACCATTTGTTTTAAAATAACTTTTAACCCAGCCAAGCGCCCTGCAAAACGAGCCAGCACGGTATTGCAGAATCACTCAAGCGGGTTATTCTTGGCTCTCCGCCATAACAAATTGATCTTAGTATAGATTTTTTGATACTTCCAGCTAAAAGCGAGCCATTAATCGTCATAGTTTTTGACTATGCGTGCCAATCCATTGGAGGTCGGTTGGTAAGCCCGTCACTGAACCAGAAAAAACCACAACAGACGGCCAAAATAGCCTGCATGAATAGATAAGAAATGAACACTGCAGTATAATATCTCTTTCGCTCTTGAATAATTTGGACGCTTACTCTGATGCTACCGATAGTTAATATCGCACTTCGTGCTGCCCGTCTCGGCGGTGAACAAATCGCTCGGGCTATTGAACGCCTAGACCTAATCAAATCCGAACAATCCAGCGTTGCTGAGTTCATTAATGACGTGTGCTGCCAAGCAGAACGAACTATCGTTCAAAGCCTTCAGAAGGCGTATCCACACCACACTGTAAACGCTGAGTTTAGCGGCCACTACAAAGCCACTGGCGACGGCCCCACTCACGTTGAGTGGCAAATCAATCCAGTTGATGGCCTCACTAACTTCTCGAACGCACTTCCTATTTTTGCTTTAAGCCTAACAGGTAGGGTCAATGGCCGTATCGATCATGCGGTGATCATCAACCCGATTACAGGTGAAGAGTTTACTGCCAGCCGTGGTAACGGCGCGCAATTGAATGGTCGAAGACTCAGAGTCAGTAGCGCGAAAAACCTGACAGGTTCATTAATTGGTACAGGCTTTTTTAACCGCAAAAGTGACAAGCCTTGGTTCCATACCCAGCAAAGCATAGTAACCCAGATTATTAATGCTGACGGTAACACCTTCAGCAGTGGCTCCACGTTGCTTAACCTTGCCTACACGGCGGCAGGCAGACTGGACGGTTTCTTTCAAGCGGGCCTAAACGACTGGGAACAAGAAGCCGGTATTCTCTTGATCCAAGAAGCGGGCGGCTTGATCGGTGACTTCAAAGGTGGCAACCAGCATCTTAAAACAGGTGAGTTAGTCGCAGCCAACCCGAAGATGTTTAAGCAACTGCTTAAAACTGTGCAGATCGGCAGCCAACAAAACGGCTAACAGACTTAAGCAAAAAAAGGGGGCGATATCTGAGATATCGCCCCCTTTTTTACACGTGCTTTATAACTTAGGCATCCACTTCAAATGGATCGCGCAGCACAATCGTTTCATTGCGATCAGGGCCTGTGGAGATAATATCCACTGGTGCACCCATCAACTCTTCCAACCGACGTATGTAAGCGCGAGCATTTTCTGGCAACTGATCTAAGCTTTTCGCTCCAATCGTTGACTCTGTCCAACCTGGAACGCTTTCGTAAACGGGAGTGACTTTTTCATAATCTTCACTGCCACTTAACGACGTGACCACATTGCCTTGGACGTCTTCATAGCCGACGCAGATACGGATCTCGTCGAGTCCATCAAGAACATCAAGCTTGGTTAAACAAATACCAGAGACAGAGTTAATCTCTATCGCATGCTTAAGTGCCACCGCATCAAACCAACCACAGCGACGTGCACGCCCTGTAGTTGATCCAAACTCATGGCCTCTTTCAGCCAAACGCGCACCCGTGTCGCAATGCAACTCAGTTGGGAAAGGCCCGCCACCCACACGCGTGGTATAGGCTTTGGTAATACCCAGAATGTAATCCAGATACAGAGGTCCAAAACCACTACCCGTTGAGGTGCCACCTGCTGTCGTGTTAGACGAGGTTACATAAGGATAGGTACCATGATCGATATCCAACAACGAACCTTGAGCGCCTTCAAACATAATGCTGGCACCCTGACGACGCAAGTCGTGCAGAATACCCGTCACATCCGCAATCATCGGCAAAAGTTTGATTGCCATTTCCATGCACTCGGCGTACACAGCATCGAAGCTAACTGGCTCAACTTTGTAATAGTTTTCAAGCATGAAATTATGATAGCTAATCACTTCTTTCAGCTTAATTGCAAAGTTTTCAGGGTCCTTGATGTCCCCTAAGCGCAAGCCTCTACGAGCGACCTTATCTTCATAAGCCGGTCCTATGCCGCGACCTGTGGTACCGATCTTGGCTTCACCGCGCATTAACTCTCTTGCTTGGTCTAACGCAACGTGGCAAGGAAGAATTAAGGGGCAAGCCGGACTTAAACGTAAGCGATCACTGACAGGGATCCCCTTCGCCTCCAATCCAGCTATCTCCTTAAGCAACGCTTCGGGTGATAGCACAACACCATTACCAATCAAGCACAAAACGTTTTCACGCAGGATGCCTGAAGGAATCAAATGCAAGACTGTTTTTTTGCCATCAATAACCAGTGTATGACCAGCATTATGACCACCTTGAAAGCGCACAACCGCTGCAATCTTCTCAGTTAGAAGATCAACGATCTTGCCCTTTCCTTCATCACCCCACTGGGTGCCCAGCACAACGACATTCTTACCCATTGTTGTCTCGAGTACTCGTTAGTTTCTGTTAAACGGATCAGAGGGCTTGGATCACCCACTCGTTATTAATTTTGACCAGTTGTCGATCACATCCAGCCGGGCGCTCAAATTCATCTAGCGCCTGTATCACCCGATGTCCCTGTAGACGGGCATGTTCAATCGCTTCATGCAAATCAGCACTCCATGCTGAGGGCGCTAATACAGAAGGTTCAACCTTAGCCTTAACACCCGCGACATCAAGGAGCGTTTTAAGATCCGCACTAAAGCCAGTCGCAGGTCGAGCACGACCAAAATCCTGACCTATTTCATCGTAACGCCCACCTTTGGCGAGCGCTTGACCAAAACTTGGCGTGTAGGCTGCAAACACCACACCTGTATGATAGTGGTAACCTCGCAATTCAGCCAAATCAAAATAAAAACGGGTTTGTGGAAAACGTTTTCGAATCAGCTCTGCCAAGTCCGAAAGATACTGGATAGCGTCAGACTCTTCCTTCCAGCCCTCAAACAGACTTGCCGCTTTCTCAAGCACATCAACCGTACCATGCAAGAAAGGTAGCACAGCTAAGCGCTCGCGCAAAGACGCTTCAAGGCTCAATCCCGAGAGAAAAATGTCATACTCGGTGAGTGCTTTACGCTGCAGCAAATCAATAAACTGCAGTTTATCTTCCGCCGTAAGCTTAGCTTTGGCAATCAGAGCACTAAAAAGTGCTACATGACCTAAGTCCAGCGTAATTGGGTCTGAAATGCCAGCAACATTCATCGTTTCGAGCATTAAAGAGATGACTTCAACATCACTTTCTATGCCAGCATGGCCATACAGCTCTGCGCCCGCTTGCATTGGATTGCGCGTCGCTAACATATTGGCGGCATGCGTGTGCAATACGGAACCACAGTAACACAGCCGACTAGGCCCTTCGGTACGTAAACGGTGCGCATCAATCCTGGCGACTTGAGGCGTAATATCGGCTCTGACACCTAAAGTGTGCCCACTCAGACGATCCGTCAGCTTAAACGTATTCAAATCCAGATCATGGCCTGTCCCTGTTAACAAGGACTCTAAATGCTCAACCAACGGCGGCATTACTAAGTCATAACCCCAATTATTATACAAATCGAGCAACCTACGTCGCATCAGTTCAGCCTGACGCGCCTCTGGCGGCAATAATTCTTTGATACCCTCAGGCAGCAGCCATCGATCTGCCAGCGCCATTTACGACCCCCTTTTGTCACAAAAAAACCGGGCAATGACCCGGTCTTTGAAATCATAACACAAAGTAGGTGGTTTACCCACCTACTTTGGTTGTTGCTTATTGAACGCCCGAGCTTCTCATGTAGCGGAAAAACTCACTGGTAGGCTCAAGCACTAGCACATCACCCTGACCACTGAAGGACTCACGGTACGCACCAATACTACGAACGAAGGAGTAGAACTCTGGATCTTGACTAAAGGCTGACGAATAAATACCCGCCGCTTCAGCATCCCCTTCACCTCGTAATATTTCAGATGTACTGAAGGCATTTGCTGTGATAACCGTACGCTGACGATCGGCATCTGCACGTATCCCTTCAGCCAACTCGAGACCTCTTGCACGCAGTTCACGGGCCAGTCTCAAACGCTCAGAACGCATACGATCGTATACTGATGTTGAAACTTCTGTTGGAAGATCAATTCGCTTGATACGAATATCAACGATTTCGATACCCAACTCACGCTCAGCAACAACGCTCAATTGACGATTGACTTGATCCATCAACTCTTCGCGCTCGCCTGAAACCACTTGATTAAGTGTTCGCTCACCAAACTGGTTACGCAAATTTGTTTCAATACGGCTCGCCAAAAGACTGTTCGCACGGCTTTCATCACCCGACGTTGCGGTGTAATACCGTTCTACGTCCTTTATACGCCATTTGATGAACGAATCCACAATCAAACGCTTAGCTTCTAAGGTCAAAAACGCTTGAGGACGTGAATCCAATGTAATCAGACGTGCTTCGAACTTACGCACAGTGTTTACAAATGGAATCTTGAAATGTAAACCTGGGACTATATCAGGTTCAACAATTTCACCAAATCGTAATTTAACGGCTCTTTCGGTTTCTTTGACGATATAAACACTTTCGGACGTCAACCAAACCGCAACCAGTGCTAAAACGAGTACAAATACTGAATTAGGTTTCATTATCGACCCTCCCTCATGCTACCTGCACCTGCCGAGTTTTGACGTGTCCGTGAGGCATCAGTTAATGGATCATTCAACTGCCTAAAACCTAAGTCAGAGGCACTGCTACGCGAACCGCTCGTATTCCCTCTGTTTTCCATCAGCTTATCCAATGGCAAGAACATGAGATTATTACCACCCTCAACATCCATTAACACTTTTGGATTGTTCGTCATGACGCTTTGCATCATATCGATATACAAACGTTCACGAGTTACATCAGGCTCATTTTGGTATTCGGATAATAATGCCAAGAAACGCTGGCTTTCACCCGTTGCCCTGGCAACAACTTCTTCACGATAAGCGTTTGCTTCTTCGATCATACGTTGCGCAATACCACGTGCTTCTGGCACAACACTGTTAGCGTAGGCTTCAGCTTCGTTCTTAGAGCGTTGTTCATCCTCACGCGCCTTGATTACATCATCAAACGCATCTTGAACCTGACTTGGAGCTTGTGCATTTCGTACGTTAACCCCTGCAATTCGAATACCTGTTTCAAAGGTATCCATATGGCGCTGCAAACGCTCTTGAACAGAGATTGCCATAACTTGACGACCTTCCGTCAAGATTTGGTTCATTTCAGATGCGCCCACTACCTGACGAAGTGCTGCTTCAGCCGCTTGAGCTAAGCTTTCTTGAGGACTCCGAACCTTCAATAGGAAGTTTTCAGGGTTCTCAGCTACGTACTGAACACTGATATCAACATCAACGATGTTTTCGTCTTCAGTAAGCATCAGTGCACGGTGATCATGAATACGAACTTGAGTAACGTTGATTTTAGAGACGTCATCAATCAAAGGCGGATTCCATTGCAAACCAGGGTTTACAACCGAATGGAATTTACCCAAGCGCAAGACAACGCCACGCTCTTGTTGGTCGACCGTATAGAATCCCATACCTGCCCAAACAACAATGGCAATTACGGCAACGATACCTAGCAGCCCAAAGCTTCCTTTGTGAGAGCCACCTGAGCCACCTGCGCTTCCGGAACCTCCCCCCTTGCCGCCAAAGATACCGTTTAAACGGTCTTGAAGCTTTTGAAGGGCTTCATCTAGATCAGGGGGCCCCTGCTCATTACCACCACGTTTACCACCGCCGGGATTTTTGTCACCGCCGCCGCTCCACGGATCATGGTTTTTGCCATTTCCGCCAGGCTCATTCCAGGCCATAGTGCTCTCCGCTATAAAACAAAGTTAAAGTTATAATTTTAAAAACCCCTGCATTTACATGCAAGGACTACACATAATCGACCGTTTCTGACAAATATCGTTCAAACGGAATCTGCAATCGACTCAACAATTGCCTAAAATCTTTACGCTGAATGCGAATTTTCAGATGCATTTGACCCTCATCATCTACCGACTCAGATAGAATGGCATTCGCGGCATATAATTGCGCACGGAACTGCCCTTCTGAAGGATTCAGCCTCAATTCACTTTCAAAAACATCATCGCTAAGGCGCTCGTTGATTGCCTGAAGCAAAAGATCAGTGCCAGCACCTGTTTGTGCCGACAGCCAAACACGAATCGGAACACCTTCGTCGTCTCGATCAATGCGTGGCTCAACCTGTTCTAACAAATCAACCTTATTGTATACAAGTAAGGTAGGCACATCATCAGCCCCTATCTCGGTTAATACATCGTTGACTTGTTCGATATGAAGCTGGCGCTCTTCATCAAAGCTATCGATAACATGCAGCAAAAGTGTTGCTTCACATGTCTCTTGCAAGGTCGCACGAAAGGCTTGAACTAATTTATGCGGTAAATGCCGAATAAAACCAACTGTATCCGCTAGAATTGCAGCGCCCGCATCATCAAGTTGAATCTTTCTTAGGGTAGGATCTAGGGTTGCAAACAACTGATCGGCTGCATATACATTCGATGCAGTCAAGCAATTAAACAACGTCGATTTACCCGCGTTGGTATACCCAACAAGCGATACCGTTGGAACAGATGCCCTAACTCGAGATCTACGCCCTTGATCACGCTGTTTTTTAACTTTATCTAGACGTTTCATGATCGATTGAAGACGAACTCGAAGCAATCGACGGTCGGTTTCGAGCTGTGTTTCACCCGGCCCACGCAAACCGATGCCCCCTTTTTGTCGCTCAAGATGGGTCCAGCCCCGCACGAGTCGTGTCGACATATGCTCAAGCTGAGCCAGCTCAACTTGAAGCTTCCCTTCATGCGTGCGGGCACGCTGGGCGAAAATATCCAGGATTAAGCCAGTTCTATCTAAGACGCGACACTGAATTTCGCGCTCTAAGTTGCGTTCTTGGGCAGGTGAAAGCGAGTGGTTAAAGATGACCAACTCCGATTCATACAGCCTGACCATTTCCGCCAATTCTGCAACCTTTCCTTTACCTAAGAAAAACTTAGGGCTAGGGTCTGAACGACTGCCCGTTAAAAAAGCAACCGGATCAGCCCCAGCTGAAAGTGCCAATTCTTCTAACTCACGAGGACTTTCTGGTTCAGATTCAGAATGAAAATTAATATGCACCAATATGGCGCGTTCACCCGACTCAGGACGTTCAAAAAACAATCAAATTACTCACTCTTCAATTTTCTCGTCCGGCTGTGGCAACTTGACCGGTCTAGAAGGTACAACGGTTGAGATGGCATGCTTATACACCATCTGGCTGACGGTATTTTTGAGCAGAATAACGAACTGATCAAACGACTCGATTTGTCCTTGGAGCTTGATTCCATTTACCAGGAAAATAGAGACGGGAACCCGTTCTTTGCGTAAAACATTAAGGTAAGGGTCTTGTAATGATTGCCCTTTTGACATGGGTATCTCCTTTACTGAAACATTCAGTCTTTTAAAATAATTATGGTTAGCATAGTCTGCACAGATTGCTTACGTGTTTCACGCATCTCTCTGGCACTATTAAAAATTAACGCAAAGCATCTCATTATATAATGGCTTGTTGGATCAACTTCAAGGCATTGGGCAATATATTCTCATTTACACCATCAAGTACATGTAAATCATCCCAACTTCTTAGCCACGTATACTGACGTTTTGCCAGTTGCCGAGTGGCTACTATACTCTTTTCTCTCATGTCCTTATACCCTAACTCACCATCAAGATACTGCCACATTTGACGATATCCAACAGCACGGATGGACGGCATACCCGAATGCAAATCTTGACGATCAAACAGAGATCGAACTTCTGTTTCAAAGCCTTGTTCTAACATCTTATCAAAACGCTGCTCTATCCGCTTATGTAAAATCGACCTATCTTGTGGCATCAGAGCCAAAGACAGGTAACGAAAAGGCAGCTCCACCTTGACTTGCTGAGCCCATAGAGACGTCATCGACTGTCCACTTAGTAAACAAACTTCCAACGCTCTTTGTACTCTTTGAGAATCGGATGGGTGCAGACGCTCTGCTGCCACAGGGTCTAGCAAAGCCAACTGTGCATGCAGACTCTCAATACCGTCTTGCTGTATACGAGTTTCTAGCTCTGTTCGGAGCACAGGGTCAGCATCCGGCAAAGGGGCCATTCCCTTAATCAGTGCATTAAAGTACATCATCGTCCCGCCCACCAAGATAGGCAGACGCTGATTGGAAACAGCTTCATCAATACAGGCTAGCGCATCTTCTCTAAAAGTCGCAGCCGAGTAGGATTCCGCAGGATCGAGAATGTCCACTAACCGATGAGGATAAGCGCTCAGGACATCAGGATCGGGCTTGGCCGTTCCAATATCCATTCCTTTATAAATCAATGCAGAGTCAACACTAATCAAACTGGCAGGCAGATGATCCGCGATACGCATCGCTAAATCAGTTTTGCCAGAGGCGGTTGGCCCCATCAACATAACAACCAAGGGCTTTGCCTTATCCATCGACATTACTGCCCCCGTAAAAAAAGCTTATCAAGATCAGACAGACTCAATGCCGTCCAAGTTGGCCGACCGTGATTGCATTGCCCACTGCGCTCGGTCACTTCCATATCACGCAACAATGCATTCATTTCAGCAATTGACAGTTGTCGATTGGCACGAACTGCACTATGACAGGCCATTGTCCCAAGAAGTTCATTTATTTGATTTTCAATGCGCTGACTTCGTCCTTGATGCAATAGGTCTGACAACACATCTAACACCAACTTCTGCACATCCGCTTTTGCAAAATAAACAGGAACTTCACGGATCACTAAGGTTTCTGTCGCCAAACGCTGCAACACAAAACCTAAGCGCTTAAATAGCTCTAAAGACTCCTCAGCAATATCGGCTTCTTTCTGGCTCACATGAATTGAAACCGGCACTAACAGAGGTTGGCTTCGCAAAGGCTCATCCTGCAAGGTGAGTTTCATTCGTTCATACACGATACGTTCATGAGCCGCATGCATATCGACGATAATCAGCCCCTGCTCATTCTGAGCTAAAATATACACACCCTTAAGCTGCGCGAGTGCATAGCCTAAGGGAGGAGAATCTGCAGATTCAGATGGTGTATTCGGCTGATCTTCAGCAATCTGTCCTTGGGCATCTGGGTATAATTGACGATACTGGTCAATTTGAGACCTCACGTCTCGATCCGTAAAAGAGGTCGAAGCACTAGGTCGCGTCGGAGCATGCAAGGGAATTTGCACTTGAGCATAATTTAAAGGCTCTGATGGCCGAGTCAATGGCACTTGTGGTGATCCAGAATCAGCCCGACTCAGCACTCCTCCCATCGGGATCTCTTGTGTGCTGATCTGTGCATGCCCATCAGGGCGCATATCAGCGATCACTCGATGCAAAGTTCTAAAAATAAAATCGTGCACGAGACGGCTTTCTCTGAAACGCACCTCATGCTTGGTCGGATGCACATTCACATCTACCCAAGCCGGGTCTAACTCAAAGAAAAGTACAAATGCAGGATGACGCCCGCCATAGAGAACATCTTGATAGGCTTGTCGGACGGCATGATTGACCACTTTGTCACGAACAATGCGCCCGTTGACAAAAAAGTACTGTTGATCAGGCTGACTGCGCGAGTGGGTTGGCTGCGTGACCCAGCCATACAATCTCAAGCCAGACGACTCGGCCGACATATCGACCACCAAGGCATGTTCAATAAAGGCAGGCCCTAGTAGGGTTGCTAAACGCTTTTCTCTTTCAAAATCGGTTGTTGCGGGCTTCAATTGGTACAAGGACTTAGCATTGTGGGTCAAACTAAAACCCACATCAAAACGACTCAGCGCCAAACGCCTAACCACTTCTTCTAAATGGTTAAACTCAGTTTTCTCTGTTTTTAGAAACTTTCGGCGCGCTGGCGTATTGAAAAACAAATCACCGACTTCAACGGTCGTACCAACAGGATGTGCCGCCGGCATCAAGATAGGCTCCATGTCTCGGCCTTCAGCTTTGACAGACCAAGCACTCTCTTGTCCTTCTGGGCGCGAAGTAAGTGTTAAGCGGGCAACAGAGCTGATACTGGCAAGTGCCTCTCCGCGAAATCCTAGACTTAAAACAGCCTCAAGATCGTCCAGCACTTTGATTTTAGACGTCGCGTGACGACTGAGCGCCAAAGCCAAATCCTCTTGCGCAATACCACAACCATCGTCCCGGATTTTAATACGCTTGACGCCCCCTTGATCGGCCTCTAACGAAACCTGACTTGCACCTGCATCAAGGCTGTTTTCAAGTAGTTCTTTTACTACGGAGGCAGGCCGTTCTACGACTTCTCCCGCTGCAATTTGGTTAGCCAACTGCGCCGATAAAAGCTCAATCGGTGCAGGCTGTTTATTGATTAAAACGCTCATTAACTTGCTGGAATCCTTAGCACTTGGCCCACGCGTATTTGATCACCTCTTATTTGATTGGCCTCTCTTAACGCGGCAACAGACACACCGTTTCTAACGGCAATAACCGATAAGGTATCCCCGGGTTGAACACGATGCGTTCGATTTTGCCCAGCAACCATTGCTCCACCCTGATTTTTTCTGGATGCAATCAATGTCATGTCAGGTGGGCGCTGCCAAAAATAGTCCGAGATACCATCAAAAATCGCCTTAGCCATGCGCTGTTGATACGCGGGTGTTTTTAGCTGAGCCTCCTCTTGCGGATTCGTAATAAAGCCCGTTTCAATCAAAATAGATGGAATATCCGGAGATCTGAGCACGGCAAATGCAGCCATCTCAACATTGGGCTTGTGCATACGCGCAAAATTCGCCATGTTCCGATGAATAATACTCGCCACATCACGGCTTCCCGTTCGGCTAGCCGTCATGGACATATCTAACAGGACACTGGCCAATACATCATCTTTATCATCAAGACTCACGCTACCGACGCCACCAATCAAATCCGAACTGTTTTCGCGACTGGCCAACCACCGCCCCATCTCGCTACTTGCACCTCGTTCAGACAGTACCCAAACAGAAGCTCCGCGAGCCGTAGGGCTGTGCCAACCATCTGCATGAATTGAAACAAATAAATCGGCATTGGCTCGGCGAGCACGAATGGTTCGGTCTCGTAAGCTGACAAAGTAATCGCCATCACGAATCATAACAGCGCGATACCCAGGCTCGGCATCAATCAGTTTTTTAAGCTCCCGGCCTATCGACAAGACGATGTCTTTTTCTCGGGTTCGGTTGGGACCAATGGCACCCGGATCTTCTCCGCCATGTCCCGGATCAATTGCAATTACTATATCTCGCAGCCCTGATGAAGCTGCAGTTGGTACGGATGGAGCAGGGATGGGTGCTGCGCGAGCGGAAGCCTGAGATTTGGCAATTGGCTCAAGATCAACCACTAAGCGGTGTCCATATTGGTCGTTCGGACGCAGCTCAAAACTTTTTGGCCTAACCTGCTCACGAATATCCAAAACAATCCGTAACGTACTACCCGATTGACTGTGACGAATTCGCTCAACAGGGCTTTTATCCGATACCAACTCACTCAATGACGCCTGTAGAGATGCATTTTCAATATCCAACACAATGCGGTCAGGATTATCTAACGCAAAAAGTTTGTGTTGGATCGGGCCAGATAGGTCAAAGACTAAGCGAGTATTGTCAGGCGCTAGCCATGTCCTCACACCCTGAACTTGCACGTTGGCAAAGGCATGTAAGGGCAGCAATAACGCCATACACACAAAACTACAAAGCTTGTAGATAGTATTTACTTTCACAATGAGCGCTTACCCTTTCAATTCATTTACTATTCTATCGGCTATCATACACCCTTTTTGAGTGTTTTTTGACCATTTAATACGACGTCCTTGCTCAAATAACTCGATAAATATTTCCAGATCTGCAGTCGGTAGAATCCCCTGACCTCGTTCAGGCCATTCAATCAAACACAGGGCATCCTCTACTAAATAATCTCGTATACCCAGAAACTCAAGCTCTTCGGGGTCACCTAACCGATACAAATCAAAATGGTACACACACTTGTCTTGAAACTCGTATGGCTCAACCAGCGTATAGGTCGGACTCTTAACAGCACCTTTATGTCCAAATGCCTGCATGACGCCTCGACACAAGGTTGTTTTACCCATACCAAGATCTCCGTGTAAAAACACGATTCCACCGTCAACTGCCGCATTTGCCAACACTTGCCCGAAAGCAACCGTCTGCTGATCATCTACTGCGATAAATGCATTATCAGACACGTTCACCCAACTCCAACCCATTGACAACATACTTAATTTGGTTAAATAAATCCGTCGCTCTCAGACCTCTCTGCCCACTCTGCAAGGCACATAAGTCTGCCGATCTCGCATGGGTGTAGACACCTAGACGAGCAGCATCGACTGGCGACAAGCCTTGCGCAAGAAATCCAGCAATAATCCCAGACAACACATCGCCCATACCACCAGAGGCCATACCTGGATTTCCTTCTGTACAGACATGAACAACGTCCCCGTCGAAGATCACGGTTCCTGCTCCTTTCAAGACAATGACACCACCAAAACGTTCATACAGCAAGCGTACAGCATCAAAACGATTATCTTGAACATCGGAGATAGAACAACCCAGCAATTGAGCTGCCTCACCTGGGTGCGGTGTCAAGACTCTGGCACGCGTTTGCGTGGGAGAATGGCGATACGGCTGCAGGTATTTTAAAGCATCAGCATCGATAACAGAGGGATGCAGACTGCTCATTACCTTTTGCGCCAATTGATCGGCCCAAGCTCCACTGCCCAATCCTGGCCCCAACACGACCACGCTCGCACGATCGAGCATTGACTGAAGACGCGCTGAGACATCAACCCCAAGCACCATGGCCTCAGGGACACGAGACAAAGCAGCACTCACGTGAGACGAGCGCGTAGCCAATGACACCAAACCACTCCCAGATCTTAGAGCGGCTTCAGCGGCCATAATCGCAGCTCCGCCCATTCCATGATCTCCACCCACGACCAGAACGTGCCCATAATGGCCTTTATGGGCCGACAAGGGTCGCGCAGGCAATAACTCCGACAGATCATCCGCATCGGTTCGAAACCCGCTAACAGGGATTTGTTCATATAA
This sequence comes from Nitrincola tibetensis, assembly GCF_003284585.1. GTDB lineage: Bacteria > Pseudomonadota > Gammaproteobacteria > Pseudomonadales > Balneatricaceae > Nitrincola > Nitrincola tibetensis. The sequence goes on from NZ_QKRX01000012.1 coordinate 17,204, forward strand.
ATCATCTGGAACCATTAAACTATCGAATAACAGCTCTCCTCTCACATCTGGTCCCTGATGCGTCAACAAGCCCTGCTTTAATCCTATAAAGGTTAAAGTGACCGATGCTTTTACGGTTTCCCCCATACATTTGCCCGAATCGCTGCACAGACCCGATGGAATATCGACAGACACCACTGGACGGTGACACGCATTGATTTTTGCAATCGCCTCTCTGACAGCGCCTCGAACCTCACCTTGAATACCGGTGCCCAAAATCGCATCCACGACAAGTTCTCCGGTAAATTCCACTGCCGTGCTCCAGGGTCGCGTAACCACTCCTAACGCATTGGCCCATTCACAAGCTTGCAAAGCCTCTCCTTGCAACTGCTCATGATAAGGCGTAACACCCAGCGTCAAAACCTGAACCTGCCAACCTTGCTGAAACGCCAACCCCGCTACAATCAAGCCATCGCCACCGTTATTACCCGTACCACAAACAAGGGTTAATCGGCTCATTTCCGGCCAACGTCTTCGAATCTCAGCAAACACAGCATGTCCCGCTCGCTGCATCAACCGAAAGCCCGGGATGCCATATTCCGTAATTGCAGTATGATCCAACGCACGACACTGCTCAGCCGTGTATAATGTGTTGGGCAATCGGGTTCGCTGGGCGCTCATATCGTTCAAGCCTCCTGAATAATCTATCGATATATTGACATGCATAGCAGACGGAACAAGTGATTTCAGTTTCTTTACATCAAGAGTTGACCAACGATTTAGCGCAATTAGCCGCTCAAATAAAAATCTGGGCCACTGAGGTTGGGTTTCAAGGCTGTGCAATCACGGGCACAGACTTATCCCAAGAAAAAACGCCGTTAACGGAATGGCTTGACCAAGGCATGCAAGGTGAAATGCACTACTTGTCTGACAATATCGAAAAGCGCTTAGATGCCTCATTATTAGTGCCTGGCACTCAACGCATTATTAGCGTCAGAATGGATTATTTGCCTGCTGATATCAAAACTCTTGAACTTCTTTCTCAACCCGACAAAGCATACATTGCGCGCTACACTCTGGGTAGAGACTATCATAAACTGATTCGCCAACGCCTCAAGCAACTTGGAAACAAAATTCAAGCATCAACAGGGCACGAAGTGTCGTTTCGCCCCTTTACGGACAGCGCTCCCGTGTTAGAACGCCCAATAGCGCGAAACGCAGGCCTTGGCTGGATAGGAAAACACACCTTACTGCTGAACCGAAAAGCCGGTTCTTGGTTTTTTTTGGGTGAGCTATTCATCAACCTCCCCTTACCGATTGATCCTCCCGAAACTGAGCAACACTGTGGACGCTGTACGGCTTGTTTGGATATATGCCCCACTCGTGCTTTCCCTAAGCCTTACGTTTTGGATGCAAGGCGCTGCATTTCTTACCTAACCATCGAGTACAAAGGCAGCATCCCTATAGAGCTTCGTCCATTAATGGGCAACCGTATCTTTGGTTGCGATGACTGTCAGTTAGTGTGCCCGTGGAACCGATTTGCAAAACACAGCCAAGAAACGGACTTCAAACCAAGACATGGACTCGACGATATCGAACTGATTGAACTGTTTGAATGGGATGAAGCCACTTTTTTGAAACGCACCGAGGGCTCTGCAATACGTCGCACAGGGTTTGAAGGCTGGCAGCGCAACATTGCCATTGCGCTGGGAAATAGCAGAGGCGGCCCTCGTATTTTGAAAGCATTACAAGAGCGCCATCCAATGGCATCCCCCTTAGTTCAGGAGCATATAGAGTGGGCGCTCAATGAACTAGTGTCTAAAACATCCAAGCCTGAGCCTAGTCTTACAATCTAAAGAAGTGACGACGATAGTAACGTAACTCCTCAATGGATTCACGGATATCATCTAAGGCCAAATGCGTTCCTTTTTTCTTAAAGCCATCCATTATCGAAGGCTTCCAACGCTTGGCGAGTTCTTTGATTGAGCTAACATCGAGATTACGATAATGAAAATGCGCTTCCAGATCTGGCATATACTTACATAAAAAACGACGATCCTGGCCTATGCTGTTACCGCACATAGGCGAGCCACCTTTAACTGAATGTGCACTTAGAAAGCTTAGCATTTGCTCTTGCGCCATACTCTCTGTGGTTTGACTCTCTCTCACTCTTTGAGTCAGTCCAGACTGCCCATGCTGACGCGTACACCATTCATCCATCTGTGTTAACAATGAATCCGGTTGATAGACGGTAATCACTGGACTTTCGGCAATTAAGTTTAAATCACTATCGGTCACAATTGCCGCCATTTCAATAATACGATCCCGCTCTGGATCCAAGCCCGTCATTTCCAAATCGATCCAGAGTAGTGGTTGCTGCTGCGACATGTGTTCGACTCCTGATATAAAGCTGTATATTTATCTAAGATTAGAATACCTTATTCAGACTTTGAAAAATATCGTCAGGAAACAACTTAAACCAGCATGTCCAAACGTAAAGTATCACGTCGTCAATCATGGCGAATTGAAAAAATTCAGAAAGAACGCACAGAACGTGCCAATCGACTCGACAATCTAATCGATGAACGCTTAGAAGGTGGCGAGTTAGGCGTTGAGCAAAACGGGCTTGTGATTTCACACTTCGGCAAACAACTGGATGTTGAAGCCTTGGATGGCGATGAAGCTGGACGCATTATTCGCTGCCACATGCGAACTCATTTAGGACAGCTTGTCACTGGCGATCGAGTTATTTGGCGTGCATCCCCTGATGGTGGCGTAGTTGTCGCCGTGAGGCCTCGGCACAGCCAATTACAAAGACCCAACAATCACGGTGAACTCAAACCTGTCGCCGCCAATATCGACCAAATCATTATCACTTTGGCACCTGAACCTAGAGCACACGCCAACCTGATTGATCGTTATCTTATTGCCGCCGAAATCTCTGGTATTGAGCCGATCCTACTGCTCAACAAGACAGACCTACTAAATGATCTTAATCGAGCTTGGCTGGAACCCTTACTAGCGCTTTATCAAGACATAGGCTATAAAATCCTGCATGCCTCTACCACTGAACGCCAAGGGCTTGTTGAATTAAAAGCAACACTTGATGAACGCATTAGCGTATTTGTGGGTCAATCGGGTGTTGGTAAATCCTCATTGGTCAATACACTACTTCCAGGTGTTGACCTAAGAATAGGTGCACTGTCTGAGCAAAGTGGCAAAGGAAAGCACACGACAACGACCGCTCGACTGTTTCACCTACCCGACGGCGGTGACTTAATAGACTCCCCAGGCATCCGCGAATTTGCGCTATGGCACATGAGCCCAGATGAGGTTCTTGAAGGTTTTCGAGAGTTTGCACCTTACGTTGGACATTGCCGCTTTAGGGACTGTCAACATGAGCGCGAACCAGGGTGTGCGCTTAAGCAAGCAATTGAAGAAGGTAACATCACTGAACAACGCTTCCTTAGTTACAAGATGATTCTTAACTCTGTTGATGAAAAACTATAAACTGAGTGATTATTTGCACGAACGGGATCGTCAACCATGAGTAATACAATTTCACCAAAAGGTGTAGACGCGTGGCTCACCTTCTTAACAGACAAGCCGCTCCCCGTTCGAGCTAGCACACTAATCCGACTCAAAAAGGCCTTAAATAGCCCATCCAGCACGCTGATAACCTTGCCTCCCATTATTAGCCACGACCCTGTGCTCTGCTTCCACTTATGCTGTGAAGCGCAACGATTATTGGCCAACCGTCATGCCAAAGTCACCAGTTTAAATCATGCCGTGCAGGCACTAGGGTTTGACCGAATTGAACAATTGGCTGCAAATTTAACCGTTCTAAAGCTCAACCCGCATAGCACTCCACAAAAAATGTACTTCAGAGCCATTGCGGATAGTCATCATGCGGCAACACAAGTGGCTGATTGGTTGCATTTACGCAATGCTAGCTATCGTGAAGAAGCCAAAATGGCATCCTTATTTTATGGTTTTATCCATTGGCTCATGTGGCTTTACGCACCTTTTCACAAAGAGGCCTATCAAGAAAAAGTGTACAAACACAATCAGGATGTCGTCCTCGCTGAGCACGATGTTTTCGGCTGTACACTACAAGAACTAGGGCAAAAGCTAGGCTCTCTTTTACATGTACCCGAGCTGACACTTGACGCATTGAATCATGACTCCTCCCCCTCTTCATCTTTACTAGGGCTGTTGCATCTTAAAGCCATGGGGGATGCACGTCTGGAGGTAAAAGACCTAAGAGAGGTGAACCACCTAATTCAACAACCTTTTTTTCCAGTTAAACTTAGCAACTGGTTAGCACTGACCGCAACAAGAGGATGGGACAGCGATAAAGCAAAACGGATTTTCGAAATTATCAGCGACTATTTACAACTTCGTGGATACGATGCGCAAGCGCGCTTGCATACCCAATGCGCTGAATCCGCACGACAATACCATCTCCCAGGCGTACTTTCCCCTGCAACAGAGCTTTTGTGGATCGCATCAAAACCATACATCCCTGGACTCTTTTCCAGTGCAGAAAAAGCACAAAGCGAATCACTTTATCCGCCCATTGCTTCAACCTTACCAGAACCTGTAGAACCCACACCCGTTGCTGATCAAGAAACTCAATCTCTGCCGGTTCCTGATTTTGCTGATGCCGAAACATATAAGCATATTGCCACACAGTTCCACGCGGCGGATAGCGGTTACAGCCGACCAGGTCAGGTCTTAAAAGACTTATTAAAAGGCTTAAAGCTAGGATTAGGTCTAGAAAGAGTACTTCTGCTGTCGGTTGATGTGCCTAACAATCGCATCCAAACAGCCTATCAGGTAGGATTCGGCAAAGACCATGCGCTAACGGGGTTTGAAATGGCCTATGACATCCCCTCATTGCTGAAACGCCTTTGCGAAAAACCTGCAAATCATGTATGCCAAAAATCGAATCGCAAACAGACACACCAAGCCCTGCCTCATGACTTTTTAAAGCATGTTTCGGAAAGCGATTTCATCATGATGTCGATTTTTTGCAACAAAATGCCTATCGGCATAGTCTATGCTGACAGAGTACCGAATTCGCTTGAGCTGGATGACTTTTATTGCGAACGCTTTCGCTATCTGTGCTCCTCAGCGACCCTAGCCATGAAATATATGAAACAGGACTCAATGTGAACAAAGCTCTTTTTATCGGTTTCCAAAAATTAGTGCCTCAACATTACTTATCGCGCCTCGTCGGATCTCTGGCAAATTGTAAAACACCTTGGGTTAAGAAACGTTTTATCCATTGGTTTCACAAGCAGTACAACATAGAGATGAAAGATGCACTGGTAGAAGACATCGACGCCTACGCATGCTTTAACGATTTTTTCACACGTGCACTTAAGCCAGATGCTCGCCCCATTGACTCAAATCCCTTGAGCATAACCTCTCCCGCCGATGGAGCCATCAGTCAAATTGGAAAAATTGAACATGGTCGTGTATTTCAAGCCAAAGGGCGCACCTATGGCGTGACAACGCTATTAGGTGGCGAGGAGTCGCGTGCTCAGCCTTTCATCAATGGTGACTTTGCGACAATTTACTTATCCCCGAGAGATTATCACCGCGTCCATATGCCAATCAGTGGCGTGCTGAAAGAGACTGTATATATTCCTGGTGATTTATACTCTGTGAATCAAACAACGGCTGAAGAAGTAGACCAGCTGTTCGCGCGCAACGAGCGCTTAGTGGCTATTTTTGATACTGAAATTGGACCAATGGCCATGGTCCTAGTCGGAGCAATGATCGTTGCAGGTATCGAAGTTGTCTGGCAAGGACAGGTTGCACCTCCACTGAAAAAACCGACAATCCTCGACCGTCAATTTTCACCGCCCATCAATTTGGGAAAAGGCGAAGAAATGGGACGCTTTATGCTAGGCTCTACGGTTATTTTATTGTTTGGGAAAAACGCAATTCAATGGGCAGACTCCTTACACGCAAACAGCCCAGTGCAACTTGGCAAGCCCATTGCACACTTTAGCAATACGGTGAACACTTAATAACCATGCATTTTATCTGATGATAGTCCCTCAGAACCTGTCTAAAATAGTACGACTTAATCCCAATAAACTAGCAGAGTGTTTGGACAATATGGATTTATCACAGCATGTATTTTTGAGCCATCTCAAAGGCAGCGTTGTAAATGGGTTGTTTGCGTGTGAGCAGCCAGATCCATCGTCAAACTGCTTTGTTACTCCACTTCTTCATCAAACATTGCTGTCTGTTGAGGGTCCTGATGCACACAAGTTTCTTCAGGGCCAACTCAGCTGTGATCTTCGAGAAGTTGATCAAGATGGAAGCCGTTTAGGTACGCATTGCAATATAAAGGGACACATTGCCAGCCTTTATCGTGTTATGCGCTCCCCTGAACAGGGATATTGGTTAAGAGTCCATCACACCCTGACGGATACAGGTTTCAACCTGCTCAAAAAGTACAGTATTTTTTCTAAGGTAAGCCTTCAAAACCTATCCCAATCGCATTCTGGCCTTGGCTTTTCCGGCTCGTTGGCTAAGGACTGTTTACAGCATTGCCTCGGACAACCTATTGCGCTGGAAGAGTATCATTCCATTCGCAATGAACATTGGACCCTGACACGCATCCCAGGTAATCGCTATGAACTCTGGGGCACAACGGAAATTTTAGCCGCCTTACTTCCTGAGATACTCGCTTTAGCATCACCTGCCCCAACCGAACAATGGATTTTGCAGGACATAGAACAAGGCTTGCCCGATATCAGACCTGAAACTCAAGAGAGCTTCATCCCACAAATGCTCAACCTTCAGGTTTTCAAGGGCATTAGCTTTAATAAAGGCTGCTATACAGGGCAAGAAATTGTGACGCGCCTGCAACACCGAGGGCAACTCAAAAAGCCAATGTATAGAGCGCAGGTCACAGCGAAACAAGCACCGACTCCAGGCGATATGATTAATAGTGATTCAAAAGAGGGGGTTGGCCAAGTTGTTATATCAGCCACCTCAAATATTAATGCAAATCAGTATGAATTACTGGCTGTCATTAATAAAGAGCGCGCCGAAAACGAGCAAATCTTCCTTGCAACAGGTGAGCCATTATCACTTTTAGAATTGCCTTACCATCTAGATCCTAGACTCTTCGAAAGTAAGCGATAAAAAAATGAAAAAAATCGCATTTTAAGTGCTTTTTAACGACAATTTGACAGTGCAAGTTGGAAATAATTCAATTACACTTAATCAAGTCTCACTCTGATTGCGTCAGCAAGCGAACTTATTTTAAGGAAGCGTTAACCATGATCCGGAAGGTTTCTCTAATCGCGTTAGGTTCTGTTCTGTTAAGCGGATGTTTTAATGTACAGACCTCCCAAGCACCGATTGCCACTACTTATCCATTAACTACGCAGCAGAAAATGCAAGCCGCACATCATTGGGATGTATTGGCGATGCACCAGGCTGAGCAGATAATGAGCAATGAACTCCTGTTAGCTAGACCTCTTTATATCAATGAGGATCATGCGACGAGTCAGTTCACAGAAGCGTTTGGATCTCTTCTGACCAGCCATTTGGTTAGCCGTGGAGCCAGCGTCAAAACAACCGAAGCAAACAGTTTGAATGTAAGCTTCACGGTTCAAGCAGTCAAACACAAAGATCGTGGATATGTACGTGCACCTCAAGGCGCTTTAACTGCGCTAACCGCAGGTATTGCCGTTGCCACGATTCCGTACAACAAACTCAGCGAGCCTGCTTTGACCCTTATCCCTCTTGCCGCCGCCGCTGATCTATTTAGTGGCAACTGGACAAGCAAAAGTGATCAAGAAGTGATTATCACTACGCAGGTGACCGATAGAGACCGGATTCTATATTCGACCTCTAATATTTACTACATCAACGGCGGTGACCATGATCACTATCAATCTCGCCGTGTGACCCCCACTCGCACTGTTAACTTAACGAATACTTGGTAAGGAGTACCTAATGAAAAGAATTGGAATTCCTTCGTTGTCGCAAGCGGCCGTCCTACTTCTGGTCCTACTATTTGCTGTTGGATGTAGTAGCAACCGTCCAGTCAATACGGCAAGCCAAGATATTCAAGTCGATGTTGTTGGTGAGTTACGTAAAGCATCTAAGCATCTTTTTGCAGTCACAGCGCCCTTGGATATCAACCAGCCTGTGTTAACCGCCAGCTTTGCAAGCATTGATGATTTACAACAATCCTCCACCTTTGGTCGTCAAGCTGCCGAAGTATTTACATCTGAACTTGCACGCACCGGAGTGCCTGTCGTTGAGGTGAAAATGCGTGACAGCCTGTTCATTCAAGAAAGAACTGGCGAGTTGATGCTATCTAGAGAATTGCGTCATCTATCGACTTCCCATAACGCTCAAGCGGTTCTAGTGGGAACCTATGCGATTGGTGGAACTCATTTGTATGTAAATGTGCGAGTTGTTCGCACAGCAGACAATGTCATTTTAGGTTCACATAACTTCAGCCTACCGATCAATCGCGATCTTAGAAGCATGCTTCCTAGACGTTAATATTTAGCTTAATCAAAAAACCAGAGCGATGTCTCTGGTTTTTTTTGCTCAAAAACGCTCGCCTTCCTGATATCAAAAACGCCCTCTTTTTAACCCTACAAATTACTATTAACGCTATTGATAATAATTATTAATAGTAATAGTATGAAGGGAATCACTCAACTGGAGGCTCTCATCATGACCGAACAAACAGCTTGTGACTTATCGGAATACTTATCTTATCACTATGATGAAATACACGCCTATTTAAGCGGCCGCTTTGGCTCAGAAGGCTTCGCTGAAGAAATCATTAGCGATCTACTTTTTTATCTATGGAATACACCCATGAGTGCACTCCCCCAGCAGGCCATGCAGAATATTCTCATGCTAGCAGGTCGATTAGGAAACTACAGAAAGCAGCGTCAAAAGCTGATTAGAGATGATTTACAGATTAAACACTATCAGGTAGCTGCCAGTTTATCGGCATTTGATGGTGTTGCTCTAAATAAAGGTTAGCCTGACTAAAATGACGACATCCCAAAAAACCACGATGCGCAGATAAAGGCGATGGATGAGGCGATTTAAGCACCAGGTGCTTATTTAAGTTGATCACACTTCCCTTTTTTTGCGCGTAACTCCCCCACAGCATAAAAACGACGTTTTCACATTGTTCGTTCACCAATTCGATAATACGATCAGTAAAAGCCTCCCATCCTTGTCCCTGATGAGCATTTGCTTTGCTGTGTTCGACGGTTAACACACTGTTGAGCAGCAGCACTCCCTGCTCTGCCCAAGTGTCTAGATAACCATGCGAAACAGGCCTAACGCCCAAATCCGCTTGCAGTTCTTTGTAGATATTTTGCAATGACGGTGGAACTCTTACCCCAGGCCGAACCGAAAAACACAACCCATGTGCTTGCCCAGGTTGGTGATAAGGGTCTTGACCCAGAATAACAACCTTAACTCGAGACAAAGGAGTGACTTCCAATGCGTGAAACCACTCATTGGAAGGTGGAAAAATCACCTTATGGGCATCTTTTTCAGACCGCAAAAACTGCTTTAGTGTCTGCATATAAGGCTTTTGAAGCTCATCGTCTAAATAGACTTTCCACTCAGGTGCTTTTTCCAGTGCCATACGATTATTGACTCCGAGGACGCATCGCAGGAAAGAGAACAACATCTCTGATCGATGGTGAATCGGTAAACAGCATGACCAAACGGTCAATGCCTATCCCTTCACCCGCTGTTGGTGGAAGGCCATACTCTAGGGCATTGATGTAATCTGCATCGTAATGCATCGCCTCATCATCACCCGCGTCCTTTTCTTCAACTTGACGACGGAAACGTTCTGCCTGATCTTCTGAGTCATTCAACTCGGAAAAACCATTAGCAAGTTCACGTCCACCCACAAAAAACTCAAAGCGATCTGTCACATGGGGATTATCATCGTTTAGACGCGCTAAAGGGCTGACCTCGGTTGGGTATTCTGTAATAAACGTCGGCTGATCTAAATGATGCTCAACTGTTTTATCAAAAATTTCCATTTGCACACGGCCCAACCCCCAATTATCCATGAGGTTAACGCCTAAACGTTCAGCAATTTGGCGTGAAGCATGCAAATCAGACAAAGCTTCTGGCGCTATATCAGGATTGTAATGAAGGATAGAATCAAACACACTGATGCGACGGAAAGGTTTAGAAAGATCGTATTCAAAACGCTCCAGCACTTCACCGTCTTCGTTACGAACTGTATTCACAATAGTCGTAGTGCCCAGAATATCCTGAGCCAAGGTGCGCAACATGTCTTCAGTGAGATCCATGAGATCATGATAATCAGCATAGGCCTGATAAAACTCAATCATGGTGAACTCTGGATTATGACGCGTCGATAGCCCTTCATTGCGAAAGTTTCGATTAATCTCGAACACACGCTCGAAACCGCCCACCACCAAGCGTTTCAAATAAAGCTCTGGAGCAATACGCAAATACATTTCCAAATCCAAGGCATTGTGATGCGTCACAAATGGCTTGGCTGTAGCCCCACCCGGTATGCCATGCAGCATCGGGGTTTCGGCTTCAATAAAGCGACGATTAATCAGGTACTGACGAATGCCTGCTACAATTTTAGAACGCGTTTCAAAAACCTTGCGCGACGAATCATTGGTAATTAAATCAACATAACGCTGACGGTAACGCATTTCGGTGTCTTGCAGACCTTTGTGCTTTTCCGGCAATGGACGTAAGCTTTTAGTCAGCAACTGAAACTCTGCCATATCAACGTAAAGGTCGCCCTTACCCGACTTATGCAAAATTCCCTTAACACCTACAATATCACCTAAATCCAAGGATTTAGCGAAGGTTCTCGCCTCTTTATTGACATACAACTGGATGCGACCTGTCATGTCTTTAAGCACTATAAAAGCGCCACGATTTAACATGATCCGTCCTGCAACAGCCACGGTTATGGCCGCCTCTTCAAGCTCTTCCTTGGTTTTAGCACCATATGCCACTTGCAAGTCGTCGGCATAGCTGTCACGACGAAACGTATTTGGAAAAGCATTGCCCTGCTGGCGAAGCGCGGTTAGTTTCTCGCGGCGCTCGGCTATGAGGCGGTTATCATCTTGTGTAACTTCAGACATGAAGTAATTACCCTAACTATCAAAAAAAATTCAATCAAAGACCGGCTTTCAAGCTGGCCACTATGAACAAATCAAGCTCACCATCCAAAACGCGGTCACAGTTCGAGGTTTGCACATTGGTTCGCAAATCTTTGATGCGCTGATCATCTAACACATACGAGCGTATCTGACTGCCCCAACCAATATCGGCTTTCGAGTCTTCTAGCTCTTGTGCGGCGGCATTACGCTTTAACATTTCCATTTCATAGAGTTTAGAGCGTAACTGCTTCATACAAACATCACGGTTTTGATGCTGTGACCGAGCTGACTGACTTTGAACCACGATCCCCGAAGGTTCGTGTGTGATTCGCACAGCGGATTCGGTTCGGTTAACGTGCTGACCACCCGCACCAGAAGCACGGTAGACATCGACTCGAAGATCAGCAGGATTAATTTCTATCTCGATATTGTCATCTATTTCCGGAGAGACAAATACAGACGCAAAAGACGTGTGGCGACGACCACCTGAGTCAAAAGGCGATTTACGAACAAGGCGATGCACGCCTGTTTCCGTTCTTAACCAACCAAATGCGTACTCACCTTCAAAGCGAATGGTGGCACTTTTGATTCCAGCGACATCACCATCTGACACTTCGATTAATTCGGTTTTAAACCCCTTATCCTCACCCCAACGCAAATACATGCGCAACATCATATTAGCCCAATCCTGAGCTTCTGTTCCACCCGACCCTGACTGGATATCCAAGAATGCATTATTTGCATCAGCCTCACCTGAGAACATCCGGCGAAACTCCAGATCTGCTAGCTGCACTCCTAGTGCGTCGACATCGGCAAGCACTTCCGCCAGGATTTCCTCATCCTTTTCTTCATAGGCTAAATCCAGCAAATCACGCGTGTCGGCAATGCCCGAAGACAGTTGATCAAGCGTTTGAACAGTATGACTTAGTGACGTGCGCTCACGACCTAGTTGCTGTGCATTTTCTGGTTGGCTCCACACTTCGGGGTTTTCGAGCTCTCGCTCAACCTCCTCCAGACGCTCTTTTTTTGCATCATAGTCAAGATAACGCCGTAGGGTAGCTGTGCGCTCAGCGTAATCTTTGAGGTTATTCAGAATAGGGTTTATTTCCATGATAGAACTTACGGACTCAGGGTTCAAATAAAGCCCATAGTTTACCTGAAATGGATCAATCTTTGAATTATAGAAGAGAGGCACAACAGAAAATCTGGCAGGAAATATCAACAAATTCCGGCCAGATCCTAGCAGAAGTCTTACTGTCTTTCGCGGAAGTTGTCGTGACAAGCTCGACAGGTCTGACCAAGCTGACCCACCGCAGGGCGCAACGCTTGCAATTCACCTTTCTCAGCTGCGGCCACTAGTTCAGCTGCATGCTCCTGAAAACGCTCCATACCAGCAGAAAACTGCTCGAAATTACTCCAAATTTCAGGTTTGGCTCCACCACCCTCTGTACCTTCACCAAATCCTTCAAGCGGCATATGACTTAAAGCCGATACCTGACGCGCATGATGCAAAGCGGCATCAGCATCAAAGGCTTGATCACCACGAGCCATGGCACCCAGTGGATCCATGTGCCACTTCACCGCTTTGTAAATGGACTGGCGATACTCGATTGATGCATCGGCATCAGCCATAACATGACCCGCCGACACAAAAGCCACCGAAGCCAAAATCGACATTGCAAGCTTTTTCATATTAATATCCTTTTTCATTTTCAGGTTAAACCAATATCAGCTCATACTGATATAGACTTAGTTTAGATCTTTTCGAATGCTTTGCATACCTCATCTAGCCACACAGAGACACGCTCTGCTGTCTCAGCATGCTGGCCGTCTTCATCCAGCGCCAACCCAACAAAATGTGTCCCATCGGCATTTAGTGCTTTTGAGGCTTCAAAGCTATAACCTTCGACAGACCAAGGCGCGACGAGTTCACCTCCCTGCGCCAACAAAACCTCGGCTAGCAACCCCATTGCATCGACAAACCACTCTCCATAGCCAATTTGATCGCCCAAGCCAAAGAGCGCAATGCGTTTGCCAGCAAAAGACGTGGCTTGCAAAGCTTCCCAATGCTCAGCCCAATCTTCTTGCAACTCGCCAAAATCCCACGTTGGAATACCTAAAATAAGATAACGATAGCCTTCAAGAGCCGAAATACCCTCATGAGCAATGTCATGCAAATGCGCACTATCACCTAAATGTTCAGCGATTAAATTCGCAACATCTTCGGTATTGCCCGTTGTCGATGCATAAAAAATACCAATATCCACGTTGCAATGCTTTTCCATTACTTGGATTGAGTGAAACGAGTCAGCGAACCCGTCGCCAGTTTTTCGACTGCCGCACGAGCATCTTGCATGGCTTTAAGGTTTTGTGCATTTGCAGACCTCAGTGTTTTCTCCAGCTCTTTCACATAAACCTGTTGCAACTCCAATAACTCTGCTGGCGTTTTGCATTTTTGAATCGCTTGCGTTTGCTGCATTGTTGCTTCTAGAAACGCCTTTGTACATTCCATTTGATGGCGGCTTAACTCTTCAAACATCTGAGTTTGAATGGAAACGAGATCTTTGAAAGGCCCCATCGACTCATTCATCATTTTTGTCATATCCTGAAACATATCATATCTCCTGCAATCAAATATAATTCGGTGTATCTTATACACTCTTTAATTATCGGTGAATTATTCTTTCTGGCAAGCTTCATTAGAACTCTCTTGCCTAATTTTGTTAGAGGCCACTTTATGAGACTGTTACACACTATGCTCCGCGTCGGCAACCTAGAAAAGTCACTGGACTTCTACACCAATGTATTGGGTATGTCCCTTCATCGACAAAAAGATTACCCCGAGGGCCGCTTTACTCTAGCATTTGTTGGCTATGGTGAAGAGTCTAAACACTCGGCCATTGAGCTCACCCATAATTGGGACACAGACGCCTATGAACTGGGCACAGGTTTTGGGCATATTGCGATTGAGGTCGAAGATGTTTATGCCGCTTGTGAGCGCATCAAAGAAAAAGGTGGTGAAGTGGTCAGAGAAGCTGGCCCAATGAAGCATGGCAACAGCATCCTTGCATTCGTCCGTGACCCAGACGGTTATATGATCGAGCTTTTGAGCCCTAAACGCCAAGATTAGACTTGAGAACCTCCTTATAGCGGATGTCGACAGGAGGTTTTTTTTGGTACTATTCACTCATTAAAATAATCAAAACCAAGCGAAGCCCATTGGACTTTGCTTACTTGTATTGGCTGCTCAATTCGACCTGCATACAACACAGATGCAGGCAAACTAAATTTGACTCGATCCTATCGAGAGGTATGCGTTTAATGAAAAGATCTACTCTCATGGCAGCAGCAGGCCTCCTGTTTACACTTCAGTTCAGCCCCGTTTCTGCAAACGACATTAAATCCGCTCAAGAAGCCATTGCGTCGCAAAATTACTCCGCCGCGCTGAATATCCTCCAACCCCTGACACGAGATGGTAATCTCGATGCCGCAAACCTGTTAGGGCAAATATTCGAGAATGGCTGGGGTGTAGAGGAAGACGCCACTGAAGCGGAACGACTCTACAGTATCGGCGCGAACCAAGGCCACCTAGACAGCGTGACACATTTGCGCGCATTGAAAAACAAAGCCTATGCGGTGGAGTTTAAACGCCTAACCCCTCTCGCTGATGCAGGCAATGCAGAGGCACAAAACACTTTGGGCGAAATGTATGAATTTGGCAAAGGCGTTGAACGTAACACAGAGGAAGCCTATCGCTACTACAGCTTAGCTGCAGATCAAGACCTAGTCGCGGCTTGGCATAACTTGGGGCGCTGCTACAATTTTGGAACAGGTGTTGAGCAAAACTATGAAACTGCCGAGCAATGGTACAGGCAAGCCGCTGAAAGAGGACATACGCCGTCTCTTTTCTTTTTAGGCACACTCTATGCCACTGATCATGGTACTGACGATGCTCACAGCAGTGATATTATCGCGTTTGCTTGGCTGAAAAACGCAGCCGACCTAGGTGACAAAACAGCTCAACCGATTGCGCAGCGTTTGCTAATGAAGCTAAACGACACAGAAGTCGAAACAGCCAAGCAACTGGCAGAAACCTACAAAGCTCGATATATCAACTAACCTATCAACCGACATGCCTTCGCATTAAAAGAGCTGGGCATGTCGGTTGAAGTTTGGAACAGACTGTATGCTACTCAATTCCCAGCGGCCATTTCGGGGACCGCAATCAGACATGCGTCCAGCAAGTCTAGCTAAACGCCTTTTGGCTATGCTCTATGATTTCATGATTATTGTCGCGATATGGATGATCACAGGCTTCGCTGCTGTTGGTCTTAACGATGGCGAAGCGGTTGAGGGCCCAGCTCTCAAAAGCGCATTATTCATCATTACCTTTTTGTTTTTCGGTTTCTTTTGGACTCGAAATGGACAAACGCTAGGCATGCAAGCTTGGAGGATTCGAGTACAGTCTCTTGGTGGCTATAAGCTCACATGGACTCAATCTCTCTTGCGTTTCTTCTTAGCCGCTCTATCAATACTCTGCTTTGGCTTAGGCTATATTTGGATGTTATTCAATGACGAGAAGCTGACATGGCATGATAAGCTTTCCGAGAGCTGTGTTGTTCAGCTACCTAAAATTATTGACACAAAAGACGCCTCTTGAATACCCAAAAAGAGCAGGTATCAACCTGCTCTTTTTAAGAGTAACGATCCCACCATGACACTAATCAATATCGGCAGGAGGGTTGCGAATAATGGCGGAAAGCCAAATACGCTACTGGCAGGCCCCAGTAAATCTTGCCCAAACTTAAACACCAGGCCTATCACAACCCCTGTAATGATTCTTTGCCCAACCGACACACTTCGCAAAGGCCCGAAGATAAAGGAAACTCCAATCAACACCAATGCCCCAATTGACAAAGGTTGTAACAACTTTGCCCAGAAAGCCAATTGATAGGTATCCGCTTTCACACCTTGAGCTTCTAGATATGTCGAATATTCATATAAACCGGTTATGGATAAGTCTCCTGGTTCCACAACCACTACGGCCAGAAGCTCAGGTGTTAAACCACTATCCCATCGCTCTTGCAGTCGTGATTCAGACCGAACCTCATTTTCAGATAAAAATGAATGCTCTATTGAACGAAGAAGCCAATAGCCCTGAGGGTCATATTCAGCACTTTGTGCAAAACTGCTTTCACGCAGTTGTTTATTATCATCAAACAAGTAGCGGGTGATGCCATGTAATTTCTCTCCTGACTCAACGGCATTAATATGAATAAACATACTGCCTTCCTTATGCCAAAGACCCGCGCGTGAAAACACCATGCCACCGCCCGCCATTGCAACAGCTCTAACGCTTTGAGCACGTTGCTCTGTCATTGGCGCAACATACTGACCCAACAACATACCGCCCAGAGCCAGTAGCGCAACAGGCTTAAAAACAGCCAAAAGAATTCGAGCCGTTGAAAAGCCTGCGGCCCTCATAACAGTCAGCTCACTGTGAGATGCCAGCAAGCCTAATCCAAGCATAGCACCCACCAAACTGCTCATCGGTATAAACTCGTAAACCCGTCGCGGAAAGGTCCAAGCCACATATGACATAGCCCCAGACAGGGTATAAAAGTCATTGAGGTTACTCAGTTGATCCAAAAAGGCCATGAGGCAATCAAGACCAATAATCACCAACAATACCAACAAAATTGACCGCAAGACATGCCCTATGATGTAGCGTTCCATCAAACTCATGCTGCTACCTTCCTACGCGCCCTTCCCAATACAAGAGCGACACTATAACGCCCAATCCGCCCCCAAAACTCAGAGAGCGCGATCAAATTAAATGCCAAGCAAATAAAACCTAAGTGAACAATCCAAATAATCGCCGGATGCCCTCCTTTTTCAATCGCGGACCGCGCCGTTGTCAGTAACCCAACGTATAGCAAATACCCCAAAATAGCTGGAATGAGTCGCGCAAAACGCCCCTGCCTTGGATGCGCATGGCTTAACGGAACAGCAATCAACGCAACCACTAATGCAAGCACAGGCAATGACAAACGCCAATGCAATGCAGCCTTTGCTTTCGGATCCGTTTGTTGCATCAACTGCAATGTCGGGATGGCGTCCGTGTCACTAATTTCATGACTAAAATCAGGCTCCGGTAACAAAATACCATATTCACGATACGCAATTTCTGTAAATGCCAGATCGCCCGGGCGTCCATCGTAACGATAGCCATTATGCAACACTAAAAAACGCTGATTCTGCTCTGTCAGTAATCGACGCTCAGCGGCCTCAGCAAATAACAGCACTGGTGCTCCGTCTTTACTCTGTTGCGCAACAAATACTTGCATAAGCCGCTCATCTTCAAAGCGTTCCGCATAGGTCACTTGCCCTTGTCCTTGCGACAAAAAACGCCCGGGAGTCAACATATCCAACTCACTACGCGACTCTTGTTGAAGAAAGACCTGATTGGCTTGAGATAGACCGTAGGGTGTTAGCCATAGGGATAAACTTGCCACTAATGCACTGATAAAAAGTGCAGGCCCAAGAGTATAGGTGACCAAACGACGAGTACTAAACCCAGCAGCCCTCATGACAACCATTTCACTGTCGAGATAAAGACGACCGTAACCCAACAGCACACCAAGAAACAGTCCCAGGGGGAGTAACAACTCAAGAAAACCCGGCATGCGATAAAGTAAAATTAAAAATACCGCCATGGCTTCTAATTTACCCGCCGCTGCATCTGCAAGGTATTTAGCCAGTCGTGCACTGATAATGATTAACATCAGCACGGATGTGACAGCAAAGGTACTGATTCCAACTTCACGGAATAAATAACGAAATAAGATCAAGACATAATCCTAGTCGAGAGCATAGAGATAAAGGATACAAATGGTTTATAGTGGTATTATCTCTTAATCGCATTTGAATGTCTTGCTTGGAGCCCACATGTTTTTTGAAATCGTGAATGACAGCCCCGTTAGTTTAAACGCTGACTGCTTAGTCATCGGCCTCGAAGCCGATGGCAAACTAACACCCACAGCCACCGCTGTTGACCAAGCCTCAAACGGGCACTTAAGCCAACTGATCAAGATGGGCGATCTGACTGGGAAAGCAGGCGAGCAGCAAATGCTGTTTAATCTGCCCGGCATTGCCAGCCCACGCGTATTGGTTGTTGGCTTAGGCAAATCCGATGAGCGCAAAGATAGACACTTTCGCAAGCTCGCCAAAGGCCTTGATGCCACACTTACCAAACTCTCCTGCAAGCATGTCGTGCTGGCACTAGACGGTTTAGCCAGTGAGCACCAAGACATTTACCGCCAAACACGCTTACTTGTTGAATGGATCTCCACTGACTTTTATCAGTACGACACGACAAAGAGCAAAAAAGCTGAGCCCACTCGGATAGAGCAGTTGTCAATTCATCTTGAAGAAAGCTTAACCGAACTCGGCGAAAGCGCTCTTCTAGATGGTGTTGCAATTTCGAATGGTATTAATGCCGCCAGAGAACTGGGCAACCTTCCCGGCAATATTTGCACACCGACCTACCTTGCCAATAAAGCCAAAGCACTTGAAAGCGAGTTCGATACACTCAAAGTCAAAGTGCTTGAAGAAGACGACATGGACAAACTCGGTATGCACAGCCTGCTGTCTGTAGGACGTGGCAGTGCCGAGCCATCAAAGTTGATTGTTATAAAATACATGGGTGGCGATAAAAATGACGCCCCTCACGTATTGGTTGGCAAAGGCATCACGTTTGATACTGGCGGTATCAGCTTGAAGCCTGGAGCTGGCATGGATGAAATGAAGTTTGATATGTGTGGTGCCGCAAGCGTACTTGGAACCATTGAAGCAGCAGCTGAAATGCAACTTCCTTTGAACATCATTGCCATCGTTGCCGCCGCTGAGAACATGCCAGGTAGCAAAGCCACTAAGCCTGGCGATGTCGTTACAACACTTTCTGGCCAAACCGTTGAGATATTAAATACCGATGCTGAAGGCCGTTTGGTGCTGTGCGATGCTCTGACCTATGCAGAGCGCTTCAAGCCTGCAAGTGTTATCGATGTTGCAACCCTTACTGGCGCTTGCATTATTGCTCTCGGACACCAAGCATCTGGGTTGTTATCCAACAATGATACCCTGGCTGAAAACCTCCTTAAAGCCGGTGACTATGCATCAGATCGCGCATGGCCTCTGCCTTTATGGGATGAGTACCAAGATTTACTCGACTCAAACTTTGCCGATATGGCGAACATTGGCGGACGCTCAGCTGGCACCATCACTGCCGCATGCTTCTTATCACGCTTCACAAAAGCTTATCCTTGGGCTCACTTAGATATCGCAGGCGTTGCATGGAACAGCAATGGCAAAGAAAAAGGTGCAACCGGACGTTGCGTTCCTTTACTTTGCCAATACTTGATCGATCTAGCAGAAAGCATTGATATGCCAGAGCATGATCATCACTAATGGCGAGAGCTGATTTTTATATTCTGCCTCAAGCAGATGAACGTAGTCGTTTTACGTTCATCTGTCGGGTCTGCGAAAAAGCACTTGAACAGGGATTGAAGGTCTATATCTACACCCGCGATCCTGCTCAAGCTGAGTATTTAGATCGCTTTATGTGGGCCTACCGCGAAGACAGCTTTTTACCGCATCATCGCATTGGAGACACACCCAGCGCGCCGATCAGTATTGGCTGGGGGGAGCTTGTGCCCGATCACCGATCGCTTTTTATCAATGCTGCCGACCAACTCATTGAACTGGCCTTTGAGTTTGATCGTATAGCGGAGATCGTTGTACAGGATCAAAACTTGCTGGATGCATCGCGTCAGAATTATGTTCGTTGCCGTGATCTTGGCTATGAACTTAATCGTGTGGACATGAGGCAACGACAAACCTGATCAATCATCAGCTCAGGCAGTCGAATGCAGGCATGAGTTAAACTTCGCCCACCAAAAACGGCTAATCTCTAAGCCTTCTTAGAAGGTTAGCCAATATTCTTAGCGCTTGTTACGTATATGCACAAGATTTGAGCTCGCGTTTTGCATCCGCACGGCCTCTGCCATTTCACAAGTCACAACCGTTTTACCAATTGGTGCTAGAGCTATGCCCGCGAGCTTTAAATGCTGAATCGAAAACGGAATACCGATAATCGTCATAAAGCACAATACGGCTGCAAACACATGTCCAATCGCCAACCAGATACCCGCAAAAATAAACCAAATAATATTGCCTAATCCACCCAATACGCCTGTGCCTATATCGGGTTGTTGATACAACTCCTCTCGGCTGATTGCTTCCTTACCAAAAGGAAAGAATGAGAACTGCCCCATTACAAAACATGCCCGCCCCCATGGAATACCAACCAGTGTGATAAATGCGAATACACCCACTATCCACCAGAGCAATCCCATGAATACACCACCCAATACAAACCAAAGAAAATTACCTATTACTCGCATATTTCGCTCTATCGATTCCTTAACACGTTGAGCGTATGCTATGCCTTTTAGACAAACGAATCTATTCAATTAATCAAACTGAACTGGAGCACTTCGATGGTTCATCTTACCTTGAAAAATCTTGGGCTATTGAGCCTACTGCTCACCTTCACCCTCAACGTAAATGCAAGCGAGTATTGGACTGGAGGTATTGGTTTAGAATCTCGCCAGGAAGCACCGCAAAAAAATACTCGCTTTGAGTTCTTTGATCAAAGCCGAGCTTACATTGCAGATATTGATTTTACGATTACCAACTCAACAGGTGATACCCTTGTGGAAGGACTCGCAACAGGACCTTGGCTTATTTTAGAACTACCGGATGGCTTATATACCTTCACAGGCATCCAGCGCGAAACTAAAGAGCAACGCCGCCACCCTTTTTCAGCTCGCCAAGGTCAGCCTCAAACGCACAGAATACAGTACTAATCCCTTACAACCCTACACCCTCTCTTGATGAGTCGTTATAATGTCGAGTTTTCCGGAACATCGTATTATAACGATCGAACACCCCCGGCCCGATTATTAAATGACCGAGAGCAGCATGGATAAGACCTATCAGCCACAAGATATTGAACGCACCTGGTACGAAAAATGGGAAAAAAGCAGTTACTTCGCCCCATCTGGTCAGGGTGAAGCCTATAGCATCATGATTCCACCTCCCAACGTTACCGGCAGTTTGCACATGGGTCATGCCTTCCAAGACACCATCATGGACTGCTTAATTCGTCATCAACGTATGTTGGGGAAAAACACTCTGTGGCAAGCAGGAACCGACCATGCCGGTATCGCAACGCAAATGCTGGTTGAGCGCAAACTGGCTGCGGAAGAAGGCAAAACTCGCCACGATCTAGGCCGTGAAGCCTTTATCGATAAGATCTGGGAATGGAAGGAAGAGTCCGGTGGTACCATTACGCGCCAGCTGCGACGCATGGGGGCTTCCATCGACTGGACACGTGAGCGCTTCACCATGGATGAGGGCTTTTACAAAGCCGTACAAGAAGTGTTTGTACGCTTGTACGACGACAAACTCATTTACCGTGGAAAACGACTCGTCAACTGGGACTGCAAACTTCACACAGCTATTTCTGATCTAGAGGTTGAAAATAAAGACCAGTCGGGTCATTTATGGCATTTCCGCTACCCTCTTGCCGATGGCATGAAAACCGCAGATGGTAAAAACTATATTGTTGTTGCCACCACTCGTCCAGAAACGATGTTGGGCGACACTGCCGTTGCTGTAAACCCCACAGATAAACGCTACCTATCCCTTCAGGGCCAATTTGTAGAGCTGCCCCTTGTCGGACGCCGCATCCCTATTATCGCAGATGACTATGTTGATGCAGAGTTTGGTTCCGGTTGCGTCAAAATCACTCCGGCTCATGACTTCAATGACTATGAAGTAGGCAAACGTCATCAGTTACCCATGATTAACATTTTGGACCCTAACGGTGCAATTTTAACCCGCGCCGAGGTCTACAACAGCGATGGTAGTTTAAACGGCGAACTGGACGACAGACTCCCCGAAAACTATCATCTGCTTGATCGCTTTGATGCCCGTAAACGAATCGTTGAAGAATTTGATCAACTTGGTTTACTTGAAAAAATTGATGAGCACGCCTTAAAAGTTCCATACGGCGACCGCTCGGGCGTTGTGATCGAGCCACTGCTCACTGATCAATGGTTTGTCGCTGTTGCCGATCTTGCCAAACCCGCTATTGAAGCGGTAGAACAAGGCGACATACAATTTGTTCCAAAGCAATACGAGAACATGTACTTTTCGTGGATGCGTGATTTACAAGACTGGTGTATTTCACGTCAACTCTGGTGGGGACATCGCATACCCGCTTGGTACGATGACTCAGGAAATGTTTATGTTGCCCGTACAGAAGCCGAAGCGCGTGAAAAGTATCAGCTGGGTCACGACCTCCCCTTAACACAAGACAATGATGTCCTAGACACTTGGTTCTCTTCCGCTCTTTGGACCTTTGGAACCCTAGGGTGGCCAGAAAAAACACCTGAGCTGGAAACCTTCCACCCAAGCAGTGTGCTGGTGACAGGGTTTGATATCATTTTCTTCTGGGTTGCCAGAATGATCATGTTCACCCTCAAGTTCACAGATCAAGTTCCCTTCAAAAAGGTCTACGTGCACGGGCTGGTGCGTGATCAAGAAGGCCAGAAGATGTCGAAATCGAAAGGCAACGTCCTTGACCCCTTAGATCTGATTGACGGTATTGAGCTGGAAACTCTCGTTGAAAAACGCACTGGCAACATGATGCAACCTCAGTTGGCCAAAAAGATTGAAGCTCAAACACGTAAGCATTTCCCAGAAGGCATTGCCCCCTACGGCACAGATGCATTGCGCTTCACCTTTTTGTCTTTGGCCTCTACAGGCCGTGACATCAAGTTTGACATGAATCGTATGGAAGGCTACCGGAACTTCTGCAATAAGCTCTGGAATGCGACACGCTATGTGCTAATGAACACGGAAAACCAAGACTGTGGAATTCAGGGGGAAGCGGTTGAGCTCTCGTTGGCAGACCGTTGGATTATCTCAAGACTGCAAGAAACCGAAGCGCAAATCGCCAAGCATTTTGAAGAGTATCGCTTTGATTTACTCTCAAATGCGCTATATGAGTTCGTCTGGAATGAATACTGCGACTGGTATCTTGAACTGTCAAAACCAGTACTCTGGGACGAGCATGCCTCCGCCGAACGACTTCGTGGCACACGTCGCACGCTAGTTCGCGTTCTTGAAGCCATACTGCGTTTAGCGCACCCGATGATGCCGTATATCACTGAAGAAATCTGGCAGAAAGTAGGTCCTTTAGCCGGTAAAACGGGTGATACTCTGATGCTACAGCCCTACCCAATCGCTGAGCCTCATAAAATAGATACCCAAGCCAATAGCGATATTGAATGGCTAAAAGGCGTGATGCTGGCCATCCGTAATATCCGTGGCGAAATGAATATTGGTCCTGGCAAGGCTATTTCAGTTCTCCTGCGAAATACGGACGCTGAAGATGAACGACGCCTCAAAGTAACCGAATCTTTGTTAATTAAACTGGCAAAACTCGACAGCATAGAGCGCCTGGCAACAGATGCAGATGCCCCTATGTCAGCAACGGGTCTCGTGGGCACGATGGAAATTTTAGTGCCAATGGCAGGCTTGATTGATAAAGCCGCTGAGCTCGCCCGCTTGAACAAAGAGATCGAGAAGCTGAATAAAGAAATTGAACGCTTAGGGGGCAAGCTATCGAACGAAGGCTTTGTCAGCAAAGCACCTGCGGAAGTGGTAGCCAAAGAGAAGGAAAAGCTAGCGGATATGCAAGCAGCCTGCTCACGTTTATCAGAGCAAAAAGCATCGATTGAAGCTATGTAAGCTTTAAACATCTTAAGGCGCTGAGTTTTTCTAAAAAGCTCAGTGTCTTATCTAACTCAAGAAAACCGAAACAAAAAATTCCCTGCTCGCCTAACACCAGCAGGGATACATAGCGTCTCTCGCCCCAACTCTCAACAGTCTTTTTAATTGACGATCAGCGACCCTACAAAAAAATAATCCTGGCACAGTTAACACATTTACTTCTTTTGATCTTCGTTCATTAATTGACGCATCTTCACACCCGCCCAAATCATAGCAGCGGTAATACCCACCACGCCGATCAAACTTGGAACTAAAACCTCTAAACTGTGAACATCGATACCAAACATAACCCACCTCTCTAAGACTCTTTAGCGTATAGGAGTAGGTTACTTGGATTGAACTGGTCATATATTGATCTAACTCAACGAACGGGCCTATTCTGCTCAATGAGAGCAAAGACTTTTGTCTTTTCCTCAATATGGCTCAAGCTAGTCTATACTGAACATGAATGAATCGTTTTTTGGAGGACTTATGAGCAAACTTAATCAGCGCTGGACACCTGACCAGCTTTTAAAAATGAATGAAGAAAGCTTCATGGTGGAAGTACTCGACATGATTAAATTCTCACCTGAAATAGATGACACAGATGCTCAGGTGAACACAATGAAACAAAAGCTAACCTTGATTGAGGAGATGATTCAAACAAGGTTAGCCACTAAAAAATAACGCTACTACCACCCCACGAGGAGGCTCGTTATTCTTCAATTAAGATCCACTCTTCAGGTAAGGATATCTGTTCAGGCAAGAACCTAGGCCCTGGTACGAGTACATCTGGCCAAGCTAGCAGCATGATGGCCAAAACATTACGATGCTCTCCTCGCTCTAGGTGAAAAACACCCTCTGGCGAGGGGATCATACGATGGCCAGCATCAAAACTTTGCATCAACGCCTCTTGAATCTTTGTAACAACCTCAGGTTCAGGATTACTCAGCAACATTAAACTGATTCCAACTTCTGCCAGTATATCTTCGGTAGAATCTCGCAATAGTTGCTCAATATTCTTAATAAAATACTCGGCTATCCAACCTAACGCGCCTTCATCAGCAAGCTGTTGATAGTAATGGCTGTCAGCAATGACAACATGTGTTAACCCATAAATCTTATTTCGATATTGGCTAAGGCTCAGAACAGGATCCCGCTCAGCAGGGTATATATTTTGGAAAGCTGAAAGAAAATCATCCCGATAGTCGGCGATACCTAATTGGTGCAAAAACCAAGCTATATTGGCCGCCTGAGCCGCGTAATGTTGAATGGCATCAGGGTGCGTCACGAGCCCTAGAAAGTCAGCCTCTGAAAGCACTTGATACACACGCTCAGACTCTTCACCCAGAGCCCAATCCAGAACCCCATAATACTCAAGCTGAATGAGCTTAAACAACAAACTGCGTGCAAAGGCCATTCCCTCGAATTCAGACAACAACTGCGCACGCTGAACTTGCCTCTCAGTTCTTCGGGGCATTGTCTCAAGCATCTGTTCATTTCGGAACTGAGCATAGTATTCATCGGCTATTAACCCATCGATATCCTGGCGAACACTTTTAACAAGGTTTCCAGCGTACAAACGATTGTAGAACAAATAATCCGGATCACCCGTGATTCGATACAAACGTTGAGCATAATGACGTTGCTTGGAGAGTGGTAGACTGTGCATTTCAGACTCATATCGATCTCGAATGAGTTCGGCAACCTCCAACCTAGTAAGCTGCTGTGAGGTCGATGCTCCTGTGCAGCCAGTCGCAAGCAGCGCAACGAGCACAACCATACCGAATAATCGAAACGACAAGCACGACAAGGGGCTAAAACGGCTCATACACTCTCCTAATACAACACACTATATTCTTCATATTAAATCACACCATCAAATATTTAAAACAATATTTTAAATTAAATTTTGAATAATCAAAAATAATTTAAGATAGTTCAAAATTAATTTTCAATTAATTATTTATCTTTAAAACAGCTTGTCATTCAAAAACTTACCACCATAAAAACACTTAAATCGCTTTTTAATTACAGGAAAATTCATTTAAAATCAACAATTTAATCTTAATGAAAAATCTATTTTAATTTGCAAGCTATCAATAACTTCTTTAAAATAGTCATAAATTAATTTAGAGCATTCGAGATAGGCTTTTAACTATGCAAGAAAAGGAAATACGATTGCTTTTTAAGGCAGGAGTCTTTGAGTCGTGTCAGGCCATTCCTGTCTCTATGTCACGAGGATGGACACTCAAATTTATTACAAAAGACAAAGAAGTGATCACACTAAACCTTCAAAGAGCCAACTCGGAACGAGAGTTCAAAAGCCTAGACGGAGCATCAGCTGTCGCCAAGCGCATTGGATTTGATTGGCTAAATGTGCAAATTGGCGAGTTACAATGGCGAGAAAAAGTTTCTTAAATGCAAGAATGAAACCGAACGCCAACTAGACAACTCTAACACTAAAACTAACGGGCTTGATTTGGATGAGTTAAGGCTTACATATTGAACGCAAATGGACAAAATCACAGAAACTGAGCATTTGATTGCCTGCAACGAGTGCGACTTACTATTGGAGCGTCCTGTAATACTGGATAGCCAAAAAGCCAAGTGCCCTCGCTGTGGTTCAACGCTTATTTCTGCCCGTCACAACAGCATTGAACGTACACTGGCCTTATCGATTGCGGGTATGATCTTGATCTTTCCAGCCAATCTTTTCCCTTTACTCACGTTTGAGCTAATGGGGCGCGCGCAATCCCAAACAATTTTTTCAAGTGCCATGGGATTTTACTACGACGGCTTATGGCCTCTAGCCGTTCTTGTACTGATGTTTACGATCCTCGTGCCTGCCTGCAAACTACTGCTACTTTTTTGGGTCAGTTTTTCATTGCAATTTTCTATTCGACTACCGGCAAGACGCTTTGCGCTTCGTAGCTATCAGCATCTTGATGAATGGGGAATGCTTGAAGTCTATTTAGTTGGTGTATTGGTATCAATCATAAAGCTAGCCTCCATGGCAACACTGGTCCCTGGCTTAGGTATTTTTTGCTTAGGTGCGTTAATTTTAGTCACCACAATGAGTTCTTCAATGCTCGACACCGATCTGTTCTGGCATAAAATTGGAGAGGCCGACAATGATTAACACCGGACAATCGGCCGCATCGCAGGGCTTGCAGAGTTGCCACGACTGCCACGCACTCTGGAGACTATCTGACCAAAACACACATTGCCGACGCTGCGGCTCGGCATTACACCTACGAAAACCGAACGCCATGCCTTTAACTTGGGCGCTCTTATTAACCAGCACTTTTTTACTTATCCCTGCCAACATGTTGCCCATAATGATGATTACCAGTCTTGGCCGTGGCGAGCCTGCTACGATACTGGGAGGTGTAATCGACCTCATTGATTTAGGAATGTATGGCATTGCCTTTGTCGTGCTTGCCGCTAGCATTTTAATCCCTGTCGGTAAAATTATTGGACTTTTGATTATGCTAGTCACACTTCAATTTGGATTGACGACAAACATGCAACAGAAAATGATGATGTTTAGAATGGTACACTGGATTGGCCGCTGGTCCATGCTCGACATTTTTGTAGTTGCTGTTTTAGTGGCGTTGGTTCAAATGGGCAATTTAGCACAAATCAGCGGCCAACTCGGCGCAACCGCATTCGCGGGCGTTGTCATCTTCACAATGTTAGCCGCCAATGCCTTTGACACCCGTTTAATATGGGATAAACATCCGGGAACCGACTCAGAATGACTGATTCAGATAAAACGACGTCCCAAAACCGAGCTGTTATTAGACAACACCGAGGTCCTTCCGTTGTATGGCTCCTCCCCTTATTGGCGGCTATTATTGCAGGCTGGCTGGTCTATAAAAGCTATACTGAGTCGGGCATTATGATTTCAGTTGTATTTGACTCTGCTGAAGGTCTTGAAGCCGGAAAAACCAGAGTGATGTACAAGGGACTTCCAGCAGGTGAAATTCGAAACCTAACGCTCAACGAAGACTTGCAAAGCATCACAGCCCTCATTGAAATGAATATCAATACCGAGAACATGCTCACCGAGAACACCCTATTCTGGCTTGTTAAGCCTCAAGTGTCCTTATCTGGCGTCAGCGGCCTAGAAACACTCATATCGGGCTACTACATTGGTATACAACCCTCTGAAGGTGAAGCAAAGCGCAATTTTACGGCTCTAACCTCTCCGCCGCCACCGGAACGCGATGAGCAAGGGCTTTACATTACACTCTACACCGATAGCGCTCGCTCTATCCAAACAGGATCACCTGTGTATTTCAGAAACATAGAAGCGGGACGTGTGATCGAATACACCCTATCGCCCTCAGGTGAAGAAGTGCTAATTGATGTCTATATCCAACCCGAATTCACCGCTTGGGTAACAGAGCGGTCTCGTTTTTGGAATGCCAGCGGCATCGAGATAGATAGCAATCTTCCTGACTTTTCGGTACGAGTGGGATCCTTAATGTCGATCCTCACGGGAGGGATTCATTTCGATTCCCCCTCCTTTGGCACACCTAAGGCTGCGGTGAATGGCGATAGATTCCCTCTCTATCCAGATATGGAAAGCTCACGAGACGATCTTGCTTATCAGCCTGCAGGCTTTGAGGGTATCTCATTCAGGTTGCGCGCAGACAGCCTAGGTTCCATCCAGCGCGGATCACCTATTTTATTTAAAGGCATTAAAGTTGGACAAGTAACCGGTTATCAACTGAACACTTCTGATCACTCCGTGACTATTTATGCCAGCTTACGCCAGCGATACAGCCAACTCGTCAAACGCGACTCACGTTTTTGGAATATCAGCGGTATTCGCTCCAGCTTTAACCTACAATCTGGATTTTCACTTGAAACTGAGGGGCTCAAACCACTCATCTCCGGCGGAATCGCATTTGATACGACAGATGGCCCATCCGCTCAAGCAGGCCAAACGTTCAAACTGTTTAACTCAGAGACAGAGAGCCTAAGCAATACACTGGCCATTACCTTAGAGTTCCCCCCGGGTCCCAGCTTATTGGCGGGAAGTCAGATTCGATTCCGTAATCAGCCTGTTGGCGAAATTGTGTCTGTCGAGCTGTCAGGGTCCGATGGAAGCCTCTTGGCGCGCGCACTTCTATTCGAACAGGGTTTCTTTTTAGCACGACAGGGTACACGCTTCTGGATTGAAGCGCCCCAAATTGGTCTTTCGGGCATTCAAAACCCAAGTGCATTAGTGTTTGGCAATCACGTTGCCGTTGCGCCTGGTATAGGAGAAAACACACAAACACATTTCATTGCCCTGACAGAAGCGCCCGTATTTCAACCGAAACCAGGCCTAAACCTAGTTCTAACAGCCCCCTCTCTTGGATCGTTAAACCTAAACAGCAAACTCTTCTACCGCGGCATCAGCATCGGCGAGGTGATCGGCTTTCAACTAAGCCGAGAAGGACATAGAGTCGAGATTTATGTCAATATTTCACCTCGCTATCAACATTTGATTACTCAATCGACACAATTCAGGAATATTGGTGGCATTCGAGCCAGTGCCAGCTTGTTCAAGGGTGTTGATATTGATGCGCCCAGCATTGAAACACTGCTATCCGGTGGAATTGAGATCGAAATACCCTACGAAGATGCCCCAGCAACTGAAGGGCTTCACTTTCCGTTACAACCCGCGAGCCGCCAATGATCCAGAAAAGAACTCTTTATTACAGCTTAGCCTTCCTTTGTATTTTAAGCCTAACAGGCTGTAGCACCCCTGCTGGTGATCGTCCCTTTTACATTAAAAATCTTGCAAAATCAGACATAGACTTAGTTGCTGACGCGCACATTGATGAAATTAATCGCTTGTCACGTGAGCTTACGATTAAGCTTTATCAACGCAATCCACGCGAATTAGCCAAGGCGCCAGCGGGAACATCCATTGATGACCGCCTTGCCTTAATATTCAACACACCTAGAATTATCAACCATCCAGAACTTTTTTATCGATACGGCATCGATAGCTTTCCGTTGGTCTTTGATCCGAATTTCACAGGTGACCGAGTGTTTGCACTGATGATTGGTATCAGCGGTATGTTTCACGCCGCATACAACTATCAGGACCAATTCTTTTTATTCGACTCACTAGATCAACAAAAACTCTATAACAGTGCACGCAATCTTGAGATTATCATCTGGCGCTTAAGCCATTTAAAACTACCTTCTGGTGAACCCTTCTTATTGACCAATGGCGTCAGTGACGACGGCATCTTTAACCTTAGCTTCGAGCGTTTGTTCGGAAAAATGATTGCCCATCAAGACATGATGGCACGCATCATTTCAGACAAAACAAACCGAACCGTCAATAAAGCCTTTTTCAGTTTGGCCACTACAGCGCTTTTCCCGATATAACAGCTACTCGTTTAAAGTTAGGATTGAACAAGGCCAACCGTCACAGACTTACGCGTTTGTTGATGCGAATATCATCAATTTTATGGTTCGAATTTAATCTTAATGTTAAATCAGCCCTTGCTGGCATCTCCGAAAGCATGAACCGAGTTAAACGCTCATAGTGCTGAATAAAACGAACAATTTCCTCCTCATTCATAATCCTAAGATGGTCCGTCGGTTGCTGAGTATCATGAATATATCGCATACGTTCTGCGAGTTTCTTTTCCTGCAGCGAACGCCACTCAAATACCGACTGCATACTTGGCACTTGTAGCATTAACATCAAGTCGATCTTAGAAAAGAGCTCTGCATAATCTGTTTTAAGATGATGATTCACATATGCACGCCAAACCCCATCGGCATCCTCATCTTCTTCTAAACGATTTACTGGGGCCTTAAGCGCCGCATCTTCCTGCGCCACAGCGCCCACACACCACCCCTCAAAAACAATGATGTCCGCAGACCCCGCCCACTCCTGCCAAACGGCCGAGGAACAACGATCATCTATCGACTTATCAAATACTGGAATTTTAGTGATGGTCGTCGGCTCAGCTTGAACAAGCGACTCGATAATTTCAATCCCCAGTCCCACATCGTGAGTCCCCGGAACCCCGCGTGTTTTGAGTAAAGGGTGAACACTTTGCGATAAATACTCACGCTCAGACCGAACCTTATAAAGATCGTCCAACGAAAAACCCACCACCCGCTGACCAAATGCCTCGGTCAAGGTCACTTCCAATAAATTAAATAATGTTGACTTACCTGCACCCTGAGCGCCGTTGATACCTAATACGAGAGGTCCCTGCTGCTGTTTTTTCCAGTGCACAATCCACGCGCACATTGGCACATAGAGCTTTTCAACCATTTCACTCAAGCCAATATCCACTCTCAAGCTCTCAAGTGTCTTAGCAAAGGCCGCCTCAACAGCTTTAACAGCCCCTTGTAACTCGGTTTCTGATATACACATTTGCTTTTCGGGCCATTTAACCAGAACACTCATACTTTTTTCCCTCTATACCCTTAGCCATCATTAAACAATAGTCCTAGCGAACGCTGCGCGAAACGCAAACAACGGCGTGAAAAACAAACAAAGCTAAGACTAGACTTAAACATACTTAACCTTACTCGAAATTCATCTATAGAAAAACACGTCAGAATTGGTTCATGCGTAGCCTTGGGGTATACTAACGCCCCTTGTCAGGCAGATAATCCCCTTGCTTTTGTACAGAAAATACAGGATTTACTATGAATCACGATCTGAACAAACTTCACCCCTATCCTTTTGAGAAGCTGGCCAGCCTGACGGCGGATGTCACCCCCAACCCCAAGCTTGCCCATATTTCGCTCGGGATTGGTGAACCTAAACATCCAGCACCTGGCTTCGTTGCCGAGGCCATCATTCAAAATCTGTCTGGATTATCCACCTATCCGACAACCAAGGGTGTGCTTGCCCTACGTCAAGCGATCGCGTCATGGGCCGAACGTCGCTTTAGCCTAATGGCCGGAAGTCTAGATCCAGAACAGCACGTACTTCCAGTGAATGGAACGCGTGAAGCCATTTTTGCATTTGCCCAAGCGGCAATTAATCGCAAACCAAATGCGCTGGTTGTTTCACCTAATCCTTTTTACCAAATATACGAAGGAGCGGCCTATCTTGCCGGTGCAGAGCCTTGGTACTTAAACTGCACGTCTGAAACGGGATTTATCCCAGATTACGATGCCGTTCCTGCTGACGTATGGGACCGCTGCCAAATTCTTTTCATTTGTTCACCAGGCAATCCAACGGGTGCGGTTCATTCTATTGAAGCGCTCAAAAAACTGGTTGCACTTGCCGATCAGTATGATTTCATTTTGGCATCGGATGAATGCTACTCAGAAATCTATTTGGATGAAAATCAACCACCAGCAGGTTTACTTGAAGCCTGCGCTCAACTTGGGCGCCACGACTATAACAAGTGTGTTGTTTTTCATAGTTTATCCAAGCGCTCTAACCTACCCGGAATGCGCTCAGGGTTTATTGCTGGCGACTCAAAATTAATTCTGCCTTTCTTGCAATACAGAACCTACCACGGCTGTTCAATGCCCGTTCAACACCAAATGGCTTCGATTGCTGCTTGGAAAGATGAACAGCATGTTTTGGAAAATCGTAACCAATATCGGCAAAAATTTGATGCGGTAATCGAAATTCTAGCTCCAGTGATGAAACTGACTCGACCAGAGGCCAGCTTTTATCTTTGGGCCGAAACACCCACGGATGATACGCTGTTCAGCAAGGGCATTTTAGCGGATCAGAACTTAACCTTATTACCAGGAAGCTACTTATCTCGTGAAGTTGATGGTATCAACCCTGGGAGCGGCTATGTGCGTATGGCATTGGTTGCAGAAGTAGATGAATGCATAGAGGCGGCGTCACGTATTCGTCGCTATATCGAGTCTCTGTGATCAAAAGGACGTTTTACATGTTAACACTCTACGGGATTAGCAATTGCGATACTGTACGCAAAGCGCGCAAATGGCTTGATGCCCAGAATATTGTGTATCAGTTCCATGACTTTAGAAAAGACGGCTTATCAGGCGAGCATATAAAACGCTGGATTGAGCAGATTGGCGTTGAAGCATTAGTCAATAAACGTGGAACAACTTGGCGACAACTGCCAAGCGACAAACGAGAAGCAGCAAGCCTCCAAGACATAGAAACCTTGCTGCTGGAGTGTCCGACACTGATTAAACGCCCTCTATTAGAGGGCCATGGCCTTTGCCATGTAGGGTTTTCAGAAACCACCTATAC
Source organism: Nitrincola tibetensis (assembly GCF_003284585.1). Classification (GTDB taxonomy): domain Bacteria; phylum Pseudomonadota; class Gammaproteobacteria; order Pseudomonadales; family Balneatricaceae; genus Nitrincola; species Nitrincola tibetensis. The sequence goes on from NZ_QKRX01000012.1 coordinate 50,492, forward strand.
CGAATTAACTAATGGAGTCTGCGATGAGTAATTTTGCTTTTGGATTAGGAATTGGAACCAAGTCTGCGACTGGTCAATGGCTTGAGGTCTATTACTACGCCCCCCTGCTAAACGCAGACGATACGCTGATTCGTGCGGTTGCCAATGCAGTCAACTATACAGGCGGCAATCAAACGCTTGAGCTGGCTGAGTCTCAGCTCAAGAGTTTAGAAGCTGCTTTTTTGTCGGTTGAGAACGAGCAACAAGCAGAACTCACTGAGATTCTTGAAGGCACCCAACAGTCGCTTGTACTTTGCATTCTTGAAACAGATGCTGAGCCGCAAAGCACACCCGAAGTGTATCTGAAGCTTAGCTTGCTCTCTCACCGCCTAGTCAAGCCACATGGCGTCAACTTGACAGGCATGTTTGGATTATTACCAAACGTCGCTTGGACGTCTGAAGGAGCCGTCGCTCTGGATGAGTTAGCGAAGCGCCAGCTTTCTGCTCGTGCCCAAGGGCGAGTTCTTGATGTCATATCCGTCGATAAGTTTCCTAAAATGGCTAACTATGCAGTCCCTGCAGGTGTCCGTATTGGCGATGCTTCCCGCATCCGCTTAGGCGCTTATGTTGGAGAAGGCACGACAGTTATGCACGAAGGCTTCATCAACTTCAATGCGGGAACCCTGGGCGTCAGCATGGTTGAAGGTCGCATTTCAGCGGGTGTTGTCGTCGGCAATGGCTCGGATCTTGGTGGCGGCTGCTCAACCATGGGTACCTTATCAGGTGGCAATAATGTTGTGATATCGGTCGGCGAAAACTGCTTGATTGGTGCCAACGCAGGCTTAGGCCTTCCCCTTGGAGATCGTTGCACGGTTGAAGCTGGCCTTTATGTAACGGGCGGCTCTAAAGTCACCGTTCTTGATGATCAAAATCAACCGGTTACCATTGTCAAAGCTGCAGAACTGGCCGGAAAGCCGGATCTCTTATTCCGTCGCAACTCTCAAAACGGCCAGATTGAAGTTAAAACCAATCGCTCTGCAATCGAACTCAACGCTGAATTACACAAGCATAACTAATTCATAGGAAGTTTAAATGCCCGCTATATCTGCCACGCTTGAATTGGCTCAAGACTTAATCCGTCGACCCTCAGTCACACCTGAAGATGCAGGCTGCCAAGCGCTGCTGATTGAGCGTCTAACCGCTTTAGGTTTTACAATTGAGTCTATGCCCTTTGAAGACGTTACCAACCTTTGGGCACGGCGTGGCAGTAAAGGCCCTGTATTTTGTTTTGCAGGACATACGGACGTTGTCCCCAGCGGGCCAGAGAATCAATGGACTCACCCTCCTTTTGAACCCACCCTCAAAGACGGATATTTATGGGGACGCGGTGCCGCCGACATGAAAGGCAGCATTGCCGCATTTATAACAGCTTTAGAGCGCTTTATAGCGGAAAACCCCGACCCAAAAGGCTCCATTGCTTTATTAATCACAAGCGATGAAGAAGGTCCGTTCATTAATGGCACTACACGCGTCATAGACACGCTAGAAGCCAGAAACGAGAAAATAACCTGGTGCATAGTGGGTGAGCCTTCTAGCAGCAACAGCGTTGGTGATGTTATTAAGAACGGCCGACGCGGTTCGATCAGTGGCAACTTGACCATCAAGGGTGTCCAAGGACACGTGGCTTACCCACACCTAGTCAAGAACCCTATTCATCTTGCCGCACCAGCATTGACTGAGTTATCACAAACACTGTGGGATGAAGGAAATGACTTTTTTCCTCCTACCAGTTTTCAGATTTCGAATATACATGCAGGCACAGGAGCCACGAACGTTGTGCCCGGCACTCTGAGTGTTGCGTTTAATTTTCGATTCTCAACCGAGTCGACTGCAGAATCGCTTCAGGAACGAGTCAGTGAAATTTTATCTCGGCACGAACTCGACTGGCATATTGACTGGAGCCTGTCGGGCCACCCATTTCTGACAGCCGCAGGTGATTTAGTCGATGCAGCCCACGCAGCCATTCAAGAAGTGACTGGACTTGAAACAGAATTATCGACAGCTGGCGGAACCTCAGATGGACGCTTTATCGCTCCGACAGGTGCGCAGGTCGTCGAACTAGGTCCTGTGAATGCCACCATTCATAAGATTGATGAACGCGTCAAAGCAGAAGACTTAGACACCCTTTCATCAATTTATGAGCGCATATTAAATAAGCTGCTGAAGTAAATGGAATCTATCCCTTTTCGTTGTCCCGTTTGCCAAGAACCCCTAGTGCTCTTTTCTGAAGAGCACTCAGCGCGCTTAGGCTGCATAAAAGGTCATAGTTTTGATCAAGCAAGACAGGGCTACTGGAACCTGCTACTGCCGCAACGCAAGCGCTCAAAAGCACCGGGTGACAACGCCGAGATGGTATTGGCAAGACGCGCATTTTTGGATCAAGGGTTCTATGAACCCCTTGCCTTCAAGATTGCAGATACGATTAGCGAAAAGCTTGCCAATTGCCAGGCAACGCACACCAACCTACTCGATTTAGGCTGCGGCGAAGGCTATTACACGCAATTAATTGAGTCTAAATTAATGGCAGCCGATCTGCCCAGCAATGTCATTGGACTCGATATTTCCAAAGAAGCGATTCGTAGTGCTTGTCGCAGAAGCACATCCATTCAGTGGCTTGTCGCTACTGGAGCAGACATCCCTTTGATGCCGGAGTCAATTGATGTTGCTACGCTTATTTTTGCGCGCCTCTTACCAGAGCCAACAGCCAAGGTATTAAAACCGGGCGCTCTATTCATTGTTGTCTGGGCAGGAATAGATCATTTAAGAGAACTGCGTGCCTTAATCTATAAGGATGTTCGTGATTCTGATCTCAACCCGGATGCGCAACTCATGGATCAATTTATCCCCATAGAAACGCTCAACCTCACTTACCCCATCCATATTCAGGACAGTACAAGTCTGCAGAATTTGCTGATGATGACTCCCCACGGCCAAAGACTCACGCCAGAGCGACGACATGCACTCATGCAACATTCATCGCTAAAGGTGACGGCGGATATTCGAATTAGCCTGTATCAAAAACGATGAAGCACCTTAAACCTACGTGGCAAAAGATAAGGACCCTACTGAAACGGCGAGCCGATAACCCTAAAGAAAATTTCATGCTGCTCTTAATTGGCTTTGGCGTTTTCATGCTAGGGCTTTTAATGATTGGCTACGCACAATACTTTATATGGCATGCTATGGTGGCGGAACTTGTTGCCTTAGCTGGCTTAATACTGCTCATTGGCGGTATGATACTGGCGGCTGTAGGTTACATTAGCCTTAGTGTACTGAGAATTTTGCGCTTTCTGGACTCCGACGATGACAACACAAACACACCATCCTGACATTGAAATTTACATCAAAAATGCTGAGCATGCCGACATTGTTAAATGGCTCAGCCAACGCTTTGAGTCCTTCACGAGTTTAGGCAACAAAGGCGTTTTACACACTTGGAATGCCTCCTATCAAGATCACACCTTTAAGGTTGCTATTCACGAACGGGCATTAGGAAAATCTTGGTGCAGTGTGTGGTTCCAATCTGATTCCACCCCTTGGTCAGTCGACTTAGACTGTGCTCGCGAAGCCGCCAACGCATTGAACCTTCAAGTACGATGCATCGCTTCTGGCTGGCAAGAAGGAGACAACCCGGATGAGTGGTGGAAGCTGGAAAATGGAACGGAAGAAAAAATAGAATGGAAGACCGACTAACCCACATCCGCTCATGCAACGGCGCTAAATGATGGTAGAGAACTTTCTCGGCTAACTTCTATTTGCGCCAACATTTGGCCACCGAGTGAGGCCAATCCCAACTGAGCAAAGCGATCATTATTCACGGCACTGCCTGATTCAGGCATGCGCGAGCGCACATCCAAATGACTCACCAAATACGCATATTCGCCTCGTTCATGATGATTGATTGAATGATTTAATCGCCCAACAATTTCGTGCGTAAAAAGCGTATCAGGATGAGGATAGTTGTTTGAGTCGGTCGCTAAAGCGAACCCGCCTTGTGAGGCGGCTGAAATGGGCTGAAAGACTCTCTCTTGGTTGGATGCGATCAAACTTAACAGAAAGCCAAATGATGCACTATTCGGACTTCTAACCGCTTGCGGCAGTATCGACGTGTAGGTTTCAATATTGGCCTGAATTTTTTCAATCGACATTCATCACATCTCCAAAGACTAACGAATGTATCGGCCAACCGAGTCAAAGCTTAAGCAAAATATCACCCTAGGCCGCCATTTTCCTCTCGATAAAAAAGTCATTCTTCTAAACAAAAAATCCAGTAGAATGTCAGACTCTGATATTTCATTACTTCCTAATCGATACGCATGATGAAAACCCCTTTAATTACGCGCACAGGCTTTCAAAAACTAAAAGATGAACTCAACCATCTGTGGTACGAAGAGCGCCCTGAAGTCACACGAAAGGTTACCTGGGCGGCAAGCTTAGGGGACAGAAGTGAAAACGCTGATTATCAATACAACAAAAAACGATTGAGAGAAATCGATAGACGCATTCGTTATTTGACACGCTGCATCGAAAATCTAAAAGTCGTGGACTACAGCCCTGAACAAGAAGGCCAAGTGTTTTTTGGTGCTTGGGTCGAAGTGGAAAATGATGAGGAGGAAATTCGGCGTTTCAGAATCGTCGGCTATGATGAGATTTTTATGGACCCACGCTATATATCGATCGACGCCCCGATGGCCCGCGCACTTCTCAAAAAAAGCATCGGAGATGAAGCTATCGTGGTTACTCCTAAGGGTGAAGGGTACTGGTACATCAATTCAATCGAATATGAACAAAACTGAGTCGATATAAACACATCGGCTCTAAGCAAACTGAGTGCTTTAAGCTAGAGATTTTTAACGTGAAGTAGATACGAAATAGTTTGGATACAGAACGAAATTTAACATTAATTAAATATATTAGTTGTTTACTGTATTTAATTAAAACTGAGTGATAATAATGGTGGGTCGTGCAGGATTCGAACCTGCGACCAATTGGTTAAAAGCCAACTGCTCTACCGACTGAGCTAACGACCCCTTACGGGAGAGTTTAGATGAATGGTGGGTCGTGCAGGATTCGAACCTGCGACCAATTGGTTAAAAGCCAACTGCTCTACCGACTGAGCTAACGACCCATATCATATACAAACTGATGTGTTGTTGGCTCCCCGAGCAGGACTCGAACCTGCGACCAATAGATTAACAGTCTACTGCTCTACCAACTGAGCTATCAGGGAACAACGTTTAACAACAACTTTCTGCGTTTCATCCTTTGGCGGAGGGACAGGGATTCGAACCCTGGGAGCCTCTCGACTCGTCGGTTTTCAAGACCGGTGCTTTCGACCACTCAGCCATCCCTCCTAAGGATGGGCGCAGATTTTACAGTCTTTCACGAAGTTGTCAACATGTTTTTTAACATTTTTAAAAAACAGTTGAGGGCGAAATCGCTCAAGACCTGCGTATAATATCTTAAGCACTGATAATAGTACAGTTTTTTCCTGCAGCTTTTGCACGATAAAGTGCATTATCTGCTCGACCAATTAATGTTGTCTCTTGATCACCCTCTTTATACTCGGTAACCCCAATGCTCACCGTAACAGGCTTCACCCCTGTATCAAGAAAATGTTGGCGCAAGACCAGTGATTCACGGATACGCTCGGCCACTACATAGGCACTCTGAGTGGTGGTATCCGGCAGTAAAATTAAGAACTCCTCACCGCCAAAACGAAAGGCTCGATCTTGCTTACGCAAATTTTCTTTAATGATATTGGCAAAAAATTGCAGTACATCATCGCCAGCCAGATGGCCGTAATGGTCATTCACATTCTTAAAATTATCTAAATCTAACATGCAAATACTGAAGACCTGACCCGAACGTGATGAGCGGGACAACTCTTCCTGGAGTTGCCGATGGAGGTATCTAGAGTTATACACGCCTGTTAACTGATCAGTAATGCTCAATTCGCGGAAATGCCGCTCTCGCTTAATTAGCAAAGCAGCAAAATGCTTTTGCTCGGTGATATCAAGAACGGTCTCAACGGCACCGCACATATTTCCATACTGGTCATAAACTGCCGAGGCTGAAAACGACATCCACTTCGGCCCTTGGGGCATATTAGGGAAGTAATCCGTCGCATTAACCGCACCAGGAACAACATCACAGTATTCGTATCGCCCTGAATAATATAACTCAAGCTGTGCATTCGAATCAGGCTCCAGCACTAGGTCTGCTAAGACTGGACGCTCCTCGGAATAAAAAGCCTTCCACTGGGCCTTTGACCCTAGCATTAAGCCACGACTCAGCCCGGAAAGCGCTTCCATTGCTGGATTCCACCCAATAATTTTATGCTCAACATCTAAAAAAAATGCGGGTATTACAATACGATCGAAAAAGTTAACCAGCATTTGTAACCTCCCTGCTTTAAAAATCGCTGATCAGTAGGCTGCCCCTCCTACTGATACAACTGCGTATAGTTTTCGCTTCTCCGATACTCTCCAGGTGTCATCCCAGTCCATTTTTTAAAGGACCTAAAGAAAGCCGAAGGCTCATCGAACCCCATGAGCCCAGCGATATCATTTATGGAAAGTTGTGGCGAGTTCATATAGTTAATCGCTGCAACTTTACGTTCATCGTCTTTGATTTTTTGATAGGATGTCCCCTCTTCAAGCAAACGTCGACGCAAGGTTGATACTGACATATGCAAAGCGTGTGCAACTTCTTCCGCCGTAGGCAATTCCCGACTAAAGTCTTTACCAAGTATAGACACAACTTGGGCCTTTAAACTTTTATCGTCATCGACCATCACAATCAACTGATAGGGAGCCGTTTTCAGAAAGCTTCGTAAGGTTTCTTCATTTTGTGCAACAGGCAAATCTAAAAACTTCGCCGGAAACACGATAGCATTTTCATGTTGATTAAAGCGAACCTCTGATTGAAACAATTTCTTATACTGCTCTTGCTCTTTAGGATCCGAAAACCCGAAGTAAGCCGCCTTAAGCTCTAAACGTCGACCAATTAGCCAACTGATGAAATGATGCCACATGGATAAAGATGTCCGAATTCGCAACGGCGCTTCATTCTTCATCAGCGTACGAAAATCGTCTTCAGTGACATTTTCCGTTGGTGCAAATGAAATCTTAGCGTAGCGGCCTTTTCTCACCAGCACAGGCTTAATCAGCGATCCTCTGCAAATTTCATAAAAGTCGCTGCAACGCCAGAGCGCACGCTCTAACGTTTTACAATGAATAATGCAATGGCACATCATGCGGAAGGTACCATTGGGTACACGTCCACCACTGAGCATACCGAATGACTCATCCTGAGCAATCCACATAATGTGTTGATAGAGTTGCCCAAACTTCAAAGCAGGCAACTCCGCTCCAGTTTCTAACTCGGTTCGACTGATTTGAACATGCCGGAGGAGTTCATCAGTATCAAAACCTTGCGTAGCTGCCATGCTTAGCAAATGATTTGCATATCCTGCAGGAACGGTGATAGTTTTTTCCACACTGGCCTCTCTTATTCTATTTATAAATGGATGATTGAATTCATCACAACACTGTTCGCACGTATTTGTTACTTTCTATGATGCAATTTGTCATTGTCATATACTAGTATTTTCCTGAGACTAGATCAGAATAGGTTATTACTTACATAACCCATAGATTAGACCGATTCTAGTGTTTTTTTCAAACAACTGAGCATGCGTTACACAATAATAACAAGGCGGAATGAACGAAATGGCAACTATCTATCAGCGAAAAGCCCGCACCTTCTCCAAATCATCTCCCTTTTTTGCTCCCTCAATCTTGGCAGGCATTGTCGCTGCATCCATCAGCGCGCAGAGCCATGGCATTGATTTCCAACTTGGGGAAATTCAAGGGCGTTTTGATTCAAACCTCTCAATTGGCACAAGCGTGCGTTTAAAAGATGCAGATCAAAGCTTAATCTCACCACCCAATGGTGGCACAAGCCGTGGATCAGGTAGCTACGATGACGGCACACAAAACTTTAAGAAAGGAAAACCCTTTTCAACCGTTGTTAAAGGCGTTCATGATTTAGATCTGCGCTATAACAATCTAGGTTTTTTTGCTCGCGGCAAATACTGGTACGATTATGAGCTGAAAAAAGGCAGCCGTGCCCATGGACACGCGCCCAATGGCTATACTCCAAATGCTCGACTCAATGACAGTGACTTTAATGATTTTGCTAAATCAGCAGGGGCAGAACTACTAGACGCTTATGTCTATGGCGGTTTTAATCTAGGAAGTATGCCACTAGATATCCGTGTAGGTAGACAAGCAATCAACTGGGGTGAAAGCACGTTTATTCAAGGTGGGATTAACTCGTTCAACCCTGTGGATGTTGCTGCGTTTAGAAGACCTGGCGCTGAAATCAAAGAAGGACTTCTTCCATTTGCCAGCGCTTTTGCCTCTCTGGGTTTAACGGACAACCTCAGTATCGAGGGCTTTTATCAGCTAAAATGGGAGCCAACGGTTGTTGATGGTTGTGGTACGTATTTTTCAAGTAATGACTTTGCACCACAAGGCTGTGACGGGATACGTGTAGGTGCCGGAACAGGCTTCGCAGGTATCAACGACCAAATTTATTACAACAATCTGAATCCATTTGCCCCATTGGCAGGCTTAGCTGCAGTCAATCCTATTTTTTCTGAAATCAGTAGCTACACTCCGGTTGTCTACCGCGCACAGAACGGACGCCGAGAAGCGAAAAATGAAGATCAGTTTGGTTTAAACCTTCGCTATTTTGCAGAAAATTTGAACAACACCGAATTTGGTCTCTACTACACGCAATACCACAGCCGTCTGCCAATGATTAGTGGTGTCAACACACCCATTTCCGCTCAGGACATTGCAGGATTGCCGCCAGCACTTCCTAGCCCTCCTTTCCCACCAGGATTAACACCTCAAGCATCCGCTGCACAAGCTGCGCCATTTGGCAGCACCTATTTTATCGATTACCCCGAGAAAATACGCTTGGTCGGCTTGAGCTTCAGTACGAACCTAGGGGATATTGCGTGGTCGGGTGAAATCAGTCACAAGCAAGACATGCCCATTCAAGTCAATGGACCTCTTCTCGTCGGCGCCATCCTTCGACAATTTGCACCCGGTGGTATTGGCAACTCTTCAGCCGACGCTTTAGTCCGCAATGCTGGTGCCGGTGGCACTATTCGTGGTTACGGCCTATTTGATGTAACACAGGCGCAAACAACCTTCATTAAATTCCACGATAATGTGTTAGGTGCTAGCCGCTTAAGCACCATCGCTGAACTGGGTTGGACGCACGTCCATGGTCTTGACGAAGGTGCTAACGCTCTTAAATACGGGCGTTCAGGTATTTATGGCTATGCGGCTGGAGACACCTCGGGATTTGTCACCAAGAACTCTTACGGTTATGTACTTAGAGGATCGTTAGAGTACCCAAATGTTTTTTCTGGCGTCACCTTAACACCTGAGCTGAACTTTAGACACGGTATCAAAGGGAATGGGCCTGAACCTGGTGCTGCATTCCGTGAGAATGAAAAAGCCATTAACTTAGGCCTCACCGCTGACTATATGAACAAGTATCGCTTTGGAGCCTCTTATACCACTTTCTTTGGTGGGTCTTTCAACGCAGACAAGGATCGAGATTTTATTTCACTTAGCGCATCGGTTGCGTTCTAACTTTCAGCAGGAGAATAATAATGACAAGCTTGAGAACACCCAAGCTCATACTGAGCACTGCCCTGGCCTTACTGCTTTCGGCGCATTTATCCGCCGACCCCAATCGCCTTGGACAAGATCTAACGCCAATTGGTGCTGAGCGGGCTGGTAACGCAGAAGGCACCATACCTGAATGGACAGGCGGACTCGCTCAAAGCAATGACCGCCACACCAATCCGTTTGCGAATGAGCAGCCATTATTCGTAATTACAGCGGCAAACGTTGATCAATATCGAGACCGTCTATCAGATGGTCAAATCGCTATGTTCAAGCGTTACCCCGATACCTTTAGAATGCCAGTATATCCGACACATCGAACCGCCTCCTATCCAGACTCGATCTACGCAAAAGCTAAACACAATGCAGCGAATGCGCGGCTGGTCGATGGTGGCAATGGCATCGAAAATTTCGATGAAGCCTTTGCTTTCCCAATTCCTAATAGCGGTCTCGAAGTGATATGGAATCATATGACTCGTTATCGCGGTGGCTCCCTAGAGCGTAACTTTGCACAAATCCCCGTACAAGCAAATGGCAGCTTTACCCCTGTAAAGATTAACGAAAAACTCTCTTGGCCTTCTTATTTAAAATCAGGCAGTGAGGATGCTCGCTACGACAATATTTTGTTTTACTTCGTACAAGAAGTAACAGCACCAGCTCGCTTAACGGGTAATATTCTGCTGGTTCACGAAACCATGAATCAGATCACTCAACCTCGACAAGCTTGGACTTACAACTCGGGACAACGACGCGTTCGCTTAGCCCCTAACATAGCCTACGATGCACCAGGTACTGCGACTGACGGGCAACGCACCACGGATAACTTGGATATGTTCAATGGTGCTCCTGATCGCTACGAATGGAACCTTGTCGGTAAGCAAGAGCTTTATATTCCTTACAACAGCTTCAAACTAGCTGATCGCTCACTAAAATACAGTGATATGCTGCAAGCAGGTCATATCAACCCTGACGTTACTCGTTATGAACTTCACAGAGTATGGAAAGTAGAAGCGACGCTTAAAGACGGTCAGCGTCACGTCTATGCCAAGCGTGTGTTCTTCATTGATGAAGACACTTGGCAAGTTGCCACAGTAGACCATTACGATGGACGCGGTGAGCTGTGGAGAGTCGGTGAAGCACATCACTTCCCATACAGAGATGTTCAAGTTCCTTGGACAGCTGCTGAGGCTTTTTACGATTTGCAATCTGGTCGTTATCTCGTAGGCGCTCTAACCAATGAAGAAGGCTCTGGATATGATTTCAGCCAACGCTTCGATTACAACGACTTTACCCCTCAAGCTATCCGCAGAGCGGGCCGCTAAGACTTTAAAAATATAGAACTTAAAAACAAAAAACCCAGCATCAGCTGGGTTTTTTGTTTGATTGCTCGCTATAAACTAGCTAATTGAACAACCTCTTCTGCGCGTCTTGCTGTCCAGTAATTACGCTTCCAGTAAGGATTATCAAGCTTTGAAATAATCACACCACGACTGGTTGAAGCATGTAAAAACTTACCTTCTCCTAAATAGATCCCCACATGACGCTGAGTGCGCCCCGTCTTAAAAAAAATCAAATCCGACGGTTTGAGTTCTTGGCGCGCAATTTCCTTACCTAGAGTAACCTGTTCATCCGTAGAACGAGGCAGCTGAACATTGTAAATATCACCAAACACCTCCCTTACGAACGCCGAGCAATCAATTCCGCTGCGGTCAGCTCCACCTAAACGGTATGGAGTTCCTGCCCAGCTCATATATTGCTGTTCTAGTGCCAAACGTATTTCAGTCGTTTGAGGCACTATAGGCCTAGCTGTGTTAGAGAGTATGACTTGTGAATGCTTTGGCGTAACAATTTGCAATTGATTAACGCTGCGACTGTTGGAAAAACAACCTGTTAACGCAATACTGAGTGTAATAATTAAAATAGAGCGCATAAGATTCAGATTACTAAAGATAAAAGAAGATATATAAACCGACTTCGCACCATTTGACAAGTACTAATTGTTGCACTTGCACATTTTTCATGTTGAAAAAGGAATAAGCACATATCTAAGCGTTACGAAGGGGTATCAAACGAATCAAACCGACAGTTATCTCTTTTTCTGGTACAATTTGAACATAGATTATCAGTCAGAGAAGCGCCCAAGTGTTCACCGATATCATTTTGCACGAACGTTTACAAAAAGCTTTAGATGCGCAAGGCATTAAAGAAACGACTCAAGTCCAGGCACAAGCCATTCCATTAGCTATTCAGGGCAAAGATCTATTAGTCAGTGCTGAAACAGGTAGCGGTAAAACCTTCGCATTTTTATTACCTATGTTACAACACTTCCTCGATCAGCCAGCACCGAACCGTGGCACACGAGCACTCATTTTAGTGCCCACCCGCGAACTCGCCGAGCAAGTCACTCAGTCTTGCATAAAACTGGCAGCCTTCACTCACATCAAAGCGCTGACAATCTGCGGTGGCAGTGGCTTCAAAGAACAAGCAGCAAAACTTCGCAAAAACCCGGAAATCGTTGTGGGAACTCCTGGTCGAATAAAAGAGCACTTAGAGTTAAACAGCCTTGTTCTGTCTGATATTGAGTTTTTGATACTGGATGAAGCCGATAGAATGCTCGACATGGGCTTTCGCGAAGACGTCACAACCATAACGTCTAGTTGCGCTGCAGATCGTCAAACAATGCTTTTTTCTGCAACCTTGAAAACTCGTGACATCGAAGACCTCATTGAGCAAGTGTTAAAATCACCTGAACGATTAATTCTAAGCACTGCACAAGATCAAATTTCAACCATTCTGCAACAAATTGTCTTAGCCGATGATATCAAACATAAAGAGCGTTTGATCAGCGCGATTTTAAATGAAGAAAAACCAGAAAGAACAGTGGTATTTACCAACACTCGCGCTGCCTCGGTACATCTAGGTAATGTCTTAAAATATCACAAGCATAGAACGGCTTCTCTGCATGGCGAGATGGACCAAGTTGAGCGTCGCAAAACCATGCGTTTTTTTAGAGATGGCCATGTACAAGTTCTCGTTGCCACCGATGTTGCAGCACGAGGCTTGGATATTGACGGAGTTGATCTGGTCATTAACTTTGAAATGCCACGATCTGGTGATGAATACGTTCACCGTATTGGTCGAACAGGGCGTGCAGGTAAATCAGGCACAGCGATTACTCTGATCGCGCCTTCCGAATGGAATCTGATGAGAAGTGTCGAGCGTTATCTAAAACTTTCGTTCACACAGCGCACAATTGAAGGATTCTTAGGTCATTATAAAGGCCCTGAAAAAGTGAAAAGTTCGGGCAAGGCAGCCGGTAGTAAAAAGAAAAAAGAACTTAAAGATAAAGTAGAGACTAAACCTAAGGTGAAAGAGCGTCATCGCGATAAAAAAACGATTGGCAAACGTCGCGCACCTTCATCCAATACAGAGTCATCAACCCCCATTGACCAGGGTTTTGCCCCCCTGAAAAAAAGAAAAGCGCCGGATGCTGGGTGACACATCGGCGCCTAAAAAGTACAGTTCTATGCTGTAAATACATCCTACAGCGGGACTAAAAGCTAAAGCTTGATCTGAATCAAGCTTTAGCTAAGTTTGAAGTTTTTTCTGAAATTACAACTTTCGCCTAACCTTAATTTATTCCTTTATACTCTAAAATAGCGAAGTTGAAGGAGAAAAATAATGACGGCAACGGCGTACATCACTCATGAAGATTGCATGCTCCATAATATGGGGCCAGATCATCCAGAAAGCCCAACTCGACTGCAAGCCATACACAAAGTCCTAAGCAGGACTGGTTTACTTGATCATTTAGATCAACTGACTTCCGTGCATGTAACAGAAGAGCAAATAAAACTCGCCCATGCAAATCTGCACCATAAGAAATTAGCAATGAAGCTACCGCGAGAAGGCGTTGTATACACAGATGATGATACAGCTCTTTGTCCGGACTCACTGCATGCAGCCAGTTTAGCGGCAGGAAGTGCGATACTCGCAACCAACCGTGTTTTAGCCGGAAAAGCCAAAAATGCATTCTGTGCTGTACGTCCACCAGGGCATCATGCAGAGTACAACATGGCCATGGGCTTTTGCTTTTATAACAACGTAGCTATAGGTGCTTGCCATGCTTTAACGCACTCATCAATCAATCGTGTAGCCATCCTCGATTTTGATGTGCATCATTGCAACGGAACTGTGGATATTTTTAAAGACCGGCCAGAGGTGTTGGTGTGCTCTACCTTTCAGCACCCCTATTACCCCGAGAGATATTGCTCTATTGACCGCCCCAACATTGTCAATTGCCCTCTCGCGGCTCACTCTGATGCTTCGTTGTTCCGTGACGCCATTGAGCAGCAATGGCTGCCCGCACTCAGGGCACACAAGCCTGATATGATTTTTATTTCAGCTGGATTTGATGCTCATAAAGAAGATCCAATGGCTGATTTAAATTTGGATGAAGAAGACTACCGCTGGGTTACTCAAAAGATTATGCAGATTGCGGATGAGTTTTCTGAAGGGCGAATCGTCTCGGTACTTGAAGGTGGATACAACCCCGTATCCCTTGCATTTAGTGTTCAGGCACATCTCGAAGTCTTAGCAGGCTTTTAAACAAGGCCCCCTAGCGCCTGATATATGAGGCGCTAGGGGGCATGAGCACTATCTACGTCTAGTTAACGACCGTAAATCATATCTGGTAACCAAGTCACTAGACCTGGGAACAAGATCAACAAACCAATCACCATGACTTGCAAGAAGACAAACGGCATAGCACCTTGATAAATATGGCGTGTTGTAATGGTATCCGGCGCCACTCCCCGCAAATAGAAGAGCGCAAAACCGAATGGAGGCGTTAGGAAGCTGGTTTGCAGATTCACGGCAACCATCACCCCTAACCAAATCGGATCTATGTCCATCATCAGCAGTATTGGCGCCGTAATTGGAATCACCAAAAAGATAATTTCAAAGGTATCCAGAATAAAGCCTAAAATAAACATCAACAGCATCACAAAAATGATTGCCCCCATCTTACCGCCCGGTAAGCTGTTGAGGAAATCACTGACGAGCTCTTCACCGCCCATCATTCTAAATACCAACGAGAAGACCGAAGCCCCAATCAAGATGATGAAGATCATTGCGGTTGTATTAGCGGTGGCAAACATCACGTGTCGCAAATTGGCAAAGGTCAACTTACGCTTAATCGCTGCCAAAATCATCGCACCAACCGCACCGACTGAAGCGGACTCAGTAGGGGTTGCAACGCCACCTAGAATCGAGCCCAACACAGCAATTATCAGCAATAAAGGTGGTAAGAGTGTAAAGATAACATCTTTGAATAAACGTGCACGCTCTTCGGCTGTCACTTCAAGTGCAGGACAGGTTTCTGGATGGCGCACGGCTTTATAAATCATAAATACCATATAGATCGCCACTAGCATAAGTCCAGGAATAAAAGCACCTGCAAACAGATCGCCAACGGACACGGGTGTCGGTGCAAAGTTACCTTTGGACATTTGCACTTGTTGGTTAACACCCGCCAACATATCACCCATAAAAATCAGTACAGTTGATGGCGGTATGATTTGCCCCAATGTTCCGGAAGCACAGATAACACCCGTAGCAAGCTTAGGGTCATAGCCTGCACGCATCATCGCGGGAAGCGATAGCAGCCCCATGGTAACGACCGTTGCGCCTACAATACCTGTAGAGGCGGCGAGTAAAGCGCCCACTATGATGACCGATAGCCCCAAACCACCGCGCAGCTTACCGAACAAACGTCCCATGGTAATCAAAAGTTGTTCGGCTATACCGGATCGTTCAAGCATCATCCCCATGAAAATAAATAAGGGAACAGCAACTAAAACCTCATTCAGCATGACGCCAATATAGCGTGGAGCCAGACTCGAAAAGTTAGATAAATCGAACACACCTAACATATGCCCAAGGGTTGCAAAGATAACCGACGTACCGGCTAACGAGAAAGCAACCGGAAACCCCATCATCAACACACCAATGATGGTAAAGAACATTAATAGGGAGAGCATCTCACCCAAGAACACTGGATCCATGCTTAACCCCCTTCTTTATAACGATAATGCTCAGGCACGAGATCTTCCCGTCCTGATAGAATTAACACACTGCGCATCACCATCGCGATGGCTTGCAAAGCAACTACACCCACAAACACTAAGATGAAGGACTTAACGATATACAGACCTGGCATTCCGCCAAAATTGGAAGAGCCCTCCATAAAGCGCCAAGAGCGTTGCACGTATGGCAAGCCGTAGGTTGTTACGATGTATAGAAAGGGCGTAACGAATACAATGCAGCCAATCATATCGATAATGGCTTTTCGCCTTGCATTTGCAGGCCGATAAAAAATATCAACCCGGACATGGCCATTCTGCATCAAAGTAAAGCCAGCAATGCCCATAAACATCATGCCATTTAGCCAGACGTATAGATCTTGCATCCAGACATAGCCCGTTGAGAAGAAGTAGCGAAGTACTACAACGGTGAAACAGGTCAATACAATTCCTAATGAAAACCAAGAAAAGATATTGCCCAAGATGAGGTTAATCCGACAAATGAGTCGAACTAAGAATGAGACAACTAACATAGCATTCCTCAACATTATTTTTATGCGCCTTAAGGCTGTTTTTACAGTTTACATCATCTACTCTAGAGACGTATTTTTCTATTCGTATGAATACCGAAAATATGCGTAGAACTACGCAATGAACTCAGTAGTTTTACGGATGCAAATCACACAGTCTGAGGCGCTTCAATGAATCTAAAAGCCAAGATACTTTTACTCGCCATTTTACCCTTGCTCTCGGCTGCAGGCATTTTATCTTATTTAGGGTTGACCCATGCACATAGTTTAGCGACACAGATTTTAGGTGTATACGAACAAAACCTCATTGAATCGAAAAAACAAGCGCTTAAAGAGCAAGTTGAACTGGCCTTTTCTGCCATTGAACATGTTCAACGTAATGATACGCTGAGTGAAGAAGAAGCGAAATCAGAGGTTATTGCGCTATTAAGCCGCATGACCTTCGGTGAGGATGGCTATTTTTTTGCATACGACCAACAAGGCATCAACCTGGTTCACCCCACGATTCCAGCATTCGTTGGACAAAACCTGTTCGAGTTTGAGGATCGCAGCGGCAACCTGTTGATCCAGCATTTACTCAACGCCGCAAATAGTGGCGGCGGCTATCACCGCTATATTTGGGAACGCCCTCCTCTTATGCAACAAGAAGATAAACTGGGCTATGCCATGCTCATTCCAGAATGGGAGTGGATGTTTGGCACTGGATTGTATTTAGACACTATCTACGCCGACATCAGCCAGGTTAAGCAAGCGATTGATGACAATATTCGCAATAGTTTTCTCACGGTTATGCTGGTATTACTCTTCACCGTTATTCTGATTGTCATTTTAGGTCTGGCCATTAATCTGCATGAACACCGTTTAGCCGATGACCGCCTTCGGCAACTGGTGAAAAAATTTATGCGGCTACAAGTCAACGAGCGTCGACGTTTTTCAAGAGAGTTACACGATGGAATCAACCAGCAATTGGTGTCAATGAAGTTCAGAATTGAACTCGCCTGCAAAAAGCTTGAAAATCAAACACCTGAACATCCAGCCATTGAAGATTTGCAGAAAACCGAGCAAATTTTAAATCAAACCATACGTGAAGTCCGACAAATTTCTCACAATTTACGCCCAGTGTTACTGGATGACTTAGGATTAGAATCAGCACTCAGAGGGCTATTGGATCAATTTTCTGAGCGCACAAGCATTCAGGTTAAATTGGAATACGACCTCTGCAAAGTCGATTTACCCGATGATGTGGGCACAACACTTTATCGATTGGCACAGGAATGTTTAACCAATATTGAAAAGCATGCGGACGCCAGTCACCTCAAACTACGTCTCTATTCCGCTGACAAAGAAATACACTTTGAGGTATCCGATAATGGTAAAGGGTTTAATCTCAAGACAGCTCAAAACAAGGGTATAGGGCTAGTCAACATGAAAGAGCGAGTTGAAGTTATTGGTGGGCAGTTTGTTTTACATTCTGAAATTAACAATGGCACTCATATAATGGCTTCGTTGCCCTGTAAATGACAAAAAGGCACTGCGAAGATCTGCAGTCAACATCACCAAAAGACTGTTATACTAAAACCAAACTCTGCTAACCAACTGCATTTTATAATAACAAAAGGCGTTAAACAGCCATGCAAGCTCCCATTCGAATACTCTTGGTTGATGATCATTTACTGGTCTTAGACGGCCTTAAGGCACGATTAGGACTCGAAACACATATAGACATTGTAGGGACCGCAAATAATGGTGAGCAGGCACTAGAAGCGGCTCGTCGTTTACAGCCTGACGTCGTCATTATGGATGTTTCCATGCCAGTGTTAAATGGACTCGATGCCACTAAACGCTTTCGCAGTGAATTACCCGACATACGCATACTGATGCTCAGCATGCATGATGATCGCGAGTACATTTTATCGCTGATACAATCTGGCGCCTCTGGCTATGTTTTGAAAGATGTCTCATCGAATGAGCTCATTAAAGCGATAGAGACAGTTCACTCCGGCAACACCTATTTCAGTGCTGGCGCATCTGACGCTTTATTCAGAAGCATTCCCACTCCAACACAAAGCATTTTAAATGAAGAACTTAGTCAACGTGAAATCACAGTTCTGAAACTCTTGGCTGAAGGCCACTCTAACAAAGAAATCGCGCAAACCCTTCACATCAGCGTTCGCACTGTTGAAACTCATCGTCAAAAACTCAAGACAAAACTTGGTATTCAAAGCACGGCTGGCTTAACTAAATTTGCACTTGAGCACCAGCTTATCTGATAGCCGATAAAACTACTCATCGGCTCGATTACTTCAAACCAAGCCTGCTCCAGATTAAATTACGCGATAGGAAAACACAGCTGTCATCACTAACCCGACGGCAATCACTACGTACCGAACCCAATGAACGGGTAAGCGTCTTGCTAGAGCCGCACCTTGATAACCGCCAATCGTTGCTGCCACCATCATGACAAGGCCTTCAGACCAAAGAATCTTTCCTGCTATTGCAAACGCCGCCACCGAGACAAATGATAACGTAAAGGAAAGCAGATTTTTTAAACCATTCATTAAGTTCATTTGCGTCATGCCCGCCGCCGCAAACAAAGCTAACAACATGATTCCTAAGCCACCATTAAAATAGCCGCCATAGATAGCCACTAAAAACAGGCCAGGCAAAAGTGGTAAAGGCAAGCCGCTGGTACGCACATAGGCAAGTAAACGTGCCCCCAACGCAAACATTAAAGTGGCTAACAATAAAAGCACAGGAATGACAAAACCAAAGACATGCGCAGGTGTAATCAACAAGAGTAAAGCCCCTGTTAAACCGCCTATCAGCCCGATTAAGGATAAGAGCAGATGACGTTTCAACGAAATCTCACGAAGCTCTTGACGAAACCCCAGAGCTCCTCCGAGGTATCCCGGTAACACAGCCACTGCACTGGTGGCATTCGCCGCTATAGGAGGCACTCCCGCCCACACCAATGCCGGAAAGGTTAAGAAACTCCCACCACCTGCTATTGAATTTAATACCCCCGCCAAATACCCCGCAAGTATTAAAACACTCCACTCCAACATAGCCTCGTTCCAGCTCAGATTTTAATTCTTCTATTGGCAAGCGTTATACGCATCTAAACCACCTCGGTCAATTCTTCATTTGTTTAAGCAAAACTCAAACAAAGTTGACATACAGGTCAAAATAGAGCAAAAAGCCAATACACCAATCAGAACTGTACATTTATGAAAACCCGCAGCATTTTAATTGCTTACTTACTATTAATCGCAACAACACTCTTCTGGGGCGGCAACTTTGTCGTGGGGCGTGCAGTATCCGCCGAAATACCACCTTTAGCCTTGTCTTGGTGGCGCTGGACGTTTGCATTGGTCATCATTCTCCCATTTAGCGCACATTTGCTTTGGAAGAAACGACACATTCTGGGCAGAGATTGGCTGTATTTACTCCTCGTCTCTTTTCTAGGCGTTTGCAACTTCAATAGTTTTGTCTACCTGGGTTTGCAAACATCACCCGCAACCGATGCTTTGTTGCTGCTATCCGCATGCCCCGTCATGATATTGCTATTGTCTAGATTCATTTTTGGTGTGCGTATCTCTTACCTGCAAATCATGGGCGTTGCGTTGTCACTCATTGGCGTGATGACCATTATTACCGAAGGATCTATAAGTCATTTTAGCGCCCTCCTATCAGGCAACCAAGGTCGATTCTGGATTTTAGCAGCCGTATTCAGTTGGGCACTGTATTCTGTTCTGTTGCGTAAACGAAGTGCCGAGTTGACTGGTTTAGAGTTCTTTTCTATAACCGCTATTCTCGGACTTGCGCTAATTACACCCTTCTACCTGTATGAGCATTTCATTCAACAACGTCATATAGCATTCAATACCACTAGCGTTTCAACGCTTATTTATGTCAGCGTTTTTGCCTCTGTCCTAGCTTTTTTATTCTGGAATCAAGGTGTCCAGGTTTTAGGGGCGAACCAAACGGGTTATTTCATCCATCTCATTCCTGTTTGGGGCATATTGCTGGCTAGTCTTTTTTTGAATGAAAAACTCTACGTTTTTCATTGGGTCGGGATGATATTAATCTTTAGTGGTATTGCGATGGCGACGCGACTCAGTCATAAACGTGTTCACCCGTAATCATTGATAAAACAAAGATATGTCTATCCGTAGTACTACGGATAGACATTACAGGCTATATTGAATAACGTTCTTATTGACAGACAAACAATAACAAAGTGGAGTATATGTATGAAGCGTCGTAATTTTATTAAAGGTGCAGCTATCGGTGCTGGTGTGGCGGCAGCCTCTGTTGCTGCCCCAGCCATTGCACAACGCAAAATCACCTGGCGCATGGTGACCACTTGGCCAAGAAACTTCCCTGGGCTGGGTACTGGCGCTCAACGTCTTGCTGATCGTATTACCAATATGTCCGATGGACGTTTAACCGTTCAGGTTTTCTCCGCTGGCGAGCTTGTTCCAGCTCTAGGCACCTTTGATGCTGTTATCGAAGGCTCTGCTGAAATGAGCCATGGTGCAGCTTATTATTGGCAAAACAAAAGTCGTGCAACGTCTTTCTTCACTGGTGTTCCTTACGGAATGACCTCGCGTGAATTAGCAGCTTGGATGCGTTACATGGGCGGCCAAGAAATCTATGACGAAGTCTACGATCAGTTTGGCGTTAAAGCCTTCCTTTCAGGTGACACAGGTACACAAGCTGGCGGCTGGTTCCGTAAAGAGCTCACAGGCCTCAGTGATATTCAAGGGCTACGTTTCCGCACACCAGGCATTGGTGGTCAGGTATGGCAAAAACTGGGGGCGACTGTCGTTAATATGGCTGGCGGTGAAATCTATGCAGCGCTTCAATCAGGAGCACTTGATGCGGCTGAGTTCGTTGGTCCATATAACGATTTAGCCCTTGGCTTCCACCAAATTTGCAAAGACTACTACTTCCCAAGCTTTATCGAGCCAGGCCTTGCCACTGAACTGGTTGTGAATAAAGATAAATTTTCAGCATTGCCGAAGGATTTACAAGCAATTGTAGAGTCTGCATGCCAAGCCGAATACGACCAAGTGGCATCAGAGTTTTATGCGAACGATCCGATTGCCTTGAAAACACTTGTAGAACAACACGGCGTCCGAGTTCATCAATTCCCAGATGAAATTCTTCAAGCTGGCGCTGTTGCCGCTAAAGAAATTCTAACTGAGCTACGTGAAAGTGGTGATGCGCTAACGAAGAAAACAGCAGAGAGTTACATCTCCTCTCTCAACATTCTCCGCACAAGAACCGAAACAGTAGACCAAGCTTTCTTGGCCGCTCGTGCCAAATACTTCGATTTGAAGTAACTGTCCCAACAAAAAAGGCAGTTCTAAGGAACTGCCTTTTTTGTTACTTTTTACATCTCAACCAACAAACTTAATCATAACACCTGCAGCGATTGCAGAACCTATAACACCAGCAACATTGGGACCCATTGCATGCATTAATAAGAAGTTCTGTGGATTTGCCTCAAGGCCTAATTTGTTAGACACCCTTGCTGCCATAGGCACAGCTGAAACACCCGCCGACCCAATCAATGGATTTATTGCATTTCCACCCATCATCGAGTTCATGATTTTCGCCATCAGGACACCAGAAGCCGTTCCTATCGCGAAAGCAATGATACCTAGAATCATGATACCAAGCGTTTGCAAATCCAAAAACTTATCAGCAACTAGGACAGAACCCACTGACAAGCCCAAGAAGATCGTCACTATGTTGATCAAAGCATTTTGTGCTGTATCACTTAAGCGATCTACTACCCCACATTCGCGCATCAAGTTACCGAAGCAAAACATTCCCAATAAGGGTGCAGCAGCCGGTAACAATAGTGCTACCAATAAGAGTAAAACTATTGGGAACATAATTTTTTCGCGCTTGGACACATGACGTAACTGGCTCATCACAATCTTACGTTCACGCTCAGTGGTTAATAAACGCATAATTGGCGGTTGCACCATCGGAACCAATGCCATATATGCATATGCAGACACAGCTATTGCCCCCAATAAATGCGGCGCTAACATAGTCGATACCCATATCGCAGTTGGTCCATCAGCACCACCGATAATGCCAATCGCAGCTGCTTCTTGGATAGAAAAATCCATAATGCCCATAGTCGTTAAGCCAACAGCGCCGATAACAGTAGCAAAAATACCAAACTGCGCAGCCGCTCCTAAGTACATCATTCTTGGATTTGCTAATAATGGCCCAAAATCAGTCATTGCACCTACACCCATGAAAATAAGTAAAGGCGCAGCTCCCGATAGAATAGCAATACTATAAAAATTGTATAGCATGCCATTATTGTATCCGTTATCTTGTGCCACGAAGGTAGCCGCTGCCTTTAAAGAAGCTGCAGCATCCGCGTATAGGACTTTCATTTCAGCTATATTTCCTGAAGCACTACCTAAAAGATGTGACAACTCAGTCAGCACCTCAGGACCACCAAAATAAAATGCATTTTCTACAGCTGAATAGGCAATTCCTGCTTGAGGGATATTAGCAAGAATACCCCCAAAGCCAATTGGCACTAGCAGTAGCGGCTCAAACTTTTTATTAATAGCCAAATATAGCAGGATGAAACCCACGAAAATCATCACAACCTGACCAACAGTCAAATTGCTAAGGCCTGAGTCACGCCAAATACTTAATAAAGCTTCCATTAATGGCCCCTGTTACGCAAGAGATATAAGGCTATCGCCCACTTGGACAGTATCACCTTCTTTGACATCCACAGAAACCACTGTACCGGACCTCGCGGCACGTACTTCAGTTTCCATTTTCATCGCTTCAAGGATAACCAGAACATCGCCCTCTTTTACCTGCTGGCCAGTAGAGACTTCTACCTTCCAGATATTTCCTGCAAGAGGTGCAGGCACAGGATCACCAGACCCAGCAACAGGTGCAGCTGATGCGGCCATAGGTGCAGAAGATGCAACAGGTGTCACAGAAGTGATATCGCCACCTTCAGTCACTTGCACGACATAGGTTTGTCCATTGACCGCGAGAGTGTAAACCTCTGAACCACCACTCACTTTAGGCGTATTAGACTTGCTTTCATCTGCTTTAACAACTAGCGCCTCTGTTGTTGGCGCGGGTTCAAATGCATCTGGATTGCCACGATTTTCTAAAAACTTAAGACCTATCTGAGGGAAAAGCGCGTAAGTCAAAACATCATCGACTAAACGATCACCACTTTCCAACTTAATAGACTTTTCATTTGCTGTTGACTTCAATTCGGCTGTCAACTTATCCATTTCGTCGGCAATCATATCGGCCGGACGGCACGTTATCGGCGCTGAGCCCTCTAAGACTCTTGCTTGCAGTTCTGCATTATACGGTGCGGGAGCTGAACCATACTCACCTTTTAGGATAGCCTGAACTTCTTTTGAAATCGTTTTATAACGTTCGCCCATCAAAACGTTGATGACTGCTTGTGTCCCAACAATCTGAGAAGTCGGTGTCACTAAGGGGATTAACCCTAAGTCTTCTCGTACTTTAGGGATTTCAGCCAACACTTCATCAAACTTATCAGCAGCACCCTGCTCTTTAAGCTGACTTTCCATATTGGTCAACATTCCGCCCGGCACTTGCGCAAGTAAAATGCGTGAATCT
Organism: Nitrincola tibetensis; assembly: GCF_003284585.1. GTDB lineage: Bacteria > Pseudomonadota > Gammaproteobacteria > Pseudomonadales > Balneatricaceae > Nitrincola > Nitrincola tibetensis. The sequence goes on from NZ_QKRX01000012.1 coordinate 74,516, forward strand.
GTTCCTCTGAGTGAACCTTCAAACTTAGCGTATTTTTTACGAACGTCTCTAAAGTAAGCGGCTATTTCTTCAAGCAGCTGTAAATTCAGGTTTGTATCACGTCCTTGACCTTGCAAAGCGGCCACAACGGTTTCTGTTGCAGTATGACCATAGGTCATCGACATTGAAGAAATCGAAGCATCGACGCGATCAATGCCCGCTTCGATGGCTTTTAAAAGGGTCATATCAGCCAAACCAGACGTTGCATGTGACTGCAACTGAACTTCAAGATCAGTTTGTGCTTTAAGACGAGAAACGAGGTCATAGGCATCATACGGCGTCAAAATACCGGACATATCTTTAATCGCAATCGAATCTGCGCCCATATCCTCAAGTGTTTTCGCGTAGCTTACCCACATGTCAATCGTATGAACACGACTGGTCGTGTATGAAATCGTACCTTGAGCATGCTTACCCGCACTTTTTACAGCTTTAATCGCCGCTTCTAAATTGCGCGGATCATTCATAGCATCAAAAATACGGAAAACATCAACACCGTTGGTCGCTGCTCTTTCAACAAACTTAGCCACCACATCGTCTGCATAATGACGATATCCCAACAAGTTTTGACCTCTGAGTAACATTTGTTGAGGCGTGTTAGGCATAGCGGCTTTCAACTCACGGATACGCACCCAAGGATCTTCACCCAAATAACGTATACAAGAGTCAAATGTTGCACCACCCCAACTTTCAACAGACCAATAACCGACCTGGTCCATCTTAGCGGCGATAGGAAGCATGTCATCAAGACGCATACGTGTTGCTAATAGCGATTGATGACCATCACGTAATACAAGCTCGGTGATGCCAAGCGGTTTATTTACGACTGACATAGGCTAACCTTTTCTCTGACTGATAAAATTGAATTATTGACCTTTACGGTCATTACGAAATTTATGAATCGCGGCTGTCATGACGGCGATCAACTGAGCATCGTCAGCAGGATTTGAGGACATGGTTTTGGCTTTTGGAGCTGCTTTAGGCAGAGGTGCTGGCTCAAAACGCATTACGATCCTAGACATAGCCGAGGTGGCTATCACCAATAGGGTCAGAAAGACGATGACAAAACCCATACCATAGACCATAAGTGATAAGCCTTCCGATAGTAGTTCGTCCATTTGTTCACTCCTGTAGTAGCGTAAACGATGATTGTGTCTTTTAATTTCGTTAAAAAAACGAAAAGTACTAAAGACACAACCTCTTATTATTTTTATCGACCCGCATTAAAACTGATTTAACGCTAGGCGACAACATGGTATCGCTATTAAATCTAAAAATAATACATGCAGCAACAGCAAGGAGATTATGTAGTTTTTTTACATAATTTATACGAAAACACGTCACACAAAAAAATGACGAAAAAGTGATACCTTAGACAATGGAGGAAAAAGAGTTAGAAAGTAAGCAAAGGCATCTGAATCAGATGAATATAGGCTACAGCAGCTAATCAAAGGCAACCTAAAAACAGTTTAGAGAAAAGACAATAATGAGAGAAAGGATGTTAATTTGGGCTTGGGGCTTGGGGCTTGGGGCTTGGGGCTTGGGGCTTTAATACCAACCAAGTATAGAATATGGACTTTAGTGGTGCGCCCGAGAGGATTCGAACCTCTGACCGCCTGGTTCGTAGCCAGGTACTCTATCCAGCTGAGCTACGGGCGCACATTTAAAGCCGTCGTTTCATTTTGATGGTGCNCATTTAAAGCCGTCGTTTCATTTTGATGGTGCGCCCGAGAGGATTCGAACCTCTGACCGCCTGGTTCGTAGCCAGGTACTCTATCCAGCTGAGCTACGGGCGCATTATCAAAATGGCGGTGAGTGAGGGATTCGAACCCTCGATAGAGTTTCCCCTATACGCCCTTAGCAGGGGCGCGCCTTCAGCCACTCGGCCAACTCACCTAACAACGGCGCAAATAATACTAGCAAAACTTCTCTTTGGGAAGCTTTATTTAACAAAAAGTTAAATTAATTTTCTTCTTCCTGTTTTTCACGTTGGATTCGTTGATAAATCTCTTCGCGATGAACAGATACATCCTTGGGTGCATTCACACCGATACGAACTTGGTTACCTTTAACCCCTAATACTGTAACGGTGACATCGTCACCCACCATTAGAGTCTCCCCTACACGTCTTGTTAGAATCAGCATGTGAATCTCCTTCGTCCTTTGTTTAAGCTGATAAAGTGATTGCTGGATGACGCATCCTACATTCACTCAGACACTGTATCAGTAGCATCAAGATTAAATGATGAGTGGAGTGCACGCACCGCCAACTCAAGATATTTTTCTGCGATCACTACTGATACTTTAATTTCAGATGTTGAGATCATCTGAATATTAATATTTTCATTTGCCAGCGTATCAAACATTTTGCTAGCAACACCGGCATGGGATCTCATCCCTACGCCGACAATCGATACTTTTGCAATTTTATTGTCGCCAGAGCACTGACGTGCACCTAATTCAGATACGACTTTCTCAAGAATTTTCTTGGTCTTATCGTAATCATTACGGTGAACCGTGAAGGTAAAGTCTGTCGTTTTATCACCGGCTACGTTTTGCACAATCATGTCAACTTCAATATTAGCACGACTGACTGGCCCCAAAATGCGCGATGCAACACCTGGGATGTCAGGCACCCCTACTACAGTCAGTTTAGCCTCATCACGATTAAAAGCGATACCTGAAATTACCGGTTTTTCCACGTCAGTCTCATCCTCTGTTGTAATCAGTGTGCCTGGGCCATCAACCATACTTGAAAGCACACGCAGGGGCACTTTATATTTACCCGCAAACTCAACGCTTCGAATCTGCAGGACTTTTGAGCCTAAGCTGGCCATCTCGAGCATTTCTTCAAAGGTGATTTTCTCAAGACGCTGTGCCGACTCCACCACTCTTGGGTCTGTCGTGTATACACCGTCAACATCCGTGTAAATTTGGCACTCATCCGCTTTTAATGCAGCAGCCAATGCGACACCAGTGGTATCGGACCCGCCTCTTCCAAGTGTAGTAATATTCCCATCAGGGTCAACGCCTTGGAATCCTGCCACGACAACTACTCGCCCAGCAGCAAGATCAGAGCGCATTCTTTCTGTTTCGATATCCTGAATACGCGCTTTGCTGTAAGCTCGATCTGTTAGAATTTTTACCTGTGCCCCAGTGTACGAACGGGCATCAACACCGCGCTTTTGTAATGCCATGCACAAAAGTGCAATTGTCACCTGCTCGCCAGTTGACACCAACACGTCTAACTCTCGCGGATCGGGTTCAGACGTAATACTCTTAGCCAAACCAATCAAGCGATTGGTTTCACCGCTCATTGCTGACAGCACAACGACAACATCGTCGCCACGCTGACGAAATGAGCTGACCTTATCCGCTACAGCTTCGATACGCTCAATTGAACCTACTGAAGTCCCACCGTATTTCTGTACGTATAACGCCATTTCAAATTTCTCCGGTAACACCTGCGCACCGCGCAGGTATAGGCCAACAAAACTTAGCTTATCGCCTGCTCAACTAAAGCGGGTACTCGCTTAACAACTGAAGGTATTGCTTCAACATCTGCGCCGCCTCCCTGAGCCATATCTGGGCGTCCGCCTCCTTTACCGCCAAGGTCTGCTGAAATTTCCTTAACAAGATCACCCGCTTTTATACGACTTGTCAGATCTTTACTGACACCTGCAATCACGCTAGCCTTACCATCCGCAGCAGAAAAGAGAACAATAACGCCACTTTCAAGCTTATTACGAAGCTTATCCAACATATCACGAAGACTCTTTGGATCAGCCCCATCAACTAAAGTTGCCAGAACTTTCACACCCTGAACATCTATTACTTTTTCAAGTAAATCTCCACTCTGGGCAGTTGCCAACTTAGCCTGCAAACGCTCAAGCTCTTTTTCAACAACTCGCTGACGATCAAAAAGCGCTTTAACTTTTTCCACCACCAACGGACGTGATGCTTTTAGCATCGATGCGATATCATCTAACGCTTTTTGAGTCTCAGAGATATACGCAAGCGCATTCAACCCTGTAAGAGCCTCAATACGCCGAACTCCAGCAGCAATGCCGCTTTCAGATATGATTCTAAACAGCCCAATATCACCAGTTCTCTTTACATGGGTCCCACCGCAGAGCTCGGTGGAAAAACCATCTCCCATTGCGAGAACACGAACTTCACTATCATACTTTTCGCCAAACAGTGCCATAGCGCCTTTCGCTTTTGCAGCCTCTAGCTCCATCAGCTCAGTGGTTACAACTGAGTTATTTAATATCTGCTGGTTAACCATCGCTTCAATTTTTGCCAGCTCATCGGACGTCACAGACTCGAAGTGAGCAAAGTCGAAGCGAAGACGCTCAGCATTTACTAAAGAGCCTTTTTGCATTACATGTTCACCAAGAACACGACGCAATGCTTCATGAAGTAAATGCGTAGCGGAGTGATTTAAAGCCGTTGCTTGGCGCTTAGCCTGATCGACCTCGGTGACAAGATAATCACCTAAACGTAAAACACCTTCTTTTAAGATGCCATGATGCAAATGGTGCTTGCTATCTTTGGTGCAGTCTTGAACTGTAAACTCACCTTTATCCCAAAGCAATCGTCCAGAATCGCCCGCCTGACCACCGGATTCAGCATAGAAACTTGTATTTTCTAATACAACGATACCCTGCTGACCTGCCGACAGTTGTTCTACTTTTTCTCCTTTGAAGATTAAAGCGACCACTTTACTGCGATCTTCTAGAGCTTCATACCCAGTGAACTGAGTTTCACCTTCGAGATGAATCTGTTCATTATAGTCAACAGCAAATTGACCAGCTGCACGTGCTCTTTGACGCTGCTGCTCCATTTCTGCCTCAAACCCCGTCATATCAAGGGTTAAGCTTTGCTCTCTCGCAACGTCAGCCGTCAAGTCGACTGGAAACCCATAGGTATCGTAGAGTTTAAAAACAACATCACCAGGCAAAACCTGCCCTGTCAATGAAGCAATAGCTTGCTCTAGGATCGACATACCGTTTTCTAGGGTACGTGCAAACTGCTGTTCTTCTTTTAACAGAATTTTTTCAATATTGGCTCGCTGTGTGCGTAAGTCTGGATAAGCATCGCCCATGACATTCGCCATAGCCGCCACCAACTTATGAAAGAAAACATCCTTCGCACCCAGCTTATTACCATGACGAATGGCTCTGCGCACTATGCGTCTCAACACGTAGCCGCGTCCTTCATTTGAAGGAACAACACCGTCTATAATCAAAAAGCATGCTGAACGTATATGGTCCGCAATCACTCTCAATGACTTTTGCTGGAGATCTTCAGTACCAACAGCGCTTGCGGCAGCCTGTAATAGGGCTACAAACAAATCAATCTCATAATTACTGTGAACCTGCTGCAATACAGCAGCAACACGCTCAAGGCCCATTCCAGTATCTACGGATGGCTTTGGCAAGGGCGTCATGTTGCCATCGGCAGACCGATTGTATTGCATGAATACAATATTCCAGATTTCAATGTAACGATCACCGTCATCGTCTGGGCTTCCAGGTGGCCCACCGGCAACATCTGGTCCATGATCAAAGAATATTTCGGTGCAAGGACCGCACGGCCCAGTATCACCCATGGACCAAAAATTATCTTCATCTAACTTGGAGAAGCGCTGAGGATCCGCACCGATCTCATTTTTCCAGATATGCTCTGCTTCATCATCACTATGATGGACGGTTACCCAAAGTTTCTCTTTAGGCAACTGCAACACTTCCGTTAGAAATGTCCATGCAAAACGTATCGCGTCCTGCTTAAAGTAATCACCAAAACTGAAGTTGCCTAGCATTTCAAAAAATGTGTGATGGCGAGCCGTGTATCCAACGTTCTCAAGATCATTGTGCTTACCACCCGCTCGAACGCAACGTTGAGAAGTGGTAGCACGAGCATAATCACGTTTATCAGTGCCTAAAAAGACATCTTTAAACTGGACCATACCCGCATTTGTAAAAAGCAATGTCGGGTCATTACCCGGTATAAGCGAGCTAGAGGGAACAATGGTGTGCCCTTGCTGACTAAAATATTCAAGAAACGCCTGACGTATCTCTGCGCTGGTCATGTATTTCATAGTAACTGATCCGCTGCCTGGGGTACGGTTTCAAAAAGACCCAATATTATATCGAATCCTTCTAAAATGTACGATAAATTTTAAAAGCCTAGTCAATTACTTGACTTTTCAAACCTTCCCGCGCCTGATCGTAACTAAACCCATGATTTAAAAGGTACCTCATGCATTTAGCATAGTCTTTAGCGGGTAGATTTTCGGTAAGTGTAAACCGTTTATTCGCTAAAGTTTTTGCAAGCTCGTACCAATCAGGTTCAAACGCACCTAGAATCGAGTCAACCAACTCCTCCTCTATTCCTTTCTGTCGAAGTTCATAACGTATACGTGCCTCACCATAATATTGACCCAATCGGTTTCGAATAAACATTTCTGTAAAGCGATAGTCACTTTGATAGCCATCTTCGGCCAATTGATCTAATACGGAATTTAACAAGTGAATATCGGAAGTTTGCGACTGAAGGCGCTTGCTTAACTCAGCGCGTGAATACTCACGGCGAGCCAGCAAGCTAATAATTTTGTAACGCAATTCCTGTGCGTTGAGTTCCGAGGACATATCCTGCCTCCTGTCTGAAGAGGTGTGAAGCGATCAACGCTAGAACCGACATATGTTCTAGCGTATGACATTAAGAGTCTAAATCAGCCTCTGTTTCGGTATCCATATCCGACTGCTTGATATCCGCTCCAGTAAGCAAGCGACGGCGTATTTCAGCTTCAACTTCGGCTGCTATTTCGGGATGTTCTTCAAGATAACGAGCAGCATTGGCTTTACCCTGTCCTATTTTATCGCCTTTATACGCGTACCAAGCACCCGCTTTGTCAATCAGCTTTTCTTTTACACCCAAGTCGATAACCTCACCCATATGATAGATACCACTACCGTACATGATTTGGAATTCAGCTTGTTTAAAGGGAGGCGCCACTTTGTTTTTAACCACTTTGACGCGCGTTTCACTGCCTACGACTTCCTCACCCTGTTTAACCGAACCGATACGACGAATATCTAAGCGAACCGATGCATAAAACTTAAGTGCATTACCACCTGTGGTTGTTTCTGGACTGCCGAACATAACGCCAATTTTCATACGAATCTGGTTAATGAAAATTAACAGGGTGTTCGCGTTTTTAACGCTCCCCGTTAACTTACGCAAGGCCTGTGACATCAAGCGTGCTTGCAAGCCCATGTGAGAGTCGCCCATCTCACCTTCAATTTCAGCTTTTGGAGTTAACGCAGCAACTGAGTCAACAACAATGACATCAACCGCATTTGAGCGTACTAACATGTCTGTAATTTCTAACGCTTGCTCGCCAGTATCTGGTTGAGAAACCAGTAAGGAATCAACATCAACCCCAAGCTTTTCAGCATAGATAGGATCAAGGGCATGCTCGGCATCCACAAAAGCACAGGTTTTACCCTGCTTTTGGGCTTCAGCGATAACCTGTAATGTTAGCGTTGTTTTACCTGAAGACTCGGGACCATAAATTTCAACAATACGTCCATAAGGCAGACCTCCAAGTCCTAATGCGATATCCAAACCTAATGAACCCGTTGAAACACTAGGGATCACTTCTCTTGGATGATCACCCATACGCATCACCGCCCCTTTTCCGAACTGACGTTCAATTTGAGACAGTGCGACATCAAGGGCTTTCTTTCTATTTTCGTCCATTGCGAACCTCATGTAAGGATGCTTAATCTAAAATACTGTATATCTGAACAGTATTATTTCATAACTTTTCAAGATTGCAAGTCATCGTGGCAAATAAGCGAGAATTCCTTCCAATGCCTGAATGATCGTTTGCTCACGGATACTATCACGATCCCCTTGAAAAAAACTAAGACAGGTTCTCGTTGGCTGCCCCTTAATCGCCCAAGCTAACCATACCGTCCCCACGGGTTTCAGGGGCGTTCCACCATCAGGCCCAGCAACACCACTAACGGCTACCGAAATATCAGCACCACTTTTATGCAATGCGCCTTCCGCCATGGCTTTGACAACATCTTCACTCACAGCACCCTTTGCTTCAATTAATGCTGCATTAACAGCTAAAAGTTCCGTTTTGGCCGTATTTGAGTAAGTAACAAAGCCATACTCATACCAAGCTGAAGAACCTGGGATCGATGTAATCGCTTCGGCAATACCTCCACCTGTGCAAGATTCGGCTGTTGAAACATGAGCCCGATACTCGCGAAGCAAATCTCCAACCTCGGCAGCTAGTTTTTTTATATGCATCCGTTTTCTCTCCTATACGCTCTGTTAAACTTTTATCTTAGAATAGGGACTTAACTCGTTTATAGACGCTTTTTTGTTTTCTCAACCTTTTAAGGGCAAAATGACTTCTTCACTCCCAGCAAGCATTTCAGATAATCATACGCCTATGATGAAACAGTATCTGCGTATAAAAGCAGAACACCCTCATCAAATACTGTTTTATCGCATGGGTGATTTTTATGAACTCTTTTACGATGATGCTAAACGCGCCTCTGCTTTGCTTGATATATCGTTAACGGCGAGAGGAAAGTCAGACGGCCAACCTATTCCGATGGCAGGTGTTCCGTATCATGCGGCTGAGGGATATATTGCCAGACTTGTTCGTCAAGGTGAATCCGTTGTCATTTGTGAGCAAGTTGGCGATCCCGCTACGAGCAAAGGTCCAGTCGACCGACAAGTCGCCAGAATCGTCACACCGGGTACGCTAACAGACGAAGCCTTCTTGGATGAGTCTCGTGACAATTTATTAGTGGCCGTTTATTTTCAAAATTCACGCTATGGGATTTCCTTATTGGATCTAAGCTCTGGACGCTTTAGTTTACTTGAGCTCGACAGCGAAGAAGGCCTGCTAAGTGAAATTGAACGACTACAGCCCGCCGAACTTTTATGCAGTGATACTCCTTCAATTTTCCCTTTAATTCAAGGTCGCAAAGGGGTCAGAATTCAACCACCTTGGTACTTCGATAACGAAACTTGCCAAAAACTCTTATGCGATCAATTTAACGTTAAGGATTTAAGTGGGTTTGGCTGCCAAGAGATGCATGCGGGCATTGCAGCGGCAGGCTGCTTATTACAGTACGCACGTGACACACAGCGCAGTCAACTTCCTCACATTCGTAGAATACAAATAGAGCACCGCAACGAGGCCGTTCAGCTTGATGGCGCCACACGTAAGAATCTCGAACTCGATCAAAACCTGCATGGGGGTCGCGAACATACGCTTGCCTCCATTCTTGATACAACTAGCACCGCAATGGGCAGCCGTTTACTAAAGCGCTGGTTACATCGACCTCTCCGTGATTTGGCAAAATTAAGGTCACGTCAAGATGCAATTAGATGGTGCTTAGAGGATTTGCACTTTGAAGCTCTCTGTGAGGCGCTTAAGCCCATCGGAGATACAGAACGCATTCTGTCCAGGGTTGCCCTTGGATCGGCAAGACCAAGGGATTTAGAAAGGCTTAGGCATAGCCTGCAAGCCTTACCCCTCATACAGCAACTGCTGCAGAAAACGGATGCGCCCTTACTGGAAGATTTAGCTGAACAAATCAGCGATTTCCCCGAATTAGCGGAACTACTCGCCAAGGCAGTTACAGACTCACCTCCAGTTGTCATTCGCGACGGCGGTGTCATTGCTGAAGGGTATGATGCAGAACTCGATGAACTGCGCGCATTAAGTGAAAATGCGGGCGGCTATTTGCTTGAATTAGAGCAACGGGAACGAGAACGCACTGGGCTTGCAAGTCTAAAGGTTGGGTACAACCGTGTTCATGGTTACTACATTGAGCTCAGTCGTAATCAATCAACACATGTACCTGCCGATTATATTCGCCGCCAAACATTAAAAAATGCGGAACGCTACATTACCCCCGAACTCAAAGCATTTGAGGATAAAGCTCTGAGCGCAAAGGGGCGAGCACTGGCACGCGAGAAAGAGCTCTATGAGGGACTACTGAATCTCCTGCAAAAGCAGCTAGGTCCTCTTCAACTTTCCGCCTCAGCATTGGCAGAGCTGGATCTACTGAACAGCTTGGCAGATAGAGCGTACCATCTCAATTACGTCGCCCCTGTGCTTTCTGAAGATCGTATTTTATCAATTACAGAAGGCCGCCACCCGGTAGTGGAGTCTACGACATCCTCCCCCTTTGTCGCCAACTCAATTAATCTAAATGACAATCGTCACATGTTGATTATCACCGGCCCGAATATGGGGGGTAAATCAACCTATATGCGCCAAACAGCCTTAATTGTGTTAATGGCCCATATTGGCAGCTATGTGCCTGCTCACTCAGCACACATCGGCCTGGTCGATAGAATTTTTACACGAATGGGCTCTTCAGATGACTTAGCGAGTGGTCGTTCAACTTTCATGGTTGAAATGAATGAAACGGCTAACATTCTGCATAACGCAACAGCACACAGCTTAGTTTTGATGGACGAAGTCGGCAGAGGAACGAGCACCTTTGATGGGCTCTCGCTGGCTTGGTCCTGTGCGGAGTATTTGGCCTACAAGACCAAAGCCTTCGTGCTATTTGCTACTCACTACTTTGAGTTGACGCTGTTGGCCGAGCAACTGTCAGGGGTCACCAACATTCATTTAACCGCAATCGAGCATCAAGACCGAATCGTGTTTATGCATGAAGTCAAAGAGGGGGCTGCGAGCCAAAGTTACGGCTTGCAGGTTGCACAACTCGCAGGGGTACCGACCAGTGTTATTGAATCCGCACGATTGAAACTTCATCAACTTGAGGTCGAATCAAAGTCTCACCAAGCAACGCCTCAAACCAGCACAAAAGTTCACGAGCCCTGCCAAGTTGATTTATTTTCGAGCAAGAGCCAGGTTGAAGAAAAGCTAGCTGAAATCAACCCAAACAATCTCACACCCATTGAGGCGTTAGTACTATTAAATGAGCTAAAAAAATTGTGCTAGACCACACTAACTGACTCAGAATGTGTCTATGCAATCTGAGTCAGTGGAATAGCATGATTACTGGAGTAGATCTTCTTCAGTAAGGCCATTCTTTTCGACAATGTCTCTAAGTTTACGCAGACCTTCAACTTGAATTTGCCTAACACGCTCGCGGGTTAGGCCAATTTCATTACCCACCTCTTCAAGCGTGCTAATTTCATATCCACGCAAACCAAAACGTCTTGATAACACCTCTGAGTGCTTAGAAGGCAGCATATCCAACCAACGGTTTAAATTGCCGCTAATGTTATTGGTCTGCAGTAGAACTTCAGGATCGGCGGAATCAACGTCGGCTATCGTATCAAGAAGTGGCTTATCACTCCCACCTCCAGCTGGAGTATCAACGGAAGTGACCCGCTCGTTCAAACCAAGCATGCGTTCAACACTTTCAACCGGACGATCAACCAATGCCGCGATTTCTTCAGCGGTTGGTTCATGATCTAATTTTTGGGCCAGTTGACGAGATGCTCTAAGATAAAGATTGAGTTCTTTAACAACATGAATAGGGAGACGTATGGTTCGTGTTTGATTCATGATCGCCCGCTCGATGGTTTGACGAATCCACCAAGTTGCGTAAGTTGAAAAACGAAAACCTCGTTCGGGGTCAAATTTTTCGACAGCTCGAATCAGACCCAGATTCCCTTCTTCAATAAGATCTAACAAAGTTAGCCCACGATTAATGTAACGACGCGCAATCTTAACAACTAAACGTAAATTGCTTTCGATCATCCGCTTGCGCGCTGCGTCATCACCTTTCAAAGCTAACCTTGAAAAGTATACTTCTTCTTCCGCCGTAAGTAAGGGTGAAAATCCAATTTCATTTAGGTACATTTGTGTCGCGTCGAGACTTCGTGCACTCATCAGGTCTTCATGCGCCTTAGTTCCTCGCCCCCGACCGCTGTCGATGAAGTCGCTGCTGTCATCGCTAGAGTCTAAATCAAGATCTTCGTCAGGATCACTATCATCTAGATCTGTGTCCAAAACAAATTCTTCATCGAACTTATCACTATCATTCATCGAAACCATGTTTTAATCCTTACTAAGCCAGCAATCAGGGTATACCTGTTTATCATTATTGTGTTGTTATTGTTATCGTCTTGGCAGATAGGTTAATGGATCTACGGGCTTACCATCTCGACGGATCTCAAAGTGTAGCTGAACACGGTCAGTGCCCGAATTCCCCATCTCGGCTATTTTGCTTCCTGCTTTTACAGTATCATTTTCACTCACTAGAATGCGACTATTATGCGCGTATGCGCTAAGAAACTGTTGATTATGATTTATGATCACTAAATTGCCATACCCTAGCAAACCACTACCGGCATAGACTACTCGACCATCTGCTGCCGCTATAATGGGATCTCCCATTTTTCCGTCAATGTCCACGCCTTTATTTCCGCCTTCTCGATCGGAGAAACGTCGGATAATATTTCCCGTCGCAGGCCACTGCCAGCGGATTCCACCTGCCGTTGAAGTTGCTGCAGAGGCATTTGACGCTGCGGTGCTGGCCGAAGCCTGAGGCATAGATGCTTGAGGCGGTGGAGATGCTTGTGATGGCGTTTGCTGCGTTGAGGCAGGCGGCGGTGAAGCAGCTCCGGTCGAGGTTTGCGCGGCAGGCCTAGCGGGTGCCGATGCAACAGCTGCTGCCTGACGTGAAGGAGTTGATGTAGCAACTTGGGCAGTCGATGAACCTGTATTGGTCAATTTCAATACTTGGCCAGGATAAATACGAAAGCGTTGATCAATTGAATTCCAACGAGCGACCTCTCTGTAATCTAGACCATAACGCCATGAAATCGAATAAAGAGTGTCTCCTTGTTTAACTGTATAACTTCCAGGGTTCGCTAGGGGAGCTGGACGAGATGATGTTTGCGCACTTGAAGCGCCTCGAGCACTTAGGGACTGGTCAGTAACAGGAGCAAAACCCGTACCACACCCTGTCAAAAGAGCTAACATTAGAACAAATGATAATGCACCTAAGCTTTTTCCCACAGTTGCTCCATTAAGATTCAGCGACGATCCAGCAGAACCACTAAGCCGATACCGAGTACCATTAAAGCAAGAGCGCCCAATGTATAGGGATCTTGCCCAGACATTTCAAGAAATGTTTCGGGAAGCACATTCCTTTGCAACAAAGGAACTTCCTCTCCATGCCGATTTATACTATACGAGAGGGTATATTTCCAAGGCCAGACTTTGTTCAATGACCCCAGCATAAAGCCGCCTAAAAGCGAAAGGGTCACAATTTTGTGATGGTGGAATGCCCAACTCAGCACTCGTGAGAAGCTCATAATGCCCACCACACAACCGGCTAAAAACAAACCTATGAAACCCAATTGAAAATCTTTAACCGCTGTTAAAACAGGCGTGTACATACCCATTAATAACAAAATAAAACTTCCAGAGATACCAGGCAATATCATTGCACAGATCGCGATCATTCCTGAAAAAAACACCAACCAAACACTCGGTGTTACTTGGCTAGGTGACATAGAGGTCACCACATAAGCGATAAAAACACCTAGTAGAAAAATGCCTGCAACTTTAAGATCTAACTTACCCGTATGGCGAATTACACTCCAAGTTGAAGCAAGTATTAAGCCAAAGAAAAATGACCAAAGTAAGACAGGATGCGTCTCAAGCAAATATAAAACAACCCTTGCCAACGTAAGCAAGCTTAGGACAATCCCCAGAATAAGGGTTATCAAGAAGGATCCATTCACATAACGCCAAACAGCTACTGGCCCTTCTTTAAATAAAAGGGACAGCGCTTGAAGGTTGAATCGACGAATACTCTCAATTAGCTCTTCATAAATGCCTGTGATAAACGCTACCGTTCCACCGGAAACGCCAGGAACAGCATCGGCTGCTCCCATCAACATTCCTTTTCCCACCAACGCTAAATAGTCGGCTATTGTTCGCTGCATATACTCACTTCCTGATCAGCGTATCGTTCCGCTTAACAACGGTACAAAATTAACATCTTCAAGCACACGTGTTTCAAAAACACGCTCCTCTTTGCGTATAACCAGTTTCAGTTGCTGTCGATTACCACCCACAGGAATCACGAGTCTACCGTCAATTGCTAACTGTTCAAGTAACTCCTCGGGCACTTCTTCAGGTGCCGCTGTTACTAGAATACCATCAAAAGGGCCCTGCTCAGGCCACCCCATCCCACCATCGGAATGGCGCATCATGACATTGAACAACTTAAGCCTTTGCAATTTTTGACGCGCGCGATCCTGCAAAGGGCGAATGCGTTCGACACTACACACTTGATGCACAAGACTTGCCAGAACCGCTGTCTGATAACCAGACCCGGTGCCGACCTCCAAGACTTTTTTTAATGGGCCCGCTGCCAATAGTATTTCGGTCATGCGCGCCACAATATAAGGTTGGGATATTGTTTGATTAAAGCCAATGGGGAGCGCAGTGTCTTCATAGGCACGATGCGCTAATGCCTCATCAAGAAATAAATGACGAGGAGTTGCCAAAAGAACCTCTAGCACTCGCTCGTCTTTGATTCCCTGCTCGCGAAGACGAGAGATCATACGCTCTCGTGTTCTTCGTGATGTCATTCCAATTCCCTGAAGATCTAAATCGGTCACACAAGGTCCTCAAGCCAACAAGCCAAATTATCCATACCCGAATAATGAGTCATGTCTATCTGAACAGGCGTAATTGAAACATACCCCTGCTCTACTGCATAAAAATCCGTTCCGGGTTCACGATCTGCTGCGGCACCAGCTCCAGCAATCCAATACCTTACACGGCCTCTTGGATCGAAGGTTTCAACAGGCAAATCAGCCGCCAATCGGTGTCCTAATCGAGTAACGTGAATACCTTTAATTTGATCGATAGGGACGTCAGGAACGTTGACGTTAAGAACAGTTCTTGGTGCAACAACCAATCTATCTAATTTCTGCACCAAATTACGAACTATTTCTGCGGCGGTATCATAATGTTTTGGATGAAAACTATCCATAGAGACTGCAATCGGCGGTAGACGACAAGTTCGACCTTCTGTCGCAGCGGCAACCGTGCCTGAATACAGGACATCATCACCTAAGTTGGCGCCTGCATTAATACCAGAAACCACAATATCGGGTATAAATCCTTCCTGAAACAAACCGGATCGCCCTAAATGGACACAATCGGTCGGAGTTCCATTAATACTAAAAAACCCACTGGAGTGCTGATAGGCTTCTAATGGGCGATCAAGGGTTAAGGAGTTACTGGCTCCACTTCGATTTCGATCCGGTGCAACCACACAAATATCAGAATCCCTTGCTAAAGCTTTGGCTAAGGATGCTAACCCCGGAGCATATACTCCATCATCGTTTGAGACTAATATTCTCATCACTTCTCTCATGTGTGCAATGAAGCACATCCGCTGTAAACACTTAGGTCATTTATTATTCCGCCAGTTCTACTTGCTGGCTATTCTCTACCAGGCACAACTCTCTCAACACACTGGTTGCAAATGAACCTGCCGGCAAAGAAAAGGTAACACGGAACTGATCTTCTGTAACCTGATTAAGTTCAGCGAATTCAGGCATTAATCGTGCACGCCGTCTTTCTTGACGCAAGCCTAAGGTCTCAAGCGCATCCGCCCACCCTTTCCACTCGTTTGCGATGCTTCGCTCGAAATCAGCACTGGGGCCTTGCGTCATGAGTTCTCCCACCCCCCACATAGGGGCCGTATGACTCAATTCACCCGTGGCCAAGCGATCAGCTACATCTGTCATCCCTTGCTCCATCACAAAGCAACTTTGACTTCCGGCCAACATCAGCACATCGCCGACCTGAACAGTTTCCCAGCGACGATGATGAACACGTTCAGATACTATTTGGTTAAAAAGCGCAGAGCGTAAAGCCGAAATATACAGTCCGCGCTTATGGCTTTGTCTTTCTTTTAGAACTCCAGCCAATAAGGCTTCACCTTGAGTGATATTGCCATAGGCCTGACCAAAACGCTGCTCTCCAAAGTAATTGGGAACCCCGTCTTTCTGTATGTGTTTGAAGCGCTCGACTAGCGCTAAAGGCTCTGTCACATTTCGCAACAACAATTCAAAACGATTGCCTTGCAAAACTCCTGTTTTAAGTTTACGGCCATGCCGAGTATGCTGAAGTACTTTAATTGTTGACGTTTCGAACAAGGACCACCTAATGGGCGGAGCTTTAATAGGGTGCTTAAAACTAAACCATTGCTGGGTAATTGCATGCCGGTCTTTTTTACCTGCATACCCTATGTCGCGGGGATTGGTACCTGTGAACTTTGCTAACTGCCTTGCTACCCATTCCGTATTCTCACCTGTTTTCTGAATAAGAACAAACACATGCTCTCCTTCTCCATCAGGTTCAAATCCTAATATTTCTTCAACACAAAAATCACTGGGCAACTCTCGGATTCGTGCAGCCGAAGTGGGTTTTCCCCACAACCAAGCTTCAGGTTTAGATAATAACTGCGGGAGAAGGCTCATCGCTTACGCACCTGTTCTGGGCGAGGTTCAATTAACTGAAAAAAGGTTTCACCCTCTTTGATCAATCCCATTTCGCTTCTAGCGCGCTCTTCAATCGCGCGTAAGCCTGACTTAAGATCAGCAACCTCTGCTTCTAGACGATGGTTACGCTCAGTCAATTGCTGATTTTCACGTTTTTGTTTCTGTATTTGCTCCTCAAGATACCACACCTGACGCAGGTTGGGATCTCCGAGCCACAGGCGGTACTGCAATCCTGCTAGCATCAACACCAGTATTATTAACAGCCAACGAAACACAAATGACCTCAGTCTATTTAAATAACCACAGAAAAGGGGGCTAAGCCCCCTTCCCTTTTCGGTTTATCCCAGGATAAATCAAGCTTGTCCTTTAATCTCAGCGAGGCCCTTATAAACAGCCTTATCACCCAACTCAGCTTCAATACGCAGCAAGCGATTGTACTTGGCAACACGGTCAGAGCGACATAAAGAACCCGTTTTAATCTGTCCTGCTGCAGTCCCTACAGCAAGATCAGCAATGGTAGTGTCTTCAGTTTCACCTGAACGATGAGAAATAACAGCCGTAAAGCCCGCCGCTTTTGCCATGCGGATTGCATCTAGGGTTTCAGACAAAGTACCGATCTGATTGAACTTAATCAGGATTGAGTTAGCAATGCCTTTTTCAATACCTTCAGCTAAGATCTTAGTATTGGTAACAAATAAATCGTCACCAACAAGTTGCACTTTATCGCCAATTTTACGGGTTAGGTCAGCCCAACCACTCCAATCAGACTCATCCATACCGTCTTCAATCGAAACGATTGGGTATTTTTCTGACAAAGACTGTAGATAATCAGCAAAGGCTGATGAATCGAAGATTTTACCTTCGCCT
The DNA here is from genome assembly GCF_003284585.1 of Nitrincola tibetensis. Classification (GTDB taxonomy): domain Bacteria; phylum Pseudomonadota; class Gammaproteobacteria; order Pseudomonadales; family Balneatricaceae; genus Nitrincola; species Nitrincola tibetensis. Next base: position 91,982 of record NZ_QKRX01000012.1, read on the forward strand.
GATAAGTCGTACTGACCTGCTTTATAAAACTCAGAAGCGGCACAATCTAACGCAAGTGTGACATCCTTACCCAGTTCATAACCAGCTTTTTCAATCGCTTCACGTATGACAACTAAAGCCTCTTCATTTGAGCCTAAGTTAGGTGCAAAACCACCCTCATCACCAACCGCTGTGCTCAAACCACGATTTTTAAGAACGGCTTTCAATGAGTGAAAGATTTCCGTTCCGCAACGAAGGCCTTCACTAAACGAAGTGAAATTAACTGGCTGAACCATGAACTCTTGAATATCAACGTTATTATCAGCATGCTCGCCGCCATTGAGAATATTCATCATAGGTACAGGCATGGAGAACTGGCCTGGCGTGCCATTTATTTCAGCGATATGCGCGTAGAGTGGGATGCCTTTCTCTGTAGCAGCCGCTTTCGCCGCAGCTAACGAAACGGCCAGAATAGCATTTGCACCCAAAACGGATTTATTTTCCGTACCATCGAGTTCAAGCATTTTGTTATCGATGGCACGCTGTTCAGCTGCATCCATTCCCAGCAAAGCATCACGGATAGCGTTATTCACAGCAGAAACTGCCTTTAAGACACCTTTGCCCATGTAGCGTGACTTATCACCATCACGCAACTCAAGCGCTTCGCGTGACCCTGTCGACGCTCCAGAAGGAGCACAAGCAGTACCCACAACGCCAGACGCTAAAATCACATCTGCTTCAACTGTTGGGTTGCCACGCGAATCAAGCACTTCACGCGCTTTGATATCAGCAATCTTTGCCATATGTATCTTTCTCCGGTTTTTGTTTTAACTGAAAATTAATCCTGCGACTGGTATTCCAGAGCGGCTTTAATAAACCCTGTAAACAAGCCATGTCCATAACGTGGAGTTGAAGTAAACTCCGGGTGGAACTGGCACGCAACAAACCATGGATGGTCTGGAACCTCAACGACTTCAACCAACTCTCCATCTGCAGAACGGCCAGCAATCGTCAATCCAGCAGCTTCTAATAATGGAACATAGTGATTGTTGACTTCGTAACGATGACGATGGCGCTCACGAATTTCGGTTGCTCCATATACTTCTGCAGATTTAGAACCTGGGATCAGATGGCAGACTTGCGCACCTAGACGCATGGTTCCACCTAGATCAGTATCAGCGGTTCGCTGCTCAACGTTACCATCAAGATCAACCCACTCTGTTATTAATCCTACCACTGGATGAGCGGACTGCTTATTGAACTCGGTTGAGTTCGCGCCTTTAAGGCCTGCAACATGTCTGGCAAACTCAATAACAGCCACTTGCATTCCAAGACAAATACCTAAATAAGGCACTTTATTTTCTCGAGCATAGCGGGCCGCAAGGATTTTACCTTCGACTCCACGCTCGCCAAAGCCGCCTGGAACCAAAATAGCGGAGGCGCCTTTTAATATATCCACCCCTTCACGCTCAACACGTTCAGAATCAATGTATTGTATTTTAACTTTATGACGCAGCGCGATACCTGCATGCGTAATAGCTTCGATCAACGACTTATAAGCATCCAACAACTCCATGTACTTACCTACCATCGCAATGGTGACTTCACCATCAGGATTTAGGAAGCTGTCAGAAACACGATCCCACTCACTCAAGTCAGCAGGAGGACAGTCTAAACGAAAGCGATCGATCACAATATCGTCCACGCCCTGCTCAGCCAACAACTGAGGAATGGTGTAAATAGATTTTGCATCGGGTAAGGAAACAACAGCACGCTCTTCAACGTTGGTGAACATCGCCAGTTTACGTCTTGCCGACACAGGCAAAGGCTGCTCGGAGCGACAAACCAAAATATCAGGCTGAATACCAATCGAACGCAACTCTTTGACAGAGTGCTGAGACGGCTTAGTTTTCGTTTCTCCAGCTGTGGCGATATAAGGAACGAGTGTCAAATGCATGAATATTGCATTTGCAGCCCCTACTTCGATTCTAAGCTGGCGAACCGCTTCTAGAAATGGCAGTGACTCTATGTCGCCAACCGTTCCGCCGATTTCAACCAGTGCTATCTCAGCACCGCTTGCACCCTCAACAACACGTCGTTTAATTTCATCTGTGATGTGAGGAATAACTTGCACAGTACCGCCGAGGTAATCACCACGACGCTCTTTTTTCAGAACATGTTGATAAACACGACCTGTTGTGAAGTTATTACGGCGAGTCATCGTTGTCCGAATAAAACGCTCATAGTGACCCAGATCTAAGTCTGTTTCAGCGCCATCATCAGTAACGAACACCTCACCGTGTTGAAAGGGGCTCATAGTACCCGGGTCCACATTAATATATGGATCGAGCTTTAACATAGTAACCCTTAGGCCACGTGCTTCAAGAATGGCTGCCAGTGAGGCTGAAGCAATACCTTTGCCCAAAGAGGACACTACACCGCCGGTGACGAATATATAGCGCGTCATGCAAAACCTGTAAAAATCATGATGTTTGGAGGGGTAAAGATGGTATTACACAGTAGCAAAAAAAGGCTCTTCAGACAATCCAAAAGGATGCCATATCAAGCGAAGATTGCATTCATTTGGCCAATTATCTGTAAAACAGACACTTGGCACGGCTACTAGCGTAGTATCCATCATCAATAAGGGCCAATTTTCTCTCCACCACGGTGGAATACCCTTTTCTTGTAATAACTGCTTTAAGCTAACCGATCCCCCTCGTCCAAGTGGCCGCAGCCTTTCACCGCCTTGGCGATAGACGAGCTTTACAGAACCGATATCCAAGCTTTCACCTTCGACGGTTAGAATACCCGTTTCTAGAGCATAAGTCCCTGCTACCAAATCCAATTGACGCTCAAACACCTCAATAGATGGCAAAGAAAGGGGTAAATAAAACAAATTCTGCCGATAACAGCCAATCCGATGAGTCTTGGAAATTTGAACATAGGCCGATGATGAAGGACGCTCACACAGCAACTGCTTCCTTATGGTCTGAAGACTCGACTCATCTAATTCCCCCCCTTGCTGCTTAACCCAATAACGCAATACATTGTGTTGGCGAGGAATGGATAAACGCAACAGGGATAAAACGTCGATGGATTCACACTTACCTAATAGGGTTTGCAAATCACCTTGCGCTACTTCAACTAAGACTTTGTCAGCTTCTGACATGTAACTTGCCGTTTTAGCAAGCCGCCCCACCACTTGAGGCCAACGCTTTTGCAACTCAGGTAGCACTCGCAGCCGAATATAATTTCGTGCGTAATCATCTTGCTTGTTGGATGGATCATCGACCCAAGTCAAGCGCTGCTCATACGCCCAAGCTTCAAGCGCTTTTCGCGACATCGATAAGAAAGGACGTATTATTTTACTCGAACAAAAAGACCGCTCAAATGGAATCGCAGCCAAACCACGCACACCAGCCCCACGCACAAGCCGATATAACAGTGTTTCGGCCTGATCATCGGCATGATGAGCCATTAGCAGCACATCGCCCTCATACACATGATCTGCAAATGCTTGATAACGTGCATTTCGTGCATCTAGCTCTGAGGACGAGAGCGGTGAGACACTCACGCTTACAAACGCAACATTAAGTTCAGCACAACGCTTGCGGCAATGCTCAGACCAGCCCGCTGCATTTTCTTGAAGTTGATGATTAACGTGAATAGCTAGGAGCGTCGAAACAGGAAAGGCTTGAGTGGCAGCACTGAGCAAAACTTCTGAGTCTAAACCACCACTGTACGCAATCACCCAGCGCCTGATATCAGGATTTGCCTTGGCTAACGCCTGCAAAGCAACCACTGGGCTCATACTCTACAACCCAAAAATCAGAGTTTATCTGCCCCATAGGACATTAAACGAGCATAACGTCTCTCTAGGAGTTGGTCCTGATCTAACGAGCGAAGTCGAGCTAAACTGGACTGTAGTGCTTCTTTCACCCGCTTCGCCATCTCGGCAGGATCACGATGGGCTCCGCCTAAGGGTTCAGGAATGATTTGATCAACCAAGCCCAGCTCATGAAGGCGTTCAGAGTTAATCCCCATGGCTTTAGCGGCATCGGGTGCGCGCTCTGCGCTTTTCCAAAGGATAGAGGCACAGCCTTCAGGTGAAATAACTGAGTAGGTACCATACTGCAACATCAGCAACTCATCGCAAACACCTATTGCCAATGCACCACCCGAACCGCCCTCACCGATAACGGTAGAGATGATGGGTGTATTTAAACGTGACATGCGCGCAAGATTAAAGGCAATGGCTTCAGACTGCCCTCTTTCCTCAGCATCAATACCAGGGTACGCACCAGGCGTATCAATGAACGTAAACAGTGGCATTTTAAAGCGTTCGGCCATTTCCATCACACGCAAGGCTTTTCGGTAGCCTTCTGGGCGAGGCATACCAAAGTTACGCTTCACTTTCTCTTTCACATCACGCCCTTTTTGATGGCCGATAAGAACAACAGGCTCACCATCAAGACGTGCTATACCACTGACGATTGCGGCATCATCAGCAAAATGCCGATCACCATGCACTTCATCAAAATCATCAAACGCCAGCGCAATGTAATCCAAGGTATAAGGACGCTGAGGGTGACGAGATAGCTGTGACACTTGCCATGCGCTCAAATCAGAGAAAATTGAGCGAGTCAGCTTACGGCTCTTCTCCTGCAGATTATCAATTTCTTCTGACAGATTGAGATCCGCATTATTGGCACCAACATGGCGTAACTCATTGATTTTGGCCTCCAGCTCGGCGATGGGCTGTTCAAAATCGAGGTAGTTAGGATTCATGCGCTTCAGTTCTACATTAATTAAGGTTGAAAAATTTAAACAGTTTTAGGATTTTACCTGCAGATTCATCTGATCTCCAGTCTAATACTGTCCCTTACGGCCAACGCAATTCGACCGCATCATTACCAAATATTTCTTTAAGCGCAAGCAATTGCTCATCACTTGGCTCCAGTTGCCAGTCAGTTCCAAGCACGAGTACGCCTTCAGCATCATCGCGCGAGAAACGAAGATGAACAGGAATTCGCACAGGAGCATATCGATTTTGCTCCATTTGTGTTTTCAAATACTGAAGCGTTTGACGATGCAGCACCCGCTCATCACAACAAACTTGCAATGCTAGTGCTTGCTTAGCTCGGGCTTGCACGATGCTCATTACCGTTTGCCCACGCACTTTAATGCCGCCATTATACTCATCATTAGCAACCTCACCTTCAATAATGAGTACTTTATCTTTGGCAACAAAGGCTTTAGCGGCTTCATACGCATCACCAAAGAGCGTGACTTCCATACGCGCACTACGATCATCGAGTGTTACAAAGCATAGAGTATCGCCTTTCTTCGTTTTCTTTAAACGTAGATCAACAACCAAGCCTGCCATTTTTTGTGAGCGTCCCTTTTGTGGTTGAATTTCAACCAAGCGCTTACTAATCATACGCGATAGTTCTTTTTCATACTCATCAATCGGGTGCCCTGTTACATATAGCCCCAAGGTTTCTTTTTCACCAAGCAAGCGCTCTTTATCTGTCCACTCACGGACCTTTTGATAATCGGCATACGGATCACTCGGGGTTTCCGCCTCGACTTCTCCAAATAAATCAAACATACCCGCATCTTGATTACGCGCGGCCTGATCGGCGGCTTGAAGGGCTGGACTGATCGCATTCCATAATACGGCACGTCCAACTTTCCCTAAACTATCTAATGCACCACAGCGCACAAGCGCTTCCATCACTCGTTTATTTAACTTTTTAGCACCTACGCGAGCACAAAAATCAAAAATATCGGCAAAAGGGCCACCCTGCTGACGCGCCGTAACGATGGCCTCTACTGGCCCTTCACCCACCCCTTTTACGGCACCTAGACCATAAATAATGTCGCCCGCTTCATTTACCGTAAACATAAATTCGCTGGTATTGACATCCGGTAAGCGTAGCGTCAATTTCATCTGTCGACACTCTTCAATAAACACAACAACCTTGTCAGTGTTTTGCATATCTGAAGAGAGAACCGCCGCCATAAATGGCGCAGGGTAGTAGGTTTTCAACCAAGCCGTCTGATAGGACACTAAAGCATAGGCTGCAGAGTGTGACTTGTTAAAACCGTAGCCTGCAAACTTTTCAACCAAGTCAAAAATATTTCCGGCAAGCCCTGCATCTATCCCCTGTTTAGCCGAGCCATCCAAAAAGAACTGACGCTGCTTTTGCATCTCCTCAGGTTTTTTCTTACCCATTGCACGGCGCAACAAGTCAGCTTCGCCGAGCGAATAGCCCGCCATAACCTGGGCAATCTGCATGACTTGTTCTTGGTAAAGAATAATACCGTAGGTAGGCTCAAGTACTGGCTGGAGACTGTCCAATTGATAATCAGGATGAGGCCACGCAAGCGCCGCTCGACCATGCTTACGGTTGATAAAATCGTCTACCATGCCTGATTGCAAAGGACCGGGCCTGAACAAAGCAACCAACGCGATAATATCTTCAAACCGGCTAGGCTGAAGACGACGAATCAAGTCTTTCATCCCACTCGACTCAAGCTGAAACACAGCGGTCGTTTCTGCCCGTTGCAATAACTTAAAGACCGTTTGATCTTCAAGGTCGATTCCTTCAATCCGTAAGTCGTCCTTCCCTTGTTTGCGCCTTAACGTGTTAATGGTTTTAAGCGCCCAATCGATGATGGTCAGCGTTCTTAAGCCTAAAAAGTCAAACTTGACAAGCCCCGCTTCCTCAACGTCGTTTTTATCATACTGTGTAACCAGGCCCTGCCCTTCTTCATCGCAATAGGTCGCAGAGAAGTCGGTCAGCTTGGTCGGCGCGATGACAACACCACCAGCGTGCTTGCCTACGTTGCGGGTAACCCCTTCAAGCTTTAGCGCCATTTCCCAGATTTCGGCAACATCTTCACTCGATTCAATATACTCTTTAAGAGCAGGCTCTTGCTCAATGGCTTTTTCCAGCGTCATGCCCACTTCAAATGGAATTAGCTTTGATAGCCGATCTGCCATGCCAAAGGGTTTACCCTGCACCCTTGCTACATCCCTAACAACCGCCTTAGCCGCCATCGTTCCGAAGGTAATGATTTGCGAAACGGCTTCACGTCCATAGGCTTCTGCCACATAATCTATAACCCGGTCTCGATTATCCATGCAAAAATCGATATCAAAGTCGGGCATCGAAACACGTTCTGGGTTCAAAAAGCGCTCAAAAAGCAAATCGTATTCAAGTGGATCCAAGTCTGTGATTTTTTGAGCATAGGCAACCAGTGAACCCGCACCCGAACCACGACCAGGGCCGACAGGAATACCGTTATCTTTTGCCCACTGGATGAAGTCCATAACGATTAAAAAATAACCCGGAAATCCCATCTGAATAATGATGTTCAGCTCAAAATCTAAACGTTCGAAATAAACTTGCCGCTTGGAATCATACTCAGGATCGTCCTTTCGTAAGATAAACGAAAGACGCTCTTCCAACCCTTCCTGAGAGACTTTTCTAAAATAGTCATCCATCGTCATCCCTTCGGGAATGGGGTACTCGGGAAGATAGTAGGTTCCTAGCTCAACGTCGATACTGCAACGACGTGCGATTTCAAGGGTGTTTTCTATTGCGCTTGGCAGGTCAGAGAATAAACGCGCCATTTCATCCGCGCTTCTAAAGTACTGCTGATCCGAGTAATCTTTGGGACGTGTGGCATCATCGAGTGCTCGCCCTTGGTTAATACAGACTCTTGCTTCATGCGCTTCAAAATCATCTGCTTTCAAGAACATGACTTCATTGGTAGCAACCAACGGACAGGCATATTGATTAGCAAGTGCTACACTGGCATGAAGCCATTCTTCATCTCCTGGACGACCAGTACGCTGCACTTCTAGATAATAGGCATCCGGAAAAATGCTCATCCAATACTGAAGCGACTCTTCAGCCAATGCCGAATTACCCGCCAAAACGGCGCGTCCAACATCACCCTTCGTTGCACCAGATAGTGCTATCAGACCTTCTGCTTTTTCCGCAATCCACTCTCGGCGAACAACCGCTCTACCGGGGAATAAATTTTGTCCTTCAGAATAGGCCCTTGATACCAACTCCATTAAATTTTTATAGCCTTTACGATTTTTAATCAGCAAGGTGAATTGAAAGGGATCTGCTCGATCATCCTGAGGGTTAACCACCCAAAAATCGACACCGCAAATGGGCTTGATTCCGGCCCCTAAAGCAGCCTTATAAAATTTAATTAGCGCGTAGAGGTTTGTTTGATCCGTAACGGCTACCGCGGGCATGCCAGCTGCTTGTGCTTGGGCGACCAATTTTTTGATGCGTACTAAACCGTCGTAAAGCGAATATTCCGTATGGACGCGCAGGTGCACAAAAGAGGGTGTAGACATTTCGATTTTCCCGTATTGAACACGTGAATCAAAGTTAAAGCGAATAGAGCAAGGCGCTCAGCATTATGATTTGAGCAGGACACGTACTGGCTTAAAGCTCCGACGGTGCTCTGCGATGGGGCCATGCTCACTCAGCGCCATAAGATGTGCCTTAGTTGGATAGCCTTTATGCTGCGCAAACCCATACATGGGATAACGGCCATCCAATTCTTGCATTTCACGATCTCGCACCACTTTAGCCAAAATGGATGCTGCACTGATTTCTGGAATTTGGTCATCGCCACCCACAATTGCTTTGCTCTCGTAGGGCAAATCTGGACAGCGATTGCCATCAATGAGTACAAGATCAGGTGCCATCGAAAGCCCTTCAACGGCCCGAGTCATGGCCAACATTGTTGCCTGCAAGATGTTTAACGTATCAATTTCCTCAGGTGTAGCACACGCAATTGCATAACACAGCGCTTTTTCACAAATTTCGTCAAACAGCGCTTCTCGCTTTTTTTCGGTGAGTTTCTTAGAATCTCGCAGACCCATAATCGGGCGCTCCGGATCCAATATTACAGCCGCTGTAACAACATTGCCGACCAAAGGGCCTCGACCTACCTCATCAACTCCTGCAATTCTAGACATTGTGAACCTCAAGATCCGCAGGCATCAGACCTTTATCGTGCATCAAGGATAAGACTGCATCTGCCGCTTTTTCGCTCGCTCCCTGACGAAGACGGAGATGTATTTCGGTAAAACGATCAACAAGTGATTCCCGATACCCTGTATTGTCTAACGCATTCAAAAGTGCCTCAGTCATCAAAGCAGGTGTAGCCTTCTGCTGCAGTAGCTCTGGAATCAACGTCTGTTGTGCCAAAAGGTTGGGCAATGATACCCATTGACTCGTAATCATTCTTGATAATATACAATAGGTTAAAGATGACATGCGATAGGCAACAACCATCGGTTTTTTGTAAAGCATCGCCTCCAGTGTGGCCGTACCCGAAGCGATTAAGATAGCATCGCTGGCTTCCATCGCTATTTGGGACTGCTTGAGCAGCAATTGGACATCCAGCTCAGCAAACTCTTCAGCTATGAGGGTTTTCAGCTCTTGATATCGCTTTTGATTGGCAGCAGGCAACAAGAAAACAAGGTCGGGGTCATGCTTATGAAGCGCCTGCGCTGTTTGCAAAAACACTCTCGCAAGCTGCGACACTTCACTTTTCCGACTCCCTGGCAACAAGGCCACGACACGCTTACTTGATGCAATATTCAATTGAGATTTCGCAGTTTGGACATCAGGAACCAGAGGGATGTCATCAGCAAGCGGATGCCCAACAAACGCGACTCTTTGCTGGTGCTCTTCGTAGAATGCAGCTTCAAACGGCAGTAAAGTTAGCATCAGATCTGTGCTGCGTTTAATTTTGAAAATGCGTTTTTTACGCCATGCCCAAACAGAAGGACTGACATAATGAACGGTTGCAATACCTGCAGCTTTCAATTGCTCTTCAAGACCTAGGGTAAAATCGGGGGCATCTATTCCAATAAACACATCTGGCGGGTTTTGCTTCCAGTGCTCAGCCAAACGCTTTCGCAGTTTTAGAAGCTCAGGTAAACGCCCGAGAACCTCCGTTAGCCCCATCACGGACAAACGCTCCATTGGATAGAGACTGTGTAGACCCTGCGCAAGCATCAAATCCCCCCCAATCCCCTCAACGTCCATAGAGGGAAAATGAGATTTTAGTGCTTGCAAAAGACCCGCACCAAGAATATCTCCCGATGCTTCTCCTGCGACGATAGCAATTTTAACCCTTTGTGAATTCACTAGTTTTACCACATCCCTAACGGATGATTCCTCGCTCTGACAGCTCTAAAGAATCAATCAACAAATTCAACGCAGGCTCTGCCTGAGCGCTTAACTGAAGACGTGCAATCGCTTCATCTAAGGTCAAACCTTGTCGATAGATCACTTTATAAGCTCTGCGTATTTCGGCAAGGGTTTCGCTACTGAATCCCCTGCGCTTTAGGCCCTCAGTATTAATGCCATGAGGGGTTGCAGAATTGCCGCTAGCCATAACATAAGCGGGAATGTCTTTTAAAACGACGGTTCCGGCACCACACATTACATGTGCACCGATTTGGCAAAACTGATGTACGGCCGTAAAGCCGCCAAGTATCGCATAATCCTGAACTTTCACATGCCCAGCAAGCGCTGCATTATTGGCAAGGATAACATGGTCGCCCACCCTGCAATCATGCGCAACGTGCACGTAGGCCATGAGTAAGTTATGACTGCCGATTAAGGTCAAACTTTGATCTTGAACTGTGCCACGATGAACCGTGCAGCCTTCCCGAAAGACATTGAAGTCTCCAATCTCTAAACGCGTAGGCTCACCACGGTATTTTTTATCTTGGCACTCTTCCCCAATACTGGCGAATTGAAAAAAACGATTGCCTTTGCCAATACGCGTTGGACCTTTGATAACAACATGTGACTCAATCTGCGTATCTTCGCCAATTTCAACATCAGGCCCAATGTAGGACCAAGGTCCAACTTTAACGTTGACTGCTAACTTTGCACTCGGATCGATAATTGCCGTCGGATGAATCAAACTCACACCTTCCTATCTGCGCATAAAATCGTTGCACTGCAGACGATAGCTCCATCAACTGTTGCTTTAACTGCAAATTTCCAAATACCGCGACGCTCAGACAAAACCTGTGCTTCTAATTTAACCTGGTCTCCAGGCACAACAGGGCGCTTAAAGCGTAAATCATCCGCACCAACAAAATAGTAAATGGATCCATCTTCTGGCGTTTTATCCATCGTTTTGAAACCCAAAATACCCGCCGCTTGCGCCATGGCTTCAACCAAGAGCACGCCTGGCATAACGGGATGCTCAGGAAAATGTCCATTGAAGAAGGGCTCATTCACGGTTACATTTTTAATTGCAACAATAGACTCACCAGGCACTAGCTCAAGCACACGATCCACCAACAAAAATGGGTAGCGGTGCGGTAGATATTTACGGATTTCTTTTACATCCATCATTTGATATTAAACCTTATTCGTTGTCTTCTGCTAGTGTCTGTTCAAGCTTACGTACCCGTTTAGCCAGCTCATCTAACTGCCGGAAACGCACTACGTTTCGCTTCCATTGCTGATGAGGCTCCTGACCCGTTCCAGATGAGTAAGCTCCTGCTTTATTGATTGATTTACTGACCAACGTCATGGCCGTGATATGCGTATTATCCGCTATTTCTAGATGTCCTGTAATACCTGACATTCCGGCAATCGTGCAATATTTCCCTATACGAGTACTGCCAGCAACGGCCGTTCCGCCTGCAATTGCGGTGTGCTCACCTATTCTAACGTTGTGAGCAATCTGAATTTGATTATCGAGCTTGACACCTTTTTCTATGACTGTGTCAGCCAAGGCACCTCGGTCAATCGTAACACTTGCACCTATTTCAACGTCATCACCGACTCTAACACCACCGAGCTGGCAGATTTTTATCCATTGCCTTTGTTCTCGTGCAAAGCCAAATCCATCGGCACCCAAAACACTTCCGCTGTGAATTAACACTCGCTGCCCCAAATGAACATTAGGGTACAGAGTGACATTCGCCTCTAAGCGACAAGTTTCCCCTACTGTTGAATAAGAACCTATCACACAGCCCGGACCTATGTAGACGTTGGCGGCAATACTAACACCCGCTTCTATCACAACATTTGCACAAACTTGCGCTGATTCGTGAATAACGGCTGTTGGATCCACAATAGCCTGAGATGAAACACCAGGCTGAGCTGGCCGACGCCAATCATAGTGATGTGTCAGTTTTGCAAAGGCTAGGTAAGGATCCGCTACAATCAGCGCCGTATTCTTGACTAGGTGGGCATAATCGCTTGATACCAAAACTGCAGCAGCCTCACTCTCGCTAAGCTGATGGATATACCTAGGATTCGAAAAGAAAGAAAGCTCACCTCTGCCAGCAAGATTCAGGGTGTTCAATCCATTGATTATCATCGCTGGATCACCCTGAATCTTCCCTTCAACAATAGAGGCAAGAGTCTGCAGAGAAAAGCCGACCTCTGATGTCATCAGTTGTCGCTTACTGTCTGTTTAAGATTTCGATCACACGAGGTGTGATATCGATGGTACCGCTGGCATAAACAGTTGCTTGCTTTGCAAACACAACATCAATATTTTCATTTTCTATCAACGAGCGAATTGCCTGATCCAGCTTAGGACGCATAGATGACAGGAACTCTTGCTCACGCTCAATTTGCTTTTCTGCCATCGCTTCACCACGTGTTTGATACTCGGTGAATGCTTTTTGGAATTGCAAATGAAGCTGTTCCATTTCCTGATCAGGAATAAGGCCTTGATTTTGCTGAATACGATCTCGAACTGCGACAGCTTGGCGCTCTAGCTCAATCAAAGCACGCTCTTCGGCAGCAAACTCTCGCTCCATAGACGCCCTAAAATCTTCAGCTGCTTTAGAGCTCAATAATGCTTCTTGCACTCCCAAGACACGAAATCTATCCGCAAACACCTGACTGCTGAACACAAGCATCAACAGTAGTAAAGTACCTTTAATTTTCATTGCTTCCCCTTAAATCAGAATGACTGACCTAGCGCGAACTGGAACACTTCCGTTTCGTCACCAGATTTACTATTTAATGCCTTACTCAGCGAGATTGATAAGGGACCTACAGGAGTAAGCCAGCTTAAGCCAACGCCTGCTGAATAACGCAAATCTCCAAAATCAACGCCCTCTTTGCATGTATTTTGAGTCGCCCCCTTCAAACATTTGGTTGTAAATACGTTACCCGCATCCATAAACACCAAGGGACGCCATGCAGTCTTATCTTTTAAGAAGGGCATTGGAAAAATCAATTCAGCACTACCCGATACTAATACATTACCGCCCATTGAACGCTGAGCACTGCTCACATTTCCACGGCTATAACGAGGGCCTAAGCTATTCGCTTCAAAACCACGCACAGAGGTCAAACCACCTGCAAAGTAGTTTTTGAAGAAGGGGTAGTCTTTATCACCATAGGAATCGGCATAACCAACACGGCTTCTCAACGAGGCAATCCAGGTTTCATCACTATTGATTGGCCAGTAAAAACGGTTGTTGTACTGGGCACGATAATAATCGAGATCGCTACCCGGAATGGAAACCTCCAAACTAGCTCCTTGCGAACGACCTTTCGTTGGGAAAAAGCCTCGATTCAGACGATTGTCGCTCCAGCCTGCTGTCAACTTCCAGTTGAGGTACTCATCGCCATTGTCCTGAGTGAAGCGATTAATAACATCAAACACCTCTGTACCCTGAAGCGCTAAGTTATTTTTAAGACGAAGGAACTCTACATCGCCTGAGAAGCTCAAGCGCTGAAAGTCATCTATAGGATAACCAAAGGTAATACCACCACCGAACGAATCCGTGTTGTAATCACCGCGATCATCTTCGTCAAAGTTTTCTTCTCTATAAAATACGTTAAACCCGCGGCTCACACCATCTACCGTGAAGAACGGATCTAAGTAGTTAAAGCTATATTCAGTTAATGTTGAGCTGTTAGAGACATTAAACGCAACACTTTTACCTGAACCCAAGAAGTTTTCTTGCGAAACACCCAGTTGTAAGATGATCCCTTCACTTTGCGAAAAGCCGACGCTGGCACTTAACTGTCCTGACTGCTGCTCTTCAACGATAAACTCTAAATCAATCTGGTCATCGGTGCCTGCAACTGGACGCGTTTCAACATTTACTGAACGGAAATACCCAGTACGCTCGATTCGGGTTTGCGAACGTTCGATAGCAGCACTTGATACCACACCGGCTTCCATCTGTTCGACTTCACGACGAATCACTTCATCAGCGGTACGTGTGTTACCCCGTATACCGATACGACGTACATAAGTTTGTTTACCAGGTTCGATAAAGTAGCGAATCGACACTGTATTATCGTCATTAACTTCGGGGATAGGGCTCACATTAGCAAACATGTAGCCTTGATCGCCGAGCAAGCGTACGAGACGCTCTTGCGAGTCGGTCATTTCTCTGCGCGAGAATACATCGTCTTCTGTCATGCTTAACTTGGATTGAAGCACATCTTCTGATACAACAAGATTCCCAACAAACACAACATCGGCAACTTTAAATTGCTCACCTTCGCTGATATCAACCGTGATGAATACGTCTTGCTTATCCGGTGATAAAGAGACCTGAGTCGAATCAATCGAGAAGTTAATATAACCACGATCTAAGTAGTAGGAGCGAAGACGCTCTAGGTCACCCGAGAGTTTTTCACGTGAATACTGATCAGACTTAGTGTAAAACGACCAAAAGTTCGGTAATTGAAGTGTAAATAGATCGGTCAGCTCTTTATCAGTAAAGACGGTATTACCGACTATATTAATATGGCTAATGCTAGCGACACGGCCTTCGGTGATATTAATATTCAATGCCACACGATTGCCCGGAAGGTTTTCTACTTCAGTGGTAATATCGGCACCATAACGACCTTGCGTGGTGTAAACGCGCATTAAATCAAGTTCGATTTGATCGAGTGTTGCACGGCGGAAGATATCGCCCTCTTGAAGGCCTGACTGCTTCAAACCTTCGCGCAACTGCTCTTCCTTGATAGCCTTATTGCCCTCGATACGGATAATCGCAACGGCAGGCCGCTCACGCAAAACAAGTACAAGCACGTCATTTTCACGCACTAACTGCACATCTTCAAAAAATCCTGAACGAAAAAGCTGACGAGTCGCGGCAGCAAGGGCGGGACCGTCTACTTGATCTCCTGTAGAGATAGGAAAATTACGGAAGACGTTGCCTGCGTCGACCTGTTGCAATCCTTCGACTCGAATATCATTGACCACAAAGACATTGTCTGAGTGAGCAGGTGCAACCCAAAGGAGCGAAACTAAAAACAATGTGAGCGTGCGTTTCATGCCAAAAATTCTTTTTGATAGTTTCAGTTAAAGTAGTCTCTATGCGTTAAAGACGAGCAATGTCATTAATGATTGCGAGCGCCATAAGACTGAAAAGTAGGAACATCCCTATCTTCAGACCAAACATCTGCACTTGCTCACTAACGGGCTTACCTCTAATCAGTTCAACCATATAATACATCAGATGACCGCCATCTAGCATCGGTATTGGAAGTAAATTCAAGATTCCGAGACTGATACTAAGGTAAGCAAGGAAGCTAATAAAGGTTTCCAAACCTGATGCTGCCGAATCCCCCGCCACTTTAGCAATGGTAATCGGTCCACTCAAGTTTTTTACAGAAATAACACCGACAATCATCTTTCGAATGGAGTCTAAGGTCAGCATTATCATCTGACCTGTTTTTTCAACGCCCATTTTAAATGCAACAATTGGATTGTAACGAACCTCTCGAATCATATCATCTGGCCAGGTGGTTGCTGCCACACCCGCACCTATGTATCCCGTTACAACTCCTTGCTCGCTTTGACGGGCAGCTGGCACAACCTCAAAGTGCAGACGTTCGCCGTTACGCTCAACCAACACATCTAGGCGTTCACCAGCGCTTGCTTGCACCTTCTCAACAAGCACTTGCCAACTTTCAATCAATTCATCATTAACCGCAACAATGCGATCCCCTGTTTTCAAACCCGATAACGCAGCCTGACCATCGTCTAACAACTGCCCCAAAACAGGCGCAACATCAGGACGCCAAGGCATAAAACCCATTGCAGTAACCGGTGACTCACGCTCAAGATCTACACGCCAGTTGTTTAACTCAACTTGGTATACTCGCTCGCTGCGACCGGGCTCAACCGCCGTCACAACCACTCGCCCAGTTTCGCCTATCCTAGCTGCCAACCGAAGGTTAACCTGATCCCAGGAAACAACCTTATGCCCATCGATACTCAGAATTTCTTCACCCGAATTTATGCCAGCCATTGCAGCCGGTGAACCAGGGCGCACATCGCCCACTTTAGGAACAATGGCTTGAGTCCCAACTACAAATAAAAACCAGTAAGCCAACACAGCAAACAATAAATTCACAATGGGGCCAGCCGCAACAATCGCGATGCGCTGCATAACAGGTTTGTTATTAAATGCTTGATTTTTCAACTCAGATGGAACATTCCCTTCACGCTCATCCAGCATGCTGACATATCCACCCAACGGGATCATAGCAACCGCATAGACGGTATCATCGCGACCTTTCCAGCTAAACAAGGGTTTACCAAAACCAACAGAGAAACGCAGCACCTTAACACCACAACGCCGAGCGACCCAATAGTGGCCCCACTCGTGAATAGTCACCAGTATTCCCAACGTGACTAAGGTTGCTAAAAGTGTCTGCAATACGCCCATTAACCGTCTCTCAAATTATTTACATTTAAAAAGGGGGTGCCATTTGTAACCCGAATAAAAATACAGGAGCGGCGGCCGTCAAACTGTCAATTCGATCTAAAACCCCTCCATGCCCAGGAAGCAATGTACCACTATCTTTAATCCCTCGCTCTCGCTTAAACATACTTTCGAACAAATCCCCTAAAACCGAGGCCATGGCGGTCACAATTGACAAGAGCACCAAATAGACCAACGCAGCTCCAGTTAGTTCGTTCCATATTGAGAATGAGAGCGCAATAAACATACAAACAGCCAAACCACCAACAAACCCTTCAATGGTTTTCCCTGGGCTTACATTGGGCATCAACTTATGTTTCCCTAACGCCCGACCTGCGAAATAAGCACCGGTGTCGGCCCCCCAAACCAAGAGAAGCAATAGCAGTATCAACATTTCTCCATTGGGCATCTCTTTCAAGCGCACCAAAGCCAACCAAGCCGGTATTAGGACAAACATCCCAATAATGAGCTTATGCCCACGTGCTCGCCATTTGATTTCAGAGGGGTAGCGCAACACTAACACCAAAGCCCCTAACCAAAAAGCAACTGCAGAAATTGTAATAATGGCAGCCAGCGCATCATCCATTCCTACGAATAACAATACGATTAAGATTGCCAACATGGCGACATAAGCAACACGCCCAACCGACTTAAAGCGACAAAAGTTTGACCACTCCCAAGCACCGTATACGGTTGCCGCCCCCACTATCAAAGAAAACAGCCATAGCGGCGCCCACCAGACAGTGGCCAAAATCCCTACGCCTAAAATAAGGCCTGTAATGAGTCGTTGTTTAAGCAATGTGATTAGCCTCTATCTGCTCACCGGTTTTACCGAATCGACGCTGACGCTGGCTATAGTCCTTAATTGCACTTGATAAGTGGTGTTTATCAAAATCTGGCCAGTATGAATCACTGAAATAAAGCTCAGCATAGGCCATTTGCCAGATCAAAAAATTACTGATTCGTTTTTCCCCACCCGTTCGTATACAAAGATCGGGATCTGGGAAATTGGCTAGTGAAGTAAAATCATGGAAAGTGGTTTCGTTAATTTCAGATGGAGTCATCTGACCTTCAAGACAACGCTCTGCAATACATTTTGCAGCATTTGTTATGTCCCAGCGACCACCATAATTGGCAGCGACATTTAGAATCAACTTCGTATTATTTTCAGTCAACGCTTCAGCCGCTTTCATCTTTTCTTGTAACTTCATTGAGAATCGAGAACGATCGCCAATGATATTCAAACGTATACCATGTTTGTTCAGTTTTTTAACTTCTCGATTTAAAGAGATAAAAAACAATTCCATCAACCCACTGACCTCAGGCTCAGGACGTTTCCAGTTTTCACTACTAAATGCAAACAAGGTTAGAACACTTACACCTTCCTCTAAACATCCTTCTATTACACTACGCACACTTGCTACACCCGCCTTATGACCAGCCAATCCAGGCAAGCGATGCTGCTTTGCCCAACGATTATTGCCATCCATAATAATAGCGATATGACGAGGTACACTCGCATTCGGAATCGATGTAAGAGTCATTTGATTAGACATAGTAGACGTCAGCGAGGCTTAACACCTCGCGTCCATAAATAGTTGTTATATTTCCATTAACTCTGACTCTTTATGAGCCAGTAATGCGTCCACTTCAGCCACATATTTATCGGTTAGTTTTTGAATTTGATCTTGACCGCGTCGATCATCATCTTCGCTTATTTCTTTATTCTTGAGAGAGTCCTTAAAGCTTGAGTTTGCATCTCGACGGATATTACGGATAGCAACCTTAGCGTTCTCTGCTTCTGCACGCGCTTGACGCGTATATCCTTTACGGGTTTCTTCAGTTAATGCAGGCATTGGAACTCGAATAACATCACCCGACGTATTCGGATTAATACCCAAATCCGACTTCATGATGGCCTTTTCGATTTCTGGCACCATTTTCTTTTCCCAAGGAATAATGGTGAGCATACGCGCATCTTCAACCATTACGTTTGCAACCTGCTGAATAGGAACTGGCGAGCCATAATAGGGCACTTGAATGCTATCCAATATGCTTGGATGCGCACGACCTGTGCGAATCTTTTTAAAATTGTCTACAAGCGACTCCGTGCTCTTTTTCATACGAACTTCGGCATCGCGGATAATTTCATTAATCATTTGAACCTCCTGCTTCAGGACCAGCATCAATCAACGTACCTTCATCTCCACCCATAACCACATTCACCAAAGCACCGTGTTTATTCATATTAAACACACGTACAGGCATGTTGTGATCGCGAGTGAGACAGATCGCCGTCATGTCCATTACACCTAATTGTTTTTCTAACACCTCATTAAAACTCAGGTGCGAATAGCGAGTGGCGGTTGGATCTTTCATCGGGTCTGCGGTGTAGACACCGTCAACCTTTGTCGCCTTAAGAACAACATCCGCTTCAATTTCAATTCCGCGTAAACACGCAGCTGAATCCGTCGTAAAGAACGGATTTCCGGTACCTGCAGCAAAAATAACCACATCATTTTGGCGCAGATAACGCATCGCATTACGACGATCATAATGATCAACCACACCGCTCATTGGGATAGCTGACATCACTCGGGTAGCAATATTACAACGTTCAAGCGCATCACGCATCGCCAGAGCATTCATAACCGTCGCCAACATTCCCATGTGATCACCTGTCACACGATCCAAACCAGCTGCATTCAGTGCCGCTCCACGGAAAAGGTTTCCCCCTCCAATCACTATACCAACCTGAACACCTATACCAATCAACTGACCTATCTCTAGCGCCATGCGGTTCAACACTTTTGGGTCTATACCAAAATTCTCTTCGCCCAATAATGCTTCACCACTCAGTTTCAGCAAAATACGTTTATATCTTGATTGTTTGTCTGCGCTGGGCATGAGTAGTTTCTCCGCTCTAATAAGATGAGGTAGTGTACAAGAAAAACGAAGACGTCGCGCTGATTTTTTCAGCGCGACAGAAGCAGCCCTGCGAGCGAGGACTACTGAACACGATCAGCCTTTTAGCTGCTCTGCAACTTCAGCAGCGAAGTCTTTTTTCTCAACTTCGATACCTTCACCGACACCGATGCGTACAAACGCAACAACATCAGCACCAGCTGCTTTTACCAATTGACCAACAGTCTGCTCTGGGTTTTTAACAAATGCCTGCTCAACCAAGCTGTTTTCAGCAAGGTATTTCTTGATACGACCAACAGCCATTTTTTCTTTGATTTCTTGTGGCTTACCTTCCATATCCGGCTGAGCCATAATAATATCTTTTTCACGATCCAGTTCTTCCTGAGGCATATCTTCAGGACGAACAACACGTGGGTTTACAGCCGTGACGTGCATTGCTACATCGCGCGCAATTTCTGCATCACCAGCCGTTAATGAAACAACAGTAGCCAGACGGTTATTGCTATGAACGTACGCGTCAACAACGGCGCCTTCAACTAAAAAGGCACGACGAACGCTGATATTCTCACCGATTTTCTGAACCAATGCTTCACGAGCTGATTCAAGATCACCTGCCATCAATGCTTCGATATCGGTTTGCTTATCAGCAAACGCCTTCGCTAACACGCTTTCAACGAAGCCAAGGAAGTTGTCATCACGAGCAACGAAGTCAGTTTCAGAATTCACTTCCAACACAACAGCGTAGCTATTGTCATCGGCAACCTTAACTGCGACAACGCCGTCAGCCGCAGTACGACCTGCTTTCTTCGCTGCTTTCATTCCTGATGATTTACGAAGATCGTCAATCGCTTTTTCGATGTCGCCTTCCGCTTCAACGAGTGCTTTTTTGCACTCCATCATGCCCAAACCAGTACGCTCACGAAGCTCTTTAACCAGGCTTGCAGAGATGTTAGCCATGTCGATTTCCTCTCAAATTTTTACGTTTATCTGAATCGAAAAAAGGGGAGCCGCGCTCCCCTCTTTGCGAATCAATCAAGTTAATCCTGCGAGTGTGACAAACTGATTACTCAGCAGCCTGCTCTTCGACTTCTACGAATTCGCTAACCGCACCTGCGTTTTGACCAAGACCTTCAATGCACGCATCTGCAACAGACTGTGCGTAGATCTGGATAGCGCGCAGCGCATCGTCATTACCAGGGATGACGTAATCAACGCCATCTGGATTGCTATTCGTATCAACGATACCGATAACAGGAATACCCAGTTTGTTAGCTTCGTTGATAGCAATACGCTCATGATCAACATCGATAACGAACAGCGCGTCAGGCAAACCGCCCATATCCTTGATACCACCGATTGACAATTCAAGCTTTTGCATTTCGCGAGTACGCACTAATGCTTCTTTCTTGGTCAACTTATCGAAAGTACCGTCTTGTGACATCGCTTCCAATTCGCGCAGACGACGGATCGACTGACGGATTGTTTTATAGTTGGTCAACATACCACCCAACCAGCGGTGGTTAACATAAGGCATGCCCGCGCGTTGCGCTTCTTCCTTAATAACCTTGCTCGCTGCACGCTTGGTTCCAACAAACATAATTTTGTTTTTGTTGGATGCCATGTTATGCACAACATCTAACGCACCGTTAAGCGCAGGCAGAGTATGCTCTAAGTTGATGATATGAATTTTATTACGCGCGCCAAAGATAAACTTGTTCATCTTTGGATTCCAGTAACGAGTCTGGTGACCGAAGTGAACACCTGCTTTTAGCAAGTCACGCATTGAAACTTTTGCCATTGTATCTATTCCTGTAAAAGTGGGTTTAACCTCCACCTATCCCATCTTTCCACTGCAAGCGCAGCACCCAGAAAGTATGTGCCGATAAGTGTGTGTGTTAAATGTGCTTTACGCACGATTTTTGGGAGGGCATTTTATAGCACAAGATGGCTTTTTTTTAAAGTGCCTGCACTAAATTTCAATTCAAAAAATCATGCAACCCCATCACTAAGGCCATCGTCCTAATGAAGAGTTATCACTCACTCCTGAATTTAGCTACAATAGAGTATTAGCAACTTTATGTCTGTGAGATTCGGAGCATCTGTAGCACCATGAGCATTACCATTAAAACGCCTGAAGAAATAGGGAAAATGAGAATAGCGGGGCGCCTAGCGGCCGAGGTTCTAGAAATGATCGAGCCTTATGTCAAAGTGGGTGTCACCACTGATGAGCTCAATCAAATTTGCCATGATTATATTGTCAATACGCAACAAGCGGTCCCTGCACCTCTTAATTATCATGGTTTTCCTAAATCAATTTGCACTTCAGTCAATCAAGTGGTTTGCCATGGCATCCCAAATGACAAGAAACTTAAAAATGGTGATATCGTCAACATAGACATTACCGTGATTAAGGATGGCTATCATGGCGACACCAGCAAAATGTTTTATGTAGGCGACGTCGCACCTCATGCTCAACGCTTGTGCGAAGTGACTCAAGAGTGCCTGTATAAAGGGATCGAGCTTGTCAAGCCGGGCGCTCGCCTTGGCGACATTGGCCATGTTATTCAAGAACATGCTGAAAAAGCGCACTACTCGGTGGTCAGAGAGTACTGTGGCCACGGCATTGGAAGAGAATTCCATGAAGACCCACAAGTGCTTCATTACGGACGCCCGAACACCGGAGAAGTGTTACAAGAAGGCATGATTTTTACCATTGAACCTATGATCAATGCTGGCAAGCGTCACGTAAAATTATCCAAACGCGATGGCTGGACAGTGGAAACAGCAGATAAACGCCTTTCTGCTCAATGGGAACACACGATTCTTGTAACGGCGGATGGTTACGAAGTACTCACTCGACGCAACGAAGAATCTTTTTAACACCTTCTGCATCTGGAGATGATCTATGGGCGCTACGAGCCAGTCTGTTTTTGCTGTGCCTGAGTATCTTGACCCTCTGGCGTTGGAAGAAGCCTTAGCCAATGCTAAAAACGCGCTTCCCGTGTACCGTCAAGCCTTGGACAAAGCCAAATCTTTGATGGATGAGGCCTTCTGCAACCAAGCAGACATACGTAAGCTGATTTACGGGCGCGCATGGATTATCGATCAAATACTCTGTTCTATATGGAACCGCTTTGACTGGCCACACAAAGATAAACTCGCACTCGTGGCCGTCGGCGGATATGGGCGTGGCGAACTTCATCCGTATTCAGACGTCGACATTTTGATTTTAACGGATGGTGTGGATGCCGAAACATTTTCTGACACCATCAGTGCTTTTCTAACCTTGTTATGGGATATCAAGCTAGATATAGGCTCAAGCGTTCGCAGCATTGATGAATGCTATGAAGCATCCCGAAATGATATCACCATCGCAACCAACCTGATTGAGTCGAGAACCCTAACAGGCAACCCCGACCTACAAATCAACATGTACCAGCGTGTCACGTCAGAAGAAGCCTGGTCCGATAAAGAATTTTTTAAAGCCAAACTCGAAGAGCAAAATCAGCGACACGAAAAAACCAATGATACGGCTTACAACTTAGAGCCTAATTTAAAAAACTCACCCGGGGGGCTTAGAGACATTCAGACTATCGGCTGGGTTGCAAAGCGCCACTTTGGTGCAACCTACTTACACGATTTGGTTCATCACGGTTTTTTAACCGACTCTGAGCTCGACACTTTAAACAAAGGTGAACTTTATCTTTGGACCCTTCGCTATGCCCTACACATGATCAGCAAGCGCCGCGAAGATCGTCTTTTATTTGATCATCAACGCAGTCTAGCTAAGTTTTTTGATTACAAAGATCAAGACAGTGGCTTAGCGGTTGAACAATTTATGAGCAAATACTACCGAGTGGCGAAAGCCATGTCTGGTTTTAATGACATGCTTCTTCAGTACTTTGATGAAATCATTTTACGCCGCTCAGACAAACCTCGCATCGAACCCTTGAACAATCGCTTCAAAATTCATGATGACTACCTTGAGGCTGCTTACGATAGCGTATTCGAACATCACCCTTTTGCGCTGATGGAGTTATTCGTTTTACTGGCACAGAACCCTCAAATAAAAGGCGTTAGAGCCTCCACTATTCGCCTCATACGTGAACACCGCCACCTTATTGACGATGAATTTCGTAACGACTTACGCAACACCTCGTTATTCATGGAATTACTCCGCTCGCGCGAAGGCGTTTCAACCCAACTCAGACGCATGAATCGCTATGGCATTCTCGGACGCTACCTGCCTGAGTTTGGACAGGTCGTCGGCCAGATGCAACATGACCTGTTCCATATTTACACAGTCGATGCACATACATTAAAAGTCATTCAGATGATGCGTCAATTTCGGCATGAGTCGATGCAAGAGCACTTCCCTCTTGCCCACCGCATTATCAATCAACTGCCCAAAATTGAGCTTTTATATATCGCTGGCCTCTACCATGATATTGCCAAAGGACGAGGTGGCGATCACTCAGAACTAGGTGCAGATGATGTAATTCAATTTTGCAAACGTCATCATATCGGCAAATGGGATACACATTTGCTGGCCTGGCTGGTTAAAAACCACTTAAAGATGTCGATGACAGCACAACGTCGCGACATTTCAGACCCAGAAGTCATCAATCAGTTTGCACATGAAGTACGCGACATTATTCATCTTAATTACCTGTATGTACTTACCGTTGCTGACATTAATGCAACAAATCACACCTTATGGAACAGCTGGCGCGCTACCCTTTTACGCCAACTCTACACTGAAACCAAGCGTGCTTTAAGACGAGGCCTTGAGAACCCTATCAACAAAGAAGATCGGATTGAACAGCTCCAGCAAGAGGCCATGATCATGCTGAATCAAATGCAGATGGATGTAGCGGCCGTCCATACGTTTTGGGAAATGCTTGGTGATGAATACTTTCTGCGAGAGGATGCGACAAACATTGCCTGGCATACCCAAGCTATTTTAGGGCACGGTGAAAGACCCTTACCGCTCATCCTCGTGCAAAAAACCTCTTATCGTCTTTACGAGGGTGCCACCGAGATCTTTATTTATGCAGATGATCTCCCACAGCTTTTTCCAGCAACGGTGGCGGCATTAGATCAACTGCATTTAAATGTTCTAGATGCTCGCATCATTCCAACGGATAATGGCCGCACACTAAACACCTACACCGTTTTATCCGAAGACAACAAACCCTTACCCGACAATCCTGAGTACTTAACTCGAATTCAAACAGCACTAACAGAAGAGCTAGACGACCCTGACGATTTCCCTGAAATCATTCAACGTCGAGTTCCACGCGTACTGAAGCTATTCGCAATTCCGACGAGTGTCAATTTAAGCAATGATCCGAGCACACATCAAACTGTTTTAGAAGTGTTTACATCTGACCGCCCCGGACTTCTAGCACGACTTGGTCGGATTTTTGTTGATTTCAACATTTCAGTTCGCAAAGCAAAAATCTCAAACGTTGGCGAGCGAGTAGAAGACTTTTTCTTTATCACTGACGCCACAGGACAACCCATTAGCGATCCTGATTTATGCGAAAGACTACAACATACCATTTGTGAAAAACTTGACGAACACATCCAACACTCTAACTGACTTGTTTAAAACGAAAAAATGGGTAAAGTAATATTCACGATGGCCGATATAAACTCCGAAAAATTAAAATGCCTCTGCATTCGGTTCTCTGAACTAAGGACTTGTTATGACGAATAAATTGAAACTATTACTGTCAGCCCTTGCTTTATCAACCTTAGCAGGTTGCGCCTATCAAGCACCGGGATGCAGAACAACTGCATGCGGCGACATGATCGGATCATCAGACCTAACGGCAAGCAGCTGTGTAAAATCATCTCGTTGTGATCAATTGGTCATTCCAGACGAACAGGTCTTAAACGTTGTTGGTTATGGTGCACCTCGCAATACCTTTGAAAGCGCACCACAGCGTCGTTTGATGGCACTGAGAGCATCTGAAGTTGATGCGTATCGTAAAATGGCAGAGCAGGTTTCTGGCGTCCATATTTTCGGGGACACCAGTGTTGATAACTTTGTGGCCAACCATGACCGACTCAGAACCCGCTTAAACAGCTTCATTCAAGGTGCCACGATTACACACCAAGAGTTCCAGGATGATGGCGTTGCTATCACATACATGGCGCTAAAGATTAGCCGTTCTGAACTGCGAAGACTCCTTGAGTCTGAAAGACTCTACCACACTCGTGGCCATGGGCTGATTCAAGGTGGCGCCTACCGCGACACGCTTTACTACGCGCCACGCTACTAACAGTTTATCTGTCACAAGGACGTGACCTGACCATCGGATAGGGTTCATACATGCTTAGACGCATTTTCATTCCATTACTGCTCACCTTAATGATGACCTTCACTGGCCTTGCACACAGCCAGGCATCGTCAATGTCTTATCAAGTCCAGACAGGAGACACACTCAGTTCTCTCGCTAGGACTTATCTTGGAGATGAGCGCAGATGGAGGGAAATATGGTCTTTAAACCCACAATTACGCAACCCGAATGCCCTTCGCCCCGGTAGCAGCCTTCTTTTACCTACTACCGTTGCGACCACAGGACACCTTGTCACCGAGACACATCCGTCTCGAGAGCCTTTAGCGCAGCGCTACCGTGCAGCAGTTAATGACGAGGTTGCCGGAGGATCTCTCCAACGTTTTGCCGACCGCCGCACTCTCGCAACCGATGCCCAACTAGCACAAGCTCCGCGGGTACAAGCCAACCTTAGTGAAGGGCAAGAACAGGTCATTTATGCCTCAAATGTCTCTAGCCACTACGTCATGGGCGAACGCTACCCTGTATACGCCGTACAAGAGTCGCACACTGTCGCTCAGAATCACTCAATAAATGAGTTACTCCGTGTCGGTGAAGCACAACTCATGTATAAAGAAGCCGATCGAGCTAAATTCCACTTAACGAACCAAGCCCCCAACGAACAGCAATCTACTCTTTATGTATTGCCTTCAACCCCATACAGAAACTTACAAAGCAGCGCTATTCGAGAGTCCCACTCACCTGGCAACAGCGAAATGCGCATTACCCGTGTGTTCCACAACGAACCCGATGGGGTGTATGTATTGTTGAACCAAGGAACGATTCAAGGCGTAAGCGCTGGACGCCTTGCCCAATACTACAAAAAAGATTTCGTCAGTGAAGAGCAAGGACGACTCATTGAATACCCAACGGCACCAGCAGGCGTTTTATTGGTCTTCAAAACCTTTGAAAATAGTAGCTTTGCTAAGGTTTTAAGCGCTCAACGAATTCCGGCACCGGATGACCGAGTCAACTGACGGCAAATGATTGCAGAAAGATGCTAAATTATCTAACGTATGCCTTTAGGTATTTTTTGGATAATCTGCAATGTGGTTTTTAAGATGCATACTGGCAAGCTTACTTATTCTCTCACTTAACGCTTGGGCAGATCTTGTTGTTGAGGCAGATGGTAGCGCAAGCATCATCAACGGCGACCTTATCAGTGCACGTAGAACCGCCATTGCTCAAGCTGCAGAAGCCGCCGCAATGCGCAGCTCTGCCTATATTTCATCCACATCAATTGTTCGTAATGGAGCAATTGAAATCGATAACGTGCGAATGACGTCTCTTGGGCGAGTGAGTAACATTCAAGTCATCAACGAGCGCGTCATTGATAACGTATTATTTCTACGTATCCGAGCCGATGTCAGCATGGATGAGGGATGCTCAGGTGATATTAATGAAGTTGCCTACCATAAAAAGGTCGCATTTACCGCCTTCCCCCTACAACACCCCCTCCATGCAAACACTGGCAGTTTACATAAGATTGTGCACCAAATGCCCGATCTGCTAGCGCAACAAGTCCTTCAACAACCCGGATTTGACACACACCTTGCTACGCATATCACTCTTCACCCAAACCTAAATAACGCACCCACCCAAACCTTGGATGATGGGATGCTAACCAACATCCAACGCCATACTGAGCAAACGCAAGTGCAGTACATAGTGTCAGGCGTGATACGCGACATGCAGCCCCTGAATCCGATTGGACCTCGAGAACCCAACGTACTTGTTGATCTTTACCATCGAACGGATAAGAACCACACGCGCCATCAACGCAACTTTGTATTTGATTTGTTTATCCATGATGCTCTCACTGGTGCTCTGCTTTATCGACAAAGCTATAGCACCAGCGGCCGCTGGAACGCTGGACAAAAACAAACAGGATTTGCAACTCAAGCCTTCTGGCAAGAAGACTATGGTATTCAAGTATTGAATCTGTTGCGCCAAGCCAGTTTAGACATCCGTGATCAACTACGCTGCCAGCCGTTTAGTGCGCGCATAACCCGAGCAGAGAATGATCGTTTATGGATTAATGCGGGAGCCATGAGCGGCTTAAAGGCAGGTGATCGACTCAGTGTTTACCGTCGAATGACCTACTACGACCCACTCCATATGCCTTATGCCGAGCTAAATAATACCCATGTTACGCTGACACTGGATAACGTTCAGCCAAATTTTGCCAGCGGCAGGATTAACGATTCATCTCAAAATGTAAATATACAAGTCGATGATATCGTTAGAAGCCACTGAGGTGTTGACAGGCTGCTCGACTCGCCTTAGGCTTCGTGACTTTTACCCTTACCTGAAAGTGAACGGAGCCCAACATGCAAAGCGAGCTGTTTAACCAGCTAGAAGAAAAAATTGAAAGTCTGATTGAAGAGGTGGAAACACTTCGTCTTGAAATCAGTGAGTTACAAGGTGCTCAAGCCACTCTTGAAAATGAACGTAATAACACTCAAGACAGACTGCAAGCGCTATTAGGTAAGTTTGACCGTTTAGCGGACAGTGCCGATCTTTGATTTTTTAAGTAGCTTGGACCCTTTCCAAGCTACTTAACTGACTTGAGCCGACCTTATTATTGACCGCGAATGTTTATTTCAACGCGACGATTCAACGCGCGGCCGTGAGCTGTTGAGTTATCCGCAACTGGACGACTTGGACCATAGCCGACTGCATTAACCCTCATTGGACTCACGCCCGAAGAAATTAAGCGCTGGGATACACTTTGGGCACGTCTTTCTGACAAAGACTGGTTATATTGCAAAGCTCCAGTGCTGTCCGTATGCCCCTCTACATTGATATAGGTTTGATCATACTGACGTAAAACGTTGGCAACTGAGTCGATGGTTTGATAGAAAGAGGGATCTATCCTATCCTCATTGGTTGCAAACGTAATGCTGCCAGGCATTACCAATTGAATTTCATCGCCCACGCGATTCACATCAACACCCGAGCCTTGCAACTGCTGACGCAATTGAGCCTCTTGCTGATCCATGTAGTAACCAATACCACCACCAACGGCCGCACCCAATAAGGCACCAACTAAAGCACCCTCATTTCGATTCCCTTTACCTGCAACGGCTGCGCCAAGTGCCGCACCACCCACAGCCCCACCAGCCCCTCCACGAACCGTATTTGATCCACCGACAGGCTGCATCGTTGTACATCCACCCACGAGTGCGGCTGATGCTAACACCACTGCAATTTTTTTAATCATTACGAACTCCTAAGACTGCTCTGTTTTAATAAGCTCTATCTAAAACCAGTGTAGCTTAACCTTTGATTAAGCGCCCATATTATCGACAAACTCAAACAATCACTTGTCAACAATACTGGTATGGATCTGCTTGAAGGGATAAAATACGCTGATTGAACGTTCATTTGCATTAGCCCATCAAGGAGCCACCCCTTGTCACAGCTTCCTGTTATCGTCGGTTTCGGCGGCATCAACCCAGCCGGAAGATCCTCTTCCCATCATGCGTATCGCCGCTTAATTTTAGATCAACTTGACGCTAACAGTCGAAATGAAACACTCGTGTCGCTTGCGTCGCTCATGGGGCTAATCCGTTTTAATAATGGACAATTTGAAGATCACTTAGGCGAACCCATCTCTTTTTCTGATTTTCCGAAGGGGTTAACGCAACAGATCCTAGATAACACACTTATCCGTCGTATACACCCCGACTGGTTTGACGTGAATCATCTTCTATTCAATCGTCCTGCCACCCTCCAAGGCAGTGATGGCTCACTGGTCTTCAAATTACGAAATAAGCATTTACCGGCGCAGATCCCTGCAAACTGGACACTCACCCCCCTCAACACCAGCGAAACTCAAGTCAGCATTCAGGGTGGCTGCGATGTTTTGTTTAACGACACTCGTGTTGCCGCTGTCCAAAGCGCAGGGATGCTACCAACCGGTTTTGATCCAGGTAAGCTGTATCAATCACGCAATCATCCTCGCGGTTTACAGATGAGCGTTTTTGCCGCATCAGATGCTTTGCGATCTGTGGGAATCGACTATGATAAAATCGCAGCACGTCTTTCTCCCGATCAGATAGCAGTGTTTGCCAGCAACTCGATCGGACAACTTGACGACAACGGTTTTGGCGGATTAACTAAGTTCGCCGCCTTAGGAAAAAGAACCACATCAAAACAAATGCCCTTGGGCTATGCTCAAATGCCTGCCGACTTCATTAATGCCTACTTATTAGGCAATGCAGGCATGACTGGCGGCGCCTTAGGTGCATGTGCGACCTTCTTGTATAATCTTTATAATGGCATTCAAGAAATACGCAGTGGTCGTCGTAAACTCGTGCTTGTTGGCGGAAGTGATGCCCCCGTCACTCCTGAAATTATTGAAGGCTTCAGAGCCATGGGCGCCTTAGCTGAAGACAAGTATCTTCAAGCGCTTGATAACCTAGAATCCCTGACCAATGCTGACTACCGCAACGCTTGTCGCCCATTTGGCAATAACTGTGGTTTTACCATCGGTGAATCCAGCCAATACCTCGTTCTCATGAGTGACGATCTAGCAATTGAAACAGGCGCTCAAATTTTTGGTGCCATTGGTGATGTTTATGTTCATGCCGATGGCCATAAAAAGTCGATTTCAGCACCTGGTATTGGTAACTACATGACCCTGGGTAAAGCGGCTTCCTTTATCCGAAATATGTTAGGCGAAACCTCATTAAAACAACGTAGCTTTGTACAGGCGCACGGCACAAGTACACCTCAGAACAGGGTCACAGAGTCTCATGTGATCAATGAAACAGCCAAAGCATTTGGTATTGAACAATGGAACGTATCCGCTGTTAAAGCCTTTGTTGGACATTCGCAAGGTTGCGCTGGGGGTGACCAAATTATGGCATCGCTTGGTGTTTGGCAGTACGGTATTCTTCCAGGCCTGATCACAACGCCGGCCATTGCTGACGATGTTCATCACAGCCATTTAAATCTATCTTTACAACATCAGGATGTCGGCCCGCAAGGCATGGACAGTGTTATCATAAACGCTAAAGGCTTCGGTGGTAACAACGCAAGTGCCGTTCTACTTTCTCCCCATGTCGTCAACCAAATGCTAGAAAAACGCTATTCTAAAGAAGCCCTAGGCGCTTGGCGAGATAAGCAAGAATCAACCCTTGCACAAGCACAGCAATATGACCAAGATAGCCAAAAAGGTCTCAGTAAGCCGATCTATCTATATGATAATCATGTCCTCAATGGCGAAGACCTCAGCATTAGTGACACTGAGATCAAGCTGCCTGGCTACGAACACGCGATTTCTATTGACGTTGTAAATCCCTATGCGGATTTTCAAAAATAAGCTTTAGCATGGAGCATTCGTTGTGAAAAAACGATTTTTCGCCTTAGCCCCCTTGGTCTTGCTAACGGGCTGTTTAAGCCTTGGGCAGACACAACCTAAAGACAACAACGCGCATAACCGCTACTACACGCTTGATGCGCAGGCCTTACGCCTTTGTCAGGGGGATAGTCGCACACAATGCTTTGAGCTGAATAGAATTGCTGGGGCTCGCTTCATGTTCAAGCCCATAGAGGATAAGTACGGCCAGAGTGTTCAACGCCCTAATTACCCAAGAAGCCTAGCAATGATGCTCATTAATCCGCCCGATCAAAGTTATTTAAGTGAGCGGGTCGACGTAGATGGTCAGATTTATCGACTCCCCGCCAATGACCACACAAATTTGGCATGGCGCACCATCGATACTATTTTTAAAACCATTTATAGCAAGTGATCCACACCAAAACACTGGCGTGCATTAAGATTTGTTTGCTCAGCGACTTCCTCAAGACTAACACCGCTTAGCTCTGAAAATTTCTCAGCGACCCGACGCACTTGGGATGGTGTGTTGGGCCGCCCCTGAAATCCTTGCAAAGGCATATCCGGGGCGTCTGTTTCAAGCACCCACCATTTCAGTGGTAAACGCTGCACTAACCCTTGAAGCTTTGTCGCGCGCGAATAGGTTAAGCTTCCTCCCATCCCTAGATAAAACCCAAGCTTGGCATATTCGCGTGCCTGCTGCTCACTTCCTGAAAAAGCATGCACCACACCACCCGCTTGCCCCCGTATACGTCTTAAACGAGATAGCACCAGATCATGCGCCTTAACCACATGCAAGATCACGGGTTTACTAAAACGCCTCGCTAACAGGAGCTGTTCATCAAATAGAGCAAGCTGAATGTCCATCGCAACCATCCCCTCTCTGGCATCAAGACCTATTTCACCTAAGGCACAGACACGGGAATGAGAGAGTAAGCCTTGCAGAACATCTATATCACTGCGCTGATGCTCTGAAATAAAGCAAGGATGCAGCCCTAAAGCTGGATATACATTGGGAAAGTTATTGGCTAATTGCAAAACGTTTTGAAAGCGGGCACGTGTAACACTTGGTACAACAAACTGTCGAACACCCACTTGCATGGCCTGTTCGACAACCTGCTGACGGCAATCATCAAACACTTCAAAGTCTAAATGACAATGGGTGTCAATGAGATGCATGACTTAGTGCTCACGTGTTGCTCTGAAAGCAATATCAGGCCAACGTTCTTGTGTTAAGGATAGATTGACTCGGGTAGGGGCTAAATAGGTTAAAAGTCCAGCGCCATCAAGAGCAAGATTTTCGTATCCCTTACGCTTAAACTCTTCAAGCATTTTGTTATCTTTGCACTCAACCCAACGTGCCGTCTGAACAGAAACGCCTTCGTATAAGCACTCGACTTTGTATTCATCTTGAAGACGATACACCACAACTTCGAACTGCAACTGCCCAACTGCACCTAAAATCAAGTCGTTGTTTTTCAAAGGCATGAACAACTGCACCGCACCTTCTTCTGATAACTGCTGCAACCCCTTCTGCAACTGCTTCATTTTCAAAGGATCTTTAGGTCGAACGCGGCGAAACATCTCAGGCGCGAAGTGAGGAATACCTGTAAATTTAAGCACTTCACCTGCTGTAAACGTATCACCAATTTGTATCGTGCCATGATTATGCAAGCCGATAATGTCACCAGACCAAGCTTCTTCGACATTCTCTCGATCGCCGGCTAAAAACGTCACTGCATCAGCTATCCGGACTTCTTTGCCTGTGCGCACATGGCGCATTTTCATGCCACGTGTATAACTGCCCGAGCAAATGCGCATAAACGCAATACGATCTCGGTGCTTAGGGTCCATATTCGCTTGAATTTTGAAAACGAAGCCGCTGAAACTCTCTTCCCTTGCATCCACTTGTCGCGTTTCAGTCGGACGTGCTGGAGGAGATGGAGCCCACTCAACAAAATCCGTTAGCATTTCGCGAACACCAAAATTACCCAATGCTGTTCCGAAGAACACAGGGGTTAATTTTCCGTCAAGGTAGGCTTGTCGATCCCAAGCATGAGTAGCGCCTTTCACCAGCTCGATTTCATCAACAAAGCTGTCATACTCATCATCTAACAAGACTTTGGCTTCATCGCTGGCAAGACCCTGAATGCGACGATCATCTTGCAAGGTATGCCCCTGCCCAGAGGTGTATAGGTGCAGAGTATCCGTATACAAATTATATACGCCTTTAAACCATTTTCCCGAGCCTATTGGCCAGTTGATTGGAGCGGCTTCTATCTTAAGTACTTGCTCAATTTCATCAAGTAAGTCGATTGGGTCACGGATGTCTCGGTCAAGTTTGTTTACAAACGAGAAAATAGGCGTATCACGCAAACGACAAACGTCCATCAATTTGATGGTGCGCTCCTCAACCCCCTTAGCGCCATCAACCACCATCAACGCCGAATCAACGGCGGTTAAGGTACGGTAGGTATCTTCAGAGAAGTCTTCGTGTCCAGGCGTATCCAGAAGATTGACTGTGCGTCCATTGAACGGAAACTGCATCACAGAGGACGTGATTGAAATCCCCCTCTCCTGTTCCATGGTCATCCAATCTGACGTCGCATGGCGATCACTGCCACGGCCTTTGACCGTTCCTGCAACCTGAATCAACTGCCCCAGTAAAAGTAATTTTTCGGTAATCGTGGTTTTACCCGCATCAGGGTGCGAAATGATGGCAAAAGTACGTCGTTTGTTAACTTCGTTAATAAAATTCTGGTGTGACATTAAGAGATTCTTTTGATTTGAATGCAGATATATCAACCTTATTAGACCATGCGAAGTGTTTACACAATGGCCTAGTAGGCTAATGATGAATTACTGCTATTTTCGCTGATCTTGCATTGATAAACAATCTATCTCATAACAGAAGCAAACCCACAAAGCGTCTCACGCATGGGATAAACGTTCAGCTTTTGAAACAGTGCCATATGACCTAATATTGTGACGTAAGAGCAATTAATTAGAAAGTTAGCATTAGAGAAAGCCAATTAACAATCATACACTTACGTAAACCGTTAACTATGAGACAAGAAAATAGACGTTAATTGATCACCAAGGCATGTAGCATCAAAGGGTTTTTCGATAACAGAAACAGCTCCAGCATTAAGGTATTGTTGCTTTTCATCCTGCTGGACCCTCGCTGTCATGAAGACAACTGGCGTGTGTTGCGTTTCACTTTTTTTGCGTATCCGTCGAAGTGTTTCTAAGCCATCCATCTCAGGCATCATAGCATCAAGCAAAATAAGATCGGGTTTGAAATGCTCAAGCTGCTCTAAAGCTTCTTGACCACTGGATGTTGAAACTAGCGTAAAGCCTGAAAAATCAACCAGTGATATTTCTACAATATCTCTAATTGACTCATCATCATCTACATGTAGAACTTTTCTCAGTTGCATGAGTGCCTCCGTACCAGCACTAGAACCTTGCTAGTTACACTAAAGCGAAAATTTAGTTAAGAATGTTACAGCTCAACCCGAAATTTTTCAGTCGTACACTATTACGTGAACAAACAAAGGCGCTATAGTTCAACCTAAACTTTGTCTGTTTGATGCTAAATTTGAGACATTTCATATGCAAAATTATGCATCGCAACCTATGTTACTTTATACCCCAGATTATCACTTAAACTAAACAGGGTAAATTATGAACATCCTACATCGTAACAATGTAAAGATATCAGGCAATCCAACTCAACCTGTTTTACTTTATGCCCATGGATTCGGTTGCAGTCAAGCCATGTGGTCTAGTATAACCCCTGCTTTTGACAATCAATTACAACAAATACTTTTTGATTATGTAGGGAGCGGCCAGTCTGACATTAGTCACTATAGTTTCAATCGTTACGAAACACTTGCAGGATATGCCCAAGATATTATTGAAATATGTGATGCTTTATCCATCAACCAAGACATCATTTTTGTAGGGCACTCGGTCAGTTGCAGCATAGGAATTCTTGCCGCTAATGCTCGACCAAATCTCTTTAAAAAAATGATTCTTTTGGGCCCTTCGCCTTGCTTCCTAAACCTCCCACCAGACTATCTAGGTGGATTTGATCGTGAAGACCTTGAAGGCCTGCTTGATCTAATGGACCAAAACTATTTGGGCTGGGCTAGCTATCTAGCACCGATTGTTGCAGGAGTGAGTACCGACCCTGAAATTACAGGTCAATTATCTGAAAGCTTTTGCTCTACAGACCCAATCATCACACGTCATTTTGCTACTGCAACATTTTTTTCTGACAATCGTGAGGACTTTGCAAAGCTGACAGTACCTAGCCTAATCCTTCAACACAAAGAAGATTCCCTTGTTCCATTGTCGGTTGGAGATTACATGCATCAAAAAATAAAAAACAGCACATTAAATGTACTAAATGTTGCTGGTCATGCCGCACATATGAGTCATCCATCGCTCGTTATTCAGGCCATGAACGACTATCTAAAATCGGAACTTTCCCTTTGAAAGGTAATTTAGAACTCAATGCTCTACCTTGTTCTGTGATCGTTACTGACGTATCTGGCAATATTATATTTATCAACGAATTCGCTATTGCATCTCTAGAGCTAACGCTTCCGTTAACAGTCAATACAATTGAAGCGTTATTTCCGCCAGCAGCAAAGATTTTTCTACATACGCATCTATGGCCTTTACTTCGTAAAGACGGTGCAGTTAATGAAATTTACTTAAAAATGAACCGGACTAATCATCCTTCCTTACCTGTTTTGCTAAACGTTTCAAAAGGTGATTTCAAAGAAAATACTTGCTATTACTGGGTTATTTTCCCTGCAGAACAAAGAGCCTGCTTTGAACAAGAGCTTTTAAACACACGAAAAAAAATGCAGGCATTTGCAAAAGATGCAGAAGAGAGCCGCTATATGCTTCAAACCGTCTTAGATGGGACTCAGGATATAGGAATATTAGCAGTCTCCAAATCAGGTCTCATTCGCTTTGCAAATACAGGCATTAACGTCTTAACAGGAAGACAGTCTGACAACCTTATCAACCAATCAATTTTCACTCTTTTCTCAGACACTTTACTTGAAAACAAAGATTTAAAATCATTACTTCACTTTTTTTCTGAGGAAAAACCACTCACCGAAAAGTTATTGCCCATTAACTCATTTGAAACAAAAATACAAAAATACTGCAAAGAAATTGATGTCCAGGTTCAAATAAGGCAATTAGACAGTTCTAAAACAGCTGAAGATATAGAACTAATTATACTCATTATTGACATCCAAAAACGCAAACAGTACGAAAAACTTCAAGACGATTTTATTGCAAATATAAGCCATGAATTCCGAACACCCGTAACTGCCATACTGGGCAGCCTTGACCTAATGAATTCGGACAAGATTGGGATTCTACCAGAAAAGGTCAAAAAACTAATTAAAAATTCGTTAAGCAATGCGTATAGATTAAAAACATTAGTCAACGACGTTATTGACTTCGCAAAACTAAAATCAAACAAATTAAACATCGAATTAAAAGATGTTGAACTATACCCATTATTAAGCACATCGGTTGAGCAACATAAAAACTACCTTTTTGAAAAGTCAATCAGCCTTGAGCTATGCCATTTTGAATCGAACATTATTATTCGAGTTGACCCTATTCGATTTGAACAAGCCATCTCAAATCTACTATCAAATGCCATAAAATTCTCCCCTAGTTCTTCCAAGGTTAAAATAAATGCTCATGTAGCAAATGATACCGTAACAATATCAATAGAAGACCAAGGACCTGGAGTCAGACCTGATTTTATCCCATTTTTATTCACTCAGTTTAGACAAGAAAAAAGTGATATGAATCGTCAATTTGAAGGATCCGGACTAGGTTTAGCTATCAGTAAACAACTTATCCAAGACATGGGAGGAGACATAGGTTACAAACCTGCATTATCTGAAGGAGCTATTTTTTGGATATCTATCCCCATCAATACTAACTATAAACCTGTACTTTAGTACTGTTTGAGTCTCGATTTTAACAAATTCCCTAGCTGCTTTAATATCACACGTCTACACTCTAAAAAAAATCGGTATCGCAGTAATGAAAAATTCAGTATTAATAGCCTTTTCAGGCTTAGTTTTGTTTCAAATAAGCACAAAAGTAATGGCTACTCCTGACTATCAATCAGTGATTGACTCAGATCAGCGCAGCAAATGCTTTTACGGATACGTGGCTCGAAAAACAGGTGATCACGCCAGCGCTATTCGAATCTTTGAGGACTGTATTGCTCGTTGGCAAGATGGCTACTCCTACATTGGGCTGGCACAAATATATGAAACAGGTGTTGGTGTACAGAAAGATCTAGCTTACGCAAATACCCTACTGCGCACCGCCGCTGGGCTTGAAGGAGGCTATGCTAGCCTAGCGAAATACAATTACGCCCTCAACCTGTTCGAGGGGAAGGGCGTAGAAGCCAATCCAGACGTGGCATGGCAGTGGATGAGACTCTCAGCAGAAGAAGGTTTTACGCCTGCTCTAGAATATTTGAAGTTAAAAGATGCCCCTTAAAAAGCATAGCTTTTAGTCAACTAAGACGATCGGCTCAAGACCATTCTTGCGTGCAAATTCAAGTAACAGCCCTTTTGACCGTATCTCGTCCATAAAATGATTCACTGTCTTTAACCATTGATCCTCATTAAGTGGGACTGCATACGCATAGTCCGTTGGTGCCAGTGGAGTTGGAGGCTCAATAAGACGAGCCCATTGGGTTAAAGAAACCATTCTTAAAGCATATGGATAATCCGTCATAAAAACATCTGCCCTACCAGACATGACCTCTTGCTCTCTGGCCATAAAATCATCAACCACTGTTAGTTCTGCATACTGTAACTGATCGCGCATTACAGGCTCCATGTAAGTGCCTTTTTGAACCACTACAATATTACCTAATTGATCTATGTCCTCCCAAGACTGTATATGTGAATTGTTCTTTCGACCCACTGCAAAAATACCACTACGCAGATGCGGTTGCGTAAACGCCATAAATTGCGCACGATCTTCACGTACCCCAACACCGTGCATGGCTATATCACAACGATCGTTTGATAAATTATCCACCAGCATAGCGAATGAGCTATCCACAAAAACTAAATCGACTTCAAGAAACTCTGCAAAAGCGTGAGCGATTTCTATATCAACCCCCTCTAATATTTCAGTCCGAGGATTACGATACGTGATGGAGTAGTAATCTGGCCAAATACACACACGCAATTCGCTATTCATCTTTATATTGAGCAAGCGGTCAACTTTTTTGACACTTAATTCTTCAGCAATACTTACGTTGTACACATATAGAAGAAAAGCAATCAGCCCAAAGCGCTTTAATTTCATTTAGTGAGTTCCAATCTTGTGTGCTAGAATCACAAAGATTAAATGTTAATACGTTAAATTGGAAGCGTACCATTGAGTGCTTTAGATCTACAAAAAATTCAGTCTATTCGCTCTATGTTAAGTTTACAAAGGTTACACTCTCATTGGCGTTTTCTTGCTTTAATCGTGATACTTTTCTTTGGATTAGTTTGCACCGTGACAATTAGTCTATGGGGCAGCCTAAAACAAGAAAAAGAGCTTAATAATCAAAGACTTATATTCCAAAGTCAAATTTTGGAACGCAGCATTACTCGTACACTTGAGTCTGTTGAATCAAGCATCCTTTCATTAGAAACTATCATTCCTCAACGTCCTTTAGACTCCGAACATCTCACTTGGCTAACAAGTTTAAGAGAACGTATTGATCACACACTCTACTTCGCACCTCATATTCGTCAAATTCTCGTACTCAAAGAAAAATCCGTGTTAATAGATAGCGCGGGACGAAGTGAAGGTAAAACACTTGATACCCAGCATATACAACTGGATCAACATCGACATTCTCGTTCATCAAATGGATTAATCATCCTAGGCTCAATTGACCAGCGTTTTGTCCCTATGACGGATCAGGTGTAACCGTTCATTTTAATACGTTCTGCCCCTCGCACTCATCGCGCGATAATCTAGTCTCCTATTTATTCAGGAGAGCATCATATGAAACGCTATACCCGTCATACCCCAGAGCAATGGCAGATCTTTATCGATCAGTGGCGTAACAGCGGTCTCTCCGCTGCACGTTTTTGCGAAGAGCACGGCTTAGGCTATGCCAGCTTTTGTGACTGGCGCAAGCGACTTATCAATGAACGTCCAGTCAGCTCCCAATCCCAGCGCTCAGAAGAGGCTGCATTTATTGATCTTGGCACCTTGTCAGGCGGTCATGCAGGTAGCGGCTGGTCAATAGTGCTCAGTCTAGGCGAGGGTGTCGAGCTTCGCCTGAGTCGTCCCTGATGTTTGCGCCCGGCAACCTTGCTCGGATCTGGCTTTGCACTCAACCGACTGACATGCGCAAATCATTTCAAGGATTGAGTGCATTGGTGAAGAATCAGCTTAACCACAACCCGCTGAGTGGTCAGTACTTTGTCTTCGTCAATCGACGCAAAACCCAGATGAAGGTGCTTTATTTTGAACCGTCGGGCTACTGCTTATGGAGTAAGCGGCTTGAACAGGGACAGTTCCGCGTGAACGCTTCAGCCAGTGGACAGCGCCCTCTGAGCTGGACCGATCTGCAATTGATTTTAGATGGCATTGAAGTGCAAAAAATCCGTCAATACAAGCGCTATCAACATCCGATTTAAGGTGGGGTCTGATATAATCCACACCCATGAATCTACCACCAAAACAAACAGAAATAGCCTGTTCCAAGAGCGACTTAACCGTCGCAGAACTCGCGCGCCTGAACGCTGAGAACAGTGTTCTACGTGATGAAAACGAGGCACTGAAACGACGAGTGGCCTGGTTCGAGAAGCAGTTATTTGGTGAGAAATCGGAGAAGCGTCCGGTTGATAATCCACATCAGCCC
>NZ_QKRX01000013.1 GCF_003284585.1 Nitrincola tibetensis
ACTGAATCGCAGCCTTGCTATAAACGCACCAAGGCTTACTCATTACCTGCGTTAAGGTGCGATCGAATTCATCAGTGCAAATCGATGAGAAACCGCCATTCACTTTCGTCTCTCGAAGTGCACTCACCATCAATCCTCTAAACCGTTTAGAGAGCGCTTTTACTGGCAATAAGTATCCTTTGTTTCGACCTATCCATGACTGTGAGGACCTAATGACACCTGCAGGTATTAAACAGTGCAAATGCACATGGCGCGTTAGTTTCTGTCCCCATGTATGAAGAACGGCCGTCATTCCAAGTTGCCCATGCAGTTTACGCTGCCCCATCACATGAAGCGTCTTCCAACATGACTGAAATAGCAATCGGTAAATGACATCTGCGTAATCGTTTACCCAATCATTAAGTTCATGGGGTAACGTGAATACCAGATGAAAGTAAGATACTGGCAGTAACTGTTCCTTTTGTTTTTCACACCATGTGCGGCTGGCATTTGTCTGGCACTGAGGACAATGCCGATCCCGACAACTGTGATACCACAGCCATTGCGAGTGACATGCATCACATCGATACAACGCTGCCCCCATAGCTGAAGTACGGCAATCACAGATATGATTGAGAACTTGCCATTGTCTGGGTGTAGCGCGAAGGGTTCCTTGTTGTTTACAGTGCTCGATCACTTGCGCCAATCCTAACACGTTCATGAAACGCACCATGCAGGACCGAGTAAATCTTCCGAGACCTTTTGACAGGGCTCCATCATCGCTATCCATTGTAGATAGACTAGAGTCGTCGACAACTGCCGATGCCCCAATAGAAGCTGCAAACGGGTCAAAGGCATACCCGCCATCAGTTGATGGGTGGCAAAGGCATGACGCGGGCTATGGAAACGCACAGTTTTGCTTATACCTGCTCGTTTGGCTGCATCCTTAACCTCCAACCTTAAGTACTTGGGATCATAGGTACGATGCTTATCTAGACCATAAAACAACACATCTACTGGCCGATAGCGTTGCCAATAACATCGTAACTGCCGCTTAACACCCTCAGGAAATAGAACGTATCGATCTTTATTGCCTTTACCTTGGCGTACCTTTATGCGGTTATGTGGGCCATCTAAATCATCAATACGAAGTGCACAAATCTCTCCAATGCGCATCCCTGTCGCATACGATAATGCGATAGCCGATTGCTGCTTCAAATGCGTACAATGCTGAATAATCGAATGCACTTCATCTGGATAGAGTAAGTCTGGGATCTTTTGATCTTTCTTCTGATAAGGAAGCTGTAGGTAGTTCAACGGCCTACCGAGCACTTTATTGAATAAGAAATGAATAGCATGAACCGCTTGCCTGCAACTGGATCGCGACCAGGCACGTTCTCGTATCAGGTACAAAACATAGGCTTGCAGATCACGTTCCGTAAGCTCATCAGGTGAGCGATGAAAGTATCTAGCCAACTCCGTAAGCTGGTATAAATAAGCTCGGCAAGTACTTTTGGTGAAACCTTGGAGAGTCATCTTATCGATGACGTGTTGACGAAGTGGCGACATGGCTTAAACCTCCTAGTGATTAAAGGAGATTTAAGTGTGGACAAAAAACTAAGGGANCGCATATACTCACCTGTTTTTAAAGCACTTTTTGAAAATTCACTCAAGTCAATATACTTCAAAACGAGCACGCACGGTTCGTCAAATCACTCAGGCACGTTATTCTGGTCGCAAAGTTAATAATACATTGATCCTAATATAGTTTTTTTGAAATAACCAGTACAAACCGAGCGACCTAATAACATATTTAATCGACTATTCGTGCCAATCGATTGAAACACTAAAATAAACTGTATATTTATACAGAAACTCAACCCCTAAACAACAAACCCTAGAAGCGATTCGCGACCAGACATATGCCCCCCGACAATCTGCTGGTGCACACAAAGCAAATACAAACACTCATAAAAAACCCCGGCAAGCCGGGGACAAGATAGGTGAGTCCGAAGACTCAGATGCACATTTGCACAGGGCAAACTTCTAAAGCTCAGAACCTGAAACCTGAGCCTTAGAATGGGGTTAGAAGGTGTCGCCGGGGATACGTACCCACCCTTCCATTAATACTCGCGCACTGCGGCTCATCACCGCTTTGGTGGCCGTCCATTCGCCATCCACTTCAGCCGCCGCTGCACCAACACGCAGGGTGCCGGATGGATGACCAAAGACAACCGCATCACGTTCAACACCACCCGCTGCAAGGTTAACCAGAGTACCTGGAACCGCAGCCGCGGTCGCGATTGCAACAGAGGCTGTGCCCATCATGGCATGATGGAGCTTACCCATGGATAGGGCGCGCACACACACGTCAATATCATTGACGCTGATCGACTTACCACTGGATGCCTCATAGTCCGTTGCTGGTGCAACAAAGGCGATCTTGGGCGTGTGCTGACGCGCAACCGCTTCAGAGATATCCTGAATCAAGCCCATTTTCACCGCACCGTATGCACGCATAGTCTCAAAACGAGCCAAGGCTTCTGCATCGGAGTTGATGTCTTTTTGCAGCTCTGTGCCTGTATACCCTATATCCGCCGCATTGACGAAAATAGTTGGGATACCGGCATTAATCATGGTTGCTTTGAACGTGCCAACACCCGGAACCTCAAGATCATCCACTAGATTACCCGTTGGAAACATCGAACCTTCACCATCGGCGGGGTCCATGAACTCAATCACTACTTCAGCCGCAGGAAAGGTCACACCATCCAGCTCGAAGTCACCGGTCTCTTGAACTTCACCATTGGTAATGGGGACATGGGCGATGATGGTTTTTTGGATATTCTTTTGCCAAATTCGCACCACGCAAATTCCGTTTTCAGGTACACGCGCAGGATCAACCAACCCTTTGCTAATCGCAAAGGCACCGACGGCAGCGGTCAAATTGCCGCAATTGCCCGACCAATCAACAAAGGCCTTATTGATCGCGACCTGACCAAACAAATAGTCAACATCATGATCCGGCTGTTCGCTTTTGGCCAGTATCACCGTTTTAGAGGTGCTGGAGGTTGCGCCCCCCATACCATCAATTTGTTGGCCATACGGATCTGGGCTTCCAATTACACGTAACAAAATTTTGTTGCGTGCTTCACCCGGAACTTGTGCCACTTCTGGCAAATCAGTCAGGCTAAAAAACACCCCTTTCGAGGTGCCGCCACGCATATAGGTGGCGGGGATCTTAATTTGAGGGCGACTCGACATGGTCTCGCTCCTGCCTGTTAATTAGTGGGTCGACTCAAGAAAATCTTGAGCAAAACGTTGCAAGACACCACCCGCTTGGTAAACGCGCACTTCTGCAGCGGTGTCTAAACGGCATAGCATCGGCACTCGCAGGATTTCGCCATTTTTACGGTTGATGACCAATGTCATCTGTCCGCGTGGTGTCAGCTCGCCTTCTACGTCATAGGTTTCGGTACCGTCAATGTTAAGGGTCTGACGCGTCGTCCCCTCTTCAAACTGCAACGGCAGCACACCCATGCCAATTAAGTTGGTGCGGTGAATACGTTCAAAACCTTCAGCGGCAATGACTTCTACACCGGCTAAGCGCACGCCCTTCGCCGCCCAATCACGCGAAGAACCCTGACCATAGTCGGCTCCGGCTACAATGATCAGTGGCTGTTTACGCTCCATGTAGGTCTCAATCGCTTCCCACATACGCATCACGGTACCGTCCGGCTCGACTCGCGCAAGAGAGCCTTGCTTGACCTTACCATCCACAACGGCCATTTCATTGATCAGTTTCGGGTTCGCAAAGGTGGCACGCTGGGCCGTCAGGTGATCGCCGCGGTGCGTCGCGTAGGAGTTGAAATCTTCTTCAGGCACGCCCATTTTATGAAGATACTCACCCGCTGCGCTGTCCATCATGATGGCATTTGAGGGCGACAAGTGATCGGTGGTGATGTTGTCAGGTAAGACAGCTAAAGGACGCATACCCTTCATGCTACGCTCACCCGCCAATGCACCTTCCCAATAAGGAGGACGACGAATATACGTCGACATCGGACGCCAATCGTAGAGCGGGCTCTTAGCGGCTTCACCACGATCCAAATCAAACATAGGAATGTAGATTTGGCGGAACTGCTCAGGCTTCACACTCTTCGCGACAATGGCATCGATTTCTTCATCGCTTGGCCAAAGGTCCTTCAAGGTCACTGGGTTACCTGCTTGATCTGTCCCCAATACATCTTTTTCAATATCAAAACGTATGGTACCCGCAATGGCATAGGCCACGACTAAGGGGGGTGACGCAAGGAAAGCTTGCTTGGCATACGGATGGATACGACCGTCAAAGTTACGGTTACCGGACAAAACGGCTGTTGCATAGAGATCACGATCAATGATTTCTTGCTGAATGACGGGATCA
The DNA here is from genome assembly GCF_003284585.1 of Nitrincola tibetensis. GTDB lineage: Bacteria > Pseudomonadota > Gammaproteobacteria > Pseudomonadales > Balneatricaceae > Nitrincola > Nitrincola tibetensis. Next base: position 4,406 of record NZ_QKRX01000013.1, read on the forward strand.
AGGGCACCGGACATACCATTACAGGTAGTACACGCATACGCAACGATACCAAAGCCCAGTTTTTCCAGCTCAGTTAATAGACCCGCTTCTTCTAAATAGAGCTTGGCCACTTTGGAACCGGGGGCAAAGGATGACTTGACCCAAGGCTTACGCAGCAAGCCCAGCTCATTGGCTTTTTTCGCCAACAAACCCGCCGCTACAACGTTACGTGGGTTAGAGGTGTTGGTGCAACTGGTGATGGCCGCGATAATAACAGCACCATCAGGCATCAAACCTTCTTCTTTCACCCAAGGACCGGCAATACCTTTTGCGGCCAAATCAGCTGTAGAAACGCGCGCATGGGGATTAGACGGACCTGCCATGGTACGCACAACACTCGACAAATCAAATTTCAAAACACGCTCGTATTGAGCCGTGCTTAGGCTATCCGCCCACAGCCCTGTTACCTTCGCGTAGTTCTCAACCAACGCCACCTGCTCAGGTTCACGCCCGGTGAGCTTGAGATAATCGATAGTTTGTTCGTCAATGTAGAACATTGCTGCAGTGGCGCCATATTCTGGCGTCATGTTGGAAATAGTGGCACGATCACCAATGCTAAGGCTTGACGAACCTTCACCAAAGAACTCTAAGTAGGCACCGACAACACGCTCTTTGCGCAAAAACTCAGTCAGGGCCAGTACAATATCCGTTGCAGTGATGCCTGGCTGACGTTTGCCAACCAACTCCACCCCAACAATGTCAGGCAGGCGCATCATGGAGGGAAGACCCAGCATAACAGTTTCGGCTTCCAATCCACCGACACCTATCGCAATAACGCCCAGTGCATCGACATGTGGCGTGTGGGAATCCGTACCTACGCAGGTATCCGGAAACGCAACGCCATCACGCGCTTGAATAACGGGCGACATTTTTTCGAGGTTGATCTGATGCATGATGCCGTTACCCGCCGGGATAACATCAACATTTTCAAAGGCCGTTTTAGTCCATTCAATGAAGTGGAAACGGTCTTCGTTGCGACGGTCTTCAATCGCACGGTTTTTTTCAAACGCGTCAGGATCAAAGCCACCGCACTCAACAGATAAAGAGTGATCGACAATCAACTGGGTCGGTACGACTGGGTTTACCTTCGCAGGATCTCCCCCTTTTTCGGCGATTGCATCACGTAAACCGGCCAGGTCAACCAGTGCGGTTTGACCGAGGATATCGTGACAGACAACACGTGCAGGATACCAAGGAAAGTCGATTTCTTGCTTACGCTCAATCAACTGCGTGAGCGCGTCTGTCAGCAGCTCAGGTTCACAACGACGCACCAGCTGCTCAGCCAACACGCGAGAGGTATAAGGAAGTTTTTCGTAAGCACCCGCTTCAATCGCGTCAACAGCCGCACGGGTATCAAAATAATCTAACGTAGAGCCAGGAAGGGCTTTGCGGTATTCAGTATTCATCTGGGTAGACTCCGTTGAGTCGTTATAATGTCATTGACAGGCCTGATTAGGGTGCGGCGATACTCGGCCAGTTAGAGTAACTGGCCGAGCAAAGGCATTACGCACGCTGGTCGATAGGCAACCAATCAAGGTTATCAGGACCTGTGTAATCAGCGCTGGGGCGAATGATGCGGTTATTAGCACGCTGTTCCATCACATGAGCTGTCCAACCCGCGACACGCGAGCACACAAAAATCGGGGTAAACAGCTTGGTCGGAATCCCCATGAAGTGATAGGCCGACGCATGGAAAAAGTCCGCATTGCAGAAGAGCTTTTTCTCACGCCACATGACGGCTTCGACACGCTCAGATACGGCATAAAGATGGGTGTCGCCCACTTGAGCAGAGAGTTTTTTTGACCATTCTTTAATAATGGCGTTGCGCGGATCAGAGTCGCGGTAAATGGCGTGACCGAAGCCCATGATCTTATCTTTACGAGCCAACATACCCATGATGGCATCTTCAGCCTGATCAGGCGAAGTCCAATTCTCGATCATGTCCATCGCAGCTTCATTCGCACCACCGTGCAGAGGTCCACGTAAAGACCCGATCGCACCTGTCACACAGCTGTGAATATCCGACAGAGTCGATGCACAGACACGTGCCGTAAAGGTGGAAGCATTAAACTCATGCTCTGCGTACAGAATCAATGAAGCATGCATCACTTCGACATGCAAAGGCTCTGGCTTTTCTCCATGCAACGTCCACAAAAACTGCTCAGCAATCGAGTCAGCTTCAGTGTTAACATCAATACGTTTACCGTGATGTGTGAAGTTGTACCAGTAGTTAATCAAGCCCGGAAACACAGCCAACATGCGGTCAATTTTGTCATGCTGCTCTGAAAAATCCATTTCTGTTTCTAAATTACCCAGCATAGAACAGCCCGTGCGCATCACATCCATCGGATGTGCATCGGCAGGGATTTGCTCTAAAACGGTTTTTAATGCAGTCGGTAAATCACGCATAGACTTCAAACGTGCTTTATAACCGTCCAACTCAACTTGAGTGGGCAGCTTTCCGTAAAGCAATAGATAAGCCACTTCTTCAAATTGTGCATTGTCTGCTAGATCTTTAACATCGTAACCACGGTAGGTCAGGCCTGCACCCGTTTGACCCACAGTACAAAGTGCGGTTTGACCTGCGGATTGACCACGTAAACCTGCACCACTGAGTTGTTTTGCTTCTGCCATTTTGGTCTCCTTCTACACCGGAGAGCTTTGCCCCCCAGAAGCTTAATCTGAATTGAATTACTTGTTTTTACCTTCGGCAAACAGCGCATCTAGCTTTTGCTCGAAATCGTGGTAATTCAAGAAATCATAAAGATCCATGCGTGTTTGCATGGTGTCGACCACTGCTTTTTGGTCGCCATCGTTTAGAATATGTTCAAAGACATTCAGTGCCGCTTTGTTGGCAGCGCGGAATGCAGACAAGGGATACAGCACCATGCTGGCACCATTTTCGGCCAACTCTTTGGTGTTAAATAAAGGCGTTGCACCAAACTCAGTGATATTCGCCAATAAATGACGACCTTGAATACCTTCTGCAAAGGCTTTGTAATCTTCAAGCGTGTGCACCGCTTCTGCAAAAATACCATCAGCACCGGCTTCTAAGCAGGCTTGAGCACGCTCAACCGCGGCATTTAAACCGTCTTGTTGGAATGCATCAGTACGTGCAATGATAAAGAAGTCATCATCGGTACGGGCATCAACAGCGGCTTTAACACGGTCAACCATTTCCTCTAAAGACACAATTTCTTTGTTTGGACGGTGGCCACAACGTTTCTGAGCGACTTGGTCTTCGATATGAACCGCAGCGGCTTCTGCTTTAATCATTTCTTTAACCGCACGTGCAATATTAAATGCACCACCCCAGCCTGTATCGATATCAACCAACAAAGGGGTTTCGACAGCACTGGTAATACGACGAACATCTTCCAACACATCATTTAAAGAGGTCATACCCAAATCAGGTAAACCGTAAGATGCATTCGCTACTCCACCACCTGAAAGGTAAATTGCTTTATGGCCCACACGCGTTGCCATCATTGCGTGGTAAGCGTTGATGGTGCCAACAATTTGTAGCGGTTGGGTTTCTGCTAAGGCTTTGCGGAAACGAGCGCCCGCTGATAATCGATTAGCCATTTTTTTCCCCTTTCAAATGAGTCACAGTGTTCAGTTTATTTTCGATATTACGACGTGCCGCACTGATGTGACGACGCATCAACATTTCTGCTAATTCGGGATCTCGTGCATCAATTGCATCGATGATTTGACGGTGCTCTTTAAGCGCACGTTTTGGGCGTGAGCTAGAGACACTGAATTGGTAGCGGTACATCCGCACCAAGTGATATAGATCGGCACCTAAAAGCTCTAAAAGCTTTTCATTTTTGCTGCCTTGAACAATTCGGTAGTGGAAATCCAAGTCGCCTTCCTTTTGAAAGTAACTGCTCCACTCTTTCTCTTCTACCGAGCGCTCATGATGGTCTAGCAAGTCTTTTAATGCCTTAATTTCAGCGTCGGTCATGTTTTGCGCAGCTAAGCGGCAAGCCATGCCTTCTAAGGCTTCGCGTACATGGTAAATTTCAATTAGCTCATGCACCGACAACTTGACCACGCGGGCGCCGATATGTGGTTTTCGTTCGATAAGACGCAAGCCTTCAAGGCGTCGAATCGCTTCTCGAAGCGGCCCACGACTGATGCCATACATACGAGCCAGTTCTGGCTCACTGATTTTATAGCCTGGAGGTAACTCGCCTTTGACGATAGCCGTAACAATCTGTTGACAGACTCTATCGGCTAAAGTGCGTGTAGCGGGTTCGAGAGGCGTTACATTGTCTTTATTTATCATTGCGACCCTTCACATTGTCGACAATTTTTATGTAACGCTACATTACCGAGCAAAAAACGACCAGTCAACACCTGAAACAGGCTAAATTGTCTACACTAGACAAAAGTATGAAATGCGCATTAAGATTTACCCTTACAGGAAAAAATACTCAAGCACTTGAAATTAAAGCTATTTTAAAAAATCACTTAAAATAGCTTTTTAAGCTAACCTTAACCCCTTACCAAACTGTCTACAATCTAGCGAATAGCCAGATCTCTCGAGGCGATTAGAAAAGTTGATTGAGTGCTCGCCTTGTTGTCATCAAGACAAATAACGAAGCAACTCATCGTTCATGATTCTGGCAATTTGCCGAGGCTTCTGAAAAGGCAGGGAATGATCCGTACCTGCTACCATAATATAGTGCCAATTTGGCATTTGTTCGGCCAGTTGCAAGTGTAACTGATGCATCATCTGCACACTTTGGCTTCCGATGAAACTGGTTACATCCCCCTGTGCGGCCAACAACTTGGATCGATCCAGTTGCCGAATGGCCTGACTTACGGCATCAAGTGACCAAGAAAATCCCACGGGACGCCGAGCCAAACGACTGACAGCAAGATCATCCACTTGAGCGGTGGTTTTTCGATTAGGCGAAATGGTATTCAGAAACTGACGTATCCCCTGCTCCTGATCTTGAGAGCGCAGAAACTCGGCTGCTTGCGAATATCGATCACGAAGCCTAATCGTTTCATCAAGGCAAGTGCGATCTAACAAGGCGGATTCGAGCAGAAATTGCTTTTCTACTCGATCAGTAAAGCGCTCTTTTAACAGCATAGCGACTAAACCACCCAATGAATAACCACCTAAATCAAAGACCCTCCAATCTAAATGATCAACCAATTGAGCGATATCATTTACGAGTTCTATTAAGGTAAATGGATGCTCAATGCCATCGGGGTATTGGGTTTCTCCCGCACCACGCAAATCGGGCACAAGTATTTCATCCCATTGCTGAGTATACTGAATCAGCATTTCCCAAGTATCTTGACCCGCAACACCTGCTCCATGCAAAAGCACTAAGCGTCTCGAAGACGTGGCATTGGGATTACGATAAAGCCGATAAACAATGCGCTGATCGAGCACAAGCAGTTGCTGCTTTTCACTAGGGCAAATTTTTCTCATAACCTAACCCAAACTTAAATGAAGCGAACATTATACCTTTGTTAAGCAACAATCTCGCCTAAGCCTACCAAGCAGAGTAGAATTAGACTTTTGTCACAGGACTGCACGGTGATTGAGTACATTTCGCTTCCTTTCAAATTGACAGCAATCGAGATTTTTAACCAAATTCGCGAACTGGGCGATGCCGTTTTATTAGACAGCTGTCAACCTGAAAGCCAATTTGGACGCTATGACATTATTGCAGCGGCACCTGATCGTAAGCTAAGAGTGAACAATCAAGGCACTTGGATTCGAGGAGTCTCTTCATCTGACTGGAGCCTGACGCAAAAAGAGCCTTTTTCAATCTTAAATGAGTGGTTGGAGGAGCTAAAAGTACCCACTGATCTTCAAGCCCCCTTCAACACAGGCCTGATCGGTTCGTTCAGTTATGATCTTGGGCGCCATCTAGAAAAGCTCCCCTCGATTTCGGAAGCCGACATTCACTACCCGGATCTTGAGATTGGACGCTATCTTTGGGCAGTGGTGATTGATCACCATCAACAACACAGCCATTTGGTTTATCACTCAGACTGGATAAACAGCCAAGATGCTGAACGCTTAGTTGAGCGTTTGACCCAACCTGCGCACCACGCTGCAGAAAGGCCAAAATTCAAACTCAACAAGCCCTTTATCAGCAACCTCAGTGCAAAGCGCTACGCAGATGCTCTTGAGAAAGTGGATGAATACATCCACGCGGGTGACGTTTACCAAATCAATTTTGCACAGCGCTTCCAATCCTCTTTTGAAGGAGACCCATGGCAAGCCTGGACAGCACTAAGGCGTATTGCCCCTACTCCTTACGCCGCATATATCGAAAATGACCAAGGCGCTGTTCTATCTTTATCACCAGAGCGTTTTTTATGGTGCAATGCCCAAGGAGAGGTTGAAACGCGACCGATTAAAGGCACTCGCCCCCGCGACTCGGATCCCGATCTTGACTTAGCCTTACAAGAAGAACTTAGCAATTCTGAAAAAGACCGCGCAGAGAATCTAATGATCGTTGACCTTCTACGCAATGATCTCAGTAAAGTGTGTCAGCCAGGTTCGGTAAAAGTCCCAGAGCTTTTTTCTTTAGAGACCTATCCAAATGTACACCACCTCGTCAGCAGCATCACAGGAAGATTAGACAAGCCTTTCACTCCGCTCGATCTGTTAAAACACAGTTTTCCGGGGGGGTCCATTACGGGAGCGCCTAAGATCAGAGCGATGGAAATCATTGATGAACTTGAGCCACACCGCCGCTCAATTTACTGTGGATCGATTGCTTACATTAGCGCCTGTGGGTATATGAACAGCAGCATCACAATCCGAACGCTGCTGTGTGAGCAACAACAGATTTACTGTTGGGCAGGCGGCGGCATTGTCGCTGATTCTGATATCGCTTCGGAGTACCAAGAAACCTTTAACAAGGTTAACAATCTACTTCAAAATCTTGAAATGCACTTTTTGGATTTCTAAATTGACGAATTGCATGGCTTTCATTTGACAGATGCCAGTTTATTAACAATTCTTTAACTGAACCGTTTAATACTATTTATTAAATGCGGTTAAGCTAACCATAGTGGAGTAGTTGCATATAAGACGATAGACACATTCAACCTGACAAGTGCCAAGCATAAGGCATAGATAAATTATAACTCATAAACAGTACAGACTATGGGGCTTCCACTGATGCCGCTCTCATTTCAATCAAAGATTCTCAGTTCAATGCTTGCATTGTTGATTATCGCCTTAGTTTCCTTAGGGGTCCTTTCTTCACGCCTACTTCAGCAGGAGGTGAACAATGGCATTCAAGCCGAAATCAACAGCACGTTGAAAAACATACAAACCTTTGCCAATGGCTGGCTAAATGCTAAGTTCGATATCATCAACGCGCTAACGGCAGAGTTGCCCGGTAGCGATGATGAAGCAAAGGCTCCTCTAACGCTCTCCCGAATTGCGGGTAATTTTGATCTTGTTTATGCCGGCACAGATCAAGGCGGAATGTGGCAATCCCAACCACCGGCTTCACTGCCTTCTGATTACGATCCGAGAACACGGCCTTGGTACCAACAAGCCTTGCAAGCAAACCGTATGGTCGTCACTCCACCTTACGTAGATGCAGGCAGTGGCGAATTGATTATTTCGTTAGCAGCTCCCCTGCGTAACGGTGCTCGTGGGGTCATTGGCAGTGACATTAGTATCAAAAATGTCATTACTCAACTCCTAGCGATAGACTCTCGCTGGACATCAGAAGTTTGGATGCTAGACAAGGATATGAAAGTAATCGCACATCCGGATGCCTCTCAGGTGAGCAAACCCTTCTCACAACTGCTCTCTAACACTAATATTCCGGCTGTCTACACCATTAACGACATTCAATATAAAGGAGAAAAGTGGTTACTGTCTTCCATCAAGATAGAGTCGGCTGATTGGACTTTTTTACTCTTGGTAAAACGCAGTGATGCCTATGCCGCTATGAATACCTTAGCATGGCGTTTAGGCATACTCAGTATTCTTATTCTTGGCATTGCGGCACTATTACTCTACATGCTTGTTCAGTACTTAATGCGCCCACTGAAAAATCTCGCAAAAGCGCTTGATGATATTTCTGAAGGTGAAGGTGATTTAACTCGTAAACTCAGCGCTGACACAGATGATGAATTTGGTCGCATGAGCAATGCCTTCAACAAGTTTACAAACAACCTGCGTCAAACTATTCAAGAGATTATTCACCTGGCAAATCGTATTAAAGACGATGCTGGCAATACTGCCGCTCAAGTGAAGCTCAACTTAGATCAAATTGCAGATCAGCATCAAGAGTTAACGCAACTCGCAACCGCGGCCCAAGAAATGTCATGCGCGACAGCCGAGATCGCTGGAAATGCCGAAAAAACCGCTCATGCAGCTCGCAATGCAGCCGATTCAACTCAGTTAGGCTTGTCTGTTGTGAATGAAAACCGAGTCAAAACAACTGAGCTAGCCGAACAAATCTCTCTTAGCACCAGTGCGATTAATGATGTCAATGGACATGTTCAAAACATTTCCAGCATTTTGGTTAACATTCAGGGAATAGCTGAACAAACCAACTTATTAGCACTGAATGCGGCCATTGAAGCGGCTCGCGCTGGAGATCAAGGCCGCGGTTTTGCTGTAGTCGCGGATGAAGTCCGAACGCTATCGCAACGCACTCATCAAGCGACTGAAGAAATTCAAAAGATGATCAGCGAACTGCAGCATTCGACATCTCGCTCTGTGACAATGATGACAAGCAGCTTAGATCAAGCTTACGAAAACGCAGACCGCGCTGCTCAAGCGGCAAGCCGTCTTCAGTTAATTGATAAAGCAAGCTGCGACATCAGTGACATGGCCGTACAAATTGCGAGTGCTGTTGAAGAACAAAACGCAGTAACCACTGAAATTAGCGGCAACACTGAGCGTATTAAGCTATTGGCTGACAATTTAGCCGATCAAGCTGATATTTCAAGAGGACGTTCAAGAGAGTTGAGTGATATGGCGAATACGCTAAAATCTCTCACAGATCGCTTTAAAGTTTAATCTATCACACCTCTACCCAAGCCCGCTTGGGTAGAGGCTATCTAGCCTTATAAGGTTAAATCCCTCACACTGGCCTTGATAAATTCTTTCTTTAAATCTTCGTAGGTGTGCACAGCCGGAAATTGAGGAAACTCTCGGATGACATTTTCCGGTGCATGAAACAAAATACCGGACTCCGCCTGTGTCAGCATCGTGGTGTCGTTGTAAGAGTCACCCGTCGCAATGACGCGATAATTCAACAATTGAAAGGCTCGTACTGACTGACGCTTTGGATCTCTCTGACGCAAGGTATACCCTGTAATACGCCCCTGATCATCAGCCTCTAACTTGTGGCAGAGCAAGGTCGGAAAACCCAACTGACGCATTAATGGCTGAGAAAACTCATAGAAGGTATCTGACAAAATAACGACTTGAAAGCGCTCTCTTAACCAGTCAACGAACTCAACTGCACCTTCCAGAGGAGATAAACGACTGATGGTTTCTTGAATTTGCGGTAAGGTAAGTCCGTGCTCATCCAAAATACGCAAGCGCTGCTTCATCAAGACGTCGTAATCGGGAATATCTCGGGTCGTGGCTTTTAACGCATCAATTCCTGTCTCTTCTGCGAACGCAATCCAAATCTCAGGAACCAACACCCCTTCTAGGTCAAGACAGGCTAACTCCACAAACACCTCCACTATTGATTTAAAAACGCTAATCTACTGGGTGACACAGTGATATTCAACAAAATCCTTAGGGTTTTGTCTTAGTGCATCGGCAACTCAATATCAGCAAACAACTCATCCACTTCGTATCGATTACCACAGGCTTGAACTTTATCCACCATTTCAGGCGTTAAGTGTGGGGCAAACAACCGAATAAAATCATACATATAACTGCGCAAAAAGCTGCCTTTACGAAAGCCGATTCGAGTTGTACTCGCTTCAAATAAATGCGAAGCATCCAAAGCAACCAAATCGCTATCTTGCAGAGGATCAACCGCCATTGACGCAATAATTCCCACACCCAACCCTAGACGCACATAGGTTTTGATGACATCCGAATCCACTGCCGTAAACACAACCTTAGGCTCCAGACCACGCTTAATAAAGGCATCATCCAGCTTAGACCGCCCTGTAAAGCCAAATACATAGGTCACGATTGGAAATTCGGCCAAGCGCTCCAAGGTCAACTCTTTCACTTGGGCTAACGGGTGATCCTTCGGAACAACAACGGAACGATTCCAGTGATAACAGGGCATCATAATTAAATCAGGAAAGTGTGCGAGCGCTTCGGTTGCAATGGCGAAATCAACCTCACCGTCTGCTGCCATCTCAGATATTTGCATAGGCGTTCCCTGATGCATATGCAGTGCAACGTCAGGGTACATTTTAATGAATTCATTGATGGTGGGCGGTAAAGCATAACGCGCTTGTGTGTGAGTAGTTGCGATGCTCAAGCTTCCTTTGCGCTCATCACTAAACTCTTGGGCAACTTGCTTGATGCTTTCAACTTTTTGCAGAATCTCGCCCGCAATCTGGAGAATTGCAGCACCTGCAGGGGTAACACGCGTTAAGTGCTTTCCACTTCGGGCAAAAACTTCAACGCCTAGCTCATCCTCTAGCAACCTAACCTGCTTGCTAATACCAGGCTGCGACGTGTAAAGGCTTTGTGCGGTGGCCGAAACATTCAAATCATGCTTGGCCACTTCCCATATATAGCGTAATTGCTGAAGCTTCATGTTATTAGTACCTGATTATAAAAAATTAACCATTTATAACGGACAAGAATAACAGAAGTTTAGAAACTCGCCAATTTTCTGATCAAATAATCATCAAACTCGTGAGCTTAAACGACGGATTTCCTCGTCATTGCTAATGATCCTTTTCTCTAACGAGTTGACCTTGGCTTCAGCACGAATAATGATATTTTCTTTCTCTACTAATTGAGAACGCAGCATATTTTCACGCTTTGTATTTTCATTGGAAGCCGTAATGTGTTTCTGGTTAAGGCGCCGAATATCTTCCTGAAGCTCTTTGACCTTCGCTTCAAGTCGCTTCGTTTTATTCACCTCGGTTAAGAGCTGAGCATTAACACGCGACAGATCGCGCTGCAGCACACCGCTGTCCTGCTTATACTTCAGCAACTCAGCCTCTTGGCTCTTAACTTGCGACTTAAGCGTATCTGTTTTTACGTCTTTACGAGCAATACGTGCCTGTAAATCATGAATTTCACGGACCAACTCAGACTCTTTTTTACTCGCTTCTTCACGGACTTTTTCAAGGGTATTACGATAGTAGCGAGTATCTACCTCTTCCTTAGCAATCGCCTCCATCATATGACGCTGCTCGTCCTTGATACGTTGGTCAAAGACTCGCTTAGCATCATCATAGGCTTTTCGTAATTGCGCTAACTCATGCTCTATCGTAACGCGCGACTGCTCTTCTTTCTTACGAGAGTTGGTTTCAATCGCTAAATTATTTTTGAGAACCGCAATTTCGGCTTCTAGGGCTTTAAATTGCTCACGTGATTCCTCAAGCTTAAGGGACTGCTCACGATAGCGGCTTTCGAGGTCCAAATAGAGATGCTGTGACTTCTGCAAGGCGTCGTCATTAACACGACGATCTTCTTCAAGACCTACATCCACCATTTGCCGTGTGAAATTCACTTTTGAATTCGCTTCTTGCAGCGCATGCAACCAAATTCGAGTAAAGGCCTGTGCAAGTGTATCAGGCATCCCTGGCACACTAATCGCCCGATCGGTTCGATCCGTCATTACAATTCTTTGCGGCAACTCATACCACCACTGTGAAAGGTAACGAGAGACCTCTTCAGGCTCGATCTCAAGCGTTTCGGCTATCGCTTCTGATCTCGGGTAGCTCGCCGATAAAAGCAAGTCATCTGCAACTTCGTAGACTCGTGATTTGAGCTGTTCTTTATCCATGTAGCACACTAAACCTAATTAACATAAAAAATGCGAGTAACATCATAACCCGAACAATGAGACCAAGACATAGGCTCTATCATCCTTTATACGAGTACATCAACGGCTATTGAAACATATCTTTTCTAGTAATGCGATTTATAGATTAAAGGCCTATAGTAAGTAATGTTGGTACAAAGTCTAAGCTCAGGATTGTCGACAATACTTAACTTTAGCCCCTCCATAGGCTAGAATTCCACCGCCAATCCACATTCGATAACATATTATTCGAACCGGCATCGGCAGTATTAATGTCCGATGTACGATTGTGACAACAGATGAGGGCTAAATCGTGCTTGAAGCTTACCGTAAACATGTCGAAGAACGTGCCTTAGAAGGCATTCCACCAAAGCCACTGGATCCAGAGCAAACAGCAGCACTGGTTGATCTGGTTAAGAATCCACCAGCAGGCGAAGAAGAGTTTCTCCTAGATCTGTTGACCAACCGTGTTCCAGCCGGTGTTGACCAAGCAGCATACGTAAAAGCAGGCTTTTTAGATGCCGTTGCTAAAGGTGAAGTCACCACTCCTCTTGTTTCTCCTGTTAAAGCGGTTGAATTGCTAGGCACCATGCTTGGTGGCTACAATATTCAGCCTTTGATCACTGCATTAGATACTGAAGCCTTGGCACCAACTGCCGTTAAAGCCTTATCTCATACATTATTGATGTTTGATGCATTCCACGATGTTCAAGACAAAGCCGAAGCGGGCAATCCCTATGCTAAGCAAGTCATGGAGTCTTGGGCGGCAGGCGAGTGGTTTACTTCAAAGCCAGAAGTTGCTGAAAAAATAACCGTTACTGTCTTTAAAGTACCTGGCGAAACCAACACAGATGACTTGTCACCTGCTCCAGATGCTTGGTCACGCCCAGACATTCCTCTTCACGCAAACGCCATGCTTAAAATGGAACGTGAAGGCATCGAGCCAGTTAACCCAGGCACAACGGGTCCGTTAACACAAATCGAAGCAGTTAAAGCAAAAGGCTTCCCTGTTGCTTACGTTGGAGATGTTGTCGGAACAGGCTCTTCTCGTAAATCAGCGACCAACTCCGTGTTATGGTTCTTTGGTGATGATATCCCCAATATTCCTAACAAGCGTGCTGGCGGTTTCTGCTTCGGTGGCAAAATTGCACCTATTTTCTATAACACTATGGAAGATGCAGGCGCCTTGCCAATCGAAATGGATGTCAACCAAATGAATATGGGAGATGTCATTGATGTCTATCCATATGAAGGCGTTGCGAAAAACCACGAAACAGGTGCAGAGCTGTGCAGATTTGAATTAAAAACTCAAATGCTGCTGGATGAAGTTCGTGCAGGTGGACGTATTCCCCTGATCATCGGTCGCGGTCTGACTCAAAAAGCGCGTGAAGCACTTGGCCTAGGCCCGATTGATATTTTCCGCACACCTGACCAACCTAACGATACAGGCAAGGGTTACACCCTAGCTCAGAAAATGGTTGGTAAAGCCTGTGGTGTAACGGGTGTTCGTCCTGGTACGTCTTGCGAACCAAGAATGACCACTGTTGGCTCACAAGATACCACAGGACCTATGACTCGTGACGAGTTGAAGGATCTTGCATGCTTGGGCTTCTCTGCTGATCTTGTTATGCAGTCATTCTGCCATACGGCTGCTTATCCAAAACCAGTTGACGTTAGCACTCACCACACGTTACCTGATTTCATCATGAACCGTGGCGGTGTTTCTTTACGTCCTGGAGATGGTGTCATTCACTCTTGGCTAAACCGCATGCTATTGCCTGATACCGTGGGTACAGGTGGTGACTCACATACCCGTTTCCCACTGGGCATTTCGTTCCCTGCGGGTTCTGGATTGGTTGCATTTGCGGCCGCTACAGGAGTTATGCCATTGGATATGCCAGAATCCGTTCTGGTTCGTTTCAAAGGCAAGCGTAACCCTGGCATCACTTTACGCGATCTGGTTCATGCAATTCCTTACTATGCAATCAAAGAAGGTCACTTAACCGTTGCTAAAGCGGGCAAGAAAAACGTCTTCTCTGGTCGCGTTTTGGAAATTGAAGGCCTAGAAGATCTAACCGTTGAGCAAGCATTTGAACTGTCTGATGCATCTGCTGAGCGTTCTGCTGCAGGCTGTTCTATCACACTTTCCGAGAGCTCAGTTGCAGAATACCTAAGATCAAACATCGTGATGTTGAAGTGGATGCTGGCTGAAGGCTATGGCGACCCACGTACGATTGAGCGCCGCATCAAGGGTATGGAAGAGTGGCTGGCTAACCCAAGCCTAATGCGCGCTGATGCTGATGCCGAGTACCACACCGTTATCGAAATCGACATGTCTGAAATCAATGAGCCTATTCTTTGTGCTCCAAACGATCCAGACGATGCTCGCTTACTGTCAGATGTTGCTGGCGACAAAATTGATGAAGTGTTCATCGGTTCTTGCATGACCAACATTGGTCACTTCCGTGCAGCGGGTAAATTGCTAGAAGCGTCAGGCAAATCGATCCCAACACGTATGTGGATCGCTCCACCGACAAAAATGGATGCCGCACAGCTTTCTGATGAAGGTTTTTACAACGTCTTCGGTAAAGCGGGCGCGCGCATGGAAATGCCAGGCTGTTCATTGTGCATGGGTAACCAAGCACGCGTTGCGGACAAAGCCACCGTTGTTTCAACCTCAACTCGTAACTTCCCTAACCGTTTAGGAACAGGTGCGAATGTGTACTTGGCCTCTGCTGAGTTAGCCGCTGTCGCTGCACTCGAAGGCAAGTTGCCAAGCGTTGAAGAATACATGGCCTACGCGAGCAAACTCGATAGCATGTCATCTGAAGTCTACCGTTACTTGAACTTCGATCAAATGGACAAGTACGTAGAAAAAGCAGCAACTGTTATTCCAACCACCAGCCTTTAATACGTTAAACGGCTGACAAAAAAGCCCTGAACCAATCAGGGCTTTTTTACGTCTAAATTGACCTTAATGCAGCGCTAAAGCGTACCTGTTAAACTGTGCATATTATTAACTCAATTGAGGGTGGTATGAAGCCTTTAAATTCTGACACAGCTCCTGAACCCGGCTATGAAACAGCCCAAACCAAAAATGGATTTTTAGTTCTTGCATCCAGACTGGTATTTGATGAAAAGCTCCCTATTCGCTTTATTTACAAGACCGTACCCGAGCATTTAAATGATACGGGGTGGCGAATGTTTACCGGATACGAAACAGACGATTTTTTAGCGGATGAAATGAAGAACCTTCTCCCCGTACCACTTGAAAAAATCTGCCTGCTTGACCCTTCTCTTACTCCACTGGTTGACTACAATGCTGGCACTGTGTGGGAAAGAGCTCCGGAAACAGATGGCTGGACACAAGTACATGACTATCAAATTCCTGTCCCAACAACGGAAGTTATGATTACCAACGATGTTGAAGAATTCATTCGGACAAAATTTGCCAATAAGGAAACGTTATGACCATGGGTTCATTCATGACCTACGTCTTGCACTTCAGTGGATTACTGGTGGTCATAGTGGGTTTAAGCATTAAGCCTAAAATGAAGGTATTAGGGCTTGTTATCGCAGTAGGTGGGTTTTTATTAGGCACCTCCCCTGTTTGGTATTCAGCAATCACTCAACCAACAGACGAAGAGATGTATGAAGCCTGGCGGGAGCAGCAGCGCCTTCATCAAGAACGTATGGACAATCGCCACTAAGGCCTATGTTTATTCGGCTGGAACAGAGTAACACTCTCTTTCAGCTCGAATACACTCCATGATCCTAAGCGGATCTCGTTCAGACCGTATGCGGTCAAACAATACTGACGCTTGCGGGTAACCCAATTTCAACATGCTTAACCACTGCTTTATCCGTCCATGCACATGCCGCTCGGATAAGTCATCGATAACCTGTTGATGATAACGCTCCAACAGGGGGATGAGCGCAATCCATTTCTCATCTGAAGCTGCACTAACACCTTCACCTTGTTTAATTTGATCGGCTAGAAAAGGATTGGCTAACATTCCACGACCGATCATCACATCAGCACAGCCTGAAACCTGCTTGCAGCGCCGATAATCCTCTGGCGTCCAAACTTCACCATTGGCAACCAGATGCAAAGACACATGGTCACGGATTTTCGCAATCCACTCCCAATGAGCAGGAGGTTTGTACCCTTCTTCTTTTGTTCGGGCATGAATGGTTAACGTCGAAGCACCGGCTGACTCTATGGCTTGTGCATTTTCAATCGCCAAACTTTTATCGTAATACCCCAAACGCATTTTTGCAGTCACAGGGATAGCTGAAGGGATGGCCGCTCTAACAGCGTTTACGATGGAATGAATTAGCTCCGGCTCTTTTAACAGAACGGCTCCACCTCGACTTTTATTCACTGTTTTCGCTGGGCAGCCAAAGTTAAGATCAACACCTGGTGCCCCTAACTCAACAACACGGGCTGCATTTTCGGCAAGTACAGAAGGTTCACTCCCCAGCAGTTGGGCAAAAACAGGCACGCCAGAACGAGTTTTACCCCCATGATGCAATTCAGGCATCATTCTATAAAAGACAGAGACGGGTAATAGGCGTTCAGAAACTCGAATAAATTCAGTAACGCAGTGATCAACATGGCCAGATGCCGTTAAGATATCACGCAGGGTGTAGTCAACTACACCCTCCATGGGCGCAAGGTAAATTAAAGACATGTATTGATCTAGACCGCGGCTAAGCCTTTCAACAAGTCAGCCTTAAGGTCTGCAACAGACTCAAGACCCACTGACAGACGGATCAAGTTATCTTTAATTCCTGCATCGGCACGTTCTTCTGGCGTCATACGGCCGTGAGTCGTTGTTGCCGGATGGGTTATTGTCGACTTAACATCACCAAGATTGCCAGTGATTGAGATAATCTCTGTCGCATCAATGAAACGCCAAGCCGCATCTTTATCACCCTCAACTTCAAAGGACAAAACACCACCAAACGCGCTCTGTTGCCGACACGCCAATGCATGCTGAGGATGATCCTCTAGTCCTGAGTAGTAGACTTTGTTAATACCTTTTTGGGTCTGCAACCACTTCGCCAAAATTAATGCGCGCTCGCTGTGTGCCTGCATGCGCAGCGGCAACGTCTCTAAGCCCTTTAAAAAAACCCAAGCATTGAAAGGACTTAAACAAGCACCACCCGTGCGAATAAAGCCAAAAATAGCCTCCATCTCGGCATCACGCCCAACCAGCACACCGCCAATGCAGCGACCTTGACCGTCTAGATACTTGGTTGCCGAATGCATAATGATATCGGCACCTAAGGCTAAAGGACGCTGCAATGCGGGCGTTAAAAAACAATTATCAACAACAAGCAGCGCACCCGCTCCATGAGCGATCTCGGCAACAGCTGAAATGTCCGTAAGTTCAGCCAAGGGATTTGAGGGCGTTTCTAAGAAAAACATCTTAGTCTCAGGCTTAATTGCTGCAGACCAAGCATTTAAATCGGTTGGATCAACAAAGGTGGTTTCAATACCCGCACGACTTAAATAGCGGGTAAAGAGTGCCACTGTTGACCCAAACACGCTTCTTGAACACACCACGTGATCGCCTGCCTTCATTAAAGCCAGGCCCAGACTTAAAATCGCCGCCATACCAGATGCCGTAGCAACTGCACGCTCTCCACCCTCTAGTGCAGCGATACGTTTTTCGAATGCACGCACCGTTGGGTTAGTAAAACGCGAATAGATATTCCCGTCTTCCTCGCCACCAAAGCGAGCAGCCGCTTCACGCGCGGTCGAGAAAACAAAACTCGACGTGGGAAAAATGGCATCACTGTGCTCACCCTCATCACTCCGATGCTGACCCGCTCGAACGGCTAAGGTCTCAAGGTCATACTCCTGACCGGAGAATTGAATGCGAGAAGCACGCTCAAACGAATCACTCATGGAGATACCTCAATTAATACGAGTATGAAGATCGGCAGACTCATCTTCTTCTGCATCGCTATCTGAATCGGCCATTGTTTTAGCGTCATCATTGCGCTTGCTCTCAAGCTTTTGTAAGTATTCAGCGTTAACCGAACCCGTTACGTATTTGCCATCAAACACACAGGTATCAAATTCTTTAATATCTGAATTTAATTCTGTAATACATGCCTTAAGATCATCTAAGTCTTGATACAGCATCCAATCACAACCGATATAGTTGCCAACATCTTCAGCTGAGCGGCCATGCGCCACTAATTCGGTCGCACTTGGCATATCAATGCCATACACGTTTGGAAAACGAACCTCTGGGGCGGCAGACGCAAAATACACTTTTCGAGCGCCGGCTTCACGTGCCATCTGTACAATTTGCTTAGAGGTGGTTCCTCGCACGATAGAGTCATCAACTAGCATGACCACTTTATCTTTAAACTCAGATGCAATTGGGTTTAGCTTTTGACGAACAGACTTTTTCCTTAATGTCTGGCCCGGCATAATGAAGGTACGCCCAATATATCGATTTTTAATAAAGCCTTCTCTAAAGGTAACACCTAATGCATGCGCCATTTCCAGAGCCGCCGTTCGACTTGTATCCGGTATGGGAATAACGACATCGATGTCGTGATCAGGACGCTCTTTCTTAATTTTATCCGCAAGCTTCACCCCCATGAGCATTCTTGATGAATGAACAGAGATGTTCTCTATAATGGAATCAGGGCGAGCTAAATAGACATACTCAAACAAACATGGAGCCAGAGTCTGTTGAGCAGCACACTGCTGCAAGAAGAGCTGGCCTTCGTTGTCGATGTACAGCGCCTCACCTGGTACTAAATCTCTTACGCGCTCAAAACCTGAGGTATCAAGAGCGACACTTTCAGATGCCACCATGTATTCTACTTTGCCATCAACCACACGCTTGCCATACACCAATGGACGAATACCGTAAGGATCGCGAAAAGCCAAAACACCGTAACCTGTGATCATGGCAACAACTGCGTAGCCACCCTGACAGCGCTTGTGCACTTCCTCAACAGCTTTAAACATATCGACAGCAGTTGGTGTCAGCTTACCGATACGTTGAAGCTCATGAGCAAAGACATTCAATAAAACCTCTGAATCCGAAGTCGTATTAATGTGTCGCAAGTCAGCACGGAAAATATCATCCGCTAAGGCTTCGGCATTGGTAAGATTTCCGTTATGAGCTAACGCTATGCCATAAGGTGAGTTTACATAGAACGGCTGAGCTTCGGCAGAGCTAGAACTACCGGCTGTTGGATAGCGAACATGCCCTATCCCCATATTACCCATCAAGCGCTTCATGTGACGCGTTCTGAATACTTCGTTAACTAGACCGTTGTCTTTGCGCATAAAGAAACGATCACCCTCACAAGTCACCATACCGGCTGCATCCTGCCCGCGGTGTTGTAGCACTGTTAGTGCATCGAAAATTGTCTGGTTAACATTGCTTCTGGCAAAAATGCCGACGATACCGCACATTCAATCAACCTCAAGAGAGACGCGTTAATTCGAGATCCATTTAAGATAGCTCAGCGACCAATATTCCAGATCGCTTGCCCTATATCCTGTGCCATATCCCTTGACCAGGTTTCCATCACCAAAAAATGCGGAATAAGCACAGAGTCATTCCACCATGGGTCTTGTATAGCGGGTGTCATTTTTAATAAAACAATCATGATCACAACCACTAAGCCGCCTCTTAGCACTCCAAAACCAATACCAAGAATCCGGTCTGTTGCGGATAAACCTGTTGCATGAACCAAGCCGCCAATCAAGGAAGCCAAAAGGTTTCCAACGATTAACGTGGCTATGAACAGCACAGAAAATGCGATCAGTAAGTGGACGGATGGCGGCACATCTAGATAGCCTGCAATAATATCCGCCAGAACGTCTGAAAATAGACGTCCCACAATAAAAGCGGCGACCCAAGAAGCCAGCGAAATAGCCTCTTTGACGAAGCCTCTTCTAAGACTTAACACTGCCGATATGGCAATAATTCCAATAATTGTCCAATCAACCCAATTCATCATGAATCCAATTACAACCTCAATGTGCCTAGTTTAACAGAGCAACTGCAGCAAACCTATCGCGTTATTGCGTTGAAAAGCGAACAATAATTCCATCTAAGCCATATTCATTTTTAAGACTGACTTTCAACTCTTCCAGACGGGTACGCTGCATCTCTGGGCCGACAAACACTCTGACCACATCATCTCCATGACGAATATACACACGATGACCAGCATTAATGAGCCGCGTTCTAAGCTCACGTGCATTCGCCTCTTGACGAAAGCTCGCTAGTTGAAGCGCCCAAGCAGCAGGTATCTGATCAGCATCTAACGCTGGCGCTTCTTGTACCGGGTTTAAGGTTGGAGCTAGGGACTCCAGCGGCCGGGATACCGAAGCCTGTGGCGGGTCAATACTCACAACCTGCTGAACCGGTGCAGGCGGGGTCCGCTCGACCACAACAGGATCAACCTCAACTTCAACATCAGGCACTGGCTGAAGCACGGGCTCTGGCATGACAGGCCGCGGTGCTATTTGCACTGCAGGGGCAACATAGCGCTCACCATGCCCTGCACCATCGAATGCGAACGGAACTAACGCCGCTAAGATAACGCCAAGAATCAAGGCGCCTGTCACTCTATATTTAATCACATCACTCATCTGTATTTACAAACCTAAGGGGAAGTTAAATAGGTTAAAGCGTCTGTCACCGTATAGAACGAGCCTGCGACAACCACTCGATCTTGTTCAGAAAGTTGCTGGGCAAGATAGGTTAAGGCGCTCGATACATCTGAATAAAGAGTGATCTTATCTAAATGATTAGGTGCATAGTCTTTAAAAAATGCTTGGAGCTGTGTGGCTGTTGCCCCACGAGGCGTATTGAGACTGACAAGATGCCAATGCTCAACCTCTAAGCTAAATGTTTGCAAAACTTGACCAATATCTTTATCAGCCAACATCCCAAGCACGATGTGTGTCTGTTTTGGGGGAAGCTTACTCAAAGCCGAATTGAGATATGCCGCTGACTCTGGGTTATGTGCCACATCAAGAATACATTGCGACTGATTCAGCTTAAGCATCTGCATACGCCCAGTTAACGAAGCATTGCTCAAACCGGAGCGCATGTGGGCTTCAGTAACACAGAACGGAGAGAGCAAGATGGCTTGTATTGCTGTAGCCGCATTTTGCAAAGGCACTGAAGGCATACCTAGATCAAAAAACTCTAGAGTTTCACCCTGCTGATTTCGCCCTTTCCAATCCCAGCTTTCATCCTTTTCAAAAATTGAAAAGTCTACATTTCGCAGATACAAATGGGAACCAATAGACTGTGCATGATCTATGAGAGTTTGCGGTGGATCAAGATCACCACAAATTGCAGGCTTTTCAGACCTAAAAATACCTGCTTTCTCAAAGCCAATTGCATCTCGGGTGTCGCCTAGCCAATCCATGTGATCCATCGACACAGTGGTCACGATTGAAATATCAGCATCAATGATGTTGATTGCATCAAGACGTCCGCCAAGCCCCACTTCCAGAACAGCGACGTCAGGCGCGGTCTGAGTAAAAAACAACAACGCAGCTAATGTTCCATATTCAAAGTAAGTCAGGGGTATATCGGACCTTTTGGCCTCGATTTGTGCAAAGCAACGACATAAATCCTGATCACTAATGTCTTGGCCAGCTAAGCGTATCCGTTCATTGTAATGTTGAAAATGAGGCGAGGTATAGGTCGCAACCACTAAGCCCGCAGCGGAAAATACTGACTCCAAGAGACGCGTGGTGGTCCCCTTTCCATTGGTCCCTCCCACTGTAAAAACAAAACTCTTGTTTAAGTTAATTTCAAGCTTAGTGGCAACTTGACTGACACGATCCAAGCCCAGATCAATTTCGCCAGGATGGCAAGATTCAATATACTCCAGCCATTGGGCAAGCCCCCACGTCGACGATCCAACCCCTGCCACAGTTATTGACTCACTTGATTTTCAATAGGTTCATCCGTTGAGGCCTCAGACTCCGGCGCATCCGACACTGGACACACTGTCGGATGGCCCATGAGTTTGCTGAGAATAGCCGCGACACGCGTTCTCATCTCTTTCCGCTCAACAATCATGTCTACTTGACCATGAGCTAGCAAAAACTCACTTCGCTGAAAACCTTCGGGTAATTTTTCACGCACTGTCTGCTCTATAACACGGGGACCTGCAAAGCCGATCAAAGCATTCGGCTCAGCAATATTGAGATCACCAAGCATAGCAAGACTCGCAGACACTCCACCATAAACAGGGTCTGTCAATACGGAGATATAGGGCACACCAGCCAGCTTCATTTTTTCTAAGGCCGCACTGGTTTTAGCCATTTGCATCAATGAAAATAAAGCTTCCTGCATACGGGCTCCACCTGATGCCGCAAAACAAACCAGTGGAATTTTTCGCTCTAATGCAAGATGAGCGGCTCGTACAAATCGCTCACCAACGACGGCACCCATCGAGCCACCCATAAAATTAAATTCAAAGGCTACGGCAACAACAGGCTGACCTTCAAGCATTCCACTCATTGCCACCAGCGCGTCAGTTTCGCCCGTACTCTTTTCAGCGGCCACTAAGCGATCTTTATACTTTTTGGAGTCTTTAAATTTAAGACGATCCACGGGCAACACGTCAGCACCGATTTCTTGCCGACCCTCAGAGTCTAGGAAAAGATCCAAACGGCGGCGTGCTCCTATGCGCATATGATGATCGCACTTAGGGCAAACATTTAAGTTCTTATCCAACTCGGGCTTGTACAAAACCGAATCACACTTTGGGCATTTTTCCCACAATCCCTCTGGTACACTCGTACGTTTAGCTTCTGTACGTTTTACCAAAGAGGGTACTATTTTATCCAGCCAGCTGCTCATTACATTAATCCAGATGAAAAAGTTGCATTATCAGATCAGGCATCCATTGCCGTTCGCATGTCTGCAATTATCGCGCTTACCCTCGATGGGATCAACTCCGGACTATCGACCAAAGACGCAATTTGATTCACAAGTACGCTTCCAACTATCACACCATCCGATACATTTGCGATGGTTCTTACCAAATCAGCATCACAGATGCCGATGCCTCACACTTAAGACAAGTTGGTCATAAGACGAACTTGAATGATTTTAACAGTGACTTTTGCATATTCAGCACTAAAAATTGCCACTATTGTTTACAAACACATGATAAAGCCAGGCTGCTTTATCGTCATAATTTGTTACTCTCGAGTTTTTGACAAATGGCTCGGCCTATTTGATCAAGTAATACTGACACGATTTACCTCGTGAATGAACTGCCTGACTTTCGAGACATCTTTCAAACCTTTTGCTTTCTCGACCCCCCCGCTCACATCAACCGCGTAAGGCTTAATACGTAACACAGCATCCGCAATATTGTCAGGATCTAAACCACCCGCTAAGATAATTTTGCCTGCTAGGCTAGCAGGAATTAAGCTCCAATCAAATCGCGCTCCCGTTCCTCCCGGTACACCAGTAACATAGGTATCTAACAATACGCCCTTAGTAACATCGGCGTAAGCTTCAACTTCGCCAACCAAGTCCATTTCATTATTAACACGTAGTGCTTTAATACTAGGTTTTGAAAACCCTTGACAAAATACTGGAGGCTCATCACCGTGGAACTGCAAAAGATCAACTTGAGTGAGGTTTGCAATTCGTTCAATTTCGTTACGTGTCTCATTGACAAATAAAGCAACACTGGTGACAAAAGCGGGTAGTTTTTTAATGATTTGAGCCGCTGCATTAGGCTCAATGTAACGCGGGCTTGGTCTATAAAAAACAAAACCGAGCGCATCTGCACCCGCATCAACAGAAGCAAGGGCATCATCAAGATTGGTTATACCACAAATTTTCACTCTGGCGCGCATGCAATACCTACTTCATCTGAAGGTCAATTTAAAACTCGTTAATCCTGTAAGCCGAGAAAATATGGACCCAAGGGCATTCTCGGCAACTCGTGAGCCTCATCATAGTCAACATCAACAAAGTACAACCCGAAAGGAGGCGCCGTAACACCACCCTGCCGACGGTCTTTTGCATCTAAAACCTCTTTTGCCCAACTGACGGGTGCCTCTTGCGCACCGATTTTCATTAAAACACCTGCAATATTACGCACCATGTGATGCAAAAAAGCATTCGCTTTAATGTCAATGACAATCAAATTGTTCACCTGATGCAACACAATGTCTTGCACGGTTCTCACGGGACTCTTGGCTTGACATCCGACTGCACGATACGACGTAAAGTCGTGCTCACCTATCAGAAATTTTGATGCTTGACGCATCAACTCAACATCTAGGGTCTTCCATGTCCAAGTCACACCCTTATGTAACAAACCGGGCTTCACTGGTGATGAATAGATGATGTAGCGATAGCGCCGAGCTTTTGCAGAAAAACGTGCATGAAAATCTTGTGTAACAGGTGTTGCCCATAAGATAGCAATATCATCGGGCAGATACGTATTGGTCCCCATTATCCATGCGCGCTGATCACGCACAGCATGAGTATCAAAGTGAATAATTTGACAGCTCGCACTCACGCCTGCATCTGTTCTTCCTGCGCAAATCACATTGACTGGATGATTCGCCACTTTTGCTAGGGCTTTTTCGACCTCACTTTGAATACATCGCACGGAGTCATGCTCTTGCTTTTGCCAACCGTGGTAAAGACCACCGGCGTATTCTACTGCTAAAGCATAACGATAAGGGGCGGTGGAAACCGCCCCTTCTGGTATTACATCAGTCATAAAGCCATTCGTATATATCAGGATAAAGAATTCAGCAGTTTCTCTGCTTCGGAACGCTGCCCTTCATTTCCCTCACGAGCGATTTCACTTAGAATTTCCCGCGCCCCTTCAGCATCATCCATTTCGATGTAGGCACGCGCCAAGTCCAACTTAGTCTCATTCTCGTCGGCACCGTCCAGTAGGTTTAAATTATCAAGAAGATCGATTGCTTCTTCATAAGAGTCGGATTCATCAAGGGCTATATCATCATCGGTACTTGCCAGAATATCGTCTAACTCATCATCCAAGCCCATCTCCAAATCATGAGCAATGTTTGCCGTTAATTCTTCTTCGGTTTTTTTACCCGGTGATGATTTAGGCGTTTCTGCGTCTTCAGCCACTTCCTCAGTATCGTCTAATTCAAAAGCAAGGTCGTTTGCCAGCGCTTCTAAATCATCGTCCAAGGTTTCATCTTCAGTAGCGTCAAAATCTGCTTCTGACAAGGAGAACTCAAGCTCATCCATACCATCGCCTTTCGACACTTCCTCTTCTTCATCTGCTTCTGCTTCCTGTGTATCGCTAGATGCTAAGTCACTAAAATCAAGCAAGTCTTCATCGTCAACATCAGGGTCTGCATCCGATACTCGCTCATCAAGCGGATCCCTTTGCACAATATCGTCAATTGAAAACTCAAGATCAATATCGTCCTCTATAGAAGCATCAGGGGTGCTCTCATAAGTATCTAGTGCATCTGGCGCATCCGTAATGTCCATCAAATCGTCGAGATCCAACTCTTCAACAGTTTCATCATCAGCCTGCATTTCTGATTCGATGTCGTTAAAATCTAATTCATCAAAACCATCTGCATCCAGCTCATCTAGACCATCCGCATCCAGCTCATCTAAACCAGTCTCATTTAACTCATCAGCATCTAAAGTTTCTTCAGCTTCAGGTTCAGGTTCAACAACTGCTGATAGATCAAACTCCTCGTCAATGACTTTAACATCATCGACCGGTTCATCTTCAAGGCTTAAATCCAAGTCTAGATCCATATCAAGATCTAAATCTGCAAAATCGTTTGTATCAGCACCGGAGGTGTCTAACTCTTCAGAGGTAAACTCATTAGGTTCGTCTGCTGCAGCAAGCTCATCCTTTTGCTCTTCTTGTGCTTGAGCGACAGCAGCACCAGCAAGCGCTGCAGCAGCGGCGGCTGTTGCCACTTTGGGAATTGTATCCGAATCTGAAGCTTCCTCTTTGACGGCAACGTTGTATTTGGAAGATTTAGAGGCCGCATTTTTACGGCGTCTGCCAACAAGTAAGGCCGCAATTGATGCCAACAAGGCTGCAATAGATATCGCTCCTATGCCATAAAGCATAAACAGCTTACCAGACTCTTCACGACCTTCAGGCGAAACGTTTTGCTCAACCAGGGCTTGCAAGGCAGCCAAGTCCTGATCTTTTAATTCAAACATTCGCTGCATTAAAGCCAACTGATCTTGAACAGATTCAAGCTGCTCGTTAAGGTCAATATTCTCACGTTCAAGCTTGTCTATCGTCTCAAGCGTGAACATTAATTGCTGTTCAATTTCTCCACTGCGCTGTAGGAGACCATCAACACTTGGGGAGGTTGCATCAGGCACCTGAGCAACAGTTCGCTCTTGATCACCTGCAACAGCAGGCTGATCAGACGTTATACGTTGATCTAGGTCTGGAGTAACAATGCGCAATTCTGCCTCTACTGGCGGCACAACTGGCTGAGCTTGGGCAACCTCAGATTCTACTCGTTCCGTCGCTTCGACTGGCGCAACGGGTTCAGACGGTGCTTCTGTTGCCGCCACTTGCGACACAGACTCGACTGGAGCCGTTGTACGACCGCGCAGACGCCACAAGTCATTCTGCCTTGCCACTTCAAGTGATGCTTCACGCGATGTTAACGAACTCACTTCGGCAGCTGTCGGAATTGACATCACAGTGCCAGCCGACATCATGTTGATATTACCAGTCGGGAAGGCTTGCGGATTCTTACGCTGGATGGCCAACATCATCTGGTCAGTCGAAATCGATGCATCTGCTTTAAAGCGGTTAGCCAAAACCCAAAGGGTATCGCCTCTTTGCACCTGAATCTGACTAGGGTCAGCGGGACGTGTCGTCGGAACTGGAGATGAAGCAGGTGCTGGCGTATCGGCTAAAGGTGCAGGCAGCGGCTGAACCGGACGCGCTGGTTGAGCCGGAGTAACAGCAACAGATGGCGATGTAGAAGCCGCTGGCTGAACGCTGCGAGCTACGGGTGCTGGATCAAATGCCGGAGGATCCAGCAATACTGTATATTCTCTGACTAAGCGCCCACTTGGCCAGTTAACCTCTAACAAAAAGTTGAGAAAAGGCTCTCTGACTGGGTCGTTAGACGTCAAGCGTATGACACCCGTTCCATCAGGGGAAGCATACACTTGAAATCGAATATTATTGATAATGCCTGAGCGATTTAATCCAGCTAAAGAAAAATCATCTGCATTTGCCATTTTGGGTTGGATTTGCAATGGCGACAGATCATTCAACTGCATTAACCGTATCTCTGCATTCAGAGGCTCGTTTAAGGCGGATTTGATATTGATCTCGCCAAGTCCCAACGCGTGGGCATTCGGCATCCCAAGTACCCCGGCAACAGCGAGGCTTAAGGCAAGTTTTCGCAGCATCTGATTTCCCTCATGATCCGCAACTCGTGTTTAAATATCAGAAAAAACAGAAAGTTGCATCCAAATTTATAGCTTAGTATTATTGAAAACCCTATCCACGGTCAAGCAGAGTAACGATTTCCTCTGCAATCTGCACGGCATTAAGGGCTCCACCCTTCCTTAAGTTATCTGTTACGGCACACAATGCAAACCCTGTAGCTGAGTTTGGCTCAATTCTTAAGCGCGAAACAAACACTCCATCCTGTCCAGCTGCATGCGTCACTGGCGAGTACAATTCACTTTTAGAGAAAGTTAAATCAGGTACTTTGCCGAGTATTTCAGCGGCATCATCAAGATCAATTGGATGCTGACATTCAGCATGGACAACAACACATTGTCCATAAAACAATGGAACTTGCAGAGCACTAACCATAATCTCTAACTGATCATCATTTAGCAATGACTGAACTTGACTAACAAGACGCTGCTCTTCTAACGACTCTCCGGAGGCCGACAAAGATCCTGCAGCAGGCAGAATATTGAAAGCAATTTGCTGACCAAAATATTCGCCCTCTGCAGGCCGACCATTTAGCAGCCGAGACGCCTCAAGCGCTAAGGCTTCCACTCCATCTCGCCCTGCCTCAGCCACTGAGTTAAGGCAGGTTAGATTCAAGCGTAAAACCTTGTATTTTTCATTCAAAGCAGACAAAGCCATAACTGTGACTATCGCCGCAGACGATGGGCTGACAATATACTCATGACACATTGTTGCCGCATCTTGATTGCCAACACTGGGAATCCAACAATGCGACAGGTCGGCATCATAACTTGGACACAAGTCGATAACCGTTACTTTTTCATTCAAAAGCTGTTGTAAATCCTGCTTTGTTAGGCCGTCAGGCTTGCAGTTAAACAAAACACCAACGCCCGCCAAATTGGTTTTCTCTAACGACCGAATACGCGTTGCATGTCCTTTAAACATGACACTACGCTCAGTGATTTCTCCAACATCTGCAAGCCGAATATCGGTTACGGGAAAATTTCGATCTGCTAAGATTTCTAGCAAATTTTCACCCAGAAGAGTTGATGCCCCGACCACTGCTACCGCTATACTCATGAATACTTATAATCCTAAATTGCCGCAAAGACATAACGTTAATCTAATGTAATCAATCATAATTTACTATGATTATTACCTCAGAATGAAGATAAACGCTATAAACAAAGCAGCCCGAACAAATCGGGCTGTAAATATGACACCTATTAATGGAGCATTATGCCTGAATCAAGATCCGAAGCATACGTCGCAAAGGCTCTGCAGCACCCCACAACAACTGATCACCAACACTAAAGGCATTTAAATAGTCAGGTCCCATCTTCATCTTACGCAAACGGCCGACTGGAATACTCAACGTGCCAGTCACTTTTGTCGGACTGAGTTCTTGCACTGTAATATCACGCTCGTTAGGAACAACTTTTACCCAATCGTTCGCCGAAGCAATCATGCTTTCAATTTCATCAAGTGGCACATCTTTTTTCAGCTTGATCGTAAAGCCTTGACTGTGGCAGCGCATTGCACCGATACGAACACAGGTACCATCGATCGCTATCGGATTTTCCGAACGGCCAAGAATCTTGTTGGTTTCAACAAAGCCCTTCCATTCTTCTTTACTCTGCCCATCTGCAACCGCTTTATCAATCCAAGGGATCAGAGAGCCTGCCAAAGGTGCACCAAAGTTATCAATTGCAAATTCCGGGCTGCGCATAGCCTGTGCGACTTGACGGTCAATTTCTAAAATCGCTGATGCCGGGTTATCGAGTAGGGATTTAACAGAGGCATTTACCTGCCCCATTTGCGTAATTAGCTCGCGCATGTTTTGAGCACCGGCACCTGATGCGGCTTGATAGGTCATGGAACTAACCCATTCAACCAAGTTCTCTTTAAAAAGACCGCCAAGACCCATTAGCATCAACGAAACCGTGCAGTTACCACCTACGTAGGTTTTAACACCTTTTGACAACCCTGACTCAATAACATCAAGGTTGACTGGATCCAGAATAATAATGCTGTCTTGATCCATACGCAGAGTCGATGCCGCATCTATCCAGTACCCTTTCCAACCCGCTTCACGCAGTTTGCCATAGACCTCTAAGGTGTAATCCCCTCCTTGGCAGGAGATAATAGCGTCCATTTGCGCAAGTTCGTCAATATTGCGAGCATCTTTCAGTGCAGGGATGTCCTTGCCGATATCTGGGCCTGGTTTTCCTGCTTGAGATGTCGTAAAGAAAACAGGCTCGTCAATAAGATCGAAATCCCGCTCTTCAATCATTCTCTGCATCAGTACTGAACCGACCATACCACGCCAGCCAACAAACCCTACACGTCTCATTCGTGCCCCCAACTAATAATAAAATTTAAATAACGCAAAAAGGCGGCAGACACTCTACCGCTTACCTACTCAAGCATCTTTAGGCTTGCAGCGCTTTTACAACCGCCGCGCCCATTTCAGATGTGCTCACACGCACCATACCCTCTGACATGATATCAGCTGTGCGTAAGTTTTGATCCAACACCTGGCTAACCGCGGCCTCTATTTTGTCCGCAGCCGCTCCTTCTCCGAGAGAGTATCGTAACATCATAGCGGCAGAAAGGATGGTTGCCAACGGATTTGCGATTCCTTGGCCCGCTATATCCGGTGCTGATCCATGACAAGGCTCGTACATGCCTTTGTTGTTCGCATCTAGAGACGCGGATGGCAGCATACCAATCGAACCTGTCAGCATTGCAGCAGCATCGGACAAAATATCACCAAACATATTGCCTGTAACCATAACATCAAACTGCTTAGGCGCTCTTACCAACTGCATAGCGGCGTTATCCACATACATATGGCTTAATTCAACATCTGGGTATTCGGCTGAAAGTTCATTCATGACTTCACGCCAAAGTACAGTGACTTCTAGCACGTTTGCTTTATCGACAGAACACAGCTTTTTATTGCGCGCTCGTGCGGCTTCAAAAGCAACACGCCCGATTCTACGAATTTCGTTTTCATCGTACACATACGTGTTGAAACCCTCACGAACACCACCTTCTTTCGTGCGATAGCCACGTGGTTGGCCAAAATAAATCCCGCCCGTTAACTCACGTACAATTAAGATATCCAATCCAGATACAACTTCTGGCTTTAACGTTGATGCATGTGCGAGCTGTGGATAGAGTATTGCTGGGCGCAAATTACCAAATAATTGCAAATTAGAGCGAATACCCAAGAGGCCTTTTTCTGGACGAATCTGGAAGTCAGGGTTAGTATCCCACTTAGGCCCTCCGACGGCGCCTAGAAGAATTGCATCGGCTTTTTGAGCGGCGTCCAAAGTTTCAGCAGGCAATGGGACCCCAGTAGCATCAATAGCCGCCCCACCCACAAGCGCTTCAGATAAAACCAGCCCTAATGAAAACTGCTCATTAACGGTTTCCAAAACCTTACGTGCTTCTGCAACAATTTCTGGCCCTATGCCATCACCTGGTAAAATCAGTATCTGTTTAGACATGACGCGAAGAATCCTTTTATCTATCGTGAAAAATTATGAAAACAACCAAGGAGCCGTTTCTTTCCGCT
This sequence comes from Nitrincola tibetensis, assembly GCF_003284585.1. Taxonomy (GTDB): domain Bacteria; phylum Pseudomonadota; class Gammaproteobacteria; order Pseudomonadales; family Balneatricaceae; genus Nitrincola; species Nitrincola tibetensis. The sequence goes on from NZ_QKRX01000013.1 coordinate 35,453, forward strand.
TACTCTCATACTCGCGAATGGCGTTCGCATGCTCTAGAGTCAAGCCTATATCGTCCAATCCTTTCAGCAAGCAGTGCTTACGAAAGCCATCTATCTCAAACGCTAAAGCGGTTCCATCCTGTTTAATCACCTGTTGATTTTCGAGATCAATAGTGAGCTGATACCCTTCATTCGCTTCAACCTCAACGAAGAGTTGATCGACGTCTTTTTCGTCAAGAATGATTGGCAAGAGTCCATTCTTAAAACTGTTATTGAAAAAAATGTCTGCATAACTTGGTGCAATGATGGCTCGAATACCAAAATCCTCTAATGCCCAAGGCGCATGCTCACGACTTGATCCACAGCCAAAATTCTTACGCGCCAATAAAATACTGCAGCCTTGGTAGCGCGATTTATTTAAAACAAAATCTGGATTCAAAGGGCGTTGACTGCAATCCTGATCTGGTTGCCCTTCATCTAAATAGCGAAGTTCATCAAATAAGTTTGGGCCAAATCCTGAGCGTTTAATTGACTTCAAAAACTGCTTCGGGATGATCATATCCGTGTCGACATTCGCACGATCTAAGGGTGCAACAATGCCTTGATGGGTTGTAAACTGTTTCATACTCGTGCTCCTTAGGCATTATTCACTTGGCGAACATCAACGAAATGACCCGCAATCGCAGCAGCGGCAGCCATTGCAGGGCTTACCAAATGCGTCCGACCGCCAAATCCTTGCCGTCCTTCAAAGTTACGGTTTGACGTAGATGCACAATGCTCTCCAACGCCGAGTTTGTCTGGGTTCATTGCCAAGCACATTGAGCAACCGGGTTCACGCCACTCCATTCCGGCTTCCAAAAAGATTTTATCCAATCCTTCTAATTCTGCTTGTGCTTTCACCAATCCAGACCCTGGCACCACCAAAGCCTGCTTGATTGTGGTCGCTACTTTTTTACCTTTAACGATGGCGGCCGCTTCACGCAAGTCTTCAATACGGGAGTTGGTACAAGAACCAATAAAAACACGATCCAATTGAATATCAGTGATTTTTTGCTTTGGCTTCAAGCCCATATAGTGCAAAGCGCGCTCGGCTCCTTCGCGCTTAACCGGATCTTCCATCTCAGCAGGATCAGGAACACTGTCCACGACCGAGGTGACCATTTCGGGGGATGTTCCCCAAGTGACTTGAGGCTGTATGTCTTCAGCACGAATAACAACGACTTCATCGAATACCGCGTCCGCATCAGAAACCAACGTTTGCCATGCATTAACAGCCTTTTCCCAGTCCTGCTCTTTTGGCGAGAAAGGACGGCCTTTTACGTATTCAATGGTTTTTTCATCAACTGCAACCAATCCAACACGAGCGCCTGCTTCAATGGCCATGTTACAAATGGTCATTCGCCCTTCAACTGAAATACTGCGAATAGCCTCTCCACCAAACTCAATTGCATAGCCTGTTCCACCGGCTGTTCCAATGACTCCGATGATATGTAAAATAACGTCTTTAGCCGTCACGCCTAAGCCTAACTGGCCGTCAACGCGAACCAGCATGTTTTTCATTTTTTTGGTAATCAAGCATTGAGTCGCTAATACATGCTCAACTTCAGATGTGCCAATCCCGTGTGCAAGTGCTGCAAACGCGCCATGTGTCGCCGTATGGGAATCACCACAGACAACCGTCATACCAGGCAAAGTTGCACCCTGCTCAGGGCCCACAACGTGGACGATGCCTTGGCGGATATCGTTCATTTTAAATTCGGTGATGCCAAAGGTATCGCAGTTATCATCCAGCGTCTTCACTTGGATGCGTGACACGGGATCAACGATACGTTCAACTCCTCCGGAGCGTTCGGTCGTCGGCACGTTATGGTCTGGAGTCGCGAGGTTTGCATCAATACGCCAAGGCTTACGTCCTGCTATACGCAACCCCTCAAATGCTTGCGGAGAGGTTACTTCATGCAATAAATGACGATCAATATAGAGAAGTGCGCTGCCATCTTCATTTACGCGCACCAAGTGATCATCCCATAATTTGTCGTACAAAGTCTTACCGGCCATCACAATCTCCAAGACAGGTTTAAAATAGTTATAGCGGAATACTAATTCACTCCGTTACAATAAACAAATTCATAATTTTTATCTCATCCATTCCTATCAGGAATACAAAGGCACTGATCAACTCCATGGACAATGCAAGCTTAACGGCCTTCGTTACAGTTACTGATTGCCAATCGTTTTCGGAAGCCGCTGATCGTCTTTTTCTAACGCAATCGGCCATTAGCAAACGCATTGCACTTTTAGAAAGCCAGCTCAATTGTCGTTTGTTTGATCGAATTGGACGGCATGTAATGCTCACCGATGCGGGCCGCCATTTACTACCAAAAGCACGAGAAATATTACTCGCGATCAAAGATGCAGAAAGACTCGTTTCTAATTTAAGAGGTTCAGTCAACGGCCGTCTTTGTGTTGCCGCCAGCCATCACATTAGCCTGCATAGACTTCCTCCCGTACTTAAACACTATGTCGCTAAGTTTCCAGACGTTGAGTTAGACTTGCGCTTCGATGAATCTGAGCTGGCGTATGACAGTGTGCTGCGTGGCGATATTGAATTGGCGTTAATTACCCTTGCACCGGAGCATGATGCTCGCATCATTTCACAAGTCATTTGGCAAGATCGACTTTTCTATGTAGTTTCGCAACAGCATCCCTTAGCAAAAGAAACAAGACTAACCTTGGCAAAACTAAGCCAATACCCTGCTATTTTACCCAGAAGCCATACATTCACTCACCAACTGGTTCTGAAACAATTTTCAGAGCATAGCCTTGAACCCAGTGTACACATGAGCACAAATTACCTCGACACGTTGCGCATGATGGTATCCATCGGGTTGGGTTGGAGCTTACTACCTGAGACGATGATTGATGATTCTTTAGTACGCTTACCACTGGATGTAGAGCCAGTTGAACGCCCCTTAGGCTATATTTATCATCGTAATCGAACCCTATCGAATGCCGCACTTGAGATGATCCAACTTCTTGAGCAAGCCCGATCATAACCAAGCATCAATCACTATTTGATAAACGTATAGACGACTCCAATGAATAAAAAAACTGTCTTAGGTACAATAAAGACACTCACCCCAAAGCAATCAAAGGAAGCCGTTTGTGACAGATGATCTGCACACATTGATTCAACAATGGTTGACGATGCAACAACAAGGCACAGCATCTTCTGATGATCCGCTGCTGGATTGGTCTCGTCTCATGGCACGTCTACAGCAAAGCAGTTGGGAGTATTTACCTGAGCAGCACGCTGAGCTCATCAGTTTAATGACACAAGAGTCCATTGAATTCACGCGCTTTGCTAGCCAACTGATTCTACAAAGCCATGCATTTCAAGATACGCATGATTTTGTTAGGGGGTTTAAACAACACATCAGCCAACTAAGTCGCGACTGGATTTTAAAGCGTTGGCAGATCCCTGAGCAGCTTCATGCACTCATTCACACTAGCCAATTAACCTTTCAAGGCTTGGGTGAGCAACCACTGCTGCAAGGTCTAAATACGCTACTTGAATCCAATACTGAACACCTGACATTAAAGCAACAACGTTTAATTCGCGAAGGTACTCAACTGCTTTACGAGTATCAAATTGCGTTTGGACAGTACTCTGAGCTTTTTGATCAAATTAATCAAAGTGCAATTAAAGACCTTACGGATACGCTGGATAGCGCACCTGAACCGATTAACAGCCTCAAAGACTTACACGAAGCTTGGACACAAGCCTACGAGAAAGAGTATGCAAGCGTTGTCGCAACGGAGCACTACCAAACTACCTATGGGCAGATTAGCAACGCCTCTTTTGCCCTGCGTGCGTTCTATCAGACGTCTCGTAATGAACAACTCGCTCAGATAGGTATTGCATCAGAAACCTCTCTGAGCTTAGCATTTGAACACATACATAGCTTACGAAAACAAGTTAGACAATTACAAAAAGAATTGTCTTTGATTCCCGAATTGCAGCGATCATTAACCGAGCTACGCTCGGAGATTGATCAACTCAGGAACAACTCGAATGACTAAAATTCAGCTTGATGCTGAGACATTAAAAAAAGAAATACTCGAATTCAATCAAGCCCTGATTGACAGTTATGAAGTATTAAAACAGCTACCAGAGGTTAAGACAGGACAAACCCCTTATCAGGTCATTTACACGATTGATAAAGTCCAACTCAAGTACTTCGAACCCAAAGAAATCGATCCCTCACTGACACCCTTAGTGATGTGCTATGCCCTAGTGAACCGCCCTTACATGCTTGACCTAACCCCAGAGCAATCTCTAATTCAGTCGCTCCTTGATCAAGGTCAACCGATTTACTTGATCGACTGGGGCTATCCAGATGCCAGTGATCGTTTTTTGGATCTAGACGACTACATTCTTTACTATATGGATGCTTGTGTAGAGGCAACACTCAACGCATCCAAGACGACGCAAGTCGGCTTACTAGGAGTTTGTCAGGGTGGAACCTTTAGTCTTTGCTACACAGCACTCAACCCACACAAAATTAAACGCCTGATCACAGTCGTAACTCCTGTTGATTTCAGTACGGAGGATTTTACGCTCAGCCGATTGGTTAAACACGTCGATGTCGATCTCGCGGTTAAGACTTATGGCAACATTCCAGGCAGCTTACTAAACGAAACTTTTAATGCGTTACTGCCCATGCGCCTTGGTGTCCTTAAAAACTTACAAATGCCAAACAATTTAAGCACAGCGTCAACGGCCGTTCGCTTTTTAAGTATGGAAAAGTGGATTTACGACAGCCCCGATCAAGCAGGCGAAGCATTTCGATCTTTTTTGAAAGATTTTTTTCAGCAAAATAAACTCATTCATAAGACACTTGTTATCGGCAATCAACTCATCGATCTCAAGCGTATTGATCAACCCATCTTAAATATTTATGCGTCTCAGGATCACTTAGTGCCACCCTCTTCTTCGATGGCACTTAAAGGGTTAACAAGCAGTTTGAACTATCAAGAACGAGTATTCAATGCGGGGCATATCGGTATTTTTGTTAGCCCGAAACACAATCTGACGTTAGCGGCAGAAATTACAGGGTGGATGCGAGATTAAATCGAATTGCCATAACCTTGCTGTTATGGCAGTTTCATTTACTTTGCTGGCTCGTCTTTTATCGGAGCGTCGCTAGCGCCTTCTTTAACCGAACCTTTTTTGGCAGCTTGCTCAGCCCGGTAGTCAGACTCACGTAAATTGGGATTAAACATTTTCCAAACAGCAAGATTCTGATCGGCAATGCGGTTCATCATGGTCAAAGGGTTTGCAACGCCCATCATGTTTTGCATCTGATCGCGAATACGATCCTGATGTTCAAGAAAAGCCGCTATACTTTGCTCGAGGTACTGGCTCATCATTCCTTGCATACTGTCGCCATAAAAGCGGATGAGTTGCTGTAAAACCTGATTGGTCAGTAACGTGCCATGACCTTCAGCTTCTTGCTCGCTAATGATCTGCATTAGAATGTTACGCGTTAAATCTTGTCCCGTTTTTGAATCTAAAACTTGAAACGCTTCTGACTTTAAAACTAAAACTTTGACATCCTCCAGAGTCACGTAACAGCTGCGCGATGTATCATACAATCGTCGATTGGTATACTTTCTCAGAATACGCATGCTCGGCTCCTTAACATTCTCACTACTCACTTAGATTCCCTACCATCAGACTCGGAACCCATTCGGGAATACTGACTCATCATATTCATTAACAACCTTTGAAATCCTTCTAAAGATCCAACCCCTGTTGCCATAAAGGGCTTGAAGAGTGTTAAAGGATCATAACCCTCGACACCCGCTTGCATTCGGTCACGTATTTGTTGCAACATCTCTTCGTGAAACCCAGACACATCAGGCAGGCCTAAGCTGTCCCTCAGCTCCTGCGGGGTCATTTCGATGTCAATTTTAAACTTCATTATGAGCGCCTCTAGCTTTTAACTGCATAAGCTTCAGATAGTTACTTACACTATAACAAGAAACCTCTAAGAGTCCAGCTTAAGCACCTTTTCAGGGCGAATCCACACCCATGCTAAGCCAAATCCGAGCAAACTCACCAGTGCTGCAATATAAAAGGTTGCACTGCCCATAACGCCCCATAGAACTCCGGATAGAATTGCACCTGCAGCCCCACCGGCGCCAAAACCCGCGCTTGAAAACAATGCTTGCCCCCGCCCCTGTGTTGATGGACTGAAATAATGACTAACCAGTGCAATTCCGACAGCATGCAAGCTGCCAAATGTCGCCGCGTGCAGCAACTGAGATAGCATCATTAACCAATACTGCTGTGAAAACAGACCGATCAACATCCAGCGTAATACGCACAATGCCAAACTAATCAGCATAACGCGTCTTAAGCTAAAATGCTTAAAGATCCAAGGCATCATCCAAAACAACGCCACCTCAGCCAACACACCTACCGCCCATAGCCAGCCAACTTGGACTGAGCTATACCCTAAATCCAACATCATTAACGAGTAGAACGTATAGTATGGCCCATGACCTAACTGTATGAGAAAAAAGATCAGAAAAAATACTTGGACCTGAGGAGTAAAAATAATATGTCGCATGGAGCGTGTGTCGTGAAGATCAGCAACAGCAACCTCTTTAACAGTCTTAATCAGTAAACTGTTCAACCAAATCAACAGCATGATCATCAACAAAACCCAAGGAAGAATACTGATAGTGACAACTTCCAATAACGCGCCAATCAACACTACAGCAAAAATAAACCCCACTGATCCCCATAGTCGGATGTGGCTGTATTTCGCTTTATCTTTACCGAGCAGTTTCAAGGTCAACATCTCAAATTGCGGTAAAACGGCATTCCAAAAAAAGCTAAATGCAAGCATCGTCAAGCCAACGCCAAGGGCCGTACCTTGCCAAAAAATAGCAATGAACACGATCCATGCCATTAAAGCGCCTAATTGCACAACCTTTACACGCTGCCCCGTATGATCCGCGATCCAACCCCAGAGGTTTGGTGCAAATATTCGAGAAATGTGAAGCGTTGCCATCAGAAGCCCAATGGTTTGTGCATCAAAGTGAAGTGATTCTAAATATAAGCTCCAGTAAGGGATTAGAGCGCCAAGTAAAGCAAAGTAAAAAAAATAAAAACCGGACACACGTAAATAAGGCATAGAAGGCTACATTATTGGATAGCAATTGCTTTAGAGATACAGGAAGCCCATGATTATTTCAACACTGCTCCTCCCCTATCCAAAACCCTAGCTGATTGATTTATCGCATTTTCGAATTTCTTTTCTCAAAATTTTTATGCTATAAATGGTACATCATAACTTTTTAAGCAACTCACGCCCCACCCAATACTTAGCAAACTGCTGTGCCACACGACCATTACGAACGCCACGCCCTTGCGCAAAACGCACGGCCTCTAACTGTAATGCTTCACAAAAATCAGGTTCTAGTCCATGGCTCTGACATAATCGCTTGGTCCAATGTTCAGCGGCACGTAAATAGGTTGCTTGATCGAAAGGATAAAAGCCAATCCACTCACCAAACCGATCCGATAAGGATATCTTTTCTTCAATCGCATCACCTGGGTGTAGCTCACCTTGTACCCATTCGGTTTGCAGATTATCCGACGCGGCCTCGGGCAACAAATGGCGTCGATTGGACGTAGCATACAGCAGGACATTGTCCGGTGTCCGCGATAAAGCGCCATCCAATGCACTCTTCAAGCGTTTATAACTGACATCATCCTCCTCAAAGGACAAGTCATCACAATAAATAACGAAACGCCAAGGTTGATCGGCTAAAGCATTCAAAATATAAGGCATCTGGATGAGATCTTCACGATCAACCTGGACCAATCGCAGCCCTTGATCGGAGTATGCTTGCAATAAAGCTCGGACAAGTGAAGATTTACCTGTACCGCGCGCTCCCCACATCAACACATTATTGGCAGGTAACCCATGCAAAAACTGACGCGTATTGCTGACAACACGCTCACGCTGAGACTCAATACCGATCAAGTCCTCTAGACTCACGGGACTGCTTGTTACAACAGGTATCAGAGCTCCCTGCCCTCGCTCCACACGCCAAACAGCGGCAAACTGAGTTGACCAATCAATCAAGGGGGAATCAACGGGCAAAGCCGCTTCAAGTGCAACCGCAATTCGATTCAGGAAAGAATGTAGTTTTTTCATACTCAGGAAACCTGCTTATAAGGAATACAACGCGACTCTCAAACGTCGTTAATCTGCGCTATTAGTGGTCGTCGTAAACAAACTAAAAGCCCACTGGATTGGGCAGCCATACCACTTATGAGCCTATTACCCAATCTGCATCCGCCGTTTCAACTCCCAAAATAGCGAGTATCTGATTTTGCCCTGCCAGCAAAATTTGCTGTTGCTCCTGCTCATCCGTAATACTTCTAGCAATACTGACAGCACCAATCATCGAAGCGATAATTGCACGCGATTTTTCGCTAATAATATTTCGATCAGCTGCAAATCGCAGCTTGTTCAACCTTGCTAAGGCTGTAATTCGCTTTTCCAACACGCTTTTCATATGCTGGTAAGCCTGCTCATACAGCTTTCGAATTTCAACTCGCTCACTGCCAATTTCATTGAACAATAGGGTTTCCGGCCCCGGTGTACTTTGCTCTTTCACTGCAAGAAGATTGAGATAGTCGGTTATCAGTGACGTCAAATGTCTAACCGCGAAGGGCCCCTTTGCTAAGCGCGCGACACGGCTACGCTTGAAAGTCTCCAGTATAGAGGCATTGAACAAAGCCTCCTTCGACTCAAAATGCGCATAAAAAGCACCATGAGTCATCCGTGCCAACTTCATAATTTTGCCAATTGACACCTTTTCAAAGCCGTAACGACTGAAAAGCTCGGTAGCCGAGGCCAAAATGCGCTCTTTAGATTGAGACTTATGTGCTTTGGAATAAGACACTTACCACCCCCACCCTATAAATATTATCTTGATCATATATTGGCTGAGATTATATTGCATCTAATACCACCAAATGGAGATATGGCAATGAGTTCACCGATTGTAATCACAGGTATGGGCATCGTCAGCCCTCTCGGCATTCATGTTGATGCTGTATGGCAACGACTTTTATCCGGTGTCTCAGGCATTCGCCCTATTGAACATTTCGACACCACCGACTTTCCCGTTCAAATTGCGGGACAGGTTCCCAGTCAGTTGCAGGACCCTGAAGGGGGGTTAGATGAGCTGTCTGTCGTCGGCATCAAAGAGCGTAAGAAAATGGATAAATTTACCCTTTTCACACTCGCTGCCGCGCAAGAAGCACTGGAGCAGGCTGGCTGGCACACACAGTCAGAAGAAGACAAACAGAGCACGGCGACGGTCATTGGCACTGGCATCGGTGGGTTTCCAACGATTACAAATGCTTATCAGACGCTGATAAGCCGCGGATATAAAAAAATATCGCCCTTTACTGTCCCCTCATTTCTGGCCAATTTGGCGGCTGGTAATGTATCCATCAAGTACGGTTTCAAGGGACCCATTGGTTGTCCGATCACGGCCTGTGCGGCTGGATTGCAGGCGATTGGCGACGGTATGCGCCTTATCCGTAGCGGCGAGGCAAATATTGCGCTAGTGGGTGGCGCTGAAAGCTGCGTCGACCCGCTCGCTCTTGCCAGTTTTCATGCGATGAAAGCCCTATCAACGTTGAATGAAACACCACAAGAAGCATCGCGCCCATTTGATCAGGCACGTGACGGCTTTGTCATGGGCGAAGGCGCTGGCTTACTTGTTATCGAAACGCTTGAACATGCCCTTGCACGTGGCGCCACACCTCTCGCCATGATCAGTGGTTACGGCACCAGTGCAGATGCGCACCATATTTCCTCAGGACCGGAAGATGGATCAGGAGCAGCGACCGCCATCCACCGAGCACTAAAAATGGCAGGACTTCAACCTGAAGATGTGGATTACATCAATGCACATGCCACTTCTACGCCTGTCGGTGACAATGCAGAAATCGCTGCGTTACGAAGTGTTTTCGCCGAGCGGCTACCTCACATCCCAATCTCGGCGACTAAGTCTGCCACTGGACACCTTCTCGGAGCGGCTGGTGGAGTTGAAAGTATTTTTACAGCGCTATCAGTCATGGAAGGAAAACTTCCACCCACGTTGAATTTGCAGCAAGCCGATCAAGGCATGGAAGACCTCGACTTAGTACCTGACTTGAATCGTCATCACGACGTTAAACATGCTTTGTGCAATGCATTTGGCTTTGGCGGGGTCAATGCGGCACTGATCATCAGTCGTCTATAAGACACTGAATGACGACGTGAAATAAAATTAACCAAACATTGGTGACAGCATTTTAAGCTTAAGCGCTAAAGTCATCATGGGTGAAATGCAATGGGGGTCAATAGCAACACATTAAAGGCTTACAACATTTTCGGGCTTTAGTAAGCCCGAAAATGTTAACGATTGCATAATTATGCTTTAAAAACTTCAACAGGAGTGGAGTAATAAAAGTCACTGTGCCTCAGTCTTTTTTGTGAGCATGAGTAGTTTTCGAATAATCCTTAAGACCAACACACATGCAACACCTAACGCCATCAGCTCTGCCAGCGGGATGGTGATCCAGACACCCTCATTACCCATAAATTTGGGTAAAAGTGCCACACCAAGTAGCTAAACTTGCACCCATCGTGCCCATATCGGTGCCTAAAACGAAATACAAGCTCAGGGCAACATTGATGATCACAATCGAGGTCATAATCATCATCGAAAACTTGGGATGCCCCAGCGCCTTCAACATAACATCTGAGTAAAAGCATAAGGTAATTGGAAGAATGAAGGGCACAAGTCCTTTGAAATAAGCCAGCGCATGAGGCAATAGTCGCTCATCCGCCCCCAAATGTTGCGTTAAGGGTTCTGCAAACATCAGTAAAGCACCTGTAGAAACCAAGCTAACCAATACCAACGACCACATACTTAAGAAAAAGCTTACTGACAGGGCTATGTTCTAATAAATGTCTGTTATCTAAATTACTTTGCATGTGTGGCTCCATTTCCTAATGGCCTTCCTAGATATCTGCAATGATCAAATGTTGTAAGGAGACTGAAATAGCTGGGGCGGATAAAGGTCACCCAGATCAAGATCCTGATACGTCTTAAACGCTGAGGGCTGATGAAGTCTGCATACGATTTTTTTAGACACAACGAAGGAACGAAAGCGTAACCTAAGAAACGCTCCCGTCAAAAATACACCTAAGACCTAGAAAGAGTCACTCGCTTTCACGAATGACTCCTAATCATGGCGCTAGACTTTGCGTAACACCACTGAACCAACAGAGTAACCAGCACCAAACGAACTCAGCAAGCACAAATCACCTGATTCTAATCCATCACGATAGCGCTCAAATGCAATGATCGAAGCTGCGGAACTCGTGTTACCAAACTCATGCAAAATGGTTGGCGCTTCATCTTGCGTAGGATCACGCCCCAGCACCTTACGCGCGATGAGACTGTTCATATTGATGTTGGCTTGGTGCAACCATAATCGACGAAGATCCGACGGCGGCAGCTTGAGCGAATTCAAATGATCAAGAATGAGATCTGCCACCATCGGCACCACATCTTTGAAAACCTTTCGCCCCTGCTGCACAAAATAAGTATCCGGTGCATCCAAGGAGCGATCTTCACACTTAGTGAGGAAACCAAAATTATTACGGATGTTGTTCGAAAAGGCTGTTTTCAGGCGCGTCCCCAGTATACGAAACTGCCGTGAACCCTGCGCAGTATCCGCTGGCTCAACAATCATCGCCGTACAGGCATCACCAAAAATAAAATGGCTGTCACGGTCGCGGTAATTTAAATGCGCCGAACAAATTTCTGGATTCACCACCAACACACGTGAAGCACTGCCTGCCTGAAGAGTGTTATCAGCCAATTGCAAAGCAAATGTAGCGGAGGAGCAGGCAACATTCATATCAAACGCAAAGCCACCCGCCCCCAATGCCTGCTGAACTTCAATTGCCACCGCAGGGTAGGCCCGCTGCAAATTGGAGCAGGCAACAATCACGCAATCCAGATCAGCACCCGACAAGCCCGCCTCATCCAACGCCAACTGAGCAGCCTTCACGGCTATTTCAGCTTGTAGACTCAGACTGTCATTGGCTCGTGGTGCAACATAGGGTTTCATCCGCTTTGGATCAAGAATACCCTGTTTATCGATCACGTAGCGACTAAGAATACCCGATGCTTTGTCAATAAATGCCGTAGATGAGGGCTGCAACTCTGCCAGCTCACCTTGCGCTATCTCCGCGCTGTTCTGCGCATTGTAGTCAGCCACAAAAAGGTTAAACGATTCCACCAATTCATCATTATTGATGGTATCGATAGGCGTATACAGTCCTACACCACTAATTACATTATTCAAACGGGGCACTCCGAGTAAAATATCTACCAAATACGTTCGCCCTGCCTGCTTATCTGTTCAGACGAAAGCGCTTACGCATTCTGCTGTATGTAACAGGCTAAATCCAGCCTCTCTTCGACAGGACCCTCTAAAATGATCTTGCACTATAGCCCGACACCTACTTATGTGCATTTCGATATAGAGCACTGAACTCACCCACAAGACGAGGATTGGCATCCCCTTCCGACATGGTATCATAGCGAAGCCACCGCCTCCCAACCCAATTCTGAGCTCTTATGCATACAACTGCTTTGCCTATTGATGACGTTCTTCCTCAACTCTGTGAAGCCCTGCAAACACCTGGTGTCGTATTGTTAAGCGCAGAGCCAGGAGCAGGTAAAACCACTCGAGTTCCTTTAGCTTTATTAGATGCGCCTTGGCTGATTGGGCAGCGTATTTTAATGCTCGAACCTAGGCGTGTTGCTGCACGTAATGCGGCGCTGTTTATGGCGCAACAATGTAGCGAAACGGTTGGAGAAACGGTCGGCTATCGTATTCGTTTAGATTCAAAAATTAGCCAAAAAACCCGCATTGAAGTTGTCACAGAAGGCATTTTAACGCGTTTACTTCAAGACGACCCTGAATTAACTGGCGTAGGTTTAGTTATTTTTGATGAGTTCCATGAGCGCAATTTACAATCGGATCTTGCGCTTGCTCTGGTGCACCATAGTCAACAGGTATTGCGACCAGACCTGCGCATATTGATCATGTCGGCCACATTGGATGTGCAAACACTCACATCCGCTTTAGATGCGCCTTTAATCCAAAGCAAGGGACGCAGCTTTCCAGTCAGTGTGCATTACCAACCACCCCTGAATACTCAAACATCACTGATTGATCATTGCGCTCAGGTTGTCCGTCAGGCATTGACCCATGAAGGGGATATTTTAGTGTTCCTTCCTGGTGTTTGGGAAATCAATCAGCTGCAAAATGCCCTACAAAACCTCGCTACAGATATTCAAGTCGCCCCCTTGCACGCGCAACTCAGTAATAAAGAGCAAGAAATCGCATTAAAACCCGCTGACACAGGAAAACGAAAAATCATCCTGGCGACAAACATTGCCGAGAGCTCAATTACCTTAGAGGGCGTTAGAACTGTCATAGATAGCGGCTTAGAAAAGCGCAATGTATTTCATGTCAGCAGCGGTTTGAATGAACTGAAAACGCGTCGCATATCACGGGCATCCGCGGAGCAACGCTGCGGTAGAGCGGGTCGACAAGCAGCAGGAGTTTGCTATCGCTTATGGCCAGAAAGCACTCATGAGCGTTTAGATGCATACATTCGTGCTGATATTGTAGAGGCTGACCTAGCACCCTTACTGTTAGACCTCTTACTTTGGGGAGCCGAACCTTCAGAACTTTTTTGGCTAACACCTCCTCCCCTTGCATCCTTACAGCAAGCACGTGATCTCTTGCAACAATTAGGACTGATCACACAGGATCAGGCACGCTTAACAGAACAGGGCCGAGCCTGTGCAAGCTTAGGCATTGAACCGCGCTGGGCACATGCACTTGTTTGCGCACAGCGCCTTGGACAGGGAAAAGCAGCTTGCGAGATTATCGCCCTTATTCAGGAGTGGCCAAACAGTCTGCGCAAAAGTGACGATTTGATACGCCTACTCACTCAGGCGCATAAACACAGTCTCTGGCAACAGCGAGTTGATCCCTTATCGAGACGTTTATGGCAACAGCTTCAATCCTTGGCAATCTCTGCGCCTCCGGAAAGCTTAATCAGCCAAGAAGAACTTCCTGCTTTGCTGGTCGCGCTGGCATTTCCAGATCGAATCGCGCGTCGACGTGATCACAATCTGCATTTTCTGTTAAGCAATGGTCGAGGAGCAGAACTCTTACCCCAATCGGATCTAGTGTCAGCTGACTGGTTGGCCTGCGCAGATTTCAGTATTAACCAAACAACGCGTATTCGCCTAGCGTGCGAACTATCCGGCAATCATTTGGAGTTACTGCAATCCTTAGCCCCGCAAATGTTCAGTCAGCGCACTCAGATCGGATGGCAGGACAACGGTCAGCACATCGCCCGCCGATCGTTGCATTTAGGCCAGCTTCAAATCAGCAGCGCGCCCTTGCCCGAATTAAGTGCAGATGATTGGCATAAGGCTTGGAAGGACATCATCAATGAGCGCGGAATAAACTGTCTTCCTTGGCCGGCAGCTGCAGTAAACTTAAGAGCTCGATTGAACTTACTTCATGAATATGAAGGCGGCGACTGGCCAGACGTCAGCGACACTGCCTTATTGGGTTCTATGTCTACTTGGTTGTTACCTTTTTTAACTCAAGCACGCCATCTACGCGACTTGGATAAACTGGACACCTATTCCGCCCTACTCTGTTTATTAAGTTGGGAGCAACAGCAACAACTTGATCAACTTCTACCTCTTCAGATTAAAGTACCTAGCGGTTCAAACGTTACCGTAAATTACACACACAACCCGCCCATACTGGCGGTAAAATTACAAGAAATGTTCGGCTACGAAGGCCAACCCACGGTGCTAAAAGGTCGTTTACCCTTACTGATACACTTATTATCACCTGCACGCCGCCCCTTACAGATCACAGGAGACCTCCCGCATTTTTGGCGGCATGCGTACACAGAGGTGCGTAAAGAAATGCGAGGACGCTATCCGAAACACCCCTGGCCTGAAAATCCACTCAGCGCGGAAGCCACCCGCTTAACAAAAGCGGCTATAGCACGGAAATCAGGCGCTCAATGAGTCATATCGATTAAACCAAAGGGTAACAGGAAATTAGCGCCAACTTTTTGTGGCAAAACTAAATGAAAAGGATGTATTGAAAATGATTTTACTCAACGATATTTATCGAGGACTAAAATTAAAGGAAATAAAATAAGATGGTCGGAGTGGAGGGATTCGAACCCCCGACCCTCTGGTCCCAAACCAGATGCGCTACCAAACTGCGCTACACTCCGTGCCCGTGAAGACGGTGCGTACTATATGGATAACTCATTTAAAATGCAAGCACTTTTTTAAAGTCATTCGTTTAAATGTATCGACATCACCCGCCCTGGTGATTCATCTGTCAGCAACCACAAACGTCCTTCCGCGTCTTGACGTATATCTCGGATTCGACGGCCTAGCCCTTTAAACATCTGTTCAACCTCAACAACAGACTCTGGTTGTTGCGCCGAATCAATCGATACACGGGACACCAAACGATGGCTGAGAGCACCAGATAACAACTGTCCTTGCCATTCTGGAAAATCATCCCCTGTATAAAACGTTATGCCACTGGGTGCTATTGAAGGCGTCCAATACAGCAAAGGAGACTCCATTCCCGGAAGGGTTTGATGAGGCGAAATTGAAAATCCTGTGTAATTAATTCCATGCGTTGCTTTTGGCCAACCGTAATTGAGAGACGGTTTAATCAGGTTAATCTCATCACCGCCTCTTGGCCCATGTTCATGAGACCAGATATCGCCTGTTTCGGGGTGCAGCACCAAGCCTTGTGGATTCCGATGCCCCCATGAATAGATCTCAGGTTTGGCTTGGGGGTTATCAACGAAGGGGTTGTCATCCGGAATTCGACCGTCATCATGAAGGCGTATAATGCTGCCAGCGTGATCCGCCAGATCCTGTGCTCGATCCATTTCACCTCGATCGCCTACTGACAGGTATAAATAGCCAGCACGATCAAACAACAGACGTCCACCAAAATGACGTCCTCCTGAAGATCGAGGCAGTGCTTCAAAGATATCTTCATGATCGGTAAGACGCCCGTCTTGATAACGAGCACGGATCACACGCGTTGTTAGACCTTCAGCGGTTCTATCTGAAAAAGATAAATACAACCAACGGTTCTCTTCAAACGCGGGATGCAAGGCAATGTCGAGCAATCCCCCCTGCCCAGAAGCCGCCACTTCAGGCACTCCCTCAACAGGCCTATCAAGCAGAATGCCCTCTTCTATTAAACGTAAACGACCTGGACGCTCCGTTACCAAAATCCCACCTTCAGGCAAAAATGCAAGAGACCATGGGTGTGCCAAACTATCAGCATGCGTCTTTAAGTGCACTGGATAGATGTCTGTCGAAAAACGATCATTGCTCCACCCCAAAGAGGAATGAACACCCAAAGTCAAACAGACTAAAAGCGAACACGTCTTTAATTTCATGAAATTAGCTCCTGTTTCAACTGCAAATGCGCCATCTTATCTCTGACAACTCAATCACTTTTAAATTCAAACTGACTGGTCTACTATAGACTAACCTTAGGCTTATGACTAAATATGCACACTGCACGAACAAAGGTAATAAACGTCTTCCATTTCTGGAAAATATAAATATAAAGGTCTTATTATGAATTCAAAGAACCTTCTAACAGCTCTAGCAGCAAGCTCTTTCCTGTTAATGAGTAGCCCGACCTTCTCGCAAGAAACACGTGAGTTTTCAGTCTCAACCGTTTTATCGGATGCCTTTCCCTGGGGGCAAGCAGCGGTGAAATGGGCAGAGCTCGTTGAAGAGCGCTCAGAAGGACGCATGAAACTAACCATTTATCCAAATGCGCAACTGGTCTCTGGTGACCAAACCCGTGAGTTTTCGGCTATGCGCAGTGGCATCATCGATATGGCCGTTGCATCGACCATTAACTGGTCGCCTCAAGTCCCCGAACTCAACCTCTTTTCCCTGCCTTTCTTAATGCCTGATGCAGCTGCCATTGATGCAATCACACAGGGCGAGGCTGGACAGGCTATTTTTGAGGCCATTGAAAAACGCGGTGTCATTCCACTCGCGTGGGGTGAGAACGGTTTTCGTGAGCTTTCCAACTCCCGTGGCCCTATCAGTCAACCCGATGACCTTAAGGGCTTGAAAGTTCGTGTAGTCGGCTCACCCTTGTTCCTAGACACATTCAACACGCTTGGCGCGAACCCAACCCAAATGAGCTGGGCCGATGCGCAACCTGCACTCACTACCGGAGCCGTTGATGGACAAGAAAACCCTCTGTCCGTTTTCGACGTTGCACGTATTGACCAAGTAGGCCAAAAACACCTGACCCTATGGCGCTATATGGCCGACCCCTTGGTATTTGGTGTTAACCAACGCGTTTGGAACTCACTATCAACTGAGGACCAAACACTGTTGAAAGAGGCCGCAATTGAAGCTGGCGCGTGGGAAATTGCCAAATCACGTGCTGAACTGGTTGAAACCTTAGAGCGCATCAAGGAACGTGGTGTTGAGGTATCCGAACTCACACCCGAACAGCACTCCGCATTTGTCGAAGCGACGCAAAGTGTTTACGAAAAATGGGTTCCACGCATTGGCGAGGATCTGTTTACCAAGGCAAAAGCGGCTGTAGACGCGCGTTAATTTAGCCTCCGGTATCTGCGTAAGCCACAGATACCGGAGCTCATATATGGCTTGAATCCCCCCTCATCATGTCAAACCCTAAATCGAGACCTGAATCCTGGATTGCTGCAATAGCCTTATCGGCTATCTGCTTAATCAGTCTAGGTAACGTTGTTGTTCGATATACGACCAACGCCTCCTTTGCCTTTACTGAAGAATTTTCGGTTTTTTTGTTGGTGGTGTTAACCTTTGCAGGTGCGGCGGTTGCTGCCCGTCATAATGAACATATCCGCATTACCTTTATTGAAGACAAGCTTCCGCTTTTTTGGAGGCGAATACTGCTCATCGCCCAGGCCTTCTTTAGCCTGATTCTGCTAAGTCTGATTACTTGGTATGGAGGGTTGCTAACCTATGAAGAATATCAATGGGAGTCCCTTTCTCCGGGACTTGGCTATCCCACTTGGATCTATCTGATCTGGCTTCCCATCCTCTCGCTGGCGATGATGTATCGATTACTTCAAAGCCTGATTGAGCGCCTTAAGCTCGCCGACACAGGAGCGGATCAATGAGTCCAGACTTAATTATGTTACTGGTCTTTGTGGTAATGATGCTCATGGGGGTTCCGGTCGCCTTCGCCTTGGGGCTCGGTGGCGCGGCAGGCATTGTTGTTGGCTTATCGCCAGACATGCTAGCAACACTTGGCACTAACACCTACAACAGCATTGCGAAATACCCTTTAATTGCCATTCCACTATTTATCTTAACGGGTCTGATTTTTGAACGTGCAGGGGTCGCAGCAAGCTTAGTTCGCTTTGCTCAATCCTTAATCGGACCACGCCACGGTGGTTTAGCGCTGGTCGCTGTCATTGTCTGCTTAATCATGGGCGGCATGAGTGGATCTGGCCCTGCCGATGCCGCCGCTGTTGCTATGGTGATGTTGCCCAGCATGACGAAAGCGGGCTATCCAAAACCTTTTTCGGCCTCTTTAATTGCAGCATCCGCCTCCACCGCCATTTTAATCCCGCCTTCAATTGCGCTGATTCTCTATTCAGTCGTCATGCCAGGTGTTGATCTTAGAGCGCTATTTGCGGCAGGTTTATTTCCAGGTATTTTGGCAGGTTTATCCTTACTCATTCCCGCTTGGTGGATGGCAAAGCGCCATGGTTGGGAACACCCTGACTCTGGCGAGCGCCCGCCAATTAAAGAAAGCTTTATTCAGGCCATCCCAGCACTGTTCGCGCCTGTTTTAATCCTAGGTGGTTTGCGCTCTGGGCTTTTCACACCAACTGAAGCCGCTGTCGTCGCCGTCACTTATGGCTTTTTAATTGGTGTTTTTGTCTACAAGCAACTGAATTTCAAAGCAATCGGTGCCTTGATGACCGATGCCGCACGCATTTCAGGCGTGGTCATGATTATCATCTCGCTCGCTGGAATATTTGCATGGGCAGGCACAACCCTCGGGACATTCAACAGCCTCGCCAATGTTCTGCTCAGCTTATCGGATAACAGTTGGGTATTATTGCTCTTAATCATGCTTCTGGTATTAATCGCGGGCATGTTTTTAGATGCCGTCTCTATCTATTTGATTATCACCCCGATCCTGATTCCGTTGGTGAATCACTTTGGCTGGAATCCGGTTTGGTTCGGCATTTTGCTGGCAATGAACATTGCCATAGGCCAGTTTACTCCGCCCGTCGCTGTCAATTTAATGGTCACGACCAAGGTTGCTGAGATAGGACTGGAACGAACCTTCTTATGGGCCTTATTGTTTATGGTCACCATGTTCGTATCCTTATTATTGGTCATGCTCATTCCGGGTATTGCTCTTTGGCTGCCAGATAAGCTTGGATTTGTCGTCGGCCCTTGGTAAGTCAACCCTTTAGTTAAATCAACCTATATTGGAGTCATGTAAATGGACATAATTGAGATTCAGCACCCAAGTTGCCACGCGCGTATCGCTTTGCAAGGCGCACAATTACTTGAATGGACACCCCATGGCTGCGATCACTCCTTACTTTGGTGCACGCCCCATCAGTATTTTCAACCAGGGCGTGCCATACGTGGAGGCGTACCCATTTGCTGGCCTTGGTTTAATAAGCAAGGCCAGCCCTCACATGGATTCGCCCGTACTGAACGCTGGAGCCTTTGCGCACAAGAAACACTGTCTGACCGAGTCATTGTCACCCTAGAGCTTAAAGACTCCGAACACACACGTGAACTCTGGCCCCACTCTTTTCATTTACGACTGACCCTTTCGCTCGGTCACGAATGCCAAATTGACCTTAACATCGATTGCCAAGCCACAAATACAGGCGCACTGCATACGTATTTGAACGTAGGTGATGTTCAAAACACGCTCGTCAACGGCCTAGGCTTAGAGTATTTCGACAGCCTCACTCAACAAAATGTAAAAATCGACAGCATTGATACCCCCGAGCTTAACATCAATCAAGCCGTTGATCGCATTTACACGGCCCCCTCACCTATATCCCTGGTGAAGAGTCCTTTATTTCCGAGCGCGATTGTAGTTGAACACCAGCATCATCAGGAAGTCGTCGTTTGGAATCCATGGCGAGAAGGCGCTCACGCCTTGAGCGATATGGAGACAGAAAGCTTTCAGAAAATGCTCTGCGTGGAGACAGCGAGCATCTCACGCCCCTTAAACAAGCAACTTTCCATGACACTTCGCCTCGCAGCTGACCTTTAGCCCTCAGATAAAATAAAGGTAAATTTACTATTTTTATTAGAAATAAAACCCTAAAAAGATAAAAGTATTGGTATATTTAACAAAATAATGATAAAAATTTACCTATCTTATTTCTGATCAATAATAACTAAAAGGATCTGCACTATGTCTCGAATTTACGAATCGGATGCCTGGCAAACACTCAAGGAACGTGCTGATAAAGCAAATCGCCCTCATCTCCGAGAGTTATTTACGGCCGATCCGAATCGCTTTGAAAAAATGTCGCTCAGAGTACAAAACATTCTTCTGGATTACTCAAAGAATCTGATTGATGACGAAACCTTAAACGACCTACTGGACTTAGCCAACGAAGCCAAGGTCGATGATTGGCGTCGTCGGATGTTCCAAGGGGACCGCATCAACATCACTGAGGATCGAGCGGTACTCCACACCGCCTTGCGTAATCGGACCAATACGCCTGTCTACGTGGATGGAAAAAATGTCATGCCTGCCGTTAACAACGAGCTGGCTCGCATCAAGAAGTTTGTCAATCAGGTGCGCAGAGGCGAATGGCGTGGTTATTCAGGTAAGCGCATTACCGATGTTGTGAACTTAGGGATTGGTGGGTCAGATCTCGGTCCGCGTATGGTCACCCAAGCATTAAAACCCTATGCCGATGATCGCATTCGTGTCCATTTTGTCTCCAATGTCGACGGTGTTGAAATCGCAAACACACTGCGCCCACTCAACCCTGAACGGGTATTGTTTGTCGTTGCATCTAAAACCTTCACCACCAGCGAAACCATGACCAATGCCCACACGGCACGCAACTGGCTTATGTCATCCGCATTCGATGAACGCGCCGTTGCAAAGCACTTCATTGCCGTATCGAGCAACAAAGAAGCGATCAAAGCATTTGGAATCAGTGCAGAAAACAGCTTTCAAATGTGGGATTGGGTCGGAGGACGCTTTTCTCTCTGGTCTGCGATTGGCCTTCCCATCGCGCTGTATTTAGGCTTTAGCCAGTTCGAAGAGTTGCTGACTGGTGCTCACGAGATGGACATTCACTTTAGAGATGAACCGCTTGAACAGAATGCCCCCGTATTAATGGCCTTAATTAGTATTTGGAACAGCACCTTCTTAGGCTACCAGTCCCAAGCTATTCTTCCTTATAACTGGCCGCTGGCACGCTTTTCAGCCTATCTTCAGCAAGCGGAAATGGAAAGTAATGGCAAGTCTGTCAATCATAAAGGTGAAGTGGTTCCCCATACCACAGGATCAATCATTTGGGGGCAACTAGGGATAGATGGCCAACACGCGTTCTATCAATACTTACATCAAAGCAACACCATCGTTCCGGCAGACTTTATTGGCTCAGTGGAGAGCAGCACTCCAGTACCAGGACATCATGAAAACCTGATGGCTAATTTTTTTGCTCAAACCGAAGCCCTGATGAATGGCATTACCGCAGAGGAAGTCAAAGAGGATCTGCGCAAGCAAGGCTTAGATGCCGATGAAATTGAGCGCTTGGTGCCTCATAAAATTCATAGCGGCAATCGACCAACAAATACCCTTTTGTTGCAACGTTTAGATCCTCGCACTCTTGGTGCATTGATCGCTCTTTATGAACACAAGATTTTTGTACAGGGCGTGATCTGGAATATTTGCTCATTTGATCAATGGGGTGTAGAACTGGGTAAAACCCTAGCTAAGAAAATACTTCCCGTCCTGACTGGAAAAATTGAAAATGCAGGACACGATTCATCGACAAGCAACTTGATTCGCCACTTTCAAGAACAGCGAATCTTGCTGTCTCAGCAGCAGCCTGATCGCATCGACAAAGAGAACCGACATGATTAAGCGCAAAGAAATTGTCATGCCTGCACGTAAGCGCATTGCGCTGATCGCACATGACAATATGAAAGCAGACTTACTGACATGGGTAGAAGGCAACTTAAGCCAACTTAAACAACATGAAATCTTTGCTACGGGCACCACCGGGCACTTATTAAAAAATCAACTGGGATTAGACGTGCACGCTATGATCAGCGGCCCATTGGGCGGCGATCAACAGATAGGTGCAATGTTGACAACCCAAAACATCGACATGGTGATTTTCTTTTGGGACCCCTTTGAAGCCATGCCTCATGATCCCGATGTTAAAGCACTGCTAAGACTGGCATCGGTCTGGAATGTCCCTGTGGCCTGCAACCGAACAACAGCCGACTTTTTAATTAGCTCCCCACTGTTTGCAACAGCGCACTCCTACGAGATTCCAGACTACGAATCCTATCTACGCGAACGCACTCAGACTTAACGGCAATCCACCTGTTCACTCATATTATACAGCAGAATGAACAGGTGGAATTTTATGAACATTACGCAAGCGCTTGTCTAGTAAGCTTAACGAAACCACTAGACTCAACAAAACTAGCAGACTTAACGAATAGCGGCGGCCGCACCAAGCAACCCTGGATTGTCAGCTACGCACAACCAGACCGGTACCTTCTGCATGTAAGACTGAAAGCGCCCTTTCGACTCCAAACCTTCACGGAAAGGACTGGCCTTAAAGAAATCCACCATGCGAGGCAAAATACCGCCACACAGGTAGATCCCCCCTCTTGCCCCCATCA
The DNA here is from genome assembly GCF_003284585.1 of Nitrincola tibetensis. Lineage (GTDB taxonomy): Bacteria > Pseudomonadota > Gammaproteobacteria > Pseudomonadales > Balneatricaceae > Nitrincola > Nitrincola tibetensis. The sequence continues at coordinate 58,568 of NZ_QKRX01000013.1, forward strand.
TCAACACGGCATCGCCCGCCACCGCGCCAAGAATACGGCAAAAACGGTTTAGCACTTCCTGAGAAAAGACCTCCCCCTGCAAAGCCGCTTGCGAAATTTCGGCAGGCGACGTATGCACAGGCGTAATCTGTTTGAAGTCAGCCAATGCAGTATAGAGACTCAATAAACCTTGGCCACTGAGAATCCGCTCAACAGAGACGCGCCCAAAGGTTTGAGTTAAATACGCCCAAACAGCGGCTTCAGCCGTATCCGTTGGCGCAAAGCTTACGTGCCCGCCTTCCGCAGACAACGCTTTCCACTGCCCATTAAAGGGCACGAGCGCCGACACCCCCAAACCGGTGCCAGGCCCCACGACTAAACGCGGAGCGTCATCGTCAGATTCTCCGCCACCTATCTGGATTAGATCAGCCTCAGAGACTTCCAACATTCCTAACGCCATGGCGGTAAAGTCATTTAACAAGGTCAACTGCTTAAGATTCAATGCACTTGAAAGTTGAGCCCGCGTAAACACCCAATGATTATTGGTCATACGCAGCTGCTCAACCTTAACAGGACAGGCCAAGGCAATACTGGCCTTATCCACGTGTTGAATATCCAGCTCTCTCAGATAAGCCTTTGCTGCATGGTCAATATTTTCATAGTCTGCACAGGCTAGCGTTTTCACCTGCTCTAGCTTGACTTGCCCCTCCTTTACCAAAGCAAAGCGCGCATTGGTTCCACCGATATCTGCAACCAAAGCATACTGGCTCATTTAAACCTCCGAATGAAAAAAGACACTGGCACCCTGCTCAGCATTACCTACATTATCTCGCATCGGGCTGAACAACTCTCGACCCATACCCATCATATGCGATGCTCTCACTATAGGTTGTGCAGCCTCTCTTTGTTCGACAACTGAAGGGTCGACCTTCCAGTCTAGTTGACCGGATAGCGCATCCAACCGAATAACATCACCTGTTTGCACCTTAGCCAAAATGCCACCCTCAATCGCTTCAGGCCAGAGATGAATCGCAGCGGGCACTTTACCGGATGCACCCGACATACGTCCATCGGTAACTAATGCCACTTTAAATCCACGGTCTTGCAAAGTGCCTAAATAAGGCGTCAGTTTGTGTAACTCAGGCATGCCAATGGCTTTCGGCCCTTGGAACCGAACCACTGCAACAAAATCCCGCTCCAACTCACCGCGATCAAACGCGGCCGCCAATTCATTCTGATCTTCAAACACAATTGCTGGAGCTTCAACAACCTGGTGTTCTTTCGCAACTGCTGACACCTTAATGACACACCGTCCGAGATTCCCTTGCAGAACCTTAACTCCGCCATCGGGACTAAACGGTGTTTCAATAGGTGCCAACACTTTAGAATCCAAAGACTCTTTAGGGCCATCTCTCCAAACCAAACGTTGATCTTCAAGGAAAGGCTCGGCGGTATAGCGTGATAGGCCTTGCCCCATAACCGTCATGACATCTTCGTGCAAGAAACCGCCTGCCAAGAGCTGACGAATAAGAAACGATGTACCACCTGCCGCCTGGAAGTGATTAATATCGGCTTCACCGTTGGGGTAAACGCGCGCCAACAAAGGCACTACAGCCGAAAGGTCGGAAAAATCATCCCAATTAATGATAATGCCAGCGGCACGCGCAATCGCCACAAAATGCAACGTATGATTCGTAGAGCCGCCGCTGGCCAATAAGGCCACCAAACCGTTTACGATGGTCTTTTCATCAATGATTTCATAGAGAGGGGTGAAGCGACCATTTTCTTTTGTTAGACGAATAACCTGACGCGCCGCTTCTTTAGTGAGCTCATCTCTAAGCCCCGTACCCGGATTGATAAAGGAAGATCCTGGCAAATGCAATCCCATGATTTCAACAACCATTTGATTGGTATTCGCCGTTCCATAGAACGTACAGGTTCCTGCACTGTGGTACGAATCTGATTCGCATTGCAGTAATGCATCCCTACCGACTTTTCCTTCCGCATACAGCTGACGAATCTTAGCCTTCTCTTTATTTGGTAGCCCAGAGACCATGGGGCCAGCCGGAACAAACACCGTGGGAAGATGCCCGAAACGTAAAGCTGCCATTAATAAGCCCGGCACAATTTTATCGCAAACACCTAGGTACAAAGCGCCATCAAACATATTATGAGACAGAGCGATCCCTGCTGACATTGCAATGACATCACGGCTAAACAAGCTCAGCTCCATACCCGCTTGCCCCTGAGTAACGCCATCACACATAGCGGGAACACCCCCTGCAACCTGTGCAACGGAGCCCATTTCTCGCGCCGCTTCGCGCAGCATATCCGGGTAGCGCTCGTAGGGCTGATGTGCAGACAGCATATCGTTGTAGGCCGTCACGATGCCGACATTCACTGCATTCATTAGCTTAAGTGCCTGTTTATCTTGAGGCTGGCAGGCGGCAAAACCATGTGCAAGGTTGCCGCAGGACAATTGACTACGGTGCACTCCCTGCTCTTCTGCGCGTTTCATCTGATCGAGGTAGCGACTCCGGCTGAGCTTACTACGCTCTTTAATACGTGCGGTTACGGCTTCAACATTTGCGTGCATAGAGATCACCACCTACTCTTATCATTATTCAGTTAAGATCATTTTATATCATTTTTTTAGTATTTTTACATATTTTTTAATATCCAAGCTGTAAAAATATCGTTTTAAGGAGTAATATTTACTTATAAAAAATATAATATCCATACAACAGCGAGGTAAAAGACCATGACTATACGTGTTGCTATTAACGGTTTTGGCCGTATTGGCCGCAACATCCTTCGCGCTCTTTACGAAAACAACTACCGCGACCGCATACAGGTCGTCGCCATCAATGATCTGGGTGATGCCAGCATAAACGCCCATCTTTTCAAATACGACTCTGTTCATGGCATCTTTTCCGGCGACGTCAGCCATGACGAACAGTCACTGACCGTCAATCAAGACACCATCGCGATAAGCGCAATTCGCAATCCGTCAGAACTCCCTTGGAAATCAATGGATATAGATGTTGTTTACGAATGCACAGGCTTATTCACTCATCGAGACAAAGCCGTGGCTCACATTACGGCAGGTGCTAAAAAAGTCATTATTTCCGCCCCCGGCACGGACGTTGATGCAACGATTGTCTACGGTGTAAATCACTCGACGCTCCGTGCTTCGAATCAAATCATATCGAACGCATCCTGCACGACAAACTGCCTAGCCCCAATCGCTCAAGTTTTGCAACGTGAAATTGGGATCGAAAGCGGCTTAATGACCACCATTCATGCATACACTAACGACCAAAACCTATCGGATGTTTATCATTCGGATCCGTATCGTGCTCGATCTGCGACCCAGTCTATGATTCCCACGAAAACAGGCGCCGCAGCTGCCGTCGGATTAGTTTTGCCAGAACTTGCTGGAAAGTTTGATGGTATGGCCGTCCGCGTCCCCACCATTAATGTATCCTTAGTTGATCTTACGATTATTGCGGAACGCAGCACCACTAAAGACGAGATCAATCAACTATTGAAAGCCGCCAGCGAAGACTCCAAAGTCCTGGGCTTTAACAGTGCGCCATTAGTGTCTATAGATTTTAATCATAATCCTCTATCATCTATTTTCGATTCCACCCAGACTAAAGTATCAGGCCGTTTAGTGAAAATTATGGCGTGGTACGATAACGAATGGGGCTTCTCAAACCGAATGCTAGACAACACGCTCGCACTTATGCAGGCCCCCGCCTGAGGAGTTTTTTCATGTTACGACGTACAAAAATTGTGGCGACATTAGGCCCATCAACCAGCACTCCTGAAGCGATTGAAGCTTTAATCTTAGCAGGTGCTGACGTTATGCGCCTGAACTTCTCACATGGAGAAGCACAAGATCATATTGAACGTGCGAAGCTTGTTAGGACACTCTCAGCTAAACACGGCCGCCACGTCGCGCTTCTTGGCGACCTTCAAGGCCCCAAAATTCGCATCGCCCGCTTTTCAGAAAAGAAAGTACTCCTACGTAAAGGCCAAACCTTCACGCTAGATTCTGATCTAGACAAAAATGCGGGCAATGTTGAGCGTGTTGGCATTGATTACGAAGCCTTAATTAATGATTCACGCGTTGGCGATATTTTACTCCTGGATGATGGGCGTATTGAGCTGACCGTCACACAAGTAACCGATCACGAAGTCATTACACGCGTGATTATTGGTGGTGAGTTGTCTAATAACAAAGGCATCAACCGCAAAGGTGGTGGCCTGTCAGCAAAAGCACTGACCGACAAAGACCGTGCCGACATTATTACCGCGGCTGAAGCGGGCGTTGACTATGTCGCTGTGTCATTCCCACGCGATGCGGATGACATGCATGAGGCTCGACAGCTAGTGGAGGCAACAGGTTCCACGGCAGGCTTAGTGGCAAAAATTGAGCGCGCTGAGACAGTCAATGACGATCAGATTCTCGATGACATTATTCGTGCATCAGACGTCGTCATGGTGGCTCGAGGCGATCTCGCGGTTGAGATAGGTGACGCAACACTGGTCGGTGTGCAAAAACACATTATTGCCCGTGCACGCACACTGAATAAAATCGTGATTACCGCGACACAAATGATGGAGTCCATGATCCACAGCCCAATGCCGACCCGCGCCGAAGTCTCTGACGTTGCAAACGCGGTTATGGATTATACTGATGCTGTCATGCTCTCGGCTGAAACAGCAGCAGGCGACTACCCCATTGAAGCAGTAGAGGCAATGTCTCGTGTTTGCATCGGTGCTGAATTGCACCCGATCACACACATTTCTAAGCACCGAATGCATGAAGCCTTTGAAAACATCGATGAGGCGATTGCTCTGTCTGCTATGTATGCAGCGAATCATCTTCGCAACATCAAAGCAATTATCTGCATGTCAGAAACGGGGTTGACGCCACGCCTCATGTCACGGATTCGCTCACCTCTGCCAATTTACGCCTTCTCCAGAAGGGTGGATACGCAGCACCGAGTCGCTTTGTATCGCGGCGTTCAAACCATTCCATTTGACAGCGAAACCCTACCACCAGACCAAATCAATCAAAGTGCAATTGATGAGTTAGTCAGCAGGGGCGCTGTTCGTGATGGGGATCGAGTGATCATTACGAAGGGGGATTATTTAAACGCCCAAGGCGGTACAAATACCCTGAAAATCGTCACCGTTGGCCAGAAAATCGCTTAGTTCAAGAGTAAACAAATCTAAATAGAGGGGGAAATCCCCCTCTATGTCATTCTGATTGATAGCGCGTAGGTATTAAACTGTCCTTAATACGCTTTAAATAACGCTGAAACTCTATCCCTCGTCTCAGTGTCACCCCGGTCGCCAATACATCAATCATGGTCAACTGTATTAAACGAGACGTCATTGGCATGTACACATCGGTATCTTCTTGTGCTGGCAACGAAATCAACAAACTGCACTCCCGCGCCAAAGGCGATGGGTCGTGAGTAATGCCAATCACTGTCGCCCCACTCTCTCGCCCTAACGCTGCAATTTCAACCAACTCCTGCGTACGCCCCGTGTAGGAGATAATAACAATCACATCACCTGTATGCGCCCCAGCCGCCACCATGCGCTGCATCAACACGTCTTCATACGCCATCACAGGGATATTCAATCGAAAAAACTTATGACGCGCATCTGCAGCCACTGAGGCGGAAGCCCCTAAACCAAAAAAGAAGATTTGCTTCGCTTGGCTTAAATGATCAACAGCACGCGTAATGACATTTGGCTGCAAAGATTTGCGTGCCGTGTCTAACGCCGCAATGGTTGATGAGAATATTTTTTCACTATAAGACTCGGTGGTGTCGTCATACTCAACGTTGCGCGTTACATATGGCATTCCTTCCGCCAGACTTTGTGCCAATCGTAACTTGAAATCAGGGTAGCCACGCTCATCAAACCCGCGGCAGAAACGGTTGACGGTCGGCTCACTTACCCCAGCCTCCTGCGCCAGCGCTGTAATAGTCAAGCGTATAGCGGCCTTAGGGTCCCGAAGAATAACCGTAGCCACTTTACGCTCGGACTTGTTCAGAGTCTCTAAGCGACTGCGAATTTCCTCCAGCAGATTTCCACTTTGATCGATCATAACCTTATGTCCATACGTAAATTTTCAACATATTGCAATCAGGTTGAACTATAACGGGTTATATGTGCCTTAACCAGTGAAAGGGGTCTATTTTTAGCTTAGGCAATCCACCTCAAACAAACAAATAGTAGGTAAATTTAACAAAATAATCGACTTGACACTGCATTTGTTGGCGAATAAAATCCAACTATGTATGTTAAATAACTACAAAAACAGGTTATCAACCATGACTGCACACCTATCCGCTTGCGACATTATTTTTTTCGGTGCTTTGGGCGACTTAACACAACGAAAGTTGCTGCCTGCACTTTACCAACTCGAACGCGCCAAGCTCATCCATAAAGACACTCGAATCATCTGCGTTGCGCGCAACACAGACCAAGACAAAGGGATAGGTCAAACACGTCAGAGCCTCACGAAATACGTGAGTGAAAGCCTGATGAATACCGACGTTCTAGAAGCATTTATTCAACGAATCCGTTTTTTAAGTGTTAATTTCGATGAGATAGAAAGCTACCGACCACTAAAAGACGCCTTAGACTCCTCGACAAATAAAGAACGTGTGTTTTATTACGCCACCTCCGCTTCTTTATATGGCACCATCAGTGCCAACTTAAGCGAACAAGGCTGCTTAAATGAGCAAAGCCGAGTCGTCCTGGAAAAACCGATTGGTTTCAGCCTAGAAACATCTCATCAGGTGAACTCAGAGGTGGGCAAGTTTTTTGATGAATCTCAAATCTATCGCATCGACCACTACCTCGGAAAAGAAACCGTTCAAAACCTGATTGCACTTCGCTTTGCCAATAATCTGTTTGGCACTCAATGGAATCAAAACCACATCTCCCACGTCGAAATCACAGTGGCTGAAAAAGTGGGCATTGAAGGACGCTGGGGTTACTTTGATAAAGCCGGACAACTGCGCGACATGGTGCAAAACCACCTCTTGCAGCTTCTATGCCTTGTTGCGATGGATCCACCTGCAGACCTGTCAGCCGACAGCATTCGCGACGAAAAAGTAAAGGTACTCAAATCCTTACGCCCAATCAAATCGGAAGAAATGGGCCATCACGTGGTTCGTGGCCAATACACAAGTGGCTACATTAATGACCAACGCGTTCCTGGCTACCTTGATGAAGAGGGAGCAAACACGTCGAGCCAAACCGAGACATTTGTATCTATTCGTGTTGAACTCGGAAGTTGGCGCTGGGCGGGCGTGCCTTTTTACCTGCGCACAGGCAAACGCATGGCTGAAAAATCCTCTCAGATTGTTGTGCATTTTAAGCAGCAACCCCATTATATTTTTGACCCCGAACAACGCCAACTTGCCAACAACAAGTTGATCATCAAGCTACAGCCTGATGAAGGCATTGCCCTGCATATTCTGACCAAAGATCAAGGTTTGGAAAAAGGCATGCAACTTAGAAAAGCGCCACTACAACTCAGCTTCTCACAAGCCTTCGGCATTGATCGCGTTCCCGATGCTTACGAACGACTGCTTCTTGAAGTAATCAAAGGCCAGCAATACCTTTTTGTACGCCGAGACGAGATCGAACATGCCTGGAAATGGTGTGACGCCCTCTTAAACCAGTGGCAAAAACAAAACAGCCCACCACTTCCCTACCCTGCAGGAAGCTGGGGACCTGCCAACTCGGATTTATTACTCGCAAACGACGGAAGAGTTTGGTATGAAAATCAGTGATCTCAATTTACCCGCGCACATTGAATGCAAGAGCTTCTCTAGCCGAGAAGAACTGACTCACGCCCTAGTTAATGATGTTGCTCAACAACTAGAAGAAGCGATTCATCAACACCAACAGGCCAGCATGGCTGTTTCGGGTGGACGAACCCCGATTCAGCTTTTTCATGAACTCAGCCTAACCCCATTAGACTGGGCTAAGGTTACGCTCACGCTGGCAGATGATCGCTGCTTAAAACATGAACACCCTGACAGCAATGCAGGCTTAGTTCGCCACACGTTACTTCAGAACTGTGCCAGTGATGCAGCCTTGGTTGCACTATTTGAAGATCGTTTAGATCTAACCTACCAAGAACAACAGGCTCAATGCGAAGCCCGTTTGAATCAGGTTAGCGATCCTTTAGATCTCGTCATCCTAGGACTGGGCAACGATGGACACACGGCCTCCTTATTCCCCTGCTCCGATGATATAGAATCGGCAGTCAATAGCCAGTCGCATTGTGCGTTAGTCACCCCTAAAACAGCACCCTATTCTCGCTTAACTCTGACGCCTAAACGCATTCTTAATGCCCGCCGCAGAATTCTGCACATTTGTGGTGAAGACAAACTCCTAACCTTACAGAGCGCGTTAAGCGACGGCCCTTCAATTGAAATGCCCATTCGCTTCTTTCTTGCACATCCATTAACCATTTATTGGAGCGCCTAACTCTCACTTTAGAGTTGGACTCAACGGCAGCTGATCAGGATTGACTATGAATAACGAAACATTAAAACAACAAAACATCACAGAAATTGACCGTATCTGCAGCCTTAGCCCTGTGATACCAGTATTAACGTTTAATACACTTGATGAAGTACTTCCAATTGCTGAAGCACTCGTCAAGGGCGGACTACCGGTTCTTGAAGTCACTCTCAGAACCGATATTGCCCTACAAGCGATCAAACTCATCGCTGACAGCCTGCCCAACGCACAAGTAGGCGCTGGAACGGTCTTGAATCCAAAACAATATGATGCAGCCTGTGAAGCAGGTGCTACCTTCATCGTGACACCGGGCTCAACAACAGAACTGCTAGAACATGCACTCACGCACAAAGTGCCTTTATTACCTGGCATTCAAACAATCTCAGAACTAATGCACGCGTATGCTCTGGGTTATAAACGCTTTAAATTTTTCCCTGCAGAAGTCTCTGGTGGCGTCAATGCGCTAAAAGCCTTTGCTGGCCCTATTGGAGATGTGCGCTTCTGCCCAACCGGTGGCATACGCCTTGAAACAGCAGCAGACTATTTGAACCTAAACAATGTCATGTGTGTTGGCGGCTCTTGGCTGACACCGCAAGCACTGATTAATCAGCAAGACTGGCAAGCGATTCAGCAAATTGCACGAGATACTGTCTTTCAATTACGCCCACACCAAAACATCTAATCCTCATACAAAAAAACCAGCAATTGCTGGTTTTTTTGCTAAAACGCTTTTGATTTTAAGCTGTATAAGGACAACTCTCTCTTACGATCAACTGAGTATCCAGCACAGTATGCTGCTGATCCTTTTGCCCCAATAAGACTCGTGCTGCGGCCTGACCTTTCTCGACACTTTGCTGATACACTGTTGTCAAAGACGGACGTATATTTTCATCCAAAGGAATACCGTCAAATCCAACAATATGCAGATCCTGCGGAACAGATAAACCAAGCGCACTTGCCGCCTGCATTGCTGCCAGCGCAATGGTATCACTCATGCATAGCAGTAAAGTTGGCTGTAAAGACGACAGAATATCGTATACCAGTGGGTAAGCTTGACGATGCGAATTCTCAGGCATACTCCAAACTGGCACATCGTCGAGCGCAATACCAACTTCTTGCAAAGCCTCTTGATAACCCGACAAGCGCTGCATGCCAAATGAAGATGCAAGATTCAACACTCGCTCCTCCGTCACTCGACAAACGCACTCATCCAAGACAACCCGAAGCCCAATAATTGCCACTCGTTGATGACCATGCCGCAGGGCATGCATTGCTGCATTTCTTGCTCCCCTGAGATTATCAATAGTGACAGAGGGAAAACTGTCTAGAGTAAAGTCTACGGTTACAAGGGGTTTGTGCTGCGTTAACAACCGCTGATAGCTGCTTGGACGCCTCATCATGCCGTACACAATAATGCCATCAACAAGCGTTTCCAATGAACGCTGCTGCAACACATCTATTTTGTCGAGAGACTGCAGCATTAAACAGTGATACCCCTGCTGATCAAGAACCTTACCAACACCCGATAAAAACTGGCTATCTACTGGGTCAATCATGCTTTGAGATAATCCATCTGACAAAAGCACGCCCACAATACCACTGCGCTGGTTACGACGATTTTTCAGACCATTATTTGGGCCGCTATAGCCCAGCAGCTTGCATTGCTCGATGATTTTTTTACGCAATTGAATAGACAATTGATCGGGGCGATTAAACGCATTTGAAATGGTTGCCGTTGACACATTAAGTGCTTTAGCAACATCTTTGATCGTAAGTTTGCTGACTGAACCCATTAGTTTGTTCCAAACAGGGCGCATCCTTCAGTTGCGCCCCATTTTTGCTTTACAGGCTGACTTTCTAATTGAGTTGAAGGGGGATCAATTAGAAAGTGTAGTTAAAGCGTAGTCTTAACGCGTGTAACGTTTTATCAGAGGCAACATTATCGGCCCGTGAAGTTGAACCCGCAAATGTCACACTCGCATTTTGAATATCAAACAGCGGTAATGTATAGGCAGCGTAAGCCGTCGTGACGTCTGGATCAGCAGCTTGACTTAAAGCGGTTGTTGAGTGAATGATACCGGCCCCAAAACCACCAAGCGTTAGGTTGGCACCGTAACTGTTAACCTTTACCGTTGATGGCTGACTACGATCTCTTAAGTGCGCCGCACTCAAATTAACCTGAGCATCTCCAAGAGTAAACCCAGCTGTCAAGCCAACACCACTTGCCTTGTGCGTCGTTTGCGCATCATCAAATTTTTGATGCTCATACCCAGCTGTTAGAGTAAAGCCCTGTCCCACAAATGTGACCGAAGGACGAACACCAGTAAATGCCCTCGACTTATCACCTTGACCATAGGCTGTCGCCAGTTCAAAACGAATTTGATCCGATGGATTAGCATGAAATGCAAACTGTCCTCCATCGCTCACTCGCCCTCGTACCAAGTTGGCTTCATACACACGTGCTGAGCCATCACCCGCATGCATGATGACGGTATCTTTTCCCAAAGGAAATAAATTAACTGCCTCAAATCGCCCAGCTTGAATATCCCACTGATCAGAACCAAACATCAACCACATATCATCAGTTGCCGTTTTACCATCGGTTTTCAACAACCCCGTCCCTTTACCACGGACAAAGTGATCTCCCATGCGATGCTCAGCCATAAAGTTGACTTCCAAACGCCCGCCTTGGTCATAGCTGGATTTACTTGAAGATGCTTTAACAGCATCCGTATCCAACTCTATATTGGCATCCAATGTTAGGGAAGGTGCTGCAACTGCAACACTTGGAATTCCAGCCATTGCAACAAGTGCTAAAGAGACACAGGATACCAGTCTTGGCACCCGAAAAGGCGTAAACTTCATTTTCTCACCATGCTTATTGTATTTATTTGGTTAATTTACATAAAAATAACAACTAAAAAGTCATTCAGTGGGCTTTAAAGTCGATAAAAGGAGTGTATTTAATTTTAGACCAGTGAATCAAGTGTAAAATTTACTTAAATTTTACTTATCTTTTGTGCACTCGCAAAATATTAACCAAAGGATCACAATCGATTGATAGAGTGTGAGCTCTAATTTAAGTTTTTTGATACTCTTTGTTTAAATAGAATGGAAATAAAGAAACTAACGCCCTGTTAAGCTTTAGTTTAATGTGCTTTTATTTAGCCTTCTGCTTAAGCTTAAGTGAGCAAAACGTTTGAAATATTGCTTTATTTCAACAAAGAGGTGGTCACATTCCAGCACGACTGGCGTAGAATCGATCTTATGTACTGCTGTTGGAACAAGATACTGCATACACTTTTTGCGCTTACCTTCTACACTTAAAGAGTGCCTTAAAAAACCATGCATTCTTCACGAGGCCAGTGATTTGAAATTGCGTTCTAAGCTTGGTCAACCTTCTCTGTACTTATGCATAACTCTTTGGGGTTTTATGCTTGTGTCGACCAGTGCATTTGGGTTAGAAAAAGTCAGCTTACAGCTAAAATGGACTCACGCATTTCAGTTTGCAGGCTACTATGCCGCTATCGATCAGGGGTTTTACGAGCAAGCGGGTCTTGAAGTAAGCCTGATTGAAGGAGCTCCCGGCATTAATGCAACTCAACAGGTTATCTCTCGACAAACTGACTTTGGCGTAGGGACCAGCAGTCTATTGCTGGACTTAGATCAGGGCAACGAAGTGGTTCTGCTTGCCAATATTTTTCAGCACTCACCCCAAGTGATTATTTCGAAAGCGGACACGGCCCTGCAAAGCATCCATACCATTGCCGACAAACCGATCATGCTAGAAGAAGGTGCCGACGAGCTAATCGCGTATCTAATGTATGAAAGCATTTTTCTTGACCAAGAAAAGCGTTTACCTCATACCTTTTCGATTGAGGATTTAATGACCGGAAACGTCGATGCCATGTCGGCTTATATTACACATGAGCCCTATTACTTAGACTTAGCCAACTTCCGGTACCATATCTACACACCCCGCTCGGTCGGAATCGATTTTTACGGTGACAATCTCTTTACCAGCAAAGCCTTCGCCCAACAGCGTCCTGACATTGTCAGCGCATTCACCCAAGCAAGCCTAAAGGGTTGGACTTATGCCTTACAAAATCCTGAATACATCATCGAATTGATTCTGGAGCAGTACACTCAAACACATAGCGCATCATTTCTTCAATTTGAAGCGAGTCGTATGCATCAGTTGATTAGACCAGAGCTAATTGAGATAGGTTACATCAACCCTGGAAGATGGGCGCATATTCACAACACCTATCAATCCTTGAATCTTTTGTCGACCACTCTTGACCTATCTGAGTTTGTATTCAAGCATCCCAGCCATAAAATTCAGTCCTGGTTCGCTCCACTAATCATAACCTCGCTTATAGCTTCATTGGTGAGCGGAATTGCCTTGTATATTTATCGAGTCAATCTAAAACTAAACACTCTCTTACGTCAAAAAAATAAAGCAGCCGTATTGCAGCGTCATAGAAACAAACTATTGGAAATGATTGCAGCAGATCAACCAATTGAACTTATCCTACAAGAGACCGTACTTAGCGTTGAAGCCTATAACCCGAAAACATTTTGCAGCATTTTACTGTATCATCCCGACACTGAAACGCTTCACATTGGTGCTGCACCATCCTTACCTAAAGAGTATAATCAAGCTATTGATGGCATAAAAATTGGCCCCACTGTTGGCGCATGCGGCAGCGCTGCCTACTTAAAAAAACGCGTCATTACAGCCGATATCGACCTACATCCTTTCTGGAAAAACTATAAACACCTGCCTCTTAAACATGGCCTCAAAGCCTGTTGGTCAGAGCCCATTATGCGGAAAAATGGACAGCTCTTAGGGACGTTCGCCATTTATCACACCAAAGTGTCTGAGCCAACCTTCGATGATATTCAACTCATCCGTGAAAGTGCTCAGCTTGCTGAAATTGCGATTGAGCGTCACTTAGCCTATGACGAATTACGTAAAAGTGAAGAGCGCCATCGTCATCTTGCACAACATGATCCACTCACGGGCTTGGCCAATCGCTCACTTTTTTCAGACAGACTTGATCAATCGCTCAAACATGCAAAACGCCATTCCTCATCCTTTGCAGTCCTATTAATCGACTTAAATGGCTTTAAACCTATTAATGATGAGTTTGGTCATAACTTCGGTGATTTAGTGCTAAAAGAAGTTGCTGACAGACTCACTCTAATCGTTAGAGAATCTGATACAGTCAGCCGCATAGGTGGAGATGAATTTGTGATTTTATTGCACAACGTAGACTCATTAGTCACAGCTCGACAAGTGGTCGATAAAATCCATCTGGCATTTGCTAATCCTTTTTGCGAACCTAACTCTGTTACTCTTAGCTGCAGCATTGGTATCGCCCTCTATCCTGATGATGGCGAAAGTGAAATTGAACTCACTCAGGTTGCTGACCTGCGTATGTATCAAAACAAACAAGGTCGATAACCCCCCCTTTCCTTCATTTTTTCCTTCTTTGGTCTAGGCTTTACAAATAAGCAGCAGAGTATTACATTCTCTGCGTTGAACTGTTTAGGGTGATCCCCTAGGCAATTCAATTATCGACAATCGACACAATCGATAGTCACCACAATAAGAACAAGAAGGTACATTATGACTGATAAACGCAAGACAGATGCGCTGATCGTGCATCGACCTGTATTTATTGATAGCTCTCAACTGAGCATCCCCACATTGCGGATTCTCAAGGATGATGGAACGCTATACCCTGACGCCAGTTTGCCTGATATTGATGAGGCACTCGCACTCAAAATTTACGATACATTCCTCTTCATTCGTGCCTTAGACGAGCGTATGCTCGCCTCGCAACGTCAAGGCCGCATTAGTTTCTACATGACAGAAACGGGCGAGGAAGCCGCAGATATTGGCAGTACAGCCGCTTTAACGGCTGATGATATGATCATGGCACAGTATCGTGAGCAAGGCGCACTCGCCTTTAGAGGCTTCAGCCTTGATCAATTCATGAATCAAATCTTCTCAAACGAGTTGGACCTTGGCAAAGGACGCCAAATGCCAATTCATTATGGTTCGCAAGCGCTGAACTATATGACCATCTCATCGCCACTTGGCACACAAATTCCGCAAGCAACCGGTTATGCCTTTGCATTAAAAACGCAGAATAAACCCAACTGCGTTATTTGTTACTTTGGTGAAGGTGCAGCCTCCGAGGGGGACTTCCATGCCGCATTGAACATGGCGGGGGTTTTTAAAGTGCCCGTTATTTTCTTTTGTCGCAATAATGGGTATGCCATTTCAACGCCCGCTCACGAACAGTTCGCTGGGGATGGTATTGCTTCACGTGGGGTCGGCTATGGCATCAAAACACTGCGCGTTGATGGTAACGATGTGTTGGCCGTGCTTAAAGCCACACAAGAGGCTCGAAAAATGGCCGTTGAACAGCACGAGCCTGTTTTGATTGAAGCCATGACCTATCGCTTAGGCGCTCACTCCAGTTCAGATGACCCCAGCGGTTATCGTAATAAATCCGAAGAGGAAACCTGGCGAGCAAAATGCCCAGTACTGCGCTTTAAACTGTGGCTAATCGCACAAGGCTGGTGGGATGAAGACAAAGAAGAGCATCATAAACAGGCCCATCGAACAGCCATTATGGGTGCTATGAAAAAAGCGGAAAAGATCCCCGCACCAACGTTAGAAGACTTATTCAGCGATGTCTATGACACGCCTCCATGGCATTTACAGGAACAATATGACGCCTTAAAAGCCCATATCCGTAAATACCCCGATGCTTATCCTAAAACATCCTGGAGGCTTGACCATGAGTAAAATCAACCTATTGCAAGCGATCAACCAAGCTCTCGATAGCACTCTGGCGCAAAATGACCTTGCTATCTGTTTTGGTGAAGATGTCGGACATTTTGGTGGTGTCTTTCGTGCTACCAGCCATTTGCAAGAAAAGTACGGAAAACAACGGTGCTTTAACACACCCCTAACTGAGCAAGGCATTATCGGCTTTGCCAATGGGGCTGCAGCGCAAGGCATGACAGCCATTGCTGAAATTCAGTTCGCCGACTATATTTTTCCGGCATTTGATCAAATCGTTAATGAGTCCGCTAAATTTCGTTACCGTTCAGGCAATGAATTTAACGTCGGTAGCCTGACCATCCGCACCCCTTATGGTGGCGGTATTAATGGCGCCCACTATCACTCGCAATCACCCGAAGCCTATTTTACGCACACACCCGGCTTGAAAATTGTGGTTCCGCGCAATCCTTACCAAGCCAAAGGCTTGTTATTGGCATCGATTCGCGATCCTAACCCCATCATTTTCTTTGAGCCTAAAAAACTCTACCGCGCCTCTGTCGGAGAAGTCCCCGACGAAGACTATGAACTTCCCTTAGGCAAAGGCGAAGTGCTACGTGAAGGGACGGATATTACGCTAGTGGCTTGGGGGGCACAGGTAGAAGCCATTGAAAAAGCCGCCGACATGGCCGCCGAACAAGGCATTTCTTGCGAACTTATAGACCTACGGACTCTACTTCCTTGGGATAGAGACCTGCTCGCACTCTCTGTTAAAAAAACCGGTCGTTTAATCATTAACCATGAAGCCCCTAAAACTTCAGGTTTTGGAGCTGAAATTGCCGCCGCAATTCAAGAGGAATGCTTCCTCTATTTGGAATCACCCATCATACGAGTCACAGGCTTGGACACCCCCTTCCCCTTGGCTTTAGAGAAAGAGTACATGCCCGATGCTTTGAAAACCTTCGAAGCCATTAAGGCCAGCATGACTTTTTGATGAATTGATTTTAATAGGAGCATTACCATGAAAATTGATTTTATTCTTCCCGATATAGGTGAAGGCATCGTTGAGTGCGAGCTGGTCGAGTGGCATATTCACGAAGGACAGAACATCCAAGAGGATCAACCCGTTGCCGACGTCATGACCGACAAAGCACTGGTCGAAATTACCTCTATGCACACGGGCGTCATTACAAAACTCTACTATGCTCAAGGCGAAATTGCGAAGGTGCACCAACCTCTGTTTGAGATTGAGGTAGTAAGTGACACTGAAGGATTAGTAGTTGAGACAGAGGTTGCAGATTCAAAGGTAGCCTGTGAGATAGCAACTCCAACTGACGACATAGCATCGGCCACCGCAACCAACTCAGCACTCACCTGTCCGATGACACAGTCATCCAAGGCGATTGCCAGCCCTGCCGTCAGACGACTCGCCAGAGAAATGAGTCTTGACCTAACTCAGGTAAAGGGGTCTGGCAAAAATGGACGTGTGCTCAAAGAAGACCTACTTGAGCCGTCATCCGTCGACGCAACACACACTCCAGCTCAACCCGTAAGCGCGCCCCAGTCTTCGGGTATTCGTATTGAAGCCATAAAAGGTGTTCGTGCCGTCATGGCTCGACAAATGGCAGACTCCGTGCGCAGCATCCCTCACTTCACCTATGCGGAAGAGATTGATGTTACCCAGCTTGACGCTGTCCGCCGTGAACTCAAGCCCCAGTTTGAAGCCGAAGGCCTATCACTCAGCCTAATGCCTTTTTTCATGAAAGCACTGGCACTGTCGTTGCAAGCCTATCCTATTTTGAACAGCCGACTGAACGAAGACGCAACCGAAATTCATTACCTAGATGACATTAACATCGGCATGGCGGCCGACACCCCTATCGGACTTTTGGTTCCCAATGTAAAACGTGTTCAGGATTTATCTTTGCTTGAACTCACTCGCAAACTCAATGAACTGACACATGCTGCAAGACAAGGGAAACTATCAGCAGATGATATGAAGGGCGGTAGCATTACAATTTCGAACATAGGCGCCATAGGTGGGACAGTTGCGACCCCTATCATCAATAAGCCAGAAGTGGCGATTGTTGCTCTCGGACGCATACAAACCCTGCCTCGCTTTGATGCGAACGGCAATGTCATTGCGGCTAAGATATTACATGCAAGCTGGTCTGGTGATCATCGTCTTTTAGATGGTGCAACCATGGCACGCTTCTGTTGTCACTGGAAGGCCTATCTTGAGAACCCCTTACGGATGCTGGCTGAATTGAAGTAACAAGGGGGTTCAGATGACGCGTCCTTTGCTGCAACAATTCTATATTAATGAGGAACAGTCGATTTATCTGATGAGCCATGAAGATGCTCAGAAGATCAAAGACTGGGTTCAACTCTGCATGGATCAACTCATGCGCTTGGGTTTCAGCAATATCGAATTTATCGGCAAAGGCGCGTATGGTTTTGTGTTCGGAGGGCGTGACATTAACGCAAATGACTATGTCTTTAAGTTCTCACGTATTAATCTCCCGCAACATATCCAAGATCGCCTTGAAGATGAGGCTTGGATGCAAAGCCAAGTCTTACACCCTATTATTCCAGCTGTCAGCGAATATACAAAAATCTCTCGCCAATCCGTCTTAATGATGGAACGTGCACCCGGTTTAGATCTAGATGCTTACTCAATCCAATACGGAAAGCTAACGCCACGCTTAATTATTAAAATTGCTAAACAACTTGTGGATGTATTAATTGCTCTTCGCAACGTTCGACAAGATAACCATGACAGCCCGATCGTTCATGGCGATATTAAACCCTCTAACATCGTATTTGATCCAACAACAGAGACCATCAAACTGATTGATTGGGGATCGAGCGTCTTTGCTCAAGTGGATGCAAATGGTCAAGCGATTGGACAATCCCCCTTTAATTTTTTGAGTGATAATTTACAGCAAACCAACGCCAAACTCGGTGATGTCTATTTTATTGGTGATGAACAATTAAATGGTGAACTCAGCTCACCGCGTTTTGATGAACAAGGCATGGCAGGAACCCTCTATGCTCTAGCATCGGGTCAAAGCTGTCGATATGGCTACGAAGCCATCCCAGCAACCTCTCTGGGCTTACCCAAAGAATTTGCTCTGACATTGCAAGCTCTGTTAGAAGGCTCGCCACAGGTTCGCGCTCAAGCCGGTGACTATATGTTAACCCATATGAAATACATCAGTCGCTTAGCGCTTCCCGACTTACATCTTCCACCCGAAAAGGCCCTGATCCCTGTCTGGAATCATAATGATGGGCTCGATATAGAAACCGTGGTTTACAGCTCACGCAAGAGCTTTCTGCGTGAAGGAAATATTGACCCTTACTTAATGGCTGAAGTGAAGGATGTGGAATTAGAAAAATATTATAAGAACTTCATGCACGGCATGGGAAAAACCGAACGTGCTTTTCTTGCATCCATCAGCCGTTTAGGCCGATACCCTGTGTTAGGAGGGCTTGCAATTCGTTGGGATGAAAAGGCTGTCTTCATCGACTCCAGCCTTAATTTACAAGACGACAGCTTAACACTGCCATTTACACAAGCCGTTAACACAATGGTAAATTTGGCAAGAGCCATCCATCGTGATGGGGTGTTTAAATGCTGTTTGTTCAATGCAAAAAATACACGTCACATTCGACGCGCAACAGAGAAGGATGCGTTTATTCCCCCTGTCGATTTAGTCATCCCCTTTGAAGTGATGCAAGCACCGCTATCTGAAGACAAAAGCCGTAATCACTCCTATTTTGAGGATGGGCAAGACCCTGATGAGTTTCTCACACTGCCAAGCGAAATTATGACTGAAATCGCCTACCTCAACGACATTCGACATACAGGCTTAATTATTTTCGAGGCGCTACCAACGCATCTGAAAATTCACAGTGACTATGTGCTGCTCGACCCGGCCAAACAAGACGTCTTCAAAGCGTCATTAGCACGCATTATCTCAGCCGTTCCGTTAATCAATGGTTTAGGGGTATCGGGCTTTATGAAAATGCCCTATAAAAATACTCGCCAATTCACCCTTCAAGTTCAGGCCGACGCACATTATTTTCCGAAGAATCCAAAGTCTTTTCAAAAAACACATCAGACGAAGGATTTCTAACGCAGAAGTGCTTGAATATATCCCGGCAAAGCAAACGCCGCTTGGTGAACCTCGGCCGTATAGTAGCGGGTGTGGATAGCATGCTGGGCCAAATACGCATTGATATGCTCAGCCGACACGCAACGATGCTGAAGACAATCGCTTGCCCAAGCCAACGCCATAACACCGCCAGCATAAGTGGGTACCGTGAGGGTATAGAAGGTTTGTTCATTAAAATATGCACCTAAACGAACCTGCGTATCCTTAAGCTCTTGAGGTTGCATAAACGGCACGCCATTCTGAGCCACAAAAATACCATCGGCTGATAAAATTCGTTTGCAGCCAGCGTAAAAGTCACTTGTAAACAGAACTTCGCCAGGACCAATCGGGTCGGTACAGTCGGAAATGATGACATCAAAGGTTTGCTGAGTTTGACTTACAAACTCAACACCATCTTGTATCACAATGGAGACACGCGGGTCATCAAAAGCCCCATTGGAGTGGTGCGGCAGGTAGGTATTACACATGTCGATGACTTGAGCGTCTATTTCAACTTGCGTGATTTCTTCAACGCCCGAATGTTTGACTACCTCTCGTAAAATACCACCATCACCGCCACCTATGATGAGTACACGTTTTGCCTGAGCGTGGGCAATGAGCGGCACATGCACCATCATTTCATGATAAATAAATTCATCACGCTCCGTTGTTTGCACCACGCCATCTAGCGCCATAACAGTGCCAAAGACCGAATTACGGAAAATAATCAGGTGTTGAAAATCGGTTTGAACTTCGTACAAAACGTCTTCAACACTAAAGGACTGTCCATAACCAGAACTCAACGTTTCTGTAAAGGTCATCATAAGGGCTCCAGCGGCATCTTCCCTCGAAGGTGCTCTGTTACCTTCACCTCATCTGGCGAAAAAAAACGTTTTAGTACAGGTAGGGTATTATCAGGGGTTGCATTACCACACATAAATACATCAAACGCAGCATAATGACGCTCAGGCCAAGTATGAACACTGATGTGAGACTCAGCTAACACGGCAACACCAGACACTCCACCATTCGGGGTGAAATGATGTAAATGCAAATGCAGCAATGTCGCGTTTGCAGCGATCACCGACTCACGCAGCGCCTGCTCCATTGTCTCAATGTCATCTAGGTGATCGGCTCCAAACAAATCGATAATTAAATGCGTGCCGGCAAAGCAATAATCATCACGCTGAATAAAAAAGTCTTTAGATTCAGAAGTATCGGGGATACCGACACCTCTGCTCGGAGTTAAGGCTTGTCTATCTTTTGGATCTACCAAGGCTATACTCCCCTCTTAGGGTTTAGCATTATCTAAGTTTGATCAAGTCAGTAACGACATCGGCATTTTGCCCACGATGCCTAAGTAAATGATCAAGAAGTGTCACGGCCATCATCGCTTCTGCAATCGGAGTTGCACGAATACCCACGCAAGGATCGTGCCGCCCTTTGGTAATCACTTCAACGGCTTCGCCCTGACGATTAATGCTTTGACCCGGAAGACGCATACTGGATGTGGGCTTTAAGGCGATATGGGCAATAATATCCTGTCCAGTGGAGATCCCACCTAAAATCCCACCAGCATGATTGGATAAAAAGCCCTCTGGCGCCATTTCATCGCGATGCTCCGTCCCTTTTTGGCTCACTACATCGAATCCATCACCGATTTCGACACCCTTGACCGCATTTATACTCATTAATGAATGCGCCAACTCCGCATCGAGTCGATCAAAAATAGGCTCGCCCAATCCCACGGGTACGCCCGAGGCAACCACAGTAATTTTGGCTCCCACGGAGTTACCTTCTTTACGCAGGGCATCCATGTAATCGGCCATTTCCAGAGCCGCCTGTGCATCCGGACTGAAAAAAGGATTGTTATCGACTTCTGACCAGTCAAAACGCGTAGGATCAATTGCGATCGGACCTAATTGCGACAAATACCCGCGAATCTGCACGCCTTTACTGGCCAGTACTTTTTTGGCAATCGCACCTGCGGCCACACGCATCGCCGTTTCGCGTGCAGATGAGCGACCACCGCCACGGTAATCACGGAAACCATATTTATGGTCATAGACGTAATCCGCGTGGGCTGGACGATAGGTGTCTTGAATATTGGAGTAGTCTTTAGAGCGCTGATCGGTGTTTTCAATGATCAAGCCTATGGGGGTACCCGTCGTACGCCCTTCAAAAACGCCTGATAGGATTTTTACTTCGTCGGCTTCGCGGCGCTGCGTTGTATGGCGAGACGTTCCAGGCTTACGACGATCTAGATCTAGCTGGAGATCAGCCTCACTCAGCTCGATTCCCGGAGGGCAACCATCCACAATTGCCCCAAGGGCCAAACCATGGCTCTCGCCAAAGGTTGTAAGCGTGAAAAGTTTACCTATGCTGTTACCAGACATGCTGTCATCCTGTATGAATCACCACTGGCGTGTCACCAGCGTCAGAGTTTGTGAGTAGTAAGATATCAAGCGATAGTAGAGATAACCACTATCCTTTCGGACGTAATCTTAATCGATTATGCTAGTGGCTAACAGTCTTGCTAAAAAATTATACGATCTTTCAGCAGGTTGATTCTGGATAAGGCCGCACAAGGGAATCCCGCAACGCTAGAGCAAGGACAAACGTATACATTCGCTGACTTAAGCATAAATGTGCACATTGCCAGCATTAACACTAGCGCTGAATGCTCGCAATGTATTTGGAAATATGCTCTAACTTCTCCGGATCATCGTCTACAAACGTGACTTTCACCGATACAAATGGCGTGTCAATACGATTATCAAACGCTTCCAAACGTGACACAAACCCGTTAATACGGGCCACACTATCTCCAGAGGTTTGTTCAATATCCACTACGGCTTGTTCGAGTATGTCAGGAAAGGTGCCGTTTTCTTCATTTTTGATGACCACTAACACATCTCGCAAACTGAGATCTTTAATCGCGCAGCGATACACCCCTTTACTTGTTCTGAGTTGCGCTAACCCCTTCGGCTTTTTAGCAAAGCTTTTCTGTTGCGCGATTGATCCGGTGCTGCTAACGCCCGCTTTTGCCTCTGATGTTTTACCAAAGAGCAGTTTTTGGATTTTGGTTTCAAGCGAAGCGGCTGAAAACGGCTTGCCAAGATAATCACTGACACCCGCTTGAATGGCCTTTAAGATATAATCTCGTTCACCACGGCTGGTGACCATTAAGAAAGGCACCGACTTGTAGGCATCCTGCTGACGCACCCATTTCAGCAGATCTAAACCTGACATTTGGGGCATTTCCCAATCGCAAATGATGATATTGAATTGAGCACCTTCTAAACATTTCTGTGCTTCGCGTCCATTAAAGGCAGAGACTACGCTAGCCTTAGGGTATGCATTGCGGACAATACGTGTCACATGTGTACAAATTGCTTTAGCATCGTCAACTACAAGCACAGATAAATTCATAAGCCGCCTATTTGAACAGATTGTTCATCCAATTTTTAAGTGAACCGTAAGGATTTGTTATTTTTCAAACTGTACGGAGTTGATGTGTTTTGCTAACAGCCCCACGCAATTCGAACAATCGCACCTAACAACATTAAAGAATCGCTGATCTCCAGCCAATACCCTCAACATTATTGATGGCACCACTGCCTCATTTAGGTTTTCCTTAAGAATTAGACATGAATCAGAGACTTAGGATTCTATAAAATATTTCAAAACCCTGCAATGATGCGTTAGGAGGCTCTGGGCAATTTATCGCACAAGGTCATCAGCCGCTCGGCCAGATCCGCTTGCACCGCCAACGCCTACTAGGACTCAATGCCGAACAGTGGTAAGCCGCCTCTTGGCAACACTTTATTTAGCAACGTGGACTTTACTGTCTGCCTTGTGCTCTAAACGGTCAGCTCCTTATGCTCACCCACCTGCTCTGCCCTGTATGTTGTAATGTGTCGGTTGCCCCACTTCTGGCGAAACACCTGCGCAGACGTATGCAAAGAAATGCGAGGCCGCTACCCAGCCTGAAGACCCTCTCAGTGCTGACTCAGTGTCGAAACGTTTGACCAAAGCCACCTTGCAACGTTGCAATGGTCCTGTTTAAATCACAGACAGACAATCAGGGAATACTCACAGCTGTGATGGAGCACGGGGCGGGCGGTAGCGTGTCTAGGGAAAACGCATGAAGCCATCCATCGGAAGCCCTTTCTGCTTCGCTAAAGGTCTCCACTGAAAAAACTGTATATGCTATCACCGTACTTAATATTTACCTTTGAACCAAAAACAGATAAGTAACAAAGGACGAGATCCGAATGGCACTTACGCTCCCCTAAGGACGTGGTTAAGTAAGTATTATTATCAACCTGTTTTCCAGATAACAGGTCGTCGACCAGTCTAGATGGAAAATTCCAACTGTAAGGTTGATGGAACTTGGTTGAAAAAATGTGACAGTTAACTTTAACAAGAACAATAGCGATAGAGGTGAATATGGAATTCTGGCTATTAATAGGTGGAGCAGTAATTTTTTACTACTTCATCAAGGTAAAGGCAGCCCCCTCAAAACAGCAGGCCCTGAGAGAAAACAGCCCAAGTTCCAGTAATGAAATTCGTATAACTGCGACAACAAGAAATCAGATAGTTGCGAACAGTAATCACGATGATGACGATCTGGTCACATTCAGTATATCTTACGGTTACAACGAAGAAGAAAGCCTAAACAAAACACCGGGGAAATGGATAAAATACGGTGAATCAATCACTGTAAAGGGACATACAATAACTAGCGGTAATTTTTATTTTGGCGGAGTGCTCAGTTCGTTAGATGGATTTGGAACTGAAGCATCTCTGGTTGATGACTCACTAATAATTGAAAGCCAACCATCCAGCTTTGAAGATGAAAGTTTGGGGTATTGGCCTAAATATATCACACTCACACCTCAAGGTCGTGGTGCTTACCTTAGTTGGCTCTCAGGTGACAGAAATGATCCAGAGGTACCCTTAGGTTATGTGTTTATTTATTTCTATGGACTCGAAAGACGTATTACCGTTGATTCAATTAAACAGTCAGTGGATGATGCAGAATTCAAGCTCATATTTGATGAAATACTACGATTAAAAAATATTTATGCTAACAGTCGTTCTTTTTCAAATTATTCCACACGTCTATTGGAAGTCATGTGTATACTACGCCCTCACGTAGTATCACATCCAAAGCTTGAAAAAAACCCTCAAAGGGACTCATTACTATTTAAGCATCGTCTTGCCACTAGGGTAAATGAAGGAAAGCCAGTGCCTCCTGAACTGGCATTGGCGTGGATTCGGTTTTATCCAGATTATAATCTAAAAAAATCGGCACGACGCTGTGGCTACGAATTCAGTCAGTTATTTACACGCCTCTATAGCAAAAAATATGCAGACGGTATTATTGTTAAGCCGAATAAAACACGATTAAAGATTGAGTACTATCCCGCTAGCCCCTCCCTGCGTGGCGTAGCATTACCTCAACAGGATCTTCCTGATCCTAGTAATTTAAAAGGTCCAGCAAATAAGCTCATTGCCATCGCTGATGAATGTACAGCCGAATTAGATGCCTATAGTCGGTATCTCGCTAAACCGGATACTGCCCGCACGGATATTGAAGCCGTATTGTTATTACCCGACGATCTGAGTGACTTAGGAACTACGCTAGGATTAGGGAAATTTAAAAAATGGGCAGATGAGGTAATTTCAACAAAAAATGGGTTGGTTGATGTCGAGGAGTTCTGGACATATACCAAGTCGCCCTTACCTTCCAAGATCAATAAAAAGGAAGCTGAATTAATTCAGAAGCTTGCTCAAAAAGCAGGTTATGGCATAGCTCCTGATATGCGTTACCATCATGCTAAAACGAGTGCAGATGGAAAGCTAGTTCTATTTCCTGATGGTCATGGCAAGTACTTTGAACCATCTAAAGCATATATTGAAATGGGTATGACACTACGTCTAGGAGCAATAGTCGCCACGATTGATTCGCATGTTGATCATTCGGAATTAAATTTGTTAACACAGCTTATTGACCATGATAGCTATCTTTCACCTACCGAAAAACAATCCTTACACGCTTATTTAGTTTGGCGTCTCAATACGCCTTCAAATACCACAGGTTTAAAAGCCAGATTGGAAACATTGGGTAAAGCAGAAAAAGCAGCGGTAAGCCGAGTGCTTGTCGGTGTAGCGATGGCCGATGGAAAAATAGACCCAGAAGAAATCAAGCAACTAGAAAAGCTCTATACCTTGCTAGGTCTTGATAAAGCCCTCGTTACTGGAGACATTCATGGAATGTCATCAAGTAAAGCTGGATCTCGACCTTCAAGCTCTCAGTCAGAATCTATCTCGTCAACTTCCACTTCATTCCAACTGGATGAAAGCATCCTAGCAATACACGAATCGGAAACCAAAGATGTACAAAGCATGTTAGGCGCAATTTTTATGGAAGATGAACCTGCAGACGAATCTACTACAACGGCTGTAGATATTACTGATATAGATGACGAATCCGGAATTGATAAGCAACATTATTTACTGTTTGAAAGTCTGATACGAAAAGATAAATGGACACGTAAAGAAGTGGAAGCGCTGTGCCGCGATTCTGGCCTGATGGTTAGCGGCGCTTTGGAAACAATTAATGACTGGTCATTTGATAAAGTGGATGCAGCTGTGCTTGAAGAAGATGGCGACGCTATTTATGTCGACCTGGAAATCGTAGAAGAGATAGAAGGTTAGAATCATGGAAAAACGTATCCGCTTAAAAGAACGTGACGCTATCATTCAATCACTGAAATCGGGTGTGACTCCTAAAATTGGGATTCAGCATATTCAGGTAGGACGTATTAATGAAGTCAAAGCATTGTATAAAGATATTGAAAGAATATCAGGAGGTGGCGCTTCTTTTAGACTTATCATTGGTGATTATGGCTCAGGAAAAACATTTTTTCTGAGCGTTGTGCGTTCTATTGCTCTTGAAAAAAAACTTGTTACGGTCAACGCGGATCTCTCACCAGATCGACGCATACATGCGTCTTCAGGTCAGGCTCGGAATCTCTACTCTGAGCTTATGAGGAATTTAGCAACACGTAATAAGCCGGATGGAAATGCATTAGCCAGTGTTGTAGAGCGTTTTGTAACTCAGGCTCGTAAAGAAGCCGATGAGATGAATACCGAAGTTTCGTCAGTAATACATCAAAAATTAGCAACCTTATCAGAACTAGTTGGCGGATACGATTTTGCGAAGGTTATTGATGCTTACTGGAGCGGACATGAACAAGATAATGAAGAGCTAAAATCAAATGCTATTCGCTGGTTACGGGCTGAGTACACCACGAAGACAGATGCCCGAAGGGATCTTGATGTCAGAACAATTATTTCAGACAACTCGTTTTATGATGCCTTAAAGCTTATGAGCCTATTTGTTCGTCAGGCGGGCTATGAAGGCTTACTTGTTAATCTGGATGAGATGGTCAATCTTTATAAGTTAAGTAGCACACAAGCACGTACATCTAACTATGAGCAGATTCTACGGATATTAAATGACTGCCTTCAAGGTTCAGCTGAGTATCTTGGTTTTATATTGGGTGGAACACCTGAATTTTTATTAGATCCTCGTAGAGGTTTATATAGCTATGAAGCATTGCAATCTCGTTTAGCTGAAAACAGTTTTGCGCAGCGTGCGGGTGTTATTGATTATTCATCACCTGCACTACATCTCGCGAGCTTAACACCGGAGGAGCTTTATATTCTCTTGAAGAACTTACGGCATGTATTTGCTGAAGGTGATACTTCTAAATATTTGGTTCCAGATGACGCGCTAAAATCATTTCTACATCATTGTAGTCAGACTATCGGAGATGCCTATTTCCGTACACCCAGAAACACCATCAAAGCATTTTTAGATATGCTGGCAGTATTAGAACAAAACCCTTCTATGCAATGGTCTCAGTTAGTTAAATCTATTGCAATTTTGGAAGATCGTCCAAGTGATACAGATGAAATTACCGTGAACGAAGAGACTGGTGATATTCTAAATTCCGATGGACTAGTTAACTTCAAATTATGATAGAACAATATCAGCGTCTTGATAAGCGTGTTCAAAAATGGTTATTTAATCAGGGGTGGCCTGATTTAAGAGAAATTCAAAAACAGGCAATTCCACCAATTTTAGCAGGTGACAGAGATGTGCTTATTAGTGCATCAACGGCAGCAGGTAAAACAGAAGCATTTTTTCTTCCGGCATGCAGCGCAATAGCAGAAGAGAAACATGGTTTTGGTATTCTGTATATCAGTCCTTTAAAAGCATTGATTAACGATCAATACCGCAGGCTGGAATCGTTATGTGAAATGCTAGATATGCAGGTTACGCCGTGGCACGGCGATAGCCTTCAGTCCAAAAAGAAAAAAGCCAGGAGTAATCCCTCGGGCATTCTTCTTATTACTCCTGAGTCCTTAGAGTCACTCTTAGTAAGAGAAGCCGGATGGGTAAAGCAATCTTTCACGCCACTGAAGTATATTGTAATTGATGAATTTCATGCGTTTATTGGGACTGAACGTGGCCAGCAGTTACTCTCACTTCTTACCCGTCTTGAACACATTACCAATCGAATTTCGAATCCCATACCAAGGGTTGCTCTTAGCGCAACACTCGGTGAGCTTGAAAAGGTTCCTCTTTCTCTCAGACCTAATAAAAGTCTGCCTTGTGAAACGATTACCAGTAGTAAGCACCAAAGCACTATTAAAGTTCAGGTTAAGGGGTATTTAGAACCTGTAAACATTACGGCGAATGATTCACGCCCCCTCGCCGAACAACAGATTTGTCAGGAGATTTTTAGGCTCTGTCGAGGTGATTCACATTTAGTATTTGCGAATAGCCGAAGTCGAACAGAAAGCATTGCTGCACAACTATGTGACTTGTGTGAGCAACACGTTGTACCAAATGAATTTTTTCCTCATCACGGATCATTAGCCAAAGAATTGCGTGAGGATTTAGAAGCCAGATTACAAAAGGAAACTCTACCAACAACCGCTATCTGTACAATGACATTAGAGCTAGGTATAGATATCGGAAAAGTAAATTCTGTATTGCAGGTTACCGCACCACATTCCGTGTCAAGTTTACGCCAACGGTTAGGCCGGTCAGGTAGAAGAAACTCACCTTCAATTTTAAGAATACTCATCTCTGAAAATGAACTTAGTGATAAGTCTAATTTAGTAGATGGACTTAGGTTAGAACTGGTTCAGTCCCTAGCAATGATACGGCTGCTCATTGTAAGTAACTGGTTTGAGCCGGCAGACACAGAACAGATGCACCTCTCTACATTTTTACACCAAATTCTTGCCGTGATCGCACAATGGGGAAGCGTCAGAGCGGATCAATTGTACTCTTTGTTATGCCAGCAAGGAACATTCAAAGAAATATCTATTCAGCACTTCAAACAGCTATTAACTCATATGGGTACAGTTCGGTTGATACAGCAACTAAATAGTGGTGAGCTAGTCTTAGGACTTGAAGGTGAACGTATTACAAACTCTTATACTTTCTATGCTGTATTTAAAACTCCAGAAGAATTTCGCATTGTATCAGGCAGTAAAATGCTTGGAACATTACCCGTTGATTCGCTTATTCTTAAAGACCAGCATATTATATTTGGTGGTCGAAGATGGAAGGTCACAGACATTGATGATGATAAAAAAGTTATCTATGTAACCTCCACAAAGGGCGGAAAACCTCCAAAATTTAATGGTAGCGGCATGTCGATTCATGACAAGGTTCGACAAGAAATGTTAAATATCTATCGTACAGGTGACTATCGTATTGAAGCAGGTAATCAGAAAATAGATTTTGTCGACAATATTGGAAGGCAGTTATTTCAAGAAGGAGCTTATTTTTTTAAAGAAGCTGATCTTGAAAAAAATCCAATTTATCAAAACGGTAAGCACTGTTATATTTTTCCATGGATGGGTGACAAGGTTGTTAACACCCTTACTATTTTACTGATTAGAAGTGGATTTGTTTGCAACAGTTTTGGCGGTGTTATTGAAATAAACAATTCAAATGCAGATGACATTAAAAACAGTTTACTTGATATTGCAAAACATGGGATACCTAATGAAACTGAATTGGCAAAAATACTCTCTATTCAGCAAAAGCTTATTGAAAAATATGATGATTATCTGCCTGAGAACTTGTTAACAGAAGGATATGGACGAAAGGCATTTGATTCCACTGCTGCTAGACAGTGGATACTAAGTAATCTTACTTGAATTCTGTCCATATAAATGCCGTAAAATTCACTACTATCGAAAATATTACTTGCCATGCTTCGAAAATAATATAAGTTGAATATTGAGAGCATCAAATATGCCCTTCGATGTAAAATAAGATCAATCAATCGAACTTGAGATCATAGGCGACAAGATAGAGGGTTTTAAAAGAGCTTAATAAAAACCTAAAAAACCAGGCAGATAGGCTCTTAATTTAACAGGAAAATCATGTGGATATAGCTAACACAATACTCAATAGCATTTTACAAATCTGGTATATCATACCATTTTTTATTTTCGTGTCGATTTTAAAAAGCCACTGGTTTAAAGGTGTATTTGGTGAGTTTCTAGTAAACAAGCTCTTAGATTCATTACCAAAAAAAGAGTACACTCTAATCAAAAACTTTACGCTACCAACCGACGATGGTACAACTCAAGTAGATCATGTTTTAGTCTCTAAATTTGGTATCTTTGTTATAGAAACAAAAAATATGAAAGGCTGGATATTTGGTTCACCTCATCAGAAGCAGTGGACACAAAAAATTTACCGCCACTCTGCAAAATTTCAAAATCCTTTGCATCAAAACTACAAACACATTAAAACGCTGGAGTCTGTTTTAGACTGTAATCCTGAGTTCATGCACTCTTTAATTGTATTTGTGGGTGATAGTACCTTTAAAACCGAAATGCCGGATAATGTGACTGCTGCACGAGGCTGTCTGGACTATATAAAGCAGTTCAATGAAGCGGTGATACCTGACACGGAAGTCTACCGGCTGGTTACAAAGCTGAACCAAATCAAGCTGAAACCCGGTCTGGTAACGGACTATAAACACCGCCAGCATGTGAAGGAGCTTGTGGTCAGTAAAAATGAGGTCACTAAAGAGGTCGGCAAGAAAGTCAGCCAAGAGGTCAGTCAAGAAGCCAGTAACATGAGTAGTGATCCCCTCTGCCCACGTTGTGGTTCTGCCATGGTCATCAGAGAAACCAAGCGTGGTGCAAATGCGGGTCAGCAATTTTGGGGCTGTTCCACCTTTCCCAAGTGTCGTGGGTTACAATTAAAAGAGTGCTGACAGACACCTTCCCTACTCCGGCATCCTCCCACTGGAACATTCAATACACTAGAACAATCCTCTATTTCCGAGTTGGGCACCCCCAGAAATTTCGTACTATACTCCATTCAGGTTTTATGTCGTAAGCACCTGCATGGGAACTGAATTCTGCAATTACTGAGTCGCGCCGGGATAGTGCTGTTCTGTCTGTTATCCACGCCTGTCGGAGCATTTGTCATGTCTTCAGGATTCACCGGAACGACAGACTATTTACATGAGCCGCTGTTCACAGCGCTGGAAGGTTCGGAGCGACTTGCGGCAGAAGATGCACTGGTAAGTCTGGAGTTCGACACCACTTTATTCCATCAGGCCAGTGATCTTTCTGCCCAGACCTATTGGCACAAAATCGAGTTTGCTCCAGTTGATACATCGACTGAGTTAATCCTTCGGCTCAGCAATATCATGATTGATGAGCTGGATTTTTATCTAATCGAGAATGGTGAAGTCGTGCGTCACTGGGTGCGCGGCGATACGCAGCCATGGAGTCCAGATGCCGCCTACGCCAGCATCTGGTTCCCGGTGGAGCTGCAGCCGGGCAGTACTCATCAGGTATTGATTCGTAAAGCCAGTGAAGGGCCGCTTCTCTTACCGCTGCGGCTGATGAGTCCGCAGCAGTTTGAACAACTGACCGAGACGAGTTTCAAGATTTGGGCAGCCGCTGCCGGTGCACTGCTGATATTGCTGATCCATAACACCGTCACTTTTTTACTGTTCCGTTATCCTGCCTACGGCTTTTACATCCTGTTTCACTCGCTAGTGTTTCTCAGCCTAGGCGTCACTCAAGGGTTTGGTCCCTGGTTGTGGCCGATGGCGTTCAATCAGTTTCTGGGTTCAATTATCTTGACCCTATATACCCTCTCAGCCTGGAGTATTTTCCACTTCAGCTTACAATTTCTGCAGATTCGCACCCGTTTACCCAGCTGGTGGCGTTATCGCCGCTTGGCGGATCTGGTCTTTGCCAGTGCTGTGCTGGTCAGTCTAGTTGTACCTGAATACGCCTATGCAACCCCCTTTTCAGTACTTCAGGGTGTGGTATCCATCTATTGCTTGTACCTCGGTTTCAAAATTTTACGCACGGGATTCTCCCCTGCCACACTGTTTCTGGTCGCCTGGTCTTTCTTCATTGTCGGTGCTGCCATTGGCGGTATGGTATTCCGTAACCAGTTACCTTTTAATACCTTAACCGAACACGCCCTGCTGATCAGTACCGTTATTGAGCTGCTGTGCTTCTCGTTCAGTCTGACTCAACGCACCCAATATCTGGAGACCGAAAAAAACCAAAAGCTGCTGACAAGCCCGGTCTCAGGATTGGCCAACCGGAACTATTTCATCAACCACCTGCACCGGCAACATGCGCTACCCAATGATAAGGTACATCTGGTACTGATTCAGTTATCCGGTATCACCGAGCTGAGCGAAGCGGTGGGACCGGAAAGTGCGGAGAAAGCCTCTGCAACGCTGGCACAACGCATCAATCAGGCGCTGGAGTCTGAGCCTCATATTATTCGCCACCGTCTGCCTAATCTCAGTCATGCCAATGTGATCGATATGGATCAGGAGAACCTCGGTAGTTTTCAACCCAGTTGTCCAAAATACTATGCTTAAGCTGCTTGTTTGTTGAGTGCCATTTCTTCAAGTCTTGCGGGATTTAGTGAGACGGCACCTTTAGGCTCCCAATTTCGAGT
>NZ_QKRX01000014.1 GCF_003284585.1 Nitrincola tibetensis
CATACAGGTCAGGATAAGGCCATACTGGCGAAGCGCAAAGAGCGGATTGAAGCAGCGAAAGCGGCCAACCCAGATCGGTGGGGAAACCGCGAAGTACGAAACTGCACACCAGTGGGACCGATAACACTGAATCCAGAAAAACAGCCGACTAAACAAGTAGAAAAACGAGCCGCTTAAAACGGCTAATGGTGACAACTAGCTTGAAAAACGCCGCGCATTCGACACTATGGATTCTTATCGAATGCGATTAAGCGCCGATGTATGTTACTGATTCGACGGCAGCTGTGACAGGGGCTGAAGGTTGAGAGTGATCAGGAGGCTCAAGTCGTCAGTTCAACCCCTGCTCACTGTCCATCATGTGGTCATGAGCCAGTGACCTGTTTAGGTGAGTGTTCGATTGAATTGATGACATTACACAACGAAGTGCTTCTGGTGCTGCTGAACAGTAGCTAGTTCTCGCACAGTGGTATTGTCATGCAAAATTATATCAGGTCGGCTCTGAGGGTAGTGTGTTGCCAAACAACAGAAATATGGCTATAAAGGTTCAATAAAGCCACAAAGTCCATAAGCTTCAAGGGATTGAGATCGAGTTACACGACAGTGCTGGTTCGAATGAAAGGCACTAACGCCATGGAACCCCCACCGATCACAAAAAGCAAATTCCCTAGATTAAGTACTGAGCGGCGTTCAACAGGCGGTTATAGCTGCTGCAGCGCCGCCATAAAACTGATTATTTGTTTTGTTTGTTATGAGAATTGAGTTATGAGCAAGATCAAGAGTCCTCAGGAGAAAAAAGAACTCAGCTATTCAAGGGATCGCCGAAATTGCTACGGTGAGAGCGATAAAGGAAGCAGGAAGACTATTAAAAAGAAAAAACGGTCCAGCGAGCATGCTCAGAGGTCTAAATTGCAGAAATTGAAATCACTAGGTGGATCTGCCATCAACGAAGATTTGGCTATAGTGGCGGAGAGTGAATTCATAAATTCCACCAAATCCTCTAGACTTCGGGGTTTCAGGAAGTATCCTGACCAGTCACTAAAGGATCACGTCAATGTTCAGGCTACAAAGCGGATTATTCGGCATGGCCGTAAGAAAAACTCATAACAAGATTGTAAACCGCTCCGCATTTCAGTCCGGTTACAACGGCGTTGAACTAAGCCGCTTCGCGGAGCTTGGCTGCATCCCGTAGTTTTCTGTCCACACTCAAGTCTCCTTTAATCATTAGGAGGTTTAAGCCATATCACCACTTCGTCAACACGTCATCGACAAGATGGCTCTCCAAGGTTTCACCAAAAGTACTTGTCGAGTGTATTTATACCAGCTCACGGAGTTGGCTAGAAAATTTTATCGCTCAACTGATGAGCTTACGGAACGCTATCGGCCAGTAGATGTGTTGTTCTATGGTCTAGATAAGCATCTTACCTATGATCCCAAATACTTAAGTCATGTTGGAAGACGCTTCATGTGATGGGGCAGCGCAAACTGCATGGGCAACTTGGAATGACGGCCGTTCTTCATAAATGGGGACAGAAACTAACGCGCCATGTGCATTTGCACTGTTTAATACCTGCAGGTGTCATTACGTCCTCACAGTCATGGATAGATCGAAACAAAGGATACTTATTGCCAGTAAAAGCGCTCTCTAAACGGTTTAGAGGGTTGCTGGTGAGCGCACTTCGAGAGACGAAAGTGAATGGCGGTTTCTCATCGATTTGCACTGACGATTTTGATCGAGTGTTGAGGCAACTGATGAACAAGCCTTGGTGCGTTTATAGCAAGGCTGCGATTCAGTATCGAGAAACCTTGGTGAATTATCTTGCACGTTATAGCCATCGCATAGGCTTGAGTAATCATCGATTACTGGAGAGCCCACCGAATCGGGTGACGCTTGCGTATCATGATTATCGTGCTGCTAGAAACGGCAAGTTACACCTAACGCCAGAGGAGTTGGTTCGGCGCTTTTTACTGCATGTTTTACCGAAAGGGTTCATGCGCATTCGACTCTATGGATTCTTATCGAATGCAATTAAGCGACGATGTTTGTTACTGATTCGAGAGCAACTGGGGCAGGAGCTAAAGGTTGAGAGTGATCAGGTAGAGCAAGTAGTCAGTTCAAGCCATGCCCATTGTCCATCATGTGGTCATGAGCCAGTGACCTGTTTAGGTGAGTATTCGAGTGAATCGATGACATTGCACAACGAAGCCTCTCTGGCGTTGTTGAACAGTAGTTAGTTCACGCACAGTGGCATTATCATGGAAAATTTTATCAGGTCGGCCCTGAGGGTTCTGTGTTGCCAAACAACAGAAATATGGCTATAAATGTTCATTAAAGCCACAAAGTAAATAAGCTTTAAGGGATTGAGATCGAGTTAAGCGACAGTGCTGGTTCGAATGAAAGGCACTAACGCCATGGAACCCCCACCGATCATAAAAAGCAAATTCCCTAGATTAAGTGCTGAGCGGCGTTCAACAGTCGGTTATAGCTGCGGTAGCGCCGCTGTATAACCGCTTATTTGTTAGATTTTTTCAGGAGAGCAAACTCTTATGTACAACCTTTTGGTGACAGCGCACGACGGCGCCTGGGATTTGCCAGCTTATGAGTTTACTAGAGACCGTTTTCTTGAGCACACTAACGATAAAGAGAGAACGCTTTTTAAGTCTCTTACCGCTGAACACATTGAGCTCTTGAAGTCATTTCCTTGCTTGTTTGCGTACGAAGGAAAGAGCGAGCCGGTTAGAGTTGGCTACATTCGCTCCCTCAAGGAACGGAGCCGCTCCATTATGATCGAATACGAGTTTGAGCGGGACATTCACCCAATTCCATTCTCTGAGATATCACCAATTGGCAGACTTCTTGATATCGGCGAGTGGGAAATGAACAGAACCCACTGGGCTGTAAAGGATGAGGACCTATTCAGCCGTCTATATGCAGCAGGATTGATTGATCAGAAGTTCATTAATCCAGTTGGACGTACTGGCAAGCTGGAAGAGCTTAGGTTTAAGGTCGCATTCTCATTCCCCGGCGAAGTTCGTGAATGCGTTCTGTCCATAGTTAATCGGTTGAAAAGCTCTTTACCCACGGGTTCTATTTTCTACGATGACGATTTTACAGCACAGCTAGCGCGCCCAAATCTGGACAGCTTACTGCAAACCGTATACCTCAAAAACTCTGACTTAATCGTCGTATTCTTATCGGGCGATTACGAAAGGAAAATGTGGTGTGGTATCGAATGGCGGGCAATCAGAGGAATCATCAATAATAAAAGCGATCATGCCATCATGTTCGTTAGGTCTGATGATGCAGAAATACCCGGGATATTCGAACATGATGGTTACATTGATCTGAACAGGTTCAACCCGGAGCAAGTTGCTGATTTCATATTGGTTCGGGTACGTCTGAATGAGCAGTAATAAATCTAACCAGTGCAGGCACGGTGACGTCCTTTACATTGCGCCTTCGGCTCCATTCCAAGGGCGCACGTGCTGCAAGCGTTATGCCTAAAGGAGAAATCAGTGGCACTTTTTACAGAGAGTGAAGTCCGCGCTAGAGCAAGGCAAGCAGTAAGTGCTGACCAAACCATAAGAAAATCTTATTACGCGCGCGACGCAAAACAAATCATTACAGAATCAATGGAGTCATACTCAGAAACAAAAACATATGACATTTTCCTTTCTCACAGCATAAAAGATGCCGAGATCATACTTGGAATTAAGGGCATATGTGAGGATTTAGGTTATACCGTTTATGTGGACTGGATAGATGATCGGCAACTTGATCGCTCAAAAGTGACGCCTATTACAGCCGACACCTTACGAAATAGAATGAAAAGCTCAAAATCTTTATTTTATGTAACTACGGAGAACTCAGAAAACTCAAAATGGATGCCATGGGAGTGTGGCTTTTTTGACGGCCTGAAGGAAAAGGTATCCATTGTTCCTGTCAAAGCCACTTCAACAAGTACCTACAATGGCCAAGAATACCTTGGGTTATACCCATATTGCGTAAAAGAAAAGAGCAATACGGGAAAGGATGTGCTCTGGATCCATAAAGACAGGGATACATATACATCTTACGGCCACTGGGTATCGCGGAAAAACTCCGAAATAGAGTGGAAAAAATCATGAATATTGAGGAAAAAATTGCCCACCTTGGCTTTATACAAAATGTTATTTCTAGAATGGGCGGCAACTCTTTCTTGCTAAAGGGTTGGAGCATAACCCTTGTTGCTGCAATATTTGTCTTATCCTCAAAGGATGCAGATAGTAGGTTTTTAATTATCGCCTACTTTCCCGTCATTGTGTTTTGGGCCCTTGACGCATACTTTCTTCGCCAAGAAAAACTTTATCGAGAACTATATAGTGAAGTTGCAAATGATAAATCAAAGAACAGAAATTTCTGTATGAACACCATTGCTTTTGAGGAAAAGGTTGAATCAATTATTTCAGTCGCACTATCCAAGACATTATTACTGTTTCATGGAACAGTAATATCAATAATTTTGTTCGCCATGTTTTTTCTAACGTAATCGGCATAACAACTGGTTCAAATCGTTCGCTGGGCTCACTGGGACGGGCTAAAGCCCGCCCCTTAACCAAACGTTCAGGCTGTAGAAAAACCTATCCATCTATGCTTTGATAAGTAAGCGCCGCGATCTGAATCATCTATTAGCGCTTCAATTGCATCCTGCTGAAAACTGTCGAGTTCACAATCTGCTCGTAAATAAAAGTGATGTTCGCTGAACAAAGCCATACCGAAGCCTTCACGCTGAGCAGATATAAACTCACCAAAATCAAGGGTAAAAGCTGCGGGTAGCGGTAAGGCCTCAGGCATATGCTGGTAGGCGTGGGTGATCACCATACCGCTGCCTTTGGCACGGGTGACTATTTCATTAGTATAGAAGTTACGAAACTGGGTTACCGACGCGGCAAATACACGTCATCTTCCACTGCATCCGCGCTCGTGGAGGCCATTCCCGTATAAGCCGTGATCCTAAACGACTGCCCGACTACCTGGGGCACATCCTTGAAGCCATCGAGAGCATTCACTCCTATGTGGAATCGTCTGGAAGACGATTCAGGGCAACTTGCCTTACCTGTTCGCAGGTTTCTGCCACTTGATTAGCCTTTAGATCAAGGCCCTAAATTGATAACAAGGGATTTGGTAGAAGTATGAAGTGGCACTTGAATTAACATGCCACATTTGACTACGATTTTATTCATTACGCCTACTTAAGGGATATAAACGTAATCTTCCTTGAGTTTTATTGTATTGTTTTCTGAAAGTCTTAATTTGGCTCTACTAAAAGCTTTAGTTTTAGATGAAGATTGAATTCCCGATTTAACCATTTCTATAGTTTTCTTTTTCCATTCCTCAATGTAGGTCATAGGTACTTCTTTACCCGAAATGGTCTCTGTCTGAATGCAGTGATGCTCTAAACAATATTTCAATTTTTCTAATGCCATTTCATCGGAAATGGAAGCTTTACACTTTTTGGAGATCGAAGTTTTACAATTTTTGGAGATGGAAGTTTTACAATTCACATCTGCACTCTGAAAATCAGTTCTTCTTAAAACTGCGCTTGTAACTTCTGATCCATCATCGTTTTGCCAACCAGAGCTTTTTGGAAACTCTACAGGATCTAGAACAAAATTTAGTGTGTTGCAACGAATAGAGTCTCTGTCTTTGCCATAGGTTACACTAATTAACCCATTATTTGATTTTTGAATAATTATTTCATGATCAACCCCTGCTTTTAGTGCAGAAGTACCTCTTGCACGATCTCCCTTATGTCCGCAATGATGAATTAAAAGTACAGTGGAATTAAAGTAATTTTTTAAAAGCTCGCACTTCACCATGAATTGAGTCATTTGTGAAGAGCTATTTTCTTCCAATCCTAAAGATGCGCGAGATAAAGTGTCAATTACTATTAATTCTGGTTTAGTCTGCATTTTTTCAATATCTGCAATTAACTCTTTAAAATCTGTGTTTGCAAATTCAATAGCGCGATTAGTTACTAAGAGTTGATAGTCTTTAGGGTTTAGATTCTTAGACTGAAACCATGCTTTTGCACGCATTTCCAAACTAGTCAGCCCTTCGCATGCAACATATACAACAGGCCCTTGATTAACAGCATGTGAATGCCAATCAAGACCTGTTGCAATAGATAAGCTCATATCTAACGCCATAAATGATTTTCCACTTTCACTAGCTCCTAACATCATAATTAGTTTTTTATGCTGCATTATGTCTCTGATATTCCAAACTACAGTTCTTCTGCTTTGAATTTCTTGACAAATATCGTAAAGCACTCTATAGTCAGTGTCATTAGCTACTGGCTTAGATAAATCAACTTGATTAGGCTGAAAGTTACTAAGTTTATTGAGTCCCATGATGTTGTTTTCTTCATTTGTTTTTTTATAGATGCTCATAATTCTTCCTTAATATTCTTTTTAAAGAGTAATTTATTAAATTTAGTAATAAAAAGACACATCTGTTCTATTAGTATTTTGATAAACTAATTCCCTTAAACAAAATAGACTATCTTCCAGGCAAGATGCATCACCTCTTTCTTAGTCATGTGCCTTTGTGTATTTTTGATGTTAATTTTTTATATGTGAAATATAGCTTGCTTCCATTAAAAGTTTTTCATTAATTAATCATACGTGTTTCTGAGCAGCGATTTTTATGTTGTTCTACTCTCACTGATACGTTGCTCTATCCACTCATTAATCTCCTCTAAAATCCAGGCAACCCTTGTGCCTTTAGAATTAAGTTTTATTGGCTGAGGAAAACGATTAGCCGAAATTTCACGATAGATTGTTGACCGAGCCAGCCCAGTCATAGCTTCAACTTGTTTTCGTTTAATAAATTTTGGTGTGAATTGTTCCTTAAGGGAGTCTTGTAAAAGCATTTTCTTAGCCTCCTCAGGCATGGTAGAAATTATTTTATGATCTTAATATCAACAGTCTTAAAATTTTAAGATATTAAAGCATTTTTTCTTTGTACTACTTTATGATGTAGCTTTAAGCTCTAATTCGATTAGAAATTTTTAGCTCATCAACTTGAATTTAGATTTTTATATATTCATTGAATCTCCTTAGATCAAGAAAAAATTAGTTACATTAGCTTTCTATACTAGAGTAGAGTGCTTAGTTAAGGTTAACTAATGATCACGAAATTAGACCAAAAAGCACAACTCTTAAGCATGATTTATCAAAGTCGGTTTAGTTTTTAGCATCTTCATATCTACCCATATACAGTAATTTTTTTGATTTTGTAGACACAGAATAGCACTATTTTTTTTAAAAAAAAGCACTTTTTTTGAAAAAAATTCAAAAAAATCATGATGTTATAGTTGGACATTGTTTTTTTGGAAATAAAAGAAATTGTTCGTCTAAAACATTAAGTTGCTATTGGTGTTTGGTTTGAACAATAGAGTTATAAATTTTGGTTTTTATCATTTTTTTTTGAAGTTTATAAGCTTTTTCATCGTATTTTTTTGTTTTATAAAATATCAAAAATATCAAAAATATCAAAAATATCAAAAATATCAATTATTTATAGATGGGCTGCATTCTTGAAGGTATAATTAACTTTCATGGTATATTTTTTGATTTGAATGTTCTAAACGGATTTAGATAACACGGAGTAAACGCCGTTTCGTTATATGTATGATACGTATTTAAGGTTAATAAAGTGTAAGTCGGCGGTAATTTAGATCGACTTTACAGCCTAAGGAATTTGGTCCCCATTAAAAAAATAGCTTCAACCCTGCTCAGGGCGTCGTTGAGGTGTCAAAATCTGTGAGCATGCTTCTTAAATGAGCCCGCTGTAAGAGGAACAGAGTCACTGCGCACAATTTATTTGAAGTCGCAGTTCAGGAACTCATCCGGGTTCAGGCCCTGTTGAGTGCGCTGGCAAAAAGAATACCTCTAGATAGCGCTTCGCCCTGCCACGTTTGAGCCAGCCTTTCACTAGGTTGGCATGATCCACCTGCAAATTGTCCAAGATGAGAAAGACTTTATTAGGTGTCGACTTAATCAATGCCTGCAAAAATTTATTCAACACCTTGGCTGTCATTGTTGATTTATAAAGCATGAAGCTCACAGTGCCTTGGTTGTTGGTCGCCGAGATCATGTTCAGTAATACTGACTTGGTTCGCAGTGGCTGTATTAGAGCTTCGCCAACAGGTACATACCTGCAGCCGTACCGAGTGAGATTATTAACACCGGTTTCGTTACCCCAGAAAATCTCGGCTGCTTCTGATGCTGCACGCGCTTTGATCTTAGGGTACTCTTCTTTTAACCATGCATTTATGCGAGAGGGGTTTTGTACCCAAGCATTTTTCAAAGGCTTTTCTGGCGTGAAGCCCCATCGCTTGAGGTAGTCCCCCATAGTGCGGACCGGAATGTCTATATCCCAAAGCTGCTTGATCAATTGAGCAATGGCTCGTCGAGTCCACAAAGCAGAGCTAAGCTTGAACTGGTCCGGTGTCTGCTTGAAAATGGCTTCTATGATGTGCAGTTCCTGTAATATCGTCAGTCTGCGTTGTTTCTTTTTGGGACCGCGCTTTTGAACAGCGATAGCAGTGAAACCACCTGTCTCGTAACGTTTATACCACCGTCCAACTGTATCAGAGTGAACATTGAGGAGTTGACCGATCTCGCGGAAGCTTTTGCCTTCATGTCGGAGCCGAATCGCTCTCTGCCTAAGTTGTTCTTGTTGCTCTGGGCTGAGCTTGCGTGCGTCTATATTCATGCAAGAATTATATAAAATCAAAATTAAAATGCCACTGGGGGGTATACTTCGAAGCCACCTTGACCACGCTAACTCAGCGTTTTATGGATCTATTATGTCCCATCGTAGAGGCTCAGTTGGTAAATATACTTTTCAGGAAAGTGTTAGCCATGGACGAAACGCCGATCAATGCGGGCAAGGCGAAAAAATGTAAACTCAAACAAGGCTGGTTCTGGCCACTCTATTGTGATCAGGATGAGGTTGTTTTTACCTTTTCGTCCAGTCGAGGACAGCAGCATATCGAAAACATAATGAAACATCAGCTCAATGGCACGCTAATTAGTGATGGTTATTATGTTTATGCTTCGTATGTGGCTAAGAATGAGGGAGTCATTTAGGCTCAGTTTTGGGACACGGCGACAGTTTCTTGAAGTAGACAAGGAAAAGCCTGGAGATCCTGTTGTTCAACCTTTTTTGGTGTGATAAATCGCATGTTAGTTCGACTCATGGCTTCGCAGATGGCAGTGTGCCACGAGAACAGGTTGCTGTTTAAGCGGCGACTTTGCGCGCTATGCAAAAAATGAGGGTAGGCCCCTCGAAGTCCCTTTACAGGAGGAGGCTTCAAACCAGCTTAAGCTGCGATGGTAAAGAGCCATGATGGTGAGCGTTAAGGAAAAGGCAAAGCTTGCTTTGTCAGGTGCGTGTTACGGGTACGAATTTGAATTAACCTTTGATGACGTGTCGAAAGCGTAAGAACGATGTCAAAACCGAGGGGGTGTTGTTAACTCGGGATAAGTCTGGAAGATACCTGTTTACTGTCTAGGCGGTATCCGGCATGAAGAAGGTGTGAACCTAACACAGGCTTTTACATGGAACGTGGGAACCTATCGCTTCGATGTAAAGAGAGAAGCTCAAGCAGAGACCCTGCAAGAGCCAGAGTAGCAATGCGAAGTATAGGGGCGGATGATCCCGTAGTAGTGATGAAGGTGCTGTAATGGTACTTGAGCGAAGGGGGTCAATTATCCTGTTGAATTTAAATATTAACCACGTAGGTGGGAGGAATGTTTGAAAGCAACAAAACCATTTAAAATTTCCAAAAGTGATGTCGTGAAGGCATGGGAATTGGTCAAGTTTAACAAGGGTGCCAGTGGTGCTGATGGCGAAACCATTGAACAGTTTAAGTCGAATCTTGGTAGCAACCCCCTGCAAGCTTTGGAATCGCATGTCAGACAGGGAAGGGGAATAGCGAAATTCTTGGTTAAATTATAGGAATTGTTAATTGGCAACCAAATGGCAACCAAAAAACAATATTTTAGTTTTGAAAGCAACTTAGATTTTGATAAACGATCTAAGTTGTTGAATTTATTGGTCGGGACGGCAGGATTTGAACCTGCGACCCCTTGCACCCCATGCAAGTGCGCTACCAGGCTGCGCTACGCCCCGACTCATTTCTCCATAAGGCGTTGCCTTCAAGAGGACGCAAATACTACATGAACGGATTTGCAGTGTGAAGCCCTTTTAACATTTTTTTCAACTCTTTGAGTTGCATAGTGAATTAAGCTTATCGTCTCAAGCTTATCGCCTTAAGCTTTAAATGCCCGCCAAGCCACATACCCTGCAATCAGTCCCCAAAAGGCACTGCCGACAGAGAAGAGCGTCATGCCCGATGCCGTTACTAAAAAAGTGATTAAAGCGGCTTCACGGTGTGATTGATCTTGTAGAGCTGTCGACAAACTATTGCCAATGGTTGAAAGCAACGCCAATCCTGCCAGCGCCAGTACCAATTCTTTAGGAAAGGAAGCCAATAACAGCGCCACCGATCCGGCTAAAAGGCCAGTCAGAAGATAAAAGAATCCTGCCGCTACAGCTGCTGTATAGCGTCGTTTTTTATCTGGATGCGCATCTTCACTCATGCAAATCGCTGCAGTAATGGCAGCAAGGTTCAGGGCATAAGCTCCGAAGGGGGCGAGGACTAAGGTGGTTAGGCCTGTCCAAGTAATCAAGGGTGATAAAGGGGGCTCGTAACCGGCGGCCCGGATGGTCGCAATTCCTGGCATATTTTGAGAGGCCATGGTGACGATAAACAAGGGAATCCCGACACTGATGAGAGCCGATAGCGAAAAACTAGGCATTGTGAAAACAGGTTGTGCGATTTGCCATTCCAGCTGATTGATCGTCATCAGACCTTGCGCCCAAGCCATGATCACACCGCCTGCCAACACCAACAAAATGGCATAGCGTGGTGCGTAACGTTTACCCACGAGATAGAGGGCGAGCATCAACATAACTAGGGCAAGTTCAGATTGTGCGGATTCGAAAATCGATAAACCAAACTGAAACAGAACACCAGCGAGCATCGCATTTGCCAGTGGAATTGGGAGGTATTGCATGA
Organism: Nitrincola tibetensis; assembly: GCF_003284585.1. GTDB lineage: Bacteria > Pseudomonadota > Gammaproteobacteria > Pseudomonadales > Balneatricaceae > Nitrincola > Nitrincola tibetensis. The sequence continues at coordinate 11,130 of NZ_QKRX01000014.1, forward strand.
TCTTGGCAAACCAGCCGGTGATGCCCGCCAGGGTGATTAAAATGGCACTAAACATAAAAGCAGCAATGGCTTCGGGTAGACTGACACCATTTAAACTCGTTACTAAAAGCGCAGCGCCAGGGGTCGACCAGGCCGTTAAGATCGGCGTTCTGTAATAGAGTGTCAGTCCTAGAGTCGAAATGCCCATGCCAATGCCGAGCGCAAAAAACCAGGAGGTCACCTCGGCCGTGCTGGCACCAGCGGAGGCGGCTGCTTGGAAAATAATGACCGCCGAACTGGTATAGCCCACTAAAATGGCAACAAAGCCTGAGGTCAGGGTCGATAACGAAAAATCTTTAAACAACTGCGGGGTTAGAAAATAGGGAACTTTCACGAGGGCACCTGTTTTTGAAGGACTAAAGGTCACTATGCCAAACGAATCTGCTATATTGTGCGCTATAACGCTCATACGGTGAGCATAGCACTGTGCGCTATAACGCACAATCGGGACGAGGTATTTTTTTATGTCAGAGCCTCCTGTGTTGCAGTTAGGTCAGCGTTTGCGACAACTTCGCCAAGAGCGGCAATGGAGTTTGGACGAGGCGGCCAAACAAACCACTGTTAGTAAGGCCATGTTGGGTCAAATTGAACGTGGGGAATCCAGCCCAACCTTATCGACACTCTGGAAGATAGCAACCGGATTCCACCTGTCTTTTACAGCCCTAGTGACGGATTTATCGGTTGCCTCTACTGAGCCAAATCCTCAGGCATCTAATCGCGTGGTCTCTGACGATAGGGGAATAGACGTGGTTACCTTGTTTCCTTATGATCCATTGGTTGGCTTTGAGGTCATGTATTTACGACTAGAGCCCGGCAGCCAAACCCAGTCTGATCCACACGAACAGGGCGTTTTAGAGCATTTAATTATCTTGGAAGGTGAGTTGGAGCTCTTTATTGATGGGGCGTGGATTCGGCTTAAACAAGGTGATAGGGTTAAGTTTGCAGGCGATCAGTTTCACGTGTATCGCAACACAGGCAAGACTCCTGTCGTGTTTTACGACATTATTCATTATGCAAAATCAAGTGATAAGTCTTAGAGGGTCGATTATGAGCAAACTGTGTTTACATTTAATCATCAGTGGCCGAGTACAAGGGGTGTGGTTTCGGCGTTTTACGCAGGAGCAGGCTCAACTCAATAATGTGACAGGGTGGGTGAAAAACTTGCCGGACGGGTCCGTTGAAGCCTTGCTCTGTGGTGATGAGCAAAATGTGCGTCATGTTGAAACCTGGTTGAGTAAAGGTCCAGAGTTGGCAAATGTCGCGGACATTCAAGCGCAGCAACAGGATATGGACGAGTCATTTAAAACTTTCGAGATACGTTAATGCAATATAGGAATATTGTGGTCTTGACTGGAGCGGGTATTTCCGCCGAGTCAGGCATTAAAACCTTCCGCGATTCGAATGGACTCTGGGAAGAGCATCGTGTTGAGGATGTGGCAACGCCAGAAGGTTTTGCACGAAATCCTGAGTTGGTTTATCAGTTTTATAACCTGCGTCGAGCGCAATTGAAGCAAAATGACATTAAACCGAATGCGGCGCATTTAGCGTTAGCTGAATTTGAGCAGCGCCACGTCAGCATGGGAGGCCGCTTTAAATTAATTACTCAAAATGTCGATAATTTGCATCAGCGAGCGGGGAGTTTAAATTTATTGACGCTGCATGGACAGTTGCAAAGTGTCTTGTGTTTAAAGTCGGGCAAAGCACAGACATGGACAAGTGATTTAACTGGCCAAGACCGCTGCTCATGCTGTCAGCCACCCAGTGCTATGCGACCTGATATCGTTTGGTTTGGTGAAGTGCCTTATGGCTTGGACGAGTGCTTTGAACGCGTAAGTGAATCGGATTTATTTATCTCGATTGGTACATCCGGTAAGGTCTATCCAGCCGCTGGCTTTATGTCTGTGGCAAAGATGGCCGGTGCTCATACGGTTGAGTTAAATATGGAGCAAACCAGCCATGCCTTTGATGAGGGTGTTTATGGTCCAGCTTCCAAAGTGGTTGTTGAGTATCTTAAATCCATTCGCATATGAGCTGTTCAGCGTAGTATGAGTTGCTAAAATAACAACTCATACTGCCGCCTAACAATTACGCTAAAACAGACGGGTTTAAGCTGTACGTACAGGTAATTGAGGCTGAGTCGATGATATGAGACTGAATCGCAGCTAACACATCAGCACCTTTTGCCGCACCCTTCAGGTTGATCGAGTCGCTATCCAATGCATAGACTGTGAATACATAATGGTGCATGCGTTCATCATTCCATGGAGGGCAGGGGCCATCGTAACCAAAATATTGACCTTCCATTTCCTCATCACCTGCAAACCAGGCTGTATAGTCATTCAAACCATGGAGCATGCCTTCGAGGGCATTTGGACCTGGTTTTCCACGAGGCGTAACTCCTTGGCAATGTGTACCTTCCTGTATTTCTGAGGTAGTGGCTGGAATATTCCAAAGTAACCAATGATAAAAATCAACGCGGGGTAAGTCCTTAGGCACCGTTTGACCTTCTTTGTTGACTTGGTCTCCTTGGCTAGGAACATCAATATCGTGACAGATAATCGCAAACGAGAGAGTGCCTTCAGGTGCATCGCTCCAAGCTAAATGCGGGTTTTCGTTATCGGATAGAGTGATTGGGCTATCTGAAGCAATCTTAGCAAACGCAAACTTCTCTGGAAGGGCATGACCATCTTGAAGGCTTAAACTCGTTAACTTCATGACGAACTCCTGATGTCTTGGTGTCAATTAGGATCAATATTTTTTGTACGCACGTTTATTAAATCTAGAGTGGAAAGATGTAAAGCCTACCTCAAGTGTGTGGCATTTATGAGCATTTATCACTCTCTATTTCACCCTTTGTGCCCTGCAATTGGGCAGAAATGATTTAAATTATTCCTATGAGGAATTTAAGATTACTGTTGTTGATATATAAATCAATAGCCTGCTTAGGTTGGCATGCTCTGTGCTTTCATTTTAAGAATAAAAAGTTCTTCATGGTAATTTTTACAGAAGTGCTTTTGTTTAACTTTGGTGAAAGCAAGTGGAGGATGTATACCCATGGAGACAGAGTGTCAGAACCGTCTACCGAGTCAGCCAATCTATGCGCAAAGCATACCACAGCTGGACGTACGCGTTTTAATTTCGATTATCCAAGATGCCGATCATCCCAAAGCGATTGAACTCGTATCGATGGTGAATGCCCTGCCATCATCCAGGGTGTTTACAAACGTCAAATGGGAAGCGGGTGTTATAGACCCTTCTTTGAAGGATGCCCTGCAAAAGACACCTGTGGGCTCGCACTTAGTCTTATGTGGGGATGAGCGCTTTATCTGGTCGTGTTGGTCTGTTGCGAATCAAGCGGGATGGTTAAACGACGAGATGACCTTGTTAAAAACTGAGCATGTCCGCAATCTTTACTGTGTGCACTGCGGTCAAATTCAACCCATTACCACTCAAGCGGAGGTGATTTGTCAGGCCTGCCAGGTCAAGCTCTTTGTTAGAGATCATTTTTCTCAACGTTTGGGGGCCTATATGGGAGTGTGTCTAGATGCGAATCAGCCATACGGAGGTGATGTTAAATGATGAGCTCAATGATTGAAGTTGAAGTCACGAAAGTAAAGCAGCTCACCGACGTTATTCGAGAATTTACCTTATCGCCTATGGAAGGGGCTTTGCCGGGATTTTCATCGGGAAGTCATATCCAACTTCACCTGCCGACGTCTCACCGAGTTTTGAAAAAGGCCTATTCATTATTAAGTGACCCTGCGGATACCTCTAGTTATCGAATTGCCGTTCGTTTGCAAGAACACTCCAAAGGTGGATCACGTTTTATGCATGAAGGGCTGTCGGAAGGGGACCATTTGCACATCACACCCCCTTCGAATTTGTTTGCACCGAATTCATCTGCGCGGCATCACCTTCTGATTGCAGGTGGTATAGGCATCACCCCCTTTCTCTCGTATCTTGCAGAATTTCAACGTCAATCCAAGTCGTATGAGTTGCACTACGCCTATCGTGGTGGCGTCACGGATGCCTATGTCACCGATCTTCGTCAAGCCTTCTCAGCCAAACTGCACACCTACGATTCAAACCTTCAACAACGCCTGGATTTAGATCAACTGCTGTCTAACCAATCCGTTGGAACGCACGTGTACGTTTGTGGGCCTGAGCGTTTACGCCATTCGGTGCAAGAGGCCGCGACTAAAAACGCTTGGTCACCGTCTCGAATTCATTGGGAAGCTTTTTCAGGCGCTGAGCCGGGTCAAGCGTTTCAGGTTGAGTTGGCACGCTTGAATAAAACCTTGGAGGTGAGTGCTGACGAAAGTTTGTTAGAGGCATTAGAAGCGTCTGGCGTTGAGATTCCAAATCTATGTCGGGGGGGCGTCTGCGGTCAATGTGCAACGACCTACCTAGAGGGGGATGTGGATCATCGTGATGCGTTTTTATCGCAAGCAGATCAGTCACAGCAATTGATGCCCTGCGTGTCGAGAGGCATGTGTGGCAGTCGAATTGTGTTAGATCTTTAGGAGAGAGCTTTATGTCTGTTATTTTTAATCCCATCGAAACCTACCGTGACGATTTCACCTTTCGTAACACATCGAAAGCGATTAAGCGTTTCCCTTTCCCGTTTCCTGAAGACCAGTATATGTACTCAGTTAATATTGAACCGGCCTTAAAAGGTGAGACTGGAAGTGTGTTTGAGCATTGGTTTGATATTGACGAGCATTATCGTTCCGAGGTGGCGGAGCGAGCAAAGGTCTTAGAGAAGGATCCCGATCGTTGTTTAGTCATGCCACACATGGAGCTTGCAGCTTGGGATAGCTTAGCCTTGCTGATGACGCATTTAGCAAGCGATTATCCAGAGTGGTTTGAGCTGCATCGATCGGGTGATCAATGGATCTGGGAGAATCATGCCTTGAACCTGCGGCAGGCATTTACCTATGGGGATGCCACGACCTTACCTTGCGAGCCCTTGGAGTATATCACGCGTCAAGTGCAGGGCGATTTTGCGATTCTTGACCAACGTGATAATAACCTATGGATGGATGCGGGGATGGTCACAGGTCCTGCCGATTGGTCGATAAAGTTTGATGCGGGCATGAATTTTACCCAGTGGCATGCACCGGTTCCCATGGCGCATAAAATGGGCGTGTTTGATCGCGCACTTAAATACCTGATGAATATTCAGGTTGACCGACCTGTTCGCCGCTTGAACTGGACAATGACGGTCAATCCACGTCTTGATACCTCGTCAGAAACCTATCACGAATGGGGGCATGAGCGCAGCTTAGTGACCTCTGAAAATATAGGTCAGATGGTTCACTTACGCGTTGAGTTACAGTTTTTGGCGCGCTTACCGCGCAGTCATGCCCTGATGTTCAGCATTCGAACCTATTTAATCCGTTTAGATGAGTTGGCAACACAGCCTGAGTGGGCGTGCCGCTTACACCGCGTGTTAAGAGATCTTCCAGATGAACTGGCCGATTACAAAGGGCTGAGTCAGTACCGAGCCTTGGTGGTCGATTGGCTTAAGTCCTACGATCCGGCTGAAAGTACCTGTTGTGCTGAATAAGCATTATTGCTTTAGCACGAAATCAAGATTTTTTGAAATGGTTTGCTTACAAACGACTGACTTATAAACGAACAGTATTGAGGTTTAAACGATGGCAAATTCTTGGCGAATTTCGGCATTAGCCGATCGACATAGAGCGTTGGGTTCTAAATTGGAAGATTGGAATGGCATGGGCACCGCCTGGACCTATGATACGGACTTGGCGGATGCGCATGAAGCGATTCGCACACGCGCCGGTTTGATGGATGTATCGGGACTGAAAAAAGTACATTATGTGGGCCCTCACGCAGAATCCCTGTTGGAGTATGCAACGAGCCGCGATATTTCGAAGGTGTACCCAGGAAAGTCGGTCTACGCGACCTTTTTAAACGAAGCGGGTAAATTTGTTGACGACTGTGTGATTTACAGGACGGGCCCAAATGCGTTTATGGTGGTTCATGGTGCGGGCATTGGCCATGAGATGTTGGTTCGTTCCGCACAAGGACGACAAGTGGCGGTGTTGTTTGATGATGACCTCCATGATTTATCCTTACAAGGACCTTTAGCTGTCGAGTTGTTGGCAGAGTATGTTCCAGGAATACGTAACTTACCGTATTTCCATCATATGCAAACGCGTCTATTTGATTGCCCTGTGATGATTTCTCGCACCGGCTACACGGGCGAGCGCGGTTATGAGATTTTTTGTAAAGCAACCGATGCACCGCTGATTTGGGATACCTTGCTTGAAAAAGGCGCTGAATATGGCGTCCTTCCCTGTGCTTTTACGGCACTGGATTGGTTGCGGGTCGAAAGCTATTTGTTGTTCTACCCCTACGACAACTCAGAAAAATATCCATTTGTTGATCAACCCGCTGGCGATACGCTCTGGGAGCTGGGCCTTGATTTTACGGTTTCTCCCACGAAGGGCGAGTTTCGGGGAGGCTCAGAGCACAGACGCTTGCAAGGTAAAGAGCGTTTTAAAATCTTTGGTGTGTTACTGGATGCCAAGGTTGCCGCAGCCGAAGGTGATGCACTTTGGGCCGATGGTCGGCAAGTGGGGATTATTACCTGTGCCATGTATTCGCGTTTAACCGATCAGTCGATGGCGATTGCACGTCTGCATGTGCCTTATGCCGAGCAGGGTGTCCCTTTGGAGGTTCGAGGGAGTTTAAATGTGAATGCCATCGCACATACGTTACCCTTTGATGATCCAGAAAAAACGAAGCGAACGGCAAAAGGCTGAGCCGTTGCTGATTGACTCTTAACCCCTTATATAAGGGGTTCATTCGTTTGGAACAGCGCAAGATAATCAATAGGAGGTCAAATGACCGGATGGTGGTTTCTAATGTTGGCAGGCATCAGTGAGATTTGCTATGCGGCTGCAATTCCGAAAACAGAAGGCTTTACACGCCTTTGGCCTTCACTTTATTGCATTTTCTTTATCTGTCTGAGTATGTACTTATTGGCCTTGTCGGTTCGGACGGTTCCAATAGGGACGGCCTATGCGGTCTGGGTCGGGATAGGGGCCATTGGTACGGCGATTTACGGTATGGCTGTGCTGGGAGAGGCTGCAACCTTTGCTAAGATGTTTTGCTTGCTGATGATTACTATGGGCATCGTCGGGTTGAAATTCTTTTCCCCGGTTCATTGAATAAAACCTGTTTACCTCGAAAGACCTTTAGCCTGCGGGCTCAAGGTCTTTTAATTGGTTAACTCCCTTGTCGAATGACCAATTAGGATCGTTAAAGCTTTGTCCTAGCCAAGTGTTTAGTAACACTTGATACTCTTTGCTTTGACGATAATCATGAATAAAACCATTGATTCGTTTGAGCAAACCATAGCTGCTTGGATGATTGGCAACGGCCGCACAATAGAACCAGAGTCCTGAACTAATATTGCCGGGAATGACTTCAATTTTTCCACGCCATGGGCTGGTTTCCCCTTTACAGGCCCAGTAATAGATGGGGAGGTCAACGGCAAAGGCATCGACTACGCCTTGGGCTAGGCAGTCATGAATGAGGCCTTGATCGTTATAGGCCAATAGGTTTGAAAGCTCAACACGCCCGCCAGGTTTGCTGCGATTGGCTTGCCAGCGCAAGCCTTGTTCTTCCAGAACCGAAATGGCGGCTGGGTCATTAATACACCCTAAAACCTTTCCCTTTAAATCTTGCAGAGACTTAATCCGATCATCACCGGAGCGTTTGGCCAACACATAGGGTAAGAATACATAAGGATCTGAAAAGGCGACACTGTCATAGCCGGGCATTGGTGGTAGTGCGCTCCAGACAAGATCAACTTCAGCATCTCGTCGATTCGGACCGGCTTCCAATAACTCCAGACAACGATCCCACGGGTATTCAACAAACACACACTTGACCCCCAAGGATTTAGCAAAGGCTTGGGCTAAATCTGCATCCAACCCTTTTAAGGGTTGGCCGGGAGCATCTCTAAACGACACACCTATAAATTGAGGTTCAATGGCGATGCGTATTTCACGTTTTTTGAGAATGGACTCTAATCGATCAAACTTGGGATCTGCTTGGATTTTTTCTTCATTGAGTAAGCGTTGGGAAAGCGCCTGTTGTTCCGATAACTGCGTTTTTGAATAAACGGATTGCATGTCTTTAAGCAGGCCTTGGCTCCATTGAATTCGGTTGCGTAAGTGCTTATCGGCCGCCACTCCAATACTGAGCCCGCTGTCAATGATGCGGTTATTGGCTTCGATTTCGCCAATGTAATTGCTCATGGCATCAAACAATTGGTGTAGAGTGGTTAAGGATTGTGCAACACCTTGGCTGAGTTCATTCAGACGTGATTCCGAACTTGCAAGCAGTCGGTTAAGTTGATCTCTCAGTTGGCTCAAATCCATTTCAGCATAGGCTTGCCGGGCATTCTCTTGAGTACGAAGCGCAAGGTTTCGGATTTCGTGAGCGACAACGGCGAAGCCTTTGCCCGACTCTCCAGCATGAGCCGCTTCGATAGCCGCATTCAGGGACAGGAGTTGAACCGTTCGACCGATGCTGTCGATGTCATCAATTACTGAGCGCGACGCTTCAGTTCGTTCTTGTATGGCCACCATGAGCTCGGAAAGCTCATTGGTAAAAAAATGGTGAGTCTGGTCAAGCTCTTGCTTCATTTCAATGCGGATATTGTCTGCACTCTTGCTGCTATCCAATAAAAAACCGCGTGTATGGGATAAAAAGGTCAGTTGCTCTTGGGTTCGTGATGCAATTTCAGAAAAGGTATTTTCAATTTGAGCGAGAGCCTTTTGTGCATGCGACTGCAAACCCGACAGTCGTTTAAGGAGATCTGGTGCAGGATTTGCAGCCAATGCCGTATTTGAGTGCGCTTGAGACTGGGTTAAACGGTCATAAAGATAGGCCGGCATTTGTCCATTTTCGAGTTGCAGAGCCTTCTCAATATCACCTGCTAATAGGGCTGTTTTCCATTCGTCAGCGTCGCTTGAACGTGAGTTTCGAAACGTAAATAAAGGCATATTGACCCTCCAGCAATCTGAATGCACAGATTTATGCAGGTTATATGCCATATCACTAAAATAAAAGCAGGAGGCTCAGCTGACGTCCTTGTCTATTGAGTGTTCGCAGATGCACACGTATCTGTGGCTAGCTGCGCACACGTGTTTTGTCGGGATCATAAAAAATGGGTGCACAAACTTCGACATCTAAGCGTTTTTGGTGCCCATCAAGCTTGCCTAACTGTAAAGGCGTGCCGAGTGTGCAGTATCGAACATCAAGGCGGCAGAGTGCGATATTTTGGCCTGTAATTGGGGAACGGGTCGCGCTAGTAACGGCCCCCACCTGTGCTCGCCCTTGATAGACGGGGTCTCCATGATGAGCCGGTTCGTTGCCTTGGATACGCAAGCCCATGAGTTTGTGTTGAGGGTGAGCTTTGCGCTCAAGTAAGGCATCTCGGCCAATAAATTCATCTTGCTTTGATTTTAAGGGGACGCAAAAACCAATGCCTGCTGTAAAGGGGTCGGTTTGATCACAAAACTCATAACCTGCGAATACAAGTCCGGCCTCAATGCGCAGCATGTCCAACGCCTCCAAGCCCAATGGCACAAGCCCTAGGTGTTTTCCTTTTTCCCAAAGTTGAGTCCACAGGACTGAGGCATCATCTGGATGACACCAAATTTCATACCCCAACTCTCCTGTATAACCAGTTCGGGTGATCATGAGGGGGCAGCCGTTGTAGTCATTTAAGCGTCCTATCGTCAGTCTAAACCAGCCCAGCTCTGCCACCGACGGTTGTGTCGCGGGGGTCCAAATCAGTTGCGTTAAGAGTTCTCGGCTCAATGGACCCTGTACGGCAAGGTTATGAATTTGATCCGTCGCCGATTTAATCCAAACTTTCATGTTGAGTTTAGCGGCTTGCTCCCTTAGCCAGATGCCGGCATAGTCCTCACCGCAAATCCAACGAAAATTATCAGGGCCCAAACGCAAGAGGGTGCCATCATCCAGCATGCCCCCATGTTCATAGCACATGGCCGAATACACCACCTGACCCACGGCAAGTTTACGAATATCTCGGGTTAAACAGTAGTTGAGCAAGGCTTCTGCATCTGGTCCCAAGATATCAAACTTGCGTAAAGCGGACAGATCCATCACGGCGACTCGCTCTCGGCAGCCGTAGTATTCTTGCAGGCTCCCGTAGCCGTTAAAGTGGGTTGGCAGCCACCAGCCCCTGTATTCAGTAAAGTGTTGTGTCAGGGCAGACAGGTGAGGGTAAAAACCACTCTTGCGAGTGAGGACGGGTTCTGAGTTAGGTAGCGTGCGTGTGGTCATAGCGGGACTAAAATGCTCCTGTGCAGAATAAAGACGAATGTGAATGTCCGTTGGCAGCCAGCCATTGGCAGGGTCTATGTCATCGGGACAGGAGGTGCTGACACAGAGCAGGTCTTTGAGCGCGCGCAGCAGCACGTAATCACCCGGTCTGGACCATGGCTCATCCAACGTCATTTGTTGATGTTCATTAATCTGGGTGTTGAAGAAAAAGTTAATGGCTGGCCAGCCCGGTTTAGAGGCAACGCCAAAGGGTTGAAGTGCATGGCTGATGTTGTCGCTGCAATTATCGTGGCCCATGTAGCCCATGCTCTCGTAATAGCGCGCAGTGCAGGCTAGGGCAAACGAGTCGTGGCGTCCTACTGTGTCTTGAATCACTTCCAGCATGGGTTGCATTTGTTGATCAAAAAATTTACTGAAAAGTCCAGGCCCCGGGTAGGCGTGACTGTTGAGTGTTCGAGTCACAGTAGGGTCTAGTTCTATGTATTGCCCCTGATTGAGGGCGTTGAAATCAAAGGCAACGAAGTCAGAGCATTGACGCCCAGCCACATCGATGACTTGTATATACTCTCCCGCTTTGACTGTGTAGGCCTTTGCGGTTCCAGGGTGCAGCGTAAACTCATTCACCACCTTGCCTAAAGGAGCTGGCAAGATTGGGCGCTCGTTTGCATCTGACCGAATCAGCGTGAGGGCCAGTTCGCTGGAACGTACCTGCGAGTCAACTGGGGTTTTGCAGTAAGGGATGCTCAGCACAATCCACACTTTGCAGGGTGCCGTTAAACTCATCTGGTGACCTGCTGGTAGCTCTTCAGCCCAGAGGTTAGCAGAGCAGGGCGGTGGATTGGATAATTGGATCAGTGTTTTTAAGGCATCTGGGCATTCTGTGTGTGTTGAAAGGGCTTGACCTAAGGTATTTTCTTGAGCTTTTTGCAAGAGCCCTAGGCTATCCAGCGCACATTGGCCTTGTTCATTCAACGCTAGGATGTCGGCTTGTTGGTTGCCTTCAACATTAACAATCAACAGCTGATCACTGGCCTCCAGTAATAGAATGCGAAGTTTGCCTGGTAAAAGACTGTCGGTGTGTACCCGAGACGATCTTGCGAAGAGAGCGGGCTCATGAGGTTGGGTGGCAAGAGGGTTTTTCATATTGAAATCCTGATTTCAATGACGCTGCTTTGTCGGATGGATTATCCCTCGACAAAGTCAGCATTGACCTATGTTAGCTTGCCGACTTTAAGGGGACTGAGTCGGTTTTTAGGTAGGCTTCCAGTGAATCATCGAGTGCCTCAAGCCAAGGTGTGTGATGGGCTGTGGCCTGGGTACCCGTCATGAGGGATCGGTAGGTTTTATTTCGATAGCCCATGATGTCTTCGTATTTGTCTTTCTTCCACTGCAGAAAGGTTTTGTTGACAGCCGAGATGTCGAAGCTGGGATAGTCGGTGGCATCAATTAAGGCTTGAATATAGCTGCCTTGGAACTCAAACATTTCTTGTGCGGTTTCTAAGGTTTCCTCTTTGGCTCGCCAGGCTAAATTATCGGCGATCATCTCCTCTTTGCTGGGTAGGGCGATACGCCCTAAGATGACATCCCGCGCATACCATGCTTGGGCGTCAAACATATTGAAGGAGTACCATTGATCCTGCATGCCCAAATAGAGAAACTGCGGGTTGTCTTCCCAAAAAATACCCTTGTAGAGTTTTAATGGCCAAAGCCGGTTGTTGGTTTTTAAGCTAAGCTCATCTCCTAAAAATGGAAAATGGTGCTTATAACCGGTGCAGAGAATAATGGCATCAATCGTTTTATGGCTGCCATCGCTAAACCAGACTTGATCTCTTTCAACAAGATCAATAAGCGGTTTTTCTTCCCAGTTATCCGGCCATTTATAGCCCATGGGGGCGCTGCGATAACAGCTGGTGATTGAGCGTGCACCGTATTTGTAACACTGAGACCCTATGTCTTCAGCTGAATAGCTGCTGCCAACCACTAGGATATCTTTATCTTTGAACTCAAGCGCATCTCTAAAGTCATGGGCATGAAGAATACGACCACCAAAGGCTTCAAACCCTTTAAAGTAGGGGACATTTGGCGTTGAAAAATGGCCGCAGGCGTTGACTATATAGTCAAAGGTTTCTGAGTAAACACGATCCTCAGTATGGTCGTGAGCGGTGAGTGTAAAGGTCTTGGATGCGTCATCATACGTGACCTGTCTGACGACGGTATTGAAGCGTATATAGTCTCGGACACCGGCTTTTTCGACACGGCCTTTGATATAGTCCCACAAAACTTCACGCGGGGGATAAGAGCCAATTGGCCCGCCAAAATGCTCATCAAAGGTATAATCGGCAAACTCTAGGCACTCTTTAGGGCCGTTTGACCATAAATAGCGGTACATGCTGCCATGAACGGGTTCGCCATTCTCATCAATTCCCGTTCTCCAAGTATAGTTCCACATACCGCCCCAATCCGTCTGCTTTTCAAAACAGACTAACTCCGGAATGTCTGCCCCCTGGCTGGCAGCAGATTGAAAGGCTCGCAGTTGTGCAAGACCGCAAGGGCCAGCGCCTATAATCGCGACACGTCTACTCATGTTGCTCTCCAATCGTTTTAACTTAGATGATTTCAAACATAAGCTCGATCCTAACTCGGTCTTGGGTCGCTGAAACTCTCCTGTTGTGGCTATCCCCTTTGAGATATAGCCCTACAAAATGGCCCTGTGGCACTATCTCAAGGCATCGAAGACACGCTTGCTCTGTTTAAGTGCGGCAAGGTTGGCATCTAAGATGGAAGAATATGAGCTAGGGTGACATAGATGATTTTTTACTGTAAAGAAACTAAGTTTCTTAAGGGTTTGGGTTAAACTCGCTAAAACTCAGCTGAGATCGGCCCCTAAGGGCATAGAAATTGCTACTTCCTATGACTGTTTAAGCAAGAGTCGAGGTTAGGATGCCATTTCAGATGAGCGCAAAGTGGAACTTCATCAAGTCTGCTTGGGGGCGAGGTCAGAGTGAGGATAAGCCACAACATCCCTGGCTCGTTGATTTGCCGCTTGGTCTTTTACGGCATGTCAATTTAGACGAAGCGCTCACGGTTTGGTTGGAAGGGCTGGAAGGGCAGCTGAAGTCTTCAGGGGCAACCTTGATGTTGCAAACGGATAAAAGGCTAACCAAGGTCGGAAGAGAAGGACTTTGCCATCCTCATGCGAATTGTCCTTGGCTGTCATCTCTAGATGATTGGCCCGATGTGGGTGAGTTAAATACCTGCATGCCCTGCATACGCATGGGAAAGCATCGGCTGGCCTGTGGTGTGCGAGATGGGCACGGTGGGCAAGGTGTATTGGTGATGGAGTTTTTGTATTCGCCACGAACTGCGCAAAAGCGGCAATTACGAGAAGTAGGCAAGGTCTTAAGTGAGACACTGAGTTTAGTTCTGGATGAGCGCCAGCGTCGTGAGGTGGCACTGATGGAAGAGCGGGCTCTTTTATCGCGAGAGCTGCATGACTCTGTGGCGCAAGAGTTAAGTTACTTGCAAATACGCATGAGTCGCTTGGCGAGTGTGATCGAAAACCCAGAGCAAGCCAGTGAGGCGAGCCATATGCTTAAGGATCTTCGGCACAATGTACAACGAGCACATCGGCAAGTCCGTGAGTTAATTTCCTTATCTAGGTTAACCTTAGAAGGTCGAAGTTTGCATATGGCATTAGAGGCGGCGGTTGATGAGTTTTCTCGGCAAAGTCGCTGCGTGTTTGAGTTAGACAACCGCTTGCCCGTGGGGTGTATGCGGGCAGAAACCGAATTGCAAGTGATGCACATCCTGCGCGAAGCCTTGGTTAATGTGGTCCGGCATTCACATGCCCAACATGTCTTGATTACGCTCAAGATGCTTAAAGATCAGCGATTTGAGGTCTGTGTGGAGGACGATGGTGTGGGCTTATCCGAAGACGCTGAAAAGCAAGAAGGTCATTTTGGTTTAAGAATGATGAGAGAAAGAGCAAACACGATACCCGCGCAACTCACTATCGAGTCTAAGGCCACACGCGGTACACGCGTTAAGCTAATCTGGAGAGCGTTATGAGCCGACCCCTGAGCCTCTTATTGATTGATGATCATGCCTTGCTGCGCCAAGGATTGGCAGAATTGTTGAATGCGGTCGAAGGCTTTGTTGTCCTAGGGACAGCTGCCTCAGCAGAAGAGGGCTTGCAGATGGCAGAGACCTTGATGCCTGATATTGTCTTACTCGATTTGCATATGCCCGGTATGGGAGGCATGCAGGCACTCAAACGCTTCAAAGCCTCTTTGTCTGATGCTCTAATCATCGTGTTAACGGCATCTGATGCCCAAGCAGACTTGTTGATGGCGTTGAGCGTGGGAGCCGATGGTTACTTATTAAAGCACACAGAGCCAGAAGCGCTAGTCCAACAATTACTGACTTGCTCGAAGCAGCGCCTGCTGTTGGACCCTAAGATGCAATTGCTCGATTCGGGTCGCGCATCTTTAAGCCATTTGACGGGAAAGTGCGTCGATGAGGTGGAGTTAACCGAGCGCGAGTGTCAAACCTTGAGGTTGATCGCCGAGGGCATGAGCAATAAGTTGATTGCACGTGCCTTAGGAATCAGTGATGGCACGGTCAAAATTCACGTTAAGCATTTATTGAGTAAATTGAACCTGCATTCTCGTCTTGAGTTAGCGGCTTGGGCGCATCGATGTGGTTTTTTGGAAAGGGGCGTTTCGTCAGAGAGGCAAGCGGGATGAAAAAGCTGATGGCGCACTTGGACCAAGGGTACGAGAAAATGACGAGTCTGTTCGGAAGATTTAACGCACAGCTGAATCAGGATCTTGAGTATCTGCCCTTGGCCTTAGCCAAGTTGGATTTAGACGGGGCGATACAAGAGCTGAATAAAGGATGGGAGGAGCTAACGGGCTATCCTTATCGAAATGGCATCTATCGATCACATGCGGGCTTTTTTCATCCTGAAGATCGTCCTCGCTGGCAGGAAGCCTTGTCGCAATTACGTTCAGAGCCTAAAGGCAGTTGGCGACAACTGCAGTTACGCTGCTTAATGCCATCGGGTGAACGCAGGTGGCTTGAAGTAAAACTGAGACGAAACCCGCAAGGTTTTATGGTGTCACTGGATGATGCAACGCATCAGGTCCATCAACAGCAACAATTGGCGGCACGTCATCGCAGCTTACGTAATTTAGTGGATGGGTTGCCGATGATGATTTATCGCTGTCGCAATAATCGTCATTGGACCATGGAGTATGTGAGTGAAGGAGCTGTTCGTTTGACTGGCTATCTTCCAGAGCAGTTGGTCGACAGCCAAGACGTCACATTTGATTCGCTTATTTTTCCTGACGATCAAGAGGCCGTCTGGTCTGCAGTTCAAATTGGATTAAATCAACGCCTTCCTTTTCAAGTGGATTATCGATTGATTTGTGCGAATGGACAGTTAAAAGTCGTTCACGAGCGCGGCAGTGGAATCTATGCAAACAATGGAGAAGTGTTAGGGATTGAAGGAATGATTATGGAAGTGCAGCAATCTATATAATATTCTCATAAGGATAATATATTTCCTATCAGTATTGACTAGGAGGTTGCTATCACCTATAAAATGAAATGAAGAATATTTTATTCCTGATGATAATTTTAGATTTTAAATGCAGCTATTGCTTAACATTGAGGGCTCACCATGCAACATGATCACAATCACTACATTCTTAAGATTAGTTGTCCAGCCACTTCCGGTATTGTCGCAGCTGTTGCCTCTTTTTTGTCGGAAAATAACGGCTACATCAGCGAAATGTCACAATTTGATGATGAATTCAGTGGCACCTTTTTTATGCGTGCGGTGTTTCGTTTTAATCAAGGCTTTGAAGGGAATATTGCTATCATCGAGCAGGGCTTTGTCGATGTCGCCAAAAAGTTTGATATGAGTTGGGCGCTGCACAGCAGTGATCAACCCATGAGGGTGCTGCTAATGGTCAGTAAGTTTGACCATTGCTTGGCTGATTTATTGTATAGATACCATAAGGGCGAAATGGACATGACGATTACCGCCATCGTCTCGAATCATTTGGATTTGCGCCCAATGGCGGAGAGAGAAGGCATTCGCTTTATCTACCTGCCTGTTACAAAAGAAAACAAGCTCCAACAAGAAGACGAGCTAATGAAAATTATTGAAGAAAGCCGGACGGATTTGGTGGTGCTCGCAAGGTACATGCAAATCTTGTCTGATAATCTGTGTAAAAAATTGTCGGGTCGAGCCATCAATATCCATCATTCGTTTTTACCTGGTTTTAAAGGCGCAAAACCCTATCATCAAGCCTTTGATAGAGGTGTTAAACTGATTGGCGCGACGGCACACTATGTTACCTCCGACCTAGATGAGGGTCCAATCATTGAACAAGAGGTTCAACGAGTCGATCATGGCTACAAACCTGAAGATTTAGTTAATATTGGTCGCGATACCGAAACGGTTGCTCTATCAAAAGCGGTAAAATATCACTTACAGCATCGCGTATTCCTTAATCAAGATAAAACGGTGATTTTCCGGTGAACAGTCAAACGCAAGCAATCCTCGCTACTGATAAACGAATTGATGGAAAAGCCATATCCGCACAAGTATTGTCAGAGGTGGCAGAGCAAGTGGGTCAGCTGCAAGCGCAGGGAGTTCATCCTTGCTTAGCCGTGGTGCTCGTCGGGGATGACCCCGCGAGCCAAGTCTATGTTAAAAACAAACTTCTGCGTGCTGCCGAAGTTGGCATTCTGTCTGTCGAGCATTATCTTCCGGCACAAACGTCGGCAGAGACGTTGCTGTCTTTGATTGAAACCCTCAATGAGGATGCTAAGGTGCATGGCATTCTTGTGCAACTGCCGCTTCCTCAGGGAATCGATGAAATTCAGGTGCTGGAAGCAATTAAGCCTATTAAAGACGTGGATGGGTTTCACAGCTCCAATGTTGGCGGCTTGAGTCAAGGACGATCCGTGTTACAGCCCTGTACGCCATCGGGTTGCATGCGCTTGTTGAATCAAGTCAGAGCGGACTTATCGGGAATGCATGCGGTTGTCGTTGGGCGCTCCAACATCGTTGGTAAGCCCATGGCTGCTTTGTTACTTCAAGCCAATTGTACAGTGACGCTTGTGCATTCCAAATCCCGTGATATTAAGTCTTTGTGCCAAATGGCCGATATTTTAGTTGCGGCGGTGGGGCGTCCAGAAATGATTAAACAAGACTGGCTTAAGCCCGGTGCCATTGTCATTGATGTCGGTATTAATCGTGTCGAAAAAGAGGGTCGCTCGCGCCTGGTTGGGGATGTCGATTACGCGGATGTGTTGGATAAAGTCGAGGCTATTACGCCAGTTCCAGGGGGGGTGGGGCCGATGACCATTGCGATGCTCATGTCGAACACACTGGCGGCAGCGCAAAAACAACACAAGCTCTTATCGATTAGTGCCATTGACGGATAGAGCGAATCTCCTTAAAGAAGCTGTGTTTTAATCACTTTAAGGAGTTGTTAGTTGGCACTATTTGGCATAAGGTTAATAGCAATCAAGACGGCGTAAACACGGCATACTGTGGCGTGTTTGCGTCTAGTATTTTGACTGAACTCAACCTTGCCCTCAGGACGTTTCCAATGTCAGAAAAATTCCGCCTTGTAACCCGTAGTGATTTCGATGGACTGGTCTGTGCTGCTCTGCTTAAACATCTAGATCTGATTGACGATATTCTGTTTGTCCACCCAAAAGATATGCAGGACGGTAAAGTTGAAATTACGGGCAATGACATCACCACCAACTTACCCTATGTCCCTGGCTGTTATTTGGCCTTTGATCACCACTTAAGTGAGACCTTGCGCAATAAAGATCGAGCTGAACAGCACATTATTGATCCGGATGCCCCGTCTGCAGCGCGCGTGGTTTGGAAACACTACGGCGGACATGATGCATTTCCTGTTCATTGGGACGAAATGATGGAAGCTGTGGACAAGGGAGATGCCGCTCAGTTTAACGAAGAAGAAGTGTTAAATCCGCAAGACTGGGTATTGTTGAATTTTATTATGGATGCGCGCACAGGGTTGGGGCGTTTTAGAGAGTTTCGAATCTCAAACTATCAGCTAATGATGCACTTGATAGACTACTGCCGTAACCATACGATCACTGAGATTTTAGCTTTACCGGATGTGAAAGAAAGAACCGATCTTTACTTTGATCATGCCGAAAAAGCCAGAGAACAACTGACACGTTGCTGCACTATTTACCAGAACTTAGTCGTCGTGGATCTTCGTGATGAAGAGACAATTTATGCGACGAATCGCTTTACACTTTACGCCATGTATCCTGACACCAACATTTCAATCCACGTAATGTGGGGGTTGAAGCAACAAAACACGGTGTTTGCCGTGGGCAAATCCATTCTAAACCGCAGCTCTAAGACCAATGTGGGTGAACTCTGTCTTGCCTATGGCGGTGGTGGACACCTCAATGCCGGGACTTGCCAGGTTGGCAACGACGAAGCTCAAGCGAAGCTTCAGGAAATTATTGTCAAAATTAATGCCGATGGCTGATGTTTGAGAAGCAGCGAACCTGGATTTAGAGGTTCGCTGGTTTACTTTGATCCTTTGTGTTGCCTGTTGCGGATGCTCCTCATAAAATTTGTTTGTTTAGGTGTATGAAGCTTACCTCTAGCGCCTGCAAACACAGAGCGTGGGAGCAACGCTTAAACAACTGGTCGGATAATTACCTATGTCAACGGTTAGATTCTCTCAACTTCAAACTCCTGCCATTATTTTTGATATGGATGGCTTATTAATCGACTCTGAACCCGTGTGGATGAGAACAGAACGTGAGCTTATCTGGGAGTTGGTCGGGGAGGAGTTATTGGATGAAACCCTTCTGAGTTTTCAAGGGCGTAGCAGTCGCGTGTTTTGTGAAGGGATGGTGGCGCGCTTTGCTAAAGCCAATCTCAAGGTTGAGTCTTTATTGGAGCAGTTATTGACCCGGATGGAGAGTAATATCCGTTCAGCACCGCTCATGCCCGGTGCGCAGGAATTGCTTGAGTATCTAGCCGAGACATCTGTGCCGATGGCCATTGCGTCATCCTCACCTATGGCTTTCATTGAGGCAGTGGTTAAACAGCACCAGCTGCCCATTACCAGCATGACTTCGGGGACAGAGGTGCCCTCGTCAAAGCCGCACCCCGCTGTTTTTGAGCTGGCCGCGCAACGCTTATCCAGCCCAGTGCATGCCTGTTGGGTTTGGGAGGATTCTGTTAATGGGGTGATTGCCGCAAAAGCCGCCAGCATGTGTGCTATTGCAGTTCCTGATCCCCATCATCCTCGTCCCGAGCAGTTTTCAATCGCGGATTACCAGCATGCGTCATTGCTGCAAAGTCTTGAGTGGATTCGTGCTTAGGATGTGTCCACCTACAACTCTGCTTGCTTGTAATTCAAAACTGGGAGAGTTCAGTTTTTGCGATACCGAGCTGATTCGCTGGAGTTGTCCAGCCATCCAAAGAAGAAGCCAAGGCGTAAACCTTGGCTTCTTACTCGTTGGTTATTCTTACACAGAGTCGCCATTCTATCGCCGTGGAGGAATAGGCTTACAAGCGCTCACCTGTTATCGGGTCAAAGAAAACGGTTTTACTCATATTAATCATGAGTGACATCGTCTCTCCTGGTTTGCCTGCCTCATGAGGCTCCACACGACAGTTCACCTCTTGCTCATTCATTTTAACCAGTACCAAGGTATCCGGCCCAGTAGGTTCAATCACGTCAATTTTAGCATTTACGATGAAGGTTGATGGGTTGGATGCGTAGTGGGGGATGACATGCGTGATTTGTTCAGGGCGAATCCCCAAGACGACCTTTTGCCCGACTCGCTCTTTGAGTCCTTGCTCTTCGCTTGGCGTTGGCAAATAATGGAGTTGATCTAGGACCAAGAGCTTAACGCAGACTTGGCCTTCGTGACTCACCAGCTCAGTGTCGATAAAGTTCATGGACGGTGATCCCATAAAGCCTGCAACAAAGCGATTAGCCGGGTTGTCATAGACCTCTTGCGGCGTGCCAAACTGCTGAATATGTCCATCTTTCATCACCGCAATGCGATCAGCAAGGGTCATGGCTTCAATTTGATCATGTGTTACGTACACGATTGTGGTGCCAAGGCGTTGATGTAGTTTTTTAATTTCGGTGCGCATTTCAACACGAAGTTTTGCATCGAGGTTTGAAAGAGGCTCATCAAATAAATAAATTTTGGGGTGACGAGCTAAGGCACGTCCCATGGCAACACGCTGGCGTTGTCCACCTGACAGCTGTCCTGGTTTACGGTCTAACAAATGCTCAATTTGTAAAAGCTTTGCAACCCGCTCAACTTCACGCTCGATGTCTGCCTTCGGGAGTTTTCGAATTTCCAATGCAAAGGATATGTTCTTATGGACATTCATATTCGGGTAAAGTGCGTAAGACTGAAACACCATGGCGATATCGCGATCTTTGGGTAGAACTCCTGTGATATCGTGGTTCTCAATGCAAATCTGCCCACCTGTGACTTCTTCAAGCCCGGCGATACAGTTCATCAGCGTTGACTTACCGCAGCCAGATGGTCCAACCAGGATAATGAACTCACCATCCTGAATGTCCATGTTAATGCCTTTGAGAATATGGGTGTGACCGAAGGACTTCTCAACGTTTGTGATATTTAAACTAGCCATAATCTAAGCTCCTAACCCTTAACGCTGCCAGCCGTTAGGCCGCGCACAAAATATTTTCCGGCGATGACATAGACCAATAAAGTTGGTAATGCCGCAATGATGGCGCCTGCCATGTCGACGTTGTAACGTCTTTCACCCGTTGAGCTGTTAACCAAGTTGTTTAAACCGACGGTGACAGGCTGTGAGGACGGGTCAGAAAAGGTCACACCGAATAAGAAATCATTCCAGACCTGAGTGAACTGCCAAATGACGCACACGGTTAGAATCGGAGTCGACAGAGGCAAAATAATGCGCCAGAAAATACGCCAGAATCCTGCACCATCTAATTGTGCGGCTTTAATTAATTCACCTGGGAGGGTGACGTAATAGTTACGGAAAAATAGCGTCGTAAATGCAAGCCCATAGACAACGTGTGTGAAGATGAGGCCAGCAATACTGCCGCTGATGCCCATGCGTCCTAGAACATTGGCATGAGGGAGCAAAATGGCCTGGAAGGGCAAGAAGCATCCGAATAGCAGAAGTCCGAAAAATAGATTGCTGCCACGAAAACGCCAGAAGCTGAGGACATAACCATTAACGGCCCCCATTAAGGTTGAAATGGCAACAGCTGGTAAGGTGATGAGCATGGAGTTAATAAAATAGGGCTGCAGTCCACGTTCAGAACGCGCCCCAATTTGAGCTTCACTCCACGCAATTCGCCAGGCATCTAGATTGAGTTGTGTCGGCCAATCAATGAGCTGCCCCATACGGATTTCATCCATCGAACGGAACGACGTCACAATCATTAATGCCAAAGGCAGTAGGTAGTAGATCGCCATAATCCCAAGTACGGCATAGAGTAGAGCGCGTCCAGTAATGTCGGCATATCGACGATTCGGATTAGTGTTCATGTTTTTTAGTCCTCAGCTCGGAGTAAAGGTAAGGCACTAATATGGCAACGACCGTCAGTAACATGATCATTGCAGACGCGGCACCTAAGCCCATTTGGTTACGAGTAAATGACATTTGATACATAAAAATGGCGGGCAAATCAGAGCTCACGCCTGGGCCACCGCCAGTAAGGGCTAGCGCGAGGTCGAAGGACTTAATTGCAATGTGTGCAAGCATGACAAAGGCACTAAAAAACACAGGGCGCAAACTTGGGATGATAATGCGGGTGTAAATCATGAAGCGACTGGCGCCATCAATCTGAGCGGCTTTGATAATACTGTCATCCACCCCACGCAAACCAGCTAAGAACAAGGCCATCACAAAACCAGAGGATTGCCAGACCGCCGCAACGACAATGGTGTAAATCGAGAAGTTAGGGTCGACTAACCAATCAAAGCGGAAGGTTTCCCAGCCTAAGCCTCGTACAAATTGTTCAATGCCCACCTGAGGATTTAGCATCCATTTCCACACCGTTCCCGTGACGATAAATGACAGGGCCATTGGGTAAAGGTAAATGGTTCGTAACGCACCTTCAGCGCGAATTTTTTGATCGAGTAGAATGGCCAAAGACAAGCCAATCGCTAAACAGATAACAATAAATAGAACAGAATAAACAGCTAAGTTACGTAAGGACACAAACCAACGCTCGTTATTAAATAAACGAACGTAATTGGCCCATCCGACAAGGTCATAGCTAGGTAACATTCTGGAGTTTGTAAAAGACAGGTAGCCTGTCCAAAGAATAAACCCGTAAAAAAATACGAGAACAATAATCAGAGTGGGAGATAACACCAGCTTGGGCATCCAGTAAGCGAGTGTGTCGCCCATACGTGAATTGCGCCTAGGCGTCATCGCAACTGATGTTAAGTCAGCAGTCTTGGATTCAGACATAATGTATTACCTGTTTATAGCAGCGTGAAGCAAAGTGGCCTCTTTTACCGGATGGCAAAAGAGGCTAAGTTGACGTTCCTTATTGAGCCGCGCGTATTGCGGACGCCAGTTGGCGTGTCGCTTCCTGAGCTGTCATGGAACTGTTAAAAAAGGTTGTGGTAACATCGTAGATAGCACCTTGTACGGCTGATGTGGTCGACATGCCATGTGCCATGGATGGAACAAGTCCTTCGCCCGATGCTGATGTTGATTTGAAGGTATCCATTGATGCTTGTGCGCATGCATCAAAACCACTCATGTCCTGATCAAGACGAACAGGAATTGAGCCTTTGTTCATGTTGAAGGTTTCTTGGAATTCAGGAGAAAGCACCAGTCGTGCCATAGTGTTTTGTGCGGCAACATTTTCGGCACTGCGTTGTTTGAACATGGCCAGTGAGTCTATGTTAAAGGTGAACATGTCGTCTGTGCCTGGGAAGGGTAGGCATAAATAGTCTGTTCCGGGCTGCATATTGGCTGCCGAAAACTCACCCTTCGCCCAATCCCCCATAAACTGCATGGCAGCATCACCACGAATCACCATTGAGGTCGCAATGTTCCATTCACGGCCAGGGAAGCCTGGATCTAAATAGTCACGTACTTTTCTGAACTGCTCAAATGCTTCAATCATCGTATCGCTTTGCAACGCGGCAGGATCATGTTCAACAAATGCTTTAACGAAGAACTCGGGTCCGCCTAAGCTCAGTGCGATGGATTCAAACGTTGTTGCGTCTTGCCAAGCTTGCCCGCCATGAGCAATGGGGATGATACCCGCGGCTTTGAGTTTATCCGCAGCTGCCCATAACTCATCAAGAGAGGTTGGCAGTTCGACACCGGCTTTTTCAAAAGCGGCGGGATTTGCCCACATCCAGTTTACACGATGGACGTTGACAGGCACGGCAACAAACTCGCCGTCGAATTGCATGATGTTACTAACCATCTCGGGTAAAAAATCCTTCCAGCCTTCTGCCTCGGCAACATCGTTGAGACTACTCAAAAAACCCAGATCAGCCCATTCGTGTATTTCAAGCCCTTTGATTTGAGCAGAGGATGGCGGATTACCTGATACGGCGCGTGCGCGTAAAACGGTCATGGTGTTTTCACCGCCGCCGCCAGCAACCGCAAAGTCTTTCCAAGTATGTCCTTCTTTTTCCACCATTGACTTGAGTACACTGACGGCTGCTGCTTCACCACCGGATGTCCACCAGTGTAGAACTTCGACTTCACCTGCTTGAGCGGTGAATGCAACGCTTGAAGTCAGTGCGACAGTGAGCATGGATTTTCTAAAATTCATGGAAATAACCTCTACATTATTTTTGTTATCGAGTGCTATGAAGACTTATAAAAAATCTAATTAACAAACCCAATATCAAATCTAATGCTTCCAACCGACAAATACACGTAAGATAAGGTTACTAAGTGTAACGTGAATTCATATTCAACCATGTAGCTCTAAATTAGATATAAATTAAGTTGTTGATTTTTTGATAGTATTCATTTCGTGTTCTTTTGTATAAATTAAATTTGTAACAATCTTGTTGCATAATGTGGTCGGTGTAACAATTATGTAATCAAGAAACACTGCATTTTTGACCGAATGCAGAGTTCGTCAAAGTTTGCTATTAAGGCTTATACTCTAGATTGGCGGCAGTGAGTTGATATACCTAGCAATGCTGGTGTGCTCTATCTTTAAGAATATGGCATATGTTTTGATTTTATAAATCAGCGGGTTTCCACCCATTCTTGATATTGATGAAATGTGCAAATGGGTGGAATTTCATCTATTTTTAAAGGTGAGAGGGGTTGAAGTCGCTTTTAGTTTTATTAAATTATTGATTTTAATTGTTTATTTAGTTGTTGGCGCTTTTATTGCTGTAAACTCTTGGCAGTGAGTCCTGATTTTGAATGACTCCTTTTTAAAAAGGCAAGATTAGATGAATAATAATAACGTGAAATCAACCTCTTTTGGCATATTGCTTAAATCGCTTATTGCACCGACTTTTTTGCTGTTTTTTATGGTAATGGTGGGAGCCTATGCGGTATACAATTTAAGCAGTGTGAGTCAAACGACGCGTGTAATTACCGATGATATGGTCCCAAATACTGGGCGAGCGACGGAAGTTATGCGCTCTATTTTTAATGAGCGCTTGGCCTTATATAATTTTAGAGCCAGTGGCGCACCTGACGATGCGCGCATCTTTAATACAGAACAAAAAGAGACTCAACGCTTGCTCCAAGAGGCTGACGTTTATTTTAAAAATCCTCAACGCCGTGCCATGTTGCAGTCTTTGTCTCAGCAGCATGAAAATTTCGGTCGTCATTTTTCACAAGAGCTAGTTCCTGTGCAAACTGAGATGATGGCGTTGCGTGAGCGTCTATTAAATGAGCTCGGTCCTGCTGCGCGACGTGAAATAGAACGCTTGGTTGAAACCGCACTGGTCAGTGGTCGCTTGACAGAAGTTCGAGTGGCAGTGGCTGCACAAGGCAATGTTTTGAATGCCAGCACGCAAGTGGGGTTATTTTCTATTACCATGGACCCTGCCTTTCAGCGTGAAGCGGGTTTATTAATTGAAGATGCGCGCTTTACCATAGAAGACTATGCTGACATTGCGGGATTGGATACCCGAGCTTTGATTGCTGAGCTTGTCAGTACTTGGTCCGAGTATGAAGAAGCCTTTGCACAAATGATTCAACTCGCTGAGCGTTATCAAGCAATTCTTAACGATTCTATATTGCCTAAAGGGACTCAGTTAACAGATGCCGCTTATGGCTTACAGCTTGATATCTTTAATCATTTAGAACAAGAGGGGGCTCGGACCCAGTCTCAGATTCAGTCAAGCAATGTCATTATGATGCTGCTAGTGGCGATTGCAGCCATTATTGGTTCGGCGATTGCCTATTTTATTACTCGAAGTGTTGTCAAACCGATTCTTGCAGCAAGTCACGTTTTATCGGATTTGGTGACAAGCCTGAGAGCCAAAAACTGTGATTTGCGTCAGCGTTTGCCTGTCACAACACGAGATGAAGTTGGAGTTCTGGCTCGAAACATCAACGAGTTTTTAGCGACATTACAACCCGTTGTTAATCAATTCAGAGAGAGTTCCGATACGCTGCAGTCTGCTTCTAGCAAGCTGACAAAGGTTGCATTGAAAACTCAAGAGGGAACCCATCAGCAAAAGAGTGAAACCATTGAAGTGGCCACCGCCATGGAGGAAATGGAGAGCACTGTCGCCGATATCGCGCGAAGTGCGGCAGAAGCTCAGGTGTTGTCTGAACAAACGGATAAAGACGCCAATGAAGGTAAGCAAGTTGTTAATCAGATGATTAACAGTAGCCAAGATTTAGCGGCTCAGCTTAAAGAAATGGCGGATGGAATTGAGTCTTTAGGTAGCCACACGGCTTCAATCGGACAAGTTTTAGAGGTGATCAAAAGTATTTCCGATCAAACGAATCTACTGGCGTTGAATGCGGCGATTGAGGCCGCTAGAGCGGGCGAAAGTGGACGCGGTTTCGCAGTGGTTGCCGACGAGGTGAGAACCTTGGCAAAACGAACCTTGGATTCCACTGTGCAAGTGCAGTCCTTTGTCGATAATGTGCAAAAAGGTACTGAGTTGGTAGTCTTGAAAATGCATAAGTGCAAAGCGTCAAGTGAATCAACGGTAGAAAAGGTGGCTGCGGCAAACGAAGCGTTAAATATGATCATGACGCGTGTACAAACCATCAAGGATATGACAACTCAAATAGCCAGTGCAGCTGAAGAGCAAAGCTTGGTGTCTCACGAAATCACACGCAGTGTGGATCGTATTCGACACATCGCTGAAGACTCAGCCCTATCGGCTGAAGGATCCTCTCAGTCTGCCCTCGAAATGGATCGGTTAGGTAAGGAGTTGAATCAGTTAGTTAGCCAGTTTAAGTCGTAGTCATTATTCTTTATCGAGTTGAATTTCGACTTTCAAGCCAAAGCCAGGTTCATTCTTCAACTGAATAGAACCTCCATGTGTATGAACAATATTGCGGGCGATGGTCATTCCTAGGCCATGTCCGCCCGTATTGCGGTTACGAGACGTCTCTAAGCGAACAAAGGGTTCAAAGATATGTGCCAGTTCCTCTTCAGGGACTCCCGGCCCATTATCGAGGATGGTAATTAAAAACGCATCGGGGGTTTCGTTGAGTGTGACCCATGCCTCAGAACCATAAAACACAGCATTATGAATTAGATTCGACAAGCAGCGTTTGAAAGCGATTGGGCGTCCGATCAGATGCATCTGCACAGGTCCGTCTAAATGAACCGTCTTATTTAATACGGCCACCTCTTCTTGGATCGCATGGATTAATGCATTCACATCCATGCGTGATGTTGGCTCATTCAGATCGCTTCCGCGTGCCAGCTCCAAAGCTCCTTGAACCAAATGCTCAAGCTCACTGAGGTCTTGGTTTATCTTGGTTCGTGCCTCAGGGTCATCGAGTAGCTCTGAGCGTAATCTCAGGCGTGTAATCGGCGTTTTTAAATCGTGGGAAATAGCAGAAAACAGTAAGTTGCGCTCACTAATAAACGCTAGAATGCGCCGTTGCATCAAGTTAAACGCCCGAGCTGTTTCACGGACCTCAAAGGTGCCTTTCTCGGGTACCGGAACCTGGTGAATATCACGTCCCAGAAGACTGGCCGCCTCCGATAGCTGGCGCAGAGGGGCCGTCATCCAGCGTACAATAAACCAGCTACTCAGCATTAGAATAAACGATAAAATCAAGGTGAACACGAGTTGTTCATGCGTAAAAGGAGGTATGCCCTCAACAACATAGGGATCAGGGAGCATTAAGCTGGCTAGGTAAAGCCAGTCGCCATTGCTCATTTGCATTTGAGCGACAAGCAAAGGGGCAGGTGGATTCAATACCAGGTTAT
Organism: Nitrincola tibetensis; assembly: GCF_003284585.1. GTDB lineage: Bacteria > Pseudomonadota > Gammaproteobacteria > Pseudomonadales > Balneatricaceae > Nitrincola > Nitrincola tibetensis. The sequence continues at coordinate 38,981 of NZ_QKRX01000014.1, forward strand.
TTTGCACCCAGCGCGAGGGAAGCTCCGAGAAAAGTACGTCTTTGTTGAATACTCGTAGTTTATCGGGATAGGCAAAATCGACATCAATTTCACGGACACGTACACCAACACGGTCTCTAAAGGCTGTTTCGTAGGCGCTAATTAATCGAGTTTTTAGCGGATTATCTTCAATGCTTTCATACTCGATTCTCTCTTCGTTAACGCTCAAGAAAAAACGACTTCCTCCCAGATTACGTTGCTGATCTAAAATAATATGCTGGTAGGTTTTGGGCAAGCCTTCAAAATAAAGAACGGTTTGTGCCATTGAAATGGCTAAGTCTTCAACACTCAAGAGGGCGTCTGACTCTTTTTCACTGTGCATAGAGGCAAGCCAAATGCTGGTCGCCAGAAAAAAAGATCCACCCACGGCTAACGCCATCACCAACAACAAACGACTGTAAAGTGATGAGTAAGCACGTGGTAATAAGTGTATCAGCCAACGAGGACGTCGAGTCTTGGTCTTAAAGGTATTGGATGTCGGCACTGAGAAGATAACCCTGTCCACGAACGGTTTTGATTAACTGGCTGGCATGGCCTGTTTCAAGCTTTTGTCTCAATCGGCTGATTTGAACATCGATACTGCGATCATACGGGCTCAGCTCTCGACCTTTCAAGCGCTTAAACAAAGCCTCACGACTGATTATTTGACCCGGGTTTTGGATAAAAATTTGCAGCAAGTCGAAATCCGCACCGCTAAGAGCTAGCGTCTCGCCTTGCTCATGAGTGAGCTTGCGTTGCATCAGATCAAGTGTCCATTGGCCAAATTGTATTTTCTGTGTGGTTGTTGTTTCAGTCGAGCTATTGCGTTCTTCAGTGCGGCGAAGAACGGCCTTTATTCGAGCCAATAACTCACGTGGGTTAAAGGGCTTATTCATGTAGTCGTCCGCTCCGAGTTCCAACCCGATAATTCGGTCTGTTTCATCGGAACCTGCGGTGAGCATGATAATCGGTACATCAGAGGTTGAACGAACTTTTTTGCACAGAGTAAAACCGTCCTCTCCCGGCATCATGATGTCCAAAACGATCAAATCAACTGGATTCAAGCGTAAGGATTCCATCAACCCTTGCCCATTATGCGCCGTTGAAACCGTAAATTGGTTGCGACTGAGGTAAGTGCTTAATAAATCAGTGATTTCCTGATCATCGTCAACGACTAAAATGTGGGGTGTGTCTTTATTATTGTCATTCATAGAGGTGATGTTTTTAACTCGTATATTGAAACCTTTTAAGCGGCATTAATTTACAATCAAGCCACCTATTAGCTGGGGGGGTTAAGTGTGCCACTTCGTAATGGATTGAGCTAGACGAAGTCATTTAATTCTATCATTTTGTCTTGTTAGGGCTATTTGAAGTTGCCACATACTGCCGAAAGAGAGATTGACCTATCCGGTAAGCACGCTTGAATTCATCTTTTATACTGGTGGCCTGCAAAGGGCTCAAGCGGTGACGATTGAGCTGAGTCATAAGTCCTTCTGAGTAATATTCATTGATGAGAGCTTCAAGTGTTTCTAAATTAAAGACAGGCTTGTTCTCGGGTAAAGCAATGCACACCATCTCCTTAATGGGAAACAGCTCTTGCAGATACGTTTGGGCATCTATTATATGGGCCCATTTTTCTTGAGCCGCAGGTGATGCAGAGGATGCTTGAGGATAGGGAGGGGCCCATTCCCGAACTGGCTGGAGACGATCCACCTGTGTTAGAACGCCCAGTACGGGTGGTTTTTTGCGTGTACGGTTGCTTGAGAGCTCGTAGCGTGCTTGCCATGCTCGATATGCATTTAAATCCAGAGCTCGTGCCGGTTGGTCAGCTTTGAAAACCCACAAAACCACATCAGACTCCATGAGGATATCAAGCGTTTCATTCAGTTGTTTGGCATCGCCATTTAGCCCAGGTAAGTCAATCAGGTGAAGGGTTTCGACCGTCTCAAGTCGACAAACAAATCGGTTTACAGATGATGTTGAGGGTAAGGGGGATACCTCGGTCACAAGCTCACGGCATAGCGCATTGACGAGTGTCGATTTTCCAGCATTAATCTGTCCAACACAGGCTATTTTCAACGGGTTTGGTTCAAGGGATAGAGGAATTTTGTCTTGAGCCATCGGTGTATTTTCAAGATCATTTTGGTAGCGGCCACTGTAAAGATCTATCGACACACGTGCCACCTCCTGCAAAAAAGCCTGTTTAAGGCGATGCTGGAGATCCGCTTTAACCTCTTGAAAAAAATAATCATACAGTTGAGCACGCGCTTCTGCTAGCCACCCTGTGGGTGTGGCTAAACGAACAACTCGCCAGACATTCCAGAGCTTAAGGATGGGTTGATGTCGATCTCTATTTTCATAAATCAACTGCAGTGATGCGATATCAATTTTTTCAGCATACGGAAGGTGTTCTTTCAGTAAACGTCGATATCGACGACTGACCACTTCGGTTAAGGTCAAAAGTTCTAAAAGAGTGATTTTAGTGACACTTCGATGATGTTGACCACGATAGGCCTGAGCACTCTCAGTGAGAAGGACAATTGCGTGCTCCCTTAAGCGTCCCCAACTGGCATCTTGCTGTAAACAGTCCTCTAGCGTTAGGTTAAGCTTGTTCCAACACGCCAAATCAAATTCTGACCAATCCTGTTGAGGACTCACCCAATCACCAGTGTCAACTGCAAGGGTTTCTTGCTCTGGCTGTGTTTTGGATTGTTTATTGGAGTAACGTAAATAAACTAAGGGGAGGGCTAGCAAGCAACTGCAAAGCAAGATAAGCCCCATAAAGTATAGACCCCATCCCGCTTGCCAAATATGGTATAGGCCAACGAATGACAAGCATAGAATCGGGATAGCAAAGAGGCTGGCTAACCAAGGTAGGTAGCTTAATATGCGTTCAATTTTTTGAGTGGTGAGTGTTGATGTCTTAGAGGACTTCTCTGAGGCATTGGGTTTATTTTGAGGTTTCACGCGTTGCGACCTCTCGGATTTCGTTCAATGCTCGCCAGTAAGTTTCCTGTAGCGTAACAGGAGATGAGGTGAGCCCTTTCTGCTGATTAAACCAGTATTGGCAAGCAACGCGTCCGAGCGCATAGGTTGAGGCAAAGCTCAGAGCGGCGGCACTGATTGCCCCGACGGATTGCCCATACACAGGTATCAATTTCAATAATTGGCGAATGCCCAGTTGAGATGCATAGTGAATGCTGATACTGACGCCAAGGGCTGCAAGCAATTGAGTTAACTGTTGGCGAGACCAAGGCTGGTTGTAACGCGCAGCCAGTCCTTGCAGCATTTTGCTTTGAATCATAGGAACAGTGATTGCGCCTAATACGGGAATGCAGTCGGTTGCTGCGGCAACTCCAGCAAACCGTAAAATCTCTTTGCGATGATCTGCAAAAATCTGAGCTTCTGCCTCTTTATGACTCTGATTGTGTAAGGCTTCAGTGACCGAGGGTAAAAACTCGGCAATGGCAAGTTTTAAGGAAGCGATGCCCAGTGGTTGTTCCTCGTTGAAATCCACATGCACTTGAGGGATTGGTTGCCCCCACAGCCTTTCAATGTTTTCCTGATTCAGGGCTGAACACGAAGATACTCCTGCACTGTGGGTATGAACGCAAAGTAAATGCTTTAATTTGGAATGATCGCGAATCTGTTGTAACGCGTTGCATAGGGCACTTTGTTCAGGATCGTCACCGCGCATCAGTAGGAGCACAGCATGGCTTGAGGTTTGGCACGCCGCTATGTCCTCTGCTGCATCGTAAGTTGCCTCGCCGAGCCCTCGAGTGTCTAAAAACCTGAACAAGGGGCTGGCCGTAGGGAATGCATAAGTATGCGCATGCTGAGTACAGGGTTTAAAACCTTGGCCTATTTGAATCTGATTTTCCCCTGTAAGCGTGCGCACGAGAGAGGACTTACCGGCTCCCGTTTTTCCCAATAACCATAAGGTCGGTAACTTCGCATCCGAATCATGAGGGGGTTTCACCATGCTTGGGTGCGGCGGTGGTGTTAAAAATGACTTTAATCGATCAGGTAGTTTCATGAGTAAGACTTTAGAGACTAGTGTGATTATTGCAAGTCTTGATGCATAAAAGCCAAAAAAAGAAGCCGAAGCGATAACCGCTTCGGCCCTAACGTGCTGAATAAGCACTTTGAACTTATGTGCGATGAGGGCACGAGTTCAACCTGTCAATGAGGTTTTAATGTAATGCAAATTATTATCGTTTGCAATAGTGTTTGTGGTTTTTTTTGAGAGCCGTGAAATTTTTACGTAAGCACACAGCTTAATCTTGGCGAGTTAAGAAACCTTGGCTGAGTTGGGCTTCCAGTTCAATGTTAAAGGCTTCGGCACTTCGCATATGTTCAGCCATCAACTGGTGTACTTTTACGGTGTCTTGAGTTTTAAATGCGCATAGCAGTTTGCGGTGATATTCAAGGTTTGCTTTAGAAAACTCACGTTGCTCGGGCAGCTGTACTTTTTTAAAAATGACTAAATCCTTAATCAGATCATTCAAAAAGCGCCCCACAAATCGCAGCAATGGGTTGCCGCAGCGATCAGCAAGATGATTGTGAAAATCCAGTTCAGCGATGCGTTGTTGTAAACGCTGCTCGATATCCTGTGCAGGTTCGGCGCAGAGTTCAGTTAATCTGGACAGTTCATCTAGGTCAGTTGCGTTGAGGTGGACACTTGCCAGTACTGCAATTTCAGGCTCAACGAGTTTGCGAAGTTGGTAGATGTCTGGGCCTGTTGGATGCTGAAAGTGGAAAAAATTACGCAACATGTCAGACGCAAGCTCATACGGAACTTCAGCTAAGATGGCACCACCATTCGGGCCTGTTTTGACGGTGATCAGTCCTTGAACTTCGAGCGATTTTAATGCCTCACGCACGGTTCCTTTTGAGCATTCGAACAACTCCATGAGTGCTTTTTCATTGGGCAGTTTATCGCCAGCCTGAATCCCCTCTACAACGACCCAGCGTTTTACCGATTCAACAATTTGGTCTGCACGTTTTACACGCTTCGTTGAGTTGATGCCTGAAAACTGAGTATCCATTTAGAGTGTTTCTCGTTGAGCTGAGGTGATTGTAAAGACTTATTAAGCACTATCGATTTTAATGTCTAGACTATATTAACGCTTGGCAAAGGTTTCGAACAGTGCGTTTTTATGGCGACGCGATATTGAGCATGACTCTTTTCGCGAAGAGATAGAAAAAACTTGATTTATCCTATTTATTATAATAAATATAACAAATGTTTTTTAACTAACAACGTTGAGCCAAACAAGAGGTTTTCCATGACATCTTTTCAGTGGGATGATGCTTTATTACTTGAGCAGCAATTAACAGAAGACGAGCGACAAATACGCGATGCCGCCAAAGCTTACTGCAGTGAAAAACTTCAGCCTCGAGTCATTTCGGCTGCACGAGAAGAGCGGTTTGATGCGGAGATTATGAAAGAAATGGGTGAAATGGGGCTGCTTGGTCCAACGGTCGATGAAGCCTATGGTGGCGCAGGTGTAGGCCATGTCGCATACGGTTTGATCGCACGTGAAGTTGAGCGTGTTGACTCTGGGTATCGTTCGGCGATGAGTGTTCAGTCTTCGTTGGTGATGTACCCCATTGAGGCCTATGGTACCGAGGCGCAGAAGCAAAAGTACTTGCCAAAATTGGCGACAGCAGAGCTGATTGGTTGTTTTGGTTTGACTGAACCGGATCATGGTTCAGACCCTGGCTCTATGATTACCCGTGCCCGTAAAACCGATGGGGGGTATCTGCTGACAGGTCAGAAAATGTGGATTACCAATAGTCCCATTGCAGATTTGGCGATTGTTTGGGCCAAGTCCGATGCCCATGATGGCAAAATTAAAGGGTTTATCGTGGAGCGCGGTACGCCTGGTTTTTCAACGCCAAAAATTAACGGAAAACTATCCCTGCGTGCATCCATCACAGGAGAAATTGTTTTAGACAATGCGTTTGTTCCTGAGGAAAACTTACTGCCAGGTGTGAGCGGTCTGTCCGGTCCTTTTGGTTGCTTGAATAAAGCACGCTTTGGTATTGCTTGGGGCGTTTTAGGGGCCGCAGAGTATTGTTGGCATGCGGCGCGTCAGTACACCTTAGATCGCAAACAATTTGGTCGTCCTTTGGCGCAAACGCAGTTGGTACAGCTTAAATTGGCCAATATGCAAACGGAGATCACCTTAGGTTTACAGGCGGCGCTGCAAGTAGGGCGTTTAATGGATCAAGGTAACTGGGCGCCAGAAATGGTGTCGTTGATCAAGCGCAATAACTGTGGCAAGGCGCTGGATATTGCACGCGTCGCTCGTGATATGCATGGCGGTAACGGTATTTCGGAAGAGTATGGAGTCATGCGCCATATGGTCAATCTAGAAACGGTTAACACTTATGAAGGAACGCATGACGTGCATGCCCTGATACTTGGTCGCGCGCAAACGGGTCTACAAGCCTTTTTCTGATTCTGCTTGAGCAAAGAGGTGAGTTATGTCCGCACAACCCTTGAAAGGCTATCGAATTCTCGATTTGTCTCGAATTTTGGCAGGTCCATGGTGCAGTCAGCAATTGGCGGATTTAGGGGCTGAGGTGATCAAGATAGAGCGTCCAGGCGAGGGGGATGATACCCGTCGTTGGGGGCCTCCTTGGTTGCCTGAGTCAAAAGAAGCGGCGTATTATCTGGCCGCAAATCGTGGTAAACAGTCCGTTACAATTGATATTGCGCAAGCACAAGGGCAAGCCTTAATTCATGAGTTGGTCAAGCAATGTGATGTTGTGCTTGAAAATTTTAAAGTCGGTGGTTTGAAAAAATACCATTTGGATTATGACAGTTTAAAAGCCATTAAAAGCGATATCATCTATTGCTCCATCACAGGATTTGGTCAGGATGGGCCTTATGCGCATCGTGCTGGTTACGACTTCATGATTCAAGGGTTGGGTGGTTTGATGAGTCTAACGGGGCAGCCCGATACCGAGTTAGGTGGTGGCCCTGTAAAAGTTGGCGTTGCCATTACCGATATATTCACCGGTATGTATGCTGCGAATGCGATTATGGCGGCCCTGTTGCAAAAAAGCCGAACGTGTGAGGGAGCCTATATTGATTTGGCTTTATTGGATGTTCAGGTGGGGGTCTTGGCGAATCAGGCCTTGAATTACCTAACGTCACATCAAGTGCCACAACGCTTAGGGAACGCTCATCCCAATATTGTCCCTTACCAAGCCTTTCCTACGTCGGATGGGTTTATTATTTTAGCTGTCGGCAACGATGCGCAATTCAAGCGTTTCTGTGAAGTGGCTAAATGTGACAATTGGATTGACGACCCTAGGTTCAAAACCAATGCACTAAGGGTGGAGAATCGTCAGATTTTGGTTGAGCTAATCAAGCGTGAGATGCTTAAGCAGACCACCGACACTTGGTTGGCGGAACTAGAGGTCGTGGGGGTTCCCTGTGGGCCAATCAACACGCTTGATCGTGTGTTTGCGGATCCGCAAGTGCAGCATCGCCACTTAAAAATTACCCTGCCACACCCGGTTGATGGGCAAGTGGATCTGGTGAGTAACCCTATTCGTTTTAATCATGAGGCGTTAAATGCCAAGCTGCCTCCGCCCTTGCTAGGAGAGCATACCTCTCAAGTTTTGCAAGACTTGTTGGGGTTGAGTGACTTAGAGCTAGCGGAATTTAAAGAAGCGAAGATCATTGCGTAACTTGCCTCATTAACGAAAATGAGGCGAATCGCAGGAGAGACATACATCATCAGGCGTAGCTTAAACAAGGAGTAAAGCGACGCCTGATCCGTCTGACTAAAGTTCTTCGATCTGCTTGCGTAGATCGGCGATTTTACGCTGAACTACTTTTTCAAGATGATCAATCTCCTCAAGAATCAGTTCTTTACGGTCTTTTGTCGAGTTGGCTTGGGAGACTAGCTGCTCCAGCTCTTGCATTGCCCTTAAAAAGTAGGGCGATGATTCAGTTGTGTCCCGATAGGCAATTTGCCCCTCATTGACTCGAATACGTTTGTTTAGGCGCTTAAATTTGAATTTTTTACTGCGTCCAAACCAGTCACCTTGCTCACGGTGAAAGTAGATTTTAAGAATATCAGTATCGCCTTCGATTCGAGATGAAAAACGTTCGATTTCTGAAACGTCATCAAATCCCATTTCTTTAAGCGTTGGAAATTGCTTAGTTGTCATGAAAAATAGCTCCTGCTCAGTGTAAATGACTCTTTAGTATTATAGAGAATACGGAACAAAGAAGCACCTTAGACCCGAGGGTTACAGGCTTGACTTAGCGCAATAAAAGGTAAAGTACTGGATTGAAAAAGGAAAAGACCAGTGGGAAGTCGTTTCCCACTGGTCAAGGCAAGATTACAACAGTTCAGTGAAGCATTGTTTAATGATTTGGATTCCTTCTTGCAATTGAGCATCCGGAATCGTCAGAGGGACTAAAATACGAATTACGTTACCGTAGAGCCCGCAAGAAATCAGAATTAAGCCTTTTTCACGCGCTTTTGCAACCAATGCGGCGGTTAGCTCAGGTGCAGGTTTCCCTTCTTTCATTAATTCCATTGCAATCATGGCACCTAAACCACGGACTTCTGCAATGACTGGGAAGTCTACGGACAACTGATTTAGAGATTCCGTTAGCATTTGGCCGAGTTGATTCGAGCGATCCAACAGCTTTTCTTCTTCGAAGGCTTTGAGAACCCCTAAGGCGGCTGCGCAGGCAATGGGGCTACCACCGTAGGTTCCACCAAGACCACCTGGATTAATCTTATCCATGATTGAGGCTTTGCCAACGATACCTGAAAGTGGGAAGCCGCCCGCAATCGATTTTGCGAAGGTGGTGATATCGGCACTGACACCCATTTGCTCCATCGCAAAGAAGGTGCCTGTTCTACCGGCGCCAGTTTGCACTTCATCGGCAATTAGCACGATGCCATGCTCATCGCATAGGTCGCGCAAGGCTTTCATGAAGGCCTTAGGTGCAACGTAGAACCCACCTTCACCCTGAACAGGTTCCAATATGATTGCAGCAATGTTGCAAGGTTCAGCATCAAACTTAAAGATACGATGTATAGACGCCAATGCGTCTTCAACACTAACGCCGTGCATTTCGCAGGGGAACAACGCGCGATATACATCGCCTGGCATTAAGCCCATTCCGCTACTATAAGGCGCGACTTTGCCCGTGAGTGCAAGTGTTGCCATGGTGCGCCCATGGTAACCGGCACCAAATGCAATCACACCTGTACGGCCCGTATGGGCACGCGCGATTTTGATGGCATTTTCGACCGCTTCTGCACCTGTTGTAAACAGCGCACTTTTCTTCTCATACTCGCCAGGAGCCAGTGCATTGATTTTTTCACATACTTCAACGTAAGGTTCATAACCCAACACCATAAAGCAGGTATGGGTGAGTTTTTCGAGTTGTTCAGTAACTGCCGCAATCACGCTTGGGTGTAAGTGGCCTGTATTTAAAACCGCGATTCCGCCTGCAAAGTCGATAAACTCGCGACCTTCGACATCTATCAGAGTTGCATTTTTAGCAGACTCAATAAAATGTGGGTGCGCAAGGCCTACACCTCTGGCAACTGCTTGATTCTTACGCTCGATTAACGCTGCGTTCGTTTGACTCATTTCTTTCTCCAGAGACTAAATTAGATATTGATGCAGAGATATTTCATTTCGAGGTATTCTTCGATTCCGTGGCGTGAACCTTCACGGCCTAAACCGGAGGATTTCACTCCACCAAAGGGGGCGACCTCAGTAGAGATAACCCCAGTATTAATTCCGATCATGCCGTATTCCAGTGCTTCAGCCACGCGCCAAACACGGCTCAGGTTTTGTGCATAGAAATACGCGGCCAATCCGTATTCGGTGTCGTTGGCAAGCTCAATGACATCCTGCTCATCCTTAAAACGGAATAAGGGTGCTAAGGGGCCGAAGGTTTCTTCACGGGCAACGAGCATGTCTTTCGTCGCATTCGCAATTAACGTGGGTTCAAAGAAAGTTCCACCTAGGGTGTGACGTTTGCCACCTGTAATGAGCTTGCCCCCCTTGTCGAGCGCGTCTTTTAAGTGTTGTTCAACTTTTTGGACGGCTTTTTCATCAATGAGTGGTCCTGTTGTTACACCCTCATCAAGACCGTTGCCGACTTTCAATGATTGCACGGCCGTTGCCAATTTTTCTGCAAAGGCTTCGTAAACGCTCTCTTGTACGTAAATGCGATTCGCACACACACAGGTTTGGCCCGCATTGCGGTATTTTGAAATCATCGCACCTTGAACAGCGGCATCTAGATCGGCATCTTCAAAGACAATAAAAGGTGCATTGCCGCCAAGCTCTAATGACAGTTTTTTTAGAGTTGGAGCACATTGTTGCATCAGCTTGATGCCCACACCCGTCGAACCAGTAAAGGACAGTTTGCGCACAATTGGACTATCGCAAAGAACCTTTCCAACCCCGATTGAATCATCGATGTTCGCGGTGACAATATTAAAGACGCCAGGCGGAATCCCAGCTTGATGTGCGAGTTCGGCCAGTGCCAAGGCCGAGAAAGGGGTGTCTGGCGCAGGCTTGAGCACCATCGTACATCCAGCGGCCAAAGCAGGAGCCGCTTTGCGGGTAATCATCGCTGATGGGAAGTTCCAGGGGGTGATGGCGGCCGTAACGCCAACAGGTTGACGAATAACGACAATCCGCTTATCACTTTGATGCCCAGGAATTGTTTCGCCGTATACGCGTTTGGCTTCTTCAGCAAACCATTCAATAAAGGAAGCTGCATAGGCAATTTCACCTTTGGCTTCGGCTAAAGGCTTGCCTTGTTCCAGGGTCATGATTCGGCCAAGGTCGTCCTGGTGTGCCATGATAAGATCGAACCAACGACGAAGGATAACGGCGCGCTCTTTTGCGGTTAACGCACTCCAAGCGGGCAAGGCTGCCTCTGCAGCTTCAATTGCGCGTTGTGTTTCTAAACCCGTCATAGCAGGGACTTGGCCCAGTTGTTCTTGAGTCGCTGGGTTATAAATGTCGTAATGACGTTGGTCATCGGCATTTACCCATTGCCCATTGATATATGCCTTTTGTTTAAACAAGGCGGAATCGCTTAATTGCATGGTGCACTCCAAATTATAATAAAGGCCATGAATCGAGTGGTTATCGATTGATACGCATTTTTTCGCTACGACGACGCAGCATTTCCATGACCAACAGCAATAGCACCGACAAGATAATCATGATGGTGGCCATGGCTGCGATTGCGGGGCTGATATTCTCTCGAATACCGGAAAACATTTGCATTGGAAGGGTGCGCTCAGTGGGGCTTGCAATGAACAAGGCCACAACAACTTCATCAAATGAGGTTGCAAAGGCAAACAGTCCACCGGATGCCACCCCTGGAATAATTTGAGGAAGAACAATCGTAAAAAAGACCCGAAGGGGGTGCGCTCCCAAACTCGCACCTGCTCTTACTTGATTGTAGTCAAATCCTTGTAAGGTTGCGTTTACCGTTATCACCACAAAAGGCACACCCAAGACCGCATGGGCCAGCACTAAACCTGCATAACTGTTGAGTAAGCCGATTTGAGCAAAAAAGAAGTACATGCCAACAGCAACGATGACCAAAGGTACAATCATGGGTGAAATTAATAAGGCTAAGATAAAGCTCTTGCCGGGAAAGTCGGCTTTATTCAAGCCAACTGCTGCCAGAGTGCCAAATGCCATCGCAAGTAGGGTTGCCAAAGGCGCAACAATCAAGCTGTTTTTTAACGAGTCCAGCCAAGGCCCTGCACTGAAAATGGTTTTGTACCAATGCAATGAAAAGCCAGGTAAGGGGTAGGTGAGAAAACTACCACTACTGAAGGATAGAGGGATGATGACCAATACCGGAATCATTAAAAATAATAATACCAGTGCGCAGAATCCTCTGAATGTCCAGTACCAGATGCGTTCAATCGGAGATGAATAAGGTTGTAAGCTCATCGTATTAGTTCCTGATTAATTGCTTTTGATTGACCAGTTTGTGGTAAACCAGATACAGAAGTAGGGTGGCAATCAGTAAGAAGGTACCCAGTGCAGCTGCCATTCCCCAGTTATTGGTGGTATTGGTGTAATAGGCAACAAAGTAACTGACCATCTGGTCTGATGGGCCGCCGACTAATGCTGGGGTAATGTAATAACCAATCGCCATGATAAAGACGAGAATGGTACCCGCCGCAACCCCTGATAGTGTTTGAGGAACATAGATTTGCCAGAAGGCGGCAAAAGGATGTGCTCCCAGTGATGTAGCAGCACGTTGATAAACAGGCGATATGCCTTTCATCACACTGTACAGGGGTAAAATCATAAAGGGCAATAAGATATGGACCATCGCAAAGAATACGCCAATCCGGTTGAATACGAGTTGCAAAGGTGACTCAATCAGCCCAAGCGTCATGAGGGTTGTGTTGACCAATCCACCGGACTGCAGCAACACGATCCAAGCGGCCGTTCTGACCAATAAGGATGTCCAGAAAGGCAGTAGGACAAAGATCATCAGAATGTTGCTTTGACTGGTCGGCAGTGTTGCCAATAGATAGGCCAATGGAAAGCCCATCAGTAAACAGATCAGTGTCACACCACCAGCAATAACCAAGGTGCGCACAAACACTTGTTGGTAGACACGTTGGTTCTCCTCGATACGTTCGATGTTGCCATCGCTTCCACGTTTTAAGTCGAGGGCGGCTAACAAATAGCGATCGGTGGTGGCAGGAGCTGCACGTTGCAGGGCTAACCAAGTTTCAGTTTCGCTCCAGCGTGGATGAATACTTTGTAAAGTCTCTGACCAAGTTGTCTCCGTCGTTGCCGGTAAAACACGAAGCGTTTGTGTTAGCAGAGTTCTAAAAGTTGGATCTTCGTAGTTGAGGCGCCGTCCAATACGGCCTAAACCACCGCCTGTTCTAGAATCACGAAGTTCTTGAGCGAACAAACTAAATACAGCTTCCGATGGAAGGTCTTTTCCATCCCATTCCGTAAGTAAACGAGCGGTTTCTGGCATCACCTGCATGACTTCGCTGTTATCGACACTGCGCCACAGCATGTTGCTAATGGGGATGACGAAGGCAATCATAAGAAAAATAGCCAAAGGGGCAACGAGCGCAATTGCTTTTAATTTACGCAAGCGTTCAGCACGTCTTAGTTGTGCTTTTAAACCCGGCACTTTCTCTGAGATTGCGGGTTGAGACATTGCAAGTGCACTTGTCATTCGGTCCTCCGGTCTGCTGCAGACCTGTTTAATCACGTCAGTAGATACAGTAAGCGTTTTAAGAACCTGCTCTGGTTACAGAGCAGGTCAGTGGCTAAGACGATTAGCGAGTTGCCCAAGAATTAAAGCGTTGCTCTAGCTCTTCACCAAAATCAACCCAAAAATCCGTGTTAACCGCGATAGCACCTATGAGATTTTCTGCGTGAGTTGGCATACGCTTAGCTTGTGCTTCAGATAGTGCACCAATGGCAGCAGGATTTACTGGGCCGTAAGGAATGTTGCTTGAGTAAACGGCTTGAGTGTCCGCTTGGCTCGCAAAACGGATAAATTCGTACGCATCTTCGACTTGAGTTGAGCCTTCGATAATGGTCCAGTAGTCCAAGTCGTAGAGACTTTCATTCCAAGTAATGGCAAGGTTGCGTCCTTCTTCTTGCGCAGCCGCAATACGGCCGTTATAAGAAGACGACATCACGACATCACCTGCAACCAGCCATTGAGGAGGCTGGGCACCGGCTTCCCACCATTGAATGTGTTCTTTGATTTCATCCAGTTTAGCAAATGCACGCGCTACACCTTCTTCGGTGGCAAGCACATCGTACACATCAGTGCTGGAAACGCCATCGGCCATCAGTGCAAACTCAAGCGTGTACTTAGCCCCTCTGCGCAAGCCGCGTTTTCCAGGAAAGGTTTCAATGTCCCAGAAGTCCGCCCAGCTTAGCGGTGTGCCTTCCAGGCGGTCGGCGTCGTAGGCTAAAACCGTTGACCATACGAAACTACCAACACCACACTCAGTGACGGCTTCAGGGATTAATTGATCTTCAATGCCTAGTTTGGCCCAGTCGATGGGTTGAAACAGACCTTCAAAGCAACCGCGCACCAGTTCAGGCGATTCAACTTCAACCACATCCCAGCCAACATTGCCGGTTTCGACCATGGCGCGAATTCGCGCAAACTCACCGTTATAATCACCAGGGGTTAAGGTTTTTCCAGTTTTCTCTACAAATGGCGCGTAATAAGCTTTTTGCATAGCCTCCCCTGAGGAGCCACCAAACGAAATAACCGTCATGGCTTGAGCGCTAAGTGCGAGAGATGCGGTTGCTATAGCAAGGCCTGTCACCAGGGCTGTTTTACGTGTGTTAAGCAGGGTGTTTTTCATGTTCATTTGACTCTCCATACAATTAAATAGTGCATCTAACAGTGAGTGACTTACTGGTAATCTAACGCGCGCACATCCTGATCACTCCATCCGAGTTGAATGCGATCACCCGCTTTCAAGTTTGGACAAAGCTCATTGACAGGAACTTTTACATAAAATTGATCGTTGCCTGCCAATTCGCATCGAAGTCGCAAGTGATCCCCTAAATAAATAAACTCATGCAGGGTGGCGTTAAACTGGTTCTCTAAGTTCATATGCCCTGAGTTCAACCTGACACGCTCTGGGCGAATCGAGAGTTGCGTTTTGTCTCCGCTTTTGAGGTTGTTCCCAGCAAGTGCACGGGTTGTAAAACCATCACCAAAGCTGACTTGGCAAGTATCTTGCTCTTTCGATTGAATTTTGCCAGGAAGCGTATTGTTCTCGCCGATAAACTGGGCAACAAAGGAGTTTGCAGGGTATTCATAGAGATTGTTTGGCGTGTCGATTTGTTGAATCACGCCATCGTTAAATACCGCAACACGGTCCGACATGGTCAGGGCTTCTGATTGGTCGTGAGTAACAAAGACAACCGTTAAGCCTAATTGCTGATGCAGATGTTTAATTTCTAACTGCATGTGCTCTCTGAGTTGTTTGTCAAGAGCTCCCAGAGGTTCGTCCATTAGCACCAGTTGCGGCTCAAATACTAGCGCACGTGCAAGCGCAACACGCTGTTGCTGGCCACCCGATAACTGAGAAGGGCGACGGTGTGCAAACTCTTTGAGTTTGATCGTGGTTAGAATTTTGTCGACCTTTTCTTTGGCAATTGCTTTGGAGATTTTACGAGTTTTCAGTGGGTAGAGTAGATTTTCTTCTACCGACATGTGGGGAAATAATGCATAGTTTTGGAAAACCATGCCGATGTTGCGTTTGTGCGGAGGTAAGGTGTTTAATCTTTCTTGGCCCAGAAAAATGTCACCACTGGTGGGTGTTTCAAATCCTGCAAGCATCATTAGGCAAGTCGTTTTTCCTGAGCCAGAAGGGCCAAGTAAGGTAACAAACTCGCCTTTCTTTATGTTCAGGTTTAGATCTTTGACAACTAGATGCTCGCCATCATAGGTTTTCTGTACGCCTGAGAAACGAACCAAAGGTTCCATTTCCGTCGTTAGTTGCATATTCTTCTCCTACTGTGTTGGTTAAGGCCAACTTGTTAATTATTATTGACAGCGAGGACGAAAAATAACACTCCACATGGAAGAGTGGGTATTATAATTGTATTTCCTGTTTTTATTAGGAAAGAAACTGTCAGTTATCAGGTTTGTTAGCATGATTTGTGCCAGTTTTCTTTCCGTACATGATAAGTATTACGAATCATGTGTTAAGTTTATTTATCGCATATTTTGAGTCTACTCTGCAAGTGGAAAATGTGCACAAGCGTGGTGCTTGGTGGAATTGTATGAACCAAAATAATGCATCAAATAGGTGGTGTAAATGAGCAGTCCAGGTAGTAAAGATGAGTTTGATTTAGGTGCTCAGCTTCGTTTTGTTCGCCAGAATGCAGGTTTGTCGCAACGGGAGCTTGCCAAGCGGGCAGGTGTAACGAATGCAGCGATTTCCTTGATTGAAAACAATCAGAGTAGCCCTTCCGTATCCTCTTTGAAAAAGATCCTTGAGGTGATACCTATTTCTTTGACAGATTTTTTCTCGTTAGAGGCTCCTGAAGAGAGTCGGGTCTTTTTTAAAGCGAATGACTTAATGCCCATTACACAAGGCGAAGTAAAGTATCGGCAGGTCGGTGATATGCGCTTTCATAATCTGCAAATATTGCATGAGCACTATGCTCCCGGTGCAGATACTGGGCGGGCGATGCTTCAGCATGAGTCTGAAGAAGGTGGAATCGTCATTTCAGGATCGATTGAGTTGACGGTAGGTGATCAAAAAATGATTCTAAAAGAAGGTGATGCCTATTTATTCGATAGCCGAAAGCCGCATCGTTTCCGAAACCCCGGTAAAGATGTGTGTGTCATCATCAGTGCATGCACTCCGCCTTATCTCTAAAAGAGCCTTGCATCAGCTATGAGGAGGAGATCTTTATACATACTCCCTGCGTAAAGGATAAAAAGCAAAGGAGATGATTAATGACCGATGCAATGCCCAAGCTGTTTTATGATGGCAATTGTCCGCTGTGTGAAAAGGAAATATGTTATTTAAACCCGAAGCTATTAGGAAAAATTGCTCTGATTGATATCAGTGAGGTGGGTTTTGAGGGGTGGGGCGGTGTGAGTAAGCAGGCGATGATGAAGAAAATTCATGTCTGGACCGGCCAGAATTTCTTAATTGGCTTGGATGCAACGCTTTACTACTGGCGCTTGGCAGGCTTGTCTTTGCCCGCTAAATTGTTAAGCCTACCAATTGTCTACTCAATTGCCAATGCGGGCTATAATATTTGGGCGCACTGGAGGTATCGACGTCTTTAGATTATGTTGTAAAAGGAGCGCTTCGACTTAAAGCGAAGCGTCTTGAGCTAAATCGAATTGACTTTCAGATTGGTAGCTGCGAATGACATCGCGTGCAATGCACACACATTTTCCACAGCAATTGCCGACGCTTAAGTTCTTGTTGAGATCCTTAATGCTGGACATGCCTTCGCTGAGTGCTTGGCGAATATCGCTATCAGTCACATTGTTGCAAATACAAACATACATGGCTACTGAACCTCAGTGTTAAAGTATATGCAAATGATAATGCTTATCGGATAAATTGCAATGAAGATTTATTAATTGTTAGTGTATGATCGATAAAGAATTGCAATTGTTCCAGCACACTTCCTATTAAGTCGTGTGCTGGGTCTTTCATCTCAGTGAATTTCGTTATTGAATTGGCCAATCAGCCGCATCCACAGAATGGCTGGGCAGAGTTTGTTTATCTCCTTGCCAGCGCTTAATAAACAAGGATTGGGGGTCGTAAGTTTGAGCTTGTTTGTCGATATTGAAGTGCCTTAAACCTCTCGGATCTGCTCCAACACCTGCCAAATATTGCCAGTTCCCCCAGTTTGATGCAGCGTCATAGTCAATCAAGTGCTGTTCGAACCAGTCGGCGCCATAGCGCCAGTCGATTTCCAACTCATTAATTAAGCAGCTCGCGGCAATTTGACGGCCTCTGTTGGACATATAACCCGTTGCACGTAATTGCTTCATGCAGGCATTGACGAGTGGGAAGGCGGTTGTCCCCTCGCACCATGATTTAAAACGTTGCGGATAAAAACTTGTGAGGGGTTTGCGTGACTTAATCCCTTTAAACTGGAAAAGCTTTGCACCGTGCTTAAGGGCATACCATTGAAAATACTCGCGCCACAGGAGTTCGAAATAAATCCAATAGGTCGAATCGTTAGCACCATGCACTTTTTCATAAGTTAGAAGCCTTTCGTAAATACGTTTAACCGAAAGGCAGCCAAGTGCTAACCAAGGTGAGAATTTGGTTGAATATTCCCATTGGTCCAGGGCATTGCGTGTTTCTTTATACTCAGAGGGTGCAGAAGATGCGAAATACTGATGCAAGTGGTGGTCGCCTGCTACTTCTCCACCCTTAAATTGCGAGACGTTGTTTTCCCTAAAGGGAAGATGGCTCGGCCATTCACTTTTGTTGATAGGTGATGTCGGTAGCTGAGTTGGTCGATCGTAAGGAGCTAAAATTGTACGGGTTTCAATGCGTTTTCTAAATTGGGAAAAAATATCGGGTAAGTCTTCAAGCGAGAAAGGTAACTCGTTACGTGACCAGAGGGTGTTTGATTCGTACTCTTCAAACTTTATGTACGGATAAGACCGCTTGAGTGTCAGCCAATAGTCTTGTTCGTTCCAGCCAACATTTAAACTGCGAAATACAGCCGTGATGTCATGCTGAGTAATGAGCTGAGCAATGACGTCTTTTGCAGACTCAAAACGTATGAGAAGTTGTTGTCCGTAAGACTTTAAGGTGTTTGTAAGACAAGTGATCGACTCTTTTAAAAATTGCCATCGCGGTGCACCAATGGGGTGATGGCTAAAGTGGCCGGATGAAAAGAGTGCTGGGTCAATGCAGTAAACACAAACTAAGCTATCGCAGGATTCTATGGCTTTGAGTAGAGCCGGATGATCGTCCACTCGTAAATCGTTTGTGAATAAGAAGAGATGATTGGCTTTCATAGTCGGCCCCAATGCATAAAGGTTTACTTACGATCAGCCTTTATGATTGGAGCCTCGCCTTCGTTTAATTACCCATATGACTCAAAGGAGATCATAGGTTTGATTAGTTAACGGACTGTTCCACTCGGTCACGTAATTCCGGTTGTGTTTGAACGGCCATGGCAATGGCATTGTAATGTTCAACGGATAGGCCTGCTGCCTCAACAGTTTCAACCATTTTGCTGCCAGCTTCTTGCTGGAGCTCTGCTGCTTCGTCAGGATTGGCTGCAGATGCTAAACGATCCGCGTATTCGTTACGAATACCATCCAGTTCATTTTGAACAGCAATGAATTTTTCAATGTCAGCGTCAGTAAAATTAGACTCTTGATGCTGGGTCGTATGAGGTTCTTCATTTGTCGGATAGCTTGTCTCTGCAAATACCGCAGGGACCATCGTAAAGCTTAACAATGCAGTTATAAGACCAGCGTTAAGAATTTTCATAATTTAACTCCTTTTGTTGATTTCACATTAGATATAGCGATAACCGTGCCAATCTTGAAAAGATTGAATTAATATATTGATTTATAATGATTTTATTATTTTAATTGATTTTTAAGGCTGGCTGGCAAGGCTTTAAATTACCGGAATTGTGTGTCATTATGACTCATGTGTCATAAAATCCTAGTATGTGGGAGGTATTTTCATGCGATTTCCGCTGATGTTTTCGAGTTTAAAGCGAGTGTTGATTCTGCAAGTCGTTGCACCCGTGTTGATAATGCTCGGTGTGATTTTGGCGGGTGGGCAAATGGTGATTGAGTCTTTTATTGAAGAGAGAATGCAGCGTGATCTGCAACTGGTAGCACGGGCGATTTATCTGCCTGTCAATCAAGCATTGGAGCGTCAGGACCTCGAGCAACTTGAAGAAAGCTTAGCGTCAGTGTTTGGTATTACTGAAGTCTACGGTGCGTATTTATTTGATACGGAAGGCAATCGACTGATTAGCTTTGGTGCCGTTAATCCAACTAAGCGGCAGGCAACTACTGCATTAGAGAAAACATTGGTTGGGGAGTTTGCACATTACGAAAGAATTCGTGGGCGCAATGTGTATTCATTTTTCTTACCCCTGTTTGACGCGGGAGGAGCGCCAAGTGGTTTGCTGCAGGTGACGCGTCGTCGTAGTGATATGGATCAGGCATTGGTGACGATTCAATACGCTTCCTGGGGCGGTTTTACGGCAGTTGCGCTATTAATCTTGGCCGTTTTAATCTATGCGCATCAGCGTGCGGTGGGACGACCGATTGAAAGTTTATTAACCAGTATGCGAAAAGTCGAGCAGGGAGATGCGTCTCATCGGGCAGAATTGACGGGGCCTACGGAAATTCGACAGCTTGCTAATGGTTTAAATGGGATGCTGGATGCAATGAAAGCCGCTGAGGAGCGTGAAGTCGCACAACGAAAAGCGCAAACCTTAATGTCTGATCGACTCAGGCAAAGTGAGAATATGGCATCATTAGGGCAAGTGTCGGCAGGTGTGGCACATGAGTTGGCCGCACCTTTAACCGTGGTGGATGGTCGTGCTCGGCGCTTACTCAAACGTGCGCAGTCGGCTGATGATCAGCGCGAACTTGAAGATATTCGCCATCAAGCGGGTCGTATGACATCAATCATTCAGCAATTATTAACCTTTGGGCGCGCTTCGAGTGCTTCACAGCAGAGTCTGTCTGTCCGTTCTTGGGTGCATCACGCTCAAGCAATTGTTGCAGAAGAGGGGTACCTCGTTGATGTGATTGAGGCCGATGATATCTCGATTCAAGGTGACCCTTTGGGGCTGGAGCAGGTGCTGATTAATTTGCTGAGAAATGCGCGGCAGGCATGTCCTCAAGGGCAAGTACAGGTTTCATGGCAGTTATTGGATGAGGGTAACACCTTAGCACTTTGGGTTGACGATGAGGGTGAAGGGGTTGATGAAGAGATGAGAAACCAGCTATTTGATCCCTTTGTTACCACAAAGCTTCCAGGGCAAGGCAGTGGCTTAGGCTTGGCAATCGTAAACCGAGTGATTAAAGAGCATCAAGGCCGCATTGAAATCAGTGAGAGTGCGTTGGGCGGTGCACGTTTTTTAATGACCTTACCGATTTTAGTAGAAGGGGATGTTTCATGAGTGCAGCACAGGTCGGCGCGACAGTTTTAGTATTGGAAGATGACAAAGGTCTTGCCGCATTAATTGCTGATGAGTTGGATGCTCAAGGATACACCCCCTTAATCCATTATCGATTGCAGGATGCGCTTCAGGCTTTGAGTCATGATACTCCCTCGTTGATTGTTACCGATTTGCGTCTACCTGACGGAAAAGGAATGGATCTGGTTAGGTTTGTCAATGAGCGTTGGTCCGAGAGTGAGCGGCCAGGTCTCATTGTGATTACGGCTTTTGGCAGTGTAAAGCAGGCGGTTGAGGCTTTACAGGCAGGTGCAGATGACTTTATTACCAAACCTCTGGATATGGACCACTTTTTATTGAGTGTCCATAAAACCTTGCAGACACGACAGCTACAAGATGAATTGCACCGCTACCGAAAGCTCTCAAAAGACAAGGGTTTTCATGATATTTTTGGCTCCAGTCAGGTGATGCGAAATCTGTTTAATCAGATAAAAGTCATTGCTAGGGCGCAGGGGCCTGTTTTAATTGTTGGTGAAAGTGGAACAGGTAAAGAACTGGTTGCAAAGGCCATTCATGCTGAAAGTGACCGTGCACAAGGGCCTTTTTTAGCAGTGAACTGTGCGGGGATACCTCAGGATTTGTTAGAAAGTGAGTTTTTTGGGCATGCTGTAGGTGCGTTTACCGGAGCAAAAGGGGCTCGCAAAGGTCTATTGCAAGAGGCCAATGGGGGTACGTTATTATTGGATGAAATTGGTGAAATGCCGCTGACCCTGCAAGCTAAGTTGCTTAGAGCGCTTCAGGATGGTTCTATCCGTCCAGTCGGCCAAGACACAGAAGAGCATGTTGATGTCAGGGTGTTAGCTGCGACACATCGAGACTTACTATCCAAGGTCAGCGATGGCAGTTTCAGAGAAGATCTGTATTATCGATTAGAAACCTTTAGTCTTACGGTGCCTGCGTTACGAGAGCGAGAAGATGACTTAGAGGCGTTGGCCGCACGTTTTATGCAAACGCTTGCTATCTCGCAGCAAAAGCCGATTCAGGGATTTAGTAAAGACGCCTTGGCTCTGATTAAGTCTTATGATTTCCCAGGCAATGTCCGTGAGTTGCAAAATGTGATTGAGCGAGCAGTGACTTTTTGCAGTCATGCCTATATTCAAGTTGATGATTTACCATCTCGGCTTTTAAATCCGAGCAAAGTTTCCACGCAAGACGAAAGCCATGTTGTTGGTATTGAGCATCAACTTTTATCTGGAAGGGTCTTGCCAACGTTAGAGGAGTTGCAGCGGCGTTACATTAACCACGTACTCAACGAAGTGGATGGAAATAAGCGTCGCGCAGCTGCTTTACTGGGTATTGGTCGAAGAACTCTATATCGCTGGCTGGATGAGGATGAATAGCAAAGGTTTTTTTTCAATAACCTTTGCGGTAACATCTTGTTTAGAGATCGAATATTCGTATAGGAAAGCTGAGTGGTCGGGCCATAGGTTTTGGCGACGCAAGCCACTCAGTGATCAAGTGATCAGGAGGGGTCAAATGAGCGGGCGAGAATGGTATCTAGTGCAATGTAAGCCCGGGGAGACCCTCAGAGCACAGGAAAATCTAGAAAATCAAGGGTATGAATGTTACTTACCGATCCACGAGTGCGAAAAAATTCGAAACCGTAAGCGTGTGATTTTGCAGGAGCCACTGTTTCCGGGATATCTGTTTATTTATCTTGATAAATCAATGGATAATTGGCAGCCCATACGCTCAACAAGAGGCGTATCGAGAATGGTATCCTTTGGTGGATACCCGCTCTCAGTTAATCATCGGATAATCTTTGAGCTTAAGCGTCGTTGTTCATCCATCCAAATGGCTAAGACATTAGAGAAGGGAGAGTCAATTCGTATTACTGAAGGTGCTTTTAAAGAAATTGAAGCAATCTTTGAATCATTTGATGGTGAAGAGCGCGTCGTGATTTTATTAAATGTGTTGCATCAACAACAAAAGATTACCTTGCCAGTGACAAGTATCAAAAAAGCCTAAGGTATTGGGTTCTTGATTTTGAACGTTAATACTTTTCTGATGTTAAAAGGAGGTCATTATGATGACCGAAACGTTTGTAAACGCTAATGTCACCCCTATTAACAGTTTAAATACGCTTTCTCCTTTCGAAATTGCCCGTTTGCAGGATCGTAGCAATAACGGCTTGTATGCTTTGTTCCGTCAATGCACTCTTGCTGTGTTGAACACGGGGAGTGAAATGGACAGTACGCGCCAAGTACTTGAGCGCTATCGTAATTATGACGTCAACATTAGTCAGAAGTATCGAGATTTGCAGTTAGAGCTCATTAATGCGCCCGCATCTGCTTTTGTCGATGGTGAGATTATTCAGGGGATACGGGAGCATTTGTTCTCCGTATTACGTGATTTGCTCTATATCCAGGACGATATAGAAAGCTGCTGTGATGGATTGACTGAATCGGAAACCATTAGCAATCATGTTTTTCATATATTGCGGCATGCAGGTGCGATTCGTCCCCGTATTAAACCAGATATGGTTGTGTGCTGGGGTGGGCACTCAATTAGTCGTTTTGAGTATGAATACACGAAGAAGGTGGGTTACGAGCTAGGTTTACGCAAGCTCAATATTTGTACAGGCTGTGGCCCAGGGGCAATGAAGGGGCCGATGAAAGGCGCCACAATCGCACATGCTAAGCAGCGCATGGATAGAGGTCGTTATCTCGGAATCACCGAGCCTGGCATTATCGCAGCGGAATCACCGAACCCAATTGTAAATGAATTGCTGATTATGCCGGATATCGAAAAACGGCTTGAGGCGTTTGTTCGTGTTGGACACGGAATTATAGTCTTTCCGGGTGGGGCAGGTACCGCAGAGGAGATTCTGTATATCCTCGGTATTTTGTTACGCGACGAAAATCAAGCTATGCCTTTTCCTTTAATCTTTACAGGCCCTGCTGGTAGCGAGTCGTATTTCAATACGGTTGATCGTTTTATTCGCACAACACTTGGTGAGCGTGCTGCTTCGTTCTACGAGATTATTGTCGATGATGCTCACTTGGTTGCACAACGTATGCGCGAAGGTTTAAATGAAGTGACGCTGCATCGGCGCAAGTATGGTGAGTCCTACCATTTCAATTGGCAACTAAAGATTCCTTATGAGCTGCAGTTACCGTTTGAGCCTACCCATGAAAATATGGCGAATCTAAATTTGTCTATGCATCAGCCAGACTATGAGTTGGCCGCTCAGCTACGACGTGCATTGTCTGGAATCGTTGCTGGGAATGTAAAAGAGCCAGGCGTCAAAGCAATTGAGGAGTTCGGGCCCTTCCAGTTAACAGGGGATCCACAAGTCATGGATGCGTTGAATGAGTTGTTGAGTGCATTTGTTCAGCAACGTCGCATGAAAATCAATCACGAGGACTACGTGCCTTGTTTTGCGTTGGCGCACCGTAGCTGAGTTTGATGAGTCACTGAGTTTTGCTCACGCTTTGTTTTGCATCATTTAACGCTTGCTCGCGCAGGACTCGTCGTAATACTTTTCCGACGGGGCTGCGTGGTAAGCTTGTGCAAAACTCAATCGATTTAGGAACCTTGTAGCTTGTTAAGCGCTCTTTGCAGTAGTCCCTGACTTGCTGTCCACACATTTTGGGGTGGCGGCTGATCACGAACAGCTTAATTTTTTCTCCTGTATGTTCATCAGGTAAGCCAATAGCTGCGCAGTCTTCAACCTCCGGCATGGCGTTGACGATATTTTCGATTTCGGTTGGATAGACTTTAAAGCCCGATACGTTAATCACTTCTTTGCTTCGATCAACAATGCGCAACACATTGTGCTCATTGAGCATGCCAATATCACCCGTTGCGAGCCAGCCATGTCGTGTGATCACTTTTGCTGTTTCTTGAGGCTGTTGCCAGTACCCTGCCATTACTTGAGGGCCTCGCACTTCAATCTCACCTATCTCGCCACGTGGTAGAATCTCACCGAGAGGTCCGACAACACGCACTTGAGTTTGGGGCAGCAAAGGCCCAGTTGTTCCAAGCTGGACCTGATCCGGTAAATTAACGCTTACCACCGGCGAGCATTCCGTGAGACCGTAGCCTTCTGCGATAGAGCATCCCGTGATCGTTTCCCATTGCTGGGCTAAACTTGGAGTCAACGCCATTCCGCCTGAAATGGTGATACGTAACGCATTAAAGTTGAGTTTTGTAAAATACGCATGATGGAGCAGTGCTGAAAAAAGAGGATTGATTCCTGAAAAAATAGTGGGTTTTTGCCGTTTAAAAAGCTTAACTAATCCTGCTATATCGCGCGGATTGGGAACTAGTTCGGTACGGCAGCCGATGCTGAACAATGACAGTGTCAGCATAAATGCGTACACATGGTAGATTGGCAGGGGTTGTATTAAGCGTTCCTGCCCTTGTTGTGTATAGTGTTGCAGCAGTTCGTTCAGTTGAGCTAGGTTGGAGATTAAATTGCCATGGGTCAACATTGCGCCCTTGGCAATACCTGTGGTGCCTCCTGTGTATTGTAAGAGAGCAAGTTGATCGCTTGATATTTCAATAGGTGTAAAGTCTTCAGCTCGGGATTTCTGTAAGAGTCGAGGTAGTGAAATAGCATTGCTCAAATCAGGCGTGCAATAGCGTAGTTTAAAATGCTTCAAGTAGGCGTTGAGAAGTAAGCGCTTTGGGGAAGTATGCAGGTCGGCAAGCTCAGTTAAGATAGTCCACCTAACCTGAGTATTTGGCAATATTTTGTTTAGATCTTTCGCGAGCGGTGTGAAAGCAACAAGGGCCTTAGCACCGCTATTAATGAGTTGGTTTTCAAGTTCGCTTGGCGTATAGAGCGGGTTGGTATTGACAACAACCAAGCCGGCTTTGAGCGCACCGAACAAGACCACGGGGTATTGAATAATATTGGGGAGTTGTATCGCAATTCGATCACCCGGTTGAAGTTGGGTGTTCTGCTGGATCCATGCCGCAAAGCGCTTAGCTAGATCATCTAACCTACTAAAGCTTAATTCTGCCCCAAGGTGAGAAAATGCAGGTTTCTCCGAGAATCTCAATACGACTTGGTCAATAACCTGATTCAGGTTTTGATATTGAGCATGAGGCAGATCGGTTATAGTTATCATGATTTCCCCTCCCATAGCTACATCAATTGTCGTACTTCAAGACAAACTATGCAAATGTCTTACAGGAATACCCTCAATAAAAATCACCATTTCACCGGTTTCGTAACGATTCCAGTTTTCATTATTGGTTAATGGCTCTGTTGCGATGACAGTGACGATGTCGTTCGGCGTTGTGACGGCTTCAAAATTGACCGCCATTTCACAATCACTAAGACGTGCTTCACCAAAAGGAGAGCGTCTCGTGATCCAAGAGAGCTTGCTGCTGCAGTAGGTAAAAAGAAGCGTTGACTCACTCAGTAGCATGTTAAATACACCCAGCGATCTGAGAGTTTCACAGCGCTCATGGACAAACTGAATGAGTCGGTTCATGTCTTGGGGAGGTGTGGGGAAGTGATGTCGGATTTCGCCGAGCAACCAGCAAAATGCAAACTCGCTGTCGGTTGTGCCAACAGGCAGATAATAGTTCAAAGGCCATGAAAATAGTGCAGGGTCGAGTTGCCCGTTATGCGCAAAGCACCATTGTCGTCCCCATAACTCACGGCTAAATGGATGAGTGTTTTCTAAGCTAATATTGCCAACGTTCGCTTGCCGGATGTGACTAATGACGGTACAGCTTTTGATGGGGTATTCCGCGATTAAGCGTGCAATTTTTGAGTCGACACTAGGGGCGGGGTCATGGAAAGTTCTGAGACCTTTTCCTTCATAAAATGCAATTCCCCAACCATCTTTGTGTGGGCCTGTTCCTCCGCCTCGGTGCATTAGTCCCGTAAAACTGAAGCAGATGTCCGTTGGAACATTCGCGCTCATGCCTAATAGTTCACACATAGGTCAATTACTCTTGTTTTGTTAAGGTAATACGATCAGGGAGCGAGTCTATGAGTTGCATGGCGTTATCAATCATCAACTCGCTAGAGGTGTAAGTTGAGTGCTGCTCTTTGGGTTTAGATCGCTCAGATACATCTGCAGCCAATAATGCATCGGGTAACGTGCGCTCGCCAATAAAGCTACCATCGTTGTCGATTTGTAATTTTGCGCAGCACAGGCGTCCATTAACGGTGCCGCCTTTCTCGATATGGAGATTGTCGCAGATAATTTCACCTTCTAGGCGTCCATTAACATAAATGGTTTTAGCAAAAATTTGCCCCGCTACTAGGCCATTACGGCCGATGGAAATATCATCAGTTGAGTGCAGGCTGCCTTCGAATGTGCCATCAATATGCATTTTACCACTGATGACGGTATCACCATAAAAACGGTTACCTTCAGCGATAATGGTTACTGCGGACCCGCCTGATTTAGCGGATATATGGCGCTTAATGATTCCCACGGAATATCCTCTACGGCGTTAAAAATATATTCAAAATTACTCAGTCCCCAGCGCGCAAAAGGATAAGGGTCTAAAGGAGTGAGTAAGTGTCGCACTTCGTAATGTAAGTGTGGGCCTGTTACGCGTCCTGTCTTGCCAACGGTTCCAATGAGCTGACCTTTATGGACATACTGCCCTTGTGCGATCTTTATTTCATTTAAATGAGCATAAAAGGTTTTAAAGCCGAAATTATGCTGCAATATGATGAGATTACCAAATCCTGAACCAGACTCCAAACCTGCTCGCTCAACTATACCGTCTGCCGTCGCGTAAATTGGTGTTCCAATCGGCGACGGGAAGTCAATGCCGTTGTGTTGGGAGCGGCGTCGTGAAATAGGGTGTACACGTTCACCAAACCCAGAGCTGATTTTGGCACCTTTAACAGGTAGGCCGTTTGGTATTGAGTGCAATAAAAATAAGCGCTGCAGGGCTGCGGCTTTGAGAAGGTCTGTTCGCTCCTCAGGTGAAATAGGGTTCTCGGGTGATTGTATAATCCCTAGTATTGACTCCATCTCATTTAAATCGGCATCTAGGCGAATCACTTCTTCTTCGAGCTGATATTTTTCATAAAAAGTTTCGGTGAAGAGCTCGCTCAGTTCAATCAGGTTTTTCATATAGGATTGCTGAGTACCTAGAGCTTCGATGTATTGCTCTTCAAGCACGAGTTTTTCTTGCGCGAGTCCGTTGAGGTGATCTCGGGTTTTAACAAGAAGGAGGTTTGAAACAAAAAAGCTTAATGCGGAGAGAAGAAGAAAAAGCCCCACTATATACTTAGCGAGTTGATTGAGCGTGTACTGTTTTGAACCACGTACGGTGGTTAGGGTAATGATTAGCTTCTGACGCAAACGAATAACCTAGACATAGTAAAAGGCATAGCTCTAAGAGCTATGCCATACAATTAAGGCAGAGATATGTCCCTAGTTCTGCCTCATTTTTCTAGCGTGCTCTAGCACCTGTAGCATTGCTTGGGCGCTTTCCACTCGTTGGAGCGCGTCGCTTGCTTTTGTTACCTGGTGCGCTGGTGCGATCAGAGCTTCTTTCCTTTCCATCTTCAACCCATGGGCGGATGTTGAGGGCTTGACCACAGATACGAGCACGCTTGAGCGTCTGCATTGTATCTGGCGTGATACCTGTCGGTAAGTCAACGGTGCTGAACATTTCGCTAATGTCAATGCGGCCAATGTATTGGCTCTCGACACCGGCTTCATTCGCTATGGCGCCAACAATATTGCCTGGCTTAACTCCGTGTTGGTAACCAACACCAATCCAGTAACGCTGCATCCCTTCAGAGGGGGCATCATTACGTGGCGCACCGCGACGAGGTTTTTCGTCACGAAGAGCTTCGCGTGGACGCTTTTCACGTGTTGGAGCTGGCTCGCGCTCGTCCATGAACAGAGGCTTATCATTATACATAAGCTTAAGTGCGGCGGCTGCGATTTGCTCTGGCGTGAGCTCTCCAGAGTCAGTCAAGGTCTTTATAATCGACGTAAACTGATTAGCCTCTTTACTTTCAGCGGCTGCAATCAATTGGTTTTGTAAACGTTGAACGCGCAGCTCATTGATTTGCTTAGCTGTAGGTAGATCAAGCATTTCAATGGGTGAGCGTGTTGTGCGTTCGATTTGTTGCAAGAGTCGCTGTTCGCGAGGCGCAACAAATAATACGGCGTCGCCGCTACGTCCTGCACGACCTGTACGACCAATTCGGTGAATATAGGATTCAGCATCGTAAGGGATATCGAAGTTGATAACGTGGGTAATACGCTCGACATCTAGGCCACGTGCAACAACATCCGTTGCGATAACAATGTCCAAGTCACCGCGTTTTAGCTTATCAACAACACGCTCACGCTGTGCTTGCGCGATATCGCCGTGAAGTGCAAATGCTGGGAAGCCAGCACGAGTCAATTGCTCTGCCACTTCTTCGGTTGCATTTTTAGTTCTGACAAATACCAATACACCTTCATGCTCACGAAGTTCGAGTAAGCGAGTTAAGGCCATGATTTTCGTCATGCCACGTACAGTCCATACGCGTTGACGAATAGTGCTGGCCGTCGCTGTTTGGCTAGCAATCTTAACAACGGCTGGATTGGTTAAGTAGTTATCAGCAATGCGACGAATCGCTGGTGGCATTGTGGCTGAAAAGAGAGCGATTTGGCGCTGAGCAGGTGTGTGCTCAAGGATCCATTCCACATCGTCAATAAAGCCCATGCGCAGCATTTCGTCTGCTTCATCTAGAACTAGTGTTTGCAGTTTATCGAGCGCTAGCGTGCCACGACGGATGTGGTCCATCACTCGGCCGGGTGTGCCGATGACGACATGTGCACCGCGGCGAAGGCCACGCAGTTGCTCATCGTATCCTTGACCACCGTATATTGACAGAGTGCGGATACCATTCAGATGCTTTGAGTACTTCTCGCACGCAGTGGCAACCTGAAGTGCTAATTCACGCGTCGGTGCTAGGATCAGCAACTGCGGATAGGTTTTAGATGGATCAAGGCGTTGCAACAAAGGGAGTGCAAATGCCGCGGTTTTACCTGTACCTGTTTGAGCTTGGCCTAAGAGGTCGCGTCCTTCCAAAAGAGGAGGAATGGAGCCTTCCTGGATAGGGGATGGGGTTTCATA
Source organism: Nitrincola tibetensis (assembly GCF_003284585.1). GTDB lineage: Bacteria > Pseudomonadota > Gammaproteobacteria > Pseudomonadales > Balneatricaceae > Nitrincola > Nitrincola tibetensis. The sequence continues at coordinate 68,819 of NZ_QKRX01000014.1, forward strand.
ACCCACGTCGTTAAGTGCTTCAAGAATAGGTGTAGAGAGGCCCAAGTCACCGAAAGTGGTGGGGCGAATATCAGTATTCGACATGCTGTGATTTTTTACCTGGTAGAAGAGAGGTGTTTCGTGAAACGTGCCGCTCAGTTAGCTTAGCAAAGAGGCGGGCCGCACACATCAGCAGCAGTGCCTCAGAAAAGAACCTGTATTGTACTTGAAGCAAATACCTTTGTCTATACTATCTGCGAATCATATTCGTCTACTCATCAAGAAAGGGCCTGAGTGCCTGGCCGATCATTCTGGCATCCGCTAATGCTCTATGGGGGCGTTCTTGGATGTCTAAGTGGCGATTTAGCTGATTTTGCTGCTCGGGTGTCAGAAAAGAATAAAAGCCACTGACTTTAAACCGCATGGGCTTAGCGGCCTTGTCAAACAAGCGTTGTAGCCACATAAAATCAAAGTCAGGTGCATCGGAAATTACAATTTGAGCGATGCTCTGATTAAGTCTGTCGCAGGCTTCCCGGAGATTGATGCCATCTTTCTCAAGCAGTTTGCGTGAGATGTTATGAATCGACTCTGCATTGCTATCCCAGTATTCCCAAGCTGGGTCTGGCTTGATTAGAAAGCTGATAGACGCATCAGGGTTTTTGGTGTCATAAACGCCTATTTCAATAGGGTAGGATAAATCTGGATCGAGACCTGATGCCTCAATATCAATCACTTGCATGCGTGAATAGCCTGTAGTTATATACACTTATTACTTTTTGGTCGGCGTTAGCTTATCATCAGCTGTTGGCGTAGTAACAACTTTTTAAAGTAGTTTGCCTTATTTTGTGTGGTGCCTTTGCTGTGCATCAAATGTTAACTTATTAGGATTGGTTTCTGTATGCAAACGATACAGTCAGATGCAGTTGTTAGTTTTTATTATACATTAAAAAATGAACAGGGTGAGGAACTTGAATCTAATCAAGGTCATACCCCTATGGCGTATCTGCATGGCCATAACAATATGATCCCCGGATTAGAAGCTGCGATGGAAGGTCATGCAGTTGGTGATGAGTTTACAGTGACGTTATCGCCGGAAGAGGGCTACGGTGTTCGTGAAGAGGGGCAAGAAATTAAAGTGCCTGTTAAACACCTGCAAGGCTTGCCACAAGGAAGTAAAACTTGGAAGCCTGGCATGATTGCATTGGTTGAAACCGATCAAGGTCAACGCCACGTGACGGTTGTTAAAATGGGGCGCTTCATGATTACAGTCGATACTAACCATCCTTTGGCTGGTCAGACCTTGTCCTACGACATCAAAATAGAAGGCATTCGCGCAGCGTCAAATGAAGAAATAGCTCACGGACATGCGCATGGGGTTGGTGGTCATCACCATGATTGATTCAGATGCGAAGGCGTCTGAGTTTGAGTTAGTAGGCTGGCGTGAGTGGGTTGCATTGCCAGAGCTTGGAGTGTCAAGCCTGAAGTGCAAAGTAGATACCGGTGCGAGAACATCCGCTCTGCATACTTTTCATATTGATGAGTTTCGAAAGGAAGGGCAGCGCTGGGTGAGGTTTGGTTTGCATCCGCAGCAAAAAAATACGCAAGTGGAAGTCTGGTGCGAGGCGCCTGTGAGTGATGTTCGTCAAGTTACGGATTCTGGTGGTCATATGACAGAGCGTTATTTTATAGTGACGCCATTGTTGTTAGGTTCGCACCGATTTGACGTCGAAATGTCCTTGACCAGTCGTGATAACATGTTGTTCAGAATGTTATTGGGGCGACAGGCCATGAAGCGCATGTTTTGCGTCAACCCTGCAGCATCCTATCTGCAGGGGAGGCCTAATCTGTCTTAATAAAGGGTGAGAGGTTGTTGACTAGATGCCTTGGCTGTGAAAAGTCGCGATGGCGTATTCAACTCGATCTTCAGCCAAACGGTGGGGTTTGCGAATCTTTTCGATATGACGCAGCCTTGGTAGTAACCCTTTGCCGTTGGCAACCTGAATAGATAAGCCGGGGCGAGCATTCAACTCTAGCAGTTGTGCGCCTCGGCTTTTATCTAGAACAATGTCCGTTCCGATATACCCTAAATTACTCATCTCGTAACAACGTGAAGCCAGCAATAGCATGTTTTTCCAGTCCGGAATTCTCAAATCACCCAATGGCATTTTTGTATCGGGATGAAGTGTGATTGGGCTGGAAAATTGAACTGCTTTAAGTCCTTGGCCAGTGGCGATGTCTAACCCAACACCAACAGCGCCTTGATGAAGGTTTGCCTTGCCATCAGATGCGTGTGTAGCAAGCCTCAGCATTGCCATGACAGGATAGCCTCTGAAAACGATTATGCGGATGTCCGGTACGCCCTCATGGGAGTAGCCTTTAAATGTATCATCAAACTCGATTAAATCTTCAATAATGGCGACGTCGGGTGCGCCGCGCAATGAGTAGAGACCCGCTAAGGTATTGGTCAGGTGGCGACGTATGTCTTCAATGCTGACTTCGGTGCCTGAGGATTTGATAAACTGATTGCCTCTGCGTCCTATGATGACCAATATACCTTTGCCACCTGAGCCGCGTGAGGGTTTGATGGCAAATCCATTCAGAGCCATAAGCCTGTCTTCTATATGGCCTATTTCATGCTGAGTTTTTACAACAAAGCGCAGCGTAGGGGTCGCAACGCCATATTCTTCAGCTAAGAGTTTGGTTTTTAATTTATCATCGACCAATGGGTAAAAACGGCGAAGATTATAGCGGCCGATAAAGTCAACATTGCGGCAGTTCATGCCTAAGATGCCTGCTTTGGCAAGCTTGAATGGACTGACCCATTTCATGCTTTGTCTTCCTCTACCATGGCTCTAAAGCGACGCAATTCGGATAGTTTGTATCCGGTGTACTGTCCCATTAACATGATAATGGCCAAGATGATCAAGTTAAGTTCTGGGAAGTTAAAGCTCAAATGGCCGGATAGAGGCAGTTGCATGAGTAGATAAGCGAGCACTGCGACGAATAGACTGCCTCCGCCTTGAGTAACTACTTCACGTGGGCCTTCTTCTTCCCAGAGAATTGACATGCGCTCAATGGTCCAAGCAATTATGATCATCGGGAAGAAAGTGATCGTCATTCCAGTGCTAAAGCCGAGCTGATACCCAACGAGACTTAGAAAAGACACTAAAAATACCACTAACACGACTAGCGTTGCTATACGCGATACCAGCAATAGGTTTAGGCGCGAAAGGTAGGTGCGTATGACTAACCCCATAGCAACGATGCTAATAAAGCTAACTAATCCCAGTACCAAGGACGTTTGTAAAAATGCCAAGGCAATTAGAATTGGCATAAAGGTTCCAGACGTTTTTAGGCCAACAATAATGCGCATAAAGACGACAACCATTGCTCCAAGCGGCAGTAAGAACAGGAGCTTAAACATGCTTTGTTCTTCGATTGGTAGAGTGTGGACCCCTAACCAAGCAAATCCTTGTCCAGCAAACTGGCTTTGTGAAAGCTCTAGTGCCGGTAATGTCTGCTCAATCATGGAGAAGCTAACTCTGGAGTTGACACCCCCAACAACATCGAGCAGCGAGTTTGAACCGCGTTGCCAGAGCAAAATATCTTCCGAGAGTCCCTGCTGCCCAGTGCTCGGGTCGAACACAAGCCAACGGTCTTTTGCGAAAATTTCAATCACGGGGGTGAGTGACTGTCGACGCCTAGCATCTTCAAGCTGGAGTCCCATTGAAATTCGAGCAGGAATGCCCGCTTGATTTAAGAGCTTGTCCATAACAATCACAGGGGATTGATTGGCGAGGAGTAGCCCTGTGTTTTGCCCCGGCTCAGGGTTGAGTAGTAAGCGCATGAGTTCGCGGGTGAAACTCTCGGGCGAACTGGATTTATTTTGAGCCATTTCGATCACGTATTCGGCAGCCGTAGCCTCAGGGCCATCCCAAAAGACAGCTTGAGGAGTCGGCATGACATCGACAAGATCAGTGTCTAGGTCTTTTGAGCGAATCAGTTGCGCTTTGTAGTAGAGTGTCTGCGCGCCGGAGGTGGTATTTTTTGACCACTCGCCACGACGTCTCCCGTCATTTTCTATAATTGAAAATCCATACCCAGGTGAAGCGGCTACTTCGTTCAGGATCGCATACCCGGGTGGATTGTCGGGTAAATCTAAGCTGGCAAGAACTGGCGCATTTTGTGAGTTAAAGTCAACACGAGCTTCAATTAGCCAGACTTTTTCCTGCTGTCCGGGTAAAAAAGGAATGCCAAGTTGAACGTGCCTAAGTAGGGCTGTACACAGCCCTGTGAAAATTAACAATGCAACAATTGTGTAAAACGGAACTCGGGATACCATGCGGATACCTGTCTAAAAAGCCTGAAGAGTTGAGGCTTAAGGTGTGGTCTGATTAATATTCAGTGGTGCAATATTTTGTTTGCTAACATCAACCACCATTAGGTCTCTCAAAATATTGCGTCCTATGAGAAGGGGGTAATCTAAATGGCTGCGATCCGTTAATGTAAACTCCGCTGTTTGCGAAATATTGCCTAGTGTAAAGTGTAACTCGATTACTGGTCTGCGCTCGTACTCGTCAGTAATTGACTGGCTGATTCGAACAACACGAACAACTTGACGTTCGAATGTGGCATCGTCCCCAGTGGTGGGGTGAACAAAATCAAAGCGAACCCAACGTTTACCATCGCGCTCAAAAAAGTTGATGTTGCGTGCATCAATAGAAGAAGTTGTGGCGCCTGTATCGATTCGAGCAGGTAACACAACGTCAATATTGGCGAGATAAACACGCTCGGTTTCTCCGACAAGTTGTTTCTCTAGACCACCAAGCACAAGTGTACCTGATCCCCCTTGCGGAGGGCAGACTAAACGTGGTTGGGGAGCGCATTTCGGTGGTTCTACATGTGTTTTGATGGTGCTGGTGAGGCGTTCAATCATGCTTTCTGACAAAGCATCGTAAGATGACAGAATTTGACTCACAGCCAATTCTTGCTGCTCAGATAATGAAGAAATCTGATCAGATTGAGCCTCTAGCTTGTGATCAATCCTTTCAACAACACCTTCTTCGATGTACATGTGCCCAGGAGCACAGGCTGCCAATAAAGACGCAAGCGAGAGTGTTAACAGAGTGTGCCGAAAGTGCATCTAAAACTCCAATAGTGAGCTAAATTAAATTGGGCAGATTTTACTCGAAAATTGAACCAGTTAAAAATCAATCCATGACTTGTTGCAAAAAAATATTCTCAAATGGATGTTTTACGTGCGAAACGTTATTATTATCACTTAAAGCTAGTAGTGCTAATACACAGGAATTTTTTTCAAAATCAGTTATAATAAAAGTACGTTTAATACGTACCGTTCATACAAGGAGCTTTAAATGATAATTCAAGTCAACACCGATAGTAGTATCGAAGGCAATGAAGCCTTAAATGCCCACGTACAGGCCACTGTAGAAAAAGTTTTAGGGCGGTTCAGTGAAAAAGTTACTCGTATTGAAGTGCATCTTCATGATGAAAATGCCCATAAGTCCGGTGATAATGATAAGCGTTGCAATATAGAAGCACGTGTATCCGGTTTACAGCCTATTGCAGTATCTGACCACGCTGATACAACTGGTAAAGCGGTTAGCGGTGCTTGCGATAAAATGAAGAGCGCGCTCGAAAGTACATTGGGCCGTTTAGCAAATCACTAGTTTAGGTTGATTTGCTCCCCCGTCAATTTAGTTGACGGGGGCTTGCACTACTTAAAGTAAAGCCTCTATAGCATCTATTACTTCTCGTGAATCTGGGCGGGTTGTACTTGGAAATGCTTGGACAACCTTACCGTCACGATCAATTAGATATTTGTAAAAATTCCATTTAGGTGCATGAGTTTGCCTAGCCAGCTCTGCAAAAATTGGATGGGCGCTTGATCCTCGAACATTGATATGAGTGAACATATCGAACGTCACACCAAAATTCTGAAAACAAACACGAGCTGTATCGGCTTCATCTTTAGACTCCTGCAAAAAACTATTGGAAGGGAAGCCTGCCAGTATAAGTCCACGATCTTTGTATCGCTGATGTAGGGCTTCGAGTGCTTCAAATTGTCCTGTGAAGCCACAGTGACTGGCAGTGTTGATAAACAGCAATGGTCTTCCTTGATAATGCTCTTTTAAATGAACAACCTCACTGGAGTGTAATCGTTTTAGATCATGGTTCAGAAGTGCGTCGATAGGAGTGGACGTTTGAGCCGTAGAGGCTTGCGAAAACAGCATGATGCATCCTAAGACTAAATATTTAATGGTTGGCATTGTTTTACCTCGCGTTAACATTTTGACTTTTACGTCTAAATAATCATTTTGGATTTTTTAGGCTTTTTTGGTTGCTAAACAGTTTTGAATGACGGTTTTTAGCAGATTCGCCAAGCGCTTTACACCAGGGTGGGCATATTCACCATCGCTTAAAATTAGATAAATAGGAACTTCTCGCACGGCGCCACTGATTAAAGGTAGGGCTTTTAAGTTTCCCAATCTGAGAGCCTGTTCAATTTTGAGCGTGGGATACCAAGCAAACCCTAATCCTTGGCAGGCACTTTTAATAGATGTATGGACGCTACTAAATGTCCAGCGCTGATGAGCACCTAGCCAGCCTGCATCTAGCCGCCTTGAGCCTGAATCTTTGACAACGAGTTGTCGGTGGCTTTTTAAGTCATCAAGCGTTAAGGGGGTGGCGTGCTGGTGAAGGGGGTGTGCGGGGTGGGCAACCGCTAAAAACTGAATATTCAACAGAAACTGTCCAGTAAACCCAGGAGGGACGTGACCTCCTATCACTAAATCTGCCTCATGTCGCAACAATGCCTCATCGGTACCACTCAACGCACTTTCTACCAAGGTGATGCGAATCTGCGGGTGTTCGTTTGCAAATGCATTCAGAACAGACAGCATCAAGTCCTCCGGGAAAATGGTATCCATCGCAATTCGGATTTCGGGTTCCCAGCCTTGTGTAAAGTAATCGGCAAGTGTTTCGATGCGTTCTGCATTTTCCACTAACTGCCGTGCGTGTCTCAGCAGGGCTTCTCCGGGTGCTGTTAGGACGGCCTTTCGGCCATCAATTTTAAATACTGCAACACCAAGTGCAGCTTCTAACTTTGATATAGCGTAGCTAATCGCTGATTGGCTTTTGCGCAAAGCTTCAGCGGCCTGAGCAAAACCGCCTTCGTCGACGACTGCGATTAATGTCTGCCATTGTTCTAAAGTGGCCTTCATGGTTTAAACCTATCAGTTTTTTCGATCATATTTAACAGGATTTAGGGGTTTATCATTCATATAGTAGATAACATAATGCAGTAACTGAACTCAAGGAGATACCTAAATGAAAACATTACTTCAAGTTAAAAGCAGCATTTTTGGTGATCAAGGACAATCTGCGCAATTAGGCGCTGTGTTAATTGAAAAATGGAAAGCCGCATACCCTGAATCCGAAGTGGCTGTACGTGATCTTGTTGCAGACCCTATCGCGCACTTTGATATGTCCGTTATTTCCGCTCTGATGACCGAAGCAGAGGATCGTACGGATGAGCAGCGCGCTCTAGTGTCGCTGTCCGATAAGCTGGTGAATGAAATTGTATCAGTAGATGCGTTGGTTATTTCGGCACCTATGTACAACTTTGCTGTTCCTTCTCAACTCAAAGCTTGGGTGGATATGATTGCGCGTAACGGCGTGACATTCAAATACACTGAGAATGGTCCTGTTGGTTTGCTAGAAGACAAGCCTGTTTACATTTTGGCCACCCGTGGTGGTATGTATAAAGAGGCTGGATTGGATCATCAAGTACCTTGGTTAAAACAAATTCTGTCATTTATGGGTCTAAATCAAGTTCAAGTGATCTACGCTGAAGGCTTAAACATGGCTGAAAAAGAAGCGTCTCTCGCTGAAGCTCAGGAGATCATTGCAAGCATTTCAGTTTAAGCGCTAGGTTGGAGGAAAAGATATGCAATTACGTTCTATTAAAAAGGTTATCAATGCCATTGATAGCCAAGACGGTGCAGGTGTTAAACTCAAACGCAGTCTTGGGCAGCGTCAAAATATGAGGATCGATCCATTTTTGATGTTGGATATGTTTTCATCTGATAATCCTGATGACTATATTGCGGGTTTTCCTCCTCATCCTCATCGTGGATTTGAAACCGTTACCTATATGCTCGAAGGCAAAATGTTGCATAGAGATCATATGGGGAATGAAGGCTTGTTGTGCTCTGGTGGCGTACAATGGATGACAGCCGGCAGGGGCGTTATTCATGAAGAGCGTCCTCAGCAAGATCAAGGGCTGATGCGTGGGTTTCAGTTGTGGGTGAATTTGCCCGCTGCTGAAAAAATGAAGCCAGCAGCCTATCAAAATATTGACCCTGAAGAGGTGACCCGCTTTTCGTTTGAGGAAGGGGAGGCTAGTTTGGTCGCAGGCACACTGACATTGAATGGTAAGCACTATCAAGGGCCTGTTACTGGAATTGTGACGGCTCCTCTGTTTGTTGATTTCACGCTAGCGGCTAACTCAACGCTGGATGTCCCAGTGCCGGCAGAGCTTTCTGGCTTTATCTATGTGTTTGAAGGTAAGGCGCAAGTAGCTGATCAATCTTTGCGGACTCACGCGGCGTACGAGTTGGACTCTGGCGATAGTGTTCGTATAGAGGCAGGCGATGCAGGTGTGCGTTTATTGTTGATTGCGGCAAAGCCCATTAATGAGCCGGTTGTGCAATACGGTCCGTTTGTTATGAATACAACGGCTGAGATTGAGCAAGCCTTGCAAGACTATCGAGATGGTGTACTCACTCAATAGGTAGGTGAAGGGTATCGAGTCATCAAGCATTAGGCATGTAATGTATATGTCTAATGCTTTTTTATTGGAAGAAGAAGCCGTTGTGCTTCTTTCTAAGTACCTCTATGCAGCAGCTTCTTGCTCAGGGTTGTTGTATGCCTTCTTTAGTTTGTAGATAATTCGCTTCGATTAAAGGTTGCGAACATCTCTTGGATATCAGCGCAGTTCTTTATTTTAATTCATTCTAGTGGTCGCTAGATATTTGCTTTAACTTATTTTTACATTGAACTCGGTGATGTGAATGGCGGATTTGCACGGATACTTGAAACTCATGGTTGAGAAAAATGCATCCGATATTTTTTTCAGTAGTTACGCGCGTATTCAGATCAAAATTAACGAAGTTATGCGCCCTGTCGGCGAAAAGCGCCTATCTCCACTGACCGTTCGAGAGGCTATTTACAGCCTGATGACTGAGCGTCAAATTGAAGAGTTTGAGCGCGAATGGGAAATGAATTTTGCATACTCTTTAACGGGTGTCGGGCGCTTTCGTATTAATGTGTTTAAGCAAAGGGGCGATATTTCCTTCGTCATTCGCCACATTCGTAATCAAATTCCATCCATTAGTCAATTGAATCTACCATTAATTTTGGAAGATTTGGTGATGGAGCGAAGGGGATTGGTGCTTTTGGTCGGCGCGACGGGTTCGGGTAAGTCGACATCTCTCGCTGCGATGGTTCAAAGTCGAAATCTGCGAACGACAGGTCATATATTGACTATAGAAGACCCTGTTGAGTATTTGTTTACGAATAAAAAGTCGCTCATTAGTCAGCGAGAAGTGGGTATGGATACGCACTCTTACGCTCACGGTTTAAAGAATGCGTTGCGTGAGGCCCCTGATATGATAGTGATTGGTGAAATACGTGATAAAGAAACCATGTCACATGCAGTTCGTTATGCAGAGACTGGACATTTATGCCTATCAACCCTTCATGCAAATAATTCATCCCAAGCCATTGAGCGAATTCTGAGTTTTTTTCCAGAAGGGGATGCGCGAAAGTTACAGCTTGAGCTAGCTCAGAATCTGAAAGCAATTGTATCTTTGCGTTTGGTTAAAGGGATTGATGGAGAGCTTATTCCTGCTTCAGAGGTACTTATTAATTCACCTTATATTGCCAGTCTAATCAATCGCGGCGATTTAGGGAAAATTAAAGAGGCTGTTGAGCAAGGCGGTGATGGCTCTATGTTTACGTTTGAGGACTCTCTGTTTGCACTCTACGAGGCCGGTAAAATTAGCTACGATGAAGCGGTGTATAATGCAGACTCAAAAAATAACATGGCTCTGAAGTTAAAGCTCTTAGGTCGTGAGCCGTGAGCCGTGAGCCGTGAGCCGTTTTAGTGTCTATTTGTCTTTTCGACTTTTGCTTGACCCATAAGCGCTAGGGCCTCTGCCTCTAGTTTTGCAATCAACTGTCGGATGTTGGAAATTTGCTGAGACAGAGAGTGATCTTTATTAAGACGCTTAAGCACCATAAGCGCGCCTCTGAACTTGTGCAGCGCAACCCGCGGCCCATGATCCTCAGTTTGTTCCAATGCTTCTAGCAGCGTGATATCGACGCTGCAGCGCTTAAATCCTCGTTTTAAGTCCATTGCTAACGCGTAAGCCGTTGTCTGTTGAATTTGCTGAGTTTGGTGAAGTTGCGCAAGGATTTGGACGGATTCTCTGATCATCGCCCTAGCTTGCATAGCCGAGTTCCTGTCACTGAAATACGTGATGTTGTTTGCTGATAAGGGTAGGTCTGATGGTTCAACGCTTTCCATAGCCGTCAGTTCGTCTAGTTTGTATCGGTGTTTTTCACTTCTTTCGAGTTGAATGATGGTTTGCCAAATCCGTTTTAATGCATTAATCAGGCATGAGCGCAAAGCAGGCGTTTGGAACAAAACTGGGAGGTTGAGCAAAATGTGTTCTATGCCACGAGTTTGCTCAAGGAGGTTCAGTATTTTGATATGCCGCTCGCGACGTTGATCTTCTGCCTGCTGAACAGCAATTGCGGCGATTGTCATAATGGCAACGCCGATCAGTATCACAGCAGTGGTTTCAGTGGGGCCCATCCAAATCCTTACGCAGTTGTGTCTAACGATTTAATCTTACTCTAGAGTCTAGTCATTGATGTAATGAAAAATTTATTAATTTTTTTTAGAAATAAGGGTTGACGTAAAATAGTGTTATACGTAATATATGCGCCACTTCAGCAAGCAACTTAACTTGCTGAAGTGGCACGAAAGTGCAGGCTACGTCCCATTCGTCTAGTGGCCTAGGACACCGCCCTTTCACGGCGGTAACAGGGGTTCGAACCCCCTATGGGACGCCA
>NZ_QKRX01000015.1 GCF_003284585.1 Nitrincola tibetensis
ATTCCAACAACTCAGCATCGTCAACCATGTCCGCTTTGTTCAGGAACACAACGATGTAAGGTACACCTACCTGACGTGACAACAGGATGTGCTCACGCGTCTGCGGCATTGGGCCGTCAGCAGCCGAACATACCAGAATCGCTCCGTCCATCTGTGCAGCACCGGTGATCATGTTTTTAACATAGTCAGCGTGTCCTGGGCAGTCTACGTGCGCATAGTGACGGACTGGTGACTCATACTCTACGTGTGAAGTCGAAATCGTGATACCACGCTCACGCTCTTCAGGTGCATTGTCGATACCGTCAAACGCTACCGCTGTACCACCCCAAACTTCTGCACATACGCGAGTCAACGCGGCTGTCAAAGTCGTTTTACCATGGTCAACGTGTCCGATTGTTCCTACGTTGACGTGAGGCTTGTTACGTTCAAAAGCTTTCTTAGCCATCTTGAATTCCCAATCTAATTTTGTTGACCTAAGGCCATAAATACAACAAAGGGCAGACATATTACTATATCTACCCTTAACAATACATGGAGCTCATGGGCGGAATTGAACCGCCGACCTCACCCTTACCAAGGGTGTGCTCTACCCCTGAGCTACATGAGCGAATTTGGAGCGGGTAGCGGGAATCGAACCCGCCTCTTCAGCTTGGAAGGCTGAGGTAATAGCCACTATACCATACCCGCCGGGCGTAGCTGATCGAGGTGGTGGTGGGAGGTGGATTCGAACCACCGAAGCTCTCGCGTCAGATTTACAGTCTGATCCCTTTGGCCACTCGGGAATCCCACCACATCGATTTACATCTTGATACTTCGTGGTGCCGGCACCAGGAGTCGAACCCGGGACCTACTGATTACAAGTCAGTTGCTCTACCGACTGAGCTATACCGGCGTTGCCATCGAAGTGGTGCGTATATTACTGAGCGGAATATATCTTTGCAAGCCTTATTTTCATTTTTTTATATTTTTTTACTAAAAAAATACATTTTTCTTACGCTTACCGCTCATTCAGTAGAATAATTGTGGCTTCTGAGGCAGTTGAAGCCGCGCGGGGTGCGGGTGCTGACTGATTCTGGACAAACCAAAATCCAGCCAAAACATTCAGCAAGACAACAAACATTAACAACCAACGCCAGAAAATTGATCCGCCCATACCAAGCCCTCCATCACTAATTCCGGCTCCCATTGAGCTGTTCGCAAATAATCGATAAGGAAATGACCATCACCGCCAGTGACCACAATACTCTGCGTTTTTTTCTCGTCTGCCTGCCGCTGTATTTTTTCAGCCAAAGCACCAAGAACATAACAACTTCCATTTTTAACACAGGCATCCGTCGTTGAGCCAGGGGAGTCATTCCAATTAAAACCCTGAGTATTGAACTTCACCCTTGCCGTATTACTCTGCAGTGATGTTTGTAACATTCTAAGCCCCGGGATGATATACCCTCCCAAATGCAGCCCATGCGTATCTACCCAGTCAATTGTGATCGCACTGCCACAATCGATCACACACAGACTAGAACGCTGACGCTGCCATGCGGCCAACATCCCCAACCAGCGATCCACTCCCATTTTTTCGGGCGTTTCATACGCATTGACCAAGCCATACATTTGCGCCACAGACTGAGCAAAAAACACCTGCGGACAAATCGCCTGTAAATACAAACGCAAACGCTCATTGATTTCATCGCTGGCAACAGAGGCAACCCGAACACGACTCACTCCAGAAAAAGCAGTGGCACTCACTTCTCCCGCTAAAAACGCGGCCGTAGTGGCGCGCTGGATAGGTGTTTTTCCAACTTGGTCGACCACCCTCCATTTTAACTGAGTATTTCCGACATCAATTTCAAGAACTTTCAGCAAGTCGGACACTCAACTCCCCTCCATGCAGCGCTTGCAAGCCACTGGCTCCCTTTAGCAACAGTGCACCCGAGTCATTCACCCCCTGACAAACTCCTTCCCAAGACTGTGACAGTGTTTTAACGCATACAACCTGCCCTTTAAATGCATCGGCATCGTTCCACTGCTGTTTAAAGTGAGCAAAACCGCGCTTCTCAAACTCGCTTAGTGCAGGCAGTAAATGCTTCAAAAGCATGATCAACAAGTCAGTTCGAGTACACACAAGCCCTTGGGACCTTAAGTCTGTCCAAGGCTGATCAATTTCACTGGCCATTTTTGCTGGCATCGCAACATTAACACCAATGCCTATTACCACTTGACTCTCAATCGATGTGTCACCGGACACCTCAATCAATACGCCTGCTAGTTTTTTGAGCTCAATAAGGACATCGTTTGGCCACTTTAACGTGACATTCGACAAGCCTAGTTCAGCCAAGGCAGACCGAATCGCCATGCCTACCACCAAACTTAAGCCTTCAAGCGCCGCAACACCCACACTAAATCGCCATGCCAGCGAAAAGCATAGATTGGCCGCAAAGGGACTCGCCCAAGTGCGTCCTCGCCGACCCCGCCCTTGCGTTTGCTGCTCGGTCACGCACAAGGCACGGTGATACCCATGACGAAAGGCATCCATTGCGTCACTATTCGTTGAGCCAGAGCAAACACTTAGCTGCAAGCACTCGATTGAGCTAAGCGCCTGCTGGTGCAGCGCCTTTTCCAGCCGAGCTCCATCAATAAGATCCACTCCGCCCGGTATTCGATAGCCCTTGCCTCGAACACTAAACACTTCTAACCCTATCGCCTCTAGAAGCTTGACCTGTTTCCATATAGCCGTTCGACTGACGCCTAGCGTAGCCGCCACTACGCTTCCAGAATGAAACTGGCCATCCGATAACAACCTTAACAGATCAAGAGTGGTCTCACCTATTGATGAAGGCGCCGTGAGCTTAGCGATCATTCTGCGCTCGCCTGATAGACAATAAAACTATAAGGATAGGGGTTAGGCTCAACCGCATTGAAATCTTCTTTTAAAATTTGCTGCCATTTCTGCGCATTAATTTCAGGGAAATAGGCATCCCCCTCGATCTCTGCATGCACCTGAGTTAAGTACAAACGCTCTGCCAGGCTCATTGCCTGCTGATAAATCTCAGCCCCACCTATGACCAAGGCTTCATCAACGCCATCAATCAGCGCTTGATGCTCGGCTAACTCAATCGCAGCCTCTAAGCTATTCACCACTTTTACTCCGAGTGGCTGATAGGTTGCACTGCGCGTAATCACAATATTCAAACGCCCAGGCAAAGGACGGCCAATAGACTCATAGGTTTTACGTCCCATAATAATGGGCTTACCCTGAGTGATTCGCTTGAAATACTTTAAGTCCTCGGGCAGGTACCAAGGCAACTTATTCTGCCGCCCTATTACGCGATTCGTAGACTGCGCAACAATAATCGATATACGCATAGCAACCTCAAATAGCTATAGGAGCTTTGATTGGGGGGTAAGGGTCGTAATCCACTACCTCAAAGTCATCATATTCGTATTCAAACAATGAAGCGGGCTTACGCTTAATAACAAGCCTTGGTAGAGGTCTAGGTTCTCTTGACAGTTGCTCAGCAACAATTTTCGGATCGGACATATGGTTGTGATATAAATGCAAATCACCAAACGTATGCACAAATTCGCCAACCTCCAGATCACACTGCTGTGCAATCATGTGAGTGAGCAAAGCATAGGACGCTATATTAAATGGCACACCCAAAAAATAGTCCGCACTGCGCTGATAAAGCTGACAACTTAACGCTCCCTTCGCGACATAAAACTGAAACAATGTATGACAAGGTGGCAAAGCAGCCTTCCCTAATCGCGCATTTTCTTGCGGACTTAGACCTTCATCAGGCAAGTCGGCTGGATTCCAACCACTCACCAACAAGCGGCGCGATTCTGGACGACATTTAATTTGCTCAACCACGTTCGATATTTGATCGATCGTACGCCCATCAGGGCATTGCCACGACCGCCATTGCTTGCCATACACCGGACCTAAGTCACCATTATCAAGCGCCCATTCATTCCAAATAGTGACACCCTGTGCCTGCAAAAGTCGGTTATCAGTGCTGCCTGATAAGAACCATAAAAGCTCATGAATCACCGACTTCATATGAACCTTCTTTGTGGTCAATAAGGGGAAGCCTTTTTGCAAATCAAAGCGCATTTGCCGACCGAACAATGATCGGGTACCCGTTCCCGTTCGATCACCTCGATCCACGCCATCATTTATGATCTCTTGCATCAGGTCTAAATACGCCCGCATGAGCAAACTCCAAACATCATTTTATTAAACTTTATTTAGCTCGCCTTACGATACGCCAGCGCAAGGAACAGAACCCCACAAACAACCATTGGCAGCGACAGTACTTGACCCATGGTGATCGCATTAAACGCTAGATATCCCAACTGAGGGTCCGGCTCCCGCACCGTTTCAACGGCAATTCGAAACAAACCATACAGCGTGAGAAACAGACCGGATACTGCCATACGTGGCCTAGGCTTCGAAGAAAAGAACCACAAGGCACAGAATAGAACAACACCTTCCAACAGCATTTGATAGAGCTGAGATGGATGGCGTGCCAAACCGTCTCCCGCTGCAGGAAAAATGACCCCCCAGGTTTGATCCGTGGCCTTACCCCATAGCTCTCCTCCAATAAAATTACCCAAGCGTCCAGCGCCCAAACCTATCGGAATTAAAGGAGCAACAAAATCACCGATTTCGAAAAAAGATTTTTGATACTTCTTGGCAAAGATGACTAAAGTCGCGAGCACACCTAGAAAACCACCATGAAAGGACATCCCGCCTTCCCAGATGGCAAATAGCCATAGTGGATCTTGAAGAAAATAATCAAAGTGGTAGAAAACAACGTAGCCCATTCGCCCGCCAAGTATCACACCCACAGCGCCCCAAAAAATCAGGTCCGACACCTGCTGCTCGCTCCATCCTGATCCTGGCTGCGCGGCCCGCCGATTACCCAACCACCAAGCCGCGCCAAAACCGACCATGTACATCATTCCATACCAGTGGATTTGCAAAGGGCCCAAAGAGAGCGCCACTGGATTTATTGCATGTTCCCACATTGTTATAGCACCCAATTAACCACTAAAAAACGAATTGCAATCACAAACAAAAACGCAGCGAAGCACTTTTTCAATACAGACTGCGGAAGCTTATGGGCAAGCCGGGCCCCAACGCCCGCAAACAATGAACTGCTAATAACAATACCCAAAAATGCAGGAAGATACACATACCCCAAACTCCACTCAGGGAGAGGCTTATCTAAACCGACCCAAACATTGGTTAATGCACCCATTACTGCAATAGGCAAACCACAAGCAGCCGACGTTGCGACCGCACGACGCATTTCTTGGCGACGCCATGTCAGATAAGGCACTGACAGGGTCCCACCACCTATACCAAAAATCGAAGATGCCCAACCTATAACACCTCCCGCACACTTCAACTCAATACCTGTTGGCGCCTCGCCACTTTGTTTAGGATGTAGGGAAAATGCCATTTGCAGCGCCACCAACAATGCGAACACGCCAAAAATCATTTGCAACACATGCCCAGGCAACAGCATAGCTGTATTTACCCCAAGCATTGCACCAACCAAAATACCCAACGTTAAGGATCTAAACAAAGGCCAATCAACGGCACCCTTGGCATGATGCGCACGAACTGAGCTCATAGACGTAATCACAATGGTGGCAAGTGAAGTCGCAACCGCCATGTGTGTCAGATACTCTACAGGCATCCCTTGTGCTTCGAAGCTAAAAATTAACACGGGGACTATAATAAGCCCTCCGCCAATACCAAACAGTCCTGCGACCAATCCCGCAAACGCACCTAGCGCTAAATATAGCGCTATAACCATTAACATATGGGTTCCTTATGTATTCAATAGACTATTCTTTTTCAGGAGTCGCTGGGCGCGTCAAGCGCGTCAAGCCAAAAGCTTTCAATGAACGACGCAACTCTTGATGTATTTCTTCGGCATCATGCATCATTCTAACACGGTGTAGTAATTGACGAGCATCCTCTAAGGTCACCTCGCGTATCGCATATTTTACACGCAGCAAATTGTTTGCGTTAACGGATAGCACATCGTACCCCATCGCCATCAGTAGCAGCGCTCCGCCCGGATCGGCCGCAATTTCGCCACAGATCGACACATGTTTTTTTTCTTTATGCGCCTCATGCACAATAAAATCCAACGCTTTTAAAACGGCAGGATGGTAAGACGCATACAAACCCGCCACTCGCGGATTGTTCCTGTCGACCGCCAGTAAATATTGAGTTAAGTCATTAGAGCCTACTGAAATAAAATCAACCATACGTGCAAAACGTCGCGTCTGATATACCGCAGCTGGCACCTCAATCATCACTCCAATAGGAGGACGCTTTACATCATAGCCTTCGTCGTTCAGTTCGCGGCACGCACGCTCTATCTGCCGAATAGCCTCTTCAACCTCATGAATACTGGTCACCATCGGCAACATGATTCTTAGATTATTGAGGCCAACGGAAGCACGCAACATCGCTCGGACCTGTACCATGAAGATTTCCGGGTGATCCAGCGTCACTCGAATACCACGCCAACCTAAGGAGGGGTTTTCTTCATGGATGGGGAAATACGGTAATGCTTTGTCTCCACCGATATCTAACGTCCGCATGGTGACCAATGCAGGAGCAAAGGCCGCAAGCTGAGTTCGATAACTTTCCAACTGCTCCATTTCACTCGGGAAACAATCACGAATCATAAACGGAATTTCAGTACGGTAAAGGCCGATCCCTTCAGCACCTCGCTCTAAAGAGCGCGCAACATCAGCAGCTAACCCGGTATTTACCCATAAGGGCAATCGATAGCCATCTTTAGTAATCGCGGGCAGCTCTTTTAGTGAGTTGAGTTGATCCAGAACAGCTCGCTCATCACTCAGAATACGACCATAGGCTTGCAGTAACTCTTCCGAAGGATTGAGATAAACGCGTCCGCTGTAACCATCTACGACAATTTCACACGCATTCAAACGTAAATACGGAATATTGGTGACGCCCATCACCGTGGGAATACCCATTGATCGGGCCAAAATTGCGGCATGAGAGTTTCCGGAGCCACTAATTGACACCAATCCCGACAATTTTCCTTCGGGCACCATGCCCAACATAGCGGGGGTTAACTCATCAGCCAGAAGAATGGCATTTTCAGGGTAGGTGACTTCGTTGCGCACCTCATCTTGAAGATGTCGTAATATTCTTCGACCTAAATCTTTAATATCGGTTGCACGCTCACTGAGATAACTGTCATCCATGGCTGAAAAGGCGCGCACATGCTCACTGATGACTTCTTTTAATGCCCCCTGAGCCCACAGGCCTGATCGAATACGATCCGACACTTCCAACGCAAGCGCATTGTCATCGAGCATGCGCAAATAAACATCAAACAGTGCACGCTCATCGACACTCAAGCGCTCAGACAAATTGGCTGCGACTTGACGTATCTCATCACGAACCGCTTCAAGCGCTTTATTAAAGGCCAGCAACTCCGCTTCAGGATCATCTGTTGTTTTATCTGGAACGGTGTCTAGATCGGCGGGCAAGGAGACAATGATGACCCGACCAATCGCGACACCAGGCGCGCCTGACACCCCTTCATAACGTACATCCAGTTTGCCGTTCAGGGATGCTCCTAAGGCGTAATGATTTCCGGTGGCATGAGAGTGCGCAATGATTCCCGCCAATTGCGCAGACAACGTGACCAAAAAGGCCTCTTCACTCTCATCAAAACGCCTTTTTTCATGCTGCTGTACAACCAAAACGCCCAAGACTTCGCGCTGATGAATAATAGGGACGCCTAAAAAAGCGTGGAAGCGCTCCTCTCCCGTCATTTGCAAGTAGTGAAAGGAGGGATGGGTAAACGCATCTTGAAGATTAATCGGTTCGGCGCGCTGTGCGACCACCCCCACAATACCTTCATTTAAGCCTAAGCTAACATGGCCCACGGCTTCTTGATTTAAGCCATGCGTTGCCATCAACACATAGCGCTGCACTGTTTTATCCAGTAAAAAAACAGAACAGACTTCTGTTTTCATGGCTTTTTGAACACGACTGACAATGATCGACAACACCGCATTTAGATCAGGTGCAATACCGACTTCCTGAACTATTTTGCGTAAAACATTTAAGATGCTCATGTTGCCACTCCCCAGTGTTATTATTAGATGTTCGTATGCAGTCGAATCAGCTTAGGAGACAATTCCTTCATCGCTTTTCGATACACTTCTCGCTTAAACGACACTACTTGGCCCAGCGGATACCAATAACTCACCCACTGCCAACCATCAAACTCTGGAGAGTCCGTAAGATCGATTTTCACGGCAGTATCCTTACTTAACATCTGTAACAAAAACCATTTTTGCTTTTGCCCAATACAGACGGGATGACTGTGTCGTCTCACCATTCGTTTGGGCAAGCGATAACGTAACCATCCCCGAGTCACTGCAAGAATCTCGACGTCGTTTGCCGACAATCCTATTTCTTCTCGCAACTCTCGATACATTGCTTCTTCAGGTGATTCATGGTCTTGAATCCCACCCTGAGGAAACTGCCACGCATCCTGGCCTACTCGCCTTGCCCAAAGTACCTGACCCAGCGAGTTCACCAGGATGATGCCGACATTCGGTCGGAAGCCCTCTGAATCAATCACAATATTTTACCTGAGTATTTCTTTATATTATGTTTATTGTTCCACAACTATGGGTTTACGCAAATAGCCATCTCGCCCGATTGGATTGCATATCACCCGTGCTTCAGTCTAAGCTATTCCATCTAATATCACTCAATGCGCCTAGTTTCATTGTATTTCTTGGTAATCCCTACATTTTGCACCGCACAGACCTTTGTTTATACAATGCATTAGAGCATATGATTGCGTCTTTTTAAAACAGGACTTGGAGTATCGTAACGTGAGGCTGGCTATTTTTGATCTCGATAACACTCTGCTTGGTGGTGACAGCGACCATGCGTGGGGCGCTTTTTTATGCGAAAAGGGAATTGTAGATCCGCAAGACTATCAAGATGCCAATGATTACTTCTACAAACAATACCAAAATGGGTCATTGGATATTGTCGAATTTTTGAGTTTTGCCTTAAAACCGCTCGCCCAGCATTCAATCGCTGACTTGCAGGCGTGGCACCAAGAATTTATGCAAACAAAAATTGAACCTATGGTGCTCCCTAAAGCACTGTCGTTGCTAAAACACCATAGAGACCAAGGTGACTATCTTCTTATCATAACGGCCACCAATGGTTTTATCACTCGCCCTATTGCTGAGCGCTTTGAAGTCGACGATATCTTGGCTACAGAACCTGAAATACTAAACAACCAATACACTGGCAGCTTTATTGGCAGTCCTTGCTTTCAAGATGGAAAAGTAACGCGCTTGCACGAGTGGCTAGACAAGACAGGGTACTCGTTGAGTGGCAGCTATTTTTACAGCGACTCCTGCAACGACTTACCTCTACTCGAAAAAGTGGACAACCCAATTGCCGTCAATCCCGACGAGATTTTGACCAAGGTTGCCAATGAGCGCGCTTGGCCAATTCTCGATTTACGCTAGTAGCCAGGCAACACGCGCATGAAACAGGCTTTAAGATAGTTGGTTTCGGGGATAGCTGGATGCATAGGGTGATCTGCACCTTGATGACCTAGCGCAAAGACTTGTGCGCTTCGATCCAGCTCTCGGCTATTTCCGCGCAGAATATCAATCAGGCTTTCTTGACTTAAGTGCATTGAGCAAGAGCCTGATATCAACACCCCGTCACGGCTTAGCAAACGCATGGCAAAGTTATTGATTCGAGAATACGCCCTTTCCCCATTGCGAATATCTTTGCGGCGCTGAATAAAAGCCGGCGGGTCAACCACAACCACATCAAAGCGCTCGCCCTCGGCGGTTAAGGCTTTACAGATATCAAACGCATCGCCTTTCAATCCCTTAAAACGCGTCTCGCCTTTGTTGATACGTGCATTCTCTGCTGCAACATCTAATGCAGTTTGCGATGCATCCACACAAATGACTTCAGATGCGCCAGCCGCAAGCGCTTGCGCACCCCAACCACCGACATAACTGAATAGATCCAGCACGCGCTTCCCTTTCACCAAGGACATCATTCGGGCACGATTCTCCCGATGATCATAGAACCAACCCGTCTTTTGGCCGTCAAGAACAGGTGCTACCAAAGACACACCATTTTCAGTCAGTGGAGCCAACTCTGGCACTTCGCCCTGAACAACTTCAACATAGCTGTCGAGCCCTTCAAGCGCACGCATCTTGCCATCGTTACGCAAAAGAATCGCTTGGGGAGTAAAGACCTTATTCAGCGCATCAACGATATCGGCCTTAACCCGCTCCATCCCTGCGGTTGAAATCTGAACAACGAAAACATCATAAAAGCGATCTATAACCAAGCCTGGCAAACCATCTGAGTCACCATAAACCAAACGGTAACAGTTCTCTGAAAAGCAGCGTTCACGCAAAGCCAACGCAATATTCAGACGGTGAACCAGCAACGAGCGATCCAAAGGATATTTGATATCGCGACTTATTAACCGCCCACAGATAAGATTGTTAGGATTAACATAGGCTAACCCAAGCACCTTTCCTCGCGCATCTTGCACACACACCTGCTCACCCGCCTCAAACTGCTTGAGTGGCGAAAGCTGTGTATTAATTTCGTTGCTGTAAATCCAAATATGGCCAGCACGCAAACGCTTCTCAGCACCTGCGTTTAGAATAAGCGGTTGAAAGTTCATATATATCGCTTTAGAGAAGCAACCTACGATTCATTCATAGGTTGTTTGTGTAAAAATCACAGAGTAATCAGCTTTCTGATTCGCAATGCTCTGCGTAACCATCGGCATCCAACAAATCGTCCAGCTCAGCTGGATCGCTTATACGGATACGAAAGAACCAACCATCACCATAAGGATCTGAGTTAACCAGTTCTGGCGCATCTTCTAAATCTTCGTTAATCGCAATCACTTCACCTGTGAGCGGAGCATAGATATCGGAGGCAGCTTTAACCGACTCAACAACACCTGCATCATCGCCCGCTGCCAGCTCGTCACCCACCTCTGGCAGCTCAACAAACACGACATCACCCAAAAGATCTTGCGCATGGTCCGTGACACCAATCGTGAAGGTTCCATCACCTTCATCACGAATCCACTCGTGACTAGCGACATACTTTAATTCAGCGGGAATGCTACTCATACTTAATCCTACCTGTTTCAGGAATATACTTTTTTACCGTTTCGAACAAACGGTGGCCTTACTATCTTGACACAAACTTGCTTTCCTCGCATATCAACTTCAGCCGTGTCTGACTGAGTGATTGGAAGTCTTGCTAATGCAACAGAATAGCCCAATGTCGGTGAAAAGCTACCACTGGTAATCTCACCTTCTTGCCCTTCTGCCGTGATCACTCGTTGATGGGCTCGCAACACACCACGTGACTCCATCACCAACCCAACCAATTTATACGCTGGCCCCTGAACTTTCTCAGCCTCTAGAGCCGCACGCCCCACAAAAGAGCGGTCTTGTGGCTCCCAAGCAACCGTCCAGGCCATATTAGAGACCAAAGGTGTGACGTTTTCATCCATGTCTTGGCCATAGAGGTTCATTCCTGCTTCTAAGCGCAATGTATCTCTTGCCCCTAAACCGCAAGGCTTTACTCCGGCTTCAGCTAATTGCTGCCAAAAGCCTGCGGCTTCATCCTCAGGTAACATTATTTCTAAGCCATCTTCGCCCGTATACCCTGTGCGCGCAATAAACCAGCCTTCGGACTCGTGGCCTTGAAATACATCCAGTTCATCTATTAATGCTTGGCGATAGGGACTCAAAACGGACTTGGCTTTTTCGATGGCCGTCGGCCCCTGAATCGCGATCATCGCTAACTCGGGTTGCTCGGTTAAGGCAACATCCATTTTAGCGGCACGCTCAGACATCCAACGCAAATCTTTTTCACGCGTAGCGCAATTGACTACGAGTCGATAACCTTCACCGACGACCTCTGAGTCCGTCATTAAATAGACAATCAGGTCATCGATAACACCACCCTGCTCATTCAGCATGGCAGAGTACAAAGCTTTGCCTTTTTGCTTCAAACGAGCGACATCGTTCGCAAGCAACAAACGAAGATATTCCCGAGCATCTGGGCCTGTTACATCAACAACGGTCATGTGTGATACATCAAACATGCCAGCGTCTGTGCGAACCTGATGATGCTCCTCTACTTGGGAACCATAGTTCAGTGGCATATCCCATCCACCAAAGTCCACCAGTTTGGCTCCCATAGCAAGATGCATAGCGTGAAGTGCGGTTTTATTTCCCATGAAGTTACTCATCTGTACGGCATTCTCAAGCGAACAATCTCACACTGCTCTGCTAGGTCGTGCAAAAAAGGGATATTAATGTAGCGACAAAGCAACTCTAATTCAATTATGAGGCACGTGTACTGTAAATTTTTTTCACTGGCGATCACCGATATTGGCGTGCTCGCGCAAAATCGCCATGGCGTTTTCTTTCAGTATGATCAAGCGTATCTAATAAAGTGGGGTCAATTAGGGTCTAGGGTCACTTCCTGTAGCATTTTTTCTCGCCAGTTTTTAGCACCCTTAGGAGGCTGGCCATAACTCACCTCATCCCCACCAACGATAATGGCGTGGCAGGTTGGGTGTTGTTTTTGGATTTTTGCCAGTGCTCGCATGAAAATATGGAAGCCACGGTAAGGCTCGAGGTTGCGTAAATGGATCAAATAAACATCAGGAGAGTGTGGCCAAGATTTCGCAACCTCTCGAACTTGACCGGGAAACGTATGATGAAGCATTAGAGCGGCCGTCAGCAGAGTGCTTTTTGGCGGCTGGCTAACAGCGTTGTGATGCACTCCCTGCACGATTCATTCTTCCCTATGATATTTTCCTTGCAGAGGATGCTAAACCCAGCTTAGAAAAAGATCAACAAAAAAGCCTGATCTGTCATTTTGCACTACCTGCCTTGCTCTAGCGACAAGCCGTGCAAAAAATAAACAGCCACCCACTCCGTCAAAACACCCTTACGGGTGCTCGACACAGAGGTGGCAAGTTCCCTTTAGTGCCCATCGCCATGGCTACCAAATGATTCTTCACCGGAGCCAGTTGATCAAGACCCTTCATGCCCAAGCTTCTCAACAAACGTATAGGCGCAGGTCTGTGTCCAAACAGACGGCGAAACACTTCCATGGTCGCGGCCATTTTGATATTTTCAGCCCGCCTTTGCCTCTGAAAACGACGCAGTACCGTCAGTGATGACAAAGACTCTCCTGCCTGATGCGCTTGCGTTAACACATCCGCCAATGAGGCGACATCCAAAAAGCCAAGATTAACGCCCTGCCCCGCCAGAGGATGAATCGTATGCGCCGCATCGCCAATCAGAGCCAAGCCTGTATCAACATACTGGTGCGCATGCCTTTGACGCAAATTTAAAGCCGTGACCTGATCAACCACTCGTATGTCACCCAGCCGTTGCCCGACCGCCTGAGTAATTGCCTGCCCTAACGCTTCGGCTGACAAAGCTTGCAAGGATCGCGCATGCGTAGGAGAGGTGGACCAAACCAATGATAAATAGTGCGGAGAAGAAGATGCTAGAGGCAATAGTGCCAGAGGGCCATCCTCGGTAAAGACCTGCCAACAGGTATTCTGATGACTCTGCTCACTGATCAAGGTGGTCACCAACGCATGATGACCATAGTCCCACTCTGTAGCGCCAATACCAGAGAGTTGCCTCGTTTTTGACAACGCGCCATCCGCTCCAATCAACAGCGGTGTATGAATAACGTCATTGTTGGTCAAGGTGATCTGACGTCCACCTGCTGCATCGGGTGCGCTCAACGCTGACAAGCCAACACCTTGTATGATTTCGATCTGCGCATATTGCTGAACAACTTGGAGCAACGCCGCATGTATAATACGGTTTTCCACGATATGACCTAAACAGGGTTCATGCAACTCATCCGCGCTGAAATGAATTTCGCCACGCCCCATACCGTCCCAAACATGCATATCGGTATAAGCGGCCGCACGCAAGCCCTCAATAACTGACCAAGCACCCAAAAAGTCTAATAGCTGAGACGATGCCTTTGTCAAAGCGCTCACGCGCACATCAAAACGATCACTTGGCAGCGCATCTAATGCACTACTCTGCTCAAGAGCCTGCTGCTCAAGCAGTAAAATACGCAATCCCGTCGGCGCTAAGGCGGCCGCTAACGCCAACCCGACCATGCCGGCCCCAGAGATTACCAGATCGAAACTTACCTTTGTCTCAGACATCATCTTTCCCCTTAGACTCTTAATGCTGGGTAATCCAATCCCATTGCTGAGCGTGCAAGCAATGATTTCAGTGGTGGACTCACATCCAATAGCTGTAGGCCTAAATCACGCCCCAATGCAGAAATACTATTTGTGTTAGAAAACAGCTTCATCGTTTTGTCGCTAAACGCAATGGTTCTGAACTGATCCTGACGGCGCTTTTGCTCAAAGGCTTGCAAGGCTTCAAGATCACCCAATGCGCGTTGTTGACGACAGCTGGCCACGATTGTTTCAGCCAAGTCTGTAACACCGCGCAAAGCAAGGTTATACCCCTGCCCTGCAATTGGATGCAGCGAGTGCGCTGCATTGCCGAGCATGACCAGCCCTGTTCGAACCTGTTCTTGAGCCACGGTCAGCTTTAAAGGATAGTGATAACGCTCGCCCACCCGCATAAAACGACCCGATCGATATCCAAATGTCTCTTGTAACTCGCGAATAAACGCCTTATCCGATAAGTTAAGCACTCGATCAATAGATGCCTCAGGCAATGTCCAGATTAACCCACAGCGATGCTCATAGCCTTGAGACTCGCTGGGCAATAGCGCCATTGGCCCCGTTGCCGTAAAGCGCTCATAAGCCACCCCAGCATGAGGACGATCAATACTGACGTTGCTGACCAATGCATATTGTTGATAACTCTCTTGGCTATATGGAATACCCAGTGTGTTTCGTAACTCGGAGCGTCCACCGTCAGCCATCACCACTAATTGAGCAATACACTCATGACGGTCACCGCCCGATTGCACCTCAACCCGATATCCCTCAGTTTGATGCGTTAAAGACATCACTTCTGCTGGACAGATTAAATCGACAGCACCCTGACCTTTGTCTCTAAGGTGATCCAACAGCACACGACCTAGCCAATGATTCTCGACCACATACCCAAGCGCAGGAACCCCTTCCTCTTTTGCATGCAAACGAGCCGCACCAAAATGTCCTTTATCCGAAACATGAATATGCTCAATCGGGGTCAAGTGTTCGGCCAGACGCTGCCACACACCCGTGCGCTCATAAAAACTTCTCGCTCCGTATGACAACGCCGTCGTTCGAGCATCATAACTCGGTTGATATGGCTCACCAGCGCCAGGCATTGCCTGTGCTTCTATGACCGCAATGGATAGCCCTAAGGAGTGTGCGACAGGTAAAAGTGCCGTGGCCAAACTGGCGCCGACCATCCCACCACCAATAATCAATAGATCGTATGCGGGTGCCATTACAGACTCCTAACGCGCCATTAAGGCTTCTATTTCATCGATTTCTTTTGGCACTGCAGCCGTTAATATATGATGACCTGTTGCCGTAACAAGCACATCGTCTTCTATGCGTATCCCGATGCCTCTCCAACGAGGATCAACGTCCTGGTTGTCCGCGGCTATATACACACCAGGCTCTACCGTCATGACCATACCCTCTTCCAGAGGCCGCCAATCCCCTTTTTGTTTGTACGCACCCACATCGTGAACATCCATACCCAGCCAATGCCCTATTCTGTGCATATAAAAAGGCTTATAGGCACCGGCTTCAATCAACTGATCGGCCTCACCCTTCAACAAGCCCAGCTCAAGTAAGCCTTCGGTTAAGAGCTTTACAGACAAATCATGAATCGCATTCCAAGGCGTTCCCGGCTTAATGGCTTCGATGCATTGCTTTTGCACGTCGAGAACCAGTCCATATAAGGCTTTTTGTTCTGGTGAAAAACGCCCATTGACCGGGAAGGTACGGGTAATATCACTGGCATAGCAATCCAATTCGCAGCCAGCATCAATCAAAACCAAATCGCCATCCTTTAGCTCAGCTGTATTCTCAATATAATGAAGAATACACGCATTCTGGCCTCCTCCAACAATGGGCGTATAGGCTTGAAAACGAGCGCCCTGCATCGCGCAATAATGCTGGATTTCTGCTTCTAGCTGATACTCCATCACGCCCGGACGACAAACTTGCATCGCGCGAACATGGGCCTGTGCAGAAATATCGGCGGCGCGTTGCATGAGCGCAATTTCTGCATCATCTTTAAACAGGCGCATTTCGTGTAATAAATCATCAATCAAGCCCAGCTGATTAGGCGCATGACGACCTTGGCGTGACGCTTCACGCAATCCTTTTAGCCAATTCATAACCTTAGAATCAAACTCAGCGCTCTGGCCCCAAGCATAATAAAGTGCCTGTGTGCCATCCAACACATCCGGCAACTGCTTTTCTATTTCAGAAAGAGCAAATGCTTGATCCATCCCATACTGGCTAACACAACCTTCTGGGCCTGCTCTAAAGCCTGTCCAGACTTCCATCGCGGGATCTCGTGGCTGACAAAACATAATACTGCGCCCCACACCCAAGCCAGGCAACAACACCAACAGGGCATCTGGCTCATTGAAACCCGTCAGATAATAAAAATTGCTGTCTTGTCGGAAGGCATATTCCGCATCTCTATTTCGAGTTACCAAACGGTTCGCGGCAATCAGCGCAACACTACCTTCAGGCATTTTTGACATAAGTTGCGCACGACGCTTTGCGAACACAGATTGATCTAACGTCATCAACATTTAAATACCCCTTAATGCAAAAGTGCCGGTTTGTCCGATGAATCATCTGCATCGGGCTGATTATAATCAATAAACACCAAAACCAAGGCCATGCGCACATACTCAGCCACTTCCATGAAATTGGCCTCGTCTCCAGCCTCTTCCTCTGAGTCTGCTTCTATCTGAGCAATTTGAGCCAGGTCTTGAATCGCTTCGTTCACCTGTTCCGACAAATGTTTAGTTGCGACCTGCATACCAAATCCAGCAAGGAAGCCACTGCACCAGCTGCCCAGTGCATCAACACGATCACTGAGTGCTTGATCGTCATCAGGCAACAACAATTCTACGGCCAAAGAGTCAGATTGGAGTTGAAGGAGTGTTGCTTGGTAGACACTCAGCAGCCCTAGTTTAGAAGTTTCTTGCTTAAAAGCACTGATGTCGGTCAGGTCTGCAAGCATTCGGAGTAATGTATCAGGGTCAAATCGTGCTCCAGCCGCCACATGGCCCGCAATCACCCCATGCAATTCTGAGGGTGAAAGTGTGAGAATGCCCTCTTCTATCAGTGCATTCGCAAGCGTATCAAAATCAGGCAGTTCTGTAGGTAATATATCTTTAGACATAGCGCATCGCATTACTCAATGATGAATGAATGTTGTTATGCTAGCATTTACTGAAGGTAGTATGAACAAAAGCACCGATTGACCCCATAGCGTGCGCTGTTTATATTGACGCTAACGCTGAGAGGAACATGTACGACATGAGTGAACACTATTTTGATGCGCTCGAACATAAAATTGATCGATTAATTACGCGTCTTGAAGAGTTAGAGCATGAAAACTTGCGTCTTAAAGAGCAGGAAGGCCGCCTAAGAGATGAGCGCAATCAATTGCTCACCATTAACAATCAGACTCAAAGCAAAGTCGAGGCAATGATTGCCCGACTCAAATCATTGGAGCAACGCTCATGAGCGCATCTCGCAGCGTGACCGTTAAACTTCTCGATAAAGAGTACACCATCAGTTGCCCAGACGGTGCAGAAGCTGAGCTACTGGCATCGGCTGACTATCTCAATGAGAAAATGCGTGAAATACGCAATACAGGCAAAATTGTTGGATTGGAACGCATTGCGGTGATGGCAGCATTGAATATGTCGCATGAGTTGATGAAGAGTAAAGAAGAGCAACGCCACGTTGTTGAAATGAATTTACGACGCATCAGCAATAAAATTGATCGAGCGCTTAACGATAAAAAAGGATAACACCTGACAAATGTCTTAAATTTGTTATAATAGGTTTGTCTCCTAGGATGTTCGAGAGTTGGTTAAGTCCCTCGAGCCTATAAATTCCTACTTGGCGGTGTTACTTTGGTGTTGTGTGCATGTCCGATGTTTCGGAAAGCCTAATACGCCAGATAATGCCTCCACTCTGAACCTCACGGTTCAGGGCCACAATCAATATCGGCATTCTGGGAGATCCTTTATATACCATGTCGACCGCTAGCGAAAAACAAACACTTCGCCAACAGATGCGAAGCGCTCGCCGAGCCCTATCACCACACCAGCAACGCCAGAACGCCCGTCTTTTATGCCGCTCAGTTGAGTCTCAACTTTGGTTTCAACAAGCTAAATCGATCGCTTTGTATTTACCCAATGATGGCGAAATAGACACAGGCCCTCTAATTCAACTCTGTTGGTTATCGGGGAAAAAAGTATTTCTACCCAGACTCCATCCCACAGCCAAGCACCGTCTTATCTTTGTTCCCTACACCGCGCAGAGCAAAATGCGACTTAATTGCTACCAAATTCCAGAGCCTATGATTCAGGGTCTAAAACCAAGACCTGCTTGGGCTTTAAGTTTAGTCATGTTTCCATTGGTCGCATTTGATCAAAAAGGAGGCAGATTAGGAATGGGGGGCGGCTATTATGACCGGACGTTTAGCTTCAAACACCTGCCTAAAGGCATGAACTCAACAAAACTTATTGGCTTAGCTCACGATATTCAGAAAGTAGACAGCTTACCGACCGAATCTTGGGACATACCCTTGCAGGGTATCGCTACAGATAAGGATTATTACCCCTGTTGACACCAAAAATGCCTAACTATTGAAAACTTGCTGAACTAACGACGCAATTTCAGGGGCACTTTGTGAAACACCGGTCATAACCGTACCCACAATAAAGAACAATACTACAACCAGAATAAGGTCAGGACTCCTTTTCATTAACTCGTATCTCACAATTGTAATAGGTTAGTGACAAACTCGTAGTGCGAAATAGCAGCTAGACTCTTGGCTTTAGTGCCAACTTAGCATCATATAATTTTAAACTATTGACGTAATAGTCTTTCACATTTAGAAATAAAATCAAGCATTAATTCTCTTTACTACGTAAGTAGTACAAAAGCGTTGATCTTTATCCAACAAATGACAACACCAAGGGTAAGGTTAACATCGCGAAGAGCGTTTGGGCCGTGATGATCGCCGCCATCACAGCCGCATCGCCCCCTAGTTGTCGGGCCAGAATATAGGCAGAGGTTGCGGTTGGCATTGCCGCAAAAATGATCAACACTTGAGATGCTAACTCGGATAACTGAAAGCCGTAAGCAACTCCCCAAGCAATGAGAGGAAATAGCAAAAGCTTGATGGCCGAAGAAATATAAAGCACTCGACCTGAAGACCTCAAAGCACTCAGATTAAGCGCAGCCCCCACAGAGAGCAGACCTAAAGGCAACGCCATTTGCCCTAACAGGCCTAGAGTGGCAGAAAACGTCGCTGGCAACCCACCCAACTGATTCACAAGAACCCCAGCAAAACAGGCAAGAATTAGCGGGTTAGTCACTAACGCCTTAAGGGTCGGCACTAGATTGGAGGCCAAACCCTTCTCACTCGAAAAAACAAGAACACAGAGTATATTTAGAGTTGGAATCATCACTGCTGCAATAATGGCGGCAATCACCAAACCCGCTGATGATAACAATGCCGATGTGGTGGCAAGCGCAACAAATGTATTAAAGCGCATACTGCCTTGATAAAACGACGTATAGGTTGCAAAGCCAACCCCTAAACGTTTTTTTAGCAACAAGCAAACACCACTGACGAGTGCTAACAGAAGCAAAACCGCCAATACAATCCGCAAGGACTCACCTCCTGAGAGGCTGGCTTGACTCAAACTATTAATTAATAGAGCCGGAAACAGCAGGTAGTAAGTAAAGCGCTCTGCGGGCGCCCAAAACCCCTCTCCGGGGAATCCGTGGCGACGCGCAAAAAAACCAATCATCAGTAACGCAAAAATAGGCACTAACGCAGAGATGATCTGTAGCATCGCCTTTCCTCAAGCCTTCTGTGAGTAAAGGCATCTAGAGAAGACCAGATGCCCCTTCTTAATCAGTCAACTGAACGTGCTTGCAGCATTTGACGACCCTGCTGCACAGCCCATCGAACTTGATCAGGTGCCGTGCCACCTATATGATTTCGAGCCGCAACTGATCCATCCAGAGACAAAACATCAAACACATCGGCTTCAATGATATTTGAGAACTGTTGCAGCTCTTCGAGCGACATTTCACCTAGATCTTTCTGTGTGCGTACACCATAAGCAACGGACAATCCAACGATCTCATGGGCATCACGGAAGGCAACACCTTTGCGCACCAAATAATCCGCTAAATCCGTAGCCGTTGAAAAGCCTCTCAACGCCGCTTCCCTCATCACATCTTTGCGTGCTTCAAGGGCAGGAATCATATCTGCGAAGGCCCTCAGGCAACCCTTGACTGTATCGACCGTATCAAACAGCGGTTCTTTATCTTCTTGATTATCTTTGTTGTACGCCAGAGGTTGAGACTTCATTAATGTCAACAACGACACTAAATGACCATAAACACGCCCACTTTTACCGCGAACCAACTCGGGCACATCTGGATTTTTCTTTTGCGGCATTATCGAAGAGCCTGTACAGAAACGATCCGGCAAGTTGATAAAATTGAATTGTGAAGATGTCCACAAAACCAATTCTTCAGACATACGCGTCATATGCATCAGCAACAGACTGGATGCCGCACAGAACTCGATTGCAAAATCACGATCAGAGACAGCGTCCAACGAGTTATTGGCAGGCGCCGCAAACTGGAGCAGCTCCGCTGTGTAAAAGCGATCAATTGGATAGGTTGTCCCCGCTAAAGCTGCAGCGCCTAACGGCAGAACATTAATCCGTTTACGGCAATCAACAAAGCGCTCGTAATCACGGCTCAGCATTTCAAACCAAGCCATTAAATGATGACCGAAAGTGACGGGCTGCGCCGTTTGTAAATGTGTAAAGCCTGGCATGATTGTATCGGCTTCGCGTTCGGCTAACTCTAACAATCCATTTTGCAGGCGGCTTATTTCATCTAAAATCAAATCCGTTTCATCGCGCATATACAAACGTATATCCGTGGCAACTTGGTCGTTGCGAGAACGTCCCGTGTGCAATTTCTTGCCAGTAATACCAATTTTACGGGTCAGTGCGGCTTCTATGTTCATATGCACGTCTTCGAGTTCAACCGACCACTCAAAGTCACCACGTTCGATTTCAACACGAATTTCGCTTAAGCCACGAATAATGTCATCACGTTCAGCATCGCTCAGGACACCGACTTTAGCCAACATACGCGCATGCGCAATTGATCCCTGAATATCCTGCCTAAATAGACGCTGATCAAACATGACTGAGGCGGTAAAACGAGCAACGAACGCATCGGTAGGTTCCGAGAAACGTCCGCCCCACTGTTGATTGGTTTTTTCACTCATGTCGAGATCTCCGTGAAGGGCTAAAAAATTAACGCAATTATACCAATGTTATCATCATAATGGACGTAGGATTTCGCCTGAAACGCTGTCTTCTGATACAATCCCATGTATTTTAAGATGATTAATCCGGTGACAGGGCCCACATTATGAGCAGAACCATACGAATTGCTACACGTCGTAGCTTGCTTGCTCTTTGGCAAGCAGAATACGTCAAATCGGAATTGGAACGTCACCACCCTGAATTAACGATCGAATTGGTCACAATGGTGACCCAAGGCGACAAGATTCTAGATACACCCTTGGCCAAAATCGGTGGTAAGGGACTTTTCGTCAAAGAATTGGAAACTGCCATGCTTGAGCATCGAGCGGACATTGCCGTTCACTCCATGAAAGATGTTCCTATGGAGTTCCCTGAAGGGTTAGGCCTTGCAGTGATCTGCCCTCGCGAAAAGCCGACTGATGCTTTTGTCAGCAATCATTTTGATTCACTAGATGACTTACCGATGGGTGCACGCGTTGGTACATCCTCTTTACGCCGAGAAGTACAAATCCGCGAGCGTCGCTCTGACCTTGTAGTTTCGAGCCTACGCGGGAATGTTCAAACACGCCTTGGCAAACTGGATGCGGGTGAGTTTGATGCCATCATCCTTGCGACAGCAGGCTTGATTCGCCTGAAACTTGAAACGCGTATCCGTCAGGAAATACCCGCTGAAGAGAGCCTACCAGCAGGCGGTCAAGGCGCTGTTGGGATTGAGTGCAGACTGGACGATCACGAACTCATCGCGCTGCTCCAACCCCTGCATGATATTGATACCTCTGACCGCGTCTTGGCCGAGCGTGCCATGAACCGCCGTCTTGAAGGAGGATGCCAAGTACCCATTGGATGCTACGCTCTGCTAGAGGGTGACCAGCTTTGGTTACGGGGTTTAGTCGGTCGTCCAGATGGCACTCTCGTTTTGAGAGATGAAATTCGCGGCCCCAGACAGGACGCCGAATCTTTAGGCATTACACTCGCCGAGCGCTTATTGGCTGCGGGTGCTGATGACGTGTTAAAAAGTGTTTATGCATCACATGGATAAACCCTTAAAAGGCCGTCATGTTTTGGTATTGCGGGCTGCGCATCAAAACGCTGCTCAATGCGAACGCTTGGCGCAACTGGGGGCACAGGCTGTTGCACTCCCAGCATTGGAGATAGAGCCGGTTACCGAGATCAATGCAGAAGACTATTGGTCGCTAAAGGACAGCATTCAAAATATCGACACTTATCAAATCGTTATTTTTGTTAGTCCCAATGCAGCTGAATTTTCCTACGAGTGGATCGATGCCTATTGGCCACAACTGCCTGTGGGAGTGGACTGGATCGGCATTGGCCAACAGACATGCAAACGACTGCAAAGCTTAGACATTCCAGCTTGGTCCGTGGCTAACGGATACGACTCCGAAAGCTTACTTTCTGATGCGCGTCTGCAAAATGTGGCTGGGCAACGAGTTCTCATCCTTCGCGGACAAGACGGCCGACGTCTTATTTACGACACACTGACCCAACGTGGTGCTAAAGTCGATTATAGAACAGTTTACTATCGTCGCTGCCCCCGCTATTCTGAACAGGTTATTTATGAGGCTGTGGTCGCTCATCCACCTGCTGCCATTTTAGCAACCAGTGGCGAGGTGCTGACCAACCTATTGTCCATCGTAGGCCAGCTTTCCACAGAGCAGCGCCAGTCAATTTTTTTAAGTTTGTTAATCGTTCCCAGCCAGAGAATTGCTGAATTAGCACGAGGCTTGGGATTCACCCGGGTCAGGGTTGCGTCTGGACCAGATGATGAATCAATGGTTCAGGCTATAATTCCTGCCAACGAATTGGAACAACCGGCATGAAAGACACACCAGAGAAGAAGAACGATAGCACAACCAAGAAAACTCAACCTGAACAATCCACCTCGGCATCCGAAAGCAGCGGTGTAGATGAGACAACCTCTGCCAAGACTGACGCTAAAGAGGCAACCTCTAGCGAGAAAAGCGCGCCAGTATCGAAAGAACCTAGTGTAGAGCCAGTGTCCGCCTCTAACGAGCCGCCGACCAAGCCTGAAATGACACCAGCGACCCAACCCACTTCGTCAAACTGGCCTGGTAAAGTCGCGTTAGTCTTGTCTGTTGCGGCACTTGGCCTTAGCGGCTATATGTACTGGTCCAGCGAGCAGTCCCGCACTCAAATCCAACTTCTCTCTGCAAACCTAGACAGCGCATTAGCCAGTGCTAAAGCGGATAGCAGTGAGCGCATTAGCGGCATCAGCCAACAGTTAGGTCAGGTTCAAGAGCGAACTGAACAACTGCGTTCATTGAATACAAAAACGGAACAAAGCATCGAAACACTGCATGGCCGTTTAACTCAAGCCGTACAACAAATGAATGCTCAACAACAGGTTTCTGACAAAGACTGGCTATTGGCTGAAGCTGAATACTTGTTGCGGTTGGCAAATCAACGCGTCTTAATGGAAAACTCAGCATCAGGTGCCTTAGCGCTCCTCAGATCAGCTGACAAGGTTTTACAAGAAGCCGACGATGTTTCGCTATACCCGATTCGCCAAAGCTTAGCAGCTGACATCAGTGCTTTAGAAGGAGTGCCTAGACTGGATGTAGAAGGCATTTACTTACGCTTAAGCGCAATGAGCCAACAGACGACGCAACTGCGCATGTCTCACCCCTCTGATCAACGTCAATTACCAAACTTATTGGATGATGTTACACCGGACAGCTTAAAAGAGAGCTGGGGAGCAGGCGCAAAAGCCGCACTCAACAAGGCGATGGACAAGCTGGATCAACTCGTTGTTATTCAACATAGAGATGCTCCTATCGCTCCTTTATTGGCCCCAGATCAAATCTACTATCTGCAACAGAATCTCCACTTAATGTTTGAACAGGCTCAAACAGCGGTTTTACAACGCCGCCAAGGTGCCTATGAAGAAAGCTTATCGAAAGCGTCAACCTGGATTGGAGATTACTTTGATACGACAGAAGCCAATGCCATTTCTTTACTGCGTGCGATAGAGGAACTTAAAACCTTCCAAGTTGCCCCTGAGCTACCTTCAATTGCCACTTCTCTCAATGCGCTCAAAGAGCACATGGCTGAAGTAAGACGCTTGCAAAGAGAAGGAGGCAATTAATGAAACGTTTTTTTCTACTGATACTCATCGTCTTAGTCGCAGGTGCTTGGGCCGGACAGCTCATGATGCAAGATACTGGGTATGTGTTAGTAGCGTTCAAGCAAACGACGATTGAAACAACCCTTTGGGTATTCTTAATCGCCACACTGATCGCTTTTTTCATTGCTCACGGCTTAGTGAATCTCTTCTTTAACACACACCTGCCTTGGGATAAATTCCGTAACTGGCGTGAAAAAAGACAACAAAAAGCCGCGAACAAAGAAACCCTTAAAGGCTTTTTGCAACTGTCACAAGGCGACTGCTTGAAGGCACAGAACTTGCTCAGCCAATCGGCTGAAAAGTCCGGCGTCCCTTTGATCAACTACCTTGCAGCAGCACGTGCCGCCAATGAGGGTGGAGATCACCAGAACGCTGACCTTCTGCTGCAGAAGGCCTTAAAGGCTGCCCCTGAGGCGGACTTAACCATTAAAATCACTGAAGCCCAATTCAAGGTCAACCGTGGACAGATTGAAGCGGCGCTAACACTTCTGTTGAATCTTCGCCGGACAGAACCCAGAAACAAACAAATTCTCGTACTGCTTAAAGAAGTCTATGCAGGGCTAGATGACTGGCAAGGCCTTGTTGACCTTCTTCCAGACCTAAAAAAGTACGAAGCACTCACCAACACTCAGCTACAGCGTATTGAAAAAGAAGCCTGCATTGGTCTTCTTAAGCAGTTCAAACAACAAAATACACTAACCGATGAGAATGCCGTTAAGCATTTGCAAAGCCTTTGGGTAACCTTACCCAAAACAGTGGCTAAACATAACGACGTAGTGGCTGAATACACTCAACAGCTCATCGAACACAAAGGCTTTTCAGCAGCAGAAACCCTACTGCGTGAAACGCTCAACAACAGCTGGAATGAAAGACTGATTGAACTCTATGGACAAGTGCAGCTAGCCAAACCAAGAAAGCTTCTTGATCAGGCGAAAGCATGGTTTCCAGCACATCCAGAAAGCCTGGGGTTGAAGTTAGCACTCGCACGCCTCTCTCTTCTCAATCAAGAATGGGAAGAAGCTGCTGAGTACTATCAAATGACACTGGCGTCTCAGGAGACACCAGAACATCTGGCGGAGTATGCAAGACTCCTGAAACACCTTGGCAAACCCGTTGAGGCCAGCGAGCAGTTAAATCGTAGCATCGAGCTGCTCAGCAGCCAGTTACCTGATTTACCTTTGCCACCACCGGCACTAAAAGCCACCTAAACACAGCAATACCGGATGTCATGCAATAAAAAAAGGGTCTGAAATGACCCTTTTTTATGGTAACAAGAAACCAACTTAAGTGTGCCGAACAGGCCTTGGCGCATAAGCAAATGCATCGGCAAAGATCTGATCGTCTAGCACACCTCTATCCTCTAGCACATCCACTAAAGCATAGACCATTGCTGGCGACCCACTAATGTAAACCCGCATCTGAGAAAGATCACTTGGCAAGTCCTCTTGAATTGCAGTGGGCAGCATTCCTTTACGTCCCATCCACTCAGCATCATCATCGCTCAAGACAGGCACAAAGCGTACATTCTTGTGCTCCTTAGACCACTGATCTGGCAAGTCCACCAAATACATATCCTCGCGCTGACGAGCCCCCCAGTAGATATCGATGGGATTCATCACTTGATTAGCAAGCAAATGCTCAACCATGCTTTTGATCTGGGCAAAACCTGTGCTTGCGGCCACAAACACCAAGTGCTGCTCGGGATTTAAGGTTTGCACATCTAAACAACATGAACCCATACCCAGCGTGACACTCACTTGTGGCTGTGTCTGCAAATGCGTCAAGATCGCGGTATTTAATAGACTCTCTGGCATCGCACGGATGTGCAGTTCCAGATCGCTGCTTTGATCAGGCGCTGACGCGATAGAAAAGGAGGCTTTACGTCCATCAGGCAACTCTAAATCTAAATATTGACCTGCAATAAATTCCAACCGGTGCTGAGCATCTGCTACACGTAAACGGACTCGATACACATCATGATTCAATAAACTTACATTGACGATATCTGTCGTATAACTTTTCAATTCTGTGTTCCTCCAAGGATGTCTAGGCTGTCCCATAACGCATCCACTCGCACCTTGATTTCATCACTCATTGCAATGGGCTCTCCCCACTCTCGCTGAGTCTCTCCAGGCCATTTATTGGTCGCATCCATCCCCATCTTCGACCCTAAGCCAGATACAGGTGATGCAAAGTCAAGATAATCAATCGGTGTGTTTTCAATCATGACCGTATCACGGGAAGGGTCCATCCGCGTGGTAATCGCCCAGATCACATCCTTCCAATCCCTTGCATTGACGTCATCATCGCAAACAACAACAAACTTAGTGTACATAAATTGGCGTAAAAATGACCAGACGCCCAACATGACGCGCTTCGCATGCCCAGGATACTGTTTCTTAATGGTCACAACAGCCATTCGGTAAGAACAGCCCTCTGGTGGCAGATAGAAATCAATGATCTCGGGGAACTGCTTTTGCAGTATCGGTACAAACACTTCATTGAGGGCAACCCCTAAAATGGCAGGCTCATCCGGTGGCCGACCGGTATAGGTGCTGTGATAAATCGGATCTTTACGGTGTGTGATTCGCTCGACAGTAAATACTGGAAAACGATCCACTTCGTTGTAATAGCCAGTGTGATCCCCAAACGGCCCTTCATCCGCCATTTCCTCTGGGTAGATATACCCTTCTAGAACAAACTCGGCGCTTGCGGGCACCTGCAAATCATTGCCAATACACTTCACCAATTCCGTTTTGCCACCACGCAACAATCCAGCAAATGCGTACTCCGAAAGCGTATCAGGCACCGGAGTAACAGCACCTAGAATAGTGGCGGGGTCAGCCCCCAAAGCCACGGCTACTGGAAAAGGCTGGCCAGGATTTGCTTGCTGCCACTCGCGGAAGTCTAGCGCCCCCCCACGATGAGCCAACCATCTCATAATGAGCTTATTACGGCCAATGAGCTGCTGACGGTAAATGCCTAAGTTTTGGCGTGGCTTATTAGGCCCCCGTGTGATGACCAGCGGCCAAGTCACTAGAGGCCCAGCATCGCCAGGCCAGCAGGTCTGAATTGGCAGCTGATACAAGTCAACATCATCACCCTCAATGACATACTCCTGACAAGCGGCCGAACGCACCAACTTAGGCCCCATGTTCAAGACGTGCTTAAATACAGGGAGTTTTTCCCAAGCATCTTTAAAGCCTTTTGGAGGCTCAGGCTCTTTCAGCTGCGCCAGCAACTTACCCACATCTCGCAAAGCTGACACCGACTCTTCACCCATGCCTAAAGCGACACGTTCAGGAGTTCCGAAGAGGTTAGCAAGCACAGGGTATTTAAAGCCAACTGGATTTTCAAACAACAAAGCCGGTCCACCAGCCCGTAAAGTTCGATCACAAATTTCGGTCATTTCCAAAACAGGATTGATAGGCTGTTTGATGCGCTTTAGCTCACCGCGCTGCTCCAGCATGCGGATGAAATCTCGGAGATCTTTATATTTTGGTGTAGACATGGCAATAACTTTTTTGAGAGAGATAGCAACTGCCGAGCAGCCGCTACCTGTTTGAAGATGTCAGACTTACGTCAGCAACATCAAAATAGATCGTTATTTACGTCTCATCGACAAGAAGAACTCATCGTTTGTTTTGAAGTCTTTAAGCTTATCAATAACAAACTCTGTCGCCGCTGCATCTTCCATCGGATCAAGAAGCTTTCTAAGAATCCACATACGTTGCAATTCATCTTCCGTCGTCAACAGATCTTCTCTGCGCGTACCGGAACGGCGAATGTTAATCGCTGGGAATACCCGCTTCTCTGCAACTTTACGATCAAGGTGAACCTCGGCATTACCCGTTCCCTTAAATTCTTCGTAAATAACTTCGTCCATTTTAGAGCCAGTATCAACCAAGGCGGTGGCGATAATCGTAAGACTTCCACCCTCTTCAATATTTCGAGCCGCACCAAAAAAGCGCTTAGGGCGCTCTAAGGCATGCGCATCCACACCACCTGTTAAGACTTTACCAGATGACGGAATAACCGTGTTATAGGCACGCGCCAAACGTGTAATCGAATCAAGAAGGATGACAACGTCTTTTTTATGTTCGGTTAAGCGCTTCGCTTTTTCTAACACCATCTCTGCCACTTGAACGTGGCGTGATGGCGGCTCATCAAACGTTGATGCGACGACTTCACCCCTGACGGTAC
Organism: Nitrincola tibetensis; assembly: GCF_003284585.1. Classification (GTDB taxonomy): domain Bacteria; phylum Pseudomonadota; class Gammaproteobacteria; order Pseudomonadales; family Balneatricaceae; genus Nitrincola; species Nitrincola tibetensis. Next base: position 29,064 of record NZ_QKRX01000015.1, read on the forward strand.
GCTGCATGTCGGTCACTTCTTCAGGACGCTCATCTATCAGCAGTACAATCAAATAGCAATCTGGGCTGTTACGCGTGATGCTGTTTGCAATATTTTGCAGCATTAACGTTTTACCCGCTTTAGGCGGGGAAACGATCAATGCGCGCTGGCCTTTACCCATTGGCGAAACCAAGTCAATGACACGTGCTGTAATATCTTCAGTACTGCCATTTCCCACTTCCATACGAATACGAGACTGAGCAAATAAGGGGGTTAGGTTTTCAAACAGGATTTTGTTCTTGGCATTTTCAGGACGGTCGAAGTTGATTTCACTGACTTTAAGCAGTGCAAAATAACGCTCACCATCCTTTGGTGGGCGAATTTTACCTGCTATGGTATCGCCCGTTCGTAGATTAAAACGTCGTATCTGGCTAGGTGAGACATAAATATCATCAGGACCTGCCAAGTACGAGGAGTCTGCTGAACGCAAAAAACCAAAGCCATCTTGCAGAATTTCCAAAACACCGTCGCCGTAGATATCTTCTCCACTGACAGCATGTTTTTTCAAGATTGCAAAAATAACATCTTGTTTGCGAGAGCGGGCCATATTATGGAGGCCCATGGTATTTGCGATCTCGAGAAGATCAGGAACACTTTTTAATTTTAATTCGGTAAGATTCATAGTTTCTTTGGATGCAGCCAAGAGTGGGCTGATATTGAATGGTAGCCGGAGGATTGATTGGAAAGATTAATTACAGCAATCGAAACTAAAGGTAACGATTATTGTACCTAGTAACATCTAACGACACGTAAAAGATAAGGGAAATATAAAGATTTTATGTGCTGGTGTCTAGTTCTCTGATAAGAAAATGCGCGATATACCAAAGTAAGTCGCGCATCACTGTCAGTTATTACAGATTTGCGTCAATGAAAGCAGACAACTGTGACTTGGACAATGCACCAACCTTTGTCGCTTCAACGTTCCCCCCTTTAAATAACATTAACGTTGGGATACCGCGAATACCGAACTTCGGTGGCGTTTCGTTGTTTTCATCTATGTTAAGCTTGCACACCTTGAGTTGCCCTTCATATTCCTTAGCAATTTCCTCAAGGACAGGGGCGATCATCTTGCATGGGCCGCACCACTCCGCCCAATAATCTACCAAAACAGGGCTATCAGACTTCACCACCTCATCTTCAAAGCTTGCGTCGGTGACGTTAACAATAATATCGCTCATGAACTTCTCTCTCCATTGCACTTGGTGCTTTGTAATCGATTATACAAGGATAATAACACCAGTTTTTACTGATTGTGAACTGAATATTCATAGGTATACCCTATCACCTGCATAGTGAAAAGCTTCTTAAGGGCGAAAGGGTCTGGCAGAATAGTCATTTAGCCAGTACTCTCTGTTAAAAGTAAATTAGAGATTAGAATCGATGTACGAACAATCAGCCACAATTGATCCAAACAAACCCGGCGCATTGATGGCGGCCATCGACATTGGATCGAACAGTTTTCACATGGTCGTCGCACGATATGTCGAGGGTGAATTAAAACCCATTGATATCATGTCAGAAAAAGTACAGCTTGCATCCGGCATGGACGACGAAGGGCTTCTAACACCGGATGCACAGCAACGTGGGCTCGATTGTTTAAGTCGCTTTGCACAACGTTTAACTGAGTTACCTCGCAGTGCCATACGTGCGGTTGCAACCAATGCGTTACGAGAAGCGGTCAACGGTGATGAGTTTGCACAGCAAGCCGCTAAAATTTTGGGACTCCCGATTCAAATCGTTGCAGGCCATGAAGAAGCACGCCTCATATATTTAGGTGTTTGTCATAGCCTTGCCGACGATTCAGGCAAACGCTTGGTGATTGATATTGGCGGAGGCAGTACCGAGTTTATTATTGGTGAGCGCTTCGAACCACAGCTTCTCGAAAGTCTTCAAATGGGGTGCGTAAGCTTCCATGAAGAGTTTTTCTTAGATGGGAAAATTACTGAGGCTGGCTTTAATAAGGCCAAAATGGCTGCACAACAAGAGCTTTTATCTATCAGAAGAAACTATAAGCGTTTAGGCTGGAGCAGCTGCGTTGGCTCTTCCGGAACGATCAAAGCCACCTTACAAGCCTGCACGGAGCTAGGCCTTTCGAATGGCATTATTACGCGCGATGCTTTAAACAAACTGAAAACCTATTTGCTTCAGGTTGGACATTCAGATCAACTGACGCTTTCAACCGTTAAACCCGAGCGCAAAGCTGTATTGCCGGCAGGGGTTGCAATTCTGGATGCAGCTTTTGAGTCATTGGATATCGAAAGCATGGCTTTTTCTGATGGTGCTCTGCGCGAGGGGGTGCTCTATGATATGGCAGGGCGTTTGCGCCATGAAGACGTGCGAGAGCGGACGATTAACGCCTTAATGCAGCGTTACCATATTGACAGCAAACACGCCTATCGCATCGAAGCCACTGCCCTAATTATGCTGGCACAAGTAAAAGATCCTTGGCAGCTGAATGATCCAGAATTCCATGACATGCTCTGCTGGTCGGCTCGCACACATGAAATCGGATTGACCATTTCCCACAACCGCTATCATCGTCATAGCGCCTATTTGCTGCAACACTGTGATTTGGCAGGGTTCAGTAATTTAGAACAGCAGATGCTAGCCTTTTTGGCAAAAGGACACCGTCGTAAACTACCCAAAGATGAATATAAAACACTACCGGATGAAAAACGAGATGCGTATTTGCGCTTGTGTCTTCTACTTCGTTTAGCCGTCATTTTTCATCGCAGCCGCAGTAAAGCACGCTTACCAGCGTTCAGCTTACAGGTCGATGGAAATAAGCTACACCTCTGTTTTCCGTCTGGCTGGCTTGACCACCACCCGCTAACACGTGCGGATCTTGAAAACGAATCCGAGTTTCTAAAAAGCATGGACTACAAACTTAAAGTTGACTGACATGCAGAACAGCTAAACCCTTCGAACGATGGATTGAGCACTACAAAAAAGCCCTTGACGCTGACAGCGATCAAGGGCTTTTTATAATGGAATTAAACGCTTACAGCTGTGGACCCGCTTTGATGATTTCTTCAGACACGCCAGAGAACTTCTGGAAGTTATCAACAAACTGCTGAATCAAGTCTTTTGCAGCAGCGTCATAGTCGGCCGGATTCGCCCAGGTTTCGCGTGGGTTCAACAAAGAAGAATCGACACCTGGCACCTGAGTTGGAACCGCAAGATTGATGCCCGGCAAATGAACCAGCTCACAATCCTTAAGAGCACCACTTTGAATCGCACTAATGATGCCGCGAGTAGTTGGAATACTGAAACGCTGCCCCACTCCATAAGAACCACCTGTCCAGCCTGTATTCACAAGGTACACGCGTGAGCCAAAGGCATTGATACGCTTCATAAGTAGGTCAGCGTAAACATGTGCTGGACGCGGGAAGAAAGGCGCACCGAAACAAGTTGAGAAGGTTGACTTGATACCGCCACCTGAGCCCATTTCAGTTGAGCCCACTAACGCTGTATATCCAGACAAAAAGTGATACGCCGCCGCTTCTTTTGTTAATACAGAAACAGGCGGCAGAACGCCAGTTAAGTCACAGGTTAAGAAGACTATGGCTTCAGGCTCTGCACCCTTGTTGTCAGACGAGCGTTTTTCAACGTGCTCAAGCGGATAGGCGCAACGACCATTTTCAGTCAGCGACGTGTCGTTGTAATCTGCAACGCGCTTCTCATCAAGCGTAACGTTTTCAACAATCGCACCGAATCGAATCGCATCCCAAATAATGGGCTCATTCTTCTGGCTCAGGTTGATCGTTTTTGCGTAGCAACCACCTTCAATATTGAAGACAACGCCTGTTCCCCAACCATGCTCATCATCACCAATCAAGAAACGGTCAGGATCAGCAGATAAGGTCGTTTTTCCTGTGCCAGACAAACCGAAGAATAGAGTTGTAGAGCCGTCTTCGCCAATATTCGCTGAACAGTGCATGGGTAAAACATCGAACTCTGGCAACAAGAAGTTTTGCACAGAGAACATGGCTTTTTTCATTTCACCCGCATAGCGCATGCCAGCAATCAGCACCTTACGCTCAGTGAAATTTAAGATGACACAGCCGTCGCTGTTTGTACCGTCGCGTTCTGGCTCACAGACAAAGCCCGCCGCATTGATAATCTCCCACTCATCTTTTGAGTTAGGGTTATACACCGAAGGGCGAATGAATAGATTTAAACCAAACAGATTTTGCCACGCAGTTTGCGTTGTCATCTTAACTGGAAGGTAATGATTATCATCCGATCCAACATGCACATAAGATACAAAGCGCTCTTCATCATTCAGCCAATTCGCAACACGATCCCACAACGCATTAAATGTATCAGGATCAAATGGACGATTCACCTTACCCCAATCGACGGTATCGGCAGTGGTAGCATCCTTAACGATAAAACGATCCATCGGTGAACGCCCGGTACGCTTACCGGTTGTGACAACCAGTGCACCATTATCAGCCAGCACACCTTCTTGACGCTGTAAGGCGCGCTCAACTAACTCAGCTGGGCTAAGGTTCTGATGTGCAATTTTGACGGTTTCTGTAGTCATTACTAATTCCCTTGGCGCTATGCCAAAAAATTACTGAAGAGCCTTAAAGACCCCTGCCAAGAAGCCTCGGTGAGTACCCGCTAATCGCTTAGGTTACACAGATGTCCGAGCCTAGATACTAATACTTTTTCACACTTTAAAGGCCGACTATTATGACATAAAAAAGAGCGTATTGGCACAATACACAAACTCTTCTCATTCACAAATTCGACTGGCTAGACTAAGGTTTAACCCATCTTTACTTTTAGTGCAATACGGAATCTCCCGCTTCTTCACCCTGAGCTGGTTCAGCGAAGAGAGATTTTATATCTGTTTGATTAAACAAATAACGCTCATTACAAAATTGACAATCGACCTTTAACACACCATCAGCTTCATCAGCGGCAGCGTCTAGGAGATCAGATTCTGTTAACAGCTTGAGCGCATTAGCGCTTCGCTCTCTGGAACAGTCACAATAAAACTCAAGCGTTTGCGCTTCAAAGAGTCGACACTCTTCCTCATGAAATAAACGATAAAGAAGGGTCTCATTGTCTAATGATAAGAGCTCGTCTGCTGACAAGGTTCCAGCTAAAAAGGTAATCCTCTCCCAGTCGTCTAAACTTCCCTTCGCGCTTGGCAACATCTGCAATAAAAGCCCCGATGCTTGACGCCCATCAGCTTGCAAGTAGATGCTCGTCGCCAATTGTTCAGACTGCTTAAAATAAATTTCAAGACACTTTGCTAGGGTTTCCCCCTCTAAACCAACAACGCCTTGATAACGCTGTCCACCAATGGGCTCCAGCGTTAGAGCTAAACGTCCTTCTTCTAGCAAGTCGGCAAGGCTCCCAAGCTCAGGCACTTCGCCATCTACTCTGGCAACCGCTCTCACCTGCTGATGGTGTGTACATTCTGCCATCAGCATGCGAACGGCACCTGTGCCTTGAGCCTGAAGAATCAACCGACCTTCAAATTTCAAGGTTGAACTTAACAGCGTGACAGCCGCCATCATTTCACCCAAAAGCGTTTGGACACACGAAGGGTAAGTGTTACGGCTCAACACCGCCTGATAACTTTCCTGCAACCCCGTCACCACACCTCTGACGTCTAAATCATCAAACAGTATTCGTTGAATTTTATCCGGTGAGCTCATTCACAATTTCCACCTTAACGGCTAACTCTAAGAGTGGAGCCGGCGCACTTGCGCTGTTACCATAAAGCAATATTTTAACATAATGGGTCTATTCATTCGTATGACAAGCTCAAAACCTTTTTTTTCAGATCAATGGCAACTACGCCCGCTTATCATCTTTCATGCAATTGCCTTAGCCCTATTGCTAAGTTTTATCTGGCCTGCTGGCTTTTTCGCTTGGCGAAGCGCAGATGAGCAGGTTTTCTTTGCATTAAATTCTTCGCTTGAGAGCGGCGGTACCTGGGCTTGGCTATGGGCTTGGGCAAACACACGTTACAAAGACCTAGCATTGGCCGTTGTGATGCTGTGCTTTCTCATTTTCCCCAAACTTGGTATCCCCCGCTCAGAGCTCCAAAAAGCCTTTATTGGCTTTATAGTTTTACTCTTTTTACTCATTCCACTGCGTTATTTTTTTTACGAATTTGCTAAAGCAATAGATCTAACAGGACAAAGTCCATCTAGAGTACTCGAGCCGGCTTACTTACTAACAGAGCTATTCCCTGGTATTCCAGCTAAAGATGCCTCGTCACGCAGCTTCCCTGGAGATCACGCGACCATTCTCTTACTTTGGGCCGGTTACCTGTTGATGTGCTCTCGCCATTTTATGGCGTATATTGCGGCATTCATTGCAACACTGATGATTCTTCCACGACTGGTGGGTGGCGCCCACTGGCTAAGCGACATTCTTGTCGGCGGCCTAGTCATCGCACTGCCTATTCTGGCTTGGGGCTTCTACACACCCTTACTTCACAAGTGCACCAGCCGTATAGCCAAACATCTTCAGCCTTTATTTCACCTAGTCAGCCGGATTCCACTTTTAGGAACATTGGCATTTTTTGATGTCAGTCGAAAACGGGGCTGACTTAATCCCAGCTCCCCTTCACACGCAGTAGCTCCCGACGACTCTTTTTATCCGGCCGGTGTTCGGGAGCACTGCCATGAATTTTACGTTGCTCTGCCGCACGTTCACGCTTCTCGATACTTTCTGGTTTTTCACGATACAAACGCTGGGCCTCCTCAGCCCCTCTCCTCTGATCGGCAAGACTCACTACGACGATTGTCTTTTCATCAAAGCCTAAGCGCAGGGTAAGCTCTGCGCCTATCTCAACCATTTTGCTACTTTTTGCGCGCTGTCCATCATAATGAACTTTACCGCCCTCAATCATTTGCTTGGCGAGCGCACGTGTCTTATAAAATCGTGCTGCCCAGAGCCACTTATCTAATCGCACTTTCGATTGGCTAGAGTCATAATGTTGGGTCATTCGTTGGCATCACCTCTTCAAAATCATGAATTGCATTAAACCGATCAACGGCACGAGCAGGCATTTGGCTATCGGGTTGAGCGATGCTCAACAAGTAGCCAACACCATAGATTGCGGCTGAGTTCAGAACAGGGAGGCTGTCATCAATCAATAAGGTTCGCGGAGGAGAGAAAGGCTCTCTTTCCTGTAATGCATGCCAAAAAGCTTGATCCTCTTTCGGCACCTGAAACTCGTGAGATGAGATAACCGCATCTACCATACTGGCCAACCCCGTTCGCTCTAACTTTAAGTTTAAGCTATCAGGGTGCGCATTGGTGACAATCACACTGCGTTTGTGTGATGCTTTTAAAGCCTTTAAAAAACTCGGCACATTCGGACGAAAGCCAATTTTTTCGGCCACTTCATGCTTTAGAGCCGCGACTGGCAAGCCCAACTCTTCTGTCCAATAATCCAAACAATACCAACTGAGACGACCTTGCTCCTGCTTTATGCGTTCATGCAGCCATTGCTTTGCTTCGTTTGGCTCAAGAGCATGCACTTGCGCATAGCGCAAGGGCAAAAATTCTAACCAAAAATAGGAGTCGAAATGGAGATCCAACAAGGTACCGTCCATATCCAACAAAACTGTATCTATCGCTTGCCAATCCAATATCATCAGTGAAACACTTACCTTATTGATTAAACCTATCTCCAGTATGAACTGATCAATTTGATTTTTGAAGCTCATCGAGTTATTCGCCAAAGGAGTCACACATGCACACTAACCTGCCGCCCATTGAGTCATTACTTGAATTGGTTCGCAACGCCGGTGACGCAATCATGGAGGTGTATCATCAAGGAGAGTGGGACACGCAATTAAAAGCCGATCAATCTCCGGTGACCGCCGCCGATCTCGCAGCAGAACGAATTCTGGCTCAAGGGCTCGGCGTGTTAACGCCTGATATTCCTATTTTGAGTGAAGAAGCGCGGATACCGGACTGGTCGGAGCGCCAAGGCTGGACTCGCTACTGGTTGATTGACCCACTAGACGGTACGCGTGAGTTTCTACAACGAAATGGTGAGTTTACCGTTAACCTTGCGCTGATTGATCAACAAACCCCAGTCTTAGGCATTGTTTACGCTCCTGCAAAATCAGCGTTTTACTGGGGAGGTACCCACTTGGGAGCCTGGCGCATAGAAAATGGATTGCCTCACCCCATTCAAACGCGCTCAATTAAAGATAAAGTTCACTTACTGACCAGCCGCCGTCATGGACGCAAAGAGGCTGAAGCCGTCGCTCAAGTATTAGAGGATTTTAAAGTCAACACGAGCGCGATGGGTAGTTCACTTAAGCTTTGCTTGATTGCCTCGGGTATGGCTGATTTATATCCCCGAATGACACCTACTAGCGAGTGGGACACTGCGGCGGCGCAAGCGATTTTGGTTGAGGCTGGTGGAGTATTGCTAGATGCCAACACACTGGAGCCTTTGCGCTACAACACTAAGGATTCGCTTGAAAACCCTGCCTTCATTGCACTGGGCGATACCTCCCTCAGCCTTGAAAAACGCCTTAAGTGCGAATCTTTCAATCACTGAACCTTGTTTTTCAAACAAACGCCGCAATATAGTATTTGATGAGTGTTTAATCGAAGGGGCTGACTCCTTTTAAGACAAAAAGTCACATTTTTTGTGCCGTTATAGAATCTCAATTCAGTGATATGATGGTACAGATTGCGTGAAGGCGTAATTCTTTTCGTAACGTTAAACACCAATTCCTGTCAAATTAAAGGTGATTATAATGAGTTTTGAACTGCCAGCACTGCCTTACGAGAAAAATGCACTTGAACCACATATTTCTGCAGAAACCTTGGATTACCATCACGGTAAGCACCACAACACCTATGTTGTAAAGCTGAATGGCTTGATCCCTGGTACTGAGTTTGAAGGCAAGAGCCTAGAAGACATCATCAAAACTTCATCTGGCCCTGTCTTCAATAACGCCGCTCAAATTTGGAACCACACCTTCTACTGGCATTGCCTTGCACCAAATGCTGGTGGTGCTCCAACAGGCGCTATTGCAGATGCAATTAATGCCAAGTGGGGTTCTTTCGAAAAATTCCAAGAAGAGTTCAATGACAAAGCGGTCAATAACTTTGCCTCTAGCTGGACTTGGTTAGTTAAAAATGCTGACGGCTCCTTAGAGATCGTTAACACCAGCAATGCTGGAACGCCGATGACCAATGGCCAAACAGCGTTGTTGACTGTCGACCTATGGGAACATGCGTACTACATTGATTACCGCAATGTACGCCCTGATTACCTAAAAAGCTTCTGGGCACTTGTAAACTGGGAATTTGTAAACCAGAACCTAGCGGCTTAATACGTACGCATAGGTTAAAAGCACAGCAGCCTCCTGTTGTGCTTCAGTGAAAAGACCGCGCCAAGCGGTCTTTTCATTTTAGGCTCGAACCCCGTTAGCTGTGAATTATGTCAAAGCATCCTATACACTCTACACCACTTAACTCAGGCAACTCGCGCTCCGTTGCTTCGTCACAATCGATATTACATCCAGACTTAGAAAAGCTCGTTAAAAAATACCAATCCACTCATTTTAATAAACCAATCGCGTACCATAACCAACAGGCATTTGAATTATTAAGAGAGCGCCTCAATCAATACGACTCTAAACTCATATTTGATTCAGGCTGTGGCGTCGGCGACAGCACGAATTATTTAGCAATGCAGTACCCGGATCATCTGGTTGTAGGTATTGATCGCTCTGAAGACAGACTGACAAAGCAACGCCCTCCTTTGCCAAGCAATGCGCTATTGGCGCGAAGCGATTTAGTCGACTTTTGGCGCTTAGCTACAAGTGCTAATATCCGACTTTCTCACCATTTCCTGCTCTATCCGAACCCCTATCCAAAAGCGAACCAAATCAGCAGACGTTTTTATGCTCACCCAGTCTTTCCTGACTTTGTCAAACTCGGTGGAAGGATTGAAGCCCGTAGCAACTGGAAACTCTACCTTGAAGAGTTGCAACTTTCCTTGCACCTCTACGGCATTAAATCCAGTCTGAAACAACTGCATGTTGAACTACCTATTACTGCCTTCGAACGCAAGTATCACGCCAGTGGTCAACCTCTTTGGCGATTGATTAGCGAATCTTAACAATCGCTAGTCGCTCCTCAATGATCGCGATTCGCTTCCGAGTATCGGCGATAAACGCCTGCGAGGCCTGAATTGAGCCTAGATCCCCACCTTGGTTTTTCACAAATGCGTCACTCATTTGAGTTTCGCGCAGATCTAACCACTCATTCTGCTCTTTAATTTCGCGCGAACGTGCTAGCTCAGGCAAGTAATCCAACAGTTCGTGAAACAGCACATACAATTGCGCATCATATAAGTAGGCTAAATTTAAAAGGGTTTGCAATTGTTCAGGATCTTGCGATTGAGTTTGCCGTGCCAGCAAAATCTCGAATTGCAGAATCGGTTGCTGGTAGTTTGGAAACCAATTGAGTGCTGTTATTTCTGGCGAAGAGAGCCGCTGTTGAGCGCCAAAATCGATATTACTTGACTCACCTACAACTGTGGAAGAGCCCGTGGAAGGCCTCACAATATCAGTGCAACCAGACAAACTAAACAATAGCGTCAGGCAAACTAGCCCTGCCGTTAATCTCATAGGTATGTATCCTATTGGTACTTTACGTTAATCTTCTAACAGGCGCTCAACAAACGGCCAAACATTGTCGAGTATCACGGGTTGTGCCTGTGCGTTCGGATGAAGACCGTCAGACTGCATGAGATCCCAATTAAGTGCAACATTTTCAAGTAAAAAGGGAACTCTATCAACCTCATAATGGTCTGCTACTTCTGTGAACAGCTCAAAAAAAGCGTCGCCGTAACGCGCTCCATAGTTTGAAGGGATACGTATACCAATTAAAAGAACTTGAGCATCCTCAGCTAAGGATAACTCAATCAGGGCGGATAAATTTTCACGAATAACAGAGATGGGAGTTCCTCTTAATGCATCATTAGCACCCAGCTCAATCAACACCCACTGAGGTTTATGGGTGGCGAGTAAGGATGGCAGACGGTTCAAGCCGCCACTGGTCGTTTCACCACTCACACTCGCGTTGACGACTTGATAGTCTGCTGATTCTTGAGACAATCGATCCGCCATAAGAGACACCCAGCCTTCAGATGGCGAAATACCATAGGCGGCAGACAAACTGTCACCTAATACTAATAGGGTTTTCGCCTGTACGGTGTTAACTAAACCGATTAATAGCAATATGGATATGAGATAACGCATGACACTCCTTACCCCTGATGGATTCATTCTTGAAGCTCAGAATGTCGCAAAATCCTTTCCAGCACAAGAGCAACGCCTTGAACTCTTCTCCGCGCTATCGCTTCAAGTGAAGCCCGGTGAGAGTTTAGCCATCATAGGTCGATCCGGTGCAGGCAAGTCTACACTACTGAGTTTACTGGCTGGCCTTGACCAACCCAGCGCCGGACATATTAAAATAGCAGGGCAAGACTTATCCTCTATGGATGATGCACAAAGGGCTGCCTTTCGTTCGCAATACATTAGTTTCATTTTTCAGTCCTTCCACTTACTCCCTGAATTGAGTGCTCTCGACAATGTGCGCTTACCACTGGAAATACGTGGAGACGAACAAGCAGAGCAACAAGCTCTCAAGTGGTTAAAAGAAGTCGGCCTGGAGAAACGAGTGCACCATTACCCCTCTCAATTGTCAGGTGGTGAGCAACAACGCGTTGCGATTGCTCGTGCCTTTGTGACATCGCCCCAATTATTGTTTGCGGATGAGCCTACCGGAAACCTTGATGATGAAACAGGGCAACAAATTATTGAACAACTTTTCACGCTGAATGCTGAACATAAGACTACGTTAATTTTAATTACGCACGACCCAGATCTTGCTTCACGCTGTCAACGTTGCGTCACACTTAACAATGGGCACTTGACTGAGAGGTCCTTATGAGCGCTTCTGTCCGTTTACTCAGACGTCAGATGCAGGGTCAACTCCGAACAACAGAGTGGAGAGCCTTACTCATTGCAACTTGGATCGCCATTACGCTTACGACCCTTTTGTCGCTGCTTGGGGATCGACTCGAACGCGGTTTAATACGTGAAAGCGCATCCGTACTCGGTGCAGATATGGTCTTAAGTAGCCAACGTCCCATTCAAGATCTACGCCGACAGCAAGCAGCAGATGCAGGCCTAAACAGCACATCAGTCATTCAGTTTCCAAGCATGATTAGTGCTGGCGATGACATGATGCTTAGCTCTGTTCGCATCGTGCAATCGCCTTACCCCTTGCGAGGCCAAATTCAAACACGCCCTGCTCAAGAAACTGATATCCCTGAACCGGGGCATGCTTGGGTTGAAGCAAGAGTTATGTCACAACTGGGTCTTAGCATCGGTGACAAGATCGAGCTGGGGTACACCGAGCTGATTGTCAATGCTGAGCTTATCAGCTCTCCCGACAGAGGTAGTGGCTTTAGAAGTTTTAGTCCTCAAATACTTGTCAACGAAGCGGATCTTGATGCTAGCGGTATTCTCGCGCCAGGGAGCCGAGCCGAATTCAGGCTTTTACTGTCAGGCTCAACTGAACAGGTCAATTCCTTTACCCTGTTTTTGAATGAAAGCCTAGGCGATGAAGAGCGACTATTTACACTTCAGAGTGATCAACCGATGGGCGGCGGTGCGTTGGCCAGTGCTTTAAACTATCTGAAACTTACCTCGTTGATTACACTTTTGTTATCGGCTTTAACCATTTTTTTGAGCCTTAAGCGTTTTAGTCAGAGCCAACATCTTCGCTGCGCTCTGTTATTAAGTCTCGGCATGACACAGCGCTCAATGGTCATGCTGTACTTGATGCAGCTACTACTGGCTTGGGCTGTACTTGCCCTTATAGGCTCTCTGACAGGAATTGCATTAGAACAAATGGTCTCACGCTGGTTAGATGAGTTACTTCCTCAGTCGCTGCCAGCTCCCGCTCTTTGGCGCTATTTTACAGGTGCAGGCGTTGGCTTAGCACTATTGGTTCTACTGGGACTGCCACCTACTTTAGGCCTATCAAAAGTATCGGTCAGCGCTTTATTTAGAGATGAGGACATCAGAACCGAGAGACGCGGACTCGTACTACAACTCATATGCGCCCTACTGCTCCTCGCCGTACTATTGAGTTTTCTTGAAGCCCCCATCGCTGCATTAATTCTATTGTTATTTTTACTGATAGGTGGTGCGGTATTGGGGTCCATTGCTCAGTTCTGCTTGAAACATCTTGCCACACCCCTGTCCAAACGACTTTTATTGGGTCGTTTGTTAGTGATGCGCTTACGCCAACAACGCCAGTGGCATCGTTTACAGTCCGCTGTTGCTATCTTACTTTTAACGCTTTTGAGCGTAGTCTGGGTAAGCCGTACAGATCTGCTTGAAGATTGGCAAGCCCAAATACCCGACGATACCCCCAACTACTTTGTCGTCAATATCCAACCTTGGCAAACAGAAGGACTGCAGAGCTTTTTGGATAACGCAAATGTGAGTGCTGAGTTTTTTCCTATGGTCAGAGGCCGCATCACCACCCTAAATGGAGCGCCAATTCACGCTCAAATGACGCCGGAGCAGCTTGAGCACAACACACTTAATCGCGAATTAAACCTGAGCTGGAGCAATCATGCGCCTACACACAACACAATGGTTGAAGGTCAATGGTGGCAAGGTGAAACGACGGAGCCACTCATATCAGTTGAGGCGGAAATGGCAGAAATTTTAGGACTCAAGCTCGGTGATGTATTAGGATTTGATCTAGCAGGATTAGAGGTAGAAGCACAAATAGCGAACCTCCGTGGTGTCGAGTGGACATCCTTCCAACCTAACTTTTATGTCATTTTTGACGAAGCAACACTGAATCAATTTCCTGCGACCTATATTACGAGTTTTCGTTTAGCGCAAGAACAACAAGAACTGGCAAACCAACTCATACGCGAGTTTCCGTCCTTAACCTTAATTGATATCGATCAAATGCTACTGCAACTGAGTCAGTGGTTGACGCGTTTAGGAGACAGTTCAGCACTGATACTGGCACTGAGTCTTATTTGTGGATCTATGCTGATGTTGCTTACCCTGCAGCAAGCATTAGATCAACGCCGCTATGAGGGTGCTTTACTTCAGACACTTGGTGCAAATGCCAAGCAAACCCAACATCTGGACTTATTAGAACTGATGCTACTCGGAGCTCTATGCGGACTAATGGCCGCAATCATCGCGGAAGGGGTTATTGCCTTGCTCTACATTCACTTGCTCGACATTGCACCGCAATTGCATCTAGGCCTGTGGTTGGCCTTACCCCTTGCGAGCTTCGCATTTTTCACAGTGAGTGGCGCTTTACTACGAAAACGCCTCACGCTTGATCAATGTTACCGCCTGCTTAGAGCGCACTAAAATCGTGAGAGCCCTGATCGGGCTCTCTTTTTAGATTACGTACGTGCACGTATCTCTTCAACACCCGCTGGCGTAGACATTAGCACAACATCAGCAGGACGATTAGCAAACAAACCATTCGTCACCACGCCAACTATATTATTGATAAAGCGCTCAAAGGCTTTAGGGTCGAGTATTTCCAAATGATGTACATCTAAAATGATGTTGCCATTGTCGGTGATACACCCTTCGCGATACACAGGCTGTCCATCGAGTGCTGCTAGTTGGCGCGCCACGTAAGAGCGTGCCATTGGAATCACCTCAATCGGTAAAGGAAAGCGTCCGAGGACATCCACTCGCTTACTTTGATCCACTATGCAGATGAACTCCTTTGATGCTGCTGCCACAATTTTTTCACGTGTCAGTGCAGCGCCACCACCCTTGATGAGATTAAGTGCACCATCAAACTCATCCGCTCCATCAATATAAAAGGCTAATGAACCCGCACTATTAAGATCAAAAACCTCGATACCTACTTGGCGAAGGCGTTCTGCCGTTGCTTCAGAACTTGCAACCGCTCCAGCAAAGAGATCACGACAGGATGCCAATGCATCAATAAAACAATTGGCCGTTGAACCCGTTCCGACACCAATAATCATGTCTTTTTCAAGACGAGATCGAATCATGTCTACCGCTGCTTGGCCGACAGCCTTTTTCATTTCATCCTGAGTCATCACATTTCACCTATTGTTGCGTAATAATCGTTAATTATACGCAACACCTTATCATGCTTGTAGACGCTAGAGGTTATAGCCGATAACATCAGTTCTCTTTTATTATTCACTTTGGCAAACTTGGTTCGTTATGGCTCACCGGTATATCAAAAAAATTCTTGAAGCTCGGGTTTACGATGTTGCAGTCGAAACCCCTCTCCACCTCGCTCCCTCTCTTTCCAACCGATTGGGCAATCGAATTTTATTGAAGCGTGAAGACATGCAACCCGTGTTTTCCTTCAAACTCAGAGGCGCCTACAACCGTATGGCTCAGCTGACCGAAAGTGAAAAGGCGGCAGGCGTCATTACGGCCTCTGCTGGAAACCATGCACAAGGTCTCGCGATGTCGGCAAAGGCAATGGGCGTAAAAGCCACCATTGTCATGCCAAAAACCACACCCGAGATCAAAGTCAGCAGTGTGAAAGCGCGAGGCGGACGCGTTGTCCTGCATGGAGACACCTTTGATGAAGCACAAGCCCATGCCAAACGCCTCGTCAGTGAGAAAGGCTACACCTACATCCCCCCCTTCGATGACCCCGACGTCATCGCTGGGCAAGGCACTATTGCGATGGAAATCCTGCGCCAAGAAAGTGGTCCAATAGAAGCAGTCTTCGTTCCCGTCGGTGGTGGTGGCCTCATCGCAGGCATCGCAGTGTACATCAAATATCTGCGCCCAGACATTAAAGTGATTGGCGTCGAGCCAGAAGATGCGGCCTGTCTTAAAGCCGCACTAGAAGCGGGCGAGCGTGTGATCCTTCCACAAGTAGGTCTGTTTGCAGATGGTGTTGCCGTGGCACAAATTGGCGAACATACCTTTGAATTAGCGAAGCAGTTCGTCGACGAAGTCATCACTGTAACAACTGATGAAATCTGTGCTGCCGTTAAAGATATATTCGATGATACTCGCTCTGTGTGCGAGCCTGCGGGTGCACTCGGTGTTGCGGGCGTCAAAAAATACGTTGAGCGTGAGAAAATTTCAGGCCAAACCCTGATCGCCATTGATTCTGGTGCCAATGTTAACTTTGACCGTTTGCGACATATTGCAGAACGCTCTGAGTTAGGTGAAAAACGTGAAGCAATTATTGCGGCAAAAATCCCTGAACGCCCAGGCAGCTTCAAGCAGTTTTGTACGGCACTCGGTAAGCGCAACATTACAGAGTTTAATTACCGCTACAGCGATGATAATCAAGCCATCATTTTCGCGGGTGTTCAAATCAAGCCAGATAACGACGGGCGCAAAGAGCTTCTCGACACGCTAAAAGCACATGATTTAGAAGTCACCGATCTGACAGATAACGAAATGGCAAAAATCCATATTCGTTACATGGTCGGTGGGCATGCACCCGCGAGTGTGACCAACGAAGTGATTTATCGATTTGAGTTTCCTGAGCGCCCCGGCGCATTAATGCTCTTTCTCAATAAACTCGGCGGACGTTGGAATATTTCAATGTTTCACTACCGCAATCATGGTGCTGCGTATGGCCGCGTACTTGCGGGCATGCAAGTTCCACCTGAAGAGCGTAGTTTAGTTGCCACTTATCTTTCTGAAATTGGCTACACCTATTGGGAAGAAACCGACAACGATGCCTATAAGCTTTTTCTAGGTTAGACAACAAAAAACCCTCGCAAGCGAGGGTTTTTAACAGGCCTGACTAAATCCGGCCTTTAAACAATACTTACTTCTGAGCGTCGCTCAAAGTGTGGCCTTTTTCTTCCCAGAATTTAGCCGCACCTGGATGAACAGTGTTCACAACACCGTTAAGAGCACTTTCAACTGTCATTGCTGACGCAGCGCTAGACACAGAACGCATGAACGCTAAGCCATCATCTGAATAGACTTCAGAAACCATGTTGTAAATCATCTCTTCAGACATGTGGCGTCCAGTTACCCACAGAGCAGAGTCCTGAATAGTCACAACATCATAGTCTACGTTCGGGTAGGTTCCAGCAGGAATCGTTACCTGAGCATAGTAAGGATGATCATTGAACAATGTTCCTTTCTCAGCCGCTTCATAGACTTGCAAAAGTTTTACACGATTACTGGTGGCTGCTTGAATAACGGAGGCATTCGGGAAGCCCGCAAATACCCATAGAGCGTCGATTTGACGGTCACCCAACGCAGAAGCACCTTGGTTGTAACCTATATACTGAGGGCTAATTTTGTCCCATAGGCCAACACCTTCAAAGAAACGTTGTGCAGAAGCTGCCGCGCCAGAACCAGCAGGTCCTACAGCAACATTTTTACCTGCCAACTGGCTCACATCGGTGATGCCTGCGCTATCCAATACAATCAAGTGAGCAGGCGCACCAAACATGTAAGATATCGCCTGAACGTTGCGGTAACGGCGAGTATCGTTCGTTAATTGGCCTTCTGATCCTAAGTAAAGGTCGCCTGAGTAAACGATACCAAAATCAGCATCACGTGAATTTACGCGTCTTAAGTTCTCAACAGAACCCGCTGATGCCATATTCGACACATCAACGCCGTCAATTGCGCGTGATAAACGTGTTGAGATGCCATTAGAGAAAAATTGGAAGGTACCGCCATCTGGACCGCCGGAAAAAGCCAAACGCTGAACCGATTGAGCACTGGCCATTGATGCAAAGGTAAGGGACACAGCCGCAACTGCTGCTGCCGCCAATGAAGCCGTTTTTTTAAAATTAAACATGGCTGACATAAAGATTTCCT
Organism: Nitrincola tibetensis; assembly: GCF_003284585.1. GTDB lineage: Bacteria > Pseudomonadota > Gammaproteobacteria > Pseudomonadales > Balneatricaceae > Nitrincola > Nitrincola tibetensis. Next base: position 46,976 of record NZ_QKRX01000015.1, read on the forward strand.
CTTTTGTATTTATCATTTTTTATGGGTGTATCACGTTTTGCTTTCACAAAACAATTCATCTTGCTCAGATCCGAACGGTAAGCACCGGAACCTTCGCTTCACGTATCACACGCTCAGCTGTTGAGCCAACGAGTACTTTTTCAATACCCGTTCGCCCAGCTGTACCCAGTACAATTAGATCCATTGACTGAGTATGTGCAACACGTAAAATCTCTTCTTCACTACGCCCGATAACAACATCGGTGACAAGCTCAATACCCTTTAACTTTTCAGGTGAAAGGTATTGTTTACAAAAATCTTTCATATCTGCAATCGCATGTGTCTCGACCTCGCGTGCAAAAATTTCTACAACTTCTGCAGGTAGGCGTCGACGACGTTTATCCATCAACTCAGTGATGACGTGTAAAACATACAGTTGGGCACCCGAGAGATGTGCAACTTCCAACGCATGCTGACAAGCCTTATATGAGCCTTCAGAAAAATCTGTCGCGAACAATATTTTCTTATATAACGCCATAATCTTGTCCTTTATTCAGGCTTAGTAGTAAGTGCTTCAACGCCATTTTGCTTAGTCACATCACGTTGCATCCAATAAACGGCAGCAACTAGAGCTAGACCAATTGCATCGGATATGAGGGTTGGCCAGTAGAGCGCAACGGTTGCAACTCCAAGAATAATCCACTCAAGTAACGTCGTTTTACGACGCGCATAGCCTATGGCAAATGAACAGAACGCGATTGTTCCCATCACAGCTGACGTGTAAGCAATCAGAATATCAGTGGTAGAACCATCTAACAGCATTGCTGGCACGAAAGCAAAAAGAAGCGGCATGATGTACAACATTTTTGCGAACCTGAATGCCGTCCAACCCGTCTTCCATGGATCTGAGCCCGCAATCGCAGCACCCGCATAAGCCGCCACACAGACAGGCGGCGTTATGTTCGAGTCTTGTGAGAGCCAGTACACAATCATGTGAGCCGCAATGACGCTTACACCCAAGTCACCTAATGCCGGTACGGCAAGGACAGCAACGATCAGATACGCAGCCGTCACAGGCACACCCATACCCAATACCAAGGAAGCGATCGCGACTAACAGCAAGGCCAATAACAGGTTACCACCAGCCATCGAAATAATGAGATCAGAGAATTTAAGGCCCATTCCTGTCAATGAGATAGTACCCACAATCACGCCTATCACACCCATTGTAGCCCCTACAATTAGAGTGTTACGCGCACCAAGTTGAATCGCATCCCAAACTTCACGCGGCCCCATGCGTGTCTCTTTTTTGATCCAGCTAACAGCGACACACGACAAGGTCGCCCAGAATGCAGCATTGCCCGCGGAGCGCCCACTTAACAACATAACTGTAATGATGACGAGTGGCAGTGCAAAGTACCAACCTGCCTTCAACACGTCCTTCCAATGAGGCAAAACCTCACCTGGGGTGCCGATCAAATTATGTTTTTTAGCTTCAAAGTGAACCATCATAAAGATGGATAGGAAATAGATAAAAGCAGGCCCTATCGATAAAATCATGATGGTGGAATAAGGCGTACCCGTCAATTCAGCCATTAAGAAACCACCAGCACCCATAATTGGAGGCAGGAACATTCCTCCAATAGACGCAGCAGGTTCAATTGCACCAGCGACGTGCGGTTTAAACCCAGCTCGCTTCATCATAGGAATGGTGAACGCACCAGAGGACACTGTGTTGGCAATAGCACTACCAGATACTGAGCCAAATAAAGCCGAAGACATAACCGCTACTTTTGCAGGGCCTCCTGCTGAACGACCCGCTAAGGCTAAGGGTAATTCAATAAAGAATTTTCCAGCGCCTGATTTTTGCAAAAACGCGCCAAAGAAAATAAACAGAATAACGTAGGTTGCCAGAACACTCGCCATTACACCAAACACACCGTTGGTCGTCAGGAATAAAGAGGTTGCTAAACGTTCAATACTAAAGCCACGGTGAGCAAACAGCTCAGGCAAATAAGGACCGTATAACCCGAAAGCGATCATACCAATACCGATTAAGGTAATCGACCAGCCTAACACACGTCGGCAAACCTCAAGCGATAAAATCAAACCAACAATACTGATGAGATAATCCAACTCATGCTCAGCGCCTGCACGGTAGTTTAATTGCTCAAACTGGCTGATCCAGTACAAAACCGAAGCCGTTACCATTAGACAGAGTATAATATCGCTGGCCGAGGGCGTGCTGGTAAAACGCTTTGCCATCCACTGGTCCAGTGGTACCAAAAGAGCGGCAAAAGGCAAGGTTAATAAGAAAATCCAGCCTAAGAGACCAAATTCTTCTGCATAGGCAACGCCCCATCCATCATATCCTGCAGTCTCTTTAAACATCATAACTTGCTGATAAAGTGCGTAAGGCGACTCAAAAACAAAGAAGGAGTTAATCAATATCGATATCAGAAAACCCGTCAAAATCGATAAGGAAATCGCCATCCTGCGTGAACCTGCGGGGTAAAGCAAAAAAACCAACGCAAAGGTAATCAGGACATAAACACCAAGGTGATATTGTGTGCTTAAGGCTTTGAAACCAGCACCATAGAAATAGATCAAAACCATAGTGGCACTTAAGGCCGCCACTAACCACTTCCAAACCCCACCCAGCCGACGCTCTGTTTTAGCATCTTTCTCCATGAGTTCTTTCAGCTTGGCTCGCTCTTCAGGGCTGAGAGTATCAAGCGACTTATCAGTATCAGACATTTTTCTTAACCTCTGGGGTTGAGTTAACACGGTCAAAACTTATGTTTATTTTGGTGACACAGTTGTAATTAACTTTAGTCCAGATTTACTGTTTACCAAGCTTATAACTGCGCGATTTACCATAGGACATCTATAAGCAGGAAGCATGCCAACCCAAACAAAACCCACACGTATCTATATTTATCATAGAGTTAAACGAGCCGCACCAATATGAATTTTATAAACACACAAGGAGTTCGGCGAGTAACCATCCATGCAAAAAGCACAAATAGGCGGATTTCCACACATTTATTTCGTTAATAATCAGTACACTTACAATAGGTGCGTTATTTAAAATGCCTGTTATACTTGCTTTCTGATTAAAACAAGACTGTACTCTTTTTAATGTTGAGCACTGAGGTTGAAGATGTCTATTAAAACAAGAGTTAACCTATCACTCCTAGCCGTATTTTTCATTGTGCTCATCACATCACTTACAGTTATTTATCGTAGCGAATCTTCACTCGTGAGCCAGGTTGCAACGACAACAACAATTGATACGGCGGACTCTTACTTTGATAGTATCAATATTCTGATGCTCAGCGGTGCAATGGGGAATCGAAAGGCCTTACAAGATAAAATTCTCAGTAATGAATCCATCACTGAGGCAAGAATTCTTCGTAGCGATGCCTTAAACAGCATTTATGGACCCGGTTCTAGCGACTCCGTGGTTCAGGACGATCTAGACCGACGCGCCATGCAGGGCGAGCGTATTATTGAAGAAACTCGTGATAGCAATGGTCACCGTTTGACCGTGATCCTACCCATGAAGGCCATTCCTGATTACAAAGGCACCAACTGTATGCTCTGTCACCAGCATCCAGAAAATACGGTTTTGGGGGCCGTTAGAGTGACCTACTCCCTAGATCAAATGAATCAAGCCATTCGAAGCAACATGATTAACGTTGCGCTTATTGAGCTTGCGTTATTTATCGCGGGAATCTTGATGATTAGCTATGTATTAAATCGAGTAGTAATTGCACCTCTCAATCGTTTCGCTAAAACACTGCATCAGATTGAAGATCGTAATGATTTTAGCCTGCGAGTACCTGTCGATGGAAAAGACGAAATTGGGCGCATGTCCATGGCGGCCAATGCGCTACTTTCAAACATACAAGCAAGCCTGCAACACGTTAGCGAAACCGTTTCAAGACTCTCAAGCTCTAGCAGTCGAATTAATCATATCGCCCAGCGAACCAGCAGTTCTGTGATGCATCAACAAGAACAAACCTCCTCAGTCATGGCGGCCATTACACAAATGAGCAACTCTACAGAAAGTGTGGCCTCCAGTGCAGAAGAAACGGTTGCCGCTTCTGAACTTGCCAGACAAGAAAGCGAGTCCGGTAGACGCATTACCGATGATGCCATCGATTCCATCATGCAATTGCGCCAAAATATTGAACAGGCCACCAGCGTTATTCATCAGTTGGATCAACAAAGTCAAAATGTTGATACGGTCCTCGAAGTTATTCGAAAAATCGCTGAGCAAACCAATTTACTCGCACTTAATGCGGCCATTGAAGCCGCAAGAGCTGGCGAGCAAGGAAGAGGGTTTGCGGTTGTGGCAGATGAAGTACGAACGCTGGCCAGTCGAACACACTCGTCAACGGAAGAAATTAATACCATCATCTCCAATCTTCAAGCTGGAGCGAGAGAAGCCGTTCAAGCGATGGAAAGCTCATTGAAAAGTGCAGACTCTGGCGTCACGCAGGTGGAGAACTCAACTCGTGCGTTTGCCACGATTGCTGCCGAAATTGAGCGCATCAATAGCATGAATCATCAAGTCGCTCAGGCGATCCATGCAAACTCAGACGTAGCAAACCAGATTGATAAAAGTATCCAAGCCATCAACAGTAGCACAGATGAGACCTCGGAGCATGCACGCTTCCTAAATGATGTGTCGCATGAGTTGACCGACCTTGCAACTCAGCTTGAGCAAATGCTGTCTCGCTTCAAGCTATAAAAGGATCAACAACCTAGACAACTAAGATTACTTGTAATCTTTTTTGTCTAGGTCGTACTTACGCATTTTGTCGTATAGTGTTTTACGCGGCAATCCCAAGCTATCAAGCGTATCTTTGATTGAACCTGCATGACGAGACAGTTCTGTGTGAATCAAGGTTTTTTCGAAATACTCCACCTGCTCAGGTAAGGTCATGGCCCGCCCTACAGGGGCTCCGGTAATCGGTCGATTATCAAAGTCAAATGTACAACTTTCACCCAAGAGCACATAGCGCTCTGCTAAATTTCGCAGCTCACGTACATTGCCGGGCCAATCATGCAGCATCAAACTGCGCATACGCTCAGCTGATAAAGGCAGCACCTCTCGACCATACTGTGCTGACGCTATCAGTGAAAAATGATGGAAGAGCAAAGGAATATCCTCTCGCCGCTCTCTTAAAGGGGGAATATCGACACGCAGCACATTCAGTCGGTAATAAAGGTCTTCACGGAACTGCCCTTGCTCACACAGTAGACGCAGCTCAGCTTTACTCGCAGCAATCACGCGTAAGTCCAGATCAATCACCTGATTAGAACCTAAACGTTCTATTTGTCGATCTTCCAAGACTCTCAGCAGTTTAATTTGCAAGGAGAGCGGCATGCTTTCGATTTCATCCAGAAACAATGTGCCACCGTTTGCATGCTCCAACTTACCAATCCTCCTAGATCGTGCATCGGTGAATGCCCCCGCTTCGTGCCCAAATAACTCACTTTCAATGAGCGCTTCGGGTACCGCTCCGCAGTTAATCGCCACAAAGTTCTTTTCTTGACGTGAACTATGCTCGTGGATGTAACGTGCCAATAAATCTTTACCACAGCCAGTTTCAGCCATAATTAAAATATCAGCAGAGGTGTCCGCAATGGCCGACACCAAACGTCGTAGCTGTTGTATCTTTTCTGACTTACCAATTACCCTCGGGCCTGGAGCACTTTGCGCTTCCAATTCGATTTTTAGCTGACGGTTTTCAAGGGTCAGATGACGCTTATCCAAGGCCCTACGAACCACATCCAATAGGAGTTCGGATGCAAAGGGTTTTTCAATAAAATCGTAGGCTCCTTCTCGAATCGCTTTTACTGCCATTGATATATCACCATGCCCGGTAATTAAAATGACAGGTAAGGTCGGATCTTTCGCATGGACTTTTCGCATCAACGCCAAGCCATCCATGCCCGGCATGTTGATATCTGTAATAATAACACCCGGCCAACTGTCATCCACCAGCGCCAGCGCTTCCTCTCCTCGGCTTAAGGTAGAGACATCATACCCCTCCAACTGCAAAGTCTGACCGGCGGCAAGGCGAACATGTTTTTCATCATCCACAAGTAAAACAGGACTGTTCATTGGCTGCATACGTTATTTTCTCTATACGCGTTCTGAAGGTGAAGGAAGCTCTATATGACCCGGGATTGAAGCTATTGGTAGACTAATAACAAAAACTGCACCGCCCTCTGCATGGTTTTTAGCCACCAGACTTCCCTGTAAGGATTCGGTAATGCGCTGAGAAATAGACAAACCTAACCCCAAGCCCTGCCCCGCTGTTTTTGTTGTATAGAAGGGTTCAAAAATCCGCTGCGGGTCTTTGATACCCGGCCCATAATCTCTAAAGCCTATGTCTATCATGGATTGAGACGATGTTAAACTAACATCAATTTGCGGATTTTCATAACCTTCCATCGCTTGAATAGCATTGGCTAACAAGTTTACAAACACCTGCTCTAACCGCAAACTGTCTGCCGTTACGTATACTTCCTCAAGGCCTGGGGGCCAATTCACCTCAATACCCTCTTTCTCAAGCTGTCCATACATCACTGACATAGCGCCATCTCTTACGGCTTTTAAGCAGACAACTTCGCTCTGTCCCGTGCTTTTGCGCGAAAACTCTTTTAAGGGATGTATAATTTTAGCCATACGCTCCGTCAACCCACTAATCTCAGACAGATTACTGGATACAACTTCAAATCGACCACGCTCCAAGAAGGCCTTAGCATTGTCGGCATAATGGCGGATGGCGGTCAGTGGCTGGTTCAACTCATGGTTAATCCCGGCTGCCATCTGTCCGAGCACAGCCAATTTTGCGGTCTGAATTAGTTCATTCTGGGTATGGCGATGCTGAGACATCTCATCCAATAATCGCATGTTAATTTGACGTAAATCAGATGTGCGCTCTTCAACACGAGACTCTAACGCATCACGAGCTTGCTGCAATCTTTGTTCATACAATTTACGCTCCGTAATATCGTGAATCGTTAACATAAACTGACGCTCACCCGCCACTTCCATACGACCGATCGTTAACTCGATAGGAAACCAGCCGCGGCCTTTATGGTAAGCTTGGGCTTCGATCGTCAGCTCATCAGGGGCATCAGGGGCATCATTCATAATGTGTCGCCAGCAGACAGACCTATCGGCCTCCGATAACAACTGGCTAAAATAGTGCTCTCGGATTTCATCCGCTTTAATACCAAATAATTTCTCAGCCGTCGGGTTGAGGTACCGCATCTGCCCCTGTTCGTCTAAAGTAATTAAACCCGCATGCGTATTGTCGATAATGGCACGGATTCGAGCTTCTGAGGCTTCTAAAGCCCGATGCTCACGTAGCTGGAAGTCTTCCCGCTGTTGAACAATTCGATAGCGTGCCAACAACACCATCACCAACAACACAGTTGCGACATAAATAAACGCCACATGTGTCAAAGCGCTGATCATACGCTGCTCTACGGGTTTTAAACTCGCTAAGATCGTGACATTCAAGTCCGCATCTGGCATGGATCGTGACATTTTTAAATATTGCCGAGAAGTCAAAACTTCTTGATCCTCTCGGTTTTTATCCAAAATATCCGTCAAGGTAATTAATTGAGATCCTGAAGGCAGTGTATCTCTCTGAACAATATCCAAAGGATCTAAGTCATGTGCACCGTATCTTAAGCTTTCGACCACACGACGTCGCTCATGCGCCGCTAAAGGGCGTAAGGTTCTGAACTTCCACTCGGGACGTGTAGATATGAAAATCACATCATCATTGTCGGTTACCAAGATATCCTGCATTGGATCATTCCAATGATCCTCGACATCATTAAGGTCAATTTTTACTACGACCACACCCTGAATTTGTCCACTGCCGTAAACAGGGTAACTAAAAAAATACCCTCGCTGCTGAGACGTCGTTCCTAATGCGAAGTAACGACCAGACTGCCCTTTCATCGCATCGATGAAATAAGGCCTAAAGCTGAAGTTCCCACCCACAAATGAACGATCTAGCGCCCAGTTACTTGACGCGACTGTTTCGCCCTCGGCATTCATTAAATAGGTATCAGAGGCACCAATAGTTGCGTTCACATCTTGTAGATAAAAATTGATACGAAGCCTATCTTGCTCCCTCATAGGGAGTGGAAGGATAGAGGCTAACTCCGAGTAACCGGACAAGAGTTTAGGTAAATCTTTGTATCGATCGAACTTTTGCTGGACACTCAAAAGATAGCGGTTAAGATCAGCTTCCGTTTTTCGTTCAAGTTCAGCCAGCGTTTGACTTCGACTGATATGCGCCGTTTGAACCATTAGCAAGGCAAACACGACTAATAGAACAACCACGATCACTGAGCGACGCCCGAGTCGTTGTGAGGTACTATCAGCAGGATAGAATGAATTCATGTGTCATGCCCTGATCAGCGAATGGAACATTGCTAAGATTATTCTTATAAAATAGCACAACTTTAGTCTATATAGTTTAACTCGAACTTTCACTTTACATTTACCGATAATCTGAAGTGCCCTTTTCGTCCTTCACACTTCATGTATAGGTCTGCGTCAATCTAAGGATACTCATGCAAATTGAACTCAAATTGGCCAAAGAGCTAGACATTGGTCAGCATCAAGTCTCAGCCACCCTCTCACTTTTAGATCAGGGGGCGACAATTCCCTTTATTGCCCGCTATCGCAAGGAGGCTACAGGCGGCCTTGATGATACCCAACTGAGAGACTTACACCAACGTCTGCTGTACTTACGTGACTTGGATCAGCGCCGTAAGGTTATTATCGAGCAAATCACCGAACAAGGCTTACTGACACGTGATCTCGAACAGGCATTGCAAAGCGCCGACACTAAGTCGAGACTTGAGGACTTATACCTTCCCTTTCGTCCTAAGCGACGCAACAAAGCGCAAGAGGCACGTGAAGCAGGTTTGGCCCCTCTCAGCCAAACGATTCTTCAGCACTTTCAAGACGACCCAAAAGACTTTGCGCCCGCCTTCATGACATCAACGCCCCCCTTCGATACGCTTGACGGGGTATTAGAGAATACCAAGCATATTTTATTGGAAACGCTCACAGAACAAGCCGATGCCCTAGGCCACTTACGACTGCAGCTCTGGAAAAAAGGGGTGTTAAAGGTTCAAGTCGTCAAGGGTAAAGCACAGGAAGATAGCAAATATCGTGATTACTTCGAGTATGAAGAAGCCATTGTGAAAATCCCATCCCATCGAGCACTGGCACTTCTCAGAGGACATAACGAAGGGGTTTTGAAATACACGCTCAATTTACCGGATGGCATGTTAGACGCACCTTATTTCACCTTGGCTCAAGCCGTCAAGGTTCAGTATGCAAATAGTCACCCTTGGTTAAAGAAAGTGATTGAAGAGGCATGGAGTAAACGTTTAAGACCGCAGCTTGAAACTGAATTGGTTAAGCAAATGCGTGAGAACGCTGACGCCGTTGCCATTGACGTGTTTGCTAAAAACCTTAAAGATTTATTATTGGCGGCCCCTGCCGGCGCAAAAGCCACACTTGGTTTAGACCCAGGCCTTCGCACTGGAACAAAACTCGCGGTCGTCAGTGCCACCGGCCAACTCCTAGCACACGACACCATTTATCCTCATGCCCCGCATCATAAGGAAGCACAGGCCCTTGACACGCTTACCCGCTTGATCAAAAAGCATGATGTGGAACTTATTGCGATCGGAAATGGAACAGCATCCCGAGAAACGCAAGCCTTGGTCAGTCAACTGCAAACAACTATTGGGAAATCAGCACCTGCAGCTGTATTAGTCAGTGAAGCAGGTGCATCGGTCTATTCAGCGTCAGCCTTCGCCGCAGCCGAGTTTCCAGATCTAGACGTTAGCATCCGCGGTGCCGTTTCCATTGCTCGGCGTTTGCAAGACCCTCTCGCAGAACTGGTTAAAATTGATCCTCAATCGATTGGAGTGGGCCAGTATCAACATGACATTGATCAGAAAGCCCTCGCAAGTAAACTTGATGATGTGGTCGAAGACTGTGTTAACTATGTCGGTGTCGACCTAAACATGGCATCTGAGGCCTTACTTAGTCGTGTTGCAGGACTCAATTCGACCTTAGCAAACAATATAGTCGCTTGGCGAAATGAGTCTGGTCGTTTTAATCAACGAAAACAACTCTTAAAGGTTCCAAGACTTGGACCAAAGGCATTCGAGCAGTGTGCTGGATTCTTACGAATTCGAAACGGCTTGGAACCCTTAGACAACTCGGCGGTTCACCCGGAATCCTATGATCTTGTTGCTGAAATTGCGCGCTGTGTCGGCATGACTGTCCCTGAACTGTTGAATCAACCCTCAGCCCTGAGAACACTGACTCAACGTCAAATTGATCAGCTTTCTAAGGCACGGTTTACACTCACGGACATTTTAAAAGAACTCGAAAAGCCCGGCAGAGATCCAAGGCCGGAGTTTCAGTCCGTTCAATATGATCAACGAGTCCAGACACTTCAAGATCTTCAAGAGGGGATGCGACTTGAGGGCGTGATTACCAATGTGACCCCCTTTGGTGCTTTCGTCGATGTTGGTGTGCATCAAGACGGGCTTGTGCATATTTCACAATTGGCCGATCGCTTTGTAAGTGACCCACACAGCGTTGTACAAACAGGGCAAATCGTTCAAGTACGCGTTTTAGAGGTCGATACCCATAGAAAGCGTATTGCTTTATCGATGAAAAGCATAAATTAAATACCACATAGGTCGATTTCAGGACTGCATTTCAGAATGACTGGTTTATAATGCAGTCCTAATTTTTGACTGAATAGGAAGCTGAGTTTTGTCTGCAACCTTTGAGCAACATCTGCACCAGCTTGTCAGCAACGGACATGGCAACCTTCTGACACAGTTACAACATGGCATTGAGAAAGAAGGCCTGCGTCTTGATGGGTATGGGCATCTTTCGCAAACCCCTCATCCCAAAGGACTTGGGTCCGCACTGACCCATAGCGAGATTACGACGGACTACTCAGAAGCACTGCTTGAATTTATTACGCCCGTCTTCCACAACCCTGAGGAAATGATTCGTCATCTTGAGGACTTACACCGATTCAGTTACGGTGTTTTAGCAGATGAAGTGATTTGGGGCGGCAGTATGCCTTGCCATATCCCATCAGAGGACTCGATCCCAGTGGCCGAATATGGTCATTCGAATATCGGTAAGATGAAGCACATCTATCGGCTTGGTTTAAAGCATCGCTACGGAAAAATGATGCAAACCATTGCTGGGATCCATTATAACGTCTCCCTTCCTGAGCAATTATGGCCCGTATACCAAAGAATGTGCCAGTTTGAAGGAAGCATGAGTGATTTCCGCTCGGCAAGCTACTTTAAACTGATTCGTAATTTCCGTCGTCACAGCTGGCTGTTATTGTATTTATTTGGCGCATCACCTGCCCTCAGCCAAAGCTTTTTAAAGGGCAAAGCCCACCAGCTTGACACCCTGACAGACGACACCCTCTATTTACCTTATGCCACCTCCTTACGCATGAGTGATCTTGGCTATACGAACAAAGCACAGTCGAGCTTGAATATTTGCTTTAACCACCTGCAAAGCTACACCGACTCCTTGCGCGAAGCGATTCGAACGCCTCACGCAGCCTATGAAGCTATCGGTGTTAAAGTCGATGGGCAGTATCGACAGCTGAATGCCAATATTTTGCAAATCGAAAATGAATATTACAGTGATATTCGCCCTAAGCGTGTTGCAGAGTCCGGCGAAAAACCGATACATGCACTCATTACAAAAGGTGTTCAGTACATCGAGGTGCGCAACACAGACATCAATCCACTCATTCCTATGGGGATCAGCACAGAGCAAGCCTACTTTTTGGATGCATTTCTCGTAACCTGCCTACTCAGTGAAAATGATGAGTTATCGGCCAAGGAATGTGAAACCATCGCTCAGAACCATCAACGCATTGTGACCCGAGGCCGCGCTCCAGGTTTAACCTTGCTCAGCGATGAAGGGGAAGTGGAGCGAGAGCGATTGGCCGAGAAACTGCTCGATAAAATTGCTAAGACAGCCGCCGTCATGGATGAGGCCAATGGATTTAGCCATCACAGCCATGCCGTTGAACAACAACGGCGCTCCGTCCAAGATCCGGATTTGACGCCCTCTGCACAGGTATTAGAGCAATTATCCGCCTCGAAACTCAGCTACCACGACTGGATGTTTCAACTCAGCCTGAAACATAAGTCGACATTAAGCCAAACACCCCTCGACGCGGTCATTCAGTCTCGGCTCGACAATGAGGCCATCACTTCTTTGCAGGAACAAGCTTCAATTGAAGCCAACACCTCAGTGGACTTTGACACCTTCTTGGCGGATTACCACGCCCGCAACTAATAGACTGCTGCCAAAGATAATCCTAGTGCGCTCTACTGAGCCACTAGGCTAGTGAAGAACAGATCACTGACTTGTGGAGCCCCTGTCTCTTCAATCAAAAGGCGCTGTACACTGTTCAGTGCTTTTTGCGCTAACAACGACTGAGACTCAATCGTCGACAAATCTCGCTCGCCCTGCTCCAAAAACAAGAAAACCAATTCATTGCGAATATGTGGAAGATGTTTATCCACATCCAAACGCGAACCATTTTCCGCAACTTGCAAGGTGACCTCCGCTTTCACAAAGCGCAGCGGACCTGACTGAACCTGACCAAAATTCGTTGTAAACGGCTTCAGCTCAACATAACCGGGGTACTCTTGCGCCTGAACCTGACCCAGACACAGAATAAGCGCCAAGCCTAATAATGATTTTAATCTCATACACTCTTTTCCTCGCTCTATTCATGTCTGTCGCAATCCTTACTTGTTCCATGATTCACTGACCAGTTGTCGCTTCCTGTCTCTGGCAGTAGTATTATGATAATTCACTTAAAGGTGTATTATGTGAATCATAATAACGTAAATAAACCCAGTACACCTTCTTGTCAGCAGGAGATCACTAAAATGCTTGAAAAATGTCGTAATGCCAAGGAGCGCTGGGGCGGCGTCAGCCGAATTATTGACCATTGGCTGGAACAAAGACAAGCGCTGATCAGCACTTTTATCAAACTCCCTGACCAAACTGTGGGTGAGCCCCTAAACAACTACGTCAGTCTTTTTTGCTCACAGCTGATCGACTATTTATCATCAGGTCATTTTGAAGTCTATGAACAACTTCTGCGTGAAGGTGATGAGTTCCATGATGGCAGTGTTGAAAAAGGCCAAAAGCTCCTTTATTTGATCCAGCGCTCAACCGATATGGCGCTCGACTTCAATGATCAAAACAATGGCTTCAATGAACCCACGCTAGGGGAGCTACGTGAGTTTCTAAATTCACTGTCCACTCTCGGTGAGGCTCTAGAAGAGCGATTTGAAATTGAAGATCAAATGATTGAGGTGCTTCACACGTCTCACAAAGAGCAAGCAGCGGAAGCATGAAGCTCGGTCGACTCTTGTTGGCTGCCAGCTTGGTAAGCTTGCTAAGTGCTTGCGATAGCACAATGGGACCTGAGCGTTGGTTTGATGCCACCGCTCAAGGCGCCATGAGTGCAAGCCTATCCAGCTCTGGACGTTATGCCATTGTCGGCTCGTCTGATCACGGCGGCAGTCTTTGGGACATTCGCCAGGCTGAACGACTCTTCGACTGGAATCATCAAGCCGAAGGCTTTAGTGATCTTGTTGCAGCAGGCTTCTCACCTGAAGGTGAGTATGCCGTGACCGCCACTACTATGGATCTTGTCTTATGGCAGGTCTCAACAGGGGAACCCATTTGGTTTTGGAGCGCCCCTGGTGAAATTCTCGATTTAGCTGTTTCACCCAATGGTGACTTTGCACTCTTAGGCCTTGCGAATCATCAAGCCGTTTTCTTTGATGTCAAACAAGGCGGTATTCGGCAAACACTCAGACACCCAGCCAGAGTGCGCAGCGTTGCGCTCAGTGCTGATGGTCGCTTTGCACTCACGGGTGCCGATGACTATAGGGCTAGATTTTGGGATCTGGAAACGGGCAACCTTCTATCCGAAATTCTACTCGATAATATCGTCGACAGCGTTGCCTTATCACCCAATGCGCAACTCGCCTTCAGCTCGGGAGCACTCAGCCAAGCCGTCATATGGGACACGCGCAATGGTAGCTTAATCGGCTCTATCAGTGGAAATGAGGCCTTTTTTAAACGGCGGTTGACACACCTTGCAGCGCGTTTCTCAGACAATGGCGATCGCTTATTAACAGGCACGGCGTCTGGCAGTGTCTTCTTGTGGGATACAAGAGATGGCAGACAACTTAGGCATTGGCAGATTCAGAAGCGCGATGTTTACGGCCCTGTCAGCACAGGTATATACGATGTCGCGTTTGATGCTGACTCCACTTACATCGCGGTTGGCAGCAACGGAATCATCAACATTTTAAGATAGCCAGCACAGCTGCTTAACTTCAGCTGCGCTGGGTGTGATCGTCTGTTACTCAGGATTAACTTCAAGCAACTCGACTTCAAATATCAATGTTTCATTCGGGCCGATTGCATTGCCCATTCCACCCGGACCGTACGCCAACTTAGCCGGAATCACCAAGCGTGCCTTTCCACCTGGCTGCATTAACTGCAAACCTTCTGTCCAACCCGGAATCACACCATTTAAAGGGAAGGATACAGGCTCACCACGCGCATACGAACTATCAAACTCTGCACCATCGATCAACTCACCACGATAATGCACTTTTACAGTGTCCGCTGCACTTGGAGACGCGCCCTCTCCTGCCTCAATCGTTTCGTATTGCAAACCAGAATCAGTGGTCACAACACCAGAACGCTTACCGTTCTCAGCCAGGTAATCCTCGCCTTTTTTTAGATTATCTTCAGACAAACGAGTAAACATAGCTCGCTGCTCTTCCATGCGCTGCTCTTGGTAGGCCTGCATCACCTCTCCCACTTCCTGAGGAGTCATTAAGGGCTCACCTTGGCTGTATACTGTTTCGACACCCCGACGGAAGGCATCAATATCCAACTGATCGAAGTCCTGAAGCAAATTCTCACCTAGAATTAACCCTAGGCCATAGCTTAATTTTTCATTTTCAGATGTCAGAGTCTGAGCTTGAACGACAGCGGCTGACAAGAGTGTGCCCGTAAGTGCAACGGCCAGTGTAAGCGTTTTCATGAAACGTTCCTTAGATGATTCCATCTTCATTTAATCAATTAGTACCCAGTTAGTGATCTTTATAACAACAAAGTTCACTCGATACTCAATCATCAGGCTTATTTTTTATAGCCTCCCTGACGAGTGCATCAGTGTACTGCTTGATAGGTCTAGGCTCAATCTCTAGCGATTGGATATACGCGTCTATATTGTCCTGCATTATTTGCTCTAAGCAGGTATCTGTCGCTAAGCATTGCGTGTCCGTCTGACTCAATTGCCATAAATGGTACAAATCGATGCGCTCTGCTTCTAACTCCGCTTGCTTAAAGGCTTGGTAGCATTCAGGATAGTCTCTGCGCCAGTCGCTTTGTCGAAAACGATAGCGCAACGCACGCAGCGGGGCCAATAGCTCAGTTTGCCAGCAAAGAACGTCTTGATTTAAGGCTTTGGGAAAGGGTTTACGCTTATGGGCCAACCAACACGCAAAAAGCACAGGGTTGACCTGAATACCTTGTGCCTGAAGAGACAAACAGATATCTTCAACTCCCGCTTGACGATAAAGCTTCAACGCATAGTCCCATAAGGGATTGTTATAGATCATATCAGGGTAAATCCGCACAATGATTCAGTTACAGAACCTTAGCATACAACGTGGTGTCCAGCTCTTACTAGACGAAGCCAACCTGACACTTCATAGCGGCTGGAAAGTCGGTATTATTGGCAGCAATGGAGTAGGCAAGTCAACTCTCTTCCAACTTTTGCTGGGTAAACTGCACGCGGATGCGGGCGACTTATTGATGCCCAGTAACCTGACTCTATCTCATATGGCTCAGGAGGTGGTCGGGTCAGATCAAAGCGCCATCGATTACCTTTTGGATGGTGACCTGCGCCTTCGTGAACTTCAGTCTGAACTTCAACAGGCCGAAAGCCATCACGAATCCGCTCAGCGCATAGGTGAGCTGCATGCCGAGCTCGAAAGCATTGACGGCTATCGTGCCGAGGCGCGTGCTCATCAGTTACTCTCGGGACTGGGGTTTAAACCCACCGATGCCACACGTGCTGTTGCTTCATTTTCTGGGGGATGGCGAATTCGCCTCAACCTTGCCCGCGCCTTGATGTGCCGCTCAGACCTTTTATTACTCGACGAGCCAACCAACCACTTGGACTTAGACGCAACGCTTTGGTTAGAGCAATGGCTGAAAAGCTACCCCGGCACCCTCTTGTTGATCTCACATGACCGAGACTTTCTGGACAATGTTGTTGGCCACATCGTGCATATGTCGGCCAAAAAATTAACGCTTTATAAAGGCAACTACACGGCCTTTGAGCGCGCCTTAGCTGAACGCTTATCACAGCAACAAGCGGCGTTTGAAAAACAACAAGAACGTATAGAGCAGATTGAGAGCTTTGTTCGACGCTTTCGCGCCAAAGCCAGTAAAGCTAAGCAAGCGCAAAGCCGTCTTAAAGAGCTTGAGCGTATGGAGCAAATTGCCCCTGCACATATCGACAGCCCATTCAGCTTCAGCTTTCAATGCAGCGATAAAATTTCTTCTCCACTGCTCACCCTATATGAAGCCAATTTGGGTTACGCCGAATCGGCTGTTCTACAGAAGGTGTCTTTATCTCTCACCCCAGGAGAGCGTATCGGACTGCTTGGCCCCAATGGGGCGGGCAAGTCGACCTTTATTAAAACCTTAGTCGGTGATTTATCCCTCATGTCGGGCGAAAAATCGACAGGGGAACATTTAAAAATCGGATACTTCGCACAACACCAGCTCGAAGCATTGGATCTCGACGCATCCCCCTTTCTTCACCTGCAACGCCTAAGCCCTCAAGCCACCGACCAAGAGATTCGGAATTTTTTAGGGAGCTTTGGTTTCTTTGGTGATGATGCGTTAACTGAAATTAAGCGTTTTTCAGGCGGCGAAAAAGCACGAGTGGCCTTATCGTTAATTGCATGGCAAAAACCGAACCTTCTCCTCATGGATGAGCCGACCAACCACTTGGATCTTGAAGTCTGCTACGCCCTAACCCTCGCACTGCAATCGTTTGAGGGCTCGTTAATTCTGGTTTCTCATGATCGACACTTATTACGCAATACCGTTGATCGTTTCTTATTGGTTGCCGATGGTCAGGTATCAGAGTTTAAAGGAGATCTAGACGATTACCAAACGTGGCTCACACAGCGTCGGCGCCAGGATAAAAGTGATGAAAGCAAAACAGAGGACACCGATGCATCAAACAATCGGTCACTCACGGCCGCTGAACGTAAAGAAATTAAACGTCAACAAGCCGAGCAAAGAGCGGCTCTGCGTCCCTTAAAACAACTTATTGAGCAAGATGAGCGCAAAATTGCAACGCTTGAACTGAAACTGAAAGAACTCGAAGAAAAGCTGAGCGAAACAGACTTGTACAGCGCACCGCGTAAAGCCGAGCTCACACAGCACTTAGAAGCACAAAGGTATCTGCAAAAAGAGCTCAGTGAAACCGAAGAAAGCTGGATGGAACGCTTAGAAGAATATGAAGAGAAAGAAGCCGCACTCAGCCAGATGGGCTGAGTGCGTTAGCATCAATCTTGATCGATTATAAACTGCTTAGAGAGTGCTTCAAGATGTATGTAATGATCTTGAAACTCAGCCATTGCCTCTTGTGTAACGGCAAGTGTGAGGCCTAATTGTGACAGAATTTTCTCATCGATTTCTTCAACGATGGGTCCATCACACAGGCGCTGCTGTCTGAGCAACTGGATAGAGACTTGCAGTAGCTGCGTATAGGTATTTGAATCGTCTTCATTCTGAAAACGTATCGCATGGCAAACCTCAGGAGGAAGCTTCCAGCTTTCAAATAACCAAGCCGCAAGCTGCTCTCGCGTCAACTTTAGAAGCTGTTTCTCAATTAAATGTATCGATAAGTGAGGGTTTGCCTCAACGTAACGTGCCAAAGTTGAGAATTGCGCAGGAAACAAATGAGCCAGCAAAAGATAGCCAAAATTATGCAACAGGCCTGATAAATACACCAAGCCAGCTTTAGGGCGCTGACGAACAGGCATTCGTAAAGAAAGCTGTTCGGCAAAGGCTGCGACAGAAATGGATTCTAACCAAAAGGGGGTTGCGCCTCGCACTCCCGTATCGGGAATACGCAGCACTTTGCCCATGGCGACACCCAAGGCTAGGTTAACAACCAAATCAAAGCCCAATACACGAATCACTGCATCTTCAAGCGAGTCCACTTTTCCGGGAGCGGCATAATAGGCTGACGTTGCCCAACTCATGACCTGAGCAGATAACGAGGCATCGAGTCGCACTATATCAATCAATGCCTGTACACTGGCACTCGGGTCACTGCGCAAATTAACGAGCTGCTGAGCTGTCGGGCCAAAGCTGGGCAATGCGAGTGTTTCATCTAAACGCTGCTTAACGCGCAAGGCCGAAAAGCGTTCTAATGCGAGAGAAATCGCTTCGACATCGCTCACAGCCGGTACTTGAGCCATAATAGACTCGCTTGAAACACTCAAGTCACCCTGAAACTCAGGCTTGGCATACCAAGAGGATTTCGGCCTGAAGCGAAGCCCCGTGTAAGGCTCCCAAAACTCTGCCTCGGGTAAATCATAGGCTCTGATATCAACCATAAGACTGAGGGAAAGCAGTTTCTTTTGTGCTCGTTCAGTGAGTAAATTTCCTTGACTGAAAAAACGAATTGAATCACTTCCACTGACAGGCTGCAGCAGCCGTCCAGTAATTCGCCAGACCGATGCTAAATTGAGCAATGCACATGCAGGCAAAATCACTAACACTTTACCCTGCTTATCGTGTAGCAGGGCTAAACGTAAAACCTGCTGCTCAATTTTTGGTAATAAAGACACACCAACAGACAATTTAATACCCCACATCAATGTTTGTTTCTACACACTCACTCATCGAAGAGTCTATACCGATCACCTAGCTAAGGCCGTGTAATTCGGAATACAGAACGTAAACGACGCAGATTGCGTATAATCCTTGCCAAATGCACTCGATTCGTCACAGCTAGAACCAACTGAACGCTGCACATCTGCCCCTCTTTTTCACCACTGTCTATTTTTAAAATATTAGCATCCGCCGCTGAAACTGCTGACGCCAAATTAGCAATGATGCCTCGTTGCGATTCAACTTCGAGCACTAGCGTAACAGCATATTCTTCATTTGCTGTTTGCGACCATTCTAAGTAAATGCATTTTTCGGGATCATCACGAAGCGCACCGATATTACCACAGTCGGCCCTATGTACGACCAGCCCCTTACCGGTACTAATATGACCGACAATATTATCGCCAGGTATAGGCTGACAACATTTAGCATATTGCAACACCATACCTTCGGCACCTTTGATCGCGATAGGTCGCGACTTGGGATCAGGTGGGGCGTCTGTACTTTCCTCAGATTGAAGGTCGGGTCGTAAACGACGTGCTACCACATAGGCCATACGATGGCCCATCCCGATTTCTTCAAACAAATCTTGCAGCGAATTGAGCTGAGCTTCCCGCAGTAATTCATCTAGCTTTTGCGGGTCTATTTTGTCAACATTCAAGCCATAATTACTTAAAAATTGATTCAGCAATCGGCGTCCTAGCTCAACGGATTCATGACGCTGTTGATTTTTTAAGAAATGACGAATACTGGCACGCGCTTTCCCGGTCACCACAAAATTAAGCCAAGCCATATTTGGCTGAGCACGAGGCGTGGTAACAATCTCAACCGTTTGTCCACTCTCAAGGGTCTGGGATAAGGGCGCTAAACGGCGATTGATACGACAGGATACACAGGAATTACCGATATCTGTATGCACCGCATAGGCAAAATCCACTGGAGTTGCACCTCTGGGCAATTCTAATATGCGCCCTTTAGGTGTAAACACGTAGACTTCATCTGGAAATAAATCCTTTTTGACGTGGTCGATAAACTCCATTGAGTCACCGGCTCTTTGTTGCATTTCCAGCAGGCCTTGAACCCATTTTCGAGCACGGTTGTACGAGCCAACAGCACTCGCCGAATCACCATACATTTTGTAGTGGCTGTGCTCTGCAATGCCTTGACTGGCAACTGCATCCATCTCACGGGTTCGAATCTGTACTTCAATGGTAATGTCTCGCGCGCCGAAGAGATCAGTATGCAAGGACTGGTAGCCATTTGCCTTGGGAATGGCAATATAGTCTTTAAAGCGACCAGGCACAGGTTTGTAAAGATTATGGACGGCCCCAAGTATCCGATAGCATTCATCGACTGTTTCGGTAACAACCCTAAAGGCAAACACATCCATGATGTCCACAAAGGTTTTACGCTGGGTCTTCATCTTGCGATAGATGCTATACAAATGTTTTTCACGACCAGAGACAGTCCCTTTGAGCCCCTCTAGCTGGAGGCGCGTTTGAATCGCTTTTTCTACCTGAGAGATAATGTCCTTTCGCTGTCCTCTCGCCTTGACCACTGCACGACGAATATGGCGCGAGCGCATAGGATGATAAGCTTGGAAGGCGAGGTCTTCTAATTCAACTTGCACATCTCGCATCCCTAGACGTGCGGCAACGGGAGAATAAATATCTAAGGTTTCACGAGCAATTCGTCTTTGCTTAACAGGCGGCATCGCACCTAGGGTTCGCATGTTGTGCAAGCGATCAGCAAGCTTAACGATAATCACACGAATATCTTCTGCCATTGCCAAGACCATTTTTTGGAAGTTTTCGGCCTGAGCTTCTGCTCGTGTTTCAACTTCCAAATGCGTGAGCTTAGACACACCATCAACGATATCAGCTACAGCACCACCGAACTGCTCAGATATCCCTTCATAGGAGATCTCGGTATCTTCGATGACATCATGTAACATTGCGGACATCAAGCTTTGATGATCCATATGCATACCAGCCAAAATCGACGCAACCGCTAGCGGATGAGTAACGTAAGGCTCCCCACTCTTGCGACGCTGTCCGTCATGCGCTTGTTCGGCATAGAAATAGGCGCGCCTGACCTGTTTGATCTGATCTGTGTCCAGATAATCCGTCAGGCGCTGAGATAAGTCATCGATATTCGGCATTCACGCTCCCATTAACAGACAAAAAAAGTACGAAGCATTTGTCTGAATGGATGATGATGCCGCATAAATAAGATGAGTAAAAGAGGGAAATGTATCTTAGTGGTCGTTTAGATTATCTAAAATACTTCTATCAATCAGACCTGCGCTAATTTCACGAAGCGCCACAACTGTCGGCTTGTCATTTTCCCAATCAACCTTGGGGTCTTTACCGCCTGTTGCCAACTGACGAGCGCGCTTTGAAGCCACCATCACCAACTCAAAACGGTTTTCTAGGTTATCAAGACAATCTTCTACAGTAACTCGGGCCATAACAACCTCAGAAAAGTTAAACAGTTTTATCGAACTTGTTAGTATAGGCAATGATACCCACTAAGACAAGAGTTCTGTCAATAGGGATGCATATCTGACTTGCTGAGACGACTGCCTCAAGCGCTGAGCAACGAAAACACTTTGTAGATCACGCAAGGCTGTCGCAAAGTCATCATTCACGATTAAGTAGTCAAATTCGGGGTAATGACTCATTTCACTAACCGCTTCGGCCATACGCCCCGCTATCACCTCGGCTGAGTCCTGCCCTCTCGCATTCAAACGTTGCAGCAGAGTGTCTCGGCTCGGCGGCAAAATGAAGATACATACGGCCTCTGGCATTAAGTGACGAACCTGCGCTGCCCCTTGCCAGTCAATCTCAAGAATGACATCGACCCCCTGCTTAAGCTGCTCAATAACCCATGCCTGAGACGTCCCGTATTTATTTCCAAAGACATCAGCAAACTCAAGAAACTGCCCAGCCTCGATCATGGCATTAAATTCATCATGTGAGACAAAGTTATAATCTTGCCCCTCTACTTCGCCAACACGCATGGCACGCGTTGTATGAGAGACAGACACTCGGACTTGCTGATCTTCAGCCAATAAAGCACGAACCAAGCTTGTCTTACCTGCACCAGATGGAGCTGAAAGGATGTATAAAGTACCCAAGTGTGTCATTTACTGTTCCTTATTATGTTTTTTGTTAAGACGTTTAACGTCTGCAATAAACAGCTTGCCGAGCTCACAAGTCGCCGTCAAATACCTTGAAGCTTTGTGTGATTATATCACTTCAGATCATTTAGTCGCCTAGCATGGCATAAGAAAATGCTTTAGCAATAACAAGCAATGGAAAGTGCAAAACTCAGTTCAGTACTGTGAAGGATTTGCAAGGGCAGAAAATAATGAGTAATCGCTACTTGAGAGGTGTACAGAGATAAGAAATGCATCCGTGCAGCTGCGTCCTTGCAGCCTTAACCTTCCATGAAAGGACAGAGGCTCACGTCCTGTGAGCTTACCGCAATCCTTTGCGCTCTGTCTTGATGCTATTTTCTGTGATTCGCCTTGGAGTGTATATAGGAGTTTTTCCTAAAATAATGGTTCAGGACGCAGTTTGATGCGGGGGGGGGGGGGGGGGGGGGGGGGGGGGGGGGGGGGGGGGGGGGGGGGGGGTATTTCTATTTGGTCAGCAACCTACTGACCCACTGTCATTGTTTCACATTGTAGCATTCATACTTTCAATAATTACTTACAAGTCATGGCGAATCAGCAGGCAAAACAAAGACAACACCATAAAAGAGGAAAAGCTCTAGTGGGACTCGTTGATATTGGTGACACCGACCATTTCCGGTCACTCTAGCCTCTGTCAAAAGAATCATGGTGAACCGACTGCTTTATCCTATTCACTAAGATGCGTATGATGCGAAGCTGCTGCCAAGGAAGGGTGTTAACCTCCTAAGAATCATTGCCAATAGGATTATTATGCACCGTACAATGTTCGACACGCCTGTTGTTCGGCACCTTTTACGTGCCATTTCTGTTATTACACTGCGTCTTACTGGCTGGAAAGTTGAAGGCGAGATTCCCGCTGATCTGAAAAAGTGCGTAATGATTGCCGCACCGCACACCAGCAACTGGGACTTACCTTTTACCTTGATGGTTGCGTTCGTGATAAAAGCACCGATTTACTGGATGGGCAAAGACAGCATATTCAAACCACCCTTCCGACATCTGATGATGTGGATGGGAGGATTGCCGGTCGATCGTTCGAAAGCCAATAATATGGTGCAGGCTTCTATCGACGAGATGAACGCCAGCGAGCAGATGTTTCTGCTTGTTCCTCCAGAAGGAACACGCAGTAAGGTCGATAACTGGAAGACCGGTTTCTATCATATTGCCCATGGTGCTGGCGTACCGATTCTGATGGGATTTCTGGATTTTAAGCGCAAGCGTGGTGGTTTCCTCGGTACCTTTACCACGACAGGCAATGCAGATGCCGATATTGCCCTAATCCGTTCACACTACACGGGTATAAGTGGTAAAAAATCGTCTTAGGTCAGCCGCTAATGGATACCAAGTTAAACAGACTCCCAAATAAAGCAAAATTGCTAGAAGCCATAACGATAGATTGACTTAAAACAATTATACTCAGATAACAAAACTTGAATATCTTTTATGCATCTGCGGCGATTGCTTAAAAACGCACTATCGGTAAAGCAAGCTGTTGGCTCATGCCATGAATATCAATTTGCATAAAGACTAATCAACAAACAACCAAATAGGCAATGCTGACTTTTTCTTTCTCCTTGGCGAAGGCGAAGGTGGCGGTTCGGTATTGCTTATATCCAGTTTGGTTATTCGCTTCAGAAGGATTGGAGCTGAAAAACCGGGCTCCTCATAAATTGCAGCAATTTGAAAAGGTGCCTCATTAGCTACTGTACCGCGCACTTGAGTTCCGAAAGTCGGTGTAATAGAAAAATCCCCACTGATATTTAGCTGCAGCCCACCTCCTCCAATACCCTCTCCTTCAAACTCTGAGTAAAAGAAAAAATATCCTTCAGGGGTTAGCACACCATATATATCCCAGTCCTGACCCGCGACCCCTTCCTGTAAATAAAGCCCTGCGGCCTCAGAAAAAAGCCCCTCAGAAGCTGATTTTACAAGGGATAAAGAAGCGCCGGACTGCTCAAATACCCCTTCAGCGAAATCAGTATAGAGAACTCCACTGGCAAGCCCCACAGGAGTTTCCATGGTAAATGTGTTTGAATCCAAAGCAACATCGGCAAAAAACGCTTCTCCATTGCTGCCAGCAGCACGAAAGAATCCAGCAAACCGGTAGTTACCGTCTGCTTCACGGAAAAGAACAGCTGGACTGCCCTCATCACTGGCAATATTACCTACATAAAGCTCAGTCATAGCAGGACCTAGGATGGGCGGATCAGGCTCACGCTCATGGAAGACAACCACAAACCACTGACTTGCGGTATGCAATTCGGTCCCAAAAATGACACGATCGAAATCCACTAGCACCGACTCACTTCCCCGCAGGTGAGGATTGTGTTTCACAGTCATGCCGAGAAAACGTTGTGTGCTGTATTCAGAACCTCCGATCAATGTGCTTTGGGGGAAAGTAAAATCATCATTGACCCTTAGGCGATCAGAGCTGGGATAATAGTCAAAGTTCAACGTCAGGAATGGATTCCAGACCTGATCCATGCTCAAAGTAAAGGGGATAATTTCCTCTTGACCTGGCAGAGGATTGACTACGTGAACGACACCAGGGTTCCAGGTCAAAATGGGCAGAGAAGAAAGCCCGCCCAGTACCCGCTCGGTCATATTGTCGTCGTTGATAGTGATGATGGGTGTAACGGCAATGACATCCCAAGCTTCGGTCTTGCTGGGATTGTTGTGTGCCTGACTAGATGAAAAGGCGTGTCGCTCTGGATCGATTTGATTGGTTGGCTGCGTGTAAGACGTCCGGGTATTGATCGGTTGATCCATCTCCACAACATAATTACCAGGCTCATCAAACATAAAAATGTAGCTACCATCTCTAGCCGTGGTGGTTTGGGTCACAATGGTGTTTCCTTTTTTTAGGCGCAGTGAAATACCGTTAAAGCCCCCCTCATCCAAGTCTTGATATCCGTCGTAGTTTTTGTCAAGGAAGATAATGCCTCGGATTGCGTATCTGCCGACCGCACCCAGTAAAAGAAACTCGGGATTGGGTCCTAAGAAATCATAGCTCTCAATCACTGTGACCAATTCACCCTCCTGCGAGTCCAGCGCAGCATCATTCATCAGATTTTTGGAAACTCTAAATGCTGGATGAAATCCGGGGTGGGCTTGAGCAAAGGAAGTCAAAGATTGATCGATGCCAACGTCCTGCACATGCTGTCGAGGGATGTAATTACGTTTAAAATAGCGACCATTGGCCCAACTCAGTAAAAGCCCATAACCAATATTCTGAACCTTCGCAACTGTGTAGCGATTAGTGAAATTGGGATCTGGCTTGAAGGTACCGTTAGAGAAATACCAGCCCTCTTGCTTCACCCAGTCATCCCCATCACGATATACGTGCTCCAGCCAAGTAGCGACGTGACCATCACCCAGACCGACAAAAGTCCGGCTTTGCTTGATACTGTTTGCGCCAGTAAAAGTATCGACGGTTTTTTCATGAAATATTTCGTGAGAGATCGTGCGTGTATAGGTAATACCGTTAAATTCAGGAACATCGATAGTGTGAGAAATGCGGGTTATCGGGGAAGCCACACCTGTGTTCACTATAACTAGTATAAAGAAAAATCCCAACAAGCCGATTTTAATCAATCGATAGAATTGCATAGTAAGGTAAGAAATGAATGGAAGAGACCCTGCTAAATAGATCACATATGCTAATATGAGCGGGATGGATATCATAACTATTAGGGAATTCATCTTACTGCTCCGAATATGATCACATGCAACTCTAAAAATCTAATTATGAAAGTATAGACATTAACTCAGAATTTTTTATAAAAAATTATCGAGTCTATCGGCAGAGTGATTGAAACCTGAATCAGTACAGAAGCTGAAATCAGCAGGCACTCATTGAGTAAGAGATAAGTGAGCTCCGATATGTGTTTGTTGCAGGCTATCGCTTGGCACCCACCAGCTTTTCAAATCGACTCCATTCACCTTTGGTCCGCTCGCGTTGGCTTAGATCACCTTCATCCTCCGGAGTGACAATCAGATGATCAACGTTAAAGCCTTCAAACTGTATATCATGGAATATTCGATAAGGATGATTTGCTGGTCGAATAACCTGCTCTAGCTCTTGTCCCACCGACATCTCGCAAGCAAGACATAAACGATAACTTGCCAGTTTCTTAACGGTTTTAATTGCCCTAACAATTTGATAGCCGACAACCAGTGCAACCGCCACACCACAAATTAGCCAAACAACTAAACCAAAGGTTTTATTAAGTAGCTTTTCATTTATAAGCAACATCAATGAAACAAAGCTACTCGTGATGGGTATAGCTATAAACGCTTACATCAAATCAAGCTGAAGATCATCAATAGACTTTTGAAGACTGTATCCTGCAGGCCTTAGCAAGTCTTCGTCAAAAGGAGATACTCGATCCTTTGAAAGAATTCGTTTGGTATAGGTCACCATTCCAACTAAAAGGAACAATGGAATGAGAAATAGTACAGAGACGATAATTGAAAGAAATAATGATGAAAGCCAGTCCATGACTGCAAACATCCTATTTAGAATAATTTAACAATGGTAACCTCTCCTCCGGCCCTAATCCACCCTCCACTGTGACCAGATTGTGACCAACTGCGGTTTTGCGTCGTCTAACAGCTCTTCAACCCGCGCCCGTGGCTCAGCCGGATAGCTTAGCAGCTTCCGAAATTAACCAGAAAAAACAAGGATTTTTTAGAAAACAAACACTTATGGCGCGCCCGGAGGGATTCGAACCCCCGACCAACAGGATCGGAATCTTTAGTCTTATGCACAGTCAAGCACTTATTTGCACATTTACGAAAACGCATATACACGCAAAAACAGTAATATAGCGCACTTATGCACAACTATACATTGTTTCGTATATATTCACAGAGGGGACTAAAAAGGGGACTAATTTTATCCCCCCTTCTGTGCTTTAGACTGCACCAGAAATGCCTTCCTCTGTGGAAACAGACGGTACAGAGCGATTGATCGGTGGCAATAACTTCTTCAGCACAGCCGCCTTACGTTCATTGGAATAACGAGGCATACAAGCTCTCATTCCACCCGCTCAGAGATTAAAATTTGGCAAAATCGCCTACTGGTCAACTAGGCTAACAGAGCGGGTACGTTACCAGCACGATCTTCGCGATGTATTAATTCGGCCAATAACGGACATTTAATTTAGTAAGCTGCTCCCAGAATTCTGTTTATTGCAAGGCGTTGAGAGTAGACCCTGAGGAAGGTCTCGATCTATTCTTTTAAGTTAAATGGCTCTTGCTCTAGCCTTAACTTGAATCTCAATCTGCTGTGCGATTTGCGTGTACAATTGTGCATGCTCATTTTCCCTGTCAGTCACGGTGACCACCAGCGCATAGTCTTCTTGTTCCATACTTAATGCTTCACCCCAATCCCTGTCCTGCCGGGTTACAACAACAAACCATTTCTCGTTTGGATTACGTTGTTTCATTCGCCACGTGGACGACTGCACAGTGCCTTTACTTCTCAATTCTGCGGTAATGTCCCTATTGCTAGTCGCATCGTCGTTGCGAGTGTCCGTTTCTCCTTGGGTGTGTTGATTGAAGTGGCGCTGAACAGCCTCCAATGATTCATCTTTAACCAGGCGAAAATGTATCTTGGTGGCGACATAGTCTAACCGGGTGGTACGCACTGCTGGGCAATAGGTAAGCGTTACACGGATTTCTCTTGCAGCGCGTTGGGTTCGTAAAAACTCCGGAGGTAAAGGGAGTTCAAAAAAGTGGTGGGCGTTGTTTTCGATTTCGTCTTCCGCTATTAACACAACCACGTTTTCGGATGAACGAAACAGTTCATTTTCGTCCACAACGCCGTAGCCAGCAATATCTCTACTGGCTTCGCGGCTGCAAGCCGCTTTGTAGGTATGCTTCATCTCTTCAGAGAAGATCGTCTCAGCTTCACTAGGCAAGTTGGCATGATTGACCAAAAGAGCTCTGAGTAAATTGGCTGATGCACGGGGGTAGTTATTCAATAGTCTTCCTGCCAAATGAGTAACATAGGGCGCTGCGAAACTAGTTCCACTCATTTCACTGAACAGCGTATTGCCCACGAATCGACTATTACAAGTTAAAACACCCATGCCTCTCATCACAGCATCGTGCTCTTGTCCGGTTCGCATAGGTGATGCAAGGTTACCACCAGTGGCAACCAACTCGGGTTTTATTGCTCCTTTCACTGAAGGGCCGTGACGAGTAAAAGGAGATGGCTGGTTTTTATTTGCTGGCGCTAAGTGTGCAATCTCAGGGTATCTCTGGGTATCGAAAGTCGCATTATGCCTAGCTAGGCTACCAACAGTAATTGCATTTAAAGCTGGCGCTGGATCTATTAACACACTCTGCTCGGCTAAAAGATATTCAGGGTATTCGTCTCTCCAGCTGTGTCTTGGCACTGCGGGATCATTAGACCCATTAAAGTTACCTGTAGAAACAATGAATAGAACATTAAAATCGCGGGCCAGCTTGTCAAGCACATAGGCAATACCACGAATATGCCTGCCATCATAAGGCGAATTGGTATTTCCCAGAGACAAATTGAATATTCGACACTGGTGCTCGTCCACAAAGTAAGTGACGGCATCAACCAAGGTTTTTTCGATAGTGTTTACATCAAATTCCGCATGCTCGTTTAGAACTCGACCATTGAACAGCAACAATTCTGGCCGCCAGTAATTGCTCGCTTTACAGGATTCCAGGTCGCCGTAAAGAGCAATTCCCGCAACGGCAGTTCCGTGCCCGTTCAAATCACTACCATCTCCGCCGACAAAATCTTCGCTTTCTGCCATAGCTGGTGCAATTAATGGATGATTAGTGGCGATCCCACTGTCGAGAATGCATATGCGTGCAGCAGTCGCTGGAGGGCGTGGAATGTTTTCGGGTAGGTCGTCGATATTGCAATGCAACTGGCTATAACGCACGCCGCTTGTGGGTGGCAAATCCACCAGCCGTACATCACCATGGTTTAAAAGCATACTAGCCTGGGTGGTATTCACCCGAAGGCGATACATCAACAGACTATCGAGGTTTATTTTATCGATCCTCTGAATTTGGGTCTCTACCAACCATCGCTCAAACGCCTCACATATGATTAACCGATCCGGGTGATGTGCGACGCTTACTGGCCATAATTCGACGTCTAATATGAAAAATTCTTCCTGTGGCAAACTAAACTTGGCTATTGCCCAGCTGGTGCGGTCTTCAGCAGTCCAATTATCAATACCCTCAATTGCTTCCAGGATTTGCTTATAGGTCAGCTCTGCATCATCAATTCCCAGCTTTTGTAAATGGTCAGCAAACTTCGCGAGCCCCGCTTCGTTAGCAAATACCACACAGAGCTGATTGTCTTCATGGCTCACAAATTCTACGCCATGCTTATGCAGGTGATTGATGTCCAATAAGCCCGTATAGCGAATTTTTAGAACAAAATTGCCGGGGCGAGATGTGAGTTGCTGTTGTGCATTTTGAAATGAACTATTTAACGCATCTGCCAAACGCTTTCCGTGCCCACGAAGGTCTCCTCGAGGGTGTTTGGGAATATTGAATTTTCGCGTTCTGCGGTCATTTTCAAAGGGTGCTCTTTCAATCCTTAGGTGTTCAAAATCAGCCATGATCCAGCCTTATTGTTACTTTTCTCGTGATGCCGCCTGCTTTAAGTCCTTAACTGTCAGAAATTCCTGACTGCGCAGGATCATTCGTTTGACTGCCCGGCGTACAATTCGCTCAATGTCGGCACCACTGCGATTTTTAAAGAGCGCTAGCAGCGAGCTCTCATCCAATTCAAACTGACGGCGGACTCCGCGTAACTTGAGCGAAAGAATTTGCTGGAGTTGTGCAGAGTCTGGCAAGGGGAAGTCAATCGTGTCATCAAAACGCCGCCAGATTGCGCTATCCAGTATTGCTTCATGGTTGGTGGCTGCCAAAATCAGGCTTTTACCCTGATAAGCATCCATCATTTGTAGAACCGCATTTACTACGCGACGCAGTTCACCATGTTCGCCAGTGTCTGAGCGCTCTTTACCAATCGCATCAAACTCGTCAAACAGAGCCACCATAGGGTACTCAGTAATAAAATCAAACACTTTGCGTAAATTAGCTGCGGTTTCACCTAGAAACGATGAGACGAGGGCATCCAGTCTTACTATAGCCAGAGGTAAATCGAGCTCAAAGGCGATGACTTCTGCCGCCAAAGTTTTTCCGCAGCCTGGTGGGCCATGAAAGAGCACTTTACCCGAAGGTTTCATACCAAAACTTCTCAATACGTCGGCTCGACGGTGTTCTTCTAGTAATTCTTCTATAGCCGACAGGCTGGGCTCGGGCAGGATCATTTCTTCCAATGGGCGCTGAGCCTGCCTGATATCGAGCAGCGGTAAACTACGTTCTTTATCCACCGGCGGAATGGGAATTGGTGTGCGTCCTGAGGATTTGACGTGCTTTAAGTGCTCGCCGTACAAAATTTGCTCAAGATCATTTGCGAGTAAGTGATGCTGTTTCTGTCGTTCGTCCTTAATAACGGCTTCCGAGGCGCGACGGAAGGCCTCAGCATCCCCGCTGCTACCAGCTCTGATCAATTGTCTTAAGATTTTACCGTTCGCCATGCGCCTTCCCCTGTATCACCCATTCGCTTGTGTATGTGCACATTCATCTCTTGCATGTTATTTGCCGCTAATTTACCAGTTTGGCCGTCACTTTGCCTCGTTTATGAAAGTATGGGGTCTTGCCTTTTGACCGACGTCCGAATTAGGTCAAAATTGGACTTGTTACTACCACCGTATAATGCCCGCATTTGCGGGTGGTTTGGAGCTTAGCGGACAACCAGTCCACAACATGCGTTTGATGCTCATTGAGCCTTCGCCCTCAGCCTAGCTTGATTGGCTAAGCTGAAAGGCAACGAAACCAAAAAGGAGAAGACACAATGAGATTTTATACTACACAACATCCGTACTATTGTGGAATAGATTTAAATGCACGGTCTTTGTACGTGTGCATTTTGGATGAAACCGGTGAAACCATCCTGCACCGTGAAATCAAAGCACGACCTGAACCCTTACTGGACTTATTAATACCCTATATCGGCAACATTTGATCGATGCACTCCGTAAACTTTTAATTGCAAGTGACAGTGTCGCATTCCCAGTTAATATCGTAGACGCGAAAGATGGCGCAAAGCACTTCTATGAGCGCTATGGGTTTCAAGCTTTTCAAGATGCTGAAAACAAGCTATTCATCACAATGGCAGATATCAGAGCAAGCTTGGGGTAGTGAAACGACAAAAGCCTTTAAAAATTACTTGACTACTATGGGCAGCAGTTTATAGTTGCTCATAATATGCCCGACGCCTCTTCACAGTTTGACTATGTACGCGTCGGCTCTCATTTCTGGGGCCATAAACTCCAAGACTGCCGCCCTTATGAACGGGCATAATCACTGATCACAGCGGCCAACGCCTTACTTTGCGGTGATACCAGCTGCTGATTGCTCAAGGTGCGGCTTAACCAACAAACTTACGGCCTGCTCATACTCGATATCCAATCGAGATGATGGCATCTAAATTGAAGTACTCAGTGCGGTTGCGCTGACCATGTTGTGCCATTTAAGCCCATTATCAGCATATCCTTTCCCTGTATTTTCTCTACCGTCTTTACTGAAAAACTTTGCCTTTAATGTGTCAAAAGCACGATTAGGTTGATCGAGTCTAAGCACACTCATGCCCACTGGACGTGCTACCAAGTCAGCTAACTGAAGGATCAATGATATCGCCAATCTCCCGCGTCAATTCGCAGGCCTTGGCAAGGAATACAATATCTTGACTTTTCGTTGGAGCCCTACCTTTACCGTCTCTTGTCCTAGGACAAGGGACGGTGTTCATCAGATAGCAGTTAATGATCTGTAACTACCCCCATCTTTACTACAGCGGGAAAGGGAGTTAGCCTTTCGTAAGTAAGCGATCATTCTAAGGCGTCATTGACATAACAATAATAGTCACGAGCAATGCCTAACATCACCAGCCAGCTCAATATTTAGGACTTTTTCCTATATACACTCAAGTCACTAGGCGATAAAGTTATATCAGACAGAGGGGCAATGGATGGCCGTNGGCCGTAACTCTCAAGGCGAGAGCCTCTGTCTTCCTTCAGGATAGGACGAGTGCTGCAGGGATGCAGCGGAACCATCAACCTTACTGGGGCTTCATCTCTCGATAAAGATCCGACCGCAACGGCTGATCTGCAAACTGCTCTTTCCAAACTCTTGGCGTTAACTCCAACACTCGGCTCGCCGGATGCTCATTAACCCGCAACAGCACGTCTATCAGATAGGTATAAGGATCGATATCATGCAGTTTACAGGTACTGATCAGGCTCTGGATAATACCCACATGTTCAGCACCCAGTTCAGTCCAGCAGAATAGCCACGCCTTTCGACCCATCGG
>NZ_QKRX01000016.1 GCF_003284585.1 Nitrincola tibetensis
AGTGACTCTGCCCCGGAAGGCCTTGTCTCTCAAGCAAGGCGCGAATATTAAATAGGTTTAGGACCTAGGTCAACTCTTTTTTAAGAAATATTAAAAAAGATGATCTAAAACGCCTTTTGTTAGTCACAGACACTACGGACGAGCGTTTTAAAGACTTTCATCGTCAACGACGGGCTTGAACAACAATCTAGACATAAACAAGCCTAGTTCAAAGAGAAGCCACATAGGTATCGCCAAGAGGCTTTGCGAAATGATGTCAGGCGGTGTCAGCAGCATTCCAAAAATGAAACACACTACAATTACATAAGCTCTCTTACTGGCAAGATTGTCAGCAGATACAGCACCAGAACGTATAAGCAAGAGAGTTGCTATAGGTATCTCAAACGTAATTCCAAATGCAAAAAACAACTTCAAAACAAAATTAAGATAACTACTAATGTCCGTCATGATTTCAACATTATCAGGACCGACACTTGTGAAAAATCCAAAAATTATTGGAAATACAACAAAGTATGCAAAAGCAATCCCCGCATAGAACAAGACAATGCTTGACAACAATAAAGGAATCGCTAATTTCTTCTCATTGTTATAAAGACCAGGTGCAATAAACGACCACGCCTGATGCAATATATAAGGCATCGCTAACCCCAACGAAACCACCATTGTCAATTTAAATGGCGCGAAGAAAGGCGAGGTAACATCAGTGGCAATCATACTCGTACCCTCCGGCAGCAACGCTGTTAAGGGTGCTGACACAAAAAGGTATAGGTCATTGGCGAAATAAAATAACGCCAAGAAAATCAATAGAACCGCGAGAACTGAACGCATGAGGCGCTGCCTCAACTCCACTAAATGCGAAATGAGCGGCTGTTCTTGATCTTTATCTTCGGTACTCATGGCTTATTACTTTCGTTGTCTTGAAGATTAGACGCTACATCTGGCTTATCCACAGCCTTAGCAGCCTCCTCTACTGTTTTACTTACATCTTGAGATGCAGCATTGAAGGGCTGACGCATTTCTTTAAGCTCTTTTTCGAGCTGCTCTTTGCTAATCGCTGTTGTTCGCCTCAGCTCTTCAACTCTTAACTCTTCACTTATTTCACTCTGAATAGCGCTCACAGAGCGCTTAATCCGACCAAGCCAGAGCCCACAGGTGCGCACAGCCGTTGGCAGCTTTTCAGGGCCAAGCACCAAAAGTGCGACAATACTCACAATTAATATTTCGGCAAAACCGATATCAAACATTGTTTAGGCTACTTTTTTACTTAGATGAAGAGTCAGTTGTTTTATCTTTTTTATCATCAGTCGACGCTTGTTCAGAAAACTGAGCATCTTCATTGGTGATTTTCTTCTTATCAGCCGACTCAGTGGTTTCTTTTGTTTCTTCATCATTCATCGCTTTTTTGAATCCTTTTACAGCGCTGCCAATATCGCCACCTAGACCACGCAGTTTTTTCGTTCCAAATAGCAGAATAACAATGCCTAAAACAATGACGAGTTGCCAAATACTAATTCCACCAAAGCCCATATTTACTCTCCAACACCTAATCTGACAGGTTTTCAATTAAAGTTACGAGGTTTATTTTTTGATGCGCGATGCTTTTTCTTCAAGACCAGATACATCAAAACGTCTAGCAAGCTCTGCCAACACAGACCTATGATCCTCACCGAGATGAGACAACATTACCAAAGAATGAAACCAAAGGTCAGCGGTTTCACAAATTAATGCTTGATTATTTTTTGTGATTTCCGCGTCTTTTGCAGCCAAAACCGTTTCGAATGCCTCTTCACCCACTTTTTCTAAAATCTTGTTCAAGCCTTTTGCATGCAAAGAGGCTACATATGAGCTCTCAGCTCCCGCTTGCTTTCGCTCTTCTAAAACCACGCTCAGCTGATCTAAAATATCACTCATTCTTTTATCTCTTATACATATCTTCAGGTGACTTAAGCACACCTTCGACGGTGACCCATTCATTTGCCTCATTTAAGCGACGATAGAAACAACTATTCCGGCCCGTATGACAGGCAACATTCCCCAACTGTTTCACATGCAATAAGACAACATCCCCATCACAGTCTAACTCGATTGCTTTGAGCTCTTGCACGTTACCCGACTCTTCGCCTTTTCGCCATAATTGATTGCGTGATCGCGACCAGTAGACAGCTCGGCCTTCTTCTATCGTTAAGCGTAAGGACTCTCGATTCATCCAAGCAAACATGAGCACGCGCCCCGTCTCGCTGTCTTGAGCAATCGCCGGAAGCAACCCCTGAGAATCCCATTTTATCGTATCCAACCATTCATCAGACATACTATTCACACTTAAGTTTACGCGACTCGCTCGGAGCATAGTTAAAACACAATAAGTATCAGGCCTTCCAAATACTCAACCAACCAAGACTCAATAACACCCACCCCTCGACAGGAATCGATTCGTAGCTAAGGTTAGGACTTATCGTAACCAGTGCTAAGGTGAAAAATGTTACACCGAGCAGCATATAACGACGAGATGATTGGGTCTTCAATTCTGCATCTTGTCGCATTTTGGTCTCAATTTGCACCAAGTCATCTTTATTACGCTTTGCGCTTTGCAGAACATCGAAGAGCAACTGTGGAACCTGAGGAAATTTCTCTAACCATTCTGGTGCCTGCTCCTTGACCGCATCAAACACAGCTTTAGGACCCATACGCTCTTTCATCCAGTTCTCTAAGAAAGGTTTTGCCGTCTTCCATAAGTCTAAGTCTGGATACAGCTGCCGCCCTAACCCTTCTATGTTGAGTAACGTCTTTTGCAACAACACTAACTGAGGCTGAACCTCCATATTGAAGCGTCTCGCCGTTTGGAAAAGTCCTAATAGAACTAGGCCAAAGGATATTTCTTTCAGAGGCTTTTCGAATATAGGCTCGCAAACGCTGCGAATGGCCGTTTCAAAAGCGTGGACGTTTGTATTGCCAGGCACCCAACCTGAGTCGATATGCAACTGGGCCACTTGACGATAATCTCTTCGAAAAAAGGCCAATATATTACGCGCCAAATAACTTTGATCCTCCTCACTGAGCGAGCCTATGATACCAAAATCAATCGCGATATATTGTGGATCTTCAGGGTTATCCATAGAGACAAAAATGTTTCCTGGATGCATATCCGCATGAAAAAAGCTATCGCGAAAAACCTGCGTAAAGAAAATCTCAACGCCTCTCTCAGCTAACTTTTCCATATTCGTATTCTGTGCACGCAACTGATCCATATTTGCAACTGGAATACCATAAATTCGCTCCATGACAAGCACGTTACGACGCGTATAATCCCAGTAAATTTCAGGCACATATAGAATTGAAGAACCATCAAAATTTCGACGCAACTGCGAGCCATTCGCAGCTTCTTTTCTGAGGTCTAACTCATCAAAGATCGTTTGTTCATACTCCTCAACCACCTCAAGCGGTCTGAGCCGCCGTCCCTCTTTCCACAACTTACAGACCAACCACGCAAGGGTGTAAAGAAGAGAGATATCCTGTTGGATCACTTTACCAATCCCAGGCCTAATCACTTTAACAACAACTGCTTTACCATTTTTTAAAGTGGCACTATGAACTTGTGCAACAGATGCCGATGCCATAGGTTCTTGCTCAAAAACAGCAAATAGCTGGGCTACAGGCTGCCCTAATGACTCCTCTATAATAAGTTGCGCTTGTGAGCCTGAAAATGGCGGCACTCTGTCTTGTAAACGCGCCAACTCTAAGGCGACGTCATCCGCCAACAAGTCTCTGCGGGTAGATAACATTTGACCAAATTTGATAAACACGGGCCCTAAGGCCTCTAAAGCAAGTCGCAAGCGCACAGCACTCGAACCTTTCGCAGGAATCAAATAACGCCAAGGGAGCACCCAAAGCAATATTCGCAACGGCAAGGGTAGTTTTTGACTAACAAAAAACGTATCTAAACGATAGCGGGCAATCACCCACCATATTTTCAAACTTCGATAAACAGGGCGCACTCAATAAAGTCCTGTAGCAAAACGAAAGATAAGCAGCACTAATCCACTGCAACTTGATTCCGGCCCAATGATTTCGCTTTATAGAGCATTTCATCGGCTCGGCTAAACACACTATCGGCCACATCACCTTTTTGAACTTCACTTAACCCTAAGGAAGCGGTGACATGAACAGGTTTTCCTTGGAAGTTAAACGGGCTTTTTTCAATCGCTTTACGCAATTTTTCAGCGACTTGACATGCAACATCCTTAGTTGCAGCATGAAAAATAATAATAAACTCTTCGCCACCAAATCGTGATATAAAATCATGTGTGCGCAAATTGCTTCGCAGTGTTTTTGCCACTAGCCTCAACACCTTATCGCCTGCTAAATGGCCATAATCATCATTGATTCTCTTAAAATAATCCAGATCAACAATGCACAGGGTGAAAGTTGTCCCATATCGGTTCCAGCGTTCAAACTCATTGGCAAGATGCTCAGCATAGCCAATGCGATTAGGCAAGCCTGTCAGAGGGTCTGTTCTCGCCTTCAGGCGTTCATCCTCTATTCGAGACTTAACATCTTGCGTCTCCATCTCCATCTGTTTGACTTTTTCTAAAAGACGAGTATAACGATGCTGCAACCGAGACTCACGAGTTTCTTCAGACTCTCGGTAAGTATCCATGGTTTTAATGATGTTTGCCAATTGCAGAGTTACCGATTGCTTTAGGTCATTAATATCCGTCGATTTATGCACTTCTTGCTGGATTAGACTCACATCATCTCTGACTGTTTTATCTAGTGCTTGATGTTCTAAAACGGCATGACTTTCTTCATTACGGCTTTCATACAAGAAGGTCTGAATGTAGCCTAATTGTGAGTTTAAACTAATTAAATAGTCTTCAAAGTCATCTGTAACACTGGGGAACACTCTTCGAATCAATTCAACTAGCGCTTCGATCACCTGAGCGATTTCATAAAACTCATGGGCATTCTTTAACCTGAGAATTAACTCTTCTGATGCAGCTGAGTATTGTTCAGGAACTCTTAGCGCTTGCACAAGCTCAATCAATTGCTGCTTAATTGCACTTGAATCATCCGAAGACGCATGCGAATGACTTTGCGCATTTTCATGAACTATAACTTGCGCCTGCAACTGAATCAGCTGCTTTAATACAGTTCCAAAGGAATACATGTCTTCAGTTGCTATGGACAATTCACGTGATATTTCGACAATTGCAGAACTCTCCGCTTTTTTTACATCCAGCGTTTTGATCTGCTTGAGCCATTCTTGGAGAGACAGTTTAATCTGACGGCTCAAATTAACTTTTTGAGTGTCCAGCTCACGCGAGCATTTTTCTAAATGACGGGAGATATCGCGAAGAGAGCCATAGCTATTTGTTGATAATTGTTTACCTAACAAAGATAGCACTTGATCAAGTTTAGGGTCTTGCCCCTGTAAGGCAATGCTCATGGAAGTGATGATTTGGTTCAGATGCGAAAAATGCTGCTCATGCCGCTTCTCCATTTCTTCCAATTCGCGCGCGGTATCTTTATATTTTTTGCGCCATTCGTCAGTTTCTGATTGCACTTAGCTTACCTCGAGCCAAACTACACGATGAGATAAGCTAACTATAAACTAGAAGTGCCGAAGAGTGGGAGAATTCGCAAGCAGCTAACGAAATTATTCGGCACTTTTATTTGGTAATCACTAGATTACTGAGCATTTTTCTCCTTTTCTATAAGGTAATTAACGACATTTAACATTTGCTGATTACTGCCTGCCGTCTGTCCAGTGATGCGATATTTACCATTCACAACCATTGCAGGTACTCCGGTAATTTCGTATCCACGAACACGAGCTTGTCCCTGCTTCAAACGCATATCCACAGCAAAAGACTCATATAGTTTCTTAAACTCGTCTGGATCTATGCCGTAGTTTTGGTAAAAAGCGGCAAAATCATTTGGATTTCTAAATTGACGTTTTTCAACATGCACAGCATCAAACATAGGCAAATGCGTTTCTGACACCTTGCCACTTAAATCGGCAACATAATACGCTCTTGCAAGGGGTTCCCAATTACGAGAAAAAACAACTGGCAAATGCTGGAAATCCACATCATCGCCTTGTTGCGCTGCCCAAGATTGAAGAACTGGCTCTAAGTTTGCGCAATGTGGGCATGAGTATCCGAAAACAGCCACGACCTCTACCTTCTCAGAATTGCGTGTAGACACTGCAAAAGGCAACTCTATGTAATGCTCCCCCGCACGAAACTGAGACTCTTGAGCAGTGGCCATAACAGACATCAATGCAAAGGTTGCACCTAACAGTAACTTTTTAAACATTCTAATCTCTCTTCCAAGTTAAAACATGATTTGTCAGTTCGACACAGGCGCCTCATAAAAGTTCGTTTATCTCTTAAAGACAAACGCATAACGCTAAAGGCAATAAAAAGGGTAGCCTAAGCTACCCTTCATGAATCTCGAATGAATACTAATTAATACAAACCACGAATGTATTGTGATACAGCACGCATCTCAGATTCAGTCATTTTGACTGCAATATCTCTCATCATGCGATTTGGATCATTTGCACGATCTTCCGACGCAAACTTTTGCAATTGCAATAAAGTATATTCAGGATGTTGACCACTCAACGCAGGGAAACGAGCTGGATTGTTACCCTGTCCGTTTGGCATATGACATGCGATACATGCAGACACGCCTTTGTCAGCGATACCACCCTCATAAATTCTACGACCTTCCTCAACAAGCTCGGCATCTGCCTGGCCAATTGTCGTGCGTTGGTTAGCATAAAAAGCAGCGATATCACGCAAGTCTTGATCTGACAGGTTATTTAATAAACCTGTCATTTCCGGAATCACTCGAGCTCCACTCAACTGATCTTGCATTTGCTTAAGCAGATAACGCGAGTTTTGCCCAGCGAGACTTGGGAATGCACCCATTGGGCTGTTGCCATCAGCACCATGGCAAGCCGCACACACGGCTACTTTAGATGCACCTGCAGTTGCATTACCACCAGCGGCATGCGCAACACCGGTGATTCCAACGCTTATCAGTAAGCTGATCAGTAATTTGTTCATTGACTTGACCCGGACTCTTGCTAGTAAATTATCGTTAAGCTAGCTTTGATTGGATTTATCGCCACTAACCTTATAAATGTTTGCCTACTCTGACTAGAGCTTAACTCAGTTCGCAGGTAAAATTGGTCGTATTATAAACTAATATCCTCACAAACTGGAACGCCTTTGTTCTGTGTGACGATCCTACCATAGTGATAAACGAATGTCCGATGCTCATCAAATACTACATTTTAACAGCGCAACCTTCTGTGTCAGCGCTGATAAACTCAATCAATGCCCTGATGACAGCCTCGCTGAAGTTGCCTTTGCAGGTCGTTCAAACGCCGGAAAGTCCAGTGCAATCAATTCATTAACACAAAATGGGAAATTAGCGCGCACGTCAAAAACCCCTGGAAGAACACAGCTGATCAACTTCTTCAACCTTAACATCCCAGGGTATCGAATCGTCGACCTACCCGGTTATGGTTATGCTAAAGTACCAATCGCCATGAAGACACATTGGCAAAAACACCTCGATGCATATCTTCAACATAGAGAGGCATTAAAAGGTGTTGTGCTGGTGATGGACATACGTCATCCCATGAAAGAGTTTGATGAAATGATGGTGGGTTGGTGCGAAAGGACAGGTATGCCCTTGCATGTTTTGTTAACCAAGTCTGATAAGTTAACGAGAGGGCCTGCTCAGAGCACTCTGCTTAAACTTAAGTCTCAATTACAAAAACGCTTAGGCGATAAGGTCTCATTACAAACATTTTCGGCATTGAAACACCAAGGTGTTGATGAACTCAGAGCAAGACTCACAGAATTACTCTTGTCTGCAGATGATCAAGACCTCTCAAACGATCCGTCTTGACCAGATTTTAAAGAAGCCCTCAGATCCGAAGGGAAAAACAGATCTGAGGGCATGCGTAGACTACGTTAAGGGGCCATCTTTCTCTATTTGGCACTTTTCATTTGATAGAAGGCCCATATTTTAGAACCATCCATTATGACAAAGTTCCATCTATGTGTATGTGACGGTCATCTTTTAGTGAGCCTCTTCCCAATTATCCCCTACTCCGACTTCAACTAATAACGGCACATTGAGTTGAGCCGCACCTTCCATCAGACGTTGAATCTGCGAAGTCAGTTCAGGCACTGCATCCGTCTTCACTTCGAATACCAATTCATCGTGAACCTGCATAATCATTTTCGCATCCAGGCCCGTACTTGCTAACCAGGCATGAACCTCGATCATCGCTCGTTTGATAATATCCGCTGCGGTTCCCTGCATGGGCGCATTAATCGCAGTTCGCTCAGCCGCTTGGCGACGCATTGCGTTTTTGGCATTGATTTCAGGTAAATACAGTCGGCGGCCAAACAAGGTTTCGACATACCCTTTTTCACTCGCTTGAGTACGGGTATTCTGCATATAACGCTGCACACCTGGATACATCGCAAAGTAGTGATCGATGTAACGCTGCGCTTCATTTCGTCCAACGCCCAATTGCTTGGCAAGACCAAACGCCGACATACCATAAATTAATCCGAAGTTAATCGCTTTCGCACTGCGCCTCTGATCCGCTGATACTTGGTCCAGAGGAACAGAAAACACCTCAGCCGCCGTAGCCTTGTGTATGTCCTCTCCCTTAGCAAAAGCACTAAGCAAACCTTCATCATCTGACAAGTGCGCCATAATTCTGAGTTCGATTTGAGAATAATCAGCTGCTAGAATTTTATAGCCCTCAGGGGCTACAAAGGCTTGACGAATCCGCCGCCCTTCCTGCGTTCTCACGGGAATGTTTTGTAAGTTGGGGTCTGAGGAGGATAAACGCCCCGTTGCGGTTACAGCCTGATGATACGAAGTGTGTATCCTTCCTGTGCGTGGATTTATCATCACGGGCAATTTATCCGTATAGGTTGACTTGAGCTTACTCAAGCCTCTATGTTCAATAATCACCTTCGGCAAGGGATAATCTAACGCCAATTCCTGCAACACCTCTTCAGCTGTTGAGGGTGCCCCTTTTGGCGTTTTCTTTGTCACAGGAATACCCTGCTTCTCATAGAGAATGACCTGCAACTGTTTAGGCGAGCCTAAATTGAAGGTTTCCCCCGCCAAAGCATAGGCCTGCTGCTCTAATTCATGCAACCTAATTTCAAGCTCTTGGCTCTGCTTTGCTAAAAGTGTCGCATCCACCTTTGCGCCTTGACGCTCAATCTGGGCAAGGACAGGAATCAAAGGAACCTCTATATCCCGCAACACATCCAGTAAACGAGATTCAGTATTTATTAGCTGCTGCTCTAACGACTGATGCAAACGCAGGGTGATATCGGCATCTTCTGCAGCATAAGGGGTCGCTATGTCCATATCGATTTGATTGAACGTCAACTGATGCTTACCTTTCCCAGCGATATCCTCAAATGAGGTGGTTTTTACGCCTAAATACCGGTCAGCAAGACTGTCCATATCATGACGACCTGCGATGGAGTTAAGGATATAGGATTCAAGCATGGTATCGGATACAACACCACGTAACTCAATACCATAACGCGCCAGGACATTCATATCGTACTTAATATGCTGACCTATTTTTGCCTTTGTAGAATCTTCGAACAAGGGCTTAAGTGCTTCTAAGACCTTAGCACGATCTAACTGCGCAGGCGCACCAACATAATCATGCGCTAAGGGCAAGTAGACTGCCTCACCGGCTTTGACAGCGAAGGATAGGCCGACTAACTCGGCTTCCATATAGTTCAAGCTGGTGGTTTCGGTGTCCAAAGCGAAGACATCCGCACCTTGTAGGCGTAATAGCCAGCTTTCAAACTGCTCCCAGGTCAACAGCGTCTCATATTGAGTTTCTATCGCTGCAGGGAAGGCACTTTGATCAGATGCCACCGAATGCGGGCCCTCACCTTGAGCGGCTGTCTCGAGTTCCGAGATCCAGTTTTTAAATTCAAACTGCTTGAATAGATCTAATAAAGTCGACACATCAGGTGCCGGACATGGAATATCTTCAAGTTTGATATGCAGTGGCACGTCTGTTTTTATCGTGGCCAGTAGGTAAGATAACTCGGCCGCGTCTTTATGCTCCGCGAGCTTGGCAGCCATGGTTTTTGAGCCCCGAAAACCCAAATCGGCTATTTTATCTAGATTTTCATACAATGCATTGATACCACCAACACCTTGCAACAGTGCCAACGCTGTTTTTTCTCCGACGCCTGGAACACCTGGAATGTTATCAACCTTATCGCCCTGCAGTGCCAACAAATCAATAATTAATTCAGGATCCACACCAAACTTTTGTTTAACGCCCTCAACATCCAATACAGTGTCATTCATCGTATTAATTAGGGTGACATACTCATTTACTAACTGAGCCATGTCTTTATCACCCGTCGAGATTAATACTGGACGCTTTTGCCGTGAGGCTTCGCATGCCAAGGTTCCAATGACATCATCGGCTTCGACCCCATCCTCAACCAATACTTCAATGCCCATCGCACGTATAATTTGATAAATAGGCTCCACTTGCAGTCGCAAATCATCAGGCATTGAAGGTCGATTCGCTTTATACTCTGTATAA
Organism: Nitrincola tibetensis; assembly: GCF_003284585.1. Lineage (GTDB taxonomy): Bacteria > Pseudomonadota > Gammaproteobacteria > Pseudomonadales > Balneatricaceae > Nitrincola > Nitrincola tibetensis. The sequence continues at coordinate 10,637 of NZ_QKRX01000016.1, forward strand.
ATATCGTCGCGGAATGTTTTACCCTTGGCATCGAATACAACCGTGATCGGACTGTTCGGGTAGAGTTTTAACAAGCTCCGTAACATCGACGTAACTACCCGCACAGCACCGGTCGGAAAACCATCTCGCGTGCGCAAATCGGCCTGCTGAGATGCAAAAAATGCGCGGTATAAATACGACGAGCCGTCGACTAGAATAATAGGTGGGTGCTGTTCACTCATGGGTAATTCCGCTTTGCTGGTTGCCGTGAATCGTATCAAGGTTCACAATCATATCAAATTACACGCTGAAACTGATGGGAAATACAAAATGGGCAAAAAACTCTTACTCCTTGCCTTATTAAGCTGCTTAACACTCGGGTCTCTCCAAGCCCAAAACAGCTTCGAGGAAGAGGAACAAATCGTCATTCGTAACGATGGCGAAGCGACTTTCTTCGAATATCGCGTAAACGGTGTTTTGAAAGAGATCAAAGTGATACCAGCTGTCGGGCCGACTTACTACCTCGTCCCTAAAGGAGAAGGGGGTGATTTGATTCGTGTTGGAGAATCCACTGTATTAATCCCCAAATGGGTTATTTTCACCTGGTAGGAAATACACAGTGGCTGTTTATACTTCAATTACGACCGAAGAACTTAGCCTTCTTCTCACTGATTTCAATCTTGGCACACTCGCAAGCTATCAAGGCATTGAGGGTGGGATTGAAAACACCAATTACTTTGTGACGCTCAACAAAGGCGATATCACAAATGAATACGTACTCACTATTTTTGAGGAGCTTTCGCTTGAGGAAATGCCCTTCTTTGTCGAACTAGGCCAATGGTTGGCGGCAAAGAATATCGCAGTGCCCTATGCGATCAAAGATCAAAATGGCATTGCACTCAAGCAACTCAAAGGAAAGCCTGCATTACTCCAACCGCGTTTCTTTGGTGCGGATGTACCCGCAGCACAACTGAAAGCAGATCACTGCTTTCAAATTGGAGAAGCCCTAGCCAAATTTCATGAAGCTGGCGCAGATTTCTATTTAACGCGCCAAGCACATCGTGGTGTTTTTTGGTGGCGTCGTGAAAGCGAAGCAATTGCACCCCTTCTGGATGCCGAAGACAGTGCGCTTTTGAAACAAGAAGTCCGCGCCTTTGATCGACTCAGAGAGGCAAATCTGAATCTTCCTATGGGAGTTATTCATGGGGATTTGTTTCATGACAACGCTCTTTTCAAAGACGATGCGCTCGTGGCTATTCTGGATATGTACAATGCCGCAACCGCCTATCAACTCTATGATTTAGCAATTGTCGCAAATGATTGGTGTTGCAATGCAGACAGCACGCTAGACCCTATTCGAGAGAAAGCTTTATTGCAAGGCTACGCCAGCATTCGTGCCTTTACGGATGATGAAGCGGCGGCTTGGCCAGTGCTGACACGAACAGCCGCCATGCGTTTTTGGCTTTCTAGACTGATTCCTTGGTTAGGGATAGCCCAGGCGTCTCGTCAAGGTGGTGCCATGAAACTAAAAGACCCCAATCAATATAAGCAGATTCTACTGTCGAGGATTAAAACCCCGGCCGTGTTGCGATAACTTATCAATTTACTCAATGTTGAAGGCTAATGGACGTCACTCATATTATTGATTCGCTGAACGATGCTCAGCGTCAAGCGGTAACTGCCCCTGTCAAAAACCTTTTGGTCCTTGCTGGAGCAGGCTCAGGCAAGACTCGAGTTCTGGTTCACCGTATTGCATGGCTTGTTGAAACAGAAGGTCTATCGCCATTTTCAATTATGGCGGTTACCTTTACCAACAAGGCGGCACGAGAAATGCGTGGCCGTATTGAAGAGTTACTTAAGATCAACTCACATGGCATGTGGGTTGGCACCTTCCACGGGCTTGCGCATCGCATGCTGCGGGCTCATTGGAAAGAAGCTGGCTTGAAAGACAACTTTCAAATCATGGACAGTGACGACCAACTTCGACTTGTTAAGCGCCTGTGCAAAGAAATGAACCTAGACGACACACGTTGGCCACCGCGCCAAGTGCAATGGTTTATTAACGCACAAAAGGATGAGGGACTGCGCAGTCAACATCTTGATCGAACAGCCGATCCTTTCCAACAAACCATGATCGACCTATATAGCGCCTACGAGGTCGCTTGCGAGCGCGGAGGCATGATCGATTTTGGCGAGCTATTGCTGCGCTCACTCGAGCTACTAAGAGACAAATCCCCTTCTCTCCTTGCGCATTATCGAGAGAGATTTCGCTATGTTTTGGTCGATGAGTTTCAAGACACCAATGCCATTCAATATGGCTGGTTAAGACTGCTTTGCCAAGGCGAACAAAAACTCATGGCAGTGGGCGATGACGACCAGTCTATTTATGGCTGGCGTGGGGCGCGGATTGAAAACATTCAAACACTCTCAGATCACTTTCCTGAGACGGAAACCGTCCGCCTTGAACAGAACTACCGCTCTACCAATCGAATTCTACAAACAGCAAATGCCGTCATTCAGAACAACACCGGGCGCTTAGGGAAAAAGCTCTGGACTGAAGGGCGCGAAGGTGAAGCTGTATCGGTCTACAGTGCCTTCAACGAGCAAGATGAAGCACGCTTCATTGTCGACCAAATTGAAAAATGGATCGAGCAAGGAAACCGACGTGATGAAAGCGCCATTCTCTATCGCTCCAATGCTCAATCCCGAGTTTTAGAAGAGGCTCTCATTCGTAGCGCGGTGCCCTATCGTATCTATGGCGGACAACGTTTTTATGATCGCCTGGAGATAAAAAATGCACTGGCCTACCTACGCTTGATCGCCAACCGCGAAGATGACACCGCGATGGAGCGAGTCATCAACGTGCCCACTCGCGGAATTGGCACACGGACAATTGAACTCATTCGTGAACGGGCTCGCCAAGAAAACATTGCCATGTGGCGCGCGGCCAATGAAATCGTTGAGCTTAAGGTTCTGCCAGCAAGGGCCAGTAACGCATTACAGGTATTTCTTAACCTAGTGAACCAAATGGGTACAGAAACTGAAGGACTGGAACTGCACGAGCAAACCGACCATGTCATTAAAACATCTGGCCTAATTGAGCATCATGAGAAGGAAAAAGGCGAAAAAGGCCAATCTCGCATTGAAAACTTAGATGAGCTGGTCACCGCTGCCCGGCAGTTTTCGGGGCAGTGGGAGCGTGAAAACAGCGATGAGAACGCGAATGTGCTGTCTGCATTTCTTGATCAAGCCGCGCTGGATGCGGGCGAAGCACAAGCCGATACTCATGCCGATGGCGTTCAACTAATGACACTCCACTCTGCAAAAGGACTGGAATTTCCTCTTGTTTTTTTAACGGGCATGGAAGAGGGTTTGTTTCCTCACAGCATGTCAGCGGAAGAGCCTGGGCGCTTAGAAGAAGAACGCCGACTGTGCTATGTCGGCATTACCCGAGCCATGCAAAAGCTCTACCTCACTCTTGCAGAATCACGCCGCCTGCATGGACAAGAAAAATACAATCGACCGTCTCGCTTTATCAAAGAAATTCCAGACGAATTACTTGAAGAGGTTCGCTTGAACGCGAATGTTCGACGCCCCTTCAGCAGCAGTCAGAATTCAAATAAAAGCTCACTTTTTCAGTCACCTAGTTTAGCACAAACCAGTGTTTCAGGATTAAGCTTCAGCTTAGGACAACGCGTTTTACACCCTAAGTTTGGTGAGGGACTCATCGTTAACTACGAAGGATCTGGGCCAAAAGCCCGAATTCAAGTGAATTTTGACGACGAAGGGAGTAAATGGTTGGTCGCCGGTTTTGCTCGCTTGGAAGCTTTGTAAATGGAATGGCTGCTCCCTGCTGAAATCGCCCCTTGGATGGGCGTCTTTTTAGTGATTGCCGCCGGATTCACATCGGCGATCACGGCCAGTATCGGTGTCGGGGGCGGTGTTTTACTGCTCGCCATTATGGCTATTGCAATGCCACCCGCCGCCGTGATTCCTGTGCACGGTATGGTTCAACTGGGATCAAACTTCAATCGCGCGGTGATGACCCTGCAACATATTGATTGGAAGCTGCTTGCCACATTTACACCCGGTGCGATGCTAGGAGCGTTGCTCGCTAGCCAATTTCTTGTCCAACTTCCGCTGTCGGCGCTGCAGTTGAGTATTGCTGGTTTTATCCTATTTTTATGTTGGGGACCCAAAATCCCACCCGTTGGCTTAGGCCGTGTAGGGACATTTATCGCAGGGGTGATCACCACATTTATTAGCATGTTTGCTGGAGCCACCGGCCCTCTTGTTGCCGCATTTGTAAAGCAACAGCAAAATGGAGATCGCTTTTTAACCGTTGCGAATTTTGCAGCCTGCATGAGCGTTCAACACCTGCCGAAAGCCTTAGTATTTGGCGCAGCCGGGTTCGTTTTCAACGAATGGTTAGGTCTGATGTTATTAATGATTATCAGCGGGGCAATTGGCACATGGTTCGGACTTAAAGTGCTCAAAACACTATCAAACAAACGATTTGGATTGATTTTCAACCTAATTCTAACCGTTTTAGCTTTCCGGCTAATTTGGCAGGCAGTCGCTAACTAAACGCCTTAACCACCTGAAGATTAGGGATAGATACGTTAAACTCTTCCTTCAATAGCTCAGTGACAGGGATCGGCTTATGAACAGCATATCCCTGAGCATAATCCACACCAATTTCTTTCAATTTCTCAAGAATAGCTGGCGACTCAACAAATTCAGCGACTGTTTTCATGCCCAGAAAATGGCCTATCTCATTCATTGATTTAACCATAGCGTAATCCGCTGGATTATCTGCGATATCCTTCACAAAGCTACCATCGATTTTCAAAGAGTGAGCCTTAAGATTCTTAAGGTGTGAATAAGACGCAAAACCTGTACCAAAATCATCCAACGAAAATTGACAACCAAAGCTACCGACTTGTGCCATAAACTCGCGTGCTTTCGCATAGCTGTCAATGGCAGCGGTTTCGGTAATCTCAAAGGTAATCTTATTCATGGGTAGATCATGATTACTCAACTGCTGACGCAAATACTCTAACACAGCGGCATTGCTAAGCGACTGTGCAGATAGATTAATTGCAAACCCACCTATTTGATCAAAGTAATGTCTATTCTGACGTATCCAATCAAACACTTGAGCCAAGACCCATAGATCAATTTCATGTGACCGTTTCCAGCGTTCAACGGCTGGGAAGAAGTCAGCGGGTTGAATATTTTCAACTTTTGCTTCTTCACTAAATGACACCACATGGGCGCCATTATCCCGGATTCCCAGTAGAACCTCATAATAAGGTAAGAGTTCAGATGCCTCATCGACAGGAGCCACTTTCTGACAACGCAAGTACAAGCCGTTACTTTCAATAATACGATCGATTCGTCCAGCCCACTCTTTAAGCGCCTCTTGTGCTTGTAATTGAGCATCGTAAGATTCATACACTCGGAAGCGATTGCGGCCTTCTGACTTTGCCGCCAAACAGGCGGAGTCGGCTTGACGCAGAATGGCATCGACACTCATTAGGGATGGGGTATATTCAACCAACCCAATATTTAAGCCAATACTGTATATTTCTCGATCATGTTCGAATCTATAGTCGGACAAGCGTGTCACTATCTGCGCAGCAATCTCTCTTCCCTGTGCTTCGACCACATCAGGAAGCAGCAGGATGAACGTATCACTGTTCACTACAGAAACCTGTTGAGAGGACAAAAGCACTTCTTCAATTTTACTGGCTAAATCTTTTAATAAACGATCTCCAGCATCCATTCCACAATTACTGTATACAACTCTCGTTTGATCAAACTCAATTTGACACAAACACGAATGACCTAATGCACTGGCATCTGCGGCTGCTGCATTCATTTTTCTGAATAATGCCTTGCGGTTCGCCAAGCCCGTTGCTGGATCATGCAATGCTTGATGAATTAAATCTCGATAAGACTCATCAAATAAAGCATATTCAGAACGTTCAAGCAGTGGCAATGACTGCTTTTCATTTTCCTTTGCCGTTTCTTGCGCAACACGTTCAGACAACTCCTCTAGCGTTAATGACTGCTGTTCAGATGCAGAGCGATCAACAAACCCGAGTAGACCACCTGAGCGCGCCTGCCAAATCAACTGCATCGGTACCCAACGTCCATCCTTTAAAAACAACCACCAATGGCCAACATCTAAGTGTTTTGTAATACCAAGTTTGCTTTCACTCAGGTCTGGTACCGCTCGGCGTGGAACCTCCACATAATCAACAACGCCTTCGGGTTGAGTTAAGGCCGCTAACAAAGATAAACGTAAGGGTTTTATTTCATGAGCATCAGCACCAACACTTATCAATCCTTGTGTGATATCTTCGGCGAGCTCCATGGCCGAAAACGTCTCTGAGACGGACTCCTGCATCAAACGTCTTAACATCAAGTCAAACACGCTAATGGCTTGTTTTCGCTTATCTGCATCCATATGCAGTTGCAAAAGTACGAGATATTGCCGCCATCCCAATTCTAATAAACGAATAATGAGAACAGGGACTCGCTCACCTCCTAAGCGTGTCTCTAAAAACGCATCGACACGCTCTCTGGCATTGCGTAATACGTTCTGCGATTCGTAACGCTGCTGTGTACGAAACACACGATTGCGGCGAGCCTTACGAATCGGTTGAATAATTTTTTGAAGCTTGTCTCTAACTCTACTGAAGACTTCGGGGTCTTTAGAAAACTCTCGGTCAACTAAATCCACTTGAATCGCTAGGAAACGGCGTAGTTTTGCATCAAAAAAGTGCCCTTTTGAATCTGCAGCCATCGCAAACTGGTCAATGAGGTTTACGACATCGCGCGCAGGATGCACATCACTCATCAAAAAATCGAGATCTTTCAACATGAGCTTTAACAACGGACGCTCTAAACGTTTAAGCAGACTGTCAATATCGGATGCCTCATCATGCTCGGATCGTGCACGCGTAAATAAACGAGCAGCGCCATTGAGCACTTCGGCTTGATGCGCAGGGATAGATCGAGCCTGACCAGCGTTCACCGACAAATAGGTCTGCAACTGCTCTGCTGGCGATTGCGCGACAGACTGACTTCGAGTCAGGTGGCCTGCCGACATGCTTTCTATGCCCGCCAAGATTTCTTCCATTGGCGCCGCCTGACCCGCTGCGTGAGCAATTGGCTTGGCTCGCTTGTTTGCAGCTTGTCCTTCCCGACTGACCAGCGTCTGACGTGTGTTATTCAAGACCGCCGTCAAGCGCGACAACACCCTGATGGAATTATCAATTGCTGACGCTTGACTTGATCGACCCACGGCTGAAGCCGGTAAAGGGGATGACTCTTGATCCAATAACTCTAAAATTTGCGCAAAACTGGACTCGGCATTGGATCGACTGGCTTCATTTCGTTTTGTCGAATAAGGCGCATTTGGCTCGGCAACTCTTGACTCAGATCTTGGCTGAACAGTCGGCTTCGGCAAATCCAATTCGGCAGGCCGCTCTGTTGGCTTTTTAATCTCTACACGTGGTGTGACATCCTCTAATACAGTGGCTAAGTGCTGTAAAAAAACCGGGTAGTCTTGTTCTAAGGAGTGCCCTAAGGCCGTGTACAAAATAGCGCGTATCGGATTATTAAAGTCTTCATCCTTAATCGCATCTTGGAAGGAACGACACACCAAACGAGGACCAAACGGATTGTTGTTACGATCAAGTGTTAGATTTAAAACAACGCCATATCTGGCCTCAAAATCCAACATAGACTGAGAGTATTTGGCTTCTAGCGCTTCACTGACGGTTGCGATCTTGAGCCAGTCATCAAACTCCGTTTCATCAACAAGCTCTAATACCGCAGTATCTGAGCTGCCTAAAAATGAGGGGGTATGTGTTGAATCAGATTGAATGCGTTCATGCAAAAGTGTTTTGAATTTTTTGGAGATATTAGGTTTGAGAATATCAAAGTCATTGGCAAGCTTAATAAAATAAGACGATTCACGAAGAGAATCCGCTTCAAGACCGGCTTCTTTTAGATGTGCAGGTACACTCGCAAAAAAATGATCGACGACATCATCAATGAATGATAAAAACAAAGTGTTACATTTGTTGCGTAACACTTGCTTCGCGTTGGAGTCCAGCTTCACAACACCTCTCAGCACTACCGACCAAGTTCCTAAGCAGTATAAAACCCTCGACTGTTTAATACAACGTAAGCGTCATTAATCCGTTTCAAAGCGCTTTTGAGACGGTTTTTGATTTAAGAAATTGATACCTAAAGAATTATAAGCATATTAAGAGTTCTTCACTGAACCTTAGATGAACTAACGCTTTATGCTTGTGGTCTCCAACCAAGAGTTTACCAGGGTACGAGCAATTGACTCTAAATCCTCTGGATTCAAATAAATACCATCATTAAAAAGACGACACAAACCGTGCAAACCCGCCCAACTTGACTGAGCCACCCTAAGAGCAGAATCGTCAGTGCTTAACACCCGCTCTCTTTGCAGCCGCTCAATCCAGTCAACCCAACGCTTGAACGTGACTTTTGAGACCTGCTTTAAAGATTCCGTTGGTGCTCCTGTTTTCCAGATATCTCGCCCAAACATCAAGTCATAGGTCTCGACATGTTCTTGAGAAAAGCGAATATAGGTCAAAACATAAGCCTCCAGTGCTGTTGCCGTTGGCAACACTTCGCATTCAGATAAACAGCCTTCTTGTAAGCGAAACCCTTGTTCGGCTATCGCGCAAAGCAAATCATTCTTGTCTTTAAAATGATGATAAGGAGCCATACGCGACACACCAACTCGATCGGCTAGCTTACGCATTGATAAAGCCTCTACACCGCCTTCACGAAGCAACTCTGTTGCAGCATCCAATAAAGATTTATACAAATCACCATGATGATAGTGCTGTTTTTGATTACTCGTCATCGAAAATGCATCCTTAATCTTGACACTGTCAAAATACACCTCTATCTTGACACTGTCCAGATAATATCAATAACAGGAAACTCGTCATGACTCACGCTCTCTATCCGCATTTATTCAGTCCGCTTGATCTTGGTTTCACTCAACTAAAAAACCGTGTATTAATGGGCTCAATGCATCTAGGTCTAGAAGAGGCCCCACAAGGATTTGAGCGCATGGCTGCCTTTTATGCCGAACGAGTCCGTGGTGGCGTTGGCCTGATTGTCACCGGCGGCATTGCGCCAAATAGTGAAGGCGTCGTCCACAGTGGGTCAGCACAGCTTTCAAATCCGGATGATGTTGAGAAGCACCGCATCATTACGCAAGCCGTTCACCAAGAAGGGGGCAAAATATGCATGCAGATACTGCACACAGGACGCTATGCGTATAGCCCAAAACTGGTCGCACCTTCTGCCCTTCAAGCACCCATTAATCCATTCACACCCAAAGCCTTAACCCCCGAAGAGGTAGAAAAGCAAATAGAAGATTTTGAACAGTGTGCGTTACTGGCACAAGCCGCTGGTTACGATGGTGTGGAAATTATGGGTTCAGAAGGCTATCTGATCAACCAGTTCATTGCCCAACGCACCAATCAACGTGACGATGACTGGGGTGGCAGCTATCACCAGCGCATTCGTTTCCCGATCGAAATTGTTCGGCGTGTTCGTCAAGCCGTGGGCAATCAATTTATTATCATCTATCGTCTATCCATGTTGGATCTCGTTGAAGGCGGTAGCAGTCACGATGAAATCGTTGAGCTAGGACAAGCTGTAGAAAAAGCAGGTGCAACGTTGATTAACACAGGCATTGGGTGGCACGAAGCACGCATTCCAACCATTGCAACAAAGGTTCCGCGTGCCGCCTTTACTTGGGCAACTGCACAGATTCGCAAATCTTTATCTATTCCGGTCATTACTTCTAATCGAATTAATATGCCCGATGTGGCCGAAGCAGTCCTGGCAAGAGGTGATGCTGATATGGTCTCCATGGCCCGCCCCTTTCTTGCAGACCCTGAGTTTATCAACAAAGCCGCTGAAGGCAGAGCCGATGAGATCAATACGTGCATAGGTTGCAACCAGGCCTGTCTCGATCATATCTTTGCAGGCAAACTGACAAGCTGCTTAGTCAATCCCAGAGCCTGCCATGAGACTGAAATCATTATTACACCTACGCTCACACCTAAAAAGTTAGCGGTGATTGGTGCAGGACCTGCAGGCTTAGCGTTTTCTATCACTGCGGCCAAACGTGGTCACTCTGTAACGCTATTTGATGCAGCTCCCGAGATAGGTGGCCAATTCAATATCGCAAAACGTATACCCGGCAAAGAAGAGTTTTATGAAACACTGCGTTACTTTAAACGCCAAATTGAGCTCACCTCTGTAGAGCTTCGACTCAACACCCCCGTTAGTGCAAGCATGCTCAACGAATCTGACTTTGATGAGGTCATTCTAGCAACAGGGATACAGCCGCGTACACCTGATATTGAAGGCATTGATCATCCAAACGTCCTCAGCTATCTCGATGTCATGCAAGGTGCGAAGGTTGGCCAAAGGGTCGCCATTATTGGTGCAGGCGGCATAGGCTTTGATCTAGCGGAGTACCTCATACACCAGGGCGAGTCCAGCAGCCTTAATATCCCCCAATACATGAAAGAATGGGGCGTCGACATGTCCATGGAAGCAAGAGGCTCTGTGGAAAAGGTGACACCCGTTTTTCATCCAGCCGCTCGTGATGTCTTTTTACTGCAGCGAAAAGCCTCTAAGGTCGGTGCCCAACTGGGCAAAACAACGGGATGGGCACACAGAGCAGGTCTCAGTAAGCGAGGCGTCAAAATGCTTAATGCCTGTGAATATCAACGCATTGATGATCAGGGACTGCATCTTACCGTCAAAGGCGAGCCCACATGTCTTGAGGTCGATCACATTGTCATTTGTGCTGGCCAAGACCCCAATCGTTCTTTGGCTGAACAACTAGCCAAACCCATCCATTTAATTGGAGGTGCAGATAAAGCCAATGAGCTGGATGCAAAGCGTGCAATCGATCAAGGAACACGTCTGGCGATTGCACTATAAATAATCAACACTTCTTTGCCATGGCTAGCGATCTGTTGCCTCTATCGTTATGATTAACGCTATGTTCAATCTTGAGATAAAGTTATGAATCTGGCGCTGCCGAGCGAAGTAAAAACTCAGCTTGTTTTTTTACTGGCCGAGGTTCGTACTCAATTGCAAAACCTGATGAGCCTCGTCGACAACCCATCGACGGCTCTGGTTAGGTCGATTACAGAACGCAGCGGGCATAGTTACAACTTAAAGCAGCGTGTTCATGCACGCTGCCTGAAGGCCTTCCAAGAAAAGCAGTCACTGGATGCACAATCCTTGAAGGCAGCAGGCGACATCGCCGATGAATTAGAGCGCATCGCCAGCCTCTGTCGAGATGCAGCCCGCGAGCTACAACAGCTCAATACCAATAAAATGCTAACTAAACACAAATACCCTAAACAACTGGAGCGGATTGAGGCTGCCCTTAAGCAAGTCGAAGGTATTTTAGGCTCCAATGATACTCAAGATGCCTTACGTATCGGACAAGTCCGACAGAAGCTCTCTCGCTTCTACAAAAAGACACTGGATGCCCATCTTAAGGCGTTAAAAAGAAAGAAACAGACTGAGTCTTTAATTAGCAGTTTATTTCTCGCTCGTTATCTTTTAGATATGGGTGAATCCTTAGTGAATATTAGCGAGTCTCTGATCGCTGTGCTCTTGGGGCAACCCATGAACATGAAGCAATTTCTATCCTTACAAGCCATGGTTTCCACGCTTGGGCATCAAGCCTGGGACAGTTTATCTCTTGAAACCATCGCAGAAACACGTTCTGGCAGCGCCATTTCGGCCATCACCAACGAAGAAGATGATCATTTTATTGGTGTACTCAAAGAAGGTGAGTTACGCAAAGTTCAAGAAGAACGCAAGGGATTACAGCGCTGGAATACGATTTTTCCGGGCATTGCCCCCCAAATTTTGTCTCACCACCATCAAGGCAGCTCAGGTGCACTGATCATTGAGCACTTACCCGGCAAAACCTTAGAGCAAATGCTCCTGCAGGACAGTGCAGAAGAGCTTAAGCGCGGATTGCAAAAAATGCATCAGATGTTACCACGCATCTGGGTATCCACACGTCGAAAGGACAAAGCCTTTCCTCTGTTTGTTCAGCAATTAAAAAAACGCTTACCTGCCATTTTGAACATCCATCCAAGATTTAACGAGCAGATCAAGGCGCAGACGCCTTTTAGCCTTAAAACTCTCCTCTCAAAAGCGGAACAGATAGACAACCAAGTGTCTTGCCCCTTCTCCGTCTATATTCATGGAGATTTTAATCTGGATAATATTTTGTACGAAGATGAAAATAAACAAATTCGATTTATCGACCTGCATCGATCGAGACACATGGATTATGTTCAAGATGTCACCGTTTTTATTGTCTCCGCCTTACGTTTGCCCTTATTTGATGAGGCTTCAAAATCTCGTGTGAATGAGACCGCGTCGGCTATGTTTACAATTGCACAGCAGTTTGCTCAGGAGCAAAAAGATCCGACGTTTGAAATTCGAATGGCGCTAGGCCTTGCTCGTAGTCTAATCACGTCAACTCGTTTTATTCTTGATGAGGCCCACGCAAACTACTTGTTTGATAAAGGCATTATCCTGCTAAACCATATCGTTCAACACGATAGTGCACCACTCAATCAGTACCGTTTACCTTTCAAGGATGTGCTCCATGGGTAGTCTTAAAATCGGAGTAGTCGGCATCCCTGGTAAATGGTCGACCGAAGTCCTAGCAGATGAAGTTGAAAAACGAACAGGTTTTAGGTTAGTGATTGAGCTGGCAAAGCTAGAACTTGACCTGATCCAAGGCTGCGTCACCTACTCTGGCCATAACTTATGTAAATTAGATGGCATTATCATTAAGAAGATAGGCTCTGATTTTGGCCATGTTAGCATTGAGCGCTTGGAACTGCTGCGGGTTGCCGAAGCCTGTGGTGTTCGGGTATTTAGTAGTGCAAACAGCTTAATTCGTCTATTAGATAGATTAACCTGCTCGGTAACCCTGCGTAACCATCAAATCCCCATGCCTCAAACCTTAATTACAGAGTCTGTTGATAGTGCGCTGTCGAAAACACTCGAGTGGGGAAGCGCAGTCATCAAGCCTTTATTTTCGACGAAAGCGAGAGGCATGCAAATTCTATCTGCGCAACAGTCGAAAGAGGAGCTCCTCCTTGAGCTGAACCGCTACAAGGCCCGCCACCCGATTTTGTATGTGCAGAAAAAAGTCGAGTTAGGTGGGCAAGACATGGCCCTGATTTTTCTTAAAGGTCAGTTCATCGGTTCCTATGCTCGGATTGCCGCCAAACACACTTGGAATACGACCATTCACAGCGGTGGACATTATGCACCTTATACGCCGGACTCCCAGACACTAAGTATTGCTGAACGCGCTCAATCTGCATTTAATCTAGACTTTGCAACCGTTGATATTGCCATGACGCCTGAGGGCCCTGTCGTATTTGAGGTGTCAACATTGGGTGGTTTCAAGGGGGCTAAAATGGGATGTGGAATAGATGTTGCTGCGATCTATGCCGAGTACGCAATTCAAGAATTGAGAGTGTGATATGCTACCGTGGCTTTCATCTGCAGATCAGATCCGGTACGCACGCCATAATCTTGATTGGAACCTACCAACGCATATCGAACCTTGGTTAGATCCAAAAGCACAGGGTCTTCACTGGCAAATCATTAATGCGTCTGCAACACAAAGTCGTCTGCAACAATTATCAGATCCTGCGCGCTGGAGCTGGCCAAAAAATCCCGTCTTCTTTTTTACCGATTTACATGCTGACCCCACCGCCTTTACCGCCTCTTTAATCACAAGCGGCCTGATGACTCACCCAGACAATGCAGGCAGCGACCCACGACTAACCCTGCCATCAGATTCGTTTGAAATTGTCATAGGTGGTGACTGCTTTGACAAAGGGCCGTCCAATTTAGGCGTGCTTCGCCTGCTTAAAAGCCTACTCGATCAAAACCTAAAACTGACGCTTTTAGCTGGCAATCATGACCTGCGTATGCTGCTCGCAATGCGCAGTCTGCTAGACTCACACCCCGCAAGCCGTTACTTGCTAATCCGTTTAGGGCGTAAAGTCATTCCCTTTTTTCAGGAATTACTCAACGAATACAGACCATCTGCAGACTTGTGGCAGTCCATACCCGATGAAGCCAGCTGTCTAGAACGCTTGCTGCCGAACGCAACAACTTCCGAGCTGTTCAAAAAAGCGACTGGACACTTTATGACCGAACAACAAATTGCTCGGGAACTGGAGCGACTTTCGTATCGAGCGGATGCGTTCAAGCGCTATGCCAAAGACGCTCAATTGAGCTTTCGCGATATTTATACGGCCATTCATCTCTGGAAGGACGCATTTTTATTGCCAGAGGGTGAGTTCTTTTGGTTTTTCAAACAGCAACAATTAGCCTACCAAGTGGGTAGTTTTTTATTTTTACATGCAGGCTGTGATGATGAGATGGCCAATTTTTTAGCGCAGCACTCGTGCAAACAACTGAATCAAGTCTATCAGACGGCACTGGATGGGGATCCTTTACACCTATACTTTGGTGCATTGGGCAATATGATACGAACAAAATACCGTTCGTTAGACCCAGCGCTCACCCCGTCTGGGGCTCAGGCGCTGGATCAGGCAGGCATCACCGCACTTGTGCATGGGCATCGAAACCTGCACCATGGACAACGCATCAGCCTGCGTAGCAACGCACTGCATTTTGAATGCGACACCACGATGAATTGTCACTCAAGAGCCGCTGAGTCTCTTAATGGGCAAGGCGCGGGAGTCACGGTCATTCATCCCGAAGGCTATGTTCTGGGCATCAGCTCCGACTACCCTGCATGTAAACACTTTGATCTCAGCAGCTTGAATACGCTTGCCTCCGCGCTAAACACACAGGTTACCACTGGCAATTCGTAATCACGTACAGCGTACGTAATTGATCAATTAACTCTTGGCTCAGTAACTCAAGGTGCTGAAGCACACGAGTACGCGCTTCTTCCTCTGTTGAGACAGCACCATAGAAAAGTTCGTGACTGACCTGCTCAATGCGAGCGTACAAAGGTTCTATATTCATAAACTCAGGTTGTTGACACACCTGCTGCAAATGACCTTTCCTTACCCAGTGATCGGGATGCTCTGCAAAATAAAATGCAGGTGGCTCCGACACCGTGCCCCTGACATATTTGTGCACCTCACGTAGCCAACCTCTGAACTCCACTTCGGCATAGATTAATGCTAAGTTATCACGGTTAACTGGAAAATTTTGACAGGCATTCCAACTCGGGAATGAACTCCAAGAGCACCGCCATTCTTCAAAGACTGACGCGGGTATTGGACGTGAAATTCCATAGCCCTGCCCTATGTCACAGCCCAAACGGAGCAGTAGTTCACCATGCTCCTCCGACTCAACCCCCTCGGCAATCACACTGCGCTGGAAGGCTGTGGCTAAACTGATCACACCTTGCACCAGTGTTGTATCGCCCACATCCCATAACATATCGCGGACAAAGCTTTGGTCAATTTTAAGTGCTGCTGCAGGTAAGCGACGTAAGTAACTTAAGGATGAATAGCCTGTTCCGAAGTCATCTAACGAAAATTGAACACCCAATCGGGTAATCTTTTCCATCACCTGAGAAACCTTTTCTATGTCCTCCAACGCCGCTGTTTCGAGAACCTCTAATTCCAATAGACGAACATCAACATCGGAATAATGAGTCAACAAAGTTTGAAAACGCTCGAAGAAATCATCCTGCTGCAAGTCAAGCGCTGCAATATTAACACTCAACGTCAGCGCAACGTTTTTTGATTTCCAAAAAGACAGTTGTTTGAATGCAGCTTCTAGCACCCAATGATCCAATTTCAGGATCACAGGGGTGTTTTCAATCACTGGCAAGAAGGCGCCAGGAGCCAACACGCCATGTTCAGGATGGTTCCAGCGGATGAGGGCTTCTGCACCTAAGACTTTTCCGGTGCGCATATTAATTTTAGGCTGGTAGTACAGCTCCATTTCGTCCTGATCAATGGCCTGCTCGATGCGCGCCAAATACTCCATTTGCGAATCATTCTGCTGGCTTTCTAGCGTATCAAAAATATAATAGCAATCCTTGCCCATCGCTTTAGCCCGGTACATCGCCTGATCCGCATGACGTATTAAACGATCCGCATCGGCTGAATCATCTGGGTAAACGGTGACACCCAAGCTTGCGGTGATATTGAGCTCATGTCCGGACAGGTTAATCGGTTTACGGATAGCAGACAACAAACGCTCTAACACCATGCGACATTCTTCCATACTGCCGACATTCGTTAAAACAATAACAAACTCATCTCCACCTAAACGCGCTAAAATATCGCCGGTTCTTAAGGACTTTTTCAGACGTAGCGAGGTTTCAATCAGCAACTGATTGCCATCGTCTATCCCATATTCATCGTTAATCGTTTTAAAGCGATCTAAATCAAGATACACAATCGCCAAAAGCTTATCTTTTTGGCGAGACTGCAAGGCAAGTTCCAGTTGCCCCGTTAGAAGATAGCGATTGGGTAAGCCCGTTATTGCATCATAATAGACAGCATGCTCTAACTGTATTTGATGGCTTTTTTGGCGAGTAATGTCCCTTTCATGCATCAAAAAAACGGTTTGTCGCGTTTTCGTATCGAAAGAGAGTTTAAACCCAACTTGATGCCATACTTGATTAGATACCTGAAGATCTAGCGCTTTGATATCCGCTCCTGACGCCTTTAACTGGGTGTATAAGCTCTCACCCTGCGCACTGCTCAGAAAGTAGTCTGAGAGACGATTTTTTCCCGCATGCGCACGCTCAGCTTGCTTGTTCCGAGACAGTACAACGCCTTGATCATCGAAAACCGTTAGCATTTGATCGCTAGGCACTTCATTTAATGCGTAGACTTCAACCAACTCAGCCAATTGGCCATTTTTTAACGTGATGTGCTTGCAATGACAATTCACATTAACAGGTTCATTGTTAGCATAGAACACCCAGGACTCATAACGCGGGTGCTTTTCGCCATACGTAGACAGCAAAGCGCGCGAGTGGTCCTTGTAGGTGAACCGCCGTAACGCGCCTAGACTTTTTTCATTCCAAAGATTAAGAGCTGCAGTGTTCGCCCAAACGATGTGTGCTCTCTGCTGATCAAAAACCCAAATGGGTGTTTCCAGCTCTCTAGGATCAAAGCAAAACGATGCTTCTATCAACAACTCGCTCACTGGTCTCTTCCAAACTTTGATTGAAGCAATTTAACATCCCTAAAAACTTATTGTAGCGTGCTCGTCGATTAATGCTATTATCTGATTATTAATGTATTTAAACCTCGATGTTGAGAAGGGCTATGCAGTATTCTGACAATTCACAACAAGCCGCCGAATATCTAAGGCAGGCCGTCCCCCTAATGGTTAAATACAAAATACCGCCGCATCCACTCAACTATGCACTTTGGTATACCTATGTTACACATAAACTTCCCCGACTCAACCAAGATTTAGATCAAACGATCAAGAAATACGGTACCTGCCCAGCGGGGCTTGAAACAAAACTGTTTCGCAGCCACTTGATCAGCCAAGAGTTAGGGGAAACAGAGAAGCTACAAGCCGCACTGATTTCAGTTGCAACAGGGCTCAATCATTCGGCAGAACTGGCCGTCGAATCCACCAATGATTTCACACAGCTTTTGCAAGAAAGCTTACAAGCCTTACATGAAGCCGATGAAGCCCCCGTTCTCGAAACCATTGCCCAATCACTCTACAACCATACTGTAAAAGTATCGGAGGCTACCAGTCATTTTCAACAGCGTATTAGCGATGCTCAAAAAGAAATTAAACGCTTGCAAGAAGAGTTAAATGCAACGCGTCATGATGCTTATACCGATGCATTAACACATCTTTATAACCGTCGCTTTTTTGATGAAACGCTGATACGTGTTTGCAATTCGACTCCCAAGCCACTTTTAGCATTGATCATGTTGGATATTGACCATTTCAAAAAGCTCAATGACACCTATGGGCATATGCTAGGTGATAAGGTTCTACAATGTTTAGGCCAAATCATCAAAGAGGAATGCCAAGAAAGTGCAGATGGTGTGAGGTTTGGAGGTGAGGAATTCGTTATTCTGGTCTACGAGCATAGCCAAGAAAATGCACTTGCACTGGCTGAACGCATTCGTCACAAAATTCAGGCCATACGTGTTAAACACAAAGCCTCAAATAGTATTATCAGCTCAATCACGGCATCCTTTGGTATCACTATACAACAGGCGTTTGATGTACCGGAGCGGATGTTAGAGAGAGTCGATCAAGCACTCTATCAAGCCAAAAACACTGGCAGGAACAAAGTGGTTTGTATTTAACTCACCCGCCTGTTCAATTGGTTGATTGATTAAAACAGATCAACAGCACCAGAGATGGGTTGAGTTGCAATGGCCTGCAGGTAGGCTTTTTCTCGTTCCAGAATCGTTGTGTTATGCAAGGAACGAATTTTCTTTAGCATAACTTTCCCTGTTTTTGGAAAAAAATACACCTTCCTGGGGTAGGTATCCAACACATCCTGAGCAACCACGGGAATGGACTCACTGGCTAAATGCTCCAGAACAAATCGAACATTTCGATCACCAACATTCATAAGCGTCATATGCTTGAGCACACGTCCACCGCCAAATACCTTGGCTTCTAAACGATTCTTACGAGCACCGAGCTTTAGTAAGTGATTGATCAATAGCTCCATCGCATACACACCGTAGCGTCCTGAGGGAGCAATCAGCCTATTGTCATAGGCCGTATTGTCTTGTGGGAGCAAAAAATGATTGAGGCCTCCTATTCCCAAGTCTTTATCACGCAAACAGACTGATACACAGGAGCCAAGTACCGTCACGATTAACGTTGAGCCATTGGTAACATAATATTCACCAGGTAACACTTTAACCGCAGACAATCCAAACTGACGATCAAAATACTCATTAGTTGCACAATGCTCAAAACCCGTTAAAGCCATTTAAATACCTTTTAGAGGACAGGTTTGCTTTTAAAACAAATCAATGTCGCCACTTTTCATTGAGCTTGCAGAGACGGGGTTCGACTTACGTCGACGTCGTTCATCTTTGAAGGCGCGAAGGCTCTTATCCAATGCAGTATCATCAAGATTCTTTTTGTCATTCTTAAGTGCCGCTGTCAAAAAGAGCAAATGCCTCTGCTCTTCGATCGTATGCTGGATAGTCTGGCTACTCATGTCTTGAAACTGCATAGCACGCATAGCATTAAAGACTGCAGCCATTAGGTCTTGAGCGATCACATCCATATCTTGCGTAACCCTCTCATCCTCATGGGCCTTATCCAACAATCGATCAATAGCCTGCTGCACCTCTTGTTTCGACTCCATAATGAATGTCATATCCTTAGACGCTATTTTGCGAACATCCTCAACAAGAGTGATGATATCGGCATTCATCTGATTCAAATGATCTTGAATACTCTTACTAAAGGTCGCCGACCGATTTGATAATGCTCGAACCTCATCTGCGACGACCGAAAAGCCTCGACCACTATCACCCGCACGTGCCGCCTCAATGGCCGCATTCAATGCTAACAAATTGGTTTGTTTGGCAATGGTGTCAATGTCATTAAGCGTCTGCAACAGAGCAGGCATCCCATCGGAAAGCGCTGAAACACGGTTAAGCATTTCCATCGAATCTTCACTCATTTTTACAGTAATTTCGACGAAATGGTTCATCGTATCGAGAGTACTTTTAGCAAAATCACTCATGTGTGATTGCCCAGAGTGTTTTGACGAGCCACTGCCACTAATCAACAACCCAGATACCAATGACTGCTGCTTTTCGATCTGCCCTTTCAAACTCACAAATGATTGGGCCAGTGTATCCAGTGCATCTTTTTCCATTTTATGCAGCGCATCAAGATCGTTTACACTCTCCGTTACCACTTGCTCAATGCATTCACCCATTTCCTGAAGGCTATCGACTACCTCCTGGTCATCATCGAGACTAGCAGGGTTAACGACTGCAAGGTTGACTTGCTTCTGAGGAAAAAAAACATTGAGCGAGACAACCACAAGCGCTATTAGCACGCCAAGCACGGGGTAGACCCACATCGACACGAATGCCCCCATACCCAATGCGGTTAGCCATACTATAAAAAACCGTACACTCATAACATCTTCCTTTTAAACTCGATTAATACGTTGGCCAACAGACTCAATGAGCTTTTCTGGAAGCGCATTTAACGGTAATACCTGATTTACCGCGCCTGCGGCGATGGCTTCTTTCGGCATACCAAAGACCACACAGCTTTTTTCATCTTGCGCAAACGTCACCGCTCCGCTGTCTTTCATCGCTTTCATGCCGATGGCACCATCTTTTCCCATGCCTGTCAGTATGACGCCAATGGCATTGCCACCAACTACTTTAGCCGCAGATGAGAAGAGCACATCGACCGAAGGCCGATGACGATTGACTAAAGGAGCGTCACTGAGTGATGTTAAATAATTGGCACCACTTCTGACGACTTCTAAATGTGCATTACCCGGTGCGATGTATACATGACCCGGCAGCACTCTCTGACGGTGTTCAGCCTCCATAACACGCAACTGACACAGTGTATTTAAACGTTCAGCAAAGGTACGCGTGAAATGTTCTGGCATGTGTTGTGTAATCATAATAGCAGGCATATCTGGGGGCAGAGGCGTTAGCAGTGCCTTAATTGCCTCGGTACCACCGGTAGACGCGCCAACAAAAATGATTTTTTCAGTGGAGTTTAGGGGTAAGGATAAGCGTTGTAGCGGTAAGCTCGCTGTTTGAGCAAAGCCTCGGATATTGGCTTTTGCACACATGCGTAGCTTGTCAGCAATAAGATCTGCATAGCTTTTTAAGCCTGAGACAATATCTAATTTTGGTTTAGCGATAAAATCAACTGCACCTAATTCTAAGGCCCTTAAAGTTACATCGGACCCTTGCTCAGTTAAGGATGACACCATCAAGACGGGCATGGGTCGCAGTCGCATTAAGCGCTCCAGAAAATCCAAACCATCCATCTTTGGCATTTCAACATCCAACGTGAGGACATCCGGATTGTGTAGCTTAATCAACTCTCTCGCCACTAACGGATCTGGGGCGGTTGCCACAACCGTCAGATCCGCATAGCTGTTAATAATTTCTGTTAGCAATTGTCGAATCAGTGCAGAATCATCAACGACCAATACTTTTATTTTAGTTTCTAATATCGCCATTAGCTAAATAGCTCCATCGGGCCTGATAAATCCATATCCACTAAACGATCAAGGTAATCTGACTCTCGGTCCAAAAGGGTTGTGTTGTTTAGCTTGTGAAGCCGCTTCACTAACACCTTACCCGTTCGGGGAAAAAAATAGAGTTTACTGGGATAGGGCTGCAAAAGATCTTGGCTTGCGACTTCAATTTGTTCCTGCTGTAAATAGTGCATCACGAATTTGGCATTCATTTCACATAGCGGCTTAGTGTCTGCTGTTTTCATCCAACTCGATGCTCCAAACACCTTTGCAACCAAATCTCTTCGTTGACTGCCCATTTTAATCAACTGATTTGTCAGCATCTCCATCGCATGACCTGCGCAATGTATGGCATCGACTGAAGATTCTGCTGTGTCTAAAAAGCGGTCAGGCACAATAAAATGACACATGCCACCCGTTTCTTTAAGACGATCCCGAATACATACACAAACACAAGACCCAACAACAGAAACAATTATCATGTCCTTGCCAGTGACAAAAAACTCCCCTGGCAGAACCTTCACGGCTTGCTGTTCAAAATAAGGGTCGTAATAAACCTCTGGGCTGATGCCAGACTTGGCGTTGTCATCTTGCGCGGTCATCGCCTTACCTTATTATTCGACGCTAATCGGACAGGTTGATAAATCGTTTTACCCTTAGACTTAAATAAGTTCGCCGCATGTTGAAAGCTTTCTGAATGCCCGGCATACAACAGTCCCGACTCATTTAGCAACGGATGGAATTTTTCTAAGACACTATATTGAGTGGGCTTATCAAAGTAAATCATGACATTACGGCAAAAGATAGCATCAAAAGGCCCCCGCAAGTGCCAACTAGGGGCCAACAAATTCAGCTGCTGAAAGCTGACCAAAGCTTGAACCTCAGGCCGAATTTTGACGGATCCTTGGCGATCGCCTTTGCCCTTCAAGAAAAAGGCTTTCAAACGCTGCACATCCATTTTTTCAATACGCTCTAGACCATAGACGCCCTGTCGCGCTTGTGCCAATACATGGGTATCGACATCTGTTGCTAGAATTTTGACGGGTGGAGTCCAACTACCAAAGGTCTCGATCGCCGTCATGGCAATCGAGTAGGCCTCTTCACCCGTTGAGCAAGCACTGGACCAAATGGTGAAACGACGCATTTGCCCTAGAGCGTTAACTTGCCGCATCTGATCTGCCAAGAAATCGAAATGATGCGCTTCTCGAAAAAAAGAGGTTAGATTGGTTGTAAGCGCATTAATAAAGTCCTGCATTTCATCTTGTTCTTGAGCCAAATAGTCCAAATAATCAGAAAAGGTACGAAGGCCTAGACTTCTTAAACGGCGAGCTATTCGGCTGTAGACAAGGTCTCGTTTTTTATCGGATAAGGCGATACCGACACGCGAACGAATGAGTAGACGAATCCGCTCAAAATCCTCTGGATTGAACACAAACTCTCGATCAATCAATTTCAACCTCACTCTGCCAGCATATTCCGTCAGCCAACCTTTTGATCGGCTGACGGGCTTAGACCTCGTTTAAAACTCTTCCCACTCATCCTCTGCCTGACGTTTAATGGGTGGGTAAGTCGGCTGTTTAGTCGGCTGTTTTACTCGTTTAGGCATTGAAGGTTGTCGAGCACTTAACGCAGGCTGCGTACTCTGGCGATTAACTGAACCTGGTGCAACCAGTTCTTCATTGAGTTTGAAAGTGGAGACAGACATGGCGAGAGCCGATGCTTGCTCTTCTAATGACTCGGCTGATGCAGCGGCTTGCTCTACCAGTGCCGCATTTTGCTGTGTTACATCATCCATTTGAGTAACCGCTTGATTAACCTGCTCAATCCCTTGGCTTTGCTCTTCCGATGCTGCTGATATTTCGCCCATCAAATCGGTCACGCGTTTAACCGACACCACTATTTCTTCAATCGTTTTGCCTGTTTCGCTGACTAAATCACTGCCTTCGTGCACGATATCAACTGAGCGATTAATCAATTCTTTAATTTCTTTTGCCGCTGCTGCCGAGCGTTGGGCTAGAGAGCGTACCTCACCGGCGACAACGGCAAAGCCTCGACCTTGCTCACCGGCTCGCGCGGCTTCAACCGCTGCATTCAGTGCAAGAATATTCGTTTGAAAAGCAATGCCGTCAATTAAGGTCGTGATATCAGCTATCTTATTGGAACTTTCACTAATGGCCTCCATGGTTTTCACCACGCGGCGAGCTTTTTCACCACCGCTCTCTGCGACTTGGGATGCACTTTGTGCCAATTGATTGGCTTGGCGCGCATTATCCGCATTCTGGCGAACGGTTGACGTCAGCTCCTCTAAACTTGATGCTGTTTCTTCTAAGCTGGATGCTTGTTCTTCTGTACGTTGCGATAAATCTGTATTGCCAGCAGATATTTCTTGGGCAGCTGTATTAATGGCCTCGACCGACTGTTTAATCTCAATCACCAGGTTGGTCAATTGCTCAACGGTTGCATTGGTGCTCGATTGTAAATCACCAAAGCTCCCTTGATAGTCACCTGTCACACGTTCAGTTAGCTCACCTTTCGACAGATGTTCTAGCACCCTCATGACTTCTCGCAAACCTCGATCAGTGACCGACATCAGCCGGTTGACACCGTCACCCAGTCGGCTAAAGAATCCAGATAAATCAGCTGTATCGATTCGTGTACTAAAATCCCCCTCAACCGCTTTTTCAACTAAGCGCGATATTTTTTCTTCCACCGCCACTTCGAGGGTTCTATCTTTCCACTCAACCACTGAGCCCAAACGCTCGCCTTCTTGATTCACGATTGGATTTGCTGTTAGGTCGAATGTACGACCACCGATGCGGACAGTGGCATCATGTTTCGTTTGAAGCGCAGTCAGTAAGTGGCGTTGGTGAGCAGGATTCTTATGGAAAAGGTCAATGCTATTGCCCAACAAATTATTGGAATCAAAATTTGGCAAATCGATACGAATCTGTTTTTCAGCGGTTTTGAACATGTCCAGAACTGCAGGATTCATATAGATAATATTAAAATCAGCATCCGCGACCATCACATTGGCCGATACACTATCAAGGGCATTTTTAATACGCAGGTTGATGTTACTGACGCGGCGGGTTTCTTGAATATCAGCATTCAATTTTCGTTGCATCACCGCCAGTGCTTGCAAAGCTGAACCAACTTCGTCCTGACGAGTCTCTTCAATTACCTGACTTAAGTTGCCCTCGCCAATCGCACGAAAGTGCGCAACCAAGGCACGTAGTGGTTTTACAATGCTGGCCAGTATTAAAAGTGCGAGAAGCAATATCACAGCCAAGGCAACAGCACTACTAATAGCTAGTGACTGTAACTCATGCTCAGCTGTTTCGACAGCATGCTCAGCATCAGCTGTGGCACGAGTGGTATTGTTCGTCACCAAAAGCTCAAAGCTTTGTCCCATCGCATCCGATTTAGGTACCATGGTTGACACAGTTCGACGGTAATCGGCCATCAAGCGTTGAAAACGAAACTCCTCGTTCGTTTCAATCATGCTTGCGATCAACGCATCCAGTTCAACGTAAATTTCTCGCCAGCTTTGGTACTCTGCAGCCAATTGGTCATAAATGGCTTGCCCGCGTTCCGTGACACGTGGAATGCTGGCAAGACGCTCCCAGTGCTGGTCAATAACAGACCAAGAGGCTTGGCGTTGATTTGCAATGCTCTGTAACAACGACTTCTCACGCCATCCATCTGTTTGTGTTAGCACTTCAATGGTTTGTGCACGTATGGTCATACGCTCGGCGTTCATGGTCATCAATGACACCATGGATGGAATACGGTTGTCTCGCATCAATTGCGCATATTTAGACCACCCGGTAAATCCCTGATAGGCTTCATAACTGGCAAAGCCTAGGGCAATCAACATAACTAAGGTCATCAAGCCTATTTTCAGGCTCGTTTTCAGGTTGTTAAACGCTTTCATGTATCGCTCTCCCTCACGCCTGATTAGACGGCCTCAGAACTCAATTGATCAACAAGACCCATGTCCTGACTCGACATCAGCTTTTCAATATCAACAACAATCGCCATACGCTCTGCAACAGATGCTAGGCCCAGCAAGTACTGTGTATCAAAGGTGGCACCAAAATCCGGTGCGGGTCGAATATCGTCGGCACTTAACGCCACCACGTCAGACACAGCATCCACCACCATCCCCACCACTCGTTGGCCAAGGTTAAGAATAATCATGACGGTAAATTCATCATAGGTGGCATTGCCTAGGTGAAATTTCAGGCGCATGTCGACAACAGGGACAATCACGCCACGCATATTAATCACACCTTTAATGTAATCGGGTGTATTGGCGATACGTGTCACGGCATTGTAGCCACGAATTTCCTGCACTGTCAGAATATCAATGGCGTACTCTTCTTCGCCAAGCGTAAAGGTCAAAAACTCTCGTTTAGCTTGATTATGTTGTGCAAGTGCTGCATCTATCATATGGATAGGCCTCAATTCATTGTTACTGGGGTGGTGCTGTGCATACGTGCGAGCCGATCAATATCCAGAATCAACGCCACACGTCCATCCCCCATAATTGTTGCTCCTGATAACCCATCGACCTTGCGAAAATGGGTTTCTAAACTTTTAATTACAACTTGCTGTTGAGCGATCAATTCATCGACAAACAGAGCGACCTTGTCTTGCGTGGTTTCTACCAGAACCAATATGCCCTCTTCAGGACGTGTGTATTGTGGCTGAATACCCAACAGTTTATGCAACTCAACCAGCGGGAGGTATTCACCGCGCATCTGTACAACGCGTCCTTGCCCGGCAACCGATTTCATTTGTGATGAATCCGGTTGAAAGGACTCTAGTATGCGAGTCAGGGGCAAGACAAAAACTTCATCACCTACACGTAAGATCATCCCATCGAGAATGGCCAGGGTCAGTGGTAAACGTAACCCTATGGTGGTTCCCACCCCTTGGGCGGATTCAATCTCAACCTGCCCTTTCATTTCAGCAATGTTTCGTTGGACAACATCCATACCCACACCACGACCCGATACATCCGTCACTTCTTTTGCCGTAGAGAAACCAGGGGCAAAAATTAACTGCCAAACCTCTTTATCGGTAGGATTGTCGGACAAAGGCAGTCCCTTCTCACGGGCTTTAGCGATGAGTTTTTCGCGGTCTAAGCCTGCACCATCGTCGGTAATTTGCACCAGTATACTGCCACCCTGATGACTCGCACTTAGCGTAATAGTCCCTTCTTCTGGCTTACCTGCGGCTCTACGAACTTCGGGGATTTCGATGCCATGATCAATGCTGTTGCGCAAGAGGTGCGTTAAGGGGTCCGCTAATTTTTCAATTAGGCCCTTATCCAACTCGGTCTCTTCACCGACGAGTTTTAAGCGCACTTTTTTGCTCATTTTTTGTGTCAAATCTCGCACCACGCGAGGAAAGCGTCCAAACACAAAGTTGATCGGCAGCATGCGAATCGACATCACCGCTTCTTGAAGATCACGCGAATTACGCTCTAAATTGACCAAGCCCTTATGAATCGTTTCGAAGTGCACGGGGTCGAGTTCACTCACCGATTGAGCCAACATTGAGCGCGTAATTACCAGTTCGCCCACCAGATTAATGAGCTGATCCACCTTTTCCACCCCCACTCGAATGGAGGTCTCGGCATGCGCTTTGTTCGCATCCGCTTTTGTCATTTTTTTAGGGGCCGAAACGGGAGTTTGAGCTGGAGTCGTCGACTCTTTTGTGCGTGTTTCATTCGAGGGCGTCACAGGATGCGGCAGATCAGATTCAGACACAAAGAACCCAAACCCCTGTTCGGCTTCTTGCTGGGCCAATTTAACAGCTGGCAGATCTGCCTCCTCGACAAAAAATCCAAAACCGGAATCGTCCAAAGCTTGCGATGCTGGCAATTCGCTTTCATCAACAAAAAAACCAAAATCAGAATCCGGCGCGACCGATGGCTCAGGAAGATCCGTAAAGAAACCAAACCCTTCATCCTCCTCCACTGCAGAGGCGACCTCCTCGGTGATGGTGACTTCATTATCTTGACAGATATACGCAAAGGTATCCTGCAGATCTTGCAAAACAACAGATCCAGTTAAAGTCCATTCATAACACCCAGCCCCTTGCTCCGCGATCAAGGTCAATGTGCCTAAACGTGATAAATCAGCCACCAGCGCTTCGAAAGAGGCGGGCCCTGAGAAAATATCCGAATCAGGATGAAGGCGTATCCGATAGGTGATAACTGGCGATTGAGTGTTGGTATGAATAACGGGAGATTCTGGGGCAGAAGACTCCTCCCCTAAACTGAGCAACAGTCTCTTCATATCTGTAATACGTTGCTCGTCTAGGTCGACACCCTCTTGATGCGCTTCAAGCATCAGCTTTAGAAGATCACCACAGGATAAGAAGGCGCTGACCATCTCATGCGTAATAGACAGGGTTTCTTTACGAAGCTTGTCTAATAGACTCTCCAAGGCATGGGTTAGATCCGCAATGTTTGAGAAACCAAACGTACCACTGCCCCCTTTAATAGAGTGTGCGGCACGAAAGATTGCATTTAAGTCATCAAGATTGGGTTGTTCAATATCGATGGCTAAAAGCAACTGCTCCATAGCGTCGAGATGCTCATAGGCTTCATCAATAAACACTTGATGGAACTGACTCAGATCGATGCTCATCCTAGACTCCCTAATACTGCATGTGAGACATCACCCTGCAAGGAAAACAAATCGTTAGCCGATCACTCGTTTAACAACATCAATCAATTTTTGCGGATCGAAGGGTTTAACCAACCAGCCTGTCGCACCTGCCGCTTTGCCCTGCATTTTCATCGTGTCACCGGCTTCTGTAGTCAACACTAAAATAGGCACTGTACGGTAAGCTGGCAGGGTTCGTAATTGACGGATCAGCGTTAAGCCATCCATATTGGGCATGTTTTGGTCAGTCAAAATCAAATCATAATGACCCGTTTTTGCTTTATCTAACCCTTGCAATCCATCCGACGCTTCGGTGACTGAATATCCAGCAGCCTTCAGTGTAAAACTCACCATTTGTCGAATGGAGGCTGAGTCATCAACCGTCAGTATTGACTTACCCATATACAACCTCAAACACTTATTTACGATTGAAAAAAGATAGATGCTCATACTACAAATTTATATCATGCAAAAAGCAGGATCATGTTGAGACGCATCAAGAAATTATTCAAAACCAACACAAGGCTTTTAGATTACCAAAGCTAATTTGTCAAAAAAGCTCTATATCACCACTGGAATACATCGGTTCTTTTACAGCGCCAAGGTCAAGCAAGGCTTTATAGGAGCAAACTCGATTTTTCCCGTGATTTTTCGCGTAGTACAAGGCTTTATCTGCGCGATCAAGCAAGGTATGCACCACATCCATAGAGTTAACTTCAACGACGCCGATACTCACCGTCACACGGTTTACCTGCGGGAATGCATATTCGTCAATCGCGACCCTAAAACGCTCAAATGCCACCATAGCGGTTTCTGTTGAATCCGTTTCGGTAATGACCACAAACTCTTCACCACCAAAACGGAAAATCAAATCGCTCTCACGAAAGGTATGTCGCATAATTTGCGACATCAACAACAGCACTTCATCACCATAAATATGACCAAGCGTATCATTGATTTGTTTAAAGTTATCAATATCGATCAGACCCAGTGAATAAACAGGCTCACCCTCTACACTGGCACGGCGATCATCGTCCCCATAGGATGGAAATCGATCACTCGACATACCAATGACTCGCTGAATGCTATCATCGAAGGTTTTGCGGTTAAGCAAGCCCGTCAACTGGTCACGCTGCGAATCTTCAATTAATTGACAAAAGTTGCGATATATCTGCAATAAGGCATGAATCACACGCGAATCATTCTGAGAACTCACACGCCGCGACTCAACCACCAACGCCACACTTAAGAGTTGTAGATCCAATACTGGATAAATGGAAATATGATTGCCATTGGCTTTTTTAGAGTGATAGGTGGTTTTTAAGCGTCGTGAGATATGCAAAGCACTGAGAACCTCAGGCTCGTCAATCAACTTTTTACGCAGTGTTTGGCTATCGTAATTACCGTTATGGCCATAACGCAGTGTAAAGCGAACCTCACCATCCGAATCGTACTTGAGCATCATGACTTGCTCGGGACGGAAAAGCTCGTGAACCGTTTTCAGCATGCTGAATTCAAGCAACTCAAGATCACGAATTGATGTCAGCGATGCCAACCGATCTAGCAGGTGAGGAGTTAAAGACAAAACAAAACCTTCAAGCGTGTAGTTAACTTAAATTAGATAATATACAGAGAATAAGCTTTATTCCAATGTTAGATTTATCTTTTAAAAATAAAAAGCCCTGCATTAGTCCAAATAACTAAGAGCAGGGCTTTTTAAAAAAGCCTGTAGGCTATTAATGTAGAGACTTAAGCACCAATGATGCCATCGTCCTCACGAGTAATCACAAGGGTCGCTGAGCGTGGATACAATGCACCATCATGCGGCCAATGACTGACCAACGAGCCCTTGGCAAAGTCTTCTGGAGACGTTGTTGCGCCTGGATGCTGTACATTTACGAACATGGTTTTTTGATCTGGTGTCGTTACAACACCCGTGATTTCTTGTCCGATAGGACCTGCCAAGAAACGACGGATGACCTTATTCACCGGATCGGCGGCTAACATCATATTATTGCCGAACTGCTCCCATTTTCCAGTATTCACAATGCTTTCGCTCATGTCGGTTTGAATCCACAAACGTGAGTCAGCATCAAACCACAAGCCATCCGGGCTATTGAAAATGCTGCCACCATCCAAACCAGCACCCGCAAAATCAGAGTCGGATTCAGGCCCGGCCAAGACAAACAAATCCCAAGCAAACGACTTAGCACTCACCTGACCATCGGCTTCAGCCCAACGAATAATTTGTCCCCAATCGTTTTCCGCTCGCGGATTCGCCGCATCCGTTTCAGTACGGCGGCTGTTATTTGTCAGTGTAAAGTAGACGTCTTTGGTCTTCGGGTCCACTGCACCCCATTCAGGGCGATCCATTTTAGTCGCGCCCACTGTATCGGCTGCTAAGCGCGTGTTGACAAGAACATCGGCTTGGCTATTAAAGCCATTGGCTGGCGTCAAGGGCCCCATACCAAACACCAAGGGCAACCAGTCACCTGAGCCATCTTCATTGAAGCGTGCAACGTACAAGGTGCCATTGTCTAACAAATGACCGCCCGCTGTTTCTTTGTTGTAAGGCTGAGCGCTGACGTATTTGTAAATGTACTCAAAACGCGCATCGTCACCGGAGTAGCAAACAATTGGCTCACCTTCAACCGCTGGCTGAAACACAACCCCTTCATGTGCAAAACGACCAAGATGCGTGCGTTTAATCGGCGCAACCTCTGGGTTAAATGGATCAATCTCAACCATCCAGCCAAAGGCATTGGCTTCATTACGATAGTCTTCTGTTGCAGACGCGCCCTTCGGAGTCACATCATAACGAACAAATTCATCGGCACCTGAATCCGCCAGCTCCCAACCGTAACGACCCGAGCCTTCTTTCGTGACACCATAACGCGTTTGTTCGCGAGGCTGCTCACTATGGTTAATAAAATAACCGGCCCAGTTTTCTTCTGCTGCTAAATAGGTATTCCAAGGTGTGACACCGTGTGCACAGTTGTTCAATGTGCCGCGTGTTTTCGTTCCTTCAGGGCTGAATTTTGTTTTCACGAAATCCGTGCCACGCACAGGGCCGCTGATTTCCATTTCAGTTAAACCATGAACACGGCGGTTGCGCGCATCCGCTTCAATTGCCCACTCACCATTGCTCTGCTTTTTAATGCGGACGATACTGACGCCATGGCCGTGTATCTCTTTGAGCACTTCATCAGCAGAACGTTTGCCATCGGCTTGCACTGGAACAGCAGAGCGAGACAACTCTTGCCCTTGAGCCGAAGCATGCATAAAGCGCGGCTCAACGTACTCATGGTTCATCACCAATAGGCCGTCTTCAGAACTGCCTTGGTACGGGTCTTTGCCCTCGATTGGGAAGAAATGCATACCATCGTGGTGGCTGCCCATTTGATGAGCTTGATCTTCACCCGAGTTGGTTAAGGGATCGAACGCAGGCTGATGACCTGAAATCGGGTGCCCCCAAGGCAAAATGACCTGGTGCTTGTATCCTTTCGGCAGGGTGACCGTATCGGCGGCGCTGACATTAATGGCTTCAAAACCAATTAAAGGAGAGTGTTTATTGCTTCCTGCGGCTGCTAACGGTGAGTACGCCGTCGTTGCAAAAAAGCCCATCAGCGCCGTGCCTAAGCTACCTTTCATCAGGGTACGACGTGACATGCGCTTTTCGATAATGCTCTGAAAAGATGCATTATCGGAGTGATTGCTTAATGGCTCGTCACCCTCGTGATTATCGATGCTCAAGATCGTGCTTTTTGTATCCTTCATCGCGTTTCTCCGCTGAGTTCATTGACAGTGGCGAAAGACTAATAAACAAGTGTTTCAGTTTTGGTACTTTTTTATGACAAAAACGTTAAAACCTAGATCAACTCCAATTCAAAATCGGCCACTGCTGCTCTTGCGCCACCTGCAATAGTGCATCATTAGGATTAACCGCCACCGGAAACTGAACCTTTTCTAATAACGGAATATCATTATGAGAGTCGGAATAAAAACGGCTTATCACCTGTGACTCAGAGGTATTGAAGCGCTCTAAGTAGGCATGATAATGATGGATCTTGCCCTCCTGATAACTCAAAGGTAATAAAGGGTTACCCGTGATTTTGCCCTCATGATGCTCAACGTCTATGCCAATCACACCGTCAAACCCTAAGGCGTTTGCTACAGGTTCGACCAAAAATACTTCACTCGCCGAGATCATTAGCAAATGCTCTCCTTGCTGTCGCAGTTGGTGAATCAAATGCACAGCATCAGGGTAAATCAGGGGGAGAATACGCTCGGATACGAAACGTTCTGCTTCGGTATACACCCTTTCATACTCACGACCCATTAAGGGTGACAAATTTAGTGCTAAATAGGCACACATATCCAGATTGCCATTCGCATAAGTTTCCATCATTTGCTGATGTTGATGTTTGAAATCAGGGCTTGTGATCCAACCCAACTCGTGCAAATACTCTGCCCAAAGCGCAGACGAGTCGCCTTTAATTAACGTGTGGTCTAAATCAAATACGGCTATTTTTTCGATCATTATTGCTTCTCGATATTAAGGTAACGCGACTAAAACCAAGCCCAGCATCATCACGCTTAATGCTATCCATTTAAGGGGGGGCAAAACCTCTTTTAACCAAACCACTGCCAACAAGGCACCAATAGGAATCGATGCTTGACGCAGGGCCACAACATAACTCACATCTTGCGTATGCCCCATCGCTACTAGCACCAAACCATACGTGGCCAGCACCATAGCGCCTGCCATCATGCAAACACGCTTATTGCTTGTCCACTGTTGGCGCAAGGCTTTACGTTCACTCGTTAACATAAAGCAACTCGGCAGCATCCAAAAAAAAGCAGACCAAGCCTGTAAGACCATAAACACCATTCCCGCTGAAAAGGCCGTCATCCCTTCTTGCCGCATCAGATCGATGGCCTGCTTATCAACCCAGGAATACCCTACCGTACCCAATACGGCCAACAACATAAAACCCAGCGCGGGCGTCATATAAAAGCGCCAATGAAAATCATTGAGCCGACGTAAAGGCAGCAAGACACAGGCCGCGAAAATAAGAAACATCCCCAACCCATCCTGAGCCGATAAGTAGAGATAGCCTCCTAACCAAAGTCCCACCCAAGGCACTATAATTACAGGCAAGCCACGCACTAAGGGGTAAAGTACACTCACGTCTCCCCGCGCATAAGCCCAAGCTAACCCAGCCATGTAGATGCCCTGAAAGGCACCCGACAGCAACCATATTCCCCAAAACTCTAGTGGTAAGGCAAGCCAATCCCTATAGATCAGCAACCAAGGGCTAAAGACAATGCCCCCAGCCAACATCATCAAGGTAAACAGCGCCAGTGACGGTTGTTGCTTTTTCCCCAACAAATTCCAGCCTGCATGCAAACAGGCTGAAACCAATACCAATGTCAGTGCAAGACTATTCAAGGACGCTCTTCATTCGCTAAACGCAGGGTGATATCGTCTAACACCTCAGGTAGTTCAGCAATCGAATCAATGACATAGTGTGCTCCTGAGGATGCCAGCGCTTGATGGGCAACAATCGCTTGCACATCCCGTTCCTCTTCACTCAGCGCCAGCCACTGTGCCTCGGAATACCCTGTTTGATTGCCGGATACGGCCACTGCAACGGTCCACATCCCTGCATTTAGACCCTCTTCAATCCCCACAGCCGTATCGTCAACCTTGACACAGGCTTGAACGCAACTGACTTCCAACGCTTGCGCATTGGTTAAGCACATCCAAGGATATGGACGCCCAGCCGGAACATCACTGGCACAGACGACCGAGTCCGGTGTAAAGCCTTGTTCAGCCATCGCAGGTAACAAACCTTGAATCATCTCGCGGCTATAGCCTGTATTAACGCCAATCAAAATGCCCATTTCATCGCAGTACTCCATCACCAAATCAATGCCGGATATAAGCTGATGATTGTCGGCAATGGCGGCGATTTGATGCACAACGAAGGCATAGTAAAGTCGATCAACATCAGCATCGGAGGCCTTAGACCCTTTTACTGCCAGCCATTCTTGCGCAATACGCGGCATGGCCAATAGGGCTTCTATATGCTCACGCTTTTCTTTCCCCATTGGAGCCCGCGCTTCTGCGACTGAAATCGGCACACCTTCTTCAGCAAACAAGGCCTGAAAGGCTTGAATCGGTGCTAAAGAACCAAAATCCACGCAAGTGCCCGCCAAATCCATAATCACTGCCTGCACAGGACCCGTATAACGTCGTTTATATCGGTACATCGAACCTCTCCTTTATTCAGTTTTCGGTGATGGATGCGGCGTATCGAGTTTCACACCCATGGTTTGGCACGCACTGGCAACGGCCAGGAGCACTTGATCCATTTCAGCTTCAAATAACTGACCGATGCAGCCAATGCGAAAGCTATCGACCTCGGTCAATTTACCGGGATAAATCAAAAATCCTTGCGCTTTAATCAGTTGATAGAAATCGACAAAGCGAAATGCAGGATCGGTGGGAGCAATAAAGGTGGTAATAATGGGTGACAACCACTCATCGTCTAAAAGTGTGGCAAAGCCCAGCGCACGCATACCCGACACCAATCGATCACGGTTGCGGGTATAACGCGCCAAGCGTGCGGCCTGCCCACCCTCTTCTGAATATTCGTTAAGCGCCTGATGAAAGGCTGCCACTACGTGTGTCGGAGGTGTAAAGCGCCATTGGCCTGTTTTTTCCATGTACTGCCACTGGTCATACAAGTCCAAAGACACAGACGGTGATCGAGCTTCACAGCCGGACAAAGCCTGTTTATCGATCAGCGCAAAACCAAATCCAGGCACCCCTTCAAGGCACTTATTGGCGGAAGACACCAAGGCCGTGAAAGGTAGTTGAGTTGCATCCACAGGCAAGGCACCAAAGGCACTCATCGAATCCACAATGAACTGTCGCCCCTGCTCTGCAACGACCTGAGCGATACCCTCCAATGGATTGAGAATGCCTGAACTGGTTTCACAATGAATCAATACCACATGTGTTATGGCAGGATCATCGATTAACAGCCCCTCAACCTCATGAGGCAGCGGCGGTAAATAATCGCCCTTATCCAAAGTAACGTAGGCATGGCCCATGCGCTGTAAAATCTTCGCGGCACGTTGTCCATAGGCGCCATTCATCAACACTAGGGTTTTACTGGTGCTCTCAAGCAATGTAGCAAACACGGCCTCTACCGCAAACGTACCACTGCCCTGAATCGGAACGCACACATGAGATGCCTTTGCATTCGCAATCATCAGCAGGCGTTGACACACCTCTTTCGTGATTTCGTTAAAATCACTGTCCCATGAGCCCCAGTCACGCAGCATGGCTTCTTTGACACTGGCCGATGTCGTGAGTGGACCTGGCGTTAATAAGTAAGGTTCTTGTTTCATTATTTCATCCAATCTACGGATAGAGTCGAGATTAAAATCAACGCTGACGCCAAATCTGCGAACGTTTAAGTATTAGATGTGTGCACATGGCATGCAGAATTTTGACGACTATCGAAGTCAACAAAATCAGCACCGACATCGCTGCCGCACTGGCAAAATAACCCGCCTCATCCAAATGCAACACTGCGACAGATGCCAAGCGCGTGTCTGGCCCGTAGAGGAAAATCACCGCCGATACGGTCGTCATTGCATTCACAAACAAGTACACGGAAATATCCAACACAGCCGGTAAAGAGGTGGGCAGGGTGACACGCAGATAGGTGCGCCAAAACGGAACCTTCAACGAAGCTCCCACCGCTTCAAACTCGGGATCAAGCTGTTTTAAGGCCGTCATCGAGGTCAAATGACACACGGTATAAAAGTGCACCAGCGTATTCAAAATCAGAATCGCCAAAGTGCCATAGAGTATATTTAAGGGGTTATTCGGATGGTTGAAGAAGAAAATATACGCCAAGCCGAGCACCATTCCCGGTACCGCCATCGGCAAGATCGCAAACAAGTGCACCCATTGACGCAGTAAACTGAATTCTTTTGTTTTTTCAACCATCCAAGCCACGGTAAAAATAACCAGCGTACCGATCACCGCCACACCTGATGCCATTTTTAACGAATTAAACCAGGACTCCCAACCACTGCCCCCTAAGCCATCAAACTGATAATGACGCAAGGTATAGGTCAAATTGTAAGGCCAGAACTGGATAAGAGACGCATAGACAGCGGTTCCGATCATCAACAAAATGATGCCCGCAACTGAAAAACACAACACAGCAAAAACCCAATCACGAACAGGAGATGGACTTGGCTGATACGGCACAGCGCGTGCCGACAATTGTGAGGTTTGCTTACGTTGCACCCAGCGATCTGCAATAAAGGTCAAGACCGCAGGCAAGAGCAATATCATACTGACCACGGCACCCATCTGGAAATTCTGCTGCCCAACCACTTGCTTATAGATGTCGGTCGCCAATAGGTTGTATTGCCCACCTATGATTTTGGGTACCCCAAAGTCCGTAATGGCCAGAGTAAACACAACAAACGCACAAGACATCAAACCATAGCGAATACCCGGCAAGGTCACGGTCAGAAAGGTGCGCCAAGCTGGGGTCTTCAAGGAGCGCGCCGCTTCATACAAACGTGCATCGCTGTTGGACAAGGCCGTCACCAAGATCATTAAGGCATGTGGGAAAATCCAAAAACACATGCCAATCACAATCCCTATCGGGCCGTAAACAGACTCACCACCCAGCAGACCTTTTAAATAGCCTTGATTGCCAAAGATATACACCAAGCTAATTGCTGGTAATAAAGACGGCGCTAAAATTGGCAATAGAGTCAGAACTTTAAACACCTTCTTACCCGGCATACAGGTGCGCGTGATGCCATAGGCACAAAAGAAGGCTAAAACCACCACCAAACACATGGTCATGATGGCGATAAAAAACGAGTTCGCGATTGAATTAACCAATGAGGGGGTTGAGAAGTAATGTCGATAATTGGCCAAGCCAATAAACTCACCCGCAGAGTTCTGCACACTTTTCAACAACAGGGTATACAAAGGAAAGACTAAACCAATCAGCATGAGTGCCAAGGCTAAGAGCATCAAGCCGAGTTTAATCCAGGCCTCTTGATTAAAGCCAAAAAGACCCGTCATACGGGCAGTCGTTAGCGTTGTCATGCTAGTTACCATCCTGCCTAAACACACGACAACTCGCTGCCGGCAAGGCCAAATGTACGTCTTTGCCCAGCTGAATCTGATGCTGCACCGCATCTGCATGCTGAATATCCACGCGCAACTGAATATCAGCACTCGTCACATCACAGGTTAAACGTAAAAAAGCACCTAAATATTCAATATGGATAACGCGTGCTTCAAGTTGCGACTCGGCCTGCCCTGACGATGTCAACACCACTTCTTCGGGTCGGATAGCCAGATGTACAGGGCGTTTGTTCTCAAGAGCATGCGGCTGAGTGGTATAACGCTGAGCACCGATCATCACCGCCGTCGGTGAGCAAACCTCTGCGCTCAAGAAATTCATATTGCCCACAAATTGTGCAACGAATGCACTTTTTGGATGACGATACACCTCTTCTGGCGTCCCAACCTGCTCAATCACACCATGATTCATCACCACAATTCGATCGGCCATGGTTAAGGCTTCTTCTTGATCATGGGTCACCATCACCGTGGTTACACCCAAGGTTTTTTGCAGTGCTTTAATCTGTTGACGCAAGTGCACACGCACCTGTGCATCCAATGCCGACAAAGGCTCATCTAGCAATAACAAGCCTGGCTCTGTCGCCAAGGCTCTCGCCAAGGCAACACGCTGCTGCTGACCACCCGACAATTGTGCGGGATACTTTTTCTCAGATCCCTCCAAACCAATTAAGGACATCAGCTCTTGCACCCGTGCCTGAATAGCCTTGCGTGTGTGGCGTTGATTGCGCAAACCATAGGCGATATTGTCAGCAAGGGTGAGATTGGGGAAAAGTGCATACGACTGAAAAACGATGCCGAAATCACGATGCTGCGGAGGCAAATGAGAGATTTCTTTACCCATTTGCACAATACGCCCGCTCGATTGAGGCTCTAATCCAGCAATCGCACGTAATAACGTGGTTTTTCCACAGCCGGATGGCCCTAAAAAGCAGACAAACTCACCTTCATTAATGGTGAGGTCGATAGAGTTTAAAGCCACAAATGTGCCAAACGACTTACTCAATCCTTCGATTTCTAAACAAATGGACTCAGATATATCTGAATCGGGCATAAACGCCGTCTGTCCGACCAATGCCGCCAACGACGGCTGTTGAATTGTTCTCATAACATCACCCATTGAATCCCCAAGACCATGCGGTTAACACCTAGGCCTATCCTCGACAAAAAAACAGCCCCACAAGGGCTGCTGTTTTGCACCTAAACATACCTTTAGGAACAAACTTCAGCCTCTTGCGAGGGCTGTTATCCCCGCGAAGACGGGGATCTACTTGCTTAGCTAAACTTATTTAGCATCCGACTTAGCATCGTAACGACGCTGCCACTCTTGAAGGATGCGATCACGATTCACGGCCGAAAAGGCAAAGTCGTTATCAATCAAACGGTCAACAATATCAGCTGGGTAGTTCTCAATCGGTTGAGCCACACCTGGCATTGCCACCACCGCATAGCCTTCGTTGTAAAGCTCATTTGCATCACGGCTGACAGCCCAATCCATCAAGGTTTTTGCCGCTTCCATGTTCTTCGTGCCTTTCACAATTGCAGCCGCTTCCATATCCCAGCCTAAGCCCTCAGATGGGAAGACCACTTCAACGGGTGCACCTTGCGATTTCAAACGTGCTGCACGGAATGCGAAGGAAACACCGACAATTGCCTCACCGGATCCTGCCAAATTACAAGGCGCTGAACCCGAATGCGTGTAGCGGCTGATGTTTTCATGCAGACCATCCATGAATTCCCATGCCTTTTCTTCGCCCCACAACTGAATCCAGCTCGACACATCCAAATACCCTGTGCCAGAAGAGCTTGGGTTTGGCATCACCACATGGCCTTTGTATTCAGGCTTGGTCAAATCTTCCCAGCTCGTTGGCATCGGCACGCCATGCTTTTCGCCTTCGATCGTGTTGTAGCAAATCGCGGCCACCCATGCGTCCATTCCCACCCAAGCCGGCGGCGTGTTCGCATCAACAAACTTAGGATCAAGCTGCTCAACACCCTTAGGTGCATAAGGCTCTAGCAAGTCTTCTTCATCTAACAACAGCAAACTGGTAGCTGCTAATCCCCAAATCACATCCGCTCTTGGGTTATCTTTTTCAGCCAACAGACGTGCTGTCATGACGCCAGTGGAATCCCGAACCCAACGAATGGAGATGTCTGGATGCGCTTGATTGAAACGTTCTGCGTATTTTTGCAGATCGTCTGATTCAACTGCTGTGTAAACTGTCAACTCAGTTGCCGAGGCAACAGAAGACAGGCATAGAGCCGTCGCTAAAGCGAGAGTGGTTTTTTTAAACGTTGAGAATGACATGAGTGAAGCCCTCTTGTATTGGTATAGACCAGATACTAAAAGCTACATATGACAAATGCATGACACTTTGATGAACTGTTAATTACGTTTCAACTTGAACGAAAATGTCATTTAACTGACATCCAGATGCAATAAACACACCCTATGATCGCAGCCCAGACAGGACGTCTTACTTCACAACATACTAGTTTGATTCGATTTTTGTGTACTCACTTTATTTTTAAACAAGCGTCATAGGGGAATTTAATGAAAAAGTCACTTCTGTGTATGGCAATTGCCAGCAGTCTTATCGTGCCAGCCGTGGCCATGGCCGATGCGACTCTTTACGGATCATTTAGAATGGCGATGGTCAAAGAAGACAACAAATCCATGTCTTTGGATGATGATGCCACGCGTATTGGTGTACGTGGAACGGTCGACCTAGGCCTTGAAGACACCAAAGGGGTCTTCCGCTGGGAACAAGCGTTGGATGTTAATAAAGGCGCTCTAGATTCTGGCCGTTATGCATGGTTAGGTGCTACTGGTTCATGGGGTACCGTGACCGGTGGTAAGCAAGACGCTCCAATCCAAGCCTTAGTCACATCGTATGCGGATGACTTCAACTCAGGTGCTCAGGGCGGTCACTCACAGGTGGCACGTCAGTTTAACCGTCGTCAAGGCAATACCCTTGTGTACGCGTCTCCAAAAATGAACGGCTTACA
Organism: Nitrincola tibetensis; assembly: GCF_003284585.1. Lineage (GTDB taxonomy): Bacteria > Pseudomonadota > Gammaproteobacteria > Pseudomonadales > Balneatricaceae > Nitrincola > Nitrincola tibetensis. The sequence goes on from NZ_QKRX01000016.1 coordinate 50,841, forward strand.
AGCCTCTGCTTCGGCTGTGTTTGCAGGTGATGACCTGTCATCAGGCAATAAAGACCGCATGGTTGATGGTTACAGCTTGGGCCTTGCCTATGATGCCAACAACCTCTACTTCGCGGGTGCCTTTGGCAACGCTAAGTCTGGTAAAAATGCCGTTGGAAACTACGGTATCGATCAGAACACTTGGGGCTTAGCCGCTGGCTTTAAAGTCTCGGGCCTTACCTTGAAAGCCAAATACGTTCACCTTGATGATAAAACTGGCGGTAGCTCATTTGTTAGAACTCAGGGTGAAGCGAATGAGTATGTTATCGGTGCTAGCTATGTGATTGATAATACGACTCTAATGGCTGAGTTTGGTCAAACTGAGCGTAAACCAGATAACGCCGTGGATCTGAAAGGCAGACACTATGCGCTGGGCGTTCAACAACGCATGGGCCGTGGTCGTGTGTATGCTGAATACCATGATTACACCAAGGCTTTGTATGCCAGCCGTGGCGACAAGTTTTTGGTCGGCTACCGCGTAGATTTTTAATCGAGAACGATTTGATAAAAGGCTCATGTAATGAGCCTTTTTTATTCCTATCTTGCCTCTAACGGATGAACACGATGACTACTTTCAAAAAAGCCGCTCTTGCTCTATGCATCGGTCAAATTTATCACAGCCTATCGAGCCGGTGCTTTACCCGATATGGTCACCTTTTCACCCAATGGCAACTGTATTTTTAGCGCCAACGAAGGTGAGCCAAACGATAACTATACCCTTGATCCTGAAGGCTCGATCACCATCGTTGATATTCGTCCAGGCTTCCCGACTTCGACACTTGCCCCACTTATTAATCCACTATTTTGACCCTCCCCCCCATTTCATGGGCTTTCTGTGCTGTACTCTCAGATTTTTCTGTCGTGGCACGCCTATGGATAACTCTAAATAATTTTACAATCAGAATGAGTTTTGATAGATTTGATTCTTCACCTCCTAATACGCCTTAATACGCAAATTCAATGAGTTAGCATGGATGCAGTGAAGCGTGTTAAGACGCTTCCTAATCAAATCAATAACTTATTTTCGTAAGTATCGAAGTCGGGGGGCATGACCACGACTCAGATCGAGCAGGAACTCCTTCCAGGCAAGCGTGGTCGTTTGCAACAACAATCAACCAACACTATGCAAGGCAACGCAAATGAAGAACGTCTTATTTTTCGACAACATGCTGACACCGAAGATCATCACACTCATATATTGGCTATTACTGCTAGGCGTTATATTCGGCAGCTTGCAGTATATATTTGGGGGATGGGGGGGCTTTACGATTGGGAAATTTTTTATGGGCCTACTTTACATGGTTGGTGGCGCCATTGCCGCCAGAGTCTGGTGTGAGTTATTAATTGTCCTGTTCAAAATGAACGAGGCGCTCCAAGCGTTGCGTAACAAGTCGAGTTAAACCCGATAACGGGTTTAAAGGGTGACAAAAAGCCTTTCTGCCGCCCTTGAGCCCAATCGTCTGATTCTGATTATTGAAAGCTTTCGATTTGCTCCCACTTTCAAATGAAAACCCCAGCTCTAGGCCGGGGCGAAATTTTTAGGTCTTTGCGAAAGGTCGTAAATTGCAGCTTACTCGTAGACTAAGCTACCGCTCATTGGGGCCTTACGCCAACCTTATGCTAAAGTCTATGCTTTATAACAGGCCCAGTCAACCTAAGAACCCTTAAGGAAGGCGTAGTGGATGCCAAGAAAGATAAACTATCGTCCAGTCCTAGTAGATGAACTCATCACTAATAAGCGACTGAACAGTTACGTGCCAATCTTCCAGCACTCTGATGATGTAGAATTAATTGGAGCTTACCTTTGTTGCTCTGCTCTGTATCCACTTCTTACGGCTGCTGAAGTCACCTTAAGGAACTCTCCCTGGACACCACACTGGTTAGAAGCATAGGACATTTTTGGTGGGCCCGTAACCGACTACACTACAAATCATTCGCTCCAGCCCAACCAAAGCCGTTCGCCGTGTGTGCTATTGAAACGAACTTTTCTAACGCGGCAAAACAAGTCATTAAAGACAAGAAAAATCGCTATAACATAAAGAATGCAAAACCGACTCATCATGAGATAATCGCTAAGACCGAGTTTTCTAAATGGGAATTCATCTTAGATCCTGAATTTATGGGTCCACAACTGATCTGGCCAAAACACTTGGGATCTGTGTTTAGAGGTGATTGGCCTACATCAAAAGCTTCTACTATGCTCAGTCTTACAAAAGACTTAGTAAAAGTAGTCAGAGAGTTCCGAAACAGAGTTTCTCATCACGAGCCTGTATGGAAGCGCTACGATGTTCAGACTGAAGAAGATGCTATAGCACATCTTCACGAAAAATTAGATAAAATCAAACAGCTCATAACTCTGGTTTTTCCAGAGAAAGGGCGATTGCTCCTAAGAAATGGTTTACTGTCTCGCGCCGAAAGAGTGTGCTCAATCAATGAGCTTCGGCGCTGCCAACACATCATTGAACCTCACAGCATAAAGTCTTTATCTAAGCTATGCCATCTTGCCAAGCAGGCGGCCAACGAGAATACCTCGAAGAGTATTACTGTTTATAAGCACGGCAAGACTCGCTTTCTCCTCCAACCTATTTAGTATACGACCTGCTCTCTCAAGTTGTTGAGTTGAGCTTGTTTATGGCAGGTTCAGGCATCTATACTATTATGGCCATCAGAATGATGAAGAGGAGAGATTCAAGAGCAGAAAGCTTTTGAAAGAACTGCAGGCATTCAGTCTTGAGTCTTACTACGTCAGGTTTTTGCAGAGATGTGTGCTCTAGCATATCTCTGTCATCTACTAGATAGGTTCATCGCCTTTTTGAATCAAACAACGTCTTTGCAAAATAATGTCACGAAAGGTATCGCTGGTCGTTGACCAATCCACAATATCAACCTTCCAAGGTAAGTCAGACTCCGTAAAAGAGTCTACTAAATCCGAATAAACACCAATGTCTAGTGGCTGATTCGACATGACGACAAGATCAAGATCTGAATAAGGTTTGTGTGGACCTTTAACACGTGAGCCAAACGCCCAGACATCATATTGCGCAATATATTTCTTTAAAATGTCTCGAACGATTGCATGCTCCTTAGGGGATATACTGATATTAGAATCATTGGTTTCGTTCATTTATCCTTTCCAGTAAATCTTGCGCATCTAAAACAAATGCATAGGAGGCTTGGTAAACGGTTTTAGCTTTCTGATGATCGTATGTATGTGAAGTAATGTTGCGTAAAGTCCGATACGAAAACCAAGCTTCAACATTTCTAACTAAACCCTTCTCTCCCGCAGTACGCATCATATCTCTGAAGCTATACGAATCGACTTCATCGAGACTCGCTGCGTCTTGTTCCAATTGACGGCGCAACATCTTCACGCTGATTTCATAGACAAACTCAAAATTCTGAATAACGCCTGCAATCAGGGTATGTTGCACGGCTGAGGATTGCTGTTTAAACCAAACATCATCGCTGACGACGGCTATCGCCTCTTTTAGTGAATTAATCGCATTCTCTAAAGTACTTAAATCGAGTTGCTCCGTCATGCTCTTCCCTATTCTTTAGTGTTGTTGGCCAACATATCTTTGCTCTTGCAGGGTGTCAACCGGTTTCAGGTCGCAAGGCTTTATCAATGCAATTGAACAAGACCCTGCAGAAACAATCATAAATGATTCAAATACAGTATTTTCTACTTTTTTGTTGCAAAAACATCTAAACTATACTTAATCCCAAATAGATTAACGTGGAGTTAGAGATGAGTGCACAAACAAAGGATACACCCAATCCATCAGTCGTCCTCTCTAAGGCCCTGCTTAACGCGTCTAAACAACTGACGCTCAGACAAGAAGAGCTTGGAAACGTGATTGGTCTTCACAGAACAGGCATTACGCGCTTAAAACACAACCTAGATATACAGCCTGACTCAAAGCAGGGTGAACTCGCACTCCTGCTGATCAGAGTCGCACGCGCGCTTTTTGCTTTAACGGGAGGGGATGCTGCGTGGATTAAACATTTCATGCGCTCACAGAACACGCTCACGGGAGGGGTTCCGGCGGAACAAGTCCAAACCATACAAGGGCTTATTCGAGTTCTGACCTGCTTGGATGCATTACGAGGTAAAGTATAAAATGATCTGGTCTGAGTGTGAGGGCGAGGGTCAAATTAAGCCTATTGAAGGTGTTCTATTTCGGCTTGTCGAGAATCAAGAGCAAGCCGCCACTCTCAGTTTGGTTGATACCCTTGAGGAGCAATCATTACTAGAAGATCTACTGGAAACATCAAAGCCGAGTTATCCTAACGGTGCTTTTGATCGCTTACACTATCTTTTGAAAACACCTTTTCGTTATCCGCCTTTAAAATGGGGTTCTCGGTTTGGGCGCACACATGAGCCCAGTCTTTTTTACGGCGGTCTATCGATTGAAAGCACGCTTAGCGAATCCGCCTATTATCGCTTTGTTTTTTTACGATCCATGCTAGGCAAACCGCCATCTGAAAAGCTCAGAACCGAACACTGTTTGTTTAGTGTCGCCTATCAAACCGTCAAGGGAATTCAGTTACAGGTCGACCCGTTTGATCAGTTCAAACAGGCTCTCTGTCATCCTACTGATTACGCATCTACGCAAGCACTTGGATCCGATATGCGCCAAGCAGGGGTCGAGGCATTTGAATATCGATCGGCAAGATCGAATCAGGATGAGCTCTGCTGCGCCCTATTCACACCAAACGCCTTCGTCGATCCGCAACCTAAGTCACAAGAACATTGGTTTTGCGAGATCACTCAAGCGCAAGTGACGTTTAAAGCCATACGCTCACAACGGATATTTCAATTTCAGCTAACCGATTTATTGATTGACGGTAGGTTTCCTTTACCGGCTTGATCACTTCGTCAAAATCGACTGTTTATACTCCGCCACTGTCGCTTGAAGCCCCTGCTCCAGCGTAAAAGGAGGCGTCCAACCCAGCAACTCACGCGTATTGGTGGTATCCACCTGCAAATCCCCAACTAGACGATCTACCACACTTTGCTTACCCGTCAGAGCACCCGCTAGCTTAAACAAACCAACAGGCACAGGCAGCAAACGAGCCGGGCGCCCCAACGCTGTGCGAATATGCTTAACCAGTTCGGGTAACGAGACATCCTCACCATCGGATACCAAAAACGTTTGATTCGCAGCCGCAGGATGCTGGGTGCAGCGGATGATACAATCGACTAGATTGCCCACGTACACAAGGCTGCGCACGTTTTTAATCCGCGCAAACGGCAGTGGCAACCCCGTATCTGACACCTTTAACAAGCTCAAAAAATTGGCTTTAACGCCCGGTCCATAGACTAGGGGGGGACGAATAATCACAACCTCCATCCCTGTATCGACGGCCAGTTGACGCAGTCCGTCCTCCGCTTCTTGCTTAGAGAGTCCATACGGGTCTTGCGGTGCTGGCGGGTGAGTCGCCGAAAATGGATCGTGTCCTGTGGTCGACTCACCATTCACCTTGATCGAGCTGATATAAATAAAACGCTTAACGCCTGCGGCTGCAGCGTCTTGGGCCAGTTTTAGGGTGCCTTCTACATTGACCTTACGATATTCAGCCAAAGGATCGGCCACTTCATCACGCATAATATGTGCCCGAGCAGCTGCGTGCACCACTACATCGATACCCTGAATCGCGGCAGAATAGTCCGTTGTGCCATCCATATTGCCTACTGCAATCGAGCCTTCCGGGGTCGATGCGCTTGCATGACGAACAACAGGCACAACCTGCACTCCAGTAACGTTTTTGAATGCAGCTAACAAGGCTGTGCCCACAAAACCCGTTGACCCTGTGAGTAATATCCGCGCCATCCTAGCCCTCTCCTTCGTTAATGACTAAATCGGTTAGTTGCTTCACAAACACATCAAATCCCAGACTTTCTTTGAGCCCCTTGCGTTCAGTATCAAACACCGACACATCCACAGCATGCCGCTCAACGTCAAAGAAGAAGGAACAGAGCTTTTCAACATCTGGCTCAATCACCACACCCAGCCGGTTATCCAACACCCAAGACGCAACACTGGTATGGGCACCACATATCGCCACGATATTGGCTCCCGCAAAGACATAGGAGGAGGATTTACTAGGAAAGGCAAACCGTGTCACTTCGTCTTCAATCGGTAAAAGTGCCCAGCTGTATTCTGCATTCAACTGCGCCGCATCAGAGGCAGACACCAATCCCTTATACGTGACATTGTCATGTTTATCCGCCAATTGCTGTAACTCACCCGCAAAGACTCCTGCCCCCGCAAACACGAACGGCAAGGTTCCGCCTGCTGATGCGTATTGATCAATGGCACGAATCAGTAGAGGGATACGCTGTAAACGACCCGCATTGCCACAAAAGGTAAAGCCCAACTCTTTGTTTGGTGGGACGACAACTTGATCAAACGAAACAGACGGGTTGGATAGCACCTGAATAGGGGCAGTCGTGCCCGAACGACGTTTTATTTCGTCGGCCATCTCATGCGTGATGGTGATCAGTAACTGTGCATGACGCATGGTTAACGCATCCATCGACAATAAGAGGCGATAGAGTATTGGCCGCACAGGGATAACCACATTGGCCGCTTCAGGGTGAATATCTTGTAAATGATACACATAACTCGCCCGAAACAACTTGCAGTAGAGCATGACAATAAAAGGCACTAACACAGGGGGGTCGGTGGACACATAGACTTTTTTGGGGCGTTTAATGAGCAACACGGCCGCCACCCACAGCATAAAAAATACGGCATCGATAGCTCGACGCAAAATGCTGCTACCCGATACAGAAAACGCATGGCAAGGGAAAAACTGCACACCATCGCCGCGTTTCTCTTTGGCAAGATGCGTCTTTAGATCCGCATGGTCCTGCAGAATGACACCGACAGACTGTTTTTTGGCTTGCTGTTCGGAAAAGCGCATCAATGCCTCACCAATAACAGGATAGACCGGCCAAAAACTGCGGTTTATCACGGCCAAATCCAAACGTTTAAACATCAATATTCTTTCCAAACAGTACGCATAACGTAATCGCGATAGCTGTGAATAATCCGTACCACCTTATCTGATACGTTCGGCATGCTGTAGTCGCCGACGAGTTGTAAATCACGCTGTTCACCACGGCCTTGAGTGTCCAGAATCGCCAAGCCTTGCATCACCCGTTCAACCTCAAGCCCTACCATCATCGCCGCCGCTTCTTCCATACCCTCTGGGCGCTCGTGCGCTTCGCGAATGTTCAAGGCGGGGAAGTTCAGAATGGAGGACTCCTCATTGATCGTGCCACTGTCGGATAAGACGGCCTTCGCACTCAACTGCAGCTTGTTGTAGTCTTTAAAACCAAGCGGCTTCAACAATTGCACATTGGCATGAAAGCTTACCCCCAAGGCGTCCACACGCTTTTGCGTGCGGGGATGCGTCGACATAATGACGGGAAGATCGTAATGTTCTGCGACCCTATTCAGCACGTCTACTAGCTTCATAAAGTTCTTGTCGGAATCTACGTTTTCTTCACGGTGCGCACTCACCACAAAGAACTGCCCTTCTTTCAAACCTAAACGTTGCAGCACATCCGACGCTTCAATCCCTTCGCGGTAGACGCTCAATACCTCGAACATCGGACTGCCTGTTTTAATAATGCGATCTGGCGGTAGGCCTTCGGCCACCAGATAATCCCGTGCGATGGTGCTGTAGCTCATGTTAATGTCGGCGGTGTGATCGACAATGCGGCGGTTGATTTCTTCCGGCACGCGCATATCAAAACAACGGTTACCCGCCTCCATGTGGAAGGTTGGAATTTTACGCCGTTTCGCTGGCAGTACCGCCATGCAGCTGTTGGTGTCGCCCAATACCAGCAATGCTTCAGGGTTAACCTCAGCCAGTACTTGGTCCACCTTAATGATCACATTACCAATGGTTTGCGCACCGGTCGCACCTGCCGCGCTCAAAAAATAATCGGGCTTTCGGATACCGAGATCCTGAAAGAAAATCTCGTTTAGCTCGTAGTCGTAGTTTTGGCCCGTGTGCACCAATATGTGCTCACAATGCGCATCCAATTTGGCGATCACACGCGACAAACGGATGATTTCTGGGCGAGTCCCCACCACCGTCATTACTTTAAGTTTTTTTACCACGCTAGTCATATATCACTCTAGTCTTCAAAACCGAGGTTACACGTCGGTCGGTGTTAATGGGCAGGTATAGGTATCTGGCTTTTCCCGATCAAAGATCTCATTCGCCCAGAGCATAACAATCATTTCATCATCACCGATATTGGTAATATCGTGCGTCCAGCCTGGCATGGTCTCCACGATCTCCGGTTTGTCCCCCGTGGTCACCCACTCATGAAACTCGCCAGTCTGCATATGGCAGAACTTAAAACGGGCGGTGCCCTTGATCACCAGAAACTTTTCCGTTTTAGTATGGTGATAATGACCGCCACGGGTAATACCAGGATGCGCCGTGAAATATGAAAACTGCCCCGCATTCGGGGTTTTTAACATTTCCACAAACACCCCGCGCGAATCGCCGTACTTGGGCACCTCGTACGCAAAGCGCTCTTTCGGAACATAACTCAGATAGGTTGAATAGAGGGCGCGCACTAATCCGACACCCACAGGCTCCGTCACTAGTGTTTCGCGGCTGTCGCGGAAACGGTAAAGCTGTTCGGCCAGCTCACCGACCGACACCTGATAAGTTGGCTGAACGGTTTCGAAGGCCTCGCCCGGTTGTTTTTTATCCATCAACGCCAAAAAATGCGCGATAACGTCGTCTATATAGACGAGGTTGATCATTGCCGCTGGGTCGTTAATTTGGATGGGTAAATGATGCGCGATGTTGTGGCAGAAGGTCGCTACAGCTGAGTTGTAGTTCGGCTTTGCCCACTTACCAAACACATTCGGCAAACGGAATACCGAAACCGGTACCTGGTGTTGATCACGCAGAGTCAACAAGGCCTCTTCTGCCTCACGCTTTGACACGCCATAAGGATTATCCAGTTCAGCCTGAATAGAAGAGGTATAAAGAATGGGCGCTTTACAACCCGACGCCACAAACGCATCCGCTAATTGCTGACTTAAGCCTGTATTACCACGCTCAAACTCTTCAGGATCTTGTGGACGGTTAATGCCCGCCAAATGAAACACACACTCCACGCCCACGAGCATCGATGCTAAATCATCTGCTGAGTGTTCACGGGTAAAGCGAATCACCTCAACATTCTTGCGTTCTGACAGATGCACCAACAAATTTTTGCCAATAAATCCATCGGCCCCCGTTACCAAAACACGCATTGTTTACTCCTCTGGGTTTACGTAACGGCCTTCACGCAGTTCACGAATAAACTCCAACTTTAAGAGCAGTTGCTGCATACCCGCAACATCAAGACGTTGAGTATTGTGCGAATTGTAATCACTCGCGTGCGAGATTTTTTCTTCGCCCTGCTCAACAAACTTGGAATAGTTTAAATCACGTAGGTCGGGTGGAATGCGATAATACCCCCCTAAATCTTCGGCGCAGGCCATTTCTTCACGGCTGAGCAGCGCTTCATAGAGCTTCTCTCCATGACGGGTGCCGATGATGTTAATCGGATAATTTGGCTTGCCCAACAGATCCGACAACGCATGGGCCAAGACTTCAACGGTCGCGGCGGGAGCCTTTTGCACGAACATATCGCCGTTATTCCCCTTTTCGAAGGCATAGAGCACGAGGTCGACTGCATCCGCCAAGGTCATCATAAAACGGGTCATGTTTGGGTCGGTAAGGGTCAATGGCTGCTCAGCCCGCATCTGATCGACAAACAGTGGAATAACCGAGCCCCGAGAAGCCATCACGTTGCCATACCGCGTACCGCAAATCACGGTCTTCGTCGGGTCGACATTGCGTGACTTCGCTACCATGACCTTTTCCATCATCGCCTTAGAAATACCCATGGCGTTAATTGGATAAACGGCTTTATCGGTGCTTAAGCACACCACGCGCTTGACTTCGTTCTGAATGGCGGCCTCTAATACGTTTTCAGTCCCAATGACGTTGGTTTTTACCGCTTCCATCGGGTGAAATTCACAAGACGGGACCTGCTTAAGTGCCGCTGCATGAAAAATATAATCCACACCACGCGTAGCATTCAACACCGCTTGATAATCGCGCACATCCCCAATGTAAAACTTTAATTTAGGATGCGAATACCGCTTACGCATATCATCCTGTTTTTTTTCATCACGGCTAAAAATACGGATTTCGGCAATGTCTGTGTCTAAGAATCCATTCAGTACCGCATTACCGAAGGAGCCAGTGCCTCCCGTTATTAACAAGACTTTATCTGTAAACAAAACTGACTCCTCATCCCTTCATATTTAATGCATCGCGACAGAGCTGTATTTTCTGCTCTGGTGACGGGTAATTAATCAATACCGCGCGATACTTGCCTTTAAAAACAAACAAACTGCCAGCCGCCGCACCCACAACCCCAAGCTTCGAAATCAACTGGTGTAGGTGATCAAGTGAACCCGCTCCTCCAAGAAACGTAACCGGTACTCTTAGTCGACTTTTGAACTCAGCTGCATACTCCAGATCATAGCCCTGCATGAGGCCATCTTGATCGACAAAATTAATAACGATCTCACCAGCACCTGCGTCTTGCAACTGCTTTGCCATGTCCAAAGGATCTGACTTAACCGCTTGGGTGGCATTGTGAATACACAACTCGTATCCCTTGGCGAAAAAGCCTTTTTTCTGACGCACATCCAACACAGCGACCACAGACTGACGACCTACCGCTGCAGCTATTTCAGTCAACAATGTTGGATTGCGAATGGCTGCAGAACTAACGGCGACTTTTTCGACCCCCATATCAATGATACGTGAGGCTTGTTCTGCAGACGTCACACCGCCACCGTAGCACAGAGGCATACGACATTCAGCGGCTAATTTGGCGATCATATTAAAGTCTGGTGCAGCGCCTTTTACCGCCGCATCAATGTCGAGCACCATCAACTCATCGGCTTCTTTCTCATTAAAGATTTTAACCGCATTAATCGGGTCTCCGACATACTTGGGGTCTTTAAAGCGCTGGGTTTTAACCAATCCACCTTGATGCACAAGCAAACAAGGAATAATTCGAGGTCTCAGCATTTAAGACAGCTCCGCAAAATTCTTTAGCAACTGAACACCCCAATGATGGCTTTTTTCAGGATGACACTGCACGCCATGAATATGCCCCTGCGAAACCACAGCATCAAAATCCAGGCCATACTGCGCGCGTGCTGCAACATTCTTTTTATCCGCGGCATCAAAATAATAGGAATGCAGAAAATAAAACTGCGGAGCCGCATCAAAGCCACGGGAAAAAAGTAAGGAATTGGGCTGAGGCTCCAGTGTGTTCCACCCCATATGCGGCATCGGCAGGGCGGCACTTTGTGGATGATCGGCAAAGGCTCTCACACGACCGGGTATCCAACCTAACCCGGGTAACTGTCCCTCATCAGACCCTTCGGCTAGCATCTGCATCCCTACGCAAACGCCCACCACGGGCACCTTCTGCTCAAGCACCAACGCATCCAATGCGGCTCGCATGCCTGAGTCATTCAGCCGCTGCATCGCATGATCGAAATGACCCACACCCGGAATTACCAAACGGGTGGCATCCTTCAAATCCTCTGGGGTGATCGCACGTTCTGCCTGAATGCCTGAGCGTTTGAACAGGGTCATAAACGCCTGAATATTGCCCACACCATAATCCACAATTCGGATCAACGGAAATACCTCTTCTCTAAACCTAACCGACGCAAGGCATTCGCGCCTACACCAATTAACCATCGTTTATTTTTGTAATCACGATAGGTTTTTTTCGGCATATCGAATAAGGCTTGCAGTTCGTCAACCGATAAGCCCAGTTTATGCGCAACATACTCAAACTCTTGCTCTAAAAAATGCTCATCCATTTCAGGCCGAGAGATACGATCCAATGCGTCTTCTCGTGTCATCTGGCCCGTCATGATCAGACTCGAAAAGTGAGCGCGCCGTTTTTCGAAACCAAAACGGCGAGGTAGCCAGTAGTCTTCATAAAACCGAGTAAAGCGAGATTCATGGTGCTTATGCTTAAACCGCTGCCAACCGAAAAGGCGCTCCAATTCATCCTCGGCGTCTTTTTTGACATAAGGCACTAAGTTGAGCGGATGATGGACCTTCATGCCCAGTATTTTTTGATACCAGAGCTTATAAACCAGTATATCTGTTAAGGGAAAGGTTTTCAGGTCACCTTCACCAAACTGTTTCCAAATATCCCCAAAGAGGGTTTTATCAATACCAAGGTAACCGCCCCACTCTTCTGGCTCACGGCAGCACTCGGTCGAAAAGTTAGAGCCGGTAATAATGTGCTTGATGCCGTTCTGACGGGCAAACTTGTAGAGGCCAGAGAAAAAGGCGGCGTCTTGCACCAGATCTTGATCTGGAATGCCTGAACGTAGAAAGGCAACCTGAAGGCGCTTCATTTCTTCCCAGTTCACAACTTCGGTATACAGATCTAAGTCTAAGCCATCGACCAGTTTCTCGATGTTGCCAACCGCTTGGTCAGTATTCCACCCGGCATCGACATGAAACAGCAAGGGCCGTAAGCCCATTTTTTCTTTTGCAATATAGGCGGCGTAGGAGCTGTCTAAACCACCCGATAGACCGATGATGCAGTCAAAGTCATGGCCTTTAGCGCTTTGGCGAATTGAGTCTGCTAATTGCTGCAAATCAGACGCGCCCTTCGCGCCAGTATCCCAACTGGGTTTGATGCTGGCTTCAAAGTTATTGCAGTAGTTGCAAATACCTTCGTCATTGAATGCAATGTTTGGGTCTGATGTATTCATAATACATCGAGTACATATTTTAGCCAAACTCAATACTCCATTAGTTTTAAAATAAACGCTTTTGGCAATCTAACAATTTCCATCCATATAAAGCTAAATTTTTACCAAACATAAAAATTATACGTTTCGGAGAAAAGAAGGTCAAAAACTAAATTTTTTCCACCTTAACTCATTTTCAAGAGTATATATTAATTCATCAACAAACAAATCAGTTGATTGAAAATCGTGCTCTATCACTGTAACCCCTAACGCTCTATATTCATTTACCAATGTAGAAGGATAGGAAACTACTAAATCAACTGCTGGGTAATACTCTTTATCCTCAATAAAAAACCATTCCGCATTAATAACAGCGTCACTGGATTTTTGAACTGGATGCGGTTTGTAAAAAAAATCGATTTCAAAATTACTGCTTAACTTCGAAAACAAATCGAGATGAAAATCTTCACAGAGTGTATTGCCAACAATTAACAGTGTCTTTCTTTCTGAATCGATATCTGATAGAAGCAGTTTATACTCATAGAATATGCATAAAGGTTCAGCTACTTTAGCGTCTTTTTTAAGTATATGGCATTTGAAAATATTAAATTGATCAGAATTGTATGTATAGATACTATTAAGATTTTCTAACTTATATGGAAGTCCTTCTGGATAACCTAACATAGCCATTTTTTCATAGGTTGCAGTAAACTCCAGACCATGTTGAACTAGAATAAGCCTAGCCTGACCCTGTGTTGATTTTTTACGATGTTCGCAGTAAGTATCAAGCAAAACAGCCCAACGGTCATGATGCTCTGCTGTAACAAGAGTACCAGGGTTTATTTTATTCAGAGCCATATAGGTGACAATCCAGTCTAACGCTGTATAGCTTTGAAATAAAACAGAAGGATCATTTTCTTTAATTAAGTATAAGTGCACTCTTAGGGTAATATAAAAAGCCTTCAGCAGTTCAAAAAAGGTCAGAACCGACTGTGCACTAACACATTTAAGGGGGCTGTTAGTATTATTAAAATTAGGAACTGCTAGCCAGAAGGTCTCCTCATCTTTAGGAGCCGCTTGTTTTACAACCTCAAGTGTTCTATTACAAACCACTAATACAAGCTTATCAACCAATGATCCGGAAAGGGCTACTCTTCCTTTTCGCCTGCTTAAAATCATGATCAGCTTTAATATGAAGTAGAAAAAGGCTAGATACTTCCACAAAAAACCGACGACTCTCGAGCAGCTTATAACAAAACCAATAAATTTCGTTTTTTTTGTTATCCACAAAGCAGGTCTAGGAATATATCCATACTCCTTGGCTGACTTATTAAAAAAATCATAGTAGAAAACATCAAAAGCAGACTGATTTCTAGCCGCCTTTAAAAAATGAGTACAGTAGTCGTCAATATTCAATTTCATCTAATCATCAAAATATAAGTTATAATAAGTTCTCTTTTTTCACTGGCGTGTTTGCTGATATATCGCAACTAGCTCTCATTCCTATTATTTGATGATACTCTCTTGGAAGCTCACCATACCCTGGCCTAACGCTACGAATACAATCCTCTGTAATGACATCACCCGCTTTCATATCCTTAACAAAATAAAGCGAACGCCTAAATTTCACATTACCCAGTTCACTCGATTTACGGCCATAGTCAATTTTGCCTAAGGCTTGCCAAGCTGTTTTACTATTCCGGCAGAGTTCGGCTAACTCCTTGGGTTCCAGTGAGAAGCTATCATCAGGTCCACCACCATTGCGATCTAGGGTAAAGTGTTTTTCAATGATAGAAGCTCCCAGCGCAACACTAGTGATGGCTGTTGTATTATCCAGCGTGTGATCAGACAATCCTGTTACCAGCCCGAAACGCTGAATCATATCGGGAATCGTGCGGAGATTGTAATCTTCCGCAGGTGCTGGATAGCCGCTAACACAGTGCAATATAGCCAGCTCTTTACAACCTGCCCCTTTTGCTGCATCTATTGCTTCTTGAATCTCCCTCTCATCCGCCATCCCTGTCGAAATGATCATAGGCTTACCTGTTCGTGCTACATATTCTATCAAGGGTAAATCCACCGCTTCAAAGCTAGCAATTTTATAAGCAGGTGCGTTCAAGTCTTCCAATAAATCAACGGCTGTCGTATCAAAGGGGGAACTGAAAATCGTAATTCCTAATGTATTTGCATACTCAAACAGAGGTTTATGCCATTCCCAAGGCATATGCGCTTCTTGATAGAGTTGATAAAGCGTTTTGCCATCCCATAAACCACCCCGAATCTGAAACTCTTCGGAATCACAATTCAAAGTGATGGTATCAGCTGTATACGTCTGCAGTTTAACTGCATCTGCGCCTGCCTTTTTAGCTTCTTCAATAATTTTCAGTGCTGTCTCAAGCTTACCATTATGATTAGCAGAAAGTTCCGCAATGATGTAAGGCGGCTGATCTAGTGCAATTCGTCGTCCAGCAATATTTAGGGTTTTCAATGTCATAAAGCTTCTCTTTTAATTGCCCACTCTGATTCAAGGAGTCCAAAGCAGAGTACATCATGGAAGGTTTCATTGATTTTAATATGATCTCGCAAACGTCCCTCATCAACAAACCCCAGTTTATGATGAAATCGGATTGATGCATGATTAAAGTCTAGAGCTTCGCCCGACACTTTATGTAGATTCAAATTCTGAAAGGCCCAATCGAGAACAGTTTTACCCAACCTTGTGCCTGTTCCCTTTTTCGCTTCCGGCGCAAGGTAAAACCCCCATTCAGCACGCTCTTTAGCCACCCTTAACTGAGCAAAACCACAGGGCTGACTCTCCTCGGAATAAATGAACAAATGACTATTTTGATCATGACTTTGTCGGTCAAACCACTGTTGGTGTTCAGCTGGCGAGATTTGATGTTGACTATACATATAAGCCCTAACATCGGGATGATTGCGCCAGGTAATTAACAAGGGCAAATCGCGATGCTCCACTCTTTTCAAAGAGCCTGTAAAAGTACTCATATTGACAGGCCTAAATGCTGAATAATACGCTTTGCTCCGCCACCATCCGTTACATGCAGGCACTCAAGCGTCATACGAGTAAGACTCTCTGGCACAAAATTCGAAAGTAAGTGATGAATGGATGTGTTCAAATTATCTACTTTTAAAAAAGTACATGCACCTTGGCTACTTAATCGATTAGCGATCATCTCCTGATTTTCAGCCAATACCAGCATAAGCGTCGGCAAACCTAAGCAACAACGCTCCCAAGAGGTAGAACCCGCTGCCCCTATGGCTAAGTCACTATTGGCCATTAATTCTGCCATATTGCTTACACCTACTTTCACTTGAGTCGGCCAAGGCATTGTTTTCGCATGTTTTTTGACCTCATTGATCCAAGGGGCAGTTGCCCCCATAACCACTGTTATAGCGCAATCCGATGGCAATGAACAACTATGAAGCGCATCTAGCACTTGGCCCGTCACATTGCCCTTATCGACACCACCGAGATTGATCAAAATATTCTGCAACCTAGCATCTTTACGACGCGCTAAGCTGTATTCACGCCAGTGGGTGAACTCCGGACGAAGCAGCGCATACATTGAGCCGCAGAGCAATTCACAGTGGCTTGGAACCCAGTCTATGTAGTCTTGAGTGTCGCGACCATAGGTTTGATCCAACAGCAGGTCACAATCATGTTGGCGATCAGCTAAATCATCAATCACCATTAGCTGGCGACAATAAGGCCGTAACTGGGACTCCCAAACTCTATCCAGTGCATAATGATCAACGATTAACCAGTCGGGCTGCAGAGTCTGCAATAGCAGAGCACATTCACGCGCATCTTCCTGCTGGCTGGCACCAAGCCATGCGGCGTGGGCAAGTGAGTCAGCAGGTGTTTCATCAGGTTTACAGGCTTGTAAAGGCAAGGCAAGGGCTTGATGGCCGCGCTGCTCAATCAAAGCACCTAAATGCCCTTCATGTTCACGATATATAAAATAACAACCCGCCCCAGCCTCACTTAAAGCATCCGCGAGCGTCAGACAACGCATAACATGGCCTGTGCCTATTTGGGTAGATGCGTCGACCCGGAAAACGATCTTCATGGATTTCCCTGCGTCGCTTGCATCGCTTTAAATAACCACTCCGCCCGTTCCCAGTCTTCCGGCGTATCAATATCCTGAACGCAGTGACGTGGTAACACCACAGGAGTGGAATAATTACCAAAGATTGGCTTACCGCTGAGCCAAGCGTCAGCTGTTCCCCAATAGAACTGACCTGCATCATGCCATGCTTCTTCCAAATCTTGGGAGCGTGTATGAAAGTGTTCAGGGTAAAACATTTCTACCCCTTGGGCAGTAGTCAATTTTAAAGCGCGTTGTATAGGAAAGGCATAACTGGTCACACTAAAAGCAAACTCAGCGCGCTGCTGCAAAAGTTGCTCTAACCCTGCTTGCAAGTACATGCTTTGAACAAAAGGCGCTGTTGCATAAATACAGCAAACAAGATCAATAGGATTATCCGTTTCTTTTTGTAAGCTATTGACTGCATGAGCAATAACAGGCTGAGTGCCAGTAAAATCATCACTCAGCTCGGCAGGTCGTATAAAAGGAACTTCGGCTCCATATGCCTTAGCAACGCCTGCAATTTCTACATCATCAGTTGATACAACTACTCGATCAAAACAGTTACTCTGCAACGCTGCCTCAATTGAGCGAACAATCATTGGCTTACCGCAAAAGTCTTTAATATTTTTGCGAGGAATGCGCTTGCTGCCGCCACGAGCTGGTATTATCGCTACTTTCATGTCAGCAATAGTTCTTTAAGCGCATCAACCACATAATCCTGCTGATCATCTGTTAAGGTAGGAAACATTGGAATACTGATCGCTTCTGCATAGTATTGCTCTGATTCAGGAAAATCGCCCTGTTTAAAGCCCATTTTTTCATAATAGGGTTGAGTATGAACAGGGATATAATGCAAGTTCACCATGATTTCTTTAGCACGTAACGCTTCAAAGACGTCAACATGCGAAAGTTTGATTTGATCCAACTTTAAGCGGATGACATAAAGATGGTAGGCGGAATAGCCATCCTTGTCTTGCCAAGGTGTGACCAAGGGTAAATCCGCTAATAGCGTGTTGTAGCGTTTCGCTATTTGGTGCCGACGCGCAACATAATGCATTAGACGATCCATCTGGCTTGCACCGAGCGCACCCTGCAGATCCGTCATCCGGTAATTAAAGCCAAGATCAACTTGTTGGTAGTACCAGGACCCTTCCATTGGCTTGGTCATTAAGCTTGGCGTTCTCGTAATACCATGACTACGAAGTAAGGACATTTTTTCTGCCAAGAATTCACTATTCGTGACGGCCATCCCTCCTTCAGCCGACGTAATGATTTTGACAGGATGAAAGCTAAATACAGTAATATCGCTAAAACGACAGTTACCAACAGGTTCATTCAGATACTTGCCACCGATAGCATGTGAAGCATCCTCAATAATTTTGAAACCGTATTTCTTTGCCAGTGCACTGATGCCTTTCATATCACAGGGCTGGCCACTAAAGTGCACTGGCACAACGACTTTAGGCAAGGTGCCATTTTGTTCAGCCTCAATGAGCTTATGCTCTAAAGCCGCCACGGACATATTGTAGGTTTTGGGATCTATATCAACAAAATCAACCTTTGCACCGCAATACAATCCGCAATTGGCCGAAGCTACGAAGGTGTTAGGGCTTGTCCAGAGCCAATCTCCTTCCCCTAGCCCCAATGCAAGGCAGGCTATATGCAAAGCGGATGTCGCACTGTTCACTGCAATGGCGTATTTTGCATTGCAATGCCTAAGTACCGCCTGTTCAAACCTTGGAACAGCGGGCCCCTGAGTCAGGTTCGACGATTTCAAAACATCGATCACTGCCTTGATGTCACTTTCCGTAATATCTTGACGGCCGTAGGGAATCATACTTATTCCTTTAATGATTGAGCGTTATGCGCTACTTATACCAAAAAAACGCTTAGGTGTTAAATATACGTATGCTGATAGCTTCCAGATGAGAATGACTAGCTGGGAAACACACAAAGCAGCCAGTATAGAGTAGTAACCCCAAATGCTTGAAAAAACAAAGGCTAAAATCAAAAATGAGCCAATAGAAGCTAGATGAGAATAAACGATGTGCCTATCATGCCGCTGTGAATACAGCGCATAATGAAAAATCATCCAAAATGCATTGATGATCATTGCAGCTAAAACCCAATAGTAGATATCAAAAAATTGAAAATAGACGGGTTTGTCGATCCAGTTCAGCAAGTATGGAAATACCAATAGGCTACCAATCAAAAATAACACACTAAACAATGAGACAAAAATCAACATCTCGCGCATGCATTTTTTATACATCTTCGAGTCATCATTTTTATACGCATGTATCAGCTTAGGGTAAACAAACGAAAATACAGCGGCATCAAGAAACGCAATTAACGTACCCGCCACGCCGATAAACAATACGTACGCCGCAACAATATCTAACCCAGCCAAGCCCTGTAACCAATAGCGATCAAAGGTAAAGACGCCTCTGAAGGCTAGGGTTGCCACCAACATAGGAATCGCTATTTTTACACCTGACACTATCCAACGAAAATCAACAGCCGTTGACCAACCGCCTAAGTTCATTTTTACAATTTTAAAGACAGAGAAGACAATCGCTAGAGATGAGCCCATTAGCCAAAAAAACAATACGTAGTCTAAGCGTCTGAAAGACTCATCTAACAGCATTAATCCTATAACCAACACGGCCCATAAGGCTTGATTCAGAAACAGCACAATACTGGCCGTCACTTGTTCTGAGGCAGCTATAAAAAAACGCATTAACTCCAAACAAATATGCTCAAGCACAACGAGGAAAAAAAACCATTTCAATAGGCTCCAAGGCAAAACATCCATATAAAACAGTAATATCAGCATTGGCAGAACAAGAATGTACAAAAGAAAAGTCAACAGTCCTTGACATTTAAGGAAGGAACCCCAGTATTGCTTACTGGCACTCGATATCTCTCTGGTGGTGTAGGTATAGAAATCCAAGCCAACAAAATACAATGAGTAACCTACAGCCGCCACGACCAGCCCGTAGATCCCCACATCCGTAGGGTCTAATAGCTTGACCAGCATAAATAGAAAGATGAAGCGGCTGATCATCACTAGAGCACGAATAGATATATTGATGATTCTTAGATGCATTCTACTATTGACTCACCTTCTATCTAAAAACCATTAATAAATTATTTAAGTCAAAGCATATTAAATCAGGAAAAATTATATATCAACGCAATTTTAAGTCAAACATAAAGAACATAAAATATATTGAAGTTTTAAATATTTATGAACATTTAATTTGATCATTTTGGAAGAGTTAATATATAGCTAAGCTGTATACTTGCTAGTATTATTCTGAGTCTGTAAGTTTAACTTACTACTACCGCGTCTACTGATTCAAATTCTAAATTTAATCCGTTTTTCTTCAAAACATGTATCAAGCGTCTCGCAGTGCGGATTTTCAACCTTTTAACCGCTGATTACTGATCAATAAATGTTCATTTTTAGTTTGGACACAAAGCCCCCCCTGCTGACCATTCAACTGGTTTCAAGCCATGCTAGTGGTAATGAAACGTGTCAACTCAATAACATTTCCAGCTGACGGTATACCTGATAGCTAGGACAATGGTATGCGAACCTAAGCACCCAACGACGACCGCGCTGCAGCATGCGTCGAGCCATTTGAATATCGATCGGCAAAATCGAATCAGGATGAGCTCTGCTGTGCCCTATTCACACCAAACGCCTTCGTCAATCACCAACCTAAGACCCAAGAACATTGGTTTTGCGAGACCTCTCAAGCGCAAAGAGGCTTCGATTGACGCAAACCCCTCTGATGGCCATGAAGGACAATACTTAACGGTTCGGAATAAGGATTCAGAGTAAGGGTTATCATTGCTAACACGTGGTCGACTATGAGAGGCTAGCGTCGCTTTTAAAGTATAAGACGTCATAGGAGCACCATTGTCAGAGTAAAAACCAGTGGCTTATGCCAGCAGTCTTCTCAGCTCGATCAGCTGCTTGGCCAGCTCTCCTCATTCTGCAATATGAACTTCCCAAGCAATGATCTTTCGGCTGTAAATGTCCATCACAAGGTATAAATACCAATACTGACCTTTAACAGTTGAGGGTATATAGCTAATGTACCAGCTCCCCACTTTGTTAGGCGGCCACGATGATTCAACTGCTAATGCTTGTGTAAGACGCGATAGAGGGTTGATTCTGAAGCACCCTGATCTGCTAGGAATGGCACTATTTGTGAAGGTGGCAAGCTGCGATAGTCAGATAAATGCAGGTCATGATGATCCCATTCTCTTCTTCAATCGTCAGTTGATGAGGCTGAATACCGAGTTTACTATCAGGTCGACGATCTTCTTGAGTAACACCATCAGCGGATCGCCAGCGTTTCAACGTACGATGACTCAACCCCATGATTTGTGACGCATTTTGATGTGCGGCGCCACTATTGACCGCTTCATCAAAGTATTCCAATAGCCTTGTACGCTCAGACAACGGCGTTAGCTGTCCTCGTTGTCCTGATCTGCTCCATACAAGGCTTCGAGCTTTTTTGAGAGCATCAACAGTGAAGTAGTCTCAGCCAGTACTAGATCTTTACGTCTTACTTCCGCTTGAAGCTTTTTAATGGTTTTTCGATCATCACGCTGTTCTTTCTGTAACAGTTGTTCTTGGCTTTTTTGTTGTGATGCGCCTTGGATACACGCCGCTTTCCACCGCTGAACCTGTTCAACATAGAGGCCTTTTTCACGGCAATATTGACTGAGCTCAGCCTCTGAAAGACAGGCAGTTTCAATAACAACAGCAAACTTGGCTTCGGGTGGCCAATCATCAGCAGTATTTCGATCACCTGGCACAGGAACTCCTTTTAAACGTAAACGCTCATTTTAAGACGTTATTGACATAACAATAATAGCCATGAGCAATGCCTAACATCACCAGCCAGCTCAACATTTAGGACTTTTTCCTATATACACTCAAGTCACTAGGCAATAAAGTTATATCAGACAGAGGGGCAATGGATAGCCGCAACTCTCAAGGCGAGAGCCTCTGTCTTCCCTCAGGATCGGACGAGTGCTGCAGGGATGCAGCGAAACCATCAAGCCGACTGGAACTCAATTTTTCGATAAAGATCCGACCGCAACGGCTGATCTACAAACCGCTCCTTCCAAACTCTTGGCGTTAACTCCAACACTCGGCTCGCCGGATGCTCATTAACTTGCAACTGCACGTCTGTCAGATAGGTATAAGGATCGATATCATGCAGTTTACAGGTACTGATCAGGCTCTGGATAATACCAACATGTTCAGCACCCAGTTCAGTCCAGCAGAATAGCCACGCCTTTCGCTCCATCGGGATTGGACGCAGAGTTCGTTCCAGATGATTGGTATCCAAGGGTACGTCTGGATCTTCTAAAAACACCCGTAATGCTGTCTTTCGTTTCAGCACATAATGAACCGCTCGCAACAATGGACTTTTCGGCGTCAAATCGTTGCGCAGCAACTGTTGCTCACACCACTCATAGAATGCATCCACCTGCGGCTTGCTGTGCTCAAGTCGGTATAACTGTTTTTTCTCACCACTCAATTTCTGTGCTCGGATCTCGTCTTCGACTTGATACAGCAGTGCAATATGATCCAGTGTCTGACGTACGGCCGCAGGCTCTTTTCAATAAACTGTCGCCGACTGTGTACCCAGCACTGAACTTGGATGACTCCCTCATTCTTTGCCACATACGAAGCATAAGCAGAATAGCCATCACTAATTAGCGTGCCATTGAACTGATGTTTCAGTGTGTTTTCGATATGCTGCCGTCCTCGACTGGACGAGAAGGTAAACACGACCTCATCCTGATCACCATAGAGTGGCCAGAACCAGCTTTGCTTGAGTTTACCTTTTGTCGCCTTGCCTGCCTTGATCGGCGTTTCATCCA
>NZ_QKRX01000017.1 GCF_003284585.1 Nitrincola tibetensis
CATACAGTCTGTCACCATTGCAGGAATAGTTGTTACGCTTGAAGCACTAGAGGCTAGCAATGCAGCGCCTTTCAGCATCACAACACCTGAAGGCAACGTAATTGAAGTTGTTGGCTTTACAGAGGTTGGGGATAACGCGTACCAAGTAGATTACACCTTCGAATTGTTGAACCCGGTGACCCATCCTGCGCCTGGTACAGACGAGTTGGCAAAAGAGCCAATTAGTCTGTCAGTTACGGATCTGCGAGGAAATCTTGAAAGCTCTGAAGTAGAGGTGTCAATTGTTGACGATATCCCTGCAGCGGAAGATGTAAAAGAAAACATCGGTGTGGCCCTAACTGAAGCTGGAATCTCTGCTTTCAAAGCAGGCTTCTTGCTTGAAGAAACCACAGCTGTTAATGGAAGTGTATCAGGTGAAGTCCTCGATGCAGATGAATACGCAGATCGCTTAACTTGGGGGACACCTGCAAATGGTTCTCAAGGTTCAAGCTACGTATTTGAAGATAATGAGGACTTCCGTACGAGCGAAACCATTTTCACCGATCAGTTGATTGAATTGGGTACCTTTACTCACAATAACTTCCCGATTTTATCGTCTGGCTCTGTCCTGACGAGCACTGTATTGGAAGTTAAATTTACGTTGGTGATTGATGGAGTTGAGCAAGAAATTGTTGGTCGGGTGTTCTTGGAGCACGACGAAACACCAAATACAAATCCTGATCCACAAGCGCCTGAAAATGATGACATCATAACAATCACGAACATTGATTTTGTACAAACCTATGAAATTAATGATCGTATATATGAGTTCAGAATTAAGGGCTTCTTAGATCAAGACGGCAATATTGTTGATGAGATTAAAACGAAGGAGCAGGCTTCTAACTCATTTAAACTCTTTGCTGAATTGGCTTCAACGTCTGACTTACCTGTATTTGAAGGTCAGGTGGACTACTTCTGGGGTGCCGATGGCGCTGCTGATGAAGATCCAGTTATTTGGAAGGATATCGATGCTGCATCGGGTGTGATAGAAACTGATCTTGGTATTTTGTCCATCAACCCAGATGGCAGCTACAGTTATGAGGTGAAAGAGGAAGCTCGTGATAAGCTGCAATTAGGCGAA
This sequence comes from Nitrincola tibetensis, assembly GCF_003284585.1. Classification (GTDB taxonomy): domain Bacteria; phylum Pseudomonadota; class Gammaproteobacteria; order Pseudomonadales; family Balneatricaceae; genus Nitrincola; species Nitrincola tibetensis. The sequence continues at coordinate 1,121 of NZ_QKRX01000017.1, forward strand.
GTGCTGGTTGATCGATTCACCTACGTACTGAAGGATGCGGATGGCGACTTGGTTGAGTCTTCATTGGAAATTCATCTAAATGGCATTTCTAACTTCATCACAATGCAGGTCAGTGCACCAACGGTACAAGAGAAATTCTTGCCGGAAGGGTCTGCGGCTGGTGAAGGGTCGACTTCTGCAAGTGGTCAGGTAGTGATTACATCTGCTAATCCAATTACCTCGATCCTGATTGATGGCATTTTGTTGAATCAAGATCAGCTAAATGGCCTTGCAGATACGCCTTTAGTATTGACGACTGCGGCTGGAAACACAGTAACCTTAACGGGCTTTGAAGAGGGAGCGTCGGGTATCTACAAGTTAAACTATGAGTTTGATTTGACATCCCCTGAAGCGCATTCTGCACAGGGTGCGGACGAACTCTCTAAAGGGCTGTTCGACATTACTGTCACCAGTGCTAGTGGTGCTGAAGCGACTACTCAGCTTAAAGCCAATATCATTGATGATGTTCCAGTTGCGGCTGAAACAGAAGTGTCATTGGATGTTAGCCTTGTTGATACTAAGTTAGGTGCATTTGAAGCTGGGTTTATATTTGACCCATCGACTGCCACAGGTACCAATGTTGATCAAAAAGATTCCTTTGCTGATAAGCTTGAATGGGGTACACCTACTTCTGGTTCGCAACGCTCTGGTTATACCTTTGTCGATAATGAGGAACTTCGTGTTGAGACAGATATTGCACTCGATCAGTTGATTACATTGGGGATTTTCACCCATAACAATTTCCCAATCTCGTCAGGTTCAAGCAACTTTACGGGTACGGATCTTGTTGTTAAATTCAAACTCAGAATTGAAGGGAGTGATGAGCTACAAGAAATCACAACAACAATTACTTTATCTCACAACGAGACTCCGAACACTAACTCGACGCCAACTCATCCAGATAATGATGATATTGTCACTATTACGAATGTGGATGCTACGCAAACCTTTATCGTTAATGGTCGTGAATACCAGTTCCAAGTAAAAGGATTTATTGATCAAAATGGAAATGTGGTTGAGCAAATTCGTACGACTGAGACTCAGTCCAACTCGTTCGAACTTGTTGGACAGCTCATTTCGACCTACGCACTTCCATCGATTGAAGGTCAAGTTGACTACAACTTCGGTGCCGATGGTGCGGCAGTTGCAGATGCAGTGAAGTGGTCTGGCATTAATGCCGCATCTGGCACAATTGATGGAACGCACGGTAGCCTTACTATTCAAGAGGATGGTTCGTATACCTACATTGCTAAACCGGATGTGCTCTCGACACTGAAACCGAATGAGGTGGTTCAAGACTCCTTTACCTACATCTTAACAGATGCTGATGGTGATCAGGTTCAGTCCGTATTGACCATTAATCTGAATGGGAAAATAGCGCAAGCTGGCGAGGTGTTCAGAGGGGATGAAGGCGACAACACCATTCTGGGTGGCAGTGGCAATGACTTGATTATCGGTGGTCAAGGCAATGACATTCTCTTTGGTGGAGAGGGCGACGATGTCTTCAAGTGGGAACTCAATGATCAAGGAAGTGTGGGTGCCCCTGCTGTTGATGTCGTTAAAGACTTCTCAACAGGCAACAATGTGTTGGATTTGAAAGATCTATTGTCTGGAGAGTCTGAGTCAACCATCAATGACTTTATCTTGGCGGAACAAGACGGTGATTCTACCGTGTTGTTCATCAAGACTGATGGTGGCTTATTAGGCAATCCAGATAACGCTGATCAGAAGATCGTCTTAGAAGGGGTGCAAATGAATGGTGAAAGTTCGGCTGAATTCCTGAATGACTTGATTAACAAAGGTATGCTAAATATCGATAACTAAGCTAGAGCAATCCGGCTACTCGATGGATCGAGTAGCCGAGGTCTGATCATAAGGCTGGCACAAAAAAAGAGGCTCTTAATGAGCCTCTTTTTTTGCTAAAGCGATATTAACTTATGCGTTGCGAATATTGTTAACAAGCAACTCAAAAATATTGCTGAGATTGATATCCTGAGATTCCGCATCCTGACGCGCTTTATACTCAACCATACCATTTGTTAAGCCGCGGTCAGAAATAACCACTCGGTAGGGAATACCAATCAACTCCATATCCGCAAACTTAACACCGGGTCTTTCTTTGCGATCATCTAACAGTACATCAATGCCTGCCGCCGTCAATTGCGCATAAAGTGCATCCGCTTGTTGACGGACATCTTCAGATTTGTCGTAGTTTAAAGGTACCAACGCGACAGAGAAGGGGGCCAGTGCAACAGGCCAAACGATGCCTTTGTCGTCGTGGTTTTGCTCGATAGCTGAGGCAACGACACGCGTGATGCCGATACCATAGCATCCCATCTCCATAATAACGGATTTGCCATTTTCATCTAGGACGGTTGCATTCATGGCAGCAGAGTAGCTGTTACCCAGCTGGAAAACATGGCCAACTTCAATACCGCGTTTGATTTCAAGTTGCCCTGTGCCGCAGGGGCTTGGATCACCTGGCACAACATTGCGTAGATCTGCGACATCGGGTGTTGGAAGGTCTCTGTCCCAGTTGATACCAAAGTAATGTTTATCTTCAATATTCGCACCGGCACCAAAATCAGACATGCACTCTACAGTGCGGTCAATTATGCATGGAATAGGTAGGTTGATGGGACCTAAAGAACCGGGACCTGCACCGAGTAATGAACGAATTTCATCCTCTGTCGCAAAACACAAAGGCGCAGCAACGAGCGGATGTTTTTCCGCTTTGATTTCATTTAGCTCATGATCACCGCGAACCAATAACGCTACAAACTCAGCATCGGTTTGATCGCTGGCTTTGACGATCAGTGTTTTAACTGTTTTTTCAATGGGGAGATTAAACTGCTCGACCAGTTGTGCAATGGTCTTTGTATTAGGAGTATCTACCAGATACATGTCCTGCGTTGGTTCTGCGCGTGGATAGCTGGGTGCCAGAGCTTCTGCTTTTTCAATATTTGCCGCATAGGTTCCAGTATCTGAGAAGGCAATATCATCTTCGCCTGAGTCGGCAAGAACATGGAATTCATGAGATGAGTTACCACCAATGGAGCCGTTGTCAGCTAAAACAGGTCTGAAATCCAGTCCCATACGAGTAAAAATACGCGTGTAGGTATCGTACATCAGTTGATACGTTGCTTGAAGTGACTCTCTATTGGAGTGAAACGAGTAAGCATCTTTCATGATGAATTCGCGTGAGCGCATTACACCGAAACGAGGTCTTATTTCATCACGGAATTTTGTTTGAATTTGGTAGAAGTTAGCAGGAAGCTGCTTATAACTTTTTATCTCTCGGCGGATCATATCCGTGATGACTTCCTCATGAGTAGGCCCAACGCAAAAATCGCGATTGTGACGATCATTGAGGCGTAATAGTTCGGGACCATACTTTTCCCAACGCCCTGATTCCTGCCAGAGCTCGGCTGGTTGAATCGCCGGCATCAGCACTTCATGAGCACCTGATGCGTCCATTTCCTCACGAACGATACGTTCAGCTTTGCGTAACGTGCGAAGGCCCATGGGGAGCCAAGTGTAAAGCCCTGAAGCAAGCTTACGTATCATGCCAGCTCTAAGCATGAGTTGATGGCTGATCACCTCTGCATCTGCAGGTGTTTCTTTTAGAGTTGAGATTAAATATTGACTGGCACGCATAAGACTGATGTTCCGTAGTTGACGAAAATAGCCACCATTTTAGGTGGCTATGCCAAGTGTAACAAGTCTAGTGAGTGGATATTTGCTAAGCGGCGAAGCTCGCCTCTTCAACAAATTTAATTAATTCATCGATTTGGTCTTCATTGAAGACGGGGATGCCATTACGAATGAGTTCATCCGCTGCAACTCCTGGTGACCTTATCAAGGTATTGGAAAAGTTCCCGTCGTATATTTCGTTATTACCGCAAGAAGGACTTTTGGATTTCATCAGTGCACAGCATACGTGGTACTTCTTCGCAAGATCGAGTGTAGCTTCTGCTCCTGCTAAAAACTCCGGCGTCACATCGTCGCCTTTTTCCGTAGTAATTAGAATTGGAAATCTGGATTGTGTTTCGGCAGCTGGTCTTGGTGTTGGAAGCCCTCCAAGTGTTTCAGGGCAGGCCATAATCAATCTACCTTCAGTTTGCCATAGCCGTAACGTCGGATGCTGAAGAGGGCAGGTTTGACCGTCATAGCGAACTTTAGCGCCCAAAAGACAGGCGCTTACAAGAATTTTTAACATGTCGTAATCACTTTGGATGATTTATCGTTATTTTAGAGCATTTATTTTACGATTTTTTGACACGTTTGACTAATCGATTGCCTGTTACTTCGACCAAAGTTAAGACAATACAGGCCTGTATTGTTTAAGCAAAGCACTCATGTTCACCAATTCTGGAAGGTTCTCTGCATGCATTTTGCTCATGACTCTGGCTCTATGGACTTCAACTGTTTTGGGGCTTATTTTGAGAATCTCGGCAATTTCTCGATTGGCATTGCCTGCAGTGACTAAGGACATTACCTCCTTTTCGCGTCCACTTAATTGATCATAGTGCTGAAAGACTTTCTGTTCTTCTCGGTAAGACGCAAAACGTAGATGAGCTTCCGTCAGTCCTTTTTCGACAAGGCTTAAGAGTAATTTGTCGTCAAAAGGCTTTTCAATAAAATCTAAAGCACCTGCTTTAATCGCATTAACGGCCATTGGAATGTCGCCATGACCGCTGATTAGAATGATTGGTAACGGAATATGCTTTTCGGACAGTATTTGTTGCAAGGCTAAGCCATTGGTTCCAGGCATACGAACATCAAGTAATAAGCAGCCCATGCTGAGATCGTATTCTTGTAGAAAACGATCAGCCGAGTCATAGTGTTTAACAATATATCCTGCTGATTCAAGCAGCCAACACATTGAGTCACGGAAATCTTGATCGTCGTCGACTAAAAATACCGTTTTATTGCTTTGGCTCATGTTGGGCCCTCATAGGAAGTTTAAATAAGAAATGACTGCCGGCAACGCCGTTAGGTTCTAACCATAGTTGGCCCCCATGGCTTTCAATTAAGCTGCGAGCAATCGAAAGCCCCATACCTAGCCCACTTGTTTTGTTCGTGGTAAAAGGATCGAATAAGGTACTTTGAAGGCCTAAGTCAATTCCGCCTGCATTGTCAGAAACTTTGACTATTATGAAGTTTTTTTCAATGGATGTGCAGAGTATGACATAACGTAATGCAATGTTCTTATGTGAGTAAGCTTCAATTGCATTTCGAACTAAATTCATAATGACCTGCTCAATTTGTACGCGGTCACCTTCAACCTTAGGTGTTCTTGGATCCAGCTCAAAAATAAATTCAATTTTTTGATCAGTTGCCTCTTGCTTCAAGAACTCTGCTACCTCGTGACAACAATCGTTGATCGAAACAATTGTGCGTTGGTAGTCTGTTCTTTGAACGAAGCGGCGAATACGCTTAATAATTTCAGCTGCTCTGTGGGCTTGGCGAGAAATGAGTTTTAGGGCATGTTTAGCATGCTCAAGTTGTGTAATTTGCTGTTCTTCTATTTGTCTGAGTGTACCGTTACTGTAGTTTAAAATGGTGGCAAGCGGTTGGTTGACCTCATGTGCAAGCTCCGTGGCCATTTCACCGACCGATAAAAGTCGTGACAAATGTGCCATTTCAGTTTGCTGTCGCTTTGCTTGCTCTTCTGCTTTCCTTTCAAGGGTTACGTCACGGCCAATCAGGGTGTAATACTCAACTTGAGCACGATTGTTTCGGTCGCGGTGGGCAATAATTTCCCTTAGTTCGGCCATGCATTCACTGTCTTTCGGTAAATCCAGTATTAAGGTACCGTTCCAGCTACCTGTGTTGGCGGCACTTTCTAATGCAGCCATAACGTGTGACTTGAAATACTTAGGCTCAAAAAATAGCGATAGAGTGTGAGGGGGGTGCGCGTGGGTGTTAATTGATAATGTACGTTGCGCCGACTCATTCAAATAGGTTAGTTCAAGGCCTTGTTGGCTGCAGAATAGAATGATATCAGATGAGGCCTCAACCACGCGTGCAAGGCGTCTGGTGGCCTGTAAGGCCAATTCACGCTCTGTCACATCTCTGGAAACACAGATGACTTCGATGGGTTGATTGTCATCATCTTTGATCGTTCTGCTGGTTGTCTCAAACCATACATAATGCCCATTTTTATGTCGATAGCGATACACATTGGTGTAGAGGCCGTCGCGATATCTCACACTGTCCGCGCGGTTTTTTAAATTATCAGCGTCTTCTGGATGAAATAAAGCGTATCCTGATGTACCTATGATTTCATCTGCTGTAAATCCTAACAAGGGTTCAATAGCTGGATTGACATCAATAAAAACCCAATCAGGGGTTGCGCTATGGCGTGAAATTAAATCTGTCGACTGTTCTGCGAGTAATCGATAGCGGTCGGCTTCTTTGAGCAGCTCATTATAGGTATCTTGATTGGGTTTCATGCGAGCGTATCCTTATTGTTTTAAGCGCATGTATCTATTTATAAGACTATAAGACGTCTTGTCAAATAAGGGAAAGTACGTATGATGAGAAGAGGATGTCAGGGATACTACCGGAGAACAAAATGTCCAATTCAAATCATAATCCTTACGTGTTAGGGCTTGAGCAAAACCAAGCCAACTATACACCTTTAAGCCCTTTGAGTTTTATTGCAAGAGCTGCTGATGTTTATCCAAATCGACTTGCTGTTGTGCATCATACCACGCGCAGAACTTGGGCTGAGACTTATCAACGTTGCTGCCAACTTGCGAGTGCATTGCAAAAAAGAGGAATTGGTAAGGGAGATACCGTCGCGGTAATGGCTCCTAACTTGCCAGAACTCTTTGAGGCTCATTTCGGTGTTCCAATGGTGGGTGCCGTACTTAATGCGCTGAATGTTCGTTTAGATGCAGAAGCCATTGCATTTATATTGCAGCATGGTGAAGCGAAAGTTGTCATAACCGATCGTGAGTTTTCAGAAGTTATACAACGCGCTGTACGAATGATTGCTCATAAGCCAATCGTCATTGATATTGATGATATTTCATATGAAGGTGGCGAACTGATCGGTGAAATGGACTATGAAGCTTTTATAGCTGAAGGGGAAACGTCATTCAACTGGGCGCTTCCAGAAAGTGAATGGGATGCCATCACTTTAAATTACACGTCGGGTACGACAGGCGACCCTAAGGGTGTTGTGTATCACCACCGTGGTGCGTATTTGAATGCGATCAGCAATGTTGTTTCATGGGACATGGGAAGTCATCCGGTTTACTTATGGACCTTGCCCATGTTTCATTGTAATGGTTGGTGTTTTCCTTGGGCGCTAGCTGCAACAGTTGGTGTTAGTGTGTGTTTGCGTCATGTTAGAGCGGATGCGATATACGGTGCAATTAAGTCTGAAAAAGTCAATCACTTCTGTGGTGCTCCGATTGTGCTGAATATGTTAAACAATGCACCAGACGAAATGAAAGAGGGGATTGAGCATCAAGTGAAAGTGATGACCGCGGGTGCTGCACCTCCAGCTTCGGTTATTGAAGGAATGGAAGCGATGGGCTTTAAGGTGACCCATGTTTATGGTTTGACAGAAACCTATGGTCCAAGTGTTGTCTGCGCATGGCATGATGAGTGGGATGAGAAGTCTGCTACAGAGAAAGCTCGCTTGAAATCAAGACAAGGTGTGAGAGCGCCTATGCTTGAGGCATTGATGGTGGCGAATCCTGAGACGCTTGAGCCTGTTGCGAAGGATGGTAAAACCCTCGGAGAAATTTTCATGAAAGGCAATTTGGTTATGAAGGGGTACCTTAAAAATCCTTCAACTACCGATAAGTCATTTCAAGGTGGATGGTTTCATTCGGGGGATTTGGCTGTGTGGCATGAGGATGGCTACATTGAGATTAAAGATCGCTCAAAAGATATTATTATTTCAGGCGGTGAAAATATCTCATCAATCGAAGTGGAAGATGTGTTGTATCGCCATCCTGCCATCATGGAAGCGGCCGTCGTTGCGATGAATGATGAAAAGTGGGGAGAAGTCCCCTGTGCCTTTGTTACACTCAAGGCATCGGCCTCTATTGTACCTTCGGAAGAGGATGTAATTCAGTTTTGTCGTGAAAATATGGCAAAGTTTAAAGCACCCAAAAAAGTCATTTTTTGTGACTTGCCGAAAACGTCTACTGGGAAGATCCAGAAGTTTGTACTTAGAGATCAAGCAAACCTGAAAGGTTAGCTTTCTGAAGATCTACCCCACGAGCACTTTTAAGAACTCGTGGGGTAGTGTATTACATTAAACCTTGTTCAATCATGGCATCAGCCACTTTTCTAAAGCCAGCAATATTCGCTCCCAGCACTAAATTATATGGATGATCAAACTCGCGAGCGGCAGAAATACTTCTTTCATAGATGCCAGCCATAATTCCTTTTAAGCGCTCATCGACCGCTTCAAATGTCCACTGTGTCATGCTGGCGTTTTGAGCCATTTCCAATTGGCTGGTGGCAACACCACCAGCATTCGCGGCTTTGCCTGGACCATAACATATGCGTGCCTGAATAAAGCGATCAACGGCCTCAGCTGTTGATGGCATGTTTGCACCTTCACTAATACAGGTTACGCCATTCTCTAATAGGCACAGAGCATCGGCTTCTGTTAATTCGTTTTGCGTGGCGCTTGGAAAAGCCGCCTGAGCCTTGTAGCGCCATACCGCATGCCCATCTTTAGGGTAGTGAGAAGAGGGCGTATATTCAGCATCAGGGTGAAATTCAAGATAGTGCTCAAGAGAGACTCGGCGTTGTTCTTTGAGTTCTTTTAATGCAGCAAGGTCGATCCCTTTTTTATCATAGATGGTTCCTTGTGAGTCTGAACAGGTAACAGGAAGTGCACCGAGTTCATAGAGTTTTTCGATGGTGTAAATGGCAACATTGCCCGCTCCCGACACTAAACAGACTTTGTCTTTTAAATGATCGCCTTTGTCAGATAGCATGTTTTGTGCGAAATACACGGCACCATAGCCTGTGGCTTCTTTGCGTGCCAATGAGCCACCCCATTTTAAACCCTTGCCTGTTAGAACGCCTTCGTAGCTTCCTGTAAGACGTTTGTATTGCCCATAAAGGTAACCTATCTCACGAGCACCGACACCTATGTCGCCCGCTGGAACATCGACCGTTGCACCAATATGACGATAGAGTTCAGTCATAAATGCTTGGCAGAAACGCATGATCTCATTGTCTGAGCGGCCCTTAGGGTTAAAGTCTGATCCACCTTTTCCACCTCCTATAGGAAGGCCAGTCAGAGCATTTTTGAAAATCTGCTCAAAGCCTAAAAATTTGATGATGCCAGCGTTAACGCTTGGATGAAAACGAAGACCGCCTTTATAAGGGCCAAGTGCTGAATTAAATTGAATTCGATAGCCTTTATTGACTTGAACACGTCCGGCATCATCATGCCATACGACTCTAAACATGATTTGGCGCTCAGGCTCGACAATGCGCTCAATGATGCCTTCTTCACGATAATGCTTGTCTTTATCTAGAAGAGGGCGTATCGAATCTAAGACCTCTTCAGCCGCTTGATAAAATTCTGTTTGTGCCGGGCTGCTTCTTTGTAAGCGCTGGAGAGTGTCATGTACGTAAGGCATGGTAAGAAAATCCTAAAGAGTTAATGCACTAAATTAGTACTAATGATATCTTCTGTGCACTAATTTGGTAAATGTCTATTGGTGTAATATTGATGGAAAAACTACTTTAAACAGGATTTTTCTATATTTATTATTTGTTTGTAGTGTTTTTTCTTGTTTTTTATGAGCTCTAATATAGTGCTATACGCGTCATTGATTTGTTCATTTTAGTGCAAATTGTCTGTTTTTGCTTCTTGTAGCATTGTTTTTGTTTAGTTCTCGCAGGTCGTGCTCTGCAGCTATGCTCAGTTTATTATGAAAAAAAATCACTTAAAATTTCTGGTCGTCGTCACGTTCTTCAAAGCCGCGTAGACGCTGGTTTTTCTTTCATTTTCACCCAGTCTCTACACCCTAATTGCTGCTAAATCAAGAGTTGAAAAAATCTTCAAAACAACTATATTTGGTGTCTTGTTTATCAATGCACACAATATATAGTGTTTTTAGTTTAAAAAATGACCAGGTGTTGTTCGCGTCTGGTGGTCTACAGTAATGATCAAAAACGGAAGAGTATGACGATGCAAAAAAATCTGATGGTGACTAAGCGAAACGGGCGGCAGGAACCTATAGATCTTGAAAAAATACACCGTGTGATCATCTGGGCCGCTGAGGGTCTCCAAAATGTGTCAGTCTCTCAAGTTGAGCTAAGCGCTCATATTCAGTTTTACGAGGGGATAAAGACATCTGATATTCATGAAACCTTAATTAAGTCAGCAGCCGATCTAATATCTGAAGAGGCTCCTGACTACCAGTACCTTGCTGCACGTTTGGCAATTTTCCATTTGAGAAAGCGTGCGTTTGGTTCATTTGATGCGCCGGATCTATACACCCATGTGCGCTCAATGGTTGAGCTGAACCGCTATGATACTCATTTATTAGAAGACTATTCGCAAACAGAATTTGAAGCATTAAACGACTATATAGACCATGGTCGTGACATGAATTTCAGTTATGCCGCCGTTAAGCAGCTAGAAGGTAAGTACCTTGTTCAGAATCGTGTGACTGGACAAATTTACGAGAGCCCACAAATATTGTATATGCTCGTGTCTGCGTGTTTGTTTGCATCCTATCCTAGAGATACACGTTTAGACTACGTTAAACGTTTTTATGATGCGACGTCTTTGTTTAAATTGTCACTGCCAACACCGATTATGGCAGGGGTTCGAACCCCAACTCGCCAATTTAGCTCTTGTGTATTGATTGAAGCGGATGATAGCCTTGATTCGATTAATGCGACGGCGTCGGCGATTGTTAAGTATGTATCGCAACGCGCTGGTATTGGTATTAATGCTGGCAGAATCCGCGCGATCGGCAGTCCTATTCGTGAAGGTGAGGCCTTCCATACGGGCTGTATACCCTTTTATAAGCACTTTCAGACAGCGGTTAAATCTTGTTCGCAAGGTGGCGTTAGAGGAGGGGCGGCAACACTGTTTTATCCTCTATGGCACTTAGAAGTCGAGTCTTTGTTAGTTCTTAAGAATAACAGAGGCGTTGAAGAAAACCGTGTTCGTCACTTAGATTACGGTGTACAGATCAATAAGTTGATGTATCAGCGCTTGATTAAAGGGGAGTTCATTACTCTTTTTAGTCCGCATGAGGTGCCTGGTTTATACGATGCTTTTTTTGCTGATCAAGATGAGTTTGAGCGCTTGTACGTACAGTATGAGCAGGATCCATCGATTCGTAAGCAGTCAATAAAAGCCGTAGAGTTGTTTGGAATCTTGGCAGCCGAGCGGGCATCTACGGGACGTATTTACATACAGAACGTAGATCATTGCAATACACACAGCCCATTCGACCCTGCAGTTGCTCCGGTACGCCAATCGAACCTGTGCCTGGAGATTGCATTACCCACCAAGCCATTGAACGATATCAACGATCCTAATGGTGAGATTGCTCTGTGTACCTTGTCCGCGTTTAACCTAGGTGCGCTTGAAAGTTTGAATGAGCTTGAAAATTTATCAGACTTGATAGTACGCGCATTGGATAATCTTCTTGATTATCAGGATTACCCCATCTTGGCGGCTAAAAATGCCACCATGAATCGCAGAACCTTGGGAGTAGGGGTAACCAATTTTGCTTACTACCTAGCTAAAAATGGTGTTCGTTATTCGGATGGTTCCGCCAATGGTTTGGTACACCGCACCTTTGAGGCCATTCAATACCATTTATTAAAAGCTTCAAATCAGTTGGCGAAAGAGAAAGGACCTTGTCCAAAATTTAATGAGACAACCTATGCGAAAGGACTTTTGCCGATTGATACCTATAAGCGCGATGTTGACAGTTATTGTGAAGAGCCATTGCATTATTTCTGGGAAACACTGCGTGAGGATATTCGGGAGTTTGGCTTACGTAACTCGACGTTGACTGCGTTGATGCCCTGTGAAACTTCATCGCAAATTACGAACTCGACAAATGGAATTGAACCCCCAAGAGGCTTTGTGTCAGTTAAATCGAGTAAAGATGGAATAATGAAACAAGTCGTGCCTGAGTTCGTTGAGTTGAAGTCTCAATATGAATTGCTGTGGAGTATTCCGAGTAACGAAGGTTACTTGCAACTCGTGGGTATTATGCAAAAATTTGTTGATCAAGCGATTTCAGCCAATACCAACTATGACCCTACACGTTTTCCAGGCGACAAGGTGCCGATGAAGCAGTTGTTGAAGGATTTGTTGACGGCTTACAAGTATGGTTTAAAAACACTCTACTATCACAATACTCGTGATGGCGCGTCAGATCAGCAGGATGATGCTGGGTGTGAAGGCGGTGCGTGCAAGCTTTAAATCCAAACGCTTAGCCAGGCTCTGAAGCTCAGCTGATTTCGTAACTGTGGTGTTTAACGACACCGCAGTTTTGTATTTTATTAGTGACCACTTTTTCAAGGTTTTTCACTTTATGTCTTATTCTACTTTTAATCCTAGCGACCATGATGCGACGTTGGAACCGATGTTTTTCGGACGGAGTGTCAATGTTGCTCGTTATGACAAGCAAAAGTACTCAATATTTGAAAAGTTGATTGAAAAGCAGCTTTCGTTCTTTTGGCGTCCAGAGGAGATTGATCTTACAAAGGATCGCAAAGACTTTAATGATATGCCAGATCATGAGCGTCATATCTTTTTAAGTAATTTAAAGTATCAGACGCTGTTGGACTCTGTTCAAGGCCGCTCTCCCAATATCGCATTTTTACCTGTGGTTTCATTGCCTGAACTGGAAACATGGTTTGAAACTTGGGCGTTTAGTGAAACGATACACAGTCGCTCTTACACCCATATCATCCGCAACATCATCACTGAGCCTTCGGTTGTGTTTGATCAGATTGTGACAAACCCAGAAATTGTCAAACGTGCAGAGTCTGTTACGCGTTTGTATGATGAGTTTATTGAGCTTGTCACAGTTTACAGTTTGTATGGTCCTGGTAAGAAGTTGATTGGTGACAGAGAATTAGACGCGTCGATGTACAATTTAAAGCGAAAGCTTTATCTGACCTTGGTGTCGGTCAATGTATTAGAAGCGATACGTTTTTATGTCAGCTTTGCGTGTTCTTTTGCGTTTGCTGAGCGAGCCATTATGGAAGGGAATGCAAAGATTATTCGTCTGATTGCGCGAGATGAAGCACTTCATCTTACAGGTACTCAGCAAATGTTGAATATTTTAGCGTCTGGCCGTGATGATCCTGACTTCAAGTCGATCGCACAAGAGTGTAAACCCGACGTCTACGAAATTTTTAGGGAGGCTGCGCAGCAAGAAAAAGACTGGGCTGTCTACTTATTCAGTCAAGGCTCGATGATTGGTTTGAATGCTAGAATTTTGGGCGATTATGTTGAGTACATCACAAATGTGCGGATGAAGGCGCTGAACCTCGAAGAGATTTTTCCTGCTAGGCAAAATCCATTGCCCTGGATGAATGCATGGTTGGTGAGTGACAATGTCCAAGTAGCGCCTCAAGAGTCAGAAATCAGTTCGTATTTGGTTGGCCAGATTGATAATGATGTCGAAACCGAAGACTTTGATGGGTTCGATCTTTAGGAGACAGAATGTCTGGGATTCCACGTATAAAAGTGAATAACTACCATACCTTTTATTATCAGTATGAGTATTCCCTATTAGATGCGTTAGAGGCTCAGTCTATTCCCGCACCTTACAATTGTCGCGGCGGCTACTGTGGTTGTTGTAGGGTACGTTTATTGGATGGAGAGGTTGAGCAAGTTCAAGATGCGTTGGTTGATGTGGCTGGGGATGAGGTACTTGCTTGTTGTTGTCGTCCTCGCACTCATATAGAGATCGAAATTCCAGATTCTTGATATCTATTCACAAGGTCCCAACAGGTGTTGGGATCGTCAATTCTTTTGTTTTTTTCGGGTTTGCAAATAATTGTCAAGAAGTATATGCTTGATTCTTAACTGAAGTTTCTGCTGCATGTTTTTTTATCAATTTGCTGTGTGCTTAGAGGCACGTGGCCTCCAGTGATTCATCCCAAATAAACTCACAGCTTTATCCACAGATTGTGTGGGTAAGTCATGCCGCACAATGGGACGGGTTAAGCCTCTTCTGTTTTGTTTTTGTATTCACACAGGTCCTCAATAATGCAGGCGCCACACTTGGGTTTGCGCGCGATGCATACATAGCGTCCGTGTAGGATAAGCCAGTGATGGGCATCTAATAAAAACTCTGTTGGTATGAATCGTACCAGCTTATTTTCAACCTCAAGTACATTTTTGCCCGGTGCTATGCGAGTACGATTGGATACACGAAAAATATGCGTATCTACCGCCATGGTTGGCTGTCCAAATGCTGTATTTAACACAACATTTGCAGTTTTTCGTCCAACCCCAGGAAGAGCCTCTAATGCTTCACGAGTGGAGGGAACGGAGCTGTTATGGAGTTCAATGAGCAGCTGACACGTTTTAAGAATATTTTCTGCTTTACTGTTGTACAAGCCAATGGTGCGAATATAACTTTTTAGGTTTTCGAGCCCAAGAGATAAAATCAACTCAGGGGTATTGGCAACAGGAAAGAGCTTGCGTGTCGCTTTATTGACACCGACGTCAGTCGCTTGAGCAGATAAGATGACTGCAATTAACAATTCGAAGGGAGTTGAGTACTCCAGTTCGGTCGTCGGGTGCGGGTTTTGCTCGCGTAAACGAGAGAAAATCTGGTGGCGTTTGCTTGCGTTCATTTAATCATAATCGGCAAGGGTTACTTGATTGCGTCCACGCTCTTTGGATCGATATAGCGCTTGGTCTGCATCGTTTAGCCATTGGTTGTAGTCTGTATAGCCCTTGTCAGACACGGAAATGCCAAGGCTTACTGTGACATAGAGATCAAGGTTGTCGACTTGGATAACTGTGTTTTCGATAGCTTCTCTGAGTCGCTCAGCAAAAATTTTCGCGTTACCTATAGGCGTATTGATCAGCAGGATAGCAAACTCCTCACCACCATAACGCCCAGCAAGATCCGTCGTGCGGGTAAACATTGTAATGCATTTGGATATTTTCCGAATGACTTCGTCACCAACAAGGTGACCATGCGTGTCATTCACTTTTTTAAAGTAATCAATATCCAGCATGACCAGCGAGCTTTTTTGTTGAGTTCGACAAAAGCGCTCAAATTCGCTTTTAATACAGCTTTCGAGATACCCGCGATTGCTAAGTCCTGTAAGCTGATCTGTAATACTTAGACGTGACAGTTCCTGGTTGGCATTGAGTAAGCTTAAGCGGTTTGTAGCTGCATCGGTTACGTCATAGATGATGATTGCAACGTGATCGACTTCTCCCTGAGCATTTTTGAGTGGCAGCAAGGTTGCATTCTGGTACATATGACGAGCACTGCCCGTAATGGGTCGGTAACTCTTGAACTTAAATAGCCAAGGTCTTTCTTCCCATGTTGTGAACGCACTATTGTCCAGCATGATGACTGTCTGAATTTTTCGGCGCAGCCAGTCTTCAGGAAGGTCGGTAAACTTAGAGAATAAATGAGCATTTAACATATGCTCTGCACTAATGCCTGAATGATTCACCATAAATGTGTTCCAAAGCCTGACAGTAAACGCTTTATCCAAAACAACAATGCCAACATCAAGGTGTTGAATCAGATTTAACTGCCACTCCAATGAATTGTCTTGATTGAAGGTAGGTAGGCTGTGAATCATGTAAGTTGCTCCATGCGCTCAGAGAGCGATGACAGTGAGTCCTCAGTGAATAATACCAAGAGATCGCAGCTAATATTTGTGTTTTCGATCGTGTATTCAATTTCGATGGACAGCGTATTTTTCCATTCAGCTGGGTTTTGTTGAAGGTTAGGTGCTTGGCAGTGCTGGCCTAGTATCTGAGGTGTTCCTTGACTAAATTCAACATTTATTAATTGACCAAAATTACGGATAAAAGCACCAACAAGTACATTGGTGATATCCATGAGAAGTTCACGTTCCGCTGCTTCATTGATATCGCCATTATATTTGAGCAATTGAGCGATTTGCGAAATATTTGATTCTTTAAACATCAGTAGGGCTTCGCCGGCAATGCTCTTACCTATAAAGCCTTGGCATACGGTAGTGATTGGGTCGAAACCACTGCTGGCTTGCAGGGCCATATCAACCTCAGCAATGCTTATTAGCTGTACTTTAGGCACAGGCAAGTGCACAAAAACATTCAATAGTTTTGCTAATAAGCCCGCCGCTCGACCCATTGCAACGTTTGCGGTTTCACGCGCAAGGTCAAACATATCCTTAGGGATATCTTCGGCAGATGCAGAGAATTGAGTTGAGGTTGAGGTTCTAGCTTGCAGCTCATCTAGTAGCCCGTAGGCTTTTAAAGATTCGCAGAGGATATGTTCATTGATGGGTTTGTTGATAAAGCCGATTGCGCCAAGAGACATGACGCGAATTTGTGCATCCTCTTGAATATCGCCTGAGACAACGATAACCAAGCAGGGCAGGTCATCACGACGGACACGTTCAAGAACTTGATAGCCATCCATAATCGGCATGTTAAGATCTAGGAACATGATATGCCCTTTACCCGCACGAATCGCTTCAAGCGCTTGAAGTCCGTGCTCGGCTTGAGTAATGTCAACATTCCAATGAGAAAGGGCACGAGCCATTTGCTTTCTAGCTAAGCGAGAATCATCGCAAATGACAACGGGTATTGATTGTGCCACGTAAAACGCTCCGATTAAGATGTTTTATTCTTTTAGATGATGAGAGTAACCAAAATTTAACCTTCATGCAATTTGATTACTCTTATTCAAAATCAGCTAGTTATCGGGTTCCTCATAATCACCACGAACATCTGTATTGGTGCGTGCTTTATCAGCATCAACATCGCTATTTAAGGAGCGTTGCTGCGATGAAGGCATTTTGACAATATTGATCGGTGCCGGTGGTGCAGATCCGTCTTTGTTTTGTCCGAAGTAAACAGTCAGATGCGGGAAAGGAATTTCCACACCAGCTGCATCAAGATGGCGCTTAACTAAGCGGTTATAGGCTCTGCCCACACCCCATTGTGATCCTGGTAATGTTTTTATTCGAACTCGAATGTTAACTGCATTATCTCCAAACTCGGTAATACCCTGTACTTCAAGTTCGTCCATTATGACGGCTTGCATGTCGGAATCAGTCATTAACTCATCAAAAGCTTCTCTTAAGCGGGCAATGACTTCATCCGTGTCTTCACGATAGGCAACACCATATTCGCCCACGTGGTAGCCAAAGCCTCTCATGTAGTTCGACACGCTTGTAATGGATGAAAAAGGGATGAGGTGGTATGTACCAAAACGATCTCGTAAGCCTAGTGAGCGAATGGTTAGATTTTCGGCAGTGCCTGTAATTCCATCTGCAGTGACAACATCACCCGTATTAATGGCATTTTCTAACTGAATAAATACCCCAGTGATGACATCTTTAACCAAGGTTTGAGCTCCAAAACCTATAGCTAAACCAATAACACCTGCACCGGCGATTAATGGGCCAATATTAATGCCAAGCTCAGCTAAGGTTATCATCGCAGTTAAAACGGTTAAGCTGATCATGACTGCGTTGCGAAAAAGCGTGAGTAGTGTTTTTTCTCTAGCGCTGGGTTCGCCTGATCCTGTGTTAGGATTTAATCTGTGTTCAACCCAGCTGGCAAAGGCAATCCAGAGTAACTTAGATATAATTAAAATTAACGCAACACTAAGCATCATGCTAACAAAGCGTGTACCACTGCTTGATGCTAGCCATGTATTCAGGTTGAACAAACCCCAAGCATCCAAAATCAACGCCATGACGATCAGCATAATCACTAAGCGAATGATCTTCAGTGATGTCGGTATGAAGCCATTTAGACGTGCTTCAAGTGCGGGAAACCGTAATTTTGTTTCTTCAGGAATGCGAATTTGTCTGGAAATAATTTGAGTTAATAGTGCAGAGATGAATAGCCCTGAGCCGACAGCTATTAAAGTTTGTAAGCTGGCTTGTAACATAATAGGAAGTGCATCTTCTGGTCTGATAACCGTTACCAGTAAAAGACCTGCAAAGTAGGCAATTGAAATGACATGCCAGCTACGGGCAAGCATATTCAGTAATACTGTCGTAAATGCAAAATCTGCTTCTTCTGCGCGTGCTTTAATTTGAGAAGATACACGTGCTTTATTTTGCATGATGATGGCAAATGCATAAGTGAATGCCACGAGCATAATCAACAAGCTCACGAAACGCCCTAAAACGGGGGTCAGGTGAAAGTTGATAACTGGGACCAGTAACAGCATGCCATAACCAATAAAGCCGCTTAAGCGGGCGATCCAAGTGTTCCAGTACGCAGAGGTCTCTGCACACATGGGTAAAAGACGTAAACCATCAAACCTTGATGAAAACACCATACGGACAATGGCTTTAAAGGCTTCAATTAAAAGAAAAGCATTCAAAAACAATGATTGAGTCGAGTCCATGCCACCCAGTTCACCGACAAGCAGTAGCGCTACACCGTAGCCTGCAACCCAAGCCAAGCCGACAGCAAAGAGATCTGCTACAGCGGCAAATACAACCGCAAATAAGCGCACTAATAATGGAGCAAAAACACTGCTTCGCGTTGTCCAGCCGTCAGCCATTCGAAACAATGGAATAAGAAGTCTACGAAGGATAAAAAAGCTTAAGAGGGTTGCTAAAATTACATAACCAAGATTCAATACGCTCAGGATGATTGTCGCCCAATCAATCGACGATCCTTCATCTGTTAAGCTATTCAGGGCATCTACGCCTGATATAACTTGGCTGACCAGTTCTTCAGCTATAAATTGTGTTTGATTTGCAATTTGACGCGCCAAGGAAACGTTGTCCCCTGACGCATCGATTGCTGCTTCTTCAGGTGGCGTGGCCAATGTTCGTAAATCTTGAATAAGCTGTGCTCTGAGAGCATCATTTTCAAGTAAGGCAGCTAATGCTTCGTAAGATTGGCTTTCTTCCGTTTCAGCTTTGACGGATGAAAAGGTAGTCAATATCAATGCAAAGGATAATAAGCAGCGACATAGCCAAATATTTATTTGCAAAACATCCTCCTGGATCAGCCTGTTATTCGCACTCGCTTAGAACCGGCTGAAGTGGTTTCGAGACTTTGCGCAGAAATTGCGCGATTTTTTAAATGCAAATCGATTCTATTCTTCAAGGCGATCAGTAGGCCAAGTCCTACAAATGCGCCTGGTGGCAAGGCTGCAAACAGAAATCCGCGATACTCTTCAATGAGAGTTATCTGCCAGTTCTGTGCTATGTCACCGAAGATTAGATGCATATTGCTGAAGAGTGTACCAAAAGCAATGGCTTCGCGCATGGCTCCCAGCAAAATCAATACAAGTGTGAAGCCGATTCCCATCATTAAACCATCGACTGTAGAGTCAAGAACTGTGTTTTTTGAAGCGAAGGCATCGGCTCGACCCATGATGGCGCAGTTAGTTACGATCAATGGAATAAAAATTCCCAAGATTAGATAAAGCTCATAAGTAAAGGCTTGCATCAGTAACTCAATAGCCGTCACAAAGGCGGCTATGATCATGACAAATATAGGTAAGCGAACGGATTCAGGGACTTGATTGCGAAACGCTGAGACCGTTAAGTTGGAGCCAACCAGTACAACAATGCTCGCAATGCCTAAGCCAATCGCATTGACTACCGTGCCAGTCACGGCAAGTAGAGGACATAAGCCTAAGAGTTGGACTAGCGCTGGATTGTTTGTCCAGAGTCCATCTTTAACAATTTTGTTCAAGTCAGTTGCCATTACGAGCCTCGTTTAATTGGGTGTCTTGAGTAGGCAAGGATAAAAAATCGATGCGTCGTTGCTCGAAGGTTTGTAAAGTACGAGAGACCATTCGAACAACGGCTCTCGGTGTGATAGTTGCTCCGGTAAATTGATCGAAATCACCACCATCTTTTCGAACATTCCAACGATAGGCTTCCTGAATTTGGTAGTGAGCGTTGTTAAAATCAAGAATCCAGTTCGATTTTGCCAGTTCGATCTTATCTCCAAGTCCGGGTGTTTCTTTGTGTGACAAAACACGAACACCTGCTACGCGTCCATCTTGCCATATGCCTACCAGCATCTCGATATCACCACTGTAGCCATCCTGAGCAGTTACCGGAATAATAACGCCTTTAACTTCTTGGTTTTGTATGGCTCGAAAAATCGTAACTGAGGTAGGAGCACCCAATTCAGGTAAGTTCATTTCCCAAGTATTCAAATGTAAGTTTTCATCAAGGCTACGAGGAATAATTTCGTATAGTGCACGTGCTTGGTGTTCTTGGTGATTGCTCTCGATTTTATCTCGAGTTAAGACCTGAGTGGTTGCGATCAGTCCTGCGGTTACGGCCGCAAAAATCGAGATGCCCAGTACGCTTTTGCGAATGCTATGGCTTAAATCCATTAACGACTACCTCCGCGAGTTGAGGTTGATTGTTTGTGGCCATAGCTGCGCGGTTGAGTGTATTGGTCAATAAAAGGGGCTGATAGATTCATCAATAATACAGCGAAAGCCACTGCATCAGGGTAGTTCCCCCAGGTTCGAATGACGTAAATCAAAATGCCAAGACCAATGCCAAAGACGATTTTACCCTTATTGCTGGTTGCACCTGAGACAGGATCAGTGGCTATAAAAAAGGCCCCCATCATCGTTGCTCCCACACCCAAGTGCACAAAAGGGTCTGCAAAGTTGGATGGATCTCCACCGTAAAATAGACTTGCTAGGATAAATAAGGTGACTAGCATCGATAAAGGGGCATGCCAAGTCATAATCTTTCGATAAATAAGAAAAATGCCGCCCATGAGCCACGCGGCGCTGACTCCGTACCATGCAAATACTGCTTGGCTGAGTACGTCAGATGAGCGCCAAATTTCTTCCGTGGTGAGGCTGCCTTTATGCTTTAACACTTCTAAGGGGGTTGCTCCCGTAAAGGCATCAAGTGACAGCGCTTGGGGTGAGTTAAAGATAATTGCAAGTGTTTGTGAGAAGCTAGGTAGTGCTTGCCAAGAGTCGCCTAAGAGCACAAAAGGGGCGTTCCATTGTGTCATTTCGATTGGAAATGAAATCAATAAAAGTGCATAGGCTACCATGGCTGGATTAAAAGGATTTTGGCCTAACCCCCCATACAGGTGCTTCGCAATGACAATCGCGCTAAACATGCCAACAGCTGTTATCCACCACGGTGCCATAGGTGGGATGGCAAGCGCGAGTAGGACAGCCGTTACTAATGCGCTGCCATCACTTAGAAAAAAGCGTAATGAGCGTTGTCTTAAATATAAAGCGAAGGCTTCAAAAATGAGCGCAAACGTACAGGCTAAAAAGATGTGTATTAGGCTTCCCCAGCCAAAAAAGAAAGTGAGCGCCAAGAGAGCAGGGAGCATTGCGACCAACACGAGTCGCATGACGCGAGCAGTTGAGTTAGCCTTTGATACATGGGGTGAACTTAAATGAATGAGTGCCATTAGCTTTGCTCTCCGCCTGCGTCTATCCAAGCTTGTTGTGCTTCATTGGCTTTTTGCTCTAACAGTAGGATCGTTGTTTCCAACTTGTCTATTCCTTCTAAGCCTTTCTCTCGCGCATTTTTTAGAGCATCGTTCGCTTTCTTCAGTTTTGTCCGTGCAACTGATGCAGCCGTTTTAAGTTGCTTGATTTGAGCCGCTTTTTCTTCATCAGAGTTCAACTCCTTTGGTGTGGCTTCAGCAAGTTTACGTTCGGCTTGCTGTTTTGCAGCGGCCTCGGCTCGCTCTTTTCTTCGTAACTCTTTCTCCGCAGCTTCTCGCTCTAGGCGAGCTTGTCTAGCTTCAAAGCGAATGCGTGCATGGGAGGCTTTTTGCTGTTCAAACTCTTCAGTGCGAATTTCAGACTTTGCAAAACGATAGTGCTGCACGAGTGGAATATTGCTCGGGCAAACATAGGCGCAGGCACCACACTCAATGCAGTCAAATAAATTGTGTTGTTTCGCTTTGTCGAACTCTCGGCCCTGAGCAAACCAGAAGAGTTGTTGGGGCAAAAGAGAGGCTGGGCAAACCTGCTCACACATACCGCAACGTATACAGGGTTGTGCTGGCAAAGCAGGAGGCATTTCATCTTCGGTAGCGGCAATGATGCAATTGGTTGTTTTGATAACAGGTATGCGTTCATCATTGACGCCAATGCCCATCATTGGGCCGCCCATTACTAGGCGAAATAGAGTCGTGCGGTTGACCTCAGCGGCTTCAAGCAGTGTTGTAAAGGGTGTGCCAATTAGGACTTCATAGTTTTGGCGGTGGCCTAGCGCGTAGCCAGTTAGAGTCACGACGCGAGAAATTAAAGGCTCGCCTTTAAAAACAGCTCGGTAAATTGCCGCGGTAGTTCCAACGTTCTGGCAGACAATGCCTATGTCGGCAGGTATTGAGCCTGAAGGAACTTCGATTCCTGTGAGAAGCTGTATTAATTGCTTTTCGCCGCCAGATGGGTATTTGGTTGGCACAACACAGATGTCAATATTTAATGTTGATGCGCGCAGGGCCTGGTCCAACGCTTTGATCGCTTGAGGCTTATTGTCTTCAATTCCTATAAGTATGTGGCTAGGCTTTAGGAGGTGCGCAATAATTTCTATACCCGCTAAGATCTCATCACTGCGTTCTCTCATCAGGGCATCGTCAGCGGTAATATAGGGTTCGCACTCGGCCGCATTAATGATTAGGGTGTTGATAATGTGATCATCACCTAAGTGCAGTTTTACATCTGTCGGAAATCCGGCCCCACCAAGCCCTGCAATGCCTAAATCTCGAATGTGATTAATCAAATCCATTTTATTCATGGATAGGTAATCAGCAATCGGCGATAGGGTGGACCATTCGTCTAAACCATCGGTGTCAATTACAATGCAGTCTGACTCTAGGCCCGATGCGTGAGGAACGGGTTGGGGTCCTATGTAAGTTATAACACCCGAACTCGGCGCGTGGAGTGAGCTGCTGATTCGGCCGTTGGCCTCTGCAATTTTTTGCCCCTTAAGCACTCGCTCGCCTATCGCAACGCAGGGAAGTGCCGCTTTTCCTATGTGTTGCTGTAAGGGCAAAATGAGCTGAGCAGGAATAGGGGCTAAGCGTATATTCGCCCCTAAAGATTGTTTTTTATTTTCGGGTGGATGGATGCCACCATGAAAGCTGAAAATCCGGCTCATTGGCTTGCTCCCTGAAGAAGTTGGCCACGTCCTCTGTCTGTCAGAATAAGGGATGGATCTGAGACGGGGGCTGGCCACTTCCAGTTGGCGGGTGTGACAGGTAACGGAATCATATCAATGCAGTCGACAGGGCAGGGTTCAACGCAAAGGTCGCAACCCGTACATTCGCTGACAATCACGGTATGCATTTGTTTAGCGGCTCCCAATATTGCATCTACAGGGCAAGCTTGAATGCACTTAGTGCATCCTATGCATTCGTCTTCACGGATGTAGGCGACTGTTTTCGGCTTTTCTTCGCCATGCTCAGCATCAAGAGGAATAGCTTCTAAATCCAGTAAGTCAGCCAGAGCATCAATTGTGTTTTGTCCACCAGGCGGGCATTTGTTGATTGAATCTCCATCAGCAATGGCTTGTGCATAGGGCTTACAGCCTGGGTAGCCGCATTGACCGCATTGTGTTTGAGGGAGAAGGGCATCAATCTGTTCGACAATTGGGTCGCCTTCCACACGGAAGCGAACCGCTGCAAACCCCAAAATAATGCCAAAAACGGAGGCTAAGGCCAATAAAACCACTACTGCTATAAGTATAGAGCTCATCATGCGTGTGCCTTAAAATTTGACCAAGCCAGTGAAGCCCATGAAAGCGAGGGACATTAGGCCCGCGGTGACCATGCCGATTGCCGCACCTCGGAAGGTGACGGGCACATCCGCAACCGCAATGCGTTCGCGCATGGCGGAGAAAAGAACTAAGGCTAGAGAAAAGCCGACAGCGGCTCCAAAACCGTATGCGATTGACTGGATAAAGTCGTTTTGTTTCTGAATATTGAGCAGCGCAACGCCCAGGACTGCACAGTTCGTTGTAATTAAAGGCAAGAAAATGCCCAGCAGTTTATGCAGCAGTGGGCTGGTTTTGTGGACAACCATTTCAGTAAATTGTACAACCACCGCGATGACGAGGATGAACGAAATTGTGCGTAAATACACCAGATCAAAGGGCATTAATACGTATTGATACACCAAGTAACTACAAACAGATGCTAAGGTCAGTACAAAGGTGGTGGCTAGGGACATGCCCATGGCTGTTTCAAGCTTATTTGAGACGCCCATGAATGGACACAACCCTAAGAATTGCACCAATACAAAGTTATTGACTAACACCGTGCTAATCAAGATAAGCAAAAAATCAGTCATAGTGGTTATCAGCTAATCCGAAAGTCGAGAAGTAAAGTGTGATATTTGAATCAAATCATCAATAGTAACGTTATACCCTGTCGATGCATTGATTTTGCGCAGACTTCATTACTTTTGCTGGCGGATTATACCGTATCAAGGAAGCCAACTCATCCCTGATACGGATTTAAATCACACAATCAATCGTAAGATGTTAGTTACCTGAGTATCTAACTGACTCTCTGAGTCAAGTGTAAGAGTGGTGGCTTGATCAAACGGTATGTCCACGTTGGTTAAAACAATGAAACCGGTTTCAAGCAGCGAAGATGCCAGAAGTTTGATTGCTTCTGGGGATGCTGAGTGCGTATCTGCGTCTAGTAGATAAACAAAATGACCACGCTCAAACAGGGCTTTTTCTAACGTAAATAGCACGCTTCGTGCAGTGTCTTTGTTTGTGCTGTTGAGTTGGATTAATTGAGCAGATTGTCCTAAGCGCTTGCTCCATAAGTCAGGGGTGAGCGCGCGGGTGTGCGTGAGACTGAACTCAGGATTTTCGTTGTCTGAAGAAAGAATCATACCCGCTGCAACAGTTCGGTGAGTCAATCTGTCGACTAGAATAAAAGAGCCAGTTCCTTTGTGTTGATGGTAATCGTCGGCCACTGTGCTTTGTTCAAGTTGAATTTCAACTTTGGCAATTTCATTGAGCTCAAGCCCTGCAGCGGGGGAGTGGGCCAGGGTGTTTACATCAATTTTGTGATGAATGCGCGTTACTTTGCCTGTTTGACGGCGAGTCGCAAGCTTAACCTCATAGTCTTTAAGTGTATTAAGAGGTGTCTCATCCATCCAGACTAGGTGAGCACTAAATGCTTGACGTGCTTTAGGTACTTTATCTGCGAGGACTAACAAGTCGCCTCTAGAGATATCAATCTCATCGTCTAGGGTCAGGGTTACAGCCATTGGAGCGAAAGCTTCTGTTAACTCGCCATCCCAAGTGACAATTGATTTTACGCGGCTGGTTTTGCCCGAGGGTAAAACAGCGACTTCATCACCGACTCGAACAATGCCAGAAGTGAGTGTTCCGCAGTAGCCACGGAAGTTAAGGTGCGGACGATTGACATACTGGACAGGAAAGCGCAATTCATCAAAATTTTGATCCTGTGCGATTTCAATGGATTCCAGTTGCTCCATCAACGGCTCACCTGTAAACCAAGGCATATGCTCAGATGGGTTGACGACGTTATCACCATTTAATGCGGAAATAGGAGCAAAATGGATATCCGGCAGATTTAGGTCTTTAGCAAACGCCAAATAATCTGCTTTGATTTCGTTGAAGCGTTCTTCGCTGTAGTCCACTAGATCCATTTTGTTGATGGCAACGATCGTGTGGCGAATGCCCAGAAGCGAGACGATAAAGCTATGACGGCGCGTTTGCACTTGAACGCCGTGGCGCGCATCAATCAAAATAATGGCTAGGTCGCAAGTGGATGCGCCTGTTGCCATGTTGCGTGTGTACTGCTCGTGCCCTGGTGTGTCGGCAATGATGAACTTACGCTTAGACGTCGAAAAGTAACGGTAGGCAACGTCAATAGTGATACCTTGCTCTCGCTCAGCTTGCAAACCATCGACCAGAAGGGCTAGATCGATTGCTTCGCCAGTGGTGCCCACTTTTTTGCTATCGTGCGTGATGGCCGCCAGTTGATCTTCGTAGATCATTTTGGAATCGTGGAGCAAACGCCCAATTAAAGTTGACTTTCCATCATCCACGCTGCCGCAGGTTAGTAACCTAAGTAATTCTTTGTTTTCATGTTGATGAAGGTAGTGCTTAATATCGGTGGCAATTAAATCGCTTTGATGACTCATTTCATAATCCTCTTAGAAGTAGCCTTCCATTTTCTTTTGCTCCATTGACCCGGCGCCGTCGTGGTCAATCGCTCTACCTTGACGCTCAGATGTCGTGGCAAGGAGCATTTCTTGAATGATTTCTTCCAGTGAGTCTGCTTCTGACTCAACGGCTCCCGTGAGCGGGTAACAGCCTAGTGTTCTGAAGCGAACTGACTTCATCATTGGCGTTTCATTGGGATTAAGAGGCATGCGTTCATCGTCGACCATAATTAGCATGCCATCGCGTTCAACCACTGGGCGTACGGCCGAGTAATACAAGGGGACGAGATCAATATTTTCTAGGTAGATGTATTGCCAAATATCAAGTTCTGTCCAGTTGGAGAGAGGAAAAACGCGAATGCTTTCACCTTTATCAACACGAGTATTAAAAATATTCCAAAGCTCAGGTCGTTGATTCTTTGGATCCCAGCGGTGGTTTTTATCACGGAATGAGAAAATTCGTTCTTTTGCGCGTGATTTTTCTTCGTCACGGCGCGCCCCACCAAAGGCAGCATCAAACTTGTAATGGTTTAGTGCTTGTTTAAGGCTTTGGGTTTTCATAATATCCGTATGCTTTTTGGAGCCGTGCACAAACGGGCTGATGCCCATCTCAACACCTTCAGGATTGATGTGAACAATTAAGTCCATGCCTGCTTCTTTTGCCATTTTGTCGCGAAACTGAATCATTTCACGAAACTTCCATGTTGTGTCGACGTGCAATAATGGAAAAGGTGGGGTGCCAGGGTAAAACGCTTTGCGTGCTAAATGAAGCATGACTGAAGAGTCTTTACCGATGGAATAAAGCATGACAGGGTTGTCAAACTCAGCGGCCACTTCGCGGATGATGTGAATGCTCTCAGCCTCGAGTTGTTTAAGGTGAGTTAGTCGGTATTCAGGTAATGCTGGCATAGCAAGACTCTTCCCTAGGTTATAAGAACGGGTATTTGATGCGTGGGATTATGGTGTATGTTGGATAAAATAAAAAAGAATAAATAGATATTTTTATATACCATTAAGTAATATGCGATCATTCATATGCGAAGCCTCGCTTATCCTTGTAAGATGGTGAAGGGTTTGGATCTGAGATGTTCCATGCCAGCGAGTTAGGATACTGTTAACTACTAAATGATCTAATAAAATTCATAATTATTATTTAAAGTTATATTGCTTTCAGAGTACACTGGGCAACTGTCTGCTCATTTGAAAGCCTGTCAATGAACACGGGTGTCAGAGGAAATGTGTAATCATGTATCAGTATAATCAGGTCGATCAACAGATCGTTAATGAACGCGTAGAACAGTTCAGGGATCAGACGCGACGCTATTTGGCGGGTGAGTTATCGGCTGATGAGTTTTTAGCTTTGCGTTTAATGAATGGTCTTTATATACAGCGTCAGGCGCCTATGTTGCGTGTGGCGATTCCTTACGGACTTATGTCGGCTGAGCAAATGCGTATGCTGGCGAATATTGCACGTAAGTATGACAAAGGCTATGGTCATTTTACAACGCGCACCAATATTCAGTTTAATTGGCCGAAGCTAGAAGAAGTGCCCGATATCCTAGCGGAGCTGGCCACCGTACAGATGCATGCCATTCAAACATCGGGTAATTGTATTCGTAATACGACGACCGATCACTTTGCAGGCGTTGCCGAGAGTGAGCTTGAAGATCCAAGACCTTGGTGTGAGATTATTCGTCAATGGTCAACCTTGCATCCCGAGTTTGCCTACTTGCCTCGTAAATTCAAGATTGCTGTTACAGGTTCAAAAGAAGACAGAGCAGCGAGCCAAGTTCATGATATTGGATTGCATTTGGTGCAGAACGCTGAGGGTGAAATTGGCTTTGAAGTTTTAGTTGGCGGCGGTCTTGGTCGAACGCCTGTTATCGGTAAAGTGATACGTGAATTCTTACCGAAAGAAGATTTGTTATCCTATCTTGATGCTATTTTACGTGTGTATAACCTTAAAGGGCGTCGTGATAACAAGTATAAAGCACGTATCAAAATTTTAGTCGAAGCGCTAGGTGCCGATACGTTTAGAGATCTTGTTGAAGCTGAGTGGGTCTACACCCGCGACACCGAGTTGAAGTTAACGGCTGAGGAAATTGCACGTGTTAAGGGCTTCTTTACGCCTCATGCTTATGACCCAAGTGCAAAAGACGATGCTAGCTTAGATCAACAGTTAAAGGATGATGCAGACTTCCGAGTTTGGTTTGAACGTAATACTCGGGCACATAAAGTCGGTGGCTATCGCTGCGTAGTTGTGTCACTCAAGCCTTTACTCGGGCCGCCTGGTGATATCACCGATTTACAAATGGATGTCGTTGCTGATTTGGCGGATCGTTACAGCTTTTCTGAAATCCGCTCAACACATGATCAAAACTTGGTTTTAGCTGAGGTTCGTCAAGCCGACTTGTATGCGGTGTGGCAAGTCTTGTCGGAGCATAATCTTGCAAGAGCGAATATCAATACTCTAACCGATATGATTGTGTGCCCAGGTTTTGATTTCTGTGCCTTGGCCAATGCTAAAACGCTGAACATCTCCGATGCGATCAATGCTGAATTTGAGAATTTGGATTATTTGTATGATCTAGGCGATATTCAGTTGAATATGTCAGGTTGTATTAATGCGTGTGGGCATCACCATGTAGGCCATATTGGTATTTTAGGTGTCGACAAAAAAGGCGAGGATTGGTACCAAATTACGCTGGGTGGATCTGGGCGCGAAGATGCATCTTTAGGTAAGGTGCTGGGTAAATCGGTTGCAGCTGATGAGGTGCCTTCTGTCTTGCGTAAGATATTAGAGACCTATATTGAACAGCGTACTGATGAAGAACGTTTTTTAGATACAGTACGTCGCGTTGGTTTAACCCCTTTTAAGGAGAAAGTCTATGCCACTGATCATTAATCGAGAGAAGGTTCAAGATTCTTGGGCGTTGGTGAGTCCTGAAGAAGGAGCAGATTTTGTTGAACGAGCCTCTGGTCACGAACTTCTATTGGTCCCATTTGATTGCCTAGAAGTTGCTGATGCTTTGGGTTCAAAGCAGTTGGGTGTACAGGTGACAGGGGAAGTCGAGGTTGAACAACTCGTGCCTTGGCTTTCCAAGCTCTCTTTAATTGCGATTGAGTTTCCTGTGTTTCGTGATGGACGTGGCTTTAGTTTAGCGCGTCAGTTGCGTCGAGTTGGTTATACGGGTGAGTTGAGAGCGGTCGGTGACGTTGGGCGCGATCGCTTAGGGTATCTTGAACGTTGCGGATTTAACGCATTCTTAATTGCGGAAGAGGCTTACTCTGATGAGCTTTTGCAAGCTTTTTCAGAAATCAGCGTTCATTATCAGGGCAGTGCGGATGATCCGCGCCCGATTTATCATCAATGATATGGGGTGAAGTGTGACTGATAGCTTAACGCCAGAGTTACAAAGTAAAGTTGATTCCGTTGTCGCCCGTCTTCAGGAAGCAAGCGCACTTTACGAAGGAAGCCTTGTACTTGCCAATAGTTTAGGTGCTGAGGATATGTTGCTGGCCGATCTTATCGATCGCCATGCATTGTCAATACCACAGTTTGTGCTAGACACAGGGCGCCTTCCAGAAGAAACCTTGACCTTGTTGGCGACGATGACCAAGCGTTACGGCGCATCAAAAATAGATGTTTATTATCCTGACGCCGCCTCAGTAGAAGCCTATGTTCGTGAGTCTGGGATTAACGGATTCTATGAATCTCAAGCGCTTCGAAAGCAATGCTGCGCTGTGCGTAAACTTGAGCCCTTAGCGCGGGCGCTTAAAAGTCGTAAGGCTTGGATCACTGGCCTGCGTCGGGAGCAGTCGGTTACGCGTGATGCTGTGGAGTTCTCGGAGTGGGATGCTGGGAATGGGCTTCAAAAATTGAACCCCTTAGCTGACTGGAAAGAGTCAGAGGTGTGGGCCTATTTGCGTTTCTTTGAGGTTCCTTACAATGAATTGCATGACCGCCACTATCCAAGTATTGGCTGTGCACCTTGTACCCGAGCCATCTCTGTGGGCGAGGACTTGCGTGCAGGGCGTTGGTGGTGGGAGAATCCAGAAAACCGAGAGTGCGGACTGCATGCAGCTTCCTCATTAATACCTCTAAAACCCAGATAAAATTTGTTATCAGCTTGCAGTAGCAGGCTGATACCCTCGATCTAGGATCTTAATCATGGAATATCTACCTCTTTTCTTTGACCTCAAGGGTCGTCAAGTTTTGCTTGTCGGAGGAGGGGATGTTGCGTTGCGCAAAGCACGATTATTGGTAAGAGCTGGTGCTCTAATCACGGTTGTGTCTTTAGAGGTCCATCCTGAGTTGCAAGCTTTGCTTAAGGAGTCGCAAGGGGAAATCATTATCAGTGAGTACGCGTCTAGTTTAATCTCTGGCAAAACCTTAGTGCTCGCAGCAACGGACGATGAAGATTTGAATGAGCAGGTGTACCACGATGCCGTGGCTGCGAATGTGCCTGTTAATGTTGTTGATAATCCACCTCTGTGTACGTTTATTTTCCCAGCTATTGTTGATCGTTCACCTATTGTCATTGGGATTAGCTCAGGGGGGCAATCCCCCGTATTGGCACGTTTACTGCGTTCAAAGCTAGAGAGTCAAATTCCAGTCAGCTTCAGTCGTTTAGGTCAGCTAGTTGGGCGCTTACGTGACAAGGTTAAAGCGCGGTTTAGCTCGGTCAATGAGCGCCGTGTTTTTTGGGAAAAAGTGTTGAATGGTCAAGTGGCAGAGCGTGTGTTTTCAGGGCAGGACGCTGAAGCTGAAGCACTCTTGTTGGCACAAATAGAAGCGGGAAATCCCGATAGTCAAGTGGGTGAAGTTTACTTGGTTGGTGCAGGACCGGGTGATCCAGAGTTGTTAACGTTTAAAGCATTGCGGCTCATGCAGCAGGCCGATATCGTTCTTTATGATCGTTTGGTTTCAGCCGAAGTGCTAGAAATGTGTCGTCGAGATGCCGATCTTATTTACGTGGGTAAGAAGCGAGATCATCACGCTGTACCTCAGCAGGACATTAATCAACTCTTAATTGAGCATGCACGAGCCGGAAAACGAGTTGTCAGGTTAAAGGGAGGCGATCCCTTTATCTTTGGTCGTGGCGGTGAGGAGTTAGAGGAATTAAAAGCTGCGGGTATCCCTTTCCAGGTAGTGCCTGGTATTACTGCAGCAAGTGCGTGTTCAACCTATGGTGGTATACCCTTAACCCATCGTAACTATGCACAATCGGTTAAGTTTGTAACAGGTCAGTTGAAAAATCGAACAACCGATCTCAATTTTGAAGAGCTTGTGCAGCCGAATCAAACAATTGTTTTTTATATGGGGCTTCATACGCTTGATTTGTTGGTAAGTGGCTTGTTAAGCCATGGAAAACCTGAAAACACTCCGATTGCGATTGTTTCTCAAGGCACTTCACCGCGGCAAAAAGTCCTGACGGGGGTTCTTTCAAATATTGTTGAGCGACAAAATCAAGCTCAGTTAGACGCCCCAGCCATTATTATTGTTGGAGAGGTGGTGTCGCTTCAAGAAAAACTAGCTTGGTTCGGTCAGCAAGCACTGGACGATGCACCCCTTAATTCATAATTTTAATGTCTGATGCAAATCCCATCTGGTACGTATATCTATTACGCTGCTCAGATAACTCACTCTACACGGGCATCACCACTGATCTTGAGCGTCGTCTCCAAGAGCATAACAGTTGCGACAAACGTGGTGCCCGTTATACGCGGACGAGAAGGCCTGTTCAGCTTGTTTATTTTGAAAAACAAGCTGACCGCAGTCTTGCATCCAAGCGTGAAAGTGCATTGAAAAAATTATCTCGCTTAGGTAAGGAGCGCCTAGTTCTCAACGCACCTAGTGTCAATTAAGACACCTACTTTAATCATTTTTCCTTTATTTTGGATTTTGGCCTTCTAAATTAGGTGCTATTGCATCTTTGCTGTTCAGTAGCACCTATGTTTTAAATAATTATAACTTGAGAATGCTTTATTCGCAGCGCATCAATGACTACAATAACAAAATTACGTCCATGTACGTCAGGCATAGTAAAGGATCCATAATGGTGTCAATTTTTTCGAAAAAGCTGGCCGTCGCCAGTCTGGTTACGTTTGTGTCGATAGCTCCACTTCAGGCACAAACCGAGAGTGATCCATGGGAAGGCTTCAATCGTGCAATGTTCTCGTTTAATGAAACAATTGATCGTGCAGCGATAAAGCCTTTAGCGCAAGGATACAAATTTGTAACGCCTGAATTGGCTCAGACAGGTGTCAGTAATTTTTTTGATAACCTGAAAGGCATGCGTAACTTTGCTAACAATTTGTTGCAGGGCAAGGTGCATAATGCATTTGAAGACGTAGCACGTTTTACGTTTAATACAACCTTTGGTTTGGTGGGTCTAATTGATGTCGCAACTCCTATGGGGATTGCTAAACATGATGAAGACTTTGGACAAACGCTAGGGTATTGGGGAATGCCTTCAGGCCCATATGTTGTATTGCCGTTTATGGGACCGAGTTCAGTTAGAGATACAGTGGGTATGGTTCCCGACTGGTATCTTAATCCAATCGTGTATATTGATGATCGCGCTACACGTAATTCGTTGCAAGCATTACGTTTAATTGACACTCGTGCTCGTTTACTTGAAGCTGAGCGAATGATCTCAGGTGATCGTTACTCGTTTATTCGTGATTCGTATTTGCAACGTCGGGAGTTCCTTGTTCGTGATGGCGATGTTCGCGTAAGCTTTGACGAAACGGATTTTTAAACGCTAGTCATGTTCAAGCGTATTTCAAGTAGGGTGTTCATGAATCATAAAAACAGCAGGGGTTACTGATGTATGATTCGCCCTAGCCATACGGTGTTAGTGGTTTCATCGTCTGCCATTGTGATTGAGCGTCTACAATCGCTATGTGAGCAGTGTGGTTTGCCTGACCTAAGTATGGTTGTGTGCGAACAAGTGGCGGATGCTGAAGCTATGTTGGAGCACAAGTCTTTTTCCTTGACGCTTCTTGACCTTTCAAATGGCGTTAGCTTAGGTTTTCTCGATTATGCATCGTCGATACTCAATCCTAAGCCTGTTGTTGCGATCATTGGTGAGGGGAGCTCAGAGACGATCATAAATGCCTTGCGTGCTGGAGCAGATGATGTGTTTGTGGTAGAGGATTTGGAAATCAGTCCAAAGCTGTTTATCTACTCAATGAAGCGTCAGTTGCGAAGAGCTTTATACATAGAAGAGTCAAAGCGTTTAAAAGACTCACTTGAGCGCAGCTTGGATGAACTCAGAGCCGATCATCATGCAGCCCAGCATGTTCAACAAAACCTTTTACCTCCTCGTCATCAAACCCTAAATGGTTTAGTGGTGGAGTACACCTTGAAGCCCTCTTTACTGCTGAGTGGTGATTTTGTTGATGCTTTAGAAATAAATGACCACTTAATTATTTTCTATCTAGCCGATGTTTCAGGTCATGGCGCGTCTTCGGCATTGGTTACGGTATTATTGAAGAATTTAACGCACCGATTGTTAAGAAACTACAAGCGTCATTCGAGTTTCGATATTCTGTCACCCGTGCTAACGCTTGAGCGTATCAATCGAGAAATGCTGCTAACAGGTATGGGTAAGCATATGACCATGTTTGTAGGGTTGTTAGACACACAAACATCCAAGTTGATCTACGCAACAGGTGGCCATCACCCCATGCCTATCTTGAGCTGTAATCACAGCAGTTCATTTCTAAAAGGGCGTGGAATGCCGGTGGGATTGTTTGAAAAACCTGAGTTTGAAGAGCATCAGTTAGATTTGCCTCAAGTGTTTAGTTTGACCCTGTTTTCAGATGGTGTTCTTGAAATAATTAAGGGTAGCTCGTTGAAAGAAAAAGAAAACTGGCTATTAAATACTTTACAGCCAGGGCATATCGAGTCTTCTCAGCTGACGGAAATGATTGAGTCAGGCTTTGAAGATGTTCGACCTGATGATGTCGCAATTATGACTGTATCTAGAGCCTGATCATGAGTGATGGTGAGATTTTTTTTGCATGCCGTGATGGGCATTATGTTTTAAAGTTTGTGGGGGAAGTGCGCCTGACGCTCTGCTCTACGATTGATCAGCATTTAGCGTTTTGTCTCGCTAAAGAAGAAATTACCGATACACTTATTGACCTAACTGAAACCAATAATATCGATAGTACTTCTTTAGGACTGATTGCGAAGCTGGCAATAAAGTGCTCCGAACGAAACATGCCTAAACCAACCATTGTTTCAACGAATCCTGATATTACTCAGATTCTTCTCGCCATGGGCTTTGATAAAGTCTTTGTCTTATTGGATGTGTTGCCTACCAGTGTCAGCGATCTTAAACAAGTTCCGTTTGTTTTAGAATCTGAAAATGAAGTTCGCTTGAGAATCATTCAGGCGCACAAGGTGTTGATTGATCTTAATGAGGCGAATCGTGATGCCTTTAAAGGATTGGTTGAGACCCTAGAAAAGTGTTCGTAAGCGCTACTAGATACTTCATTGTGTTTTGGTTGGCCTAGCGGCGATAGAATCACCCCTAGGCCGTAGCGCAGTTTCAGCAAACTATTGATTGCATTACGACAAGTGCTTGGCCAGGTCGAACGCGCGTCCCGCTTTTAATGAGGAGCTGTGTCACTTCGCCTGCTTCTTGAGCAAAAATGGGAATTTCCATTTTCATGGATTCCAGAATCACGAGTAACTGTCCTGGCTGAACTCTATCCCCAATATCAACCTTGATCTCCCATACGCTCCCCGACACAGGGCTGTCTGCGATGAGGCTGTCCTCTGGCCAAGCATGCTCTTCATGAGGTGTTGTTGTTTCTTCTGAATGAAAGTCAAACTGGTCGGTTGCATGCCAATGCGAAAGTTCGGCTTCAAAGGCGGCTTCACGTTGTTGATTAAAGGTAGCAATGGCTTCTGCCTCAGACTCAATCCAAGCCTGATAGTCAGCTAAACTAAATTCTCGCTCTTCAATGGTAAGAGGGTAGTGGCCCTGAGGGAAGTCTCGCCGTATTTTGATCAACTCATCAGCACTGACCTCATAAAATCGTATTTGATCAAAAAAACGCAATAGCCAGGGGGATTGAAACTCTGCAGTTTTGCGATAGCGATTCCACATTTGCAACGTGCGTCCGACAAATTGATAGCCACCTGGACCTTCCATGCCATATATACAGAGGTAGGCCCCCCCAATGCCAACGGAGTTTTCGGCGGTCCAAGTACGTGCGGGGTTGTACTTGGTTGTGACCAAACGATGGCGTGGATCAATGGGCGTGGCCAAGGGGGCACCTAGATAAACATCACCAAGACCCATCACCAAATAGGAGGCTGAAAATACGATGTCTTTTACGGCCTCTATTGAAGGTAGTCCATTGATCCGACGAATAAACTCCAGATTGCTTGGGCACCAAGGTGCGTTTTTTCGCACAGACTGGCTGTATTTGTCTATCGCTAATTGGCAGGCATCATCGTTCCAAGATAAGGGTAGATGAACGATACGTGACGGCACTTTCAAGGTGTTAAGTCGGCCTCGTAGCTGCTCCTCACCCCTTTTTAGATGCTCAACCAGTTGAGCCGCACTCATAACCTGCGCGTCATAGTGTATTTGCAGTGAGCGTACACCGGGAGTGAGCTCTCTCAAGCCATCTAATTGCTGGTCATAGAGCCATTGCATGAGCGCGTGGACTTTAAAACGTAAGCCGAGATCGAGGTGCTGCTCGCCATACTCGACCAGCATGAAATGATCACCGGCAAGGCGAATGACAAGTTCATCTTTGAGGTGTTCGGAAGGGAGCTTGGCAAAGATGGCCGTCTCTGGTAGGTAGGTTGCTATCTCTTGAGGGGGGGGAGGCGTTAAGCTTGTGATGGTTGTCGTTTGAAGTGCTTCAAGGCTGACGGCATCCGCTAAGGCAATGGGAATGAACCGGACTTTGTCTCCTGAGCGTA
Source organism: Nitrincola tibetensis (assembly GCF_003284585.1). GTDB lineage: Bacteria > Pseudomonadota > Gammaproteobacteria > Pseudomonadales > Balneatricaceae > Nitrincola > Nitrincola tibetensis. Next base: position 37,475 of record NZ_QKRX01000017.1, read on the forward strand.
GTTGACCCAGTTTCCAAAGGTCGGCCGTAATGACGGTTGCAGGGCTGACAAAACCGCCAAGGGAGGGCCCATCGGGGCCTAAAATCACGGGCATATCACCGGTAAAGTCGACAGCACCAAAGGCGTAGGCGTTATCATGTATATTTGAAGGGTGCAGACCTGCTTCACCTCCATCCCGTCGTGCCCATTGTGGCTTAGGGCCGATTAAGCGAACGCCTGTGCGACTTGAGTTGTAATGCACCTCCCATTCGTTTGCAAAGAAGGTTTGAATATCGTCTGGGGTGAAAAAATCAGGCGCGCCCTGTGGGCCATAAATGACACGAAGATCCCACGTAGACTGAATTTGAGGCTTAAGTGTTTTTGCTAATGAAGCAGGTGTTTCTATAGGCGTTACATCCGCGGATAACGCTAGTACATCGCCCACTTGCAAAGCTCGACCATTGTGGCCGCCAAATTGGCCAAGAGTAAAGGTTGATGCCGAGCCTAAATAGTCAGGGCACTGAATTCCGCCTCGTACACATAGATAGCATCTCGCACCCGTAGCAATACGTCCTATGTTAAGTGTATCTCCAGCTTCAAGATTGATGACTTCCCATAATGCGACTAATTGATTGTTACGCTTAACTTCAACGTCAGCTCCCGTAATAACGACTTGTGTGGGTGCTGAAAAGACCAGGCTTGGACCTTGTAAGGTGATTTCGAGGCCGACTGCAGATTCTGGGTTGTTGAGGAGGCGGTTGCCTAAACGAAATGAGTAGCTATCAAAAGGGCCTGATGGCGGAATGCCAACGTGCCAATAGCCTTGGCGCCCAGGAAAGTCCTGCAAGGTGGTTTGTGTGCCCGCATGAAGAACATCGATCCGCTGACACTGATGGGTAAAATGATTCAAATACTGGGTGGTGACTCGGCCTGCTTGAAGCTGTGCATCTGCAGTTAAGGCCCGTAAATAGGCTAGATTCGTTTCGCTGCCGTAAAGTTTAATCTCGTGCAGTACACGATTGAGTTTGGCAAGTGCGGCTTCACGACTTGTATCATGTACGATCACTTTAGCCAACATCGGATCAAAATAGGGCGGAATTTCCATACCACTTTCAATCCAATGATCAATGCGTATTCCTTCGCCCTCAGGGAAGAACACCTCGGACAAAAAGCCTGCACAGGGCTTGAATTGTAAATAAGGATCTTCAGCATAGAGTCTGACTTGAACCGCATGGCCGGAGGCTTTGAGTTGTGAGGCGGCTTGCTGTAAATCGAAGGCTTCACCACTGGCTTGACGTAGCATCCATTCTACAAGATCGATGCCATACACCGCTTCTGTGACGCCATGCTCGACCTGTAAGCGCGTGTTTACTTCTAGAAAGTAAAAGTCCTGAGTTTCCGTATCGTAAATGAACTCAACAGTGCCAGCATTACGGTAATTCACACTGGCAAGTAAGCTTTCTGCCGTGTTATAGAGTGCCTGACGTGTTGCGTCGGATAAATGGGGGGCGGGGCACTCCTCAACTACTTTTTGGTTGCGGCGTTGGCTGGAGCAATCGCGCTCGCCAATCGCAATGGCCGTGCCCTTTGCATCACCAAACACCTGGACCTCAATGTGCCGAGCATGCTGGACAAACTTCTCCAAAAAAACACCGTCGTCTGAAAAGTTATTTGCACCTAGGCGTTTGACCTTATCGAAGGCTTCTTGCAATGTCTCTTGGGTATAACAGAGTTGCATGCCAATTCCACCCCCGCCAGCAGTGGATTTGAGCATGACTGGGTAGCCAATACGGTTTGCCTCTTCGCAGGCATGGTTAACATCGGTTAAGAGTTCGGACCCCGGTAGTAAGGGAACGCAGGCGGCTAAGGCTAGGCGTCGTGCCTCATGTTTCAAACCAAAGCACTGGATTTGCTCAGGTGTGGGGCCAATAAAAACAATCCCTTCGTGTTCGCATAATTTCACAAACTCGGTATTTTCACTCAAAAAACCATAGCCTGGATGAATGGCCTGCGCGCCGGAGGCTTTACAGATCTGGAGAAGTTTGTCGGTATTTAAATACGTCGCTGCTGCGTTACCTTCACCTAAAGAGTAGGCTTCATCGGCTAGGCTGACGTGTAAACTTTTAGCATCACATTCAGCGTAAACGGCAACCGAGGTGATATTGAGCTTTTTGAGTGTTCGTAGGATGCGCGTTGCAATCGCGCCACGGTTTGCAATAAGCACTTTAGAAAACATAGTCTATCCTGTGTGCGGGCCGTCCCGACAAACGTATCTATGGCAGTGGTCGTCCACTGACGTTATAAATGAGCGAACCGAATACCGCGTTTATGACGCATCCCAGACCAAGAGTTCAATTGGGGTGGGGTTATATCCGTTACAGGGATTGTTCAGTTGTGGGCAGTTCGATATGAGAACCAGTACGTCCATCTTTGCTGTCATTTCGACGTACTTTCCGGGAGCAGAAATGCCATCGGCAAAGGACAAGTTGCCATCAGGTGTTACCGGTACATTCATGAAGAAATTGATATTGTGGCCGATATCACGTTTGGTCAGTCCCCATTGTGGATGCTCATTGATGGCCAGCATCCAACTGTCTCGACAGGCATGCATGCAGCGTTTTTCAAGGTCATAACGAACACTATTGCTTTCGGTAGCACAGGCACCGCCGAGCGTATCATGACGACCGCAGGTGTCGGCGACAATGACGAGCATTTCATGTTGTAAATTGGACATTAAGCGACTGCCGGCCGTGAGATAGAGCGCTTGCTGCGCTATCAACGTGTCGCTCAGGCTGTAACGTTCAGAAGGATCCTTAGCATTGTAAAACAGAGTGTCGGCGGCTTGGTTTCCCTCTAAGTCGACTAAGCGCATAGTTTGCCCTTCCTTGACTAAACCTAGGTAGTAATCCCCCGAATCAATCTTTAGGCGCGTGACCGCTGTTTGAGGTTGACGTTGGCTTTCAATAATCATGAGGTGTCTCCTTAGCGTCCCAAGTAATATAAGGCATTGTTTTCAAAGCCCCGACGGTTTTCGTGACACGAGTTTAGGCATAGGTCATCGTCTTGCATTGCTTGCGCCGTACCGAGTTCGATCAATATTGGGCTGGCTGGATAGGTTTCAGCATGATTGAGTGGGTGAGGGCAGGTGTGAAGAACCACGAGGCTATCCATCTCAAAGCGCAACGTGACTTGAGCCGCTTTTTCATTGGATTGTGTTACCCATGACAAGTGGCCATCTTCCTGAGTTACAACTTTACTAAACAAGTTGAGGTTGGCAGGCATGTCGGCTTGGCTGAGCCCATATTTGGCCAGTTCAACTAAAAACGCATCCTGCCCATTTTGATGCCATTGATTTCGATGGTTTTGGTAGTCACGCATGCCCCAGCGTTTTTCAACGTCAATCGCCGTACTGTTGCCACACAGGGTTTCATGCCAGCCAAAGGTATCTTCCGTAATGGAGCAAAAAATACGTCCCATATCCGAGTATAAACAATGGCCTTGCGTCAGCTTAAAGGTGTGTTGGCATTTTAAGGTGTCGGGTGCATTGTAACGTTCGAGTAAATTCTCTGGATTGTAAAACAGCATACCGACATTGCCAGTGCCTTCTAGGTCGGTTAAGCGCATAGCCGTTCCTTTAGCCATGCGTAAAGACCAATGTCCGCCACCGGGAATTTGTGTTTTGTAGGTGGTTTCTTTAATCATGCGAGGGTTCCTCCATTAAGGGTTCATCTGGGATCATGACCGGGCGCAGTTGGTTATCAATTTGCTCATAGAGCGATGTGTCAATTTTGCCAATGGGCAGATCGTAGGTAATGGTGGCACCATAGGCGCCTGGTGCTTGAGGATCGTGGCGCACCTTATCAAACACCCAAAGACGTGTTCCTAAATAAAATCCCTCTTTGAGATCATGTGTCACCATAAAAACGGTTAATTTATAGGTGCGCCATAAATCTAAAACTAACTGGTGCATATCTGCGCGTATGCCTGGATCTAGGGCACCAAAGGGTTCGTCTAATAACAAAATTCTGGGCTTGCCCAGCAATGCTTGTGCAATGGCAAGACGCTGTCGCATGCCCCCCGACAGCTCGTGTGGATAGCGTGTTATCGCATGACTCAATCCCACCTGCTCAAGGATGTCGAGTGCGGCCGTGCGCGCATCATGCTTAGCCTGGCCGAATAAATACCCCGTTAGTCCTTTGCGAGAAAATGCGCGTGCAGCCATCACGTTTTCTAAAACAGTCATGTGCGGAAAAACAGAGTAATGTTGAAATACGATACCGCGATCAGAATCAGGCTCGGTACGGATCGGTTGATTATCCAGCAGTAGCGTTCCGGTGCTGGGGGATTCAATACCCAAGAGCATTTTTAAAAAAGTGCTTTTGCCGCAACCTGATGCACCCACTAAGGTCACAAACTCACCTTCGTTTACGGAAATATTGATGCGCTCCAACACCACTTGATCGTCATAACGCTTCCAAATATTTTTAGCAGTAATCATCAATGGCCTCCTTTCACATGCCAAGGGAAAAGCTTACGACTGAGCAGAGCCAATACTTGATCCAGAATAAAGGCAAGGCAGGTGATCCAAGCAACGTATGGGAGTATGACGTCCATCGACATGTAACGTCTGACGAGGAAAATGCGATAGCCTAATCCATCCGTTGATGCAATCGCTTCAGCTGCAATCAGAAAGAGCCAACCAGCCCCCAAGGATAAGCGCACCGCATCCAGTAGTTTTGGCATCAGTTGTGGCAACAGCACGCGGATTAACACTTGAGAGGTGTTGGCTCCGAGGGTTTGTGCCTTAATTAACTGCTCAATGGGGATCTCTTGGCAACGACGTTGTATGTCACGTGCAATGAAGGGTGTGATGCCGATTGCGATCAGTGCTACTTTCGATAATTCGCCTAAGCCAAAGACAATAAATAAAATGGGTAGGAGCGCCAAAGGTGGAATTAAGGATAAGACGGTAATTAAAGGTGAAAAAGTCGCGCCCATTAAGGGTATGGCGCCTGTGAGTAAGCCAATTAAAAGCCCAACGCTGGCCGCAATTAACATACCGAGAAGTAAACGCTGAAGGCTACTCCAGGTATCACCCCAAAAAATATACTCTCCGGTACGAACATTGGGCGTGAGCGCCATGCGCGACCATGCCTCGCCCATCTGACTAAATGAAGGCAGTAGCTTGTCATTTGGATTGGCCTCTAAGCGCAGATCAGATGCGATCATGTAGATGACCACACAAATCAATAGTGGCAATAATCCTAAACAAAGTGCCGAGAACCGACTGGGCTTTATGTTCAATATGCGTTTCATAGTGTGTCCCGTCGGGTGCAAGGCACCCGTTAGTCAAAAGACAAAAAATAGAAGAGCGTCTTACAATTGGTCTTCAGCGGCCAGTTGCATAAAGCTTGGGTCGAAGCGTAATTGAACATAATCGGGGTTGCCGATGATGCTAGAAGGGGTTTGGATACCGATATAACCCGCATCAGGTGCACCGTCACCGAGTAAGCCATGTGCAAAGGAAAACTCAGCAACCTTTTGCATGGTATTAGGTAAGGATTCACTTAACGCAAATTCAATGGCTTCTTGTGGGGTGTAAAACATCAGCGTGCTAGCAAGTTGTGCCTCATATCCGGCGAGATCGGTGCCGGACGCCTCGGCCATGGCGGTACGAGCAGCAGTGGCTGTTTCAGCACCTTCTTGCATCATTGCAAGGGTTTCATACCACGCGCCGACTAAAGCTTTGCCAAGCGCTGGGTATTGGCTTAGGGTGTCGGTATTCACGACCAGAAGATCAATGATTTCACCCGGAATCTTTGACGAGTCAAAGACAAGGTTCATTGAGTCTTGGCTAAGGATTTCATTGAGTAAAGGGTTCCAAGTGGCAATTGCTGTAACGGAAGGTGTGGTTGAAATGGCGACCATATCCGCATCTGAGGTGTTCACAACGCGGATGTCACGTTCGGTGAGTCCCACTGTTTCAAGGCCACGTGCCAACATGTAATGGGATACACTTAATTCAACCAGGTTCACGGATTGGCCTTTGATCCCTTCTAAGCTATCCAATCCTTTTAAAACAATGCCATCATTACCATTCGAAAAATCACCAATAATTAGTGCTGTCGAATCAACGCCACCAGCCGCAGGAATGGTTAACGCATCCATATTGGTCATGGTGCAGGCGTCAAATTCACCGACGGTGTATTGATTGATGGATTCGATGTAATCGTTAATTTGCACGACATCAATCGTGATGCCGTATTTGTCAGCCCATTTGCTGACGATACCTTCATCAGCGGCGTAGCCCCACGGCATCCAACCGACATAAATAGACCAGCAGATTTTGAAATGATCACGTGCCATGGCAGGTGACGACATCACCAAAATCGCGAGAGAAAAAAGAACTAAGCTATAAAAACGCTTCATAGGACACCTCACAGTTGTCACATAGGATGGAGTACTCTCGGCATAATCGCCGATCATCTCCCGGGCTTTTGTCCCGCCGTGTGACCTTCACTGGAAGGTTGAGTGCTCTCGGACCAGTCATTGCAAGATGCAATCGGAACCCTAGCGCTCTATTAAGGTAAATTGTGTGCTTTTCAGCATTACCGAGAATACTGTCAAGTTTACAAAATAGATATAGCAAGCATGATGCCAACTTTATAATTCTTTTTAAATCAAAAAATTAAGGTGTCTTAGATTAGAAGGTTGGGCTGTGTGTGCACCAAAATGGCTGGCGAGTGTTAGACAATGGGGCAAAGGGGTAGGTTGTCAGTTAGTCTGTACGAAGCATTTTCAGGTTTCAGTTTTGCCGTTTGGCTGTCTGCCAAAGGCGCTGGATTCGCGTTATACTAGCGGCTTGCCTTTAAGCTCTTTGATCATGTCACGATTATGCATTTCTGGCTTTCACCTTCTGTTGTGTCACTTCCTTTCGTAATGAATGGATAGGCGCATCAAATCTTGGATAAATGAGGCATGTGCGATCAATATATGACTGGAAATAACCGAAAATGATTCAGATACCAAGCCCTCTAAATGCAGTTCAATCGACTGCTGCAGCGGATAAGGCGAAAACACTCACAAACCATCGCTTCTCCGTTGCCCCCATGATGGATTGGACTGATAAACATTGTCGGTATTTACACCGTCTTATTTCAAAACATACCGTTCTTTACACGGAAATGGTGACCACCGGAGCTCTAATTCACGGAGATGCCAAGCGTTTCTTGGCCTATAACCCTGAAGAACATCCTGTCGTGCTGCAACTCGGTGGTGGTGATCCGCGTGAGTTGGCCATCTGCGCTAAAATGGCTGAAGACCATGGATACGATGAAGTTAACCTAAACGTCGGTTGCCCAAGTGATCGTGTGCAAAATCATATGATTGGCGCGTGTTTAATGGCGCATCCGGATCGAGTGGCAGACTGCATCGATCAAATGCAACAAGCCGTTGATATTCCAGTAACCATCAAGCATCGTTTGGGGATTGATGAGCTTGATAGCCAAGAATACTTGCTTGAATTTGTCAGAAAAGTACGCGATACGGGCTGCAAAACCTTTATCATTCATGCTCGTAAGGCAATTTTGCAAGGACTCAGCCCCAAAGAAAATCGTGACATTCCTCCGCTTCAATATGAAAGAGTGTACGATGTGAAACAGGCATTCCCCGATCTGGATATTTGGATTAATGGCGGTATTAGAACCCTTGACGAAACGCAGCAGCATCTGCAGCACGTGGATGGTGTAATGGTTGGGCGCGAAGCCTATCAAAACCCATTTCTCTTGAGCGAAGTTGATGCATTGCTTTACTCTGATCCATCATCCATTAAAAGTCGCTTGGAAATTGCGCATGCGTTTGAGCCCTATGTTGCGGAGCAACTGGCAAAAGGGACACCACTTTACGCTGTGGTTAAGCACATGTTAGGGCTGTTTCATGGGCAGCGTGGTGGAAAACAGTTCAGACGACACATTAGTGAAAACGGACATAAACAGGGCGCAGGGCTTGATGTCTACAGGCAAGCTCTTGAATTAGTCTCCTCTTAGCTTGGGATAGGTATTAATGAACCAATTAGAACAACTCAAACTCATGACCACCGTGGTTGCGGATACAGGCGATATCGATGCAATACGACAGTTTTGCCCCGTTGACGCAACAACCAACCCATCCTTAATGCTGAAAGCTGCGCAAGATCCCAAATATCAATACTTGCTTGAAGAGTCACGTTCGTGGGCGCTTCAGCAGGGCGGGGATAGCCAAACGCTTTTGGATAACATGAGCGATTATCTAGGCGTAAAGCTTGGCGCTGAAATTACATCGATTGTGCCTGGGCGTATTTCGACAGAAGTGGATGCACGTTTGTCCTTTAATACTCAGGCTACCCTGAAGCGCGCTAAACGGATTATTCAGCTTTATGAAGAGCAGGGTATTGCTCGTGATCGGGTCTTGATTAAAATCGCATCAACTTGGGAGGGTATTCAAGCAGCCAAGCAATTGGAGCAAGAGGGGATTCAATGCAACCTCACGTTGCTCTTTGGTTTTAGTCAGGCGAAAGCCTGCGCGGATGCAGGTGCCTTCTTGATATCTCCTTTCGTAGGTCGGATACTCGACTGGTATAAAAAGGCACTGCCTGAGCAAGACTTCACGGGCCAAAATGATCCTGGTGTGCAGTCAGTGTCTCGGATTTATGAGTTTTATAAGCAGCATGGCTATTCCACGATTGTCATGGGTGCCAGCTTTCGAAACATTAACGAAATTCAGTTGCTTGCCGGCTGTGATCGCCTGACGATCAGCCCTGCCTTGATGCAAGAGTTAGCCAACACGGATGAAAGGCTTGAACGTCGATTGCATCCACATCAAACATCGCAACAAGACCCATCAGGTGAACTGACACAAGATGCATTCCGCTGGGATATGAATGAAGACGCTATGGCGACTGAAAAGTTAGCTGAAGGTATTCGTAATTTTGCAGCGGATCAGCGAAAGCTTGAAACCCTCTTAAGCCAAGGTTGATGTCTGGAAGGAGTGGGGCAGAGTCTCCACTCTAAGAAGACTTTTTAAGTAAGTGAGTTGTGCATAGCCTTCATTTTAAATTCATGGGTGCTAGTCACACATTCGTCATCTCTGTCTGTATAATCTCACTTATTTACCTGAGGCAAAGGCATGATTCGCAGTTACACGCTTGAAAATGAGCGCCTTGTAGAGCAGGCATCAAAAACAGATGCTGAGGTAGATTTAAAGCAAGCCAGTTGGATTGACCTGCATGACTCATCTGATGATGAGCGCAGCTTAGTTGATCAGCTTCATCCAAACAGTCTGCCCGAAGCCGATGAAGTTGAAGAAATTGAGGCCAGTGCGCGCTACTTCCTTGAAGGGCAAGATTTGCATGTGCACTCTCTTTTCTTGTATCAATCTGAGGGTCGTCATAAAACAGCGACCGTCGCATTTACACTCAAGCCCGATGTTTTGTTAAGCGTTAGGGATGTGGATTTGGCGGATTTTCGACTCTTGAGGCTGCGCTCACGTCGCGGTTGGGTTGAAGCGGCTTCGCCACTTCACATTATGACCGCTATCTTTCAGTTGAAAGTGGATAATTTAGCGGATCAGCTTGAAGATCTTTTGGGGCAGCTTGATGATGTCAGTAGCCACATTTTGGAAAATCGAGACGAAGAGCTTGGCAGTCAAATGGATAAGCTTGCAAAATTAGAAGACAGTAACGGTAAAATTCGTCTGTGTCTCATGGATACTCAGCGTTCAGTGTCTTTTTTGTTGCGTAATATTCGTCAAAATGAAGAGGCGCAGGGGGAGTGTCGCCAGATCCTGCGAGATCTTGATACGCTAATGGCCCATGCGGCATTTATCTTCGAAAAAATCGATTTTTTGATGAATACCTCGCAGGGATTTATCAATATTCAACAAGCCAAAATCATTAAAATTTTCTCTATTGCCGCGGTTGTCTTTCTTCCGCCGACCATGATTGCCAGTATCTATGGCATGAACTATGAGTTTATGCCCGAATTGGCTTGGACTTACGGCTATCCGTTTGCGCTAGGAATGATGTTTTTATCGGGTATCACCCCCTATTTGTTCTTCCGCTACAAAGGCTGGCTCTAAAGCCAAGAGATGAACGTCCCATTTTCCAGCGACATCGCTTCTGGTTTTGCTTCATTCTTCATAAGTGTGAAGCAGATAGATATTCGAGTTTTCGATATATTCCAAAATATTATATTAAAACTTATTGTTATAACTATTGTCTTGATATAATCTCCTCAGACATAAAATCACTATAGATTATTAATTCTGTAAATAGATGGAGCTCATATGAAGCTAGTTAAACATGCCAAATCGGTTGCACTTGCTCTGGCTATAGGTCTGGGCTCTAGCCACTCTTTTGCAGCGGAGCAAACCCTCCTAAACTCTTCTTACGATATCGCAAGAGAACTCTTCGCCAGTTATAACGAGCATTTCGCCGCCGTTTGGAAAGAGAAAACAGGTAACACCGTCGAGGTTCGTCAATCTCACGGCGGGTCTTCGCGCCAAGCTCAAGCCATCATCGAAGGCTTACGTGCTGATGTTGTGACCTATAACCAAGTCACCGATGTTGATATTCTGCATACACGCGGCAAGCTTATTCCTGCAGACTGGCGTGACCAGTTGCCTAATGCTAGCTCGCCCTATTACTCAACTATGGCGTATTTGGTTCGCAAGGGTAATCCAAAAGGTGTCAGTAATTGGGATGACTTGGCGCGTGATGATGTCAGCAGTGTTTTCCCTAATCCAAAAACCTCAGGAAATGGTCGTTATACCTACTTAGCGGCCTACGGTTATGCTCAAAAAGCCTTCGAAGGCGATGAAGCGAAAGCAGACGAGTTTGTGAAAACCTTCTTATCACGTGTAGCTGTGTTTGATACAGGCGGTCGTGGAGCGACGACAACATTTGTCGAGCGTGGTATTGGCGATGTCCTGATCACATTTGAATCAGAAGTGAACAACATTATAGCTGAATTCCCTGATCATGGCTTTGAAGTGGTTGTGCCTAAAGTGAGCTTCTTAGCTGAGTTCCCTGTTGCTGTCGTAGAGCGCCATGCTACACGAAACGGTAATCTTGAACTTGCTAAAGCCTATTTAGACGAGCTCTACTCTGAAGATGCTCAACGTTTATTGGCAGGGTTTAATTACCGCGTTCATAACGAAGTGGTTCAAGCCGAGTTTGCTGATCAGTTCCCATCAGTAGAACTGCTGACAATCGAAGAAATTGCCGGTAGCTGGGACGACGCGATGAGCATCCACTTTGCCAATGGCGCAAAGCTTGATCAATTACAACGTCGTTAATTTTCGGAACAGGATAGCATAGGTATGTCACTGGCAATTGCCTCGTCATTGCCTCAAAGCCCTGGTAAGCGTGTCTTACCGGGTTTTGCTTTGAGCATGGGGATTTCGTTGTTGTTTATCAGTTTAGTGTTGCTATTACCCATTACGGGATTAGTGGTACAGACGGCTGGAATGACTTGGCAGGAATACTGGTTTGTTGTCAGTGATCCTAGAGTGGTTGCCTCCTATAAGGTCACTCTATGGGCGGCATTTATTGCCTCCTTGTTTAACGGTGTCGTGGGGCTTTTATTGGCCTGGGTATTGGTTAGATACGAATTTCCGGGGAAACGCATCGTTGATGCCCTAATGGATTTGCCCTTTGCACTCCCTACAGCGGTTGCAGGTATTACCTTATCAGCCTTATTCGCACAGAACGGCTGGTATGGATCGATGTTGGCATCAATCGGTGTTGAGGTCGCCTACACTCCGTTGGGCATTATTGTGGCAATGTCATTCACTAGTTTGCCATTTGTGGTGAGAACGGTTCAACCTGTACTTGAGGACCTAGCCCCTGAAGATGAAGAAGCTGGTATCACCATGGGTGGAACTGATTTGACTGTTTTCCGTCGCATCATTTTTCCATCCCTATGGCCAGCTTTATTAACAGGCATAGCACTTTCGTTTACGCGCAGCCTAGGTGAGTTTGGCGCTATTATTTTTATCGCAGGCAATATGCCGTATATCAGCGAAGTGACGAGCTTAATGATATTTGTACGCTTACAAGAATATGACTATGCCGGAGCCAGTGCGATTGCATCGGTGGTGTTAATGGCATCATTGGTTCTGTTGTTTTTAATCAATATTTGGCAAGCGCATTATTTGCGTCGAATTCATGGTCGATAACTATGCAAACAAGAGCAAGTTTACGAGTCGGTGATCAACCCTGGGTTAAATGGAGTCTTATTAGTCTTGCTCTATTTATTGTGGGCACTTTGCTAATTGTTCCTTTAGTGGCCATTTTTGTGCAAGCCTTTGGTGATGGTGTTCAAGGATTTCTAACAAATATAACGGATACCTACACCCTTCATGCAATCAGTCTCACTTTGTTGGTTGCGGCCTTGACTATTCCACTTAACTTAGTATTTGGGGTGTTCTTGGCATGGCTCGTAACACGTTTTGAGTTTCCGGGGCGTAAGTTACTCATCACATTAATTGATATTCCGTTCGCAGTATCTCCAGTAGTGGCAGGGTTACTCTATCTGCTTTTATATGGATCCAATGGTTGGTTAGGCAGCTGGTTGATGGATCAGGATGTGCAATTAATGTTCTCTTGGCCTGGCATTCTGATGGTTACCGTGTTCGTGACCTGTCCATTTGTGGCAAGAGAATTAATCCCACTGATGCAGCAGCAAGGTAAAGAGGAAGAGGAAGCCGGCGTTACCTTGGGTGCGAGCGGTTGGCAATTGTTCAGACGAGTGACCCTGCCGAATATTCAGTGGGCACTTATTTACGGTGTTGTGTTAACGAACGCAAGAGCAATGGGTGAGTTTGGTGCTGTTTCGGTTGTATCTGGAAATATCCGTGGTGAGACCAATACACTGCCGTTGCATGTTGAATTACTGTACCAAGATTACAATGCAGTGGGTGCCTTTACGAGCGCATCATTACTAGCGGGCATAGCCTTAATTACATTGTTTGTGAAATCATTTGTCGAGTGGCGTCAAGCGCGTCAACGCAGAGTGCTGGATGAGGTGAGTGAATGAGTATTCGTGTTGAAAATATCAGCAAGCGCTTTGGGCAGTTTCAAGCGTTGCAGCCTTTGACGCTGGAGATTCCTGACGGTGAACTCGTTGGTTTGTTGGGCCCATCGGGATCCGGAAAGACAACCTTGTTGCGAATAATTGCGGGGCTTGAAACCGCGGATACAGGCCGCATCCTTTTTCATGGGCAAGATGTAACGAACGTTCACGTTCGAGATCGTCGTGTTGGTTTTGTGTTTCAGCACTATGCTTTGTTTCGTCACATGACCGTCGCTCAGAACGTCGCGTTTGGTTTAGAAGTTTTACCGAAAGCTGAGCGTCCAAGCGCACCTGAAATTCATAAGCGCGTTGCCAACCTGCTGGATATGGTGCAATTAGGACACTTAGCTAAACGTTTTCCCTCACAATTATCTGGCGGTCAGAAGCAGCGGGTGGCGTTGGCTAGAGCCTTGGCAATGCAACCACAAGTCTTATTGTTAGATGAGCCGTTTGGGGCGTTGGATGCAAAGGTGCGTAAAGATCTAAGGCGTTGGTTAAGAAGCCTGCACGACGAATTACACTTTACCAGCGTATTTGTCACGCATGACCAGGAAGAGGCCTTAGAGCTTTCAGACAAGGTTGTGGTGATGAGTGCAGGCAAGATTGAACAAGTTGATAGTCCTCAAGAGCTTTACTCGCGTCCAGAAAGTCGTTTCGTTTTTGACTTTTTAGGCCACATAAATGTGCTGGATGCACAAGTGAAAGGTTCGCGGTTGCAGCAGGGAGCTGCATGGGTTGAGTTGCCGAAAGCCGTTACAGTGCCTATGGCTCAACTCTATTTGCGTCCTCATGAAGTTCACCTGCAACAGACACCCGTGGCCCATGCAAACCTGCCTTTAACAATTAATGCTGTGAGTTTGATCGGTGCGGAAGTCCGTTTAGAGTTGCAACCTGACGGTTGGCAGGCGGATGAGCCTTGGGAAATTGGCATTAGCCATGCTCAATACAATGCATGGCAACCGATGAGAGGGGACCGCTGCTATGCCGTGCCTGATATAGGACACTTATTCATGCAAGGCGTAACTGAGCCGGAAACCTTAACTTGGGCGTCAACTTTGATTCAGGATCCGAACTTCCCAAAGCGTAGCGCGCATCTTGCTGAGGTCAGTTAAGACATCATAAAGGGTGCGCGAGAAAGGCAGGTAACGATCTCAAGTTAACACTAAGCAGTGTTTAAAAAGAGGAATCTAAAGGTTAGAATAAGTATTAGGGAATTCCTGTAATAAAAAAATCATATGCGCATCTAATGCAACTATATCATTCGTGGTTGGGTCTGCTAATGAACACCCTAGGCGATTCTCTAAAACATATCATTCACTTGACCTGTAGGTGTGACCGATGCTCTTTAACGTACATTCTGTAAAAAATCAGATGCGTTTGCTTGTCTTTGTTTTTTTAGTTATCGTCCTTGCCCTGCTGTCATTTGCACTTTACGGATTTAAATACAAAGCCTTTCAGTTTGAGGATAACTACAATCGTCGAATGGTTCCTCTCTACGAGGTAGAGAGGATTGGCGGTTTAATGGAGCAAATTCGTACCGAGTTGCTTTTATCTATTCAACATAACCCAGCTGGACAGTTTGCTTCTATGCACGATCATGCGACCTCACTGCACATTGGTCGCATTAAAGCCAATGTTGCTGAAATTGATCGTCTCTGGTTACATTTTATGTCCGTATATCACGGCACGGAAGCGACTCAACTTGCAAATCAGTTTCAAACAGCCTATCGACAATACTTAGCAGATGCAGTACAGCCAACGGTTAGTTTTTTAGAATCCAGTGAATATGTTAAAGCTAATTTACATATTTTGCGCTCAGTTAATCCTCTCTATGCTCAAGCAGATAAAGCAAGGGAGGCTCTCAGTGATCGAAAACTGCGCGGTGCTCAAGAGGCTAAAGAAAATCTAGATCAATTGTCGGCGAAGCTGATAGCACAGTTGATTGGTTTAAGTTTAATTGGGTTATTAATCGCTCTTTTTGTTGCTTGGAGAGTCATATCTCGCTTCAAAAAAGGAGTGGCGGATTTGGATTCAATTGCGGATTGTTTAGCGAACGGAGATTTCAGAGATCATCCCTCGTTACACCAGTCGGCTTCCGATGAGTTCGGTGAAATGATCCGGCGCTTTATTGCAACGCGAGCCAAATTGAGCCAAATGGCACGTCAAATAGGTGAAACGGGCTTTTCCCTTGCGGAGTTGGCCGATCATGGTTCTGTGGTTGCAGAGCAAGCCAGTCGCGGTATTCAAAAGCAACGCATGGAAACAGATATGGTAGCGACTGCAATGTGCGAAATGAACGCTACTGTTCATGACGTCGCTAAAAATGCAGCAAACGCAGCGGCGAGTGCCAATGAAGCAGACCGGAAAGCGAAAGAGGGACGTGCTGTTGTTACCCAAACGGCACAGGGGATGGAGCAACTTGCCCAGGAAGTGGAGTCCGCAGCTCAGGTGATTAATGACTTATCTGAGGATGCTCGTAAAATAGGCTCAGTTGTGGATGTGATTCGAGATATCGCAGAACAAACGAACTTGCTCGCTTTAAATGCGGCTATAGAAGCGGCGCGTGCGGGTGAGCAAGGTAGAGGCTTTGCGGTGGTTGCTGACGAGGTGCGCTCTTTGGCGAGTCGTACACAAGACTCTACGAGAGAGATTCAATTGATGGTATCGCACCTACAAGAAGGTGCTCTGAAATCGACACAGGTTATGAGAAGCGGCGAAGTGAAGGCGCAAGAAGGTGTTGTGCACTCAACTAAAGCTAGACAAGCACTCGATGAAATCATGTCAGCAATCGATGCAATTAACGATATGAATACGCAAATTGCAAGCGCGGCGGAAGAACAAAGCGCTGTTGCCGATGAAATGAACGAGAATCTAAATCGGATTAATACAGCCGCCGATGAAACCTCTCAAGCATCAGAATTAACAGCTCAATCCAGTCGGCAGATAGCAGAGTATTCGGACAAGCTTAAATCAATAGTCAGCCAACTAAAATTCTGATGATCATCATGGGCGTTATTCTGAATAGCGCCCAGGTCGATTTTTAACCTTATCCAACTGCCAGGGTGCTGGCTGAACAGTGGTTTCGACTTGATCCTGAAGGTCTTCAGGAAGTCTATGTAAGAAGTTAAGCCCTGTCTTTTCTTCGATTTCTCGGACCGTAACCAAAAATTGGTCTAAGGATTCATTGCCTTTAACGTCTTGGGGGACGATAAAGGCTAGCACCTTTAATGGGCGCTCAGTGGTTGCAGGCGCTATGAATATTTTGTAAAACGCATCTGGAATCTCAACCCAACTACTATTTAGTCGTTCCACATCAGGTCCGAGCAAAAAGCCTGAAAAAATCGGACCCGTGATTACCCATACATTTTGTTTAATAGGGATAAAGTGATCCATGGCAGCGGCTTCAATGCGTTGCCAAACCTCGCGGTTTAATGCTGGCGTTTGTGGGCTGATGTTGGTCATTAGGAAACTTTTGAGTTGTGCTTCACGCCCATGAACACGAGCCATAGCATAGTTAGGAGCTAAGTGCCCTCTGTCGTAACCGCTACCCGTATAGTCTTGGTGTGCAACGCGAATGATTGTACGCCAGTCTGTTGAAAAGGTTGAAGGTCTTGGGCCAATGCTGCCAGCAGTGCCTTCATTCAACTGATAGGTGACCCATAAGGGGTTCATCCTTGCGTCCGAATATCCTACCATGAATCCAGGGTTGCGTAAGACACGGTGCCATGTGTGAACATGTAAGGCATTCTGAGGGATGGGTAGCCCCGCATAGGCATACTGTTCTCGTATCTGGCGCTCGATGAAGTAGGTTGCTGATGCCAAAAGCATGACACAGACTAACAACCAAGTTGGAAGCTTTAAGCCTGCTTTGATTAAGGCTTTTGCGGCTTTTTGGCTATTCATTTTCTTGGAGCGACGACGAGTGGGACGGGGCGATTTAAACATTTTTACCAATTGTTAGAGTTCAATAAAACGCCGGATAATACGCATGTGGGGATGGCTAAACAATAGCTAAATTCAGCTTTTCGCTTGCTATATGTTGATTTTGGTCTGGCTGTCCTATACTAGTTGTTTAAAAGAAGTGATGAGAATTCAAAACGGATGGAATCAAATAGTAATGATCGGTTATTGAGTCAGCGCTACGAGCTAGAGCGCTTGATCAGCCGCATCTCATCAAAAATTGTCATGAGTTCTGACTCCGATCTCGACGAAAATATTGAGTGTTGCTTACGGTGGCTGGCTGAATTTACTCAAAGTGATCGCAGTTACCTATTTCAAATACGGGAAGAGGTTTTTGCTGATAACACTCATGAATGGTGCATGCCAGGCGTCTCGGCGCAGAAATCTGAATTACAAGGACTTGAGCTTAGTGAAGATCTACACTTTGTTCGGCGGATGCGAGCACAACAAGAAGTCAACTATTCGGATGTTCCTGCGTTACCCGATACTCATCAGATCGAAAAAGAGATACTAATGAGTCAAGGTATCCTATCCTTGTTAATTGTTCCCATGGTATCAAACCGTTCATTTGTTGGTTTTATTGGCATAGATGCGGTGTTTTCAAAGCGGACTTGGACGCAAGATGAGGTATATCTTCTTAAATTATGTGGAGAAATGTTTACACATGCGCTTGAGCACAAACGATCCTCCGAGATAATCAAATCCAGCGAAGCACGTTTGCGTTGTATTTTCGAAAAAATCCCAACGATTGCTGTGCAAGGTTACGATCATCAACGTCGAGTTTTTCTATGGAATAAAGCCAGTGAGTTACTGTATGGCTATTCGCAAGACGAGGCTCTTGGGTGTCGTTTGGAGGAGCTTATAATTCCTTCTGAGGCGAGAGAGGCTGTAATATCAGAAATAACGCACTGGATCGAGAACGAGGAAGAAATTCCATCGGGTGAGTTAACCCTATCGCACAAAGACGGTTCTTCTCTTCGCGTGTTTTCAAGCCATGTGATGCATACCACTCTTGCGGGTGAAAGAGAGCTGTATTGTGTTGACGTTGATTTAACGCCTTTAAAAAATGTGCAGTTGGAATTGGAGAAGTTGACACATTTTGATCCACTGACAGGCTTGCCAAACCGAATTTTGTTATCCGACCGTTTGGCGCAAATGATGACGAGTTCTCGGCGCACGCATCAGATTCTAGCGGTTGCGTATCTCGACCTAGATGGATTTAAGTTGATTAATGATCAGTATGGACATGCCATAGGTGATAGGGTACTTCAACATTTGGCTGAGAAAATGAAGGAGACGCTTCGAGAAGACGATACACTAGCAAGAATAGGTGGAGATGAGTTTGTCGCGGTGTTAGGTGGCATGAACGAAATCCAAGATTGTGAACCTGTATTGAGGCGTTTGCTTGAAGCGGCCTCTGATCCTGTTCAGTTGGATGGGCATCAATTGAATGTCTCTGCCAGTATTGGCGTCACTCTTTATCCGCTGGACGATGCTGATCCCGATCAACTGCTGCGACATGCTGATCAGGCCATGTATCTCGCTAAGCAGGCAGGGAAGGATCGCTATCAATTGTTTGATATTCAGCTTGAGGCCGCCGTCCGACAGAAACAAGAGGCTTTGAAGGCGATTAGCAAGGGTTTGAAATCGGGTCAGTTTTTGTTGTATTACCAGCCAAAAATCAATATGCAGACATTAGAGTTTGAGGGGGCAGAGGCCTTGATTCGTTGGCAGCACCCCCAAAATGGCCTGATGACACCTTATGCCTTTTTACCTGTCACTCAAGG
Source organism: Nitrincola tibetensis (assembly GCF_003284585.1). Lineage (GTDB taxonomy): Bacteria > Pseudomonadota > Gammaproteobacteria > Pseudomonadales > Balneatricaceae > Nitrincola > Nitrincola tibetensis. Next base: position 56,310 of record NZ_QKRX01000017.1, read on the forward strand.
CCATCATTTAGAGCTGGACTTGGGGGAGTGGGTTTTAAATACGGCGCTGCAGCAAATGCAAGTGTGGAATTTAACTGGGTTTGATTGCCCGCTCAGCATTAATATTGCAGCACAACAAATACAGTTTCCTGGGTTTGTGGAGCAACTTAGGTTGGCATTAAAAAAGTACCCCCATGTATCACCACAGCATGTGCAATTGGAAATTTTAGAAACCAGTGCGCTCGATGATATTGCATCCGTGGCACCTATTCTTTCTCAATGTCGTGAGCTGGGCGTTAGCCTTGCATTGGATGACTTTGGCACAGGCTACTCCTCTTTAACGTACTTAAAACGTTTACCTATAGACTGCTTGAAAATTGATCAAGGATTTGTTCGCGATATGATTGGAGATGTCGATGATCTGTCAATTATTCAGGGTGTGTTAGGCTTGGCTAAGGCGTTTAATTTACAAGTGATAGCTGAAGGCGTTGAAACCTCCGCACATTGTCGCCAGTTATTAGCCTTGGGCTGTACGTCAGGCCAAGGCTACGGTATCGCTCGACCTATGCCAGCACATGTGTTGCCTGATTGGGTGCGTAATGTCTTACCCACCTTGAGCTTTTGACTCATGATTCCTACGCAATCTCGTAGCGATCACGTCCTGCATCTTTAGCTGAGTAGAGTGCTTCGTCTGCTCGACGAATCAAATCAGATTGACTCTCTCCTGGTTTTAAAACAGCAATCCCAATACTGGTGGTAAATCCTACCTTCTCACCACTGGGCACAGCAACACTGGTCTGGCGACAGGTTAAACCAATAGCTTTTGCAACCTCAATGGCGGCTTCTTCATCCACACCGGGCAGAATCATTAGAAACTCTTCTCCACCAAAACGACCCGCGAGATCCAGTTTCTTTCGTGTATGTTTTCTAAGAATGTTCGCAAATTGCTTTAAGACAATATCGCCAGCAGCGTGGCCATAGGTGTCGTTAAATCCTTTGAACTTGTCTAAATCAAATAATAACACAGCGAGAGGAAGCGTATTTTCACGACAAGACTCCATATCACTATCGAGCTGCTCAAGTATTAGGCGGCGGTTAGCTAAACCTGTAAGCGCATCGCGAGTCGCTTGGCGATGTAAAACAAGCAGCATATTGAGTTGATTAACAGTAGCCCAAGCCGCCACAATCGCTAATACAAGTAATAGCCATACATTATTGATAGAGTTGATATTGCCTAAAATACCTCGCGTTAATTGGGTAACCAGTTCAGCGCTGGTGAGCAGCAGGGTCAACCCGAGCACTTCAATAATGACTAACGGAAAGATCGCCATCATGCTAATAATCATAAATGGAAAAAACTGATAGCCAGCAACGCTTTGCTCATAACCATGGATGAGCAATAGTGCGGAACTAAAGGCATGAAAAGCGGTGAGTCCTGTAAAAAGCAGTAAGAGCCGTAAGAGCGCTAGGCGACTGCTATACGGGCGAGTTTGCCAGAAAAAAAGCCCTAAAAAGAAAAGGCTGCTAATCACACGAGCAATTGCAATTGGCCACTGAACATTTGCTGGCAATAACCATTGATCCACCAGTATCCATGCGCTCTGCAGGATCGCTAAAAGTAGCGCAATAATCCGCACGCGTCTAAAAATATAATAGGAGCGAGTGTGTTGAAAGTAATGTGTGTGGCTGCCTGCTGAGAACAACTCTTGCAAGGGATACATGTATGACTCCTTATTCCGCTTATGTAGGCAGACATCGTTTTGACTGAGTTTAGAGTTATGAATCAAAACATACTGTTATTTTAGTTTCAAAACCATAATCTATATCAGTGAAAGTTATTTATTTTAATGATTTTTTCATCTTTTTTTAATCTCGTTCGCAGTGTTGTTTTGATCAACACTCACTAATATGAATTCACAGGCTAACAATAATACATTTCATAGCTCAAGGAGTTGTATCATGATGCGCAAAAATAGTCTTCTCATTGGATTAACCACAGCGTTGGTGTCTAGCTTTGCTTTAGCTGCACCTGTCCATAACACCAGCATTACTGAGGAAGAGGTCAGACAAGCGCAAGATGCTTGGGGGGCGGCACTCATACAAATCAGTCAAGACTACACTGAAGGAGGATTAGAAAAAGCAAAGGCCACAGCGGAGGCTGTGTTGAATCAGGCATACGGCTATCAGCAAGGTCCCGTGTTGTTTAAGCCAACCCTTGCCAGTGGCGAAACAACATTTAGAATCACGCATGAAGGCGCCTTATCCTATTTTGTCGGCGATAACCCTGACTTTGCTGACAGTGGTTTTGCCCTGAAAGGTTGGGAAGACTACAGCTTTGAAAATGCAGCCGTTTACATTAATGGTGATCTTGCTCTGACGATGGGGCATGTGCATGTAACGAATGCAGCTGGAGAGACTACCACCGTTGATAAAACCTGGGCCTTTAAAAAAGATGATCAAGGTGACTTGCGTATCGTTTTACATCATTCCTCTTTACCCTATAGCCAGTAATCTTACACAGATTAAACGCTATTTAAAAAATCAGCCTAATGCTTCCCGCGCAAATTGTGCGGGGATCGTTAGGATGTGGCGCGATCACTGAGTAAATAGCCTAGCCCTCTTCGAGTCTTAATGAGTTTTAACTCAAAACCATCGTCTATTTTTCGGCGCAACCTCGCCATGTAAACATCGACTATGTTCGTCATAGGATCTTCAAGTACGCCCCAAACATGGCTCAAGATCCGTTCCCGACTTAACACACGCCCAGGGTTTCGCAGCAGCATTTCCATTATGCGTAATTCTTTTGCGGTTAACTCGATGAGTTGGCCTGCACGTGTGAGTTCTAAGTGGTCAAGATTTAAGCTGAGATCCACATAGTTCAATAGGTTTTCAGCTTGCGAAAAATAATCACGTTGCGATAGAGCCTCTATGCGGGCTAAGAGCTCTTCAAAATGAAAGGGTTTGCCGAGATAGTCATCTGCTCCTCCTCTAAGCCCTAACACGCGATCCTCGACTTCGGATAAGGCTGATAGCATTAAGATTTTGCAGGGGAGTTTAAGATGACGTATGTCTCGGCAGACTTGAAGTCCATCGCCATCTTCGAGCAAACGATCCAGTAAAATCAGGTCAGGTTGGTGGGCACGTACATAGGTAAGCGTCTCGCTGACTCGACTGACAACATCCGTTGCATAGCCCTCAGCCAGCAGGGCCCTATTTAAAAAATCAGCCAGTTTTTGATCATCTTCAACGATCAGTATTTTCACGTTTTATTCGCTCTCTAAGTCAAACAGTGGAAGATAAATGTCGGCACGTGTGCCTTGAGGTTCGTTAGTCATAAAGACTATATGTCCATCGTGGGCGTCTAAAATATTTTTGGCCAAAGACAGGCCAAGGCCTAAGCCATCCGGTCGAAGCGCTTGTGCTTTTTTACCCCGAAAATGGCGATTAAACACAGCGTGCCTCTCTTCCTCCTCAATGCCTACGCCACGGTCCGTTACAGTGAAAATTACTCTGTTTTCTTGCATCTCGCAGGCTATTCCCAAATAGACCTCGCTACCTTGATAGTGAATGGCATTTTCAATTAGGACTTTAAACACCAAATCAAGTTTCGCATGATCGACGAATAAATGTGGATTAGAGTCCTGCTGCTTATTGAGCCCTATAGGCTCTTTAACATCGAGTATCGCTTGATGATGGGTGGCTAACAGTAAGCCTTGGCGTTTTAGATGGTCATAGGTGTCTAAAATTGACGAAGGCGAGAGTTGTACTGATACCAGCGCATGTTGTCCTTTACTCAGCATTATGAGGTCATCGATACGGCTTGATAGTGATTGACAGCATTCAACAATTCGATTGAAGGTTGCGTGTTGTTGCGACTGAGTTAAGGGTTGCATTCGAAGGGCCAGTTCAGCTTCACCCATCATAATCGTGGTGGGTGTTCTGAGTTCGTGGCTTACATCAGCGATAAAGTTTTTTTGGCGTATCTCCGCATCATGAAGTTGATTGACGACATGTTGGAGTCGTGCGGTGCGCTCTTGCACCTTTTCCTCTGTCACATCTTGCAGACGTTGCTGCTGATCACGCGCACTTTTTAAATTGTTTGCCATTAAGTTAAAACCTTGGGCAAGCTCTGCAAACTCTTTTGCCCCCGTTTCGGGTATTTTCTCTGAGAAGTCACCGCTACTTAAGCGCTGAACACCTTTAAGAAGGAGGGAGAGAGGGCGTGTAAAATGCCGGGTTAAGAAAAGACTTAAACCAATAAACAGCACTAAACTGATTAACGTCAGGCTGGCCAGTAACCAATAAAGAAGGTGAGTCATTCTGGCTGCATCTTGTTCTGCTTGCTGAGCTTTGGCCTTGTGTAGCTCAATTAAGTCATTGACAAGACTGGCGATATCGGAACCTTGGAATTTATCAAAGAGGGAGATGAGTGTTTGCCAGCGTTGAGCATCTGTTTCCAGTTGAATAATTTCACGTGTTTGTAAGGCATGCTTAAGTGCATTCATATTGGTCCATAAAAAATCGACCTGCTGGCTGACTTGCCGAGCAAACGCTGGATCAGAATTGTATTGAGACAGAGCAAATAATGAGGTATTGAGGTTGTCGACATTTTGCAACTGGGTGCTCATACGATCAAATAGTTCATCGCGTAATTGTGTGTCGCGCTTTTCTGTAATAATAAAATCGGCTAACCAGACTTTAAGTCGTTTAGCATCGGCACGAAAATGAACAATCTCGGTGAGCATCAACTGCGCTGATCGGCTGCGCTCATAATGAAAGCTATTTTTTTGGAAGGCCCAAAACGTGCCTAATGCTTGAAGTAAAATCAGAACTAAAAAAATACTCAAGGAAATAACGAGTCGCTGTCTATACATCAAGTAGCCTGCATACTTTGGCGGGTGAGGATGAATACTTTACGAAATTGGTCCTTTGGGAGCAAACCCGATTAATAGCAGTACAGGTAGCGCTATAAGGACACATCGTGAAATGGAATGCATTAGACTTTTTTTGATTAAAAAAGGGAGAAATCGTGTGTGATCAGGAGGAATCACCTCACCCAAGTGAATTTGATCACTGGGGTGAGGTGCAGCACAAAGTCGCGTTTATTAAGAGCTCAGACCACCAAGCTCTTCAATAACGGCTTTAAATCCTTCAACCTGATTGCTCAGGTTTTCATGGACTTCATCACCATCCATATACACAACAGGCATCAAAATACGCTCTTCGGTAATTTCGATAAAGCGAGGATCTTGGGTTGCAAGCTTAAGAACTTCGGCCAAACGCTCTACTTGATTATCAGGCGTGTTCTTTGGCACCATCACCACACGAATTTCACCCGGATCTATCTCGTATCCTAACTCACGTAGAGTCGGTGCATCAGGGAAGGCGACTAAACGATCATCCGCTAAGCTTGCCAGAACAGGCATTTCACCCGTTTTGGCGTAACCGGAATGTGTGCCGCCGCTGTACGCAAAGTCAACATCGCCAGAGAGAATCAAAGGTGCCATGCCTGCACCACCTGAGGTCGGAACGATGCGTAAATCCAGTCCTTCTTTCTTCGCAATATAATCGACTAACAGACGATCAAAGGGGAGTTGTGAAGCATAGCTTGTGCCTGGGTTGGCTTTTGCGTATTCAAGAAATTCCTCCCAGTTACTATAAGGCTTGTCTGCGCCTGTCACGATGGCGGACTGTCCTAAGGTGACACCTGCGACATAGGTAAAGCTGTCGACATCAAAGTTGGTCGGTGTTGCCAGTGGACCAAAGGTCACTGACATTGAAGTGCCAAACACAAAGGTATGGCCTTGATCGCGGCTGTTAACCAATTGCTGTAGTGCAACAGCACCACCAGCACCTGGACGATTAATGACATTGACAGGCTGTCCTAAGTGTTCACTCATGACATTTGCCAGTACGCGTCCCTGAATATCAGTACTACCACCCGCGCCCCAGCCAATGACCATGCTTAAGGGCTTAGATGGAAAGTTATCTGCCAAGACTGAACTGCTTACAGCAAGTGCGCCCGTAATCAATGCGGTTTTCAGAAGGCTCTGTAATTTCATTGTGTTCCCCTCAGTGTTTAGTAGTTTGCTGAATTGAGTTTAAGGCTCAATCTGCATTCGGAAGTGATTTCTTCCGTTGTTGTATGCCTGTCCAGGCAAATCGAACCAGCAAGATGACCGTTAGCACGACAAAAAAGGCCGCAATGGGTCTGTCGAGCAAAATGGCAACATCGCTACCGGATAAAATAATGGATTGGCGTAGGTTTAACTCCAACATGGGCGTAACGATAAATGCGACTAAAAAGGTGACGAAAGAGTAGTCAAATTTTTTCAAGAAGAAGCCAAGAATGGAAAAACCAAACACCACCAATAAACCAAAGGTTCCGTATCCTTGTACTTGGATACCTGCAAGGCATAAAAAGATGACGATAGGGATGACCATGTGCGAGGGGATATTGGTGATTTTTGCAAAAATTCGCAGGCCATACCAGCCGATCGCCAACATCAATAGACTCGCAACGATCATGCCTGAAAATAGGGAAAAGAGCATTTCAGGCTGTTCACGCAGCATTAAAGGCCCCACGGTAATGCCATGAATCATGAACGCGCCGACGAGAAGCGCTGCAGAAACACTGCCCGGAATACCCAAACCAAATAATGGAATATAGCTTGCTGGAATAACGGCATTGTCTGCAGATTCTGAAGCAGCGATGCCTCTGGGATCGCCTTTACCAAAGGTATCTGGATTCTTGGCGGAACGCTTAGCTGCGCCATAAGACATAAACGAGCCAACAGATGGGCCGAGCCCTGGGAGTGCACCAACAAACGCTCCGATTGCAGTACCTTTAAAAATGGTGGGTAGGGTGGTTTTAAATTCCGACCATTTTAAGTCGTCATTTTGATTATCGGTAAGATTGATGGCAGATTGGCCTTTATTACGTCGATATTCATCTAACTGAACAAACATTTCGGATAAGGCCAGTGTGCCAATGACCAGTGGTAAAATAGGGACACCTTCCATCAACTCCATATAGCCAAAGGTTAGTCGCATGGCTCCAGTTTCAGGGTCCATTCCCACGGTTCCGAGCACGATCCCCAATCCACCTGCAGCCATACCCTTTAAGAAAGAGCCACCTGCCATACCCGCAATAAAAACTAGGGCGAAAATGAGAATGGCCGCAAGTTCGTAGGGGCCAAATTTTAGCGCAACGGACGCAAAGGGAATGGCAACCGCAATCAACAACAAAGTCGCCAGTAGGTCACCGATGACCGATGCTAAGAGACCAATTTTTAATGCTGTTCGGGGGCGCCCATCCCGTGCCATCGGGTAGCCGTCCAAGCAGGTTGCTGCAGAAGAGCTTTCGCCAGGGGTGTTAAGAAGAATAGCGGAGACGGCACTGCCTGCAGCCGTCCCTTTGGATAAACCAATTAAAAATGAAATAGCGGCATAAGGTGACATGTAAAAGGTTAAGGGAATCGCAATGGCGATTGCGACCGCACGATTTAAGCCTGGGATAACCCCGACAATGTAACCGAGTAAAACCCCGCCTAGTATAACGGTGATGGATTCCCAGCTGAGAGCGGTTGCAAACGCACTATAAAAAACACTAAATTCAGGCATTTATACTACTCCTATGCGCATGAGGTAAACCGTTAAAATGTACAGGCCTGCCGTTGGTGTTAGAGTGCAGATAAGGTAAATATGCCAGCGCTGTTCGCCTAAGATGAACAGCAAACCGCCGATAAGCAGTGGGGCAATCCAAGTAAGAGGAAGGTAAATCGCGAGAATGATAAAGAGTAAGACATAGAGGAATGGCCAGACTTGGTGCCAGATCTCGCTAAAATTGACACCTGATAAAAGCGGCTCTTTTGAGCGCACAAGAGAAACGCTGGATAATATCACGAGGCAGCCGGAGCTTAAGAGCATGATCCAAGCGCCAATAGTGGCGATAAGCTGAGGGGGTAAGCCGAAAGAAAAGCCGCCACCGCCGAAGGTAGGGATAATCCAAATCAGAAGAGTTACAGAAAATGCAACGACTGCTAATCCAGACCAGAAATTGATTCTGAGCATGGTAATGTTCCCAACTAAATTAAATCATGGGCACTGAGCGTCTCTTAGTGATCCGCCCTGTTATTGTTATGTTTTTATTTCAACACAAAATGAACTGAGATGTAACTTAACGACTAGGTGATGCTAGATGTGACTTGTATTCATTAAAGCACCAATTAGCGCCAAGTTGCTCAGTTGGCAGCATTTTAAACATTCATATATCAGCGTTTTTTCTCTTGAAACGAGAGTCATCCCCTTACTTCAGGGTAATAAGCATCAGTCATAAATGCTTTTATATTTCAGCCAATATGTTTATTTTTAAGACCTGCTTGTTAATTGGATATTTAAACAATGAGTCCCAGTCATATTGAAGATACGCCCGAAGCCTATATCGCCTGGTTGGATGAGGTTTGGTCTCGTCGATTACATCAAAAAAAGGATCAGGGTCTCGTTGTTGGCATCTTGTTGTGGCCTGATTTTCCACTCATGTCCTTGACGGGGATTATTGAAAGTTTGCGGCATGCCGGAGATTTTGGTGATCAATCTAGGCAAATCGAAGGTCGATGGGAAATTCTGGGTAATCCAAATGTGCCAGTAAAGGCGAGTTGCGGTTTAGAGTTTAGACCCACTTGCCATTACACCCATCCGGCAGAATTTGATTACATTTTTGTCATAGGTGGTTTGCTGAGCCAATTGAACAAGGCCCCGTTAAGACACCGTCAATATATTCGCCTTGCTCGACAGTCATCTTGTACGCTGGTGGGGGTTTGTACGGGCAGTTTTATTCTAGTGGAAGAGGGGTATTTAGATACTTTAAAGGCCTGTATACACCCTTATCATCAACGTGACTTTGAGCAGCGTTTCCCGAGGTTCTTTTATACGACACATAAGGACTTCAGCATCGACGATGGTTTAATTACGGTTCCGGGTGGTACTTCTATTCTTACACTTATGTCGCATATTATCTCAACGCATTATGGTGCCGATCGCTCAGCTAAAGTCTCTCATCAAATCTCTTTGCCGGAAAGGAGAGGCGTCAGTCATTTTGAGCGATCAGCGATTATTCGCCATATGGAGATTAAGGATCCGAGAATCCAAAAAGCGATCGCGATCATTGAGCATGCGCAAGAGACACCCTTAAGTGTCTCAGAACTCGCTAGGCAACTGGGTATGAGTGAACGTCATTTCTCGAGGTTGTTTTCTGCTGAAGTTGGTGTTTCCCCGAGAGAATATCTACTTAAAATACGTTTGAAGCTGGCTGTGTGGTTGTTACAACACACGTCTAAACCTATCACCTCTGTGGCCTATGATGCGGGCTTTTCAAGCGTTGCACACTTATCGACCTTATGTAGCAAACGCTTTGGAATAACGCCATCAGAAATACGTAAAGGTGGCTCCATATCAAGAGTTGATTAGGGAGGCGACCTGCTCCGCAGCGCCCAGAGATAGGGTCCAGCCTAGTGTTCCATGGCCTAAGTTCAGATACAGACCCGCTAAACTTCCTTTTCTAATAATCGGTTGAGAGGAGGGGGTAACATAACGAGCACCTGACCAAACCCTCTTGGGTGGACCTTGGTCTTCACCGAAAAAGAGCGGAAATGCGGCTTGAGCTGTTTGCATCAGTGTATCAAAGCGATTGGGCGTGAAGTGAAATCTGTGACGGCCAATATCAGCAAGGCCTGCGACTCTTAATTCATTGCCTAAGGGAGCAAATACCAGTTTGCGTTTAACATCCGTAATAGAGGTCTGCATCGCCTGCGGGTGTGCATCGGCGGTAAACGAATAGCCCTGTACAGGCCACATATCACCGAGTGAGCGATCCTTGCTCGGTAAGAGATCACAGGACTGGCCCGTGGTGATAACTAACGTATCACACTCAAGGGGAGCCGCGTCTCTGAAGCACACGCCAGTCACCCGATTTTTAGAGTGATCGATACCTTGTACTTTCTGATTGAACTGTGTTTTTAAACCATACTCATGTTGGAGTGACTCTACCAGCTTTTGACAAAATACATCTGGGCGTCCAGCCGCATCCCCCGGGCTGTAAATGACGGAGGCAATCGGATCTGGATAATGCACCAGTGCGGGCTCAATCACCGTGGCTTCTTCTCGTGTTAAGACCGACAGTTGAAAACCTTGCTGCCTTTTTTGTTCCAGTATTTTGGTATGTTTCTGGCAACTCTCCAGCGTTGGATAGAGCAGCATTTTGCCATTTATCTCGTAATCAAACTCAATTGGGTGCTTTTCAAGCAGCTCCAATAACAGTGCGTGGCTTCGTAAGGCTATTCGAGATAGCGTTAAGGTATTGTTCGAAAAACGAGCCGGCGTTGAGTTGATCAAAAAGCGCAAACCCCAAGCCAAAAAATCAGGGTCGGCCTGCAGAGTGCAGCGGTATGCCGGATCTTTTTTTAGTAAAATGCCAGGAAGTTGAGCAAGTAACGATGGTGACGCCAGCGCATCACAGTAGGCATAACTTAGCTGTGCGCCATTCTGATGACTTGACCCCATGGCGGGAGCGGGCTTTTCATCCAGCAGAGTGACGGTAAAACCCGCTTTACATAACATGTAGGCTGATGCGACACCCGCAACGCCAGCTCCTATAACAATGGCTTTTTTCATTTTAGTTCGTCTGTTGTTGTGTATTCGTTTGCACAATTGGAATATTCAGCAGCGGCTTGGACAAACCCCCGCAGCAGGTTTTTATCAAATTCAGATAACTGGAATTCGGGATGCCACTGAACGCCAATGCATACACTATTTAACTGCCCCTCAATGGCTTCGACGATGCCATCAGGCGATACAGCCGTAACATGAAAGTTGCCTGAGCCAACCAGTGATTGGCGGTGAAAGCTGTTTACCCAAGCGGTCTCCGAACTGTGTTGCGCTCTTAGCCATGAGCCATGACTTAACTGAACCTCATGGGCAGTACGGTTTGGCTGTGAAAAAGGTAGGTGTAGGCTTTGAGCTTCTGCACCTTGAATATCTTCGATCTTAGCGCCAAGAAACTCGCCTATGATCTGCATGCCGTGACAAATACCTAAAACGGGAATGCCGCGATCAAATGCAGCGGCTAGTAGCTTTCTCTCAAAATCTGTACGTATCGATGATGAGCTATTTCCCGGGGCCGATCCTGAAAATAGAATTCCGTCTGATTGATCAATCAGGTGTGGAATTAAATCTTCAATAAAGGGAGCCAATAAGGGCAAAGCACCGGCTTTAAACAGTGCTTGTGCATAGTTGGCATTACAGTGATAGATGTGTTCGCTTGCCGTTACTTCTAAATCTTGAATCAACAAGATGGTTGGGACTTTTTTATGTGTAATCAATTTGTTCATGAAGATCACGCTATAGGTATGGGTAACGATCGCGTTATCCCTTTAAAGATGGCGCCAGAGTATCGCGTACTTAAGGATATTGATTATATAAATCAGACAAATTTTATAACTTAAAGACATTGTGGGTGGGTTGGTCTAATACAGGCAGTGCTTATGTATAAGTAAGGCGAAATCAACAGGCTTCTGCTAGTATTCTCAGACTATGACTATCCTTGCTATTAGAGGGGTGATCACGCATCAAAATTTACTTAGGAATGCAAAAGGATCTGTTGTTTCACCTGAAGGTTCGGTCAGAATCTTGTTCAATTTTGAGCGTATTTAAAACATAAGATTGCTTTCGTAAGGAAATATGATGTTTTTTAGAAAACCTGATTTATCAAAACGCTCTTTAGATCAGAGTGCTATTGCGGTAGTTACGATAGACGATGCAAATAACGTTGTGTATCTAAATTTGGCAGCCGAACAACTATGGGGCTTTGCAGAGAGCGAAGTCCTAGGAAAAAATGTGCGTATGTTGGTGCCTCGCATGCATCAATCTAACCATGATTCATATGTAAACCGTCACCGTGAAACTGGAGAAAACCGTATTGTTGGGTCTTCAAGAGAGTTAGAAATAGAACGGAAAGATGGCTCTAAAACTTGGGTGAACTTGACGCTTTCTCAATTAAAAATAGGCCGTAAGCTTTACTACACTGCCTTCGCGAGAGATTGCACAAAAGAACGAGCAGAGCGATCAGTTGTAGAGCAAGTGCTTGAGCAAGCACATGATGGTGTGATTACTATCGATAGTCAAAATAACATCATGTTTGCGAATCCTGCTGCTGTAAAGCTTTGGGGATTTAGTCGTGATGAAATGATTGGTCAGAATATTAAGATGTTAGTTGCGCCAGAGCATCGAGGGCAACATGATAGTTATGTTAACAGAAATCGTGATACGGGCGTGAACCGTTTGATCGGAAAACCGATCGAGTTGCCAATCCATACTCGTAGTGGCGAGATTCGATGGGGGCTCATCACGCTTGCAAAAGTTGTCGTTGGAAAAGAAATTTTGTACACCGCTTTTGTTAAGGATGTGACAGAAGAAGTTTCCAAACGAGAAGAAATAGAGATGCTCTCGCTTGTTGCGAACGAAACCAGCAACGCGGTCGTTATTACGAATGCAAAAGGCGAGATACTCTATGTAAACTCGGGTTTTCAAAACATGACTGGCTACTCACTTGATGATGTAAAAGGTAAGGTTCCCGGTCGCTTCCTGCAAGGCAGAGATACGAATCCTTCGACGGTAAAAGACATCAGTCAAAAATTAAAAAGCAATCAGTCTTTCTATAAAGAAATCTTGAATTACCGAAAAGATGGCAAGCCTTATTGGATTGCAATGTCAATTAATCCCGTATTTGATAAAAGTGGTAAGCTCTATCGATTTGTTTCAGTTCAGGCTGATATCACTACAATCAAACAGTCCGCGAAGGATTCGATGGACCGTCTTGATTTAATTAATGAATCTTTGATGGTTGTAGAATGGTATCCGAATGGAAAGCTTGCTCATGTTAATCAGCTTTTCTTGAATCGAGCCGGTGGTAAAGATGAGGCGCAAAAAGCGGCTGATTCGATTTGGAAGCAATTGCATGCAGAGCAAAGCAGAAAAAAATTATTAGATAAAGGTCAGCAAATTAGCTTGATCGTTGAGTTTTCTGACAAGCAGGGTCAGAGACGTTCGTTTGATGCACGTGTGTGCGAATTAAATGATTTTGAGGGGAATGTAACGCGCTTTGTTGTGTTTGGCGTGGATATTACGGATCGTCAGATTGCGCTTAAAGAAACCCAACAAGCAATGCAAGAGCTCTTGAAAGTAGGCAATCAAATTGGTGATATTGTTGGCAGCATTGCTGGTATTGCAGGACAGACAAATTTATTGGCATTGAATGCGGCGATTGAGGCGGCAAGAGCGGGCGAGGCTGGTCGCGGCTTTGCTGTTGTTGCATCAGAAGTTCGAGAGTTGGCTAGCCGTTCATCTGAGTCGGCAAGTCAGATTGGCGAACTGGTAGAAACCACTCGCTCCCGTATTGATCAACTTGCGCACTCATTAGAACGAATCAATCGTTAAATAGTTAGTGAAGGACTTGATTGCAGTAATAGAAATGTTGAACTTTTATTGCTGCTATTTAGAATTGAGTATTCACTTTTCTATTCTTGCTAAACGATTGCTTCGCGTTGCTGAAGCAACAATCTTTTCAAGTCGGTGTGTCAGATCAAGTCGAGACTAATTCACTTAAAGGCTGCCCACCACATACGTGCTTTGATTCCCCAGCGACTGGTCAGGCCAACTTCTGAAAAAACAATCTCTCCCTTCGCGTCTAAAACAAACAGAGTTGGTAGTACACTCACCCCTAAGCTTTGAGCCAAGTAACCGCTTGGGTCATTAATGACGGGAAGCCCTTCGAGATTATTTGCCGTTAAAAAGGCTCTGACATCGTCATCGGATCCGGATTGCATAGCTAAGGTTATCACGGGATAGTCCTTAGTGAGACGATGGATCGTAGGCAATTCTATCCGGCAAATACGACACCAGTCAGCCCAGACTACCACCAACAGCGGTTGTCCAGCATAGTCTTCAAGCGTAATGTTAGCACCACTGAGCAGTTGTGACTCCGGAAGTGGAAAATAACCAGAATCAACACTAGGCGCTTGATACGCGCGAACACCCGCTATCAGCAGGATAAAAAGAATGGCTTCGATACTCCAGCGATAGCGTCTTGGCAATTGTCCGTAACGGTTAAACAAAACTTTCATCGAGTGTGGGTTTTCAGTCATTTAATAGGAGAGAGGTATGATACTGCCTAAGGCTAATCGACAGTAGGGTATGGAATGAACTCTTCCTCATCTCCCGGCACTTTTGCAAAGCGCCTTTGCTGCCAGTCTTGCTTGGCTTGTTCGATGCGTTCTTTGCGACTGGAGACAAAATTCCACTCCATGTAGCGTTTGCCGATTCCTTGTCCACCAATGAGAGCAATACGCGCCGCTGAGTTCGCTGTGATAGAAACCTCCTTCCTATCGGCTAGAATTGCCATTTGATGCGCTTTAACAGGCATTTCGGCTATGCAAACCTCTCCACTGGCAACATAAATCCCCCGCTCATCGGCATTGGGTAATACGAGCATTTGGCCTGCGCTTAAGTCGGCCTCGATGTAAAGTGTTTCAAAGAATGTTTTAACGGGTGAAGACACGCCATAGGCAGAACCTACCAGAACACGTACCTCCCGCTCTGTTAGCCTAGTTGTCCACTTGGCGATTTAGCCTTTTATAATTCTTTGAGCGGGTGGAATGAGAACTGTTATGCCTCGTTATTCCAGTGAGCGTAAAGCTTCAGTACTAAAGA
>NZ_QKRX01000018.1 GCF_003284585.1 Nitrincola tibetensis
TACATTGTCACTCAAGGCGGCATAGAGTGCTGCCACTTCGCTTTCCAGTGCAGAGGCTAAATCAGCGGCTTCTGCCGATGCGATAAAGGCTTCGAGAACCGCGATTTTGGCTTCAGCATCAGCAAAAGCGGCTTGCAGTGCTAACACCAACTCCAGCGCTTCATCGCCGTCTAAGGCATTGATTTGATCCTGCAGATTTGCCAACTCAACATTGATGCTAGCGACCGCTTGGTCAAGCTTGTTTTGCATTTGCGTCTGTGCAGCAACCAACGCGCTGTTTAAGCTCGAAACCTCAGCCGCTAGTGCGTCTGCATTGGCAGCATCGCCCGCCGCCGATAAGCTTGCCAACTTGGCAAGATCAGCTTGAGTAGCCGCTAATTGAGCAGCCAAGGCAGATAAGTCAGCCGCTGTTGCACTTTCGGTGTTCAGACCATTAATTTGTGCTTGCAGATCGGCTATAGCGGCATTCAAGGCTGCAGACAGCTCATTGGATACTTGATCAATATTGGCTTGCAGGCTGGCTTGGAGGGCATTAAGTGAGCTGTTCAATGTCGCTACATTGTCACTCAAGGCGGCATAGAGTGCTGCCACTTCGCTTTCCAGTGCAGAGGCTAAATCAGCGGCTTCTGCCGATGCGATAAAGGCTTCGAGAACCGCGATTTTGGCTTCAGCATCAACAAAGGCGGCTTGCAGTGCTAACACCAACTCCAGCGCTTCATCGCCATCTAAGGCATTGATTTGATCCTGCAGATTTGCCAACTCAACATTGATGCTAGCGACCGCTTGGTCAAGCTTGTTTTGCATTTGCGTCTGTGCAGCAACCAACGCGCTGTTTAAGCTCACAACCTCAGACGCTAGCGCGTCTGCATTGGCAGCATCGCCCGCAACCGATAAGCTTGCCAAAGTGGCAAGATCAGCTTGAGTAGCTGCTAATTGAGCAGCTAATTCAGATAAATCAGCAACGGTTGCACTTTCAGTGTTCAAGCCATCAATTTGCGCTTGCAGATCGGCAATCGCCGCATTCAAGGCAGACGATAGATCGTTGGACACTTGGTCAATATTGGCTTGTAGACTTGTTTGCGCTGCCGCCAAGTCATCTGTCAGTTTTTGAGACAGCGTGGCTATTTGAGCTTGTAAGGTTTCACCGACGGCTTCAGCAACGGTCTTTAATGCGTCAATATCCGCTTCGAGTGCGGAGATAGCCGTGTTTAACGAGGCCAACTCGGTAGCTGTTGCCCCAGATGTTGCTTCTAATGCTGCAATTTTTTGCTGTAAAGCATCAATCAAACCGGAAATTTGTGGAATTGATGGAAAAGACAACACATCAATGCGTTCAATAATGGCATCGACTTGCGCATTTTCAACGGGCTCGCCATTGATTTGAATCGATACACCGCCTGTTTCATCGGCACCAAAGCCTATTAACGTAAGGTTTGGCGTGGCTAAATAGGCCTCTAACTCTGCTAATTCTGCTTCAGAACTTAATTCAAGTGTTAACGCACCGTGACCGGAGACACTCACCAAAGATGCAAGCGCTTTGAATTGTGACAGCGTTAGTACAACCCCTGAGTTCACTTCGATATCAATAATGCCGGAAATGTTAACGCCAGACAGGTCCAGTGTTCCGTTTTTTACTTCTATCTTGCTGAAGCCTCTGATATCACTGTCAGCGGCAAGTTTAACAACATCGTTGGCATCAGCAAAATCAAAGACCAGCTTGTTGTTTGAGCCATCTATATTTGTGATTAAAGTGATGGTGCGTGTATCACGACTGCCTGCGGTTACATCGTTGATCTTGAAGACGACATCATCGTTGGATCCCTTAATATCTCCGACAACTTCAATGCGAGTTGCATTCGGTGCATTAATTTCAAACACATCTTCGTTTTCGGTGCCGACTAAGCGTATGACAAAAGACTCTGCTTCCACTTGACGTGGATTACCCGGGTTAGGGTCTTGCTCCATGATGTCGGTGGGATCTGTTGGTGTTGGATCTACTGGTGTTGGATCCATCGGCTCTGGCATCAAAGGTGAACTGGAAGAGCCACTGCTTGAAGAAGTTAAAGCAACACCCGCGAGCAACCCTGCGCCTACAAACAAAGGTGATATTGAGCTTGTTGCGCTTCCTGCCGAAGCAGTATCAGGCAGCGCCGCACCAGCCTCATCGGAAATGGGTTCATCTGTAGATATTTCTTCTGAGGCGATAGCAACCTGCGCCGTCAAGTCACCTAAAGTGGCTGGATCAATCATTTCATCCAGATTTAAGACGTCCTCTTCTTCCTCTAATGATTTTTTGATTCTCTTCAACAGAGCCGTATTTTTCTGGAGCGTGCTCGTGAGTGCCTCATTCTGAGGCTGTGGTGTCAGCCCATCCAATTCTGGTGTTTCTGGGCTCAAAGGCAGGCTAACATCTGCAAATGCATGCGTATCTTGGTTATTATTATCGATTGAAACATTTAAGCCTTTGTTTTCATTTTCCATTCGAGCGCTCTCCAAAGAGTAATTCTTTGTCATAGTAGTGAATATGTTTCGGCACTTTAGATGCACAAAGCTATTAACAGCAGCCGACTAATAGCTTTATGCATCGATCTTCAGCTTAACCAAAACAAGCGTTAGTTTGAGTTTTTACATGGCTTTATCAATCTAAAATCGAGGTATGCCATGCTGTTTGACTCTAACAAAGGCGGCCAACAAAGGTAATGAATGAAAAATGAACGAGGTTCATTTGAATAGAAAACTGATCTGGATCAATATTTGTTTGAAACAGATCAATCTGTGTTTGACTGGATTTTACTGGATACGCCAAGCAGTAAGGATCAGCTCGAACGCTCTTTTTGGCCCATCCGATACCCTGCTCCGGAGACCGTCACCAATGGACTGATACCACAGTGTTTGATAAATTTTTTACGGATACGGTAGACCAAAGCGTTCACTGACTCGACACAAGTTAAACGAGCGGACTCAGGCAAGCCTTCGATAATTTCATCTCGTGTGACCACCGAACCATTGGCGCGTAACAAATAGAGCAACAATTGGTACTCTCCCTGGGTCAACGACATTTCACCCGCTTGATTATGCTGAACTCTTTGCGTCTTTGTACACAAATACCAGCCGTCAAATAAAGGATACTGATTAATGGCTTTTGTATCCTGAGATCCAGATAAACTCGGTTGTGTATGCCGATCCTGACGAACAAGCGCATTGCGCACTTGCATCTCTAGCTCCAACAAACCAAAAGGTTTAGTGATAAAAACATCTGCTCCCTTTTCAAAACAGTCGAGCCTGACTGTATTCCCTTGTCGACCAGACACAATAAAGACAAGTATATTATGTTGCTGACGCATGGAGCAGAGCAACTCAATCCCATCTGCATCGGGTAAATTCAAATCCATGATGATTAAGTCAAATTGAGAGTTGACTAGCTGCTCAGAAAACGCGTGCCCAGTGTGTGTAACCGTAACCTCGTATCCATAATTCTGTAAAAACTCACTGACGATCTCAGTCAGATTAAGATCATCTTCTAATAAAAGAATACGTTTACCCAGCATTCATACAACCTTATTATTTTTTCATTCTAGGGGGAGCCATAGCTTGAACTCACTGCCCTTTCCTTCGGCACTAATCAATTCAATGCGTCCGTTATGTAAGTGTACGATTCGCTGAACAATATACAAGCCCAATCCAAAACCAGACACACCTTCAACGACACCTCTTTGATATTTACCAAAAATCGTTGGCTGCTGTTCGAGCGGTATTCCGATACCTTGATCTTTCACCCTAAACAACACGCCTTGTTCAAACGAGCTAGCACCCAGTTGCAGCGTACCCCCTTGTGGGGAGTATTTAACAGCGTTATCTACGAGATTATTAAGTGCAATCAACAGTAACTGTTTATCACCTAAAAATTTTTTTGATTCAACTTGAATGTCAATCATAAAACTCTTTGAACAAATAGTGTCTGCATAGGCTTTAAGTGAGCGCATCACCTCTTCAGTTTCAATCCATTCAGAATGTTGACGCCACGCAGAGTTTTCAAATCGATCCTGCACCAGTGCATTGTTCACCAACTCAATCAGTTGTGAGGTCGCCTGACTTTGTTTCTTCAAGGTCTTTGCTTTTTGCTCAGGATCTGTTTGAAGAGCAAGAAGCTCAAAACCTGTTTGAATTACGGTGAGTGGTGTTCTAAACTCGTGTGTTACCATGCGCATAAACTGCTGCTGTTCTAGTCGTGCTTCATGTTCCTCCTTGAGTGCATTTTCTAGTTTAAGGCGCGTAAGATTGAGCGCCGCTACCAACTCCGTCTTTTCGTTTACCTTTTCCTTCAGTAACAAGTCTTGTTTTGAAAGCTCATTATTCAGTTTTTTCAGGTGTTTATTCCAGTATAAAAATAACACTAGGCAAAGAATGAAGAAAAAGCTCGTTTTAAAGGCCAAACTATAGTCTATACCTTGGTAGACACTAATCGACACATGACGATTCAATGCCTCTTGAATCTCTTGAGGAGTAAGACTTGCCACTCCTAAATCCAATATTTCTCTAAGTTCTGGTTCTGACTGAAGAACACCGATTCTGAAATTATTATCAAAATTAGGCAGCAAGCCCGACACCTTTAAATTAAACAAGCCTTGCTGGCGGATCGTAAAGGCGGCCATAGTTAACGAACGAATGGTCATATCTGCTTTTTTCTGCTCAACCATCGCCACCGCGTCACGTTCAGTATCGACCACTTTGAGAGCTAAGTTAGGATAGGTACGTCGAACAAACTCTTCAATACTGGTCCCTTTTGGCAACACAACGACTTTATCCACTAAACCTGCTGGATTAGGGATGTACTCATGGTTTTGATGTGTAATAAAAACATTCGGGTCATTGAAGTAAGGTTCTGTGAATAACAACCACTGGCTGCGCGCTTCCGTTTTATTTAAAAACGCCAAAATATGGCAATCACCTGCTTGTGCTGCTTGTAGGCTGTGATTCCAATCATCTGTTGGGTAAACGCTGAGTTCAACATCAACACGCTGCGCGACTAATCGGATAAGATCAGCCGCAATACCGACAAAATCACCATTGGGCAAAAGGCGCTCATAAGGCTCCCAATCCGGGTCAACGCACATTTTGACGGGCCCCAGTTCGGCTAAATACGCCCGCTGCTGCTCATTTAAAACCACATCAGCCATGGCTGAAAAAGACAGACTTAAACTAAAAAAAATCAAACAGAAAAACTTAATAAAAGAGCAGATATTCTGCATTGTTATGGCATCTCAGCATCAATAAAAAAGGCACCTAATTTAGTAGGTGCCTTTTATTATACAGCTTTAATCTGAATTAAATTATTTAGCCAGTGCTTTTGCCTCAATACGACGACGGTGCAATACAGGCTCAGTGTAACCATTTGGCTGCTTGCGTCCTTCAAACACCAACTCACAGGCGGCTTTAAAGGCAACGCTCTTGTCAAAGTCCGCAGCCATTGGCTGGTAAAGAGGATCATTGGCATTTTGACCATCTACTACCTTCGCCATGCGCTTCATGGTTTCCATGACCTGCTCGGTAGAACAAATATCATGATGTAACCAGTTCGCAATATGTTGGCTGGAAATCCGCAGTGTTGCGCGGTCTTCCATTAAGCCCACATTGTTGATGTCTGGTACTTTTGAACAGCCAACGCCTTGATCTACCCAACGAACAACGTAACCCAAAATACCCTGTGCGTTATTGTCTAACTCTTGCTGAATTTCTTCAGCTGACCAGTTCGGAGTCTCTGCCACAGGAATCGTTAAAATATCGTCCAAGCTCGCACGTGCACGTAACTTCAACTCTTCCTGACGCGCAAACACATCCACTTTATGATAATGCATCGCGTGCAAGGTAGCCGCCGTCGGCGAGGGCACCCATGCTGTATTCGCACCGGATAAAGGATGGGCGATTTTTTGCTCTAACATATTGGCCATCAGATCTGGCATGGCCCACATGCCTTTACCGATTTGAGCACGACCTTGCAAACCACAAAGCAAGCCATTATCAACGTTCCAGTCTTCATAGGCTTTAATCCATGGCGTAGCCTTAATGTCATTTTTACGCAACATCGGACCTGCTTCCATCGAAGTGTGCATTTCATCACCGGTACGATCCAAGAAGCCCGTGTTAATAAAGACAACACGTTCTTTCGCCGCACGAATACACTCTTTCAAGTTAACGGTGGTGCGACGCTCTTCATCCATGATGCCCATTTTCAGGGTGAAACGCTCAAGACCCAAGGCATCCTCAATACGTGCGAAAAGCTCATTCGCAAAGGCCACTTCTTCTGGGCCATGCATTTTTGGCTTAACGATGTACATAGAGCCCGTTACGCTGTTTTTAAACTTACCCAATCCTTTGACATCGTGAATGGAAATGAGCGATGTTACGAGACCATCCATGATACCTTCTGGAATTTCGTTACCATCTTTATCCAAAATCGCATTGATCGTCATCAGGTGGCCGACATTACGCACAAACATCAAACTGCGGCCTTTTAGCGTCACGGTTTGACCATCAACCCCTTTATATTCACGATCCGGATTCATTTCCCGGACAAAGGTGCGACCGTTTTTCTCAATGCTCTCGGTCAAGGTACCCTTCATCAAGCCTAACCAGTTACGATAGACCTGAACCTTGTCGTCAGCATCAACCGCTGCAATTGAATCTTCGCAATCCATGATTGTCGAGAGAGCGGACTCCATCAGAATGTCTTTAATACTAGCGCTGTCGGCTTTACCTATGACACTGTTCGCATCAAATTGAATTTCGAAATGCAGACCATTATGGCGCAATACGATGGCTGAAGGCTGTGATGCATCTCCCAAGTAGCCAACGAGCTGATCTGGATTTTTAAGAGCAACGGTTTCACCCGTTAGTAAGGTCACCTGCAGAGCTCCTTCTACTATGGCATAGCCTTTTGCTCCGACGTGCGAACTTTCAGCCAGCGGGGCAGAGTCGTCCAAAAACTGACGCGCAAACGCTACCACTTTTTCACCACGAACAGGGTTGTACGCTTGGCCTTTTTCGGCCCCGCCCTCTTCGCTGATTGCATCTGTTCCATACAGCGCATCGTATAGACTTCCCCAACGCGCATTGGCGGCATTCAGGGCATAGCGCGCATTCATAACTGGAACAACTAGCTGAGGACCAGCCAAGGTTGCCATTTCTGGATCAACATTGGTGGTGGTCGCCGTAAAATCTTCACCTTCTGGCAATAAATAGCCAATTTCAGATAGAAAGGCTTTGTATTCGGTCATACTCAAAAGATGACCTTTGCGAGCGGAGTACCACTCATCAAGCTGCGCTTGGATGGCATCACGCTTTGCCAGAAGCTCGCGGTTTTTAGGCGCTAAATCGTGGATAATCTCATCGAAGGCTTTCCAGAAAGCAGCTTGATCGACGCCTGTACCGGGTAACGCTTCATTATTGATAAAATCATAAAGTGTTTCTGCTACCTGCAGATTTTCAACCTGAATTCGTTGCTGACTCATGGATAACGCCTCTTATTTTCATACAGTAGGTAAGGATAACACTGTATTAGGATTTTCTTTCATTCGATACTATAAAAAGGCAGTATACTATTGAATAGCAATTTTTTATTTTCTGTCGATACCTGAGGTATTGAGTGGACCGATATACCGAACTTCGCACCTTTGCATTAGTGGCTGAGCATGGCAGCTTTGCTGCAGCCTCCGTTGTTGAAGGTGTCACGCCGATTATCATGGGGCGGCGCTTAGATGCCTTGGAGAAACGCCTAGGTGTCAAACTCATGCATCGTTCGACCCGTGGCCTTAAACTCACCGACCTAGGCGAGCAGTTTTTAGAGGGCGCTCAGCAACTGCTTAAGCAGTTCGACACGCTTGAATCAGGCATTACGGCCAATCGTCATAATGTCAGAGGGCATCTAGTGGTGTCGGCACCGGCCGGATTCGGTCGTAAACACGTAGCACCGCATGGCCCTGCCTTTCAAGCCTTATATCCGGACGTGCGCATTTCATTTAACCTGACGGACAGCGTGATAGACTTGGTACGCGAAGGCTATGACCTTGCTATTCGTATTGGCGCGGTTGAAGACCCAAACTATGTGCCCGTGCAACTCTACCCCAATAAGCGCGTTCTCTGTGCATCTCCTCTTTATCTTGAACGCCACGGCGTCCCTCAGACTCTGGAGGACTTAGCCGAGCATAACTGTTTGGCATTCAATCTAATGGGTGGGCAACATCGGGGTTGGAGTTTTATTCGCGACAATAAACGTGTCACCATCAAAGTCTCTGGCAACCTAGACTGCAATGACAGTGAACTGCTCTATGATTGGGTTAAACTCGGACTGGGCATCAGTTGGCGTTCTACTTGGGAAATCCAAAAAGAACTGAACTCCGGCGAACTCGTTACCTTTTTAGATGAGTATGCAATGCCTGAATACAATATTCAGGCGGTGTATCCTGAGCAGCGTTTTTTACCCGCTAAGATTGCCTACTTTATTGATTTCTTAAAGCGCACCTACAATGAGCCCGGTTATTGGGAAAGTTAGCCACCGTCATGTAAACACTTGAGTCTTCAACGCTTTAGGTACTGCAATTTACCAGCTTTGCCATCCCAGTCGGCCGCATCAGGCGCCGCTGCTTTGTAGTCGGTGATGTTGGGCCAAATTTCTGCAAGCTCAGCATTCAATTGGACAAACTCCAATTGATCATCCGGCAAATCATCTTCTGAGAAAATGGCTTTCGCTGGACATTCAGGTTCACAAAGTCCGCAGTCGATACACTCATCTGGATGAATCACCAGAAAATTAGGCCCCTCGTAGAAACAGTCAACTGGGCAGACCGCAACACAATCTGTGTACTTACATAAGATACAGTTTTCAGTTACGACAAACGCCATTTATAACACTCCAATGAATCGCTGAAATCATATTGCATAGACTGTTGAACTTTAGCACACTTTACCTACTTGAGCCTCTGGCACCTGTCATTTTACTGAAGAATACAAACGTCGCCTACCGAGGACTTAAAGCTCCTTCAACGCTAAATATGAAGACCGCGAATTGAAGAAAAAAGTTGGCCTAGTGTAACTGCACTGTTAAGATTCTCTTTGAAGGGCTAACTGGAATATTTACAATCTTCTATAGTTACTCTATTCACTTTGGATCGTTCATTACAGGAGGTACGCGGCCATCTGAGTTGTCGGCTGTGCGAGATTTTCTTTTGCAATCTCGAACGTGTCAACCCTACTTACGCGTAACATTATGGAAGCGCTTTTACGTCTTTTATCACCCTTGCTCCGTTGGTTCGTCTGGATAATTGAACCCTTTACCTGGGCAAAAAGTTTCAGACAAAACCCAATCCTCGGAAACTATTGGCTCAATCGTTGCGGTTTGCATGTCACACGCGTGGTCATCGCTCAAGCGTTGTTTCATCTAAGACTATGGCTCCTCTCGCCTCTTGTTCCCGCCGAGCAGCGTCGTCAGTTTATCCGTGAGGGCTATGTTCTGATTGAGAACTATCTGCCGCCCGAACAATTTGAACGCTTGCAATCAGAGACGGTTAACTACTCAGGCCTTATCCGCGAATTTGTTGAAGGAACAACCCTCACACAACGCAGCTTTATGACGGAAGATATTCGTAATCAACTGCCCGAGCTGAATGCGTTTACACAAGCCAAACCCCTTGATCGCTTAATGCGTTGGTGTTCTTCAAAAAACAGGCCGCCTTTTTTCTTCATTGAGAACCTATGCAATCACGCCAACGTGGTGCCTCAAGCCGATCCACAGCGTGACTTGCATGCAGATACCTTTCACCCTTGTGTAAAAGGCTGGTTGTTTTTAGATCCGGCCAATGATGATAACGGCCCTCATGTGTATGTCCCTCGCTCTCACCGTTTAACCTGGGCAAGGTTAAAGTGGGAATACAAGGAAAGCTTAATCGCTTCTTTAAAAGGCAAGGATCGCCCAGCGGGTCGCTACTGGGATGGATCATTTAGGGTGACACCGCAAGCGCTAGAAGAGATGGGGCTGGAAGCCACAGCTTTGCATGTTCCGGCAAACACACTGCTCGTGGCAAATGTTTACGGTTTCCACTGCCGAGGAGCCGCCCAGAAACGCAGCCACCGCATGACCGTCTGGATGCAAGCAAGGGACAACCCCTTCAATCCTATTTTCACTCCCTTTCCAAAAGCCACCAGCCGTATTTTCGAGTGGGTGTGGAAGGGCGAACTGGCGCGTCAAGATCAAGCAAAAATTAAAGAAGGGATTCAACGCAATTACGAAGGGAAATTTGATCGCAGCCATTAACATGAGTAGACCAAATTTACTGTTAGCAACAGATCTAAAAGTACTTATAAAAACGTAAAAATTAAAATAAGAATCTTATCAATCTGCAACTGACGATTAAAGTAGCTAACTATGTAGGCTTTGTAAAATATCCGTTACCACAAGGATAAACAGGCAGCGAAGTCAGTTGTAGGTTGCATTCCCGAATAAACCACCCAGTGGGTCGTTGTATTAACTAATTAAAAAATAGGTTTTTTATGTCAAAGCACCTAAATTACTCTCTCATCTCAGCAAGTCTGCTGCTTTCGTCTTTGTCCGCTCAGGCTGTAGAAGACACATGGACATCGAGAGTTGCTTTATATGGCTGGGCCACGAGTGTCGATACAACAGCCGCTCACCCAGATTTGAGGCCCGTGACAGTCGAGCGGAGCTTTAGTGACATATTCAAATCAGTTGATTTTGCCGCAATGGGACTTTTAGAAACCCGAAAAGGAGACTACGGTATTCTACTGGATGGCATGTATGTCAACATGAAAGATGGTGCCTCAGCAGGACCCTTAAGTGCAGCCTTAGAACTCGACTTAACGACATTAATGCTAGCAGGACAATACCGAATACAACAAACTCACCGCAGCTATTCAGATTTAATGATTGGTGTACGTGGCTGGTCAGTGAAAACAGATATTTCGATAGACCCTATCAACATACAAGATAATCGCTCGAAACAATGGGCCGATTTAATGATCGGTGCCAAGGGCATATACAATTTAGATCAACACTGGTTTACATCTTGGTCTGCCATGGTCGGCGGTTTTGACCTTTCCTCTAATTGGGTCAGTGATATACATGTCGGCATGGGCTATCGTTTGAATGAACACTCGGCGATACAGTTTGGTTATCGTTATATGGATGTAGACTATAGCCAAGGAAACTTCGATATAGATACTAAGCTAGGAGGCGTGTTACTGGGTATCGATTACCGATTTTAACCTGAATGATGAGGTTTCAATGAAGAAGCTAACAACCGCTGTTTTGTCTGGATTATTCGCAGGTTCACTTGCTTTATCCAGTGTGACTCATGCTTGTACTCGAATGGTCTACCTTGGGCCTGATGACATGGTAATTACGGGTCGTAGCATGGACTTTTCTTTAGACATCCCTGCAAACATCTGGGCTTTCCCTAAGGGTATAGAACGTGATGGCGTCGTGGGCGAGAACTCTGTTCGTTGGACGTCTCAATACGGCAGTGTAATAACGAGCTCTTGGGATATAGCAACAACAGATGGTATGAATGAAAAAGGATTAGTTGCTAACCTGCTATGGCTCGTTGAGTCAGAGTATCCCGCCTTTGAAAAAGATGGCGACCTTCCTGGCCTCGCTGTTTCTTTGTGGGCGCAGTATGCATTAGACAATTTTGCAAGCGTGGAAGAAGCCGTCAATTTCTTTAAAGATGAACCCTTTGCTGTCGTTTCAGACTATATTCCAGGGACCAACAAGTTTACAACCGTCCACTTATCCTTGTCCGACAGCAGTGGCGACAGTGCTATTTTAGAATACATCGAAGGCAGGTTGGTCATCCATCACAACCGTGATTACCAAGTAATGACCAATGATCCACCTTTTGAGCAACAACTGGCGATTAAGGGCTATTGGGAGAATATTCCTGCGACACTATTCTTACCCGGTAGTAATCGAGCACAAGATCGCTTTGTTCGCGCGTCCTACTATATTAACCATATACCGCAAACCAGTGATCCCCAAGTTGCAGTGGCAAGTGTCATGAGTGTCGTTCGCAATGTATCCGTGCCATATGGCATTTCTGCCGATGATCAGCCACACCTTTCCAACACACGCTGGAGAGTCGTTTCAGATCAAAAAAATCGCATCTACTATTACGAGAATGTTTTGACACCAAATGCCATTTGGGTCGACTTCAATAACATGGACTTTAACGAGAATGCGCCTGTTAAAAAACTAGCCTTATCAGAGGGGGAAATCTATGCCGGAGAAGCCAGCCAATTCTTTGTTGAGTCTGAACCGTTTAAATTTATGGGACTGTAATTAAGTTCTAGTCGAGAGAAAATTCTTTTGATAGGCCAACCAATCGTAAAATTGATTGGCCTCTCTTTATATGATTTAACCAGTACGAACCGTCACTAAGCCTGGCCGTTTATACCTGCTGAAACGCCTGCTCAAGATCGGCAATCAAGTCCTCTGGATCTTCCAACCCTATCGACAAACGCACAGTGCCTGGCTTAACCCCAGCCGCCGCCAGCTCTTCATCGTTTAACTGACGATGAGTGGTTTCAGCGGGGATTGCAGCCAAGGATTTACTATCCCCGATATTCACCAAGCGTAAGAATATTGCCAAGGCATCGTAGAAACGTCGAGTTGCTTCTCGGTCACCGTCGATACCAAAGCTAAGAATACCAGATGCTTTTCCGCCCAAATATTCTTGAACCAGTGCATGGTCCTTATGAGATTCAAGTCCGGCATAATCAACCCAGCTGACCTTAGGGTGCGCTTCTAACCAGTGGGCAATCTGCAAAGCGGTCGTCGATATGCGCTGAATACGCAATGAAAGTGTCTCAAGCCCTTGTAACAGCATGAAGGCATTAAAAGGCGATATCGCCGCGCCCATGTTACGCAGCGGCACGACTCTTGCCCGACCAATAAAGGCCGCTGGACCAAAGGCTTCGGTATACACCACCCCATGATAGGAAGGGTCCGCTTGATTCAATAACGGGAAGCGCTCGGCATGATCTGCCCAAGGAAATTTCCCCGAGTCCACAATAATACCGCCAACAGTGGTGCCATGTCCGCCAATGTACTTGGTCGCAGAGTGAATAACGATATCAGCACCGTCTTCAATGGGACGCCATAAAAAAGGAGATGGCACGGTATTATCCACAATCAAAGGCACGCCATGACGATGCGCGATCTCTGCAAGTTTACGCACATCGGCAACGCCACCGGATGGATTGCCAATGGTTTCAGCAAAGACGGCCTTGGTTTTTGAATCGATGGCGTTTTCCAGGGCGGCCAGGTCATTTTTGTTAATAAAGCGAACTTCGATCCCTTGACGAGGCAACGTATGCGCAAACAGATTATAGGTTCCACCATACAACTCACTGGTCGAAACAATATTGTCACCCACTTCAGCCAGCGTTTGGATGGCATAGGTAATCGCCGCCATACCCGACGCGACCGCGAGCGCAGCAATACCACCTTCTAGTGCCGCAACGCGCTTTTCTAATACATCCGTCGTTGGGTTCATGATCCGAGTGTAAATATTGCCTGGCACTTTCAAGTCGAACAAATCTGCGCCATGTTGGGCGTTATCAAATGCGTATGAAGTGGTTTGATAAATAGGCACAGCAACTGCTTTGGTAGTGGGATCTATCTCATAACCTGCATGAAGGGCAAGGGTTTCCAATTTCATTTGTTATTGTTCCTTATTCGATTGACTTAAAGAACCCATTAAAAAATAGGTCTCATTCGTGTTTACATCAGAAAAGATCATACTCTATCAATAAGGGTTTTCAAGTATAGGAGACTCGTTTCACTCGCCTTTTGCGCGCTGTTCTTCGCAGCGCTGCTCGTGATTTGCCTGCGTAATTTGACTGTTAGGCGGAACGCTATGCGTCAACCAAACATTCCCTCCGATACTAGAACCACGACCAATGGTGATACGCCCTAGCAAAGTAGCACCTGCATAAATCACCACTTGATCTTCAATCACAGGATGGCGTGCACCGCCTTTGATTAAACTGCCTTGCTCATCCACTTCAAAGCGCTTAGCCCCTAAAGTGACCGCTTGGTATATGCGCACACCTCTACCAATGATGGTCGTTTCGCCAATGACGACACCAGTACCGTGGTCGATAAAAAAGGACTCTCCTATCGTGGCTCCAGGGTGGATATCGATACCGGTTTCAGAATGCGAGATTTCAGCCATGATTCTCGCTAAAAGGGGCAAGCCGAGCTTAAACAACTCATGCGATAACCGATGAAAAATGATTGCGCGCACCCCCGGGTAGCACAAGAGCACCTCATCCATGCTGCGTGCAGCCGGATCGCCCTTGTAGGCGGCTTCGACGTCAGTATCAAGAACACTGCGAATATCCGGCAAGCGCAATGCAAACTCACGAATTGCAGCAATGGCTTTTTCACGCGTTTGAGCAAAAGGCTCTGGTGGATTCTGCCCGAATCGAAGTTCTAAAACGGCTTGATCCAACAGGGTATTAAGGGCTTTATCGAGTGTATAGCCAATGTAGTGATCTTCAGCCTTAGGCTTAAGATCCGAAGGCCCTAAACGCATTGGAAATAGCGCTGAAGCCAAACCTTCGCTCACTTGATGCATCACATCTAGGGATGGAAATTCACGGCCATTAATCTCTGGATCACGTTGGCGAGCACGTCGCCAATGCTCGCGACGTGCTCTGAGTTCGCTTACTAACCCGTCCAACCCCCAGTCCACATTACTCATAGATTACCGCCTTATCGACTTTTTAAAACTCTTCCCACTCGTCATCGCGAGCAGTTTGTCTGGATAAAGCGTTGAGTTTAGCACTAGATGGAGTCGGTGATGGCAAGTTTTTTTGCATCTTGGCCGCAGGGTATAACCCCGCATTTGTTTGCCCACCTTCCAACTTGAACAGAGCAACACTTTCTTTCAAAGATTGAGCTTGCTCCTCCAAGGATTCTGCAGCGGCTGCCGCCTCTTCTACTAGGGCTGCGTTTTGCTGTGTAACTTCATCCATCTGCAACACGGCTTGATTGACTTGGGCAATTCCCTGACTTTGTTCCTCAGAGGCGGCAGAAATATCCGCCATTAAGTCCGTGACTCGCTTAACGGATTCAACAATTTCTTGAATCGTTAGACCCGTTTCTTTCACCAGAGTATTGCCCGTTTTGACAATGTCTGAAGACTGAGCAATCAGTTCTTTAATTTCTTTAGCGGCCGCCGCAGAACGTTGAGCCAAGGCTCGCACTTCACTGGCAACCACCGCAAAGCCACGCCCTTGCTCACCAGCTCGTGCCGCCTCAACCGCAGCATTCAAAGCAAGAATATTGGTTTGAAAAGCAATGCCATCAATTAATGATGTAATGTCTGCAATTTTTTTAGAGCTATCCGTAATTGCATCCATCGTTTTCTCGACAGTGCGTGCCTTAATACCACCTTCTTCAGCAATACGACTGGCTGTTTGCGCCAAAACATTGGCTTGGCGGGCATTATCGGCATTCATTTTTACCGTAGAGGTTAACTCTTCGAGACTTGATGCCGTTTCTTCCAGGCTAGATGCTTGCTCTTCGGTTCTTTGCGAAAGATCGGTATTCCCCATCGCAATCTCGGCAGCCGCTGTGTTTACCGCCTCAACAGCCAAGCGAATCCGCAAAATAACTTCTTGAAGTTTTTCAGCAGTATGATTAGCCGCCGAAGTCAACACGCCTAAATCACCTGGGTATTGCGTTGCGATGGTTTGTGTTAAATCTCCTTTTGACTGAGCCACCATCACTCGACTGATATCTTCAATCGCGTTATGCAATGCAACGACAGAGGCATTAATCATTTCTTTCAACTTGAGCAGGTCACCGCTCGCGTCTGCATTGACGCGCTCATTAAAATGACCTGACTGAGTCGCCGACATGACTTTAATAATATCGTCAATACTATTTCTGAGCGCACGTGTTCCCTGTGAAGCATCCTCCAACATGCGCCTAAACTCACCACTCACCAGATCAGGGCTAATTTGAATATCAAACTGACCCTGTTTAAGCGCTTGCATGACTTTCCCAAGCTCATTCATGGTCAACACAATCGTGTCGGCGCTAGCATTAATCCCCTCTTTCAGCTTAGCTAAATCACCTTCATAGTGTCGTTTAACCCGCAAACTAAAGTCTCCTGAAGCAAGGGATGCAACGGTTTCACTGGCCTCCTGTAAGGCTTGCTTTTGTGAGTCCAATAAATGATTAAAGGATTCAACGACCTCACCCACTTCATCTTTTTTGGAATAGGCCACTTGATGGCTAAAGTCACTGCTTTGACTGACGTGCTTCACCGAAGTGACCAATAACTGCAATGGACGGGTAATATCACGCGTGATACGAATGCCCAAGACCGCAGACAGCAGGACGCCTAGAATCATGGCAAATAAGCTCAGCAACTTTAACTGAGTGGCCTTCGCAAGATCCTCGTCAACGTTGAGTGCGGCTGCATCCATATTCATCCGCACCACATTGTTCAGATAATTGAATGACTGTGTTTGATAGACCAACGTCTGCCCCATCGTTTGTGCGGCTATCTGCTGCTGTAGAGCACCGACATCTGCAAGGGAATTCATACTCAATTGGCGGTCAACCTGTTGATGCAAGGCTAAAATCGCATTATTGGCCTCGACCCAAGCCGGTAAGGTCTCAGTAAAAAGTCCCCATTCTCGTGCTTCATCTTCAGATTTAGGAAGCTGTTCGTATGCGGATAAGGCTTCGCGATAGGCCGCACGACCCAATTCAATACGCTCATATTCGCGTTGTTTTTCAGTGAGAGTAGCATGCGTATTCATCAAGGTACGCATACTCGTGACCACTTCAGCCAACGAGACTTGCATTTCTAACACACTCTGAACACCCGCTAGGCGTACAAGTCCGAGCTGCTCGATCGACGCCTGACTACGACTCGCACCGAAATAGCCTAAACCACCCAATAACAACGCAATTAACGCAACAGCGCTAAAGCCTACAGAAATTTTTGTTTTGATATACATGTAACACTCCGCTGAAAATCTGCCATCCTATTGATGAACTCCACCCCCCTAGGCCTTAGTCCAACAGATTAAGGGGAATTGGCTAGGATCATCATAGACGAGTTTTGCAGATAAAGAGCTGTTTTCGATCAATAAATCGAAAACAATTCTTATTTTTTATTCTGTAAGGGCTAAGTTCAGATTGGCAAGTCTGGTACAAATGACGAGCTCTTCTATATACTTTGCCACTTTATATTGGTATGAGAGCACGATGACTCAATCCATGAGCCAAGCGAAGGGCATTTGTTTCCACAACGTTACTCTCGTTCGTAACGGGCGTACCGTGATTGACCAGCTTTCTCTGGAACTATCTGAGCCTCGCATCGGCCTGATTGGCCATAATGGTTCGGGGAAAAGCTCATTGTTGCGCTTAATCAATGGACTATTGCCCGTTAATGCCGGACAAATTTCAGTATTTGGTCAAAACCCCAGTTCAGGGCCTGAGAAAATGTCGTCTCATGTCGGTTTTATTTTTCAAAACCCTGATCATCAAATTATTTTTCCGACGGTGGAAGAAGAACTGTGTTTTGGCTTAATCAATCAAGGGCTCTCAAAATCCACTGCCTTAGAAAAAGTGATGACCCTCTTAAGCGAGCAAGGACGCTGCGACTGGGCAAAACGACCCATTCACAGTTTATCCGATGGTCAAAAGCAATGGGTTTGCATCGTATCCATTATATTAATGAACCCTAAAGTGATTCTATTGGATGAGCCCTTCTCTGCCTTAGACTTACCCACGCGTTATCAACTCCTAAGCTTGCTGCACGACTTACCTCAGCAGATCATCATGATTAGCCATGAACTCGATAGTTTCACAGACTTTGATCGCATTATTTGGTTAGAGCAGGGCAAAGTCCGTCAAGATGGCCCCTCTGATGAAATACTAAAGGCCTACTATGCCGATGCAAAGGGTGTGAACCCGCGATGATTAGTCTGTACCTAGAACAAACAAGCTACTTACACCGAATGCCCGCTGGAATTAAATTGCTCGGCATGGCGGCGCTTAGCTTAGCCCTATACCCTATTGGGCAGGTGAGTATTTTGTTCGGACTTGCCCTGCTGACCTTGCTGATTTACGCCTCTCTTGGACGTCCTGCTTTACAGGGACTCAAAGTGTTTCGTTCGCTAGTACCCATTTTTGCGCTGATTTTTATCATGCAAGCCTGGTCAGTCGGTGTTTATGAAGCCTGCGCACTCTTGCTCAGAATGGGCACACTGATCCTCATTGCAAATTTGATCACGCTCACAACAAAAATGGACGACATGATGACAGCAATGATGCCCTTATTCAGCCCGCTGAGGCTATTCGGTGTTGACCCCAAGCGCATTGCCTTTGCCGTGACATTGCTCATTCGCTTTATCCCAGTTTTGATGGGCGTTACTCAACATTTATTAGATGCTTGGAAATCCAGAGGGGGCGGACGCCAACTCTGGAAGCTTGCCATACCGCTCACTATTCAGTCGATTCGTTTGTCAGATCACGTAGCCGAAGCCTTGGCCTCTCGTGGTGGTATCCGTTCGGTCAAAAAACCTTAACCCTTTTATCAACTCAATCTGAAGTCGGACTTTTTATGCAGGATAAATCACTGGTTCAAATCGCTTTATACGCAGCACTCATTGCGGCCTTAGGTTTAATTCCACCCGTTCCTTTTGTAACGGGCATCCCAATTACCGCGCAAACCCTTGGGGTGATGCTCGCAGGAATTATGCTGGGTCCATGGCGTGGAGCACTGTCGATGGCTCTGTTTATTTTTGTGGTCGCATTAGGGGCGCCTCTCTTATCAGGTGGGCGCGGAGGCCTAGGTGTATTTGTTGGCCCCACGGCGGGTTTTGCAATCGGCTTTCCTTTTGCGGCCTTTGCGACAGGCTATGCTGCTTTGCTGCTGCGCAAGCTCCCCACCTTTCCTGCCACTTTACTGGCGTCTATCCTGGGCGGCATTATAGTTCTGTATGTATTCGGCATCACTGGCTTTAAGCTCGTCACAGGACGTGATTGGCTGGACGCCGCCAAAATCATGATGGTGTTCATACCTGGCGATATCGTCAAAGCAGTGATCGCTGCTGCCGTTGCACAAGCCGTTGTCAAAGGGCTTCCTGACGCTGTTTATACACGCAGATAGCCCCTCAGTTATATGTGTCTACCCGTCGTGATCACCTTGGTCGATCGCGACGGGTGAGTTTATACATCAATGGAATGGTAAATAACGTCAATAGAGTTGAAACACTAATCCCCCAGACAATTGCCGTTGCAACTGGGCCAAAAATCAATGACTTTCCTCCTAAGCCCAATGCCAACCCCATCAAACCAGCCATCGTCGTCGCCGCAGTGATCAAAATCGGCACCATACGCCGACGCGCAGCATAGACAATCGAGTAAATCACACTCATACCCTGATTGTATCGGCTGTTGGCGGCCGCAATCAAAACAATGGCGGAATTCACCGCTATCCCCGACAAAGCCACCAAGCCATAAAGCGTATACAAACTCAGCGGATTCTGGCTAAACCACAAACCATAGGCAACACCCGTGAACGCCATGGGTATGGTTAAAAGTATAATAAAAGGCTGGAAATAGCTCTTAAACTGCGCCCCTAGAATCAAATACATCAGGCCCACACCCAGTACAAATAAAATCACCAAGGCATTCAGCGACTCTTGGATGTCATCTAGTTCACCCGAAAAATCCAATGAAATACCAGGATGCTGGTCTTGATAATCAAGCCAAGCACTTTGAATCAGCTGATTGGCTTGAAGAGTGTCCAAGACAACGCGATCAAGATCAGCTTCTAGGGTAATCGCACGGCTAAAGTTATAATGACGCAGGCTCGCAAAGCCTGTTTTAACCTCGATATCCAAAAGCTCGCTTAAGGGCACACTTTGTCCTGATGGCGTTGCAATCCGTGTCGACAGCCATGCATCAATATCTTCGGTGGAGGCCTTCTGGCTGCGAACACGCAAATCCACACTCTCCCCCCTGTCATTTAACTGCGCAACCACTTCACCGTCTGTTAACAAGCGAAGCGCCCGTGTCACGCTCCGTGCATCGAGACCTGCGCGCGCAATTGCAGGAAGATTCAAGCGCGTGACCAACTGTTGAGTGCCTGGCGATGCGTCATTGGTAATATCAACAATACCGGGGATCCCTTGCAAAATCTCAGTCAAATCATCTACGGCAGCCTGAATCAGGCCATAGTCATCGCCACGCACTTTAATACTGATCGGCATGGAGCTGGGCGGGCCATCAGAAAGTTTCAAGAGCGTGACCTTAGCGGCAGCGGGTGTATTTAATTGAATAGATTCTCGCAACCCTTCAATGATCTCATCGGCGTTGCGTCCACCTAGATGTCGAGAAGTCAGGCTGACAAAAATTTGTCCATAGTTATCACCTAATAAGGGCTCTGTTTCGGTAAACATTTGCCCAGCATAGGATACCAATGAACGAATTTCCTCGGGCTCCATTCCCTCACGAGCATGGGCTTCGACCTCTAATGTCGCATTGAGTGTTTGACGCAAAGTCGATCCTGATGGCATTTCAACATTGATGTAAAACACGGAGAGCGTGTCCGCCGCAAAGAAGTCACGACTGATACGATCAGTGGCAAACAGCCCTATCGCCAAAGTAAATGAGCCAACCAAGCAAACTAAGGTCACCCAGGGATGCCGGAAACTTTTGATCAAGACACGACCATAGAGATTTCGTAAGCGTCGAAGCACTCGCTCGCGTCTCGAAACACCTTGTTGGCTTGGGAGAGCGTGTAACGCGTGCATTTGCGAAGGCAGCATCCAGAAGGCTTGAATTAAACTAAATATCAAAGCAAACGTGACCACCGTTGGCACAATGCGCATGAAATCACCCAGTATGCCGGGCAATAGGATCAGGGGCAGAAAGGCTGCAATGGTGGTTAACACAGCCGCAAAAATAGGCCAGCCGACTTCATTCATAGCCCCCATCGCCGACTCGATGGCCGTCTCTCCCTGCCCCATGCGTTGATGCATGGCTTCAACCATCACAACGGCAACATCCACCAGCATCCCCAGTGCAATAATAACCCCCAACAGCACCGTTAGATTCACGGTTTCACCTTGCAGGTTGAGTAGAATAAACACTCCCATCAAGGAGAAAGGAATGGCCAATGCAACCAACACACCGATTCGCCAACCTAAAAACAACCAACTCACAAGACCCACGAACAGAAGCCCCTGAAGCGCATTGGTCTGCATAATATCGATGGCGCGACGTGTCGACTCCGTTTGATCATCGGCTAAAACCAAGGTTAGCCCTTTAGCGGCGATATTGGGATTATACTGCTCGATAAAGGTTTCTAAGGTTTCAATCAACACCAAAGTATTGGCATTTCCCTCTTTCATGACAGACATCATGACGGCAGGCTGACCGTCATACATCACCAATTGCGTAGGATCTTGTCGCCTTCGTTCGACCTGAGCCAAGGTTTCAAGACGTAATTCTCCTCCTACATGCGGAATCCATAG
Organism: Nitrincola tibetensis; assembly: GCF_003284585.1. Classification (GTDB taxonomy): domain Bacteria; phylum Pseudomonadota; class Gammaproteobacteria; order Pseudomonadales; family Balneatricaceae; genus Nitrincola; species Nitrincola tibetensis. Next base: position 21,580 of record NZ_QKRX01000018.1, read on the forward strand.
CTGAGCTAATTCCTCTGGAGAGGGTGACTGGCCCAAATGTCGAACAAGCCACTGCTCATTTGAGACTGTTAGCTTTCCTGCAGCCAAATCTTGCCATTGGCTAGCAATAACATCAGAGACCGTCGCAGGATGTATACCTGCAGACGCCAGCAACCCCATATCCAACAACACCTGAACTTCTGGGTCCTGTAAGCCCGCCGTATCAACACGATCTATGCCTTTGATTCGTTCAAGCTCTCGCTTGAGCTGATAGGCCTCACTGCGAAGAATTTCATCATCGGCTTGCCCTTTCAACACTAACGTAGCAGCTGGAAATGCGTTGGCGCTGGTAATTTCCAGAATAATCGGTTCAACAATATCGGCAGGAAGCTCGTTGCGTTTGCTCTGTACCTCTCGGCGTAAATCGGTCACGCGCTTATCAAACTGGCGCTCATCCAGATCACGAAAACGTACAAGTATATTTGATAATCCAACGCGCGATGTACTGGAAACGAAGTTCACATCGTTTAGCTTACGCAAGGCATCTTCGAGAGGTTGCGTCACGCGCATCTCAATATCTTCAGCACTTGCCCCCGGTAAGGCCGTAACAATTATTATCCAATTAAAGTTAATGGTGGGGTCTTTCTGCCGAGGCATCAAATTGTATGACATGGCACCGATAATCAGCACCAGCACAAAGACCAAATTGCTCAGAACAGTATTATTCAACAATGCCCTAATCATTGCGTACGTCCTACAGCACTTAAGCGATGCTGACCTGACGTCACAAGAACTTTAGACTGTATTGATAAAGGGGCTGGAAAAGGTCGCCCTTCTTGAGCACCCGGCAGGGGGTAGAAAATAGGATCCTCGCCTTCCAGAATAAAGACCCCCATCTGCCCCTCTCTCATAACCATCGTTTGTGCAGGCAAATAGGCTATTTGGTCATCTAAATTAAGCTGCCCCGTTTCACCTATGGCCACATGTTCAGGTGCTTGAAACCAAGCATGAACAGAGCGAGTTGCGGGATCGGCTACGGGCGATTGTCGCAGAAAGGACACGGGGTACTCACGGCCATTCACCTTAAATATAGCTAAAAATGTATCAAGGCTTGTCCCAATGCGAGCTTGCGGTAACTGCACCGAAATTTCAGCGGGAGAGGTTTGGGTAAGCTCAAAGATCGGGCTGCCAACGCTGACCCACTGGCCTTCACCTGCACGTTGGGCAACCACCGCGGCTGAAAAGGGTGCCACCACCTGACAGCGTGACACTTGGCGCTGAGCCATTTCACGCTCAACCGCTAAGGCCGAGAGCTGCGCTCTGGCACGCACAACATTCGTTTGCGCGTCCTCACGCGATAAACGATCGGAAAACTGTCGACTTTCAAGTTGAGTAAAACGCTGAAATAAACGCTCTGCCTGCTCAAGACTGGCATTCAGCTCACGCTGACGCGCATCCAGTAACAACACGGTGTCTTTTGTGTCTCGACAGTCCAACTCGGCTAGCAACTGCCCTGCTTCGACTTGGTCACCAGGACGCACATGTAGGGTTTTTATCTGAGCATTGAGCTCACTGATCATTTGAGTTTGATTCAAACTCACCACTTCGGCCGAAACCTGAATAGGATTAACGATCTTAATTTCATCAAACGGCTTCAACTCTAATCCATCGAGTGTTGAAGCGTTTGATACACCTGAAAAAAACAAAAACGCGAAAGCTATGATCGGTAGGCGCATGAGTTTTCTAAGTTCCATCCTAGGGGTTATTATCTAACAGGTCTTACGTGCTACATGGGTACATAGGTCTCAACAATTCGTAAAATGGCTTTTCAATTCAAGGCTTTTAAATAAAGAGTTAAGCAATAAAGCGCATGGATAAATCAATGGCTCGACAATGCTTGGTCAACGCACCGATGGAAATATAATCAACGCCTGTTTGCGCAAACTGCAACAGCGTATCATCCGTAATATTGCCAGAGGCTTCTAACTTAGCACGCCCAGATGTCAGTTGAACGGCTTTTTTCATGTCATCAACTGAAAAATTATCCAACATTATGATGTCTGCCTGTGCAGATAAGGCTTCAGTTAATTGTGCAAAGGTTTCGACTTCAACCTCAACGGGCTTACCTGGATGGTTTAGGCGAGCCGTTTGAATGGCTTGCGTCACACCACCGCAGGCATGAATGTGGTTTTCTTTAATCAAGAAGGCATCATAAAGCCCAATACGATGGTTCGCACAGCCTCCGCAGGCAACGGCATACTTCTGAGCCAAACGTAAACCTGGCAGAGTCTTACGTGTATCCAGTAACGTCACATCCGTGCCTTCAACTCGCTTGGCATAGCTGTGACTCAGGGTTGCGGTACCGGACAGGGTTTGCAAAAAGTTCAAGGCGGTACGCTCAGCCGTCAACAGTGCTCTAGCAGAGCCTTTGACTTCAAACAGTGTGCTTCCTGCCGCGACTTGATCGCCATCATTCACCTGCCACTCCACCTGCAATGCTTCGTCTACTTGCCGAAATACCTCATTCACCCAAGCGACTCCGCACACCACCATGTCTTCACGCGTAATAATCCGTGCTAAGGCTTGATCGCCTGCTGGAATTAATTCGGCTGTAATATCCCCGCTACCTATATCTTCCCGAAGAGCGTCACTGACTTGTTGAGCAATCGTGGGTTGGATCATTTCGAGTGTTAGCATAGTGGTTGGATTCAGCCTGTGATTAAAGTAGATTAGCTATTTTAACCAGCAGGATAGGTCTGTGCCAGTCCAACCGTCTATTGAAAATCATCTTTTAACCTATGCCAAATGGTGCCCATCGCCTAATTATAATAATCGCCCAGATAAAGCGAGCGTTTCATTGTTGGTGATTCACAATATTAGCCTTCCCCCACGCCAGTTTGGCGGTGAGTATATCGAGTCTTTTTTCCAGAATCGGCTTCCTGTTGAGGATCATCCATATTTCACTGAAATCGCTGACTTACAGGTTTCAGCACACCTTTTGATTAAACGAAGCGGAGACGTGGTTCAATTTGTTTCGTTTGATAAGCGTGCATGGCATGCAGGTGTCTCTTGTTTTGAATCAGAAGCCAACTGCAATGATTTTTCAATCGGTATCGAGTTAGAAGGCTGTGATGATCTTCCCTATACCTCTGATCAGTATAAAACCCTAGTTCAAGTTACCCGCAGCCTTATGCAGCACTACCCATTGATCACACCGGCTCGAATCGTGGGACATGACCAAATTGCCCCTGGACGAAAAACAGATCCTGGGGCGTCATTTGATTGGAAACACTATCTAGGCTGTTTAACAGACGAGTAATAATTTTAATGAAGTGCTTAAAATCCGCGAATATTGAGTGGCATTTACCCAGCCCCTTTTCAAAAGACTTTGATGATGTTTACTACAGCGACGATGGTGGTGAAGCCGAGAAGCAGCATGTCTTTATTAATAGCAATCGATTGCTTGAACGCATTAAAAGCTTATCCCCTTATCAGCATTTAACCATTGCCGAGACAGGCTTCGGAACTGGGTTGAATTTCTTTTTGACAACCCACCTGTGGTTGTCTGAATCCTTACCAAGCCAATGTTTGCATTTTATTTCATTCGAGAAACTCCCCCTCAGCCGAATTGACATGACACAAGTGATGCAACAACGTCATGCAGACCATCTACTCAAGGATGCGTTTTTAGCGCAATACCCGCCACTACAAGAAGGGTATCACTCTTTGTTTTTCGCCAATGGCCGCATTCGCTTGACGTTAATTTTCGGTGATGTAAACGACACCCTGCCAGAATTAAGGGGGCTTGTTGATATTTGGTATCTTGATGGATTCTCGCCAACGAAAAACCCCGACATGTGGCAGGCCTCATTATTTTCACAAATGTATCGGCTAAGTCATGCGAACACACATTTATCTACCTACACGGCATCAGGAAACGTGCGCCGTGGACTTCGTGATGCTGGTTTTAATGTTCAAATCAGCGAAGGCTCGGGGCGTAAGCGTGACATGCTAATTGCGCATGGAGGTGAAGGCTTAACACAACCAAGATCCACGCCTTCTCGAGCGATTGTGGTGGGAGCAGGGCTTGCTGGGTGCCATACCGCAAGGGCTCTGGCCGAGCGTGGTATTCACGTCACACTGATTGACCAAAACCCGGACATTGCGCAAGGAGGCTCTGGCAACCCTCAAGGTGCCTTGTATGCCAAGTTAGCAATGGAGCAAACGCCCAGTAGTGAGTTGCACCTCTTTGGCTTGTTATACAGTGCGAATCTAGTGTCGTCGCTGCTTGAGACTCAACCCAATTTAGGCGCCTTGTGCGGGGTTCTCCAGTTGGCAACCACCGACAAAGAGCAAGAGCGGCAAGCTCGCCTTTTGCAGGCCAATCTATTTTCCTCTGATATTCTGCAAGCCGTCTCCAGCGATCAAGCTACCGAGTTCGCCAATACCCTGATTGACAAACCGGGGCTGTTTTTCCCTAAAGCCGGATGGGTGTCTCCTGTTGATTGGTGTAAACATTTGGTAAACCACTCGCTAATCAACAGCCATTTTTCTGAGCAGGTGACGGATTTAGCCTTCATGCCAAACACAGATGCTTGGCACATTCAAACCAACAGAGGTGATTACGAAACAGAGATCGTGATTCTATGCTCTGCCAGTGACACTCAGCGCCTGACACCCCTTAAGCATTTGCCTCTTAAAGCCATACGAGGCCAAACCTCTCAAGTCCCCACAAGCGGCCTACCCGATTTAAAAACCGTCGTCTGTGGTGACGGTTATATTTCTCCAGCCCTAAATCAATCCTATTGTTTTGGCGCCACCTTTGATTTGCATGACTTAAGCAGCGAGATAAAAATCAAAGACCACCAACAAAACCTGCAAACCTTAAGCAGTGTCTTACCCGATTTTGCAACAATAGACCCAAGCCTGTGTAATGGACGCGTAGGCTATCGCTGCAGTACCCCAGATTACTTACCCTTAGTCGGCGAAGTAGGCGTCTATGACAGCTTCGTAAAAACCTATGCACGTTTACGTGTAGACTCTAATTGGAAAGATTTTGAAACACCCTTGATGCATCAAGGTCTATATGTCAATGTAGGCCATGGCTCGAAGGGTTTAATTACCTGTCCTATCAGCGCAGACGTATTGGTTGCAATGATCACCGGTACCCCAGCCCCCTTACCTAACCGATTAATGGAGCGCCTTGATCCTAACCGTTTTATTTTACGAGACTTAATTCGTAATCGAATTTAATGTTTTTTCGTAAAATGCCGATATACTTGAAATGTATTGAGGAGTGAGTTATGTCGCTGATAGTCATTGACCAAGGTAATCGGATTCAAACTCCGCTGAAAACGCTGTTTAAACCTCGCGGGGTTGAACAAGCCGGAGAAGCTCGTAGCTCTGATGGGCTGCCTAACTCCGATGATCCAACTCAACCATCGGGGAAGCGTTCTTTTCTTCGAATATTAGAGGGTGATTCAAGTCAACGTCGCAGCCCAAGCAGCACCGGTGCGCATGCGGCCTATGAAGAGGCAAGCAAAGCAGGTAAACCTAAGCAAAGACCCACGTTAAAAGCACAACAGATCATGACCTTTCCCGTGCAAACGGTCAGCATTAGCGTGTCGCTTCGACAAGCCTGGTTGCAAATGCAAGAGTATTCGATTGCACATTTGATTGTTGTGGACGAGGATGAAAAGCCGATAGGACTCCTGTCTAAAGAGGACATTCTTGAACACGGAACTGACTCAACCGTGACCATCGCGGTGGTGTACCAACGCCAAATGATTGCAGCGGCTGTTGATACTGAGCTTTCTCAAATTGCCTCAGTGTTTGTTAATTATCCTGTGGGTGCTCTACCTGTACTGGGTAACCGGAACGAATTATTGGGCATCATCTCCAGAACAGATCTTGTCAGACTCTTGATTAACGATGCCCAGGTTGAGAGCTGGGCATGAGTTTTATCCGATGTAGCCTGCCATTAAGTCAGTAAAAGCTTGCTCATCCAAAATCTGTACTCCCAGACTTTCTGCTTTCACCAACTTTGAACCCGCTCCGGGCCCTGCAACTACGCAATGCGTCTTAGCCGAGACGCTACCGCTCACTTTGGCACCTAAAGCCTGCAATTTAGCTTTAGCCTCGTCACGCGTCAGGGTTTCTAGGGTGCCTGTTAACACCCAGGTTTGCCCCATTAAGGGTTGTGCAGCCGTGGTATCTTGATCCTGATCTTCTGTTGAATCTTGCTCCCCTCCAGCGATAAAGCCAAATGCTTCTAATTGATCAAGCAATGCTTTCGCTTTTTCGACCTCCATCGGCTGTTCTAAAAACTTAAGCACACCTTGACGAGCTCGCGCACTGAGACCTGGAATTTGCGACAGTTTTGCAAAGTCGAGATTAAAAAGCGCCTCTGGTGTTTCACAGGCATCCGCTAATAACTGTGCTGATTTAGGTCCTATTGCTGATATTGATAGGCGCGCAATAAATTCAGACAGAGTCACTTGCCCCCTAAGCTGATCTGAAATACGACCTGTTTCTTGAAGGGTCACACCGCCCGCCAACAACTCCTTTAGTACTGTTTGATTATGCTCATCCTGCATAAAATTATGTATTTCATTTGCAACTTCCAAGCCCACCTCTGGCAACCAGACCAACAAGGTTGGCAGGGCACTTTGAATCCGCTGCAACGAACCAAGGTGTATGGATAACAGCCGAGCCGTTTCCTCACCAACTTCAGGGATACCCAAAGCATAAATAAAGCGCTCCAAGCTAACCTGCTTACTTTTTTCAATGGCATTAAACAGATTTTCAGACGAAAGCTGAGCAAACCCTTCTAGACTCAAAAAGTCATCTACCGATAAACGATACAAGTCAGCAGGAGATCGCACTAATTCCTTTACTACCAGCTGATCAACATTTTTTTCACCCAAACCTTCGATATCCATAGCACGGCGTGACACAAAATGTAAAATTGCTTGCTTCACTTGTGCTTGGCAAGCCAAACGCCCCACGCAGCGATACACCGCTCCAAAACTTTGAGTCGTTGGCTTATTTTTACTGTGCTTGTTAATTTGACTGCGTTCAATATCAGAACCGCACACCGGGCAATGTGTTGGGATTTCAATAGGATGACGTGGATAATCATCTTGTTCATCGGGTACCACCCCAACAATTTTTGGAATCACATCACCGGCTCGGTGAATAATCACTCGATCACCCACTTGAATACCTAAGCGCGCAATCTCTTCCATATTGTGTAAGGTCGCATTACTGACTGTTACGCCACCAACAAAGACAGGCTCCAAACGTGCTACAGGAGTTATAGCACCCGTGCGCCCCACCTGGAACTCCACATTTTTAAGGCGTGTCACTTCTTCCTGAGCTGGGAACTTACGCGCAATCGCCCAGCGTGGCGCTCGGGCCACAAAACCGAGTGACTGCTGGAGTGATCGCAAGTCAACTTTAAACACGATACCGTCAATGTCATAACTCAACCCGTTACGCTTTTCAGCCAAATCGGTGTAGTAACCAAGGCACTCGTCTAGACCCTCAACCGTTTTCATCTCTGGGTTGATGCGTAAACCCCACTGCTGAAGTTTTTTGAGGCCTGCAGCATGGCTATCGGGTAACTCTCCACCTCTGACAATTCCGGTACTGTAAGCACAAAACTCTAAAGGACGCTGAGCCGTAATCTTTGGATCCAGTTGACGCAGACTACCGGCCGCCGCATTACGAGGGTTCACAAACAGCTTATCACCGGCAATGAGTGCTTGCTGATTTAATGCCTCAAAGCCCTGCTTCGGCATATAAATTTCACCACGCACCTCTAACCATTCAGGCCAATCATCGCCCTGTAACTTCAAGGGAATGTTGCGTATGGTCCGAACATTGTGCGTAATATCTTCGCCCGTGTAGCCATCACCTCGCGTAGCTCCCCGCTTCAAGAGTCCATTTTCATAAACAAGACTCACAGCAATGCCATCTAATTTTGGTTCGCAGGTAAACACTAAAGGGGTGGAAACAGGCAGGCGCTCTTGAACTCTACGTACAAAAGCAGCTAAGTCTTCATCATTAAACGCATTGTCTAAGGAGAGCATCGGAAGTTCATGTGCGACTTCTGCAAAGCCCTTATCGGGTTTTGCACCCACGCGCTGGGTTGGCGAGTCCGGTGTGATTAGCTCTGGATGATCCGCTTCAAGCGCTTGAAGCGCTTTAAATAAACGGTCATATTCAGCATCTGGAATGCTCGGATGATCCAGAACATAGTATTCGTAGTTATGCTGCGCAATACGTTTACGCAGCTCCTGGAGACGGGCGACAATGTCCGAATTCATGAAGGGGTTTCCTGCACTCGTGCGAAAATAAACTAACGGATTCGTGAAGGACGACGATTTTCCATTTCAAAATCACGGATACGTTGACGATAGTGCTCTTTCGTTTGCTCACGCATCACTGAACGATCTTCATCGAGCAAATCGCCTTCTAAGTGCTTAGCAACGGTTTCAGCAGTTGCTAGCATGCACTCATAAGCGGTCATTGGATCTTTCGGCTCACGCATGGACATGAAAAATGAAACAGCTGGCGTTTGCAGACTGTCCATATTTTGCACATCAAAGATGCCGGGGTTAACAGCGTTGGCCATGCTAAATTGGACAGGCGTTGAACGACCTTTGCCTTCAAATCGATGAAAAATAGACATATCACCGAATTCCATGCCACAGGCTTCGACAATTGCATGCAATTTACCGCCGTGCAGATTTTGCTTATCTTTGCCGACCACGGTTATGACAAGCACTTCTGCCGGATCAGGCAAGTCTTCGAGTGTTTTTCTTGCTTCAACAGGTTTACCCACAGCAGGTTCAACCGCTTGCTCAGTCCGAGACCGACCAGCCGACTCCCCAAATAAATCCTGTGTTTCCTCTTCAATAATTGGCGAGACCTTCTGAGAAGGCTTGGGAGGTTCGATATCTAAAGGCAAACTGAAACTGGGATTTTCGACGGGTCTGCGCTTCGATCGATTTATTGCTTTTTCATCCTCAGCATTTCCATCAAAATGCACAGGTGCACGTACAGATGACCCATTGCGCTTTACCGGAATTGGCTTATCAAAGTCCAAGTCTAAGGGTAAATTGATGTCTGTAACGTCTGTTTTTTGTTTATATCTGGATTGCACGGCAGGGATATCATCAAATAAAGGATCTAATTCGGAAAGATCTCGCGTCTCGTTTGCTGATACTGAACTTGTCTCTTTATCGCGTTCAGGAGCAATATAAGACTTCGCCTCAGCATAAGGATCTTGCATAGGTTCTGGAGTAGCCGTTTTTTCATACTCAGGCTCTTGCCGCCGCGAAGTTGGCATTTGAGGGCTAGGCTGTTTCGATATATTAGGCCTAGGCTCTTTTGCAGGAGCTGGCTCTGCACGCGAAACACCACGCTGACGTTTTGGCTCTTCACGATACTCTTCGCTCAACTTGGGCTCTTCTGGGGTGCGTTCATCAAAAAAATCATCGTTTTCAGGACGAATGCGTGCCCCTCCGTTGGGCAATTCAGGGTTGTGATAATCTTCACTCAGGTCAGACAGAGTCTTATCGATATCAATCCGTAACTTATTACGATTGACCCTGACCCTGCGCCACCCATCAAAAAGGATCAGCGCAATTAACAGAACCCCGCCAATGATGAGCCACTCTCGCAGACTGATCTCCATGTTTACCCAGTTTCCTAAAACAAATTGAATGTAGTTAAATATTTAATCGATACGTTCGCTAATAATCAAGCGAATGACTTCATCATTGCTGACTTTAACACTGCTGAGACTTCCTTTGAAGTCACCTGAACCTTCTTCTGCATTTCCGGTCACACTTATCCTCGCAACCAAATCCACTTCTTCAAAATCCGCTAGGCTCATATTAGGCATCAATGTTGAACTTTCATCAAGTCTAACTTCAGCAGGCAGTTGATTTACTTGCATTCTTATTGCAGTAATTGGCATGCGCTGGCCTGCTGGCCGAGCAAACACAAACACCGTTTGTTCTCCGGTAATTTCAGTGAGTATCGACTCGTCAAGATCTATATAGACGCGAACAAAAGCGCCCTCAGTGGCTTGATCCTTTGCATCAGGGGTTAAACTTTGTAACTGCACGCGCGCACGTTCAATACCATTGCGTAAAGATTCTGCTGCATTGCCTTCGGCATTACTCAAAGCTGCTTGCCAATACTCAATCGCCGATGCGTAGTTTTCACTTTCAAAAGCAGCAATACCCAACAGCCCCAAGGATGTAATTTCTGTGGGATTGAGCTGTAAACTTTGATCTGTCAATGCCAAAACGTCATCATCCATCTTACCGCCCTTTGCAAAGAACAGCGCTTGTGCCTGCTGCCCTAGCACTCCCGCCAACTCAGGCGATGCCTCGGGTAAGTGTAATGCCGATTGAGCAAAGGCCGCAGCCGCTAAATCAAACTGATTGAGGTTCATGCGCGTCGTCGCTAACAGATACCAGCCTTCTGGATTCTCCGGACGACGAGCCAACTCAGCTTCCAACTGAGCCATGGCATCCTCTAGCGTTATATCCGCATTGTTAAATGAGTCATTCCAAGCATTCATGCTTAAGGAGGTTTCTAAATCAACAGCACGACCTAAATACGCATACAAACCAAAAGAGCTCGCGGGTACCAGTAATGCAAGCAACATGATGGTAACCAGTTGCGAGGAGCCCATTTTCAAGACTGGATCTTTTCGCTGATTGGTTTCAGCATCAATTAGCAAATTGCGTTCAAGCTCTAGTTTCAACTCATCAAAGTCTGCCTGTGAGAGGGTTCCTAGGGAACACTCTTTTTCCAGCTCAGAAAGCCGCTCTTTAAATATTTCAATATTTTGCTGAATCCGATCAACATCTACCGGTTGCTGTTTTGACTCTCGATAATTTTTCAATAATGGCCAAAATACGATTGAAACAGCCATTAGGGTTAAAACGGCAATACCTAACCAAAGCGCAGTCATTTTTGATCATCCTGTTGCAGTAGAGATTGCAGGCGTTTTCTTTCATCCTCAGTTAAACCTTCACTCAACGAAGGTTGAGCATTCACTGATGAGTGGCCTGATGTAGCAGATTGCTTGCGCTTACGCTTTTTAGCCACAACAAGAAGAACCCCTAGACCGATAAGCATTAACGCAATCGGGCCATACCAAAGGAAATAGGTTTCGGGCGCCATTCTAGGACGGTAATGCACGAAATCTCCGTAACGCGTAATCATAAAATCGAGAATTTGATCATCAGACTGATTGCTTTCAATCATTCGGTGCAGTTCTCTGCGCAAATCAGCCGCTAAGGGCGCATCTGAATCCGAGATGTTTTGATTTTGACAGGTTGGGCATCTTAACTCACGCGACAACTGGGCATAGCGTCTCTCACCCTCAACCGAAGTGAACTCATAGGTTTCAAACCCAGCATGGGACTTAAAAACGACTAGACTCAATACACAGAGTATTAATATAGAACGAATCATGCATCCTCCTTTTCAATCGTCTGCATGAGTTCTCTTAGGTGTAACCAAACGCTCTCATTCACCTCACCCACATGTCGATAACGGATAATACCCTTTTTATCAAGGATGTAGGTTTCCGGTGCACCATAAACACCTAAGTCAAGACCCAGATACCCTTCCTCATCAACAATCACTTTACGGTAGGGATCTAAGTAGCGCTCCAACCATTGACGTGCTAATTCAGGATCGTCTTTATAGTTAAGGCCATAAATCGTCACGCCCTCTTCTAAACCAATTTTATTGAGCTGGGCATGCTCTTCTTTGCAGGTAGGGCACCAAGTGGCCCATACATTCAGCAGTGCCACTTCACCCTGTAAGTCCAATTGCGTGAGCTCTTCGTCCATGTTGTATAAAGAGGGCAACGAAAATTCAGGAAAGGGTTTGTCGATCAATGCCGATGGCAAGGTTCTAGGGTCCATAAACAAGCCCTTGAACAAAAACACGCCCAATCCTAAAAACGCCACCAGAGGAATAGAGACCAATAATTTACGCATTACACTCTCCTAAGCCGCGGCCGCTGCACGATTGTTTTGTCGACGGTAACGCTTATCACTGGCTGACAAAATGCCACCGGCGGTCATCAACAATGCGCCTAACCATAACCAACGCACAAAAGGCTTGTACTGTAAACGAATCGCCCAAGCACCACCGTCTAGCTCTTCGCCCATGGCAATGTATAAGTCTCTAAACAAACCTGGATCCAAGGCCACTTCCGTCATCGACATTCCGCGTGCAGTGTACATGCGTTTTTCGGGATACATAATACGGTAGGGTTCACCCTTGTATAAGACGCGAATACGCCCCATATCTGAGGTGTAGTTAGGCCCTTGAACTTTACGCACACCATCGAAAATAAAGGTATAGTCCCTAAATTCAAGTTGATCACCCGCCTGCATGCGAGCATCACGATGTTCAACGAAGATAGACACCATCGCAACCCCGACGACCAGAACGGCCACGCCAAGATGAGCAAGCAACATACCGTAATAACTGCGAGATTGCTTTGTCACCGCTCCCCACAAACTGTCACGGTTACGTGCCCGATTGAAGTAATCGCGAATCCAACTAAAGACAATCCAATAGGCTAAGGTTAAGCCTAGGGTTACCCAAAACTCTAGGACACCACTATAAGCATAACTGGTGATGACACCTGCTAGAATTGCAATCACGGCTGGCAACCAAAGCTGCTTAACCAAATAGCTTGGCTCTGTGTGCTTCCAACGACTAACCGCCGCGATGCCCATAAAGACAATCATTAAGGACATAATCGGCACAAACAAGGCATTGAAGTACGGAGGACCTACCGAGATCTTACCTAGATTCAAGGCGTCCATCACCAGCGGATACAAGGTGCCGATCAACACCATTGCGCACGACACTGTCAGCAATATGTTATTAACCAACAGCAATGACTCTCTGGAAGACAGCGAGAACGTGGATTCACTTTTTACCGAGCCTGCACGAATGGCATACAGCAGTAGCGACCCACCTATCACAAAAATCAGCATGCCCAGTATAAACAAGCCCCGCTCGGGATCGGTTGCAAAGGCATGAACAGAAGTCAATACGCCCGATCTGACCAAGAAGGTTCCCAACAGACTCAAGCAGAAGGCGGATATTGCCAAGAGCACTGTCCAGCTTTTAAACACACCACGCTTTTCTGTAACAGCCAAGCTGTGAATCAGAGCAGTGGCCACTAGCCAAGGCATTAGTGAAGCATTTTCAACAGGGTCCCAGAACCACCAGCCGCCCCAGCCTAATTCGTAATAAGCCCACCAACTTCCCAGGCCAATCCCCAAGGTCAGAAAAGCCCATGCAACGTTTGTCCAAGGACGTGACCAGCGCGCCCAAGCCGCATCTAAACGGCCACTTAAGAGAGCGGCGATGGCAAATGAAAAGGCAACAGAAAGACCGACATACCCCATGTAGAGTGTGGGTGGATGCACAATTAGACCGAAATCCTGCAACAGTGGATTAAGGTCGGCTCCTTCCATTGGGTAGCCCGGTAAGAAGCGATCAAAAGGACTGGACGTAAATAAGATAAACAACAGAAATGCAGCGGTGATCATCCCCATTACGGATAAGACTCGGCCGATAATATCCAATGGCAAATTACGGCTTTTTACTGCAACGGCCAGCGTCCAAACCGCTTGAATCCAGACCCAGAGCAAGAGAGAGCCTTCATGCCCGCCCCAAATAGCACTGATTTTAAAAAACCAAGGTAAAGCGGTATTGGAGCCATTGGCCACATACACCACGGAGAAGTCATTGGTTAAAAAGGCATAACCTAAGCATACCATCGCAATGCTTAGGAAAAAGAACACACCCTTACTCAAGGGGCGCGCATAATCAACCCACAGCTTATTACCGGTATAAGCGCCCACCATCGGCACCACGGATAAAATCAAGGCCAAGCACAAGGCAAGGATCGTTGAAAACGTACCTAACTCTGGAATCATGTTTTAATAACCTTTTGCGGCTTCAGGCATTGGGGGCATTTTACCGGCCTTGGCTAAGGCTTCAGCAACTTCTGGAGGCATGTAGTTTTCATCATGCTTGGCAAGCACTTCCGAGGCAATTAAACGACCATCGGCCGCCAGCATACCCTGGGCAACAATTCCTTGCCCCTCGCGGAATAAATCAGGCAAAATTCCGGTGTATTCAACGGTTGTTGCATGAGCATAATCCGTGATGTCGAATTCAACACGCAGGCTTGTTGGGTCTCGGCGAATACTGCCCTCTACCACCATACCTCCCGCTCGAATCCGTGTGTCTTTAGGTGCTTCACCCATGTAAATTTCACTGGGTGAATAAAACAGGTTGATGTTCTGACTCAGCGCATAAGCAGTCAAACCCACGGCAACACTGGCCCCAAGAACAATCACTAGTACGAGTGTCAATCGCTGTTTGCGTTGTGCATTCATGATGAAGTTTCCTCCTCTCTGCGTAGACGACGCTGTTGCTCGGTGATCAGACGCTTCCGTGTCAATATAGGACTCAGTACGCAGCCAAGCATCACTGCAAGACCTAACGCATAACTGCTCCACACATAAAGACCATGACCACCCATGGCTAAAAACTCTGAAAAGCTGTCGAAACTCACCTTAACCTCGCATTTGCAGCAATAATTCTCGAACCCAGCTTGTCCGCCGTTCACGATGCAATATTTCATTGCGTAAGCGCAACATCAGTACAACGGCAAAAAAGCAGTAGAACCCTATCACCATGATTAACAATGGAATCCACATTTCTGGTGGCATTGCTGGTTTTTCCGTCACCTTAAAGGTGGCAGGTTGATGCAGAGTATTCCACCAATCAACGGAATACTTAATGATTGGAATATTGACCAAGCCCACTAAGGCTAACACCGCCGTTGATTGTGCTGCAGTAGACTCACTTTCAATCGCAGAGTTCAGTGCAATCACGCCTAAATACAAAAAAAGCAGGATTAACATAGAGGTAAGACGTGCATCCCAAACCCACCAAGAGCCCCAAGTAGGTTTCCCCCATATCGCGCCGGTCGCTAAGGCCAAGACCGCTAGTGCAGCCCCTATGGGCGCACAGGACTTCGCGACCATGTCGGCCACCTTCATCTTCCAAATCAGACCAATTGCTCCGGCAATCGCCATCGTCAGGTAAATGGACTGAGCCATGT
Organism: Nitrincola tibetensis; assembly: GCF_003284585.1. Lineage (GTDB taxonomy): Bacteria > Pseudomonadota > Gammaproteobacteria > Pseudomonadales > Balneatricaceae > Nitrincola > Nitrincola tibetensis. Next base: position 36,755 of record NZ_QKRX01000018.1, read on the forward strand.
AGGCGGTTGGTACATGAAGATAAATAATGCGAAAGCTATTGCCTTGCTGATAGTCAGGTGGGGCGAATGCCAAGCCCCATACCGTTCCGATCATCAACAAGAGCAATGCAGCAATTGCAAACCCGGGCAACAAACGACCCGTAATTTGATAACACCAACGCGGTGAGGCCAGTTGGTAAAACCAACGCGGCATCCAGTTTTTTCCTGCCATATCGCTATCTACCCACTTACTGAAATTCTTAATGCCGCCGCGATCGCTAAGGGGGCTAAAGTCAAGCCCATCACCAGCATCGCGCCCAACAAAGCCAAATGCCCTGCAACAGGCAAACCTGTCAGTGAAGCCTCAATTGCGGCAGTGCCAAAAATTAACACAGGTATGTATAAAGGAATCACCAGTAATGAAACCAAGACCCCACCTTTACGCAACCCAACGGTTAATGCTGCACCTATACCACCGACCAAACTTAACGTCGGTGTCCCTATCAAAAGGCTCAAAACTAACCCGCCCATCCCCTCAAAAGGTAAGAACAACATAACGCCTAACAAAGGCGCCATCAGGGTTAGCGGTAAGCCTGTCATCATCCAATGCGAAATAACCTTGCCTAATACCACAAAATACAAAGGTTGCGGACTGACCAAAATTTGCTCTAGCGATCCGTCTTCAAAATCAGACCGAAATAAACTGTCCATTGACAATAAGGTCGATAACAACGCAGCAACCCAGACCACACCGGGCGCTATTGTAGATAGCAATTTAGGCTCAGGGCTCACCCCTAGTGGAAATAACGAAGCCACCATCAAAAAAAAGATCAGTGGATTCACCCAGTCACTTTGCCGCCTAAAAGCCAACTTAACATCGCGTTTTAAGGTCGCCAGCAAAATTTTACCGGGGCTAAATGATTCACTTTCTAAATCCGGCTTAAATTCAGGCAGCTTTTTAGTCTGGAAAGCACTCATTTAGTTCCCACTTGCTTATCTAAATTGACTCTGCGCACGAACTGCCCCAAATTAAGTTCATGATGTGTCGTCAAAATAACAGCCCCACCCCGCTCAGCATGTGCAAGTAGCAGCGCCTCTTGTGCGGCCACTCCCTGCTTATCAATGGCCGTAAAGGGCTCATCCAAGATCCACAACAACGCTTGACTCAAATACAAACGTGCTAATCCTACGCGACGATTTTGTCCAGCCGACAACATATGGCAAGGAACGTCTTCAAACCCTCGCAATCCTACCTCGGATAAGGCGTGGCATATTTGTCCAACGTCAAGACTTGGGTGTAAAGCCATAAACCAACGAAGATTCTCTTCAGGGGTCAAGACGGCTTTAACACCTGGCTGGTGCCCTAAATACAATAAATCGTTGCGATACGCGAGCGAATCATCATGAATGGATTCGCCTTTCCAATAAATTTCACCTTCGTAGTGCCGGCTTAATGCACCCAGTATTCTGAGCAACGTAGTTTTACCACTGCCGTTTTGGCCTTCTATTTGAACGACATCACCCGCAGAGACATCGAAAGAGAGTTGATCAAATAAAACGCGATCATCGCGCTCACAAAATAACTTTTTGACAATCAATAGTGGCTCAGACACTCACTGACCCTTACACTGAACAGATCAAACAGGATGGATGATCAACATACTTAATAAATTACAATCTTGGCCGACATAGCTATATCAGCATATTATAAACTTTAGGCGTTCAAGAGTCAGCGCTACTTAGGGCTTTAAAATACCCTTCCTACGTTGCATTACGAGGTTTTAAGTGTTAGCAAACCTAAACATACAGTCAATGCGACTCCTGACTGAGGGTTCAACCCCTCGCGAAAGAGACTTGAATCAATTGCTCCCAGCAGGTAAAAGCTTACCTGCCACAGTCACGAGTGTGACTCAGCATCCAACCCAGATTTCAAGCTATCGAATTCAGGCCGAACTTGCTGGACGTCTAATCGAACTGATTACATCAAGACCCTTGCCACAAGGTAGTCAAGTCACGCTGAGCCGAGACGCTCAGGGGAATTTGCAATTACAACTTGCCAATAGCAGTGCGACGGCACGTCCAACCCCCGAAGCCGCCGCCCAAGCCAGTGGGCGCGAGGCTGCAGCTCAGGCAAAAACAAACTTACCCACGTTTATTCTAAACATCAGCACAAGTTCATTACCTAAAGTTGCGACGCTACCCTTAAACACACCACTACCGGGTGTGATTTTGTCGTCGCCACAAGACACAGCGATTCGCCCCAATGCACCTCAGCTTCCGGTGTCGGCAAATACAACGAATACGGCCCCAGCAAACACTACGCCTACGAACACTGCACCGCTCCCCCCTACAACGACCGCGCCGTCAGCCTCAAGCACTACGGAGGCTACAAATAACCGCCCCTTGCCTGCCGCGTTACAACCATCTACCTCTCTGCCTCGTCCGCAAGGCTTTGCCGTTCGTGTTGCTATTGCCGGAATTGCGCTCGATCTGATCGCACCACGCCCCTTGCAATCGGGCCAACAAATCACGGCATCGGTCACGGAAAATGGCCGTATTATGATTCAACTACCACAGCCGGCACTGCCTATTGCCCAGCAAGCACAAACTCAAGCCATCATGAATCAAGCCTTACGTGAGGTTTTACCTACACAACTTCCGTTGGCCGATGGTTTAAACCAACTCATGCAACTGACTGATCGCACCTCTGTTAAACAAAATTCAGCATTAAATCAGCTCATTCAATCCATGCTGAATTTATTCAGTGTTAAACCTGGCAGCCCTGAAGCAGGCGAAACCATCGCTCGAAATCTGCAACAAGGTGGTTTACTGACAGAAGGTCGACTTAACCAGACATCAGGCCAAAATCAGCCTGTCGATTTGAAGCAACAACTTGGGCAACTGCTAAAATTATCCGAGCAACTGCCAACACAGGTTCGAGAGCAACTGAGCCAACTCGTAAACGCTTTACTGGCACGCTCCACGTCTCAACAAATTAGCAGCTTACAACAATGGAGAGAGTTACCGGATGGAGGGCAAGAGCGCCATTACCGCTTGGACTTACCCATTCAACAACAAGACAAACTGGACAATGCAGAGCTACGAATCACTGAACATCGCCGCCGAGATGAACAAGGGGAATTTGTCACCCTATGGAGTGTTCATTTGCATTTTAATCTAGAGGAAGCGGGCGCTGTTGACGCTGATTTAATGCTGCGAGAGGATTTATCCTTAAGTGCTCGCTTTTGGGCAGAGCAAAAGGACACGTTGCAACTGATTCAAAATCGTTTAATTGGCTTTGAAGCAGACTTAAGAAGCCAAGGATTTAACGTAGAACCCATTCATGTTCGCTTAGGAAAAGCACACAATCCGGTTGCACCTCTTTTACAAAAGCGATTGGTGGACTTGCATACATGAAGGAAATAGACCTCAATAAAAAAGCCATTGCACTGAAGTATGATCAGGAAAAAGGAGCGGCACCAACGGTCGTTGCTAAAGGAAAAGGTCTGATTGCCGAACAAATACTTGCGTTGGCAAAAGAGAATAATATCCATATCCACGAGAGCCCCGAGTTAATCGAGGTACTCATACGTTTAGAGCTGGGTGAAGAAATACCGGAAGCCTTGTACAAGGCAATCGCCGAAGTAATTGCCTTTGCGTACAATTTAAAACAAAAGCCTTAAGCCGCTTGAGCAGCCGCTGTATCTTGAATGCGCTTTACCATTGAACGTAACCCATTACCACGGCTCGGGCTCAAGTGCCGGATCAAATTCAAGGCATCAAAATACGCATCTATATCAAATGCTAAGATTTCATTTGGCGCTTTACCATTATAGGCCGCTAACACCACGGCCAATAAACCACGCACAATATGCGAGTTACTATCCGCTTCAAACATCAGCTTGCCTTGTTCTTTATGCTCGGCCAGCCAAACTAAACTCTGACACCCTTTCACCTGATTGGCTTCGGTTTGAAGCGATTCTGGCATAGAAGGAAGCTCTTTGCCTAAATCAATAATATAGCGGTATCGATCCTCCCAACTGTCAAAAAACGAGAGAGTATCTATCACCTCATCGGCGCTAATATCGATGCCGAATTGCTTCATACATTTTTCCTTCAATGAAATGCTTAGTAGAACATGCCCGTCGCAAGCTGCGCTTCTTCACTCATCATATCGCGTTGCCAAGGTGGATCAAAGACCAGCTCCACTTTAACCGACTCCACGTTCGGAACCTTTGCCACACGATACTCAACATCGCCGACTAAAACAGGTCCCATACCACAACCCGGCGCAGTGAGTGTCATTTGAATGTCCACTCGTTTACTGCTTTGATCAAGTGCTACACTGTAAATTAAGCCAAGATTAACCAAATCAACGGGAATCTCTGGGTCATAAATGGTTTTTAATGCGTCCCAAACCTGCTCTTCTTGAATTTGATCATTCTCGGGAGCAGGAAATTCAAGCTTTTCTGGCTTTAAGCCAAGCATCTGAGCATCCGTACCATCCACCCGAACCATTTGACCACTCCAAGTAAGGGTATAGTTACCCCCTAAGGATTGAGTAATGGTAACAAACGTATCCTTCGGAATAACCACAGGAGTCCCTGCAGGAACGATTCGGGCGGGGCAATCTGCCACCGTGACAACCATGCGTCTTTCCATATTCAGTCACTCACTGTAAAGCTTTCGCCACAGCCACACTCACTGGTGGCATTTGGATTAATAAACTTAATTTGACGGTTAATCCCCTCTCGAACAAAGTCAATTTGAGTCCCCGCTACAATCGGCAAACTGGCTTTATCAACCAATAAGCGAATGTCATCGGCCACCATCAGGTCAACATCATCCGCAAGGGATTCCGCCACAAAATCTAAAACATACATATAACCCGAACACCCGCTTGGCTTTACACTGAGACGAACGGCTTGTGCCTCAGGTTTACTCGCAAGCTGCTTACGAAAATGACTCAAAGCAGCAGGTAAAACCGTTACCGTCTGAGTTTGCGGATCAAATGATTCCACGGACATGAAACGTCTCCTTTGCTGTTTAAATCAAAAATTCACGTGCTTTTTCTAAGGCTTCAAATAAACGATCGACTTCAGACAGCGTATTGTAAAAGCTAAAACTGGCTCTAACGCTACCATCCAGCCCTAAGGCCTCCATCGCAGGCTGAGCACAATGGTTACCCGTTCTAACCGCAATGCCTTGCTGGTCCAGCAACATCCCCAGATCCGCCGAATGGACGCCCTCTAATACAAAACTCAGCACGCAGACCTTTTCTTGAGAAACGCCCAAAACACGCATCCCCTCAAAGCCCTTCGCTTTTTCTTCCGCGTATTGTAACAGTTGTGCTTCGTGGTCAATCAGCGCTTGCTTGTCTAAGCCATTGAGGTACTTGATTGAGGCCGCCAACGCAATCGCATCCGCGATGTTAGGGGTACCGGCTTCGAACTTAAACGGCAGCTTGTTAAAGGTTGTGCCCGCAAAGCTGACACTTTCAATCATTTCCCCACCGCCCAACCAAGGTGGCATCGCCTCTAACAGTTCAGCTTTACCATACAAAGCACCAATGCCCGTTGGACCGAAAAGCTTATGGCCTGAAAAAGTATAGAAATCGCAATCAAGCAGCTGCACATCGGCTAGAAAGTGCCCGGCACCCTGAGCACCGTCAACTAACACCTTTGCTCCAGCTCTATGCGCCATATCCACCATTTTTTTAACCGGATGGATGACACCTAGAGCGTTCGAAACATGCGCGAATGCAACCATTTTAACTTGCTCATCCAGCAAGGTTTCATAGGCTTGCAAATCAATAATGCCTTCGTCCGTAATAGGAATAGGCACCACCTCGGCTCCAACCTCTTGTGCAACCAATTGCCACGGCACAATATTGGAGTGATGCTCAAGCATAGAGACCAGCACCTTATCGCCTTTGGATAAGTTCTGACGCCCCCAACTATAGGCAACGAGGTTAATACTTTCAGTGCTTCCGCGAGTCCAAATAACAGATCGACTTTCAGGCGCATTAATGAACTCAGCAACAGTTTGACGCGCGGCTTCAAACTTCTCGGTCGCCCGATCACTCAAAGTGTGCGCACCTCGGTGAACATTACTGTTATCCAAGGAATAAAAATTCACCAATGCATCAATCATGGCCTGTGGTTTATGCGTTGTCGCACCATTGTCTAAGTAGACAAGGGGGCGTCCATTAACCGTCTGATGCAATGCTGGAAAATCTGACCTTACTTTATCGATATCCAAACTCACTCAATCACCACCTTTCGCTAATCGATCGATTAATCGTGGATCAAATGACGAACTACGTCATCATTCTGGCCAAACGCTTTCGCCATACGTGGGCGTAACCACACTTTGATATCTTCTACGGCAATATTCTCAACCAGTTCGTTAACAAAGCCAAAACTGAGCATGACTCTCGCTTCTGCTTCCGAAATCCCACGACTTACCAAATAAAATAAAGACTCATCATTCAATTGACTGATGGTCGCGCCGTGCGCACATTTCACGTCGTCTGCATAAATTTCCAACTCGGGCTTGGTGTTTATTTCCGCCCGATTTGATGTCAGAAGGTTACGATTGCTCATCTCTGCGAGGGTTTTCTGTGCATCCTGATGGATATGAATGCGCCCGTTAAAGACAGCTTTCGCCGTATCCGAAATGACCCCTCTAAAGACTTCATTGGTCGTGCAATGAGGGACGCAGTGCTCAACATTGGTATGGTAATCAACTCTTTGATTGTGCTTAGGTAAATAAATACCCTGCAAATCAAGATCTGCTCCCGACCCGACATGTCGAACATGATAATCGATGCGCTTCAAACGACTGCCAGTTGCCAAAGTGAAACCGGTTAACTGGGAGTTAGCATGCAATGCTGCATGAACACTGCCCAGATGCAGTGATTGCTCACTCTCCATGCTGATTCGATAGTGTTTAAGCTTCGCATTTTCACCTATGTCTAATTCAGTTACTGCATTAAACATGGGGCTGGCATCGCTCAGCGTAATAAAATGCTCGATAACAACGGCTTCAGCACTGGTTTCAAGCGAGACCAACAGACGTGAACCCACATAGTCAGACGCACCAGTATCGGTATGAATATAAACCACATAAACAGGCTTTTCTAAGCGCTGATTCGCGCTGAGGTTTAAAAAGACACCCTCACCCAACGCCGCCGTGTTTAGTTGAGAAAACAGGTGTTTTTCGACCTTAGCGACTTGATTAAACTTCGTTAAAATCGCTTGCTGTTCAGCAGGTGACGCCTGACTAAACAAGGTTAAACTCTCAGGCAATTCTGATGAAAACTGGCTGGAAAAATTTCCATTCACAAACACCAAACGCGTCGCATCAAGGGCCATTAGCTCATCTGGCAAACCATCCAATTGAGCCTCAGATGGCACAGACCAAAGTGTCGACTCTAGCGACTGTAATGAAGTGTAACGCCAAGCTTCGGTTTTGCGCGTTGGCCATTTTTCAGCTTGCCACAGATTAGCGCAGGCTTGTTTTGCGTCGTTTAACCAGGCAAGACCTTTAGACTGTTGCGCTAACATCAGCGCATGTGATTGAAATTCACTCATCGTCAAACAGCCTCATTTTCTAACCAGCTATATCCTTTCGCTTCAAGCTCAAGCGCCAATGACTTATCACCGGACTTCACGATACGACCATTCGCCAGTACGTGAACATAATCGGGTACGATGTAATCCAGCAAACGCTGATAATGAGTGACAACAATAAAGCTACGATCAGCTGAGCGCATGGCGTTTACACCGTTTGCAACAACTTGCAAGGCATCGATATCTAAGCCGGAATCGGTTTCATCCAAGATGCAAAGCGAAGGCTCAAGCAGCATCATCTGCATAATCTCATTGCGCTTTTTCTCTCCACCGGAGAAACCTTCATTCACGCCACGCTTTAAAAAGCTTTGATCTAGATTAACAGCCTTACAGGCTTCACGTGCCATTTTCATGAAATCAATTGCAGAGTACTCTTCAAGACCGGCATGCGCACGGCGAGCATCCACAGAGGCTTTCAACAGCTCCATATTACTCACGCCGGGTATCTCGACAGGATACTGAAAGGCAAGAAACAACCCTTCTCTGGCTCTAATTTCAGGATCCATCTCTAAAAGATTTTGGCCTTTAAATTCAATATGACCTGCAGTGGCTTCATATCCTGGGCGACCGGACAATACATTGCCTAAGGTGCTTTTACCCGCACCATTTGGCCCCATGATGGCATGAATTTCACCTGGCTTTACTTCAAGATTTAGCTGGCGAAGAATTTCTTTGTCTTCTACTTTTGCACACAAGTCATTAATTTTTAACATCGTATCACTCACAAACATTTAAACCGGTTGCTCAGTAAGGCTTAACCTACTGACCCTTCGAGACTGACTTCTAACAGCTTGCCCGCTTCTACAGCGAATTCCATTGGCAACTGTTTAAACACTTCTCGGCAAAAGCCATTAACGATCATCGAAACAGCTTTTTCTGCATCTAAACCGCGCTGTTGACATAAAAACAACTGGTCATCGCTGACTTTAGATGTGGTTGCTTCATGTTCAACAACGGCAGAGGGGTGTGCACTTTCAATATAGGGAAACGTATGCGCACCACAACGATCACCAATCAGCAAAGAGTCACATTGCGTGTAGTTACGTGCACCTTCAGCTGTTGGCCCCATGCGCACTAAACCACGATAGGCATTTTGACTTTTACCTGCCGAGATCCCCTTCGAAATAATGGTCGACTTGGTGTGCTTACCCAAGTGAATCATCTTGGTTCCAGTATCGGCCTGCTGGTAATTATTCGTCAGCGCAACTGAGTAAAACTCCCCAATACTGTAATCACCCTTTAGGATGCAGCTAGGGTATTTCCACGTCACAGCCGAACCTGTTTCAACCTGAGTCCATGAAATCTTGGCGCGGGTATGGCAAATTCCACGCTTGGTTACAAAGTTATAAATACCGCCCTTGCCTTGTTCATCACCGGGATACCAGTTCTGCACCGTAGAGTACTTAATTTCGGCATTGTCCATTGCAACCAATTCAACAACCGCTGCATGTAGCTGATTCTCGTCTCGCTGAGGTGCGGTACAGCCCTCTAGATAACTGACGTGAGAGCCTTCTTCGGCAATAATCAATGTACGCTCGAACTGCCCAGTGTTCATTTCATTAATTCTGAAATAGGTTGAAAGCTCCATAGGGCAGCGCACGCCTTTAGGGATGTACACAAAAGAGCCATCAGAAAACACGGCTGAATTCAGCGCGGCATAGTAATTATCACGCTGAGGAACGACCGAACCCATGTATTTTTTAATCAACTCTGGGTATTTGTGAACGGCTTCGCTGATCGGGCAAAAGATAACGCCAGCCTCTTCCAGCTTGCCTCTAAAGGTTGTCACCACAGAGACTGAGTCAAAAACAGCGTCTACCGCCACACCCGCCAGCATTTCTTGCTCATGCAAAGGAATGCCAAGCTTATTGTAGGTTTCAATAAGATCTGGATCGACTTCATCAAGGCTTTTTGGGCGATCTGCAAGGCTCTTAGGGGCTGAAAAGTACGAAATTGACTGAAAATCAATTTTCGGATATTTCACATGCGCCCATTGAGGTTCTTCCATTCCCTGCCAAATTTTGAACGCTTTAAGACGCCAGTCGAGCATCCACTGAGGCTCATTCTTTTTAGCTGAAATGAAACGAATTACGTCCTCATTCAACCCTGGAGGTAAAGTCTCAGACTCAATATTGGTATGAAAACCCGCTGAGTACTCTTTCCTAATTAAACTTTCGACTTGTTCAGACATAACTCTACTACCTCTGCTTGCACATCCGCGCCGGGTTAGGCGTCAGTGCTTGTCAATCGAGTGACAACCTGACGGAAATGCTTAATGGCAAACTCGACTTCATCTTCTGTGGTGAAGCGCCCAAAACTGATACGCACAGACGAATGCGCCAGTGCATCAGGGACGCCGATGGCTTTTAAAACATAACTGGGTTCAACGCTGGCTGAGGTACAAGCAGACCCTGTTGAAATGGCGAGATCTTTTAAGGCCATCAACAACAACTCTCCCTCAACCCCAGCAACGGCGAGATTTAAATTTCCTGAAATCCGCTGCGTAGATGATCCGTTCAATTGTACACTAGGTAAATCTTTAATCCCTTCCCAAAAGGTTTGACGATAGCCTGCTATTCTAGGCGACTCATCAAGCATCAGTTCCTGCGCGAGCCTTAATGCCTCACCCATTCCCACTATTTGGTGAGTTGGCAAGGTTCCTGAACGCATCCCTCGTTCATGCCCGCCACCGTGCATTTGGGCTTCTATACGGACTTTTGGCTGCTGCCGAACGTAAAGAGCCCCAATTCCTTTCGGTCCATAAATTTTGTGAGCCGATATCGACATTAAATCAACATTCAATGCGCTCAAATCAATGGGCAGCTTACCGATACTTTGCGCAGCATCCACATGAAACAACACGTGATGCTCTCGGCATAGATCACCTATTGCCGCAATATCGGTTAAGGTGCCTATCTCGTTATTCACATGCATCAATGACACTAAAATGGTGTCGTCTCGCAACGCATTGCTTACTTGCTGGACATGGATTAGGCCATCCGCATCGGGCTGTAACCAAGTAATCTCATATCCTTCATGCTCAAGATGGCGAAAGGTGTCGACAACTGCCTTATGCTCAATACGCGACGTAATCAAGTGCTTGCCTTTACGTGCCCACTGATGAGCAGCACCTTTAATGGCAAGGTTATTCGACTCCGTTGCACCTGATGTCCAAACAATTGAACGCGGATCCGTGTTCAATAATTCGGCAACCTGTTGACGCGCATGCTCAACCGCTTCCTCCGCTCTCCAGCCGTAAATATGAGAACGTGACGCTGGATTGGCAAAATTCCCATCCATGGTCAGGCACGCAATCATTTTTTCGGCAACCCTTGGATCTACCGGGGTTGAGGCTGCATAATCGAGATAAACAGGACGCATCATTCTTTTCACACTTGTTAAAAAATACAACTGACGACACAGGCGTTAGTGCCTGCTTGCCACCCTTTCAAACTCACTCTCTCGCGAACTCACAATCACTTGATCTAATTTACGCAAATCTTGACGCGTAGCGACTTGCTGAACGTCTTGACGCTGAACCAGATCGGCCAAGGTAATACCTGCCAAGAAGTTGTGTATCTGATCACTCAAATCACACCATAGGTGATGGGTCAAACAGACTTCACCCGCCTGACAATCGCCTTTATTCCGACAGCCTGTTGCATCCACTGTTTCGTTGACAGCATCTACAACCTCGGCAACATTAATTTTATTTTGTGGGCGTTTGAGTTGGTAACCACCACCTGGCCCTCTGACGCTTGAAACCAACTCATTTCGACGCAAACGCGCGAAGAGTTGCTCAAGATAAGACAGTGAAATTCCCTGACGCTCGGAAATATCGGCAAGACTAATCGGTCCTTTTCCTTCGTGCAGTGCCAAGTCTAACATGGCAGTCACCGCATACCGGCCTTTCGTTGTAAGTCGCATCATTCACCTCACATTCACCCTATTAAGTAAGAAGGATTATGCTAAAACCTACAAAAGCAGTCAACTATTTAACCTACTAATTTGATCAAGAATTAATTTCTCGGGCCGATAGCGCTGCATCGTCTTCAACAGCACCCTCAAAATCCTCGTCTTTCAGCTCAGGTAACTCTTCATTGCAATACTCCGGACGCAGCTCACACAACACTTGCCCCATGGATTCAACTTTCTTATCCATCGCTTGCATATGGTCTAAAAGACACTGTATTGCGTGAGCAACAGGATCTGACACTTCTTCGGTGACTGCGTAGGCATCAAAGCCCATTTTATTGGCGATCTTTGTACGTGCTTCTTCACACTTAGAAACGCCTTGGTCACGCTTAACAATGCGCGCCGGTATACCCACCACTGTAGCGCCTGCTGGCACATTTTTAGTCACAACCGCATTTGATCCTACACGTGACCCTTGAGCTATTGTGATAGGGCCTAAAATCTTCGCCCCCGCTCCACAGACCACGCCATTCTCTAACGTAGGATGACGCTGCCCCTTATTCCAAGTCGTTCCACCAAGGGTAACGCCATGGTACAGCGTGACATCATCACCAACGATTGCGGTCTCACCGATCACGACACCCATCCCGTGGTCAATAAAGAAACGGCGGCCAATCTGAGCACCCGGATGAATTTCTATTCCGGTTGTCCAACGGGCGAAGTTTGAAACCATCCTGGCCAACCACTTGAAGCCTCGGCACCAAAGCGCATGTGCCAAACGGTGCCACCAAATCGCATGCAAACCTGGATAGGTGGTCACAACCTCAAACGTATTGCGCGCGGCGGGATCTCGGTGAAATACAGACGCGATGTCTTCTTTTATAGATTTAAACACTCAAATAGCCTTTAAAGGTTAACCCTTTTTCGGATGATCCTTACCTACAACCACATCAACACTGCTCAAAATGCCACGCAAGACATTTACCTCGACTTTATCGGGTACGGCCCTCAGGAAAAGTCGACGCAAGCGTGTCATTAATTGACGCGGATTACCTGGGTCGAGGAACTCTATATCAACCAAGGTTTTCTCTAGATGCTCAAATAAAAGCTCTAACTCTTTCGCTTGGGCAAGTTCGATGTCCCACTGAGTCCCCCACTTTGGAGCAGACGGCTCATCCAATGATTCATGCAACATGCGCAGCTCATATGCGATCACTTGCACAGCGGCAGCTACATTCAAAGAACTAAAGTCGGGGTTCGTAGGAATTTGGACATGATGATGGCAACGATGCAATTCTTCATTTGTCAGGCCACGATCTTCTCGACCAAAGACAATGGCTACACGTGTTTCGCTGGCAACCTTTCCGACAACGCCAGCAAGCTCTCTTGGGTTCATGATCGGCCAAGGGATATGACGCCCCCGTGCGCTGGTGCCCACAACAAGGTGACAGTCGGCAATCGCGTCCTCTAAGGAGTCCACAAGCGTCGCTGAGGCTAGAATATCGGTCGCCCCAGACGCACGGGCATCGGCCTCAGGATCTGGGAAGCGCTTAGGTGCGACGAGACAAAGATCTGCAAGCCCCATATTCTTCATGGCTCTAGCTACCGCCCCGATATTACCGGGATGCGTCGTATTGACGAGAATTATACGTATTTGATCAAGCATCTGTGCAATTTCATAAAAAAATGAGGCCAATATGGTAACAGATAACCCTTAGGGAAGTGCAGAGGTGCTGGATAAATAGATGCCGCTAAGTACAGTCACTGTAATGGTGTGATAGCCCAACCCTATCATCACGCATTTTTCCCCAGGTTTGCACCATAAGCATCTTGGTTGGTCCCCAGCGGTACCCCTCAGTGCGCCGCTCGGCGGTATAACCCGATTGGTTCCTGCCACATGGAGCGATAGCGGACCATGCTTGAAAGCCGTATCACTGCTAAAAAATGCATCAATCACATGACGCGTAGAATGGAGGTTCTCCCTGATCGAACTGAGCGGCCAAGCGTTATGCAAGCTATATAGCAACTCTTACATGCTGTTGAAGTCCATAAACTATGCCCTGCAAACACCACGCCGGGTTACCGCAACAAACATAGGCACCAGTGGATCTGCTTACTATAAAAGGGCATATGCCCGAACAGATGCTATATTAGGAGGCCGGACAACGACTGTCGACCCGAATCTTGCTGTATTCGTTCCACAACAGTCCTTGTTGGTCACAGTTTCCTGAAAGTCTTATCAAAGCATAGATGGAGAGGTTTTTCTACAGACTGAACGTCCGCCTAAGGGGCTGGCAACGCATTACACTAAACTCAAACACAACAACTGCTACCACTGCGGCTCAATGGGACTGGAAACGCCACGCGTTGACAATCCCTCTTGAGTCGTTTGTTATGCGCGCCTTGCCCCAAACGCCATTTAATACCATAATTAGGTACTTTTTGGTATTCATGGAGAAGGACACATGGCGAAAAACACAAGTATCACTCTTGGTGAACACTTCGATGGCTTTATTACAAGCCAAATACAAAGTGGACGTTACGGCTCAGCAAGTGAAGTCATTCGCTCTGCGCTACGTCTACTCGAAAACCAAGAAACCAAACTACAGTCACTCCGTCAATTACTTGTTGAAGGAGAGCAAAGTGGTGACGCTGATTATGACCTTGATAGCTTCATCAATGAACTCGATAGTGAAAACATTCGATGAAACCATTTAATCTAACTGTCACCGCTAAAGCCGATTTACGAGATATTGCTTTATTCACTCAACGCCGTTGGGGAAAAGAGCAGCGAAATCTTTATTTAAAGCAATTCGATGACTCATTTTGGCTTTTAGCGGAAAATCCCGACATCGGTAAATCATGCGATGAAATCCGAGAGGGATACAAAAAATTCCCCCAAGCTAGTCACGTCATCTTTTATCAGCAAACAGGCAGCCAACAAATCAGGGTAATCCGAATTCTTCATAAGAGCATAGATGTGAACGCAATATTCGGCGCATAACGCTCAAAGAAGTACCATCATCAAACGCTACCCAAATTGTTTAATCAGCCACGTATTTTTCAGATTTGATATGCAACATAATTTGCTCCAGCGGCGCAATGTAATTTATTGACAGAGAGAAGGCTCATAGGTGTTAGCGCAGTTCATTCTTGGCAGACGTATCGCTAGAAAATTGATTGCGAAACTAAGAGCGACGCACCCAGCTGTTTTAGATAGGCTCATTGTTTCCCTTAACTTTCTTTACTACTGGATTTTCTAAGGAATTAGCCTCTATCAGGTTTGATAAATGCTTTACATCATTATTGAGTTTACCTACGTTTTTTCCTACACCGTTTATGGAGTCTACGATCTTGAGCAAATAAGGCTTGTTAATAAGCCCCGGCAGATCAGCGTACGGCTTAACATCCAATAGAAAGTCTTCAGATTTTGCATTCGCTCCGTTCAAGCTAGTCCACTTCAGGCGAACATTAAAAGGGGGCATGGGCTCTTTGGAATCCGTATCTTTAGGCTTGAAGAGTTGAAAACCGATAGCAAACAATATCGAAATTTTCTCTCCTTGCGGAATTAGGGTTATAGGGCCTCTTTTTGTGGTGCAATCTAGGATTAGGTCATAGCGGGCGAAATGCTCTGACTCTCCAAGAAATTGAAAGTAGACATTTCTTGCGGGGCCTGTACCTATATTGGCGATTGAAATGTTTAAGCCACCTGTTCCATCTGGATGCGGCTCAAAGTAAGCAACTAAACTAGGCTCCGAGCCTGCCTTCCGAAGCAACCGATTCTCACGCCACAAAAATACAGTAAGAATAGCTATTGCAACCGTAGAGAAACCGCTGAGAATAGTAGCTATGCCGTCCAGCCCCATTGCAGCTATGTCGTCTAACCCCATTCCGTCTTCCTCTCGTATCGATGTCTGTTGGTATGAGCGCTAACGAGCCTGTAGAAAAACCTAATCTCGACAAGTTTTTCCGCCAGAGCCCAGTATATATTTTTCATTTTCAATTGCTGACTTCAGTCAGCAATCACGTATTTAATCTGTCTTTTAGCTTTTACTTTTATAGGCCTTAAGCAATTGCCCCTTCAAAGCCTCATTCAGAAGCCATCTCATCCTGATTTCCGCCTCATCCGCTCAATCCACCGTATTTCGCTAACTTCTCTACATTATGCACCAAGCAGTACAATTGCCACTGACCCTGAACCTTGTTTTTACCTCGCAGGCTAAAACGACTGAGTCCTTTGTTGGTGCCAATATTGCCGAACACAGGCTCCACAACAGACATTCGATGGCTATAAATCTGCTTCCCTTTAGGACTATCCACTCGGTGCTTCATCCAGTCAGTATAGGTCGGCGCACGCTGGTCATTAAGTGCAAAACTGACTTGTCTTCCGGCACCTTTGCGATGATTCGCTGACGCTGGATTCTTCATGCACTTATCTTTTATAGCGCAATGACGACATTGCAGTAATCGACCTTCAAAATAGGCTGTGCGTTGACCACGTTCATTCTCTTTAACTCCCCGATGACTAATCTGCTCACCCGCCGGACAAATACATATCATCCTAACTGGATCAAACTGGAACTCGCTAGCGGGAATCAGAGGTTTCGCTTTAGAGTGTACGATGTTCCTGCCCTTCACCGAAGACTTGTGCATCAATGATAACTTGATGCTTTTTGTCGACGGCTGCAACACCGTTGTAGCCTTGAATGGTTCCTTTACTGGTCGTCATCTTGGCTGTGTCTGGATCAGTGATATTGCTCTTCACTTCATTACTGCGCTTGCCTTTACCCATCCTCGGCTGGTTCTGCTTTAAAAAAGCATCGATCTTATTGGCAGCCGCATCCAGTGTTTGAATGGTATTGCCTGAGCTCGGCTACTGATAAAGTGAGCAATCGTAGTGAAGTGCGGCACGGTGTCGCAAGATAATGCTTTGAAAATGATATTGGTTTCACAGCACCACTGGATCTCACGGCTGGAGGTAATGCCCTTGGAATAAGCAAATAATATAATTTTGAGTAGTATCGCAGGGTCGTATGCTGGGCGACCTTCGGTATCATTTTTATAGGGCTTGTGAATAGCCGATAAGTCGAGTTTTTCAGAGATCAGGTAATGCAGTGCGAATTCAAACGTGCCAGGTTGGATCTGTTCTAGGTAGTTAATCACCACCATAGACATCTGGTTGTAATCATAATGTTTGAACTTTGCCATCCCAGAGCCTCCGTTTCCTGAAAGTCTTATCAAAGCATAGATAAGGAGGTTTTTCTACAGCCTGAACGCAGAGCGCACCGGCAACCTTGATGCAGCGAAGCGGAGACAAGGGCGTCCGAGTGCCGCGTTTGGCTAAATTGCTATCGTTCACCCTCAAGGCCATGCCACACTCGGAGAATAATGATGGCACTGGCATGAACTGAATATCGAACGACGTATTTTCCGAAAACCATATCTCGAACAGAGTCAGGCACCGGTGCCATTTCAACTGGTGTGCCCATTTTGGAGAACTCTGGAAGTAATTCGATTTTGCCAACCAGTTCGGTGGCAATCCTGGCTGCCGCCGACGGGCTGTGCACCGCAATGAACTCCCTGAGGCGTTTCAAATCATCAATGGCTTCGTCCGTGTAAACCAGCTTCACTTACCTGACCTCGGCGCATCTTGCTCGTTTTCGGTTCCCCAGCTATTAAGCCAACTGTGGACCTCGCTGGCATCAACAACCTTGCCTTGGGCAGCAGACTCCATTGCCTCTAACGTTTGTTTCCACCGCTCTTGCTCAAGCTGCTGCTTTTCTATGTATTCCGACAATGCCTGGTTGATTACCCAGCCTTTGCTACGGTGCAGCCTGCTGGCGATTGCTTCCAGATGCTGTTCAACTTCTGCTTGAAGGCGAACTGTGGTGACGCTCATGACTATGACCCTCGAATTTGCTGACTACAATGTATTACAGCATAGTCTACAAGGGTAGGCAAAAAATTTAACGCCCCGCGCATGCGCGCGAACTTGTGAGCGTCGCAAGGGCCTCAGGCACTGAATGACGCGGATTGTTATATTTTTTATGCTGCAAATCTCTTGGCTACGTTAGCAACACGCTGCCCTAGATACTTTGCTGTTACTAAATCGATTGCATTTAGTTCGCCATCTGTGGAGTGTGCAATTAAGCCAGATTGAGCACCAAGCCTGTTACGCCCTTCAGCATCACAGTTACCTGGTATATCTAAACTTGCCCATAACATGCCATGTTGGTTTGCGAAAATTTGCATGTATTGAATGGTGTTTAACTGATCACCACTCAGATTTGAGCCAATGGTAAAACCACTAGCAATTTTATTAGACCAAGCTTTTTCAGCCCAAAGATCACCCGTTGCATCAGCAAAAGCTTTGAATTGTGCCGATACACAACCCATAAATGTAGGTGAACCGAAAACCATTGCATCGACATTTTTAAGTTGCTCTATCAGGGCTAAGTTTTTAAAACGGCCATCAACAATATCCGTACCCACAATTTCAGCAAAAACAACATCAACCTCAGAGACAGAACAAATGCCCGAAGCTACTGCTTCAGCAAGCTTTTTTGTTGTGCCTGATGCTGAGTGAAAAATAATGGCGACCTTTACCACTTAACTATCCTTAAAAAAATAATCATGGTAGAACGACCCATTACTGAGCCGCCCCCACACAGATCCGGACGTGCGGAACTACCGCATCCGGCTCTTCAGTTATATATTCACGCGTGTAAATCACGCACTTAATACCAATCA